>NZ_JBBYHT010000002.1:0-442770 GCF_038289885.1 Flavobacterium helocola | reverse complement strand
TACTTTCACGGATTGTGAAGGAAATACGCACAATTGGGTACATACTTTCACTATTGAACATAGCGATTTCACAATGCCAGAAAACACTGCTTCAACTGTAGCGTGTGCTGCGGATATTGTAGCACCTTTTGTTCCTGTGGTAACAGATAATTGTGATAATGTGTTAGTAGCTTCGGTTCCTGCTATTTCTGCATCTCCAACTTGTGAAGGAAATGTAACCTATACCTATACTTTCACGGATTGTGAAGGAAACACACATAATTGGGTACATACTTTCACTATTGACGATACAAGTCCTCCAACAGGAATTGCACCATCTGATATTTTAGATTTACAATGTACTTCAGAAATACCTCTTGCAGACATTAATTTAGTAACTAATGTAGCCGATAATTGCGGAGGAACAGTTACAATATCTGTTTCAGAAACAAATAATGAAGGAAGCGGTTGTAATGGCAATCCTTTAATTATAACAAGAACTTACACATTAACAGATTGTAGTGGTTTAGCAACTAATTTAATTCAAACAATTAGAGTTGAAGACAATACAGCTCCAATCTTTACAAGTGAATTACCTCAAAACATTTCTGTTTCTTGTGACGCAATTCCAAATCCTGCAAATATGTCGGGTTCAGATAATTGTGGTGAAGTAACTATAACTGTTTTAGATACAATCGACAGAGAAGTATCGGAATGTGAAGGAGAATATATCATCAGCAGAACTTGGACCATAACTGATAGTTGTAATAACAGCTCAAATTATACCCAAACTATAACTGTTTTTGACAATACTCCTCCTATTTTAATTACACCTTTAGATGCTCAAATAAGTGCTTTATGTTCTGAAATTCCAGAAATTCCACAATTAGTTTTTACTGATAATTGTTCAGGAATTCAAGATGTAGTTTATAACGAAACTTCTACTATCATTTCAATTTACGCTTATGTAATTGTACGTGAATGGGTTGCTTCAGATAATTGTGGAAACGAAGCTAGCTTTACTCAAACAATTAACGTAAGTGTTGAAGAACCTTTTGATGCAATTCCTTTCGCAATTTGTATTGAAGAAAATCCAATAGATTTATTTACTATATTAGACGATTCAATTCCTACAACTGGAACATGGATAGAAGTTACTAGTTCTGGTGGATTAACAGGCAGTATTTTTAATCCTTCAAATGTAACTTTAGGTTATTACACCTTAAGATACATAGTGGAATTAGAAGATAATGCTTGTCCAATGATTTATGAAATTTACTTAAACATAAATGACGATTGTGTGGTGTTACCAGCTTGTGATATTACAGTTTACAATGCCGTTTCACCAAATGATGATAGCTCGAATGATTTCTTTTTCATTGACGGACTTGAATGTTATCCAAATAATACAGTAGAAATTTATAACAGATGGGGAATTTTAGTTTATGACGAAACAGGGTATGATAATAATCTTAAATCGTTCAAAGGAATATCTGAAGGTAGAAATACTGTTAATAAAAATGAACTTTTACCAGATGGAACCTATTTTTATATTCTGAAATATACAGATGAAGAAAATAAAAATCATGACCGATCAGGATATTTATACCTAAACCGTTAATTACTAAAGTAACTTAAATACGAACAAGATGAAAACGATTCTAACTATAATTTGTGCATTCATTTTACAAAGTATGTATTCTCAACAGGATTCTCAATATACTCAATATATGTACAATACACCTCTAGTTAACCCTGCTTATGCGGGTTCTAGGGAAACTATAACGGCTTTTTTACTTCACAGAAATCAATGGGTTGGATTAGAAGGTGCACCAGTAACTAACAATTTTTCTATAAATATGCCAGTTGGAGATTCAAACTTTGGTATAGGATTAAATTTTGTTAACGATAAAATTGGTCCAGTATCTGAAAATGAAATTTCAGCCGATTTAGCTTATTTTATTCAAGTATCTGAAAATTATAAATTGTCATTAGGTTTAAAAGGAACCGCTAATTTATTTCAATTAGACGTGAATAAATTAAGAATTTTTGATCCAGCTGACCCACAATTTCAAAATGTAGATACTGAATTTTCACCAAATGTTGGAGCTGGATTATATCTATTTTCAGATAAAACCTACTTTGGATTATCGATACCTAATTTTTTCGAATCATATCGATACAATGATAACAATGTTGAAATTACGAAAGAAAAAATGCACTTTTATTTTATTGCAGGTCATGTATTTACAATTAGTCCAAACATCGATTTTAAACCTGCTGTTTTAAGTAAAATTGTTGAAGGAGCTCCGTTACAAGCTGACGTTACTGCTAACTTTCTATTCTTCGATAAACTAACTTTAGGTGCTGCTTACAGATGGGATGCTTCCGTAAGTGCTTTAGCTGGATTTCAAATTTCAGATTCTTGGTTTATTGGATATGGTTATGATTTAGAAACTACTAAACTTGCTAATTACAATTCAGGTTCTCACGAGATATTCCTACGATATGAGGTTTTCAACAGAAGTAGAGTTTCAGCACCTCGATTCTTTTAAATTTTCCGATTATGAAAAAATTATATACATTAGTATTCGTCTTAAGTATCACAATTGGTGCTTTTGCACAAGGGTCTAAGCTAAACAAAGCGGACAAAAAATACGATAAATATTCCTATGTAGACGCAATCGAAATTTATGAAAAAGTGGCCGAAAAAGGATATAAATCGGTAGAAATATTCGAAAAATTAGGAAATGCTTATTACTTCAATGGCGAATTAGATAAGGCTTCTAAATGGTATGGCGAACTTTTTGCGTTAAATCAAGAAATCGATTCTGAATATTATTTTAGATATGCGCAAGCCTTAAAAGCAGAAGGAAATTACGAAAAATCAAATCAGTACATGGAATTATTTGCCAAGAAAACAGATGATTCTAGAGCAAAGTTATATCAACAAAATAAAGACTACTTAACTGATATTGATGCCGTTTCTGGAAAATACACTATGGATAAAACCGATGTAAATTCAGAGTTCTTTGACTATGGACCAACATTTTTTGGAAAACAAATTGTATTTACTTCTTCAAGAAGCGAAGGCAATCAGTATTCGAAAATTCACGATTGGACCAAACAAAACTTTACTGATTTATTCGTTGCTTCAATTGATAATAATGGAAAATTAGGAAGCGTAGAAAACTTTTCTAAAACCGTGAATACCAAATATAACGAGTCCTCACCTGTTTTTACAAAAGATGGAAAAACCATGTATTTTACCCGAAACAATTACAACGACGGTAAAAAGCGTAAAAGTGATGACAAAGTGATCATGGAAAAAATTTACAAAGCCGAATTAGTCAATGGCGAATGGACAAATATTAAAGAAGTTCCTTTTTCAAACGATAATTACAAAACAGCACATCCAACGTTGAGTCCAGATGAAAAAACCATGTATTTTGCTTCGGATATGCCAGGAAGTTTTGGATTTTCTGATTTGTACAAAGTATCTATCGATTCTAATGGTAAATTTGGTTCACCTGAAAATTTAGGTCCAACTATCAATACAGAAGGAAGAGAAACATTCCCATTTATTGATGCTGATAACAATTTGTTTTTCGCATCAGATGGTCATCCGGGTCTTGGTGGTTTAGATATTTTTGAAGCAAAATCAGCTAACAATTCTTTTGAAAAACCTGTAAATGTTGGAAAACCATTAAATAGTCCAATGGATGATTTTGGCTATGTCACCAACAAAGATGGTTTAGGATTTTTCTCATCCAACAGAGATGGCGGAAGCGGTTTTGATGATATCTACACGTTCACCGTTTGTACACATACATTATCAGGTTTAATTACAGATGTAGATACAAAAGAAATGCTACCAAATGCTAAAGCGATATTATTTGATGATAAAATGAATCAAATTAGTGAAACTACTGCTTCAGAAAATGGCTCCTATTCCTTTAAAATTGAATGTGATAAAAAGTATTATATAAGAGTCTCAAAACAAGAATATGAAACCACAGAAAAATCATTTGGTCCTGTAAACAAAACTGGTGAATCTAAATTAGACATTGAATTAAAACGAAATATCTTCCCTATTGAAGTAGGAACCGATTTAGGCAAAGTACTTGGTGTGAGCATTATTTATTTCGATTTAGATAAATGGAATATTCGCCCAGATGCTGCAGAAGATTTAGAAAAAATCTTAGCGGTTATGAACCAATATCCAAATATGACAATTGATATTCGTTCACATACCGATAGTAGACAAACACACAAATACAACGAACAATTATCCGACAGAAGAGCAAAATCTACTTTAGAGTTTTTGGTTAAAAATGGTATCAACCGAAACCGATTAACAGCTAAAGGATATGGAGAAACACAATTGGTAAACAATTGTTCAGACGACGTTCCATGTAGCGAAGCAGAACATCAAAAAAATAGACGAAGCGAATTTATCGTACTAAAAATGTAACCCTACACACATATCTATATCATTTTTAATAAAAGCAGTTGTTCTTGTAATAGCTGCTTTTTTATGTAATAAAAGTTTTATATATTTGAATATATATATGAAAATATATATTTGTTAACAGCTATTCTCACAATTAGAGTCATATGAGAAACACAATTATTTTGGTGCTTTTAATTTTAATTCTTTCCACTGGACAAATAATGGAATTAAATTTCCCTATATCATTAAATATTTTTTTAGTTATTTTAATTTTTACTTTAATAATTTTTTGGGAGTTTTCTGTTTTAAATAAAAATTTTATATCTGACTTTAAAATTCGTAATTGTAGTAGAAAATTAAAATTTGGAAGTTTTATTAATGCACTTTTTTGGACTAGTTTAATGCTCTATGACAATAAACTGAAAAGCTTGTTTTTTATTATTCTCATTATGTGGTTGTATCCATTAATTGATATAATAATAGTTTATGTCTACAGAAAAAAGCAACCATATACTATTTTTATAAATGATAATAATTTGATTTTGAACTTGCCTTGGAAAAAAGAAAGAGATTTGTCTGAATTGACAGAGATTACATTTGATAGATTTTCTAAAAATCTAGAACTTAGTTTTAAAACAAAAAGTGATATTACAGTACAAACAAAAGAGTACAATAAGCAAGAAATTGATAAATTTATTGAAATCATTATAAGCAAAACTAAATATAATATTTCTATTCCTAAAAATTACATCTTAAGTAAAGAAAACAGTTAGTTAACTATAGCTTGCAACAATTATACTTTAATTTAAACACACAAAAAAGCAGCTATTCCTTTCAAAATAGCTGCTTTTTCTATAAACAAACATGAAATTTTATTTTTTGATGAACATATTCGTGTAGTATTTTCTACCTTGATCGTCCATTTTAATTGCGGCTCCAAAATGTGTATAATCACCTTCTAAATTCGCTTTGTGTCCTGTGCTGTTTGCCCAGGCTGTAACTGTTGCTTGTGCAGTAGAATAAGCAAAAGCTACATTCTCTCCTACTCGGTAAGCTCCTAATACTTCTTGTAAATTTGATTTTCTTTGATCAAAACCTTCATGCGTTACTGTTTGGTTAGCCAACATGTAAGCATTGTGCTCTGATGATTTGTATGAAATGTGTTCTATAATTTGTAACGGATTTAAACCTACTGAAACTCGGTAAGCGTTAACTTCGTCTAATAATTCTAATTCAATTGCGCTATGAGTATAGCTTTTAGCAGTTTCGATTGGTTCGTTTGCACTTTCGCTGTCAGACGAACAAGAAGTTAAAGATGATAAACCAATTGTTAGGGTAAAAAGAGTAATCATTAAATTTTTCATGAGTAGAGAGTTTTTAGTTGTTGTTGTGTTAATAATTACTAAAAAACCGATTAAGTGATTGATTAACAGGACAAATGTACAAAATCATCGGCAACATGCAAAAAAAATCGATGAAATGCATAAAAATTTAACGTTTTAAACATTTGGATATCAATTACTTACAACTTTACTTACAGAAATAAAAAAATCCCAAGTTGTAAAACTCAGGATTTTGTATAAAAAATCAAAATATTGATTATCAAGGAGATAATCTTTCTATTTTCCACTCATAATTGTCAGTTAATTGATAGCGAATTCTATCATGTAAACGATTAGGTCTTCCTTGCCAAAACTCCACTTCTACTGGTCGAACTAAAAAGCCTCCCCAATGTGCCGGACGCAAAATTTCTTTTCCCTCCCACTCTTTTTCTAATTGTTTTAAATTTTCTTCTAAAAACTCACGATTCGGAATTACTTCACTTTGTGGCGAAACAATCGCACCTAGTTTACTTCCATCAGGACGCGATGCAAAATAATTATCGGAAACATTCTCAGCTGTTTTTTCAGCAATTCCTTTTATAATAATCTGACGTTCCACTGTTGGCCAAAAGAAAGATAAACACACATTCGGATTATTTAAAATTGCTTTTCCTTTTTCCGAATTATAATTGGTATAAAAAATAAAACCTTCTTCATTGAATTTTTTAAGCAACACCACACGCGCTTTCGGAAATCCGTCTAAACCAATTGTTGTAATGGTCATGGCATTTACTTCATCTACAGCGTTTAAATCTTCTGCTTCATAAAACCATTTATGAAATAAGTTAATTGGATCTTCCGGAATTTGGTTTTCCAGTAATTCGCTCTTTTCGTATGATTTTCTATAATTGCTTAAATCTTTCATATTATTAACTATCGTAGTTTCTACAAAGCAAAGTTACAAAGGGAAACTTGTTTTTTTACTAAAACAAAAATTAAAATTAAACCTTTTTGAATATCTTTAGTCTTATAAACAAATATCGCATTTTGCAAGACGAAAAAGCTTTCATATCCGAATTATTAAACCCGAAAACGCAGAATGAAGCGTTTCGAAAGCTCTTGCAATTGTATCAAAAACCGTTGTATTATCATATTAGAAACATGGTTTTGAATCATGATGATGCCGATGATGTGTTACAAAACACATTTATAAAAGTATTTGGTAATCTTAAAAATTTTAAAGGCGATAGTAAATTGTATTCTTGGATGTACCGAATTGCTACTAACGAAGCTATAACTTTCATGCAACAAAGAGCAAAAAAACAAGGCATATCAAACGAAGAAGCGCAACAAAAAGCCATTAATAAATTAGAAAGTGATGTTTTTTTTGATGGAGATGACATCCAATTAAAATTACAAAAAGCAATTGCAAAATTACCTGATAAGCAACAAATGGTATTTAAAATGAGGTATTTTGAAGAAATCAAATACGAAGAAATGTCCGAAATTTTAAATACTTCGGTTGGTGCTTTAAAAGCAAGTTACCACATAGCCGCAAAGAAAATAGAAGAATTTTTACATACCAATTAAACCTTTACACAAAATTTTTGTCTAATAAATATGAAACCTTTTGACTTAGAAAATAAAAACGAAATAAAATCGGGATTTAAAGTTCCAGAAAATTACTTTGAGCAATTCGAAGCTAAAATAATGGCACAAATTCCAGTAGAAAAAGAAACGAAAGTGGTTTCCTTATTCTACAGAAAACAAGTTTGGATAAGTGCTATTGCTGCCGTATTTTTACTTGCGATTGCAATTCCTGTTTATTTCAATATGGCAAGTGAAAGTAATTTAGACGCTTCAACTATTGAAAATTATTTAGCACAACAGCAAAATGTTGGTATAACAGAATTATCAAAACACTTAACCGATGACGATATTATAGCATTAGAGAAAAATTTATCTCTAAACGAATCAAACCCTGATGCTGTTGAAGATTATCTTTCCGAATCGGAAAACTTAGATTATTATATTAACGAATAAAATTTACCCATTATGAAAACGAAAATCTTATTTCCAATTATATTTCTTTTAGTTGCTTCATTATCTTTCTCTCAAGGTTTTAAAGAAAAAAGAGAAAAAGTTAAAGCACTAAAAGTAGCTTACATTACTGAGCAATTAGAGTTGACTACAGATGAAGCTCAAAAATTTTGGCCTATTTATAATGCATTTGACGATAAGCAAGGAGAATTACGTCATGAAAAAATGAAAAGTATTTTAGACCGATTCAAACCTGGAAATGTTGAAAAATTAAGTGAAAAAGATGCTTCTAATTCATTAATACAAATGGAAAAAATTGAAGAAGATTTATTCAATTTAAAGAAGAAATTCATCAAAGATTTACAAGGTGTAATTAGTGCTAAGAAAATCATCAAACTTAAAAAAGCCGAAGAAGATTTTAATAGAGAATTATTAAAACAAATGCGCGAAAAAAGAAGAGGATAGTTATAAATTTTTAAAAAGCGTTCAGCAACAGTTGAACGCTTTTTTTATTCCATTTGAAATCGAACTAATTTATTTCTTCCTGTAGCATAAAACACTTTTTCTGATTCAAATCTGAAAGTATAAAAATCTTTATCATCAGAAAATTTTGTCCAACTTTTACCAAAATCAGTCGAATAAAACATTCCTGTTCCACCAACAGAAATTAGTTGCTTTCCTTTGCTATTTGGAACAAATTGTACACACGAAGCGTATCCAAAAGCTTCATTTTCAGAGATTAATTTCCAAGTTTTTCCACCATTTTTAGTAATGGCTTTGTTTGCCCAATTTTGGTCTTGCTTCATGTAATTTCCTCCTGCAATTATTCCGATTTTTTCATTGTAAAAGTCAGCAGTAAAAATTCCGGTCATTTCCTCACCTTGAACAATTGGCGTTTCATACACTTTCCAAGTTGCACCAAAATCCTTAGAAACAAAAACACGAGATTTCTTTCCACCCGAAACCATAAAAATCGATTTCCCTTTTATAGTTAAATTAGTATTACTGGTTGCAAAAGCGGCTTCACCTTCTGAAACTTTTGGTAAAACATCACAATTTACTTTTTGCCATGTTTTACCTCCATCATTAGTTTTTATAAATGCTAAACAGTTTTCAATTGGATCACCCATGGCAAATCCGTTTAATTCATCAACAAATTGCATACTGTCGTAAAACACTTTTTCGTGTTCTTCTTTGTACACAACTGTTTCTTCCAAGGTTTTCTTATCAATACGAATCAACATCGCCGGATTACCTACTGCTAAAATAAAAATGGCTTCTTTGGTTCCTGCAATGCTTCTAAATTCAGTATTTCTAGCAACTGATTGGACATCCTTTAGAATTGTAGTGTCTTTTTTCTTATCATAAAATCCGTAACGCCCTTTATCCATTCCCATCCACACTTTTTCATCGTCAACAAAAATGGCTCTGCAACTCAATTTAGTTTCGAGAATAACTTCCGATTTAAATTTTCCGCTTTGAGCTATTGCTGAAATACTCGTAAAAATTAGAAATAAATAAATTTTCTTCATTTGATGGGTTTTATTTTCAAATATAATGGAAATGTTTTAAAGCAAAAATATATTTTATAAATCACTAATTATCAATACCTTAAATCGTTACGAAAAACTTTGGCACAGTAATTGAATTATGAAAAGTAAAAATAAGAACCCTTAAACGAAAATATTATGAAAACTAAATTGATACATCTGAGCTTACTGGCTTCATTGACGATAGGTTCACTTTTTGCTCAAGAAAAAACTACGGTTACAGCAAAAAATTCGGATATCAGCGACAACTTAGATTTAAGAGCGGTTGCAACTGTTTTTGGAGACGCTTCTAATTTAGAAGACTTTGAAAGACGTTTAAATGATCCTAAAACACAAATTTCAAACTTAGATTTGAATAACGATAACTATGTCGATTATTTAAGAGTTATTGAAACAGTTGAAGGCAATGTACATTTAGTAGTAGTGCAAGCGGTTTTAGAAAAAGATGTTTTTCAAGATGTAGCTACTATTGAAGTTGAACGCGATAGTAATAACCGAGTTCAAGTTCAGGTTGTTGGTGATGTTTACATGTATGGAACAAATTATATCTACGAACCAGTTTATGTACACACTCCTATAATTTATAATACATTTTGGGTAGGAAACTATCGTCCGTATTATTCATCTTGGTATTGGGGTTATTATCCTAGTTATTATAGCTACTGGAATCCGTTCCCAATTTTTAGATACAGAAATCACATTCATGTTCATATCAATTTTGGTCACAGTTATCATTATGTTTCACACAGAAGATGTGCTTCGGTTTATAACAATTATTATGGAAGAAGAGGAAATGGTTACGAAAGAATGCATCCAAATCGTTCATTCGCACATAGAAATTCAGGATATTCAAACCGACATGAATTAGATTCAAGAAGAAATATCAACACGCCACGAAATAGAAGTGAAATGACTTCAAACTCACCAAGAGGAAATCGTGAAACAAGAGAATTTAACGGAACTACGCCAAGAACTAGAACAGAAACAAGTACTCCAAGAAATAACGGAACAAGAGGAAATTCTGGCACACGAGTAACAACTGAAAACAGAGGGAATTCGCCAAGAGTTACTACTGAAAACAGAGATAGAAATCAAGGTACAAGTTCAAATGGTGGCAGAGAATATTCAGAAAATAGAAGCAATACACCAAGAGAAAGAGGTACTATTTCAAGTTCAGGAAACAGAGGAAATTCTGAAACAAGAGGAAGTTCTTCAAGAGGAAACTCTCAATCTAGAAGTAGCGCTCCTCGAGGCGATTCAAACTCTAGAGAGTCAGGTTCAAGAGCTGGTGGAAGAGGATAAATATTAAAGCTGTCAAATTTGACAGCTTTTTTTATTTTTATTCGTATCTTTGCAGGCTGATTTAAAATAAATAATGAGATTACACAGAAATTTAGTATTCACTACGATAGATTCGCTTATGGCGATTTTTAATGAAGGTGAATATGCCGATAAAGTTGTTGCTAGAGCTTTGAAAAAAGACAAGCGTTGGGGAAGTCATGATAGAAAATTCGTAGCCGAAACAATTTATGAAATTGTAAGATGGAAACGTTTATACGTAGAAATAGCAGAGGTTAAAGAACCTTTTGACAGAGATAATATTTGGAGAATATTTGCTGTTTGGGCTGTATTAAGAGGTTATACCCTACCCGATTGGAAATATTTTGAAGAAACACCTGTTAGAAGAATTAAAGGAAAATTTGACGAATTAACTAAAACCAGAAAATTCAAAGAATCTATTCCAGATTGGATGGATGAATTGGGTGTTAAGGAATTAGGCGAAGAAATTTGGACCAAAGAACTTGCCGCACAAAACGAGCAAGCAAAAGTAATCTTAAGAGTAAATCGTTTAAAAACTACTAAAGAAAAATTAAGAGCTATCTTAATGGATTTGAATATTGAAACCGAGTTTCATAAAGATTATCCAGATGCTTTAATTTTGACAGAAAGAGCAAACGTATTTTTAACAGACGCTTTTAAAGACGGATTGTTTGAAGTGCAAGATGCTTCTTCTCAATTAGTCGCTTATTTCTTGGATGTAAAACCAGGAATGCGAGTTGTAGATACTTGTGCTGGTGCTGGTGGAAAAACCTTGCATTTGGCTTCTTTAATGGAAAATAAAGGACAATTAATTGCTATGGATTTATACGAAAGTAAATTGAAGCAATTGAAAATTCGTGCTAAAAGAAATGGCGCTTTCAATATTGAACCAAGAGTAATTGAAAGTACTAAAACAATAAAAAAATTACACGAAAAAGCAGATAGAGTTTTAATCGATGCACCGTGTAGTGGATTGGGAGTTTTAAAAAGAAACCCTGATAGTAAATGGAAATTACAACCCGAATTTATTGAGAACATCAAAAAAATTCAGGCAGAAGTATTAGAAAATTATTCAAAAATTGTAAAACCAGGCGGAAAGTTAGTGTATGCTACATGTTCGGTGTTACCATCAGAAAATCAAGAACAAATTAAGCATTTCTTAAGCACCGAAATTGGAAAAGAGTTTACTTTTGTTAAAGACCAAAAAGTGTTAGCGCACGAAAGTGGGTTTGACGGATTTTACATGGCATTATTAGAAAGAAAAAACAAATAGTTTATGAAAAAGAACTTTACCTTATTATTTTTAGCATTTGCAACTTTAGTTTTTGCTCAGGCTGGAGCACCAGCAACTCCATATTACAATGGTTTTAATTGGACATTGACTGGAATGAGTTTGAAAAGTGCTTTGGAAACAAAAATTCAAACCACGCATACTACAATTTTAACATATGCTCAAGCTGAACTTGCAATTGAAACTGTAGATTTAGATCCATCTGATCTTACCAATACAAATTTGTTATTATTATATGGGTTTAGCAACAATTTATGTCCTGCTTCTTCAACTGATGATAAGGACCATAGGAGAAGAGATAAATCTTTGGAAGATGCTGGTACAGCTGATCCTTGTTTATGGAATAAAGAACATACATATCCAAGAGCTCTAGGTGTTCCTCCATTGGGAACAACTGGTCCCGGAGCAGATGTACATAATTTAAGGGCAAGTGATAAAAAAAGAAATGCTGACAGAGATAATGACCGTTTTTTTGATGGTTCTGGAAATTCTTTTGAAAGTGGAATTTTATGGTATCCAGGTGATGAGTGGAAAGGTGATGTTGCTCGAATGATGATGTATATGTATTTAAGATACGGATCACAATGTTTGCCAACAGGTGTAGCACAAACTGGAATAGCAACTGCTACAAATGATAGTAATATGGTGCAATTATTTTTAGAATGGAATGCAGAAGATCCTGTTTCTCAATATGAAGATAATAGAAATACATATCTTGGAAATACTTCAAATGCTTATGCACAAGGAAATAGAAATCCTTTTATTGATAATCCTTATTTGGCAACGTTAATTTGGGGAGGACCAGTTGCAGAAAATAGATGGCCAACTGTTATTTTGTCAACTGAAGATTTTGTTTCATTAGAAAATGCATTTATTTATCCAAATCCAGCTGTCAACAACGAAGTTACAATCTCATCTGAAACGGAATTAAAATCGATTGTTTTATACAACATCAACGGACAAATTATTCAAGAAATTAAAAACCCTACGCGAGTTGATAATTCTTATAAAGTAAATAATTTATCAAGTGGATTTTATTTAGTACAAATGGCTTCTGAAAATGCGGTTGCAACTAAGAAAGTTATTGTTAACTAAGATTCAAAATATATAATAAATAGAAAAGTCTCATCAGTTGATGGGACTTTTTTTATACAATAAAAAGAGTGTTAAAGTATAAACCTTAACACTCTTTTCCCCTATTAACAAAAAATATTTAATGACAATTGGCTTCGGGTTGCACAAATAAACTCATATTACTTGGCGATAAATATGGGATATCTAACCCTAAACCTCTTATTATAAATAACATTCCAATAATAACCGCTACTAACGGTATTGCTTTTTGAATGGTTCCTCTGAATGAAAATGAAATCAATCCAGAAGCATAAACTACAGCTACCATCATAGGAATTGTTCCTAATCCGAAAAGTAGCATATACCCTATTCCTAAAGTTACATTTTGCATAGCAATTGCACCAAACAGCGCTACATAGACCATTCCACAAGGTAAAAAACCATTTAATAATCCAATAGTAAATAACGATTTATAGCTTTTGTTTTTAAATTGTTGGCCTAAACTCGATTTTACTTTTGTAATAACTTTATAAACGGGTTTTGAAAAATTATATTTTGCAAATACTTTTTCAGGAATTACGGCTACCAAAATCATCAAAATCCCAACGATAATAGATAATTGCTGTTGCATTCCTGCTAAATAAAAGCTTCTTCCTAAAAATCCGAAAACCAAACCTAAAATTCCGTAAGCGGTTAATTTTCCAATATGATAAGTGATAATTTGTGTTATTTTTTTGGCTTCATTATTTCTATCAACGGGTAACATCATAGCTATTGGACCGCACATTCCTATGCAGTGAAAACTACTAATTAACCCAAATATGAAAGCCGAATATAACATTACAATTTAAATGATTCTTTGTTTAAATATGATACACCATCGTAATTCCATTCTATAGAAATGTCCCAAAGACCGCCAGCCAAATTACTTTTAGGTATGAGCAAATGTGGACTAGATAATGAAATCGGAATTTCAAAATCTAATTTCTGACTTGACGGTCTATAAAAGGACACTTTTCCATTTATTTTTGAATAATCGAAATCTGCCGGAAACTGAATTTTAACGCCTTCCGCAGTATTTTCGATAGTAACTTTATTTGTTAATGCATTTGCATTTTCTTGTTTTTCAATATCTCCTTGAACTAATGCTTCTTTTTTGTAATAATCTTCTACTACTAGTTCGTGATCGTATTTATCATTGGATTGTACTTTGTACACATACGACAAAATAAATGTCATAAAAAGTGCAAAAGCAATAACGATTCCTGTTCCCCAATTAAATTTCATAATAGCAATTTTATATTATTTTAATTAAAATTTCTCGGTCCTTGGAAATTAGTTGATGTTTCTTCAATCAATTTATCCCCATTATATAATTCTAATTTTAGATGTACTTTTTCGTCTTTTAGTAAGTTTTCTGGAATATCAATGTATAATGTTCCACTTGCTAAACCTTGTTTTGGTACTTTAATTACTGGACTTCCTACTAATTTTATTTCACCTTTATAATTGACAATTTTAACAGTAACATTGTCAAATACTTCTTCAGTTTTATTTACTACTTTATAAGTATAGAAATTTCTAATATTTTCTCCATTATGTTGAAACAATTGTCCCGACATAGGTAAGAAATTAGCTTCTACATCATTTCGCAAGAACAACATTCCAATTAAAACTCCAATTAACAAAGTTAGAACTCCAATATAACCTTTCATTCGAGTCGTTAATTTAAACTTCTCTTTCTTCACAATTTCATCCTCACTTGCATAACGGATTAAACCTTTTGGTAATCCTACTTTATCCATAATAATGTCACATTCATCAATACAAGCGGTACAATTGATACACTCTAATTGCGTTCCGTTTCTGATATCGATTCCTGTTGGACAAACTACTACACATTGGTTACAATCAATACAATCACCATAACCTGCTGCGGTTCTATCTTCTCCGTTTCTCCATTTTTTTCTTCCGTTTGTACTTTCTCCCCTAACGTGATCGTAGGCAACATTTATGGATTTATTATCCAATAAAACACCTTGCATTCTTCCATAAGGACAAGCAATAATACAAACTTGCTCTCTAAACCAAGCGAATACAAAATAGAAAACTCCTGTGAAAATTAATAAAGCAATAAGTGTACTTAAATTATTTGCTGGACCTTCTGTAACCATTTTGATTAACTCGTCGCTGCTAATTAAATACGCTAAGAAAACATTGGCAATGAAGAATGAAAAAATAAAAAAGATAATCCATTTCGTAACTCTTTTTCTTATTTTTTCAGCATCCCACTTTTGTTTTGCTAATCGTATTTGTGCACCTCTATCGCCATCAATCCAATATTCGATACGTCTGAAAACCATTTCCATAAAAATAGTTTGCGGACAAAACCAACCACAAAAAATACGTCCGAAAGCCACGGTAAATAAGGTTAACCCTACTACTCCAACAATCATTGAAATTACAAACAAATGAAAATCTTGAGGCCAAAATGCAAATCCGAAAATACTAAAACGTCTTTCTAAGACATTGAACATTAAAAATTGATTCCCATTAACTTTTATGAATGGTGAAGCAATTAAAAACACCAAAAGAAAATAACTTAATAGTTTTCTTTTTTCATAAAATGGTCCAGAAGGTTTTTTAGGATGGATAAAATTTCTTTTACCTTCGGCATTAATGGTAGATATGGTATCTCTAAAACTTTCGTCTGGTAAATTTGACATGATACTTTTATTTTTAGTTTAAAAAAGGTTTTGAGAACTTCCCAAAACCTTTTTTTACTAGCTTATTATTTTTTTGCAGGTTCTGCAACTTTTGTTGAATCTACAACAGCTTCCGCTGCTGGTTTAGCTTCTGCAGTTTCTTTCCAAACTTCTCCCTCAGCTGCTTTTGCACCAGCTGGTTTAGTTCCTTGTAATGTTAAAATATAACTTGATACACTTTGAATATCTGTAGAAGATAGGTTTCCTTTCCAAGCTACCATTGAAGGGTTGTTTTTACTACCTTCAGAGATTAACTTGAAGATGTTTTTAATTCCTCCACCGTTAATCCAATGTTCATCTGTTAAGTTTGGTCCTACTAAACCTCCACCATCTGCTTTATGGCAGGCTGCACAAGCATTTGTGAAAATTTCTTTTCCTTTAGCTAAACTTGTAGCATCAGTTACAGCAACTACTGTTTCATAACTTACTTCATCTGCAGCGCTTTTTGGTAATTTAGATTTCTCTAATTCGGCTAATGCAATTTCGTTTTTAAATTCTTGTTCTTGATCGTATTCGTTCATCACGTGGAAACGAACCATATAAACCAATGCAAAAATAATTGTACCATAGAATAAATATACCCACCATGGTGGTAACACATTGTCTAACTCTTTGATACCATCGTAATCGTGGTCTAACATAATATCTTCTTCTCTTTCCATTTCTTTAGAACGAGTCAATTTACTTACTATGTTTTGATACCATTTACTTTCTGTAAAAGAAACTGATTGAGCATTTGCTAATTGTTGCTTTTGTTCGTCTGTTAATAAATGATAGGTAACTTTATCAACAGCATCGATTACGATTTCGATAGCTATCAATAAAAACAGGAATACTCCTAAAAACAAAGCTACCATAGGAAACTTTATAAATGCTGGCTTGTCTCCTGAATCGATAAAATATTCCAATGCTGCAAAAACGACTGCAAACAGTAGTGGAACTCTTACGTATGATGGAATTAATTTTTTCATATGTAGAAAATTTTGATGTTATGAGAACCTGAACAACCATAAAATAAAGCTTTATGGTTGTATCAGCTTCAGTAAATTATAATTATGACTATTCGTCGTTTAATGGCATTTCGCTAATTTCTTTGATTTTTTCTTTGCTGTAAGTAAATGCCCAAACTGTGAACAATACAAACGCTGTAAAGAAAATGGTCAATGAAATGATTGGATAAATTTCTACTCCCGTTATGGTTTCTAAATTATGTTTAATGAACTTTAGCATAATTATTATTTTTTAACTTGAGTGTCTGTTCCTAATCTTTGTAAATAAGCAATAAGCGCTACAATCTCTCTATCTTTTAATGGAGATGCTGTTTGAGCTCCAAATGATTTCTTAATATCAGGATTTGCTAATAAATTAGTTTCAATTTTAGTAGCTTGTTCATCCATGTGTTTAAGTGCATTGTTAATTTCGGCTTCTGTATAAGGAACGCCTAACGTAACCATAGCTCTCATTTTATCTTGAGTTGACGATTTGTCTAATTCATCTTTAATTAACCATTGGTATCTTGGCATAATTGATTTCTCATTTAAACCTTGAGGATCGTACATGTGGTTAAAATGCCATACATCATCTCTACCTCCATTGAATGGTTTTCCTTTAACACCTTCACGAGCTAAATCTGGTCCAGTACGTTTAGAACCCCATAAGAATGGATGGTCGTAAACGAATTCTCCTGCTTTAGAATAATCTCCATAACGTTCCACTTCTGAACGGAACGGACGAACCATTTGAGAGTGACATCCCACACAACCTTCACGGATATATAAATCTCTACCTTCTAATTCAAGTGGTGTATATGGTTTAACTGCTGCTATTGTTGGAATATTTGATTTTACTAAAATCGTTGGTAAAATTTGGATTAAACCTCCAATTAAAATAGCAACTGTAGTCAATAACATAAATTGAACTGGTTTTCTTTCTAACCAAGAGTGTAATTTTTCACCTTTTAAACGGTTTGGAGAAATTACAGCTAAAGCTGGTGCTTCTACTAATTCGTTTTCTACTGGAGAACCTTGTCTAACTGTTCTAATAATGTTGTACACTAATACGATAACTCCTGTAAGATATAATGTTCCTCCAATAGCACGCATCCAATACATTGGCATTAATTCGGTAACTGTTTCAAGAAAGTTTCCGTATTGTAAAGCACCACCGTCTGGTTTAAATTGTTTCCACATAGAAGCTTGTAAAAAACCAGCAACATACATTGGAAGCGAATATAAAATAATACCTAAAGTACCAATCCAGAAATGGAAATTCGCTAATTTCTCAGAGAATAATTTCGTTTTTGTCATTCTTGGGATTAACCAATAGATCATACCAAATGATAAGAAACCATTCCAAGCTAAAGCTCCAACGTGTACGTGAGCAATAATCCAATCCGTAAAGTGAGCAATAGCGTTAACGTTTTTTAATGATAACATTGGACCTTCAAAAGTTGCCATACCATAACCTGTAATAGCTACTACAAAGAATTTCAATACTGCATCTGTACGTACTTTATCCCAAACACCTCTTAAGGTTAATAATCCATTAATCATACCTCCCCAAGATGGAGCAATCAACATTACAGAGAAAACAACTCCTAAGTTTTGAGCCCAATCTGGTAAAGCAGTGTATAATAAGTGGTGAGGTCCAGCCCAAATATAAATGAAGATTAACGACCAAAAGTGAATAATTGATAATCTATAAGAGTATACTGGACGATTTGCTACTTTAGGTACAAAGTAATACATCATACCTAAGAAAGGCGTAGTTAAGAAAAATGCTACCGCATTGTGACCATACCACCATTGTACTAAAGCATCTTGAACACCAGCATAAACCGAATACGATTTCATTGCTGAAACTGGTAATTCTAAACTGTTAAAAATATGTAGTACTGCAACCGTTACAAACGTTGCGATGTAAAACCAAATAGCTACATAAATATGACGTTCTCTTCTTTTAATAATGGTTCCAATCATGTTGATACCAAAAACTACCCAAATAAGAGCAATTGCAATATCAATTGGCCATTCTAATTCGGCATACTCTTTTGATGTAGTGAAACCTAATGGTAAAGAAATTGCTGCAGCAACAATAATTAACTGCCATCCCCAAAAGTGTATTTTACTTAAAAGGTCGCTAAACATTCTTGCCTTTAACAAACGCTGCATTGAGTAATAAACTCCTGCAAACATTGCGTTACCAACGAAGGCAAAAATGACCGCATTGGTGTGTAAAGGTCTTAAGCGTCCAAAACTTAAAAACGAAACGCCGCTTGTTAAGTTTGGAAACAAAAATAGGAAAGCTAAAATAAGCCCTACTAACATCCCCACTACTCCGAAAACGATACTAGCGTAGATGAAATTCCTTACAATTTTGTTGTCGTAATAAAATTGTTGCTTCTCCATAAAATTAGATTGATTTTTGTTTTTCTGTTTGTATTATTTTGTTAGGATTCTCTTTTACAATTTCATCGTCAAATAACATTCTGACTGATGGTGTGTAGTCATCATCATATTGGCCACTTTTAACTGCTTTTATAAAAGCAATCAAAAAAGCTATAGCAACTACTATACTAATCGTGATTAATAAATAAATGACACTCATACCTTAAATTGTGTTAACAAAGTTACTTGTACTCCTTTTTATAAAACATGACTTTTATCATGTATTAAAATTTTCTTAAATATTACTTCTTACTAGCGTACCAATTTGTCATAATTGTAACAAAACTTACAATAGTTATGGTGCTCAATGGCATAATGATAGCGGCTACAATTGGATCTAATTTTCCTGTAATCGCATAACTTAATCCTACTACATTATATAGTAAAGACAAACCAAAACTCATATAAATGGTCTTCATAGCGTTTTTAGAATAGCGCATATAAAAAGCAATCTTATCAAATTGTGATGCGTCTAAAATTCCATCGCAAGCTGGCGAGAACACATTAACGTTTTCTGAAATGGATAATCCCAAATTACTTTGCGCTAAAGCTCCAGCATCGTTTAAGCCATCACCGACCATCATTACGTTTTTACCTTCATTTTGTAATTGTTCGATGTATTGTAGTTTTTGCTCTGGTTTTTGATTGAAAACTAATGTTGTTTTAGCTGGCAACATTTTTTCTAATATGCTACGCTCACCATCATTATCACCAGATAAAACAACCAAATTGTAATGCTTCGCTAAATCATCAAACAATTGTTCTAATCCTTTTCTGTATTGGTTATTGAACACGTAACTTCCTTTATAAACTCCATTGATTTCAACATGCACTTTCGTTTTCTTGTGCGTGTTTTCAGTCATGGTTTTTAGGAATTGTGAGGAACCTAATTTCACTGTATTGCCATTGATTTCCGCAAAAATTCCTTTTCCGATGATTTCTTCAAAACTTGAAGTTTCTAATTTTTCATGATTCGGAATAAACTCGTACAATCTTCTACTCAAAGGATGATTCGAACCACGTAAAACATTCTTCAATAATTTTAATTCGGAGGCATTTAATTCGGTTCCTTCGTAAGTAATGGCTGTTTTTTTATTGGTTGTAATCGTTCCTGTTTTATCGAAAACAATCGTATCTACTTTGGCTAATTGTTCTACAACCAAAGCGTTTTTCAAGTATAATTTTCGATTACCCAATATTCGCAACACATTTCCCAATGTAAACGGAGCCGTTAATGCCAACGCACATGGACAAGCCACAATCAAAATCGCAGTGAAAACATTAAAAGCGGTTTGAACATCTATAAAAACCCAACAAATAAAGGAAACAACTGACAAAGCCAGTAAAGCCGGCGTAAAATAACGACTAATTCTATCCGTAATGTTTTTGTGCTGTTGTTCTACTCGTTTTTGGAAGACATCGTTGCTCCATAATTGCGTCAAGTAACTGTTTGAAACTGAAAATAAAACTTCCATTTCAATAACTTTTCCCATTTGTTTTCCTCCTGCGAAGACTTTATCGCCTGATTTTTTCTCAATCGGAACGGCTTCACCCGTTACGAAACTGTAATCTATTGAAGCTTTATCGGAAATTAAAATTCCATCTACCGGAATTAACTCTTGATTTCGAATCAATAATCTATCACCTTTTTCAATATCATAGACTTGAACTGATTCTTCTTCTCCGTTTGGCAATATTTTCGTGATGGCAATTGGAAAATACGATTTATAATCGCGCTCGAAAGAAAGGAAATCGTATGTTTTCTTTTGGAATAACTTTCCTAATAACATGAAGAATATCAATCCCGCCATACTATCGAAAAAACCTTGACCGTAGTCGAAAATAATATCTACTGTACTTCTTACGAACATGACTACAATTCCTAAAGCAATTGGAATATCAATATTCAATAAGCCTGATTTCATGCTTTTCCAAGCAGAAACATAATAACCAGAAGCCGAATAAATAAACGTAGGAAGCGATAATCCGAAAATCAACCAACGGAAAAATCCGCGATATTGATCAATCCAATATTCTTCTACTTCAAAGTATTCGGGAAACGAAAGCAGCATGATATTTCCAAAACAGAAAAATGCTACTCCTATTTTATAGATTAAACTTCGATCGATTTTTTTCTTGCCTTCATCAAAATTTTCTAAACTGATGTAGGGTTCATAACCAATTGAACTCAATAAGTAAACGATATCTTTTAAAGAAGTTTGTTCTGGATTAAACGTAACTCGGACTTTCTTTTCGCCAAAGTTAACTTGAGAAGCGTTTATTCCTGGTTGAAGTCTTTGTAGATTTTCCAGAATCCAAATACACGAACTACAGTGTATATGAGGAATGTAGAGTGAAACAATATGTGTTGTACGCTCTTGGAATTCCAATAGTTTTGAAACAATTTCTTCATTGTCTAAAAAGTCATATTTGCCCTGAATGTCTTGTGGAGTGGCGCCGGGTGCTGCCTGAAAATCGTAATAACACGTTAAATCGTTCTGACTGAAAATTTCGTACACGGTTTTACAACCATTGCAACAAAACTTCTTTTCGTCAAATACAATCTCGTCTTTTTTTATGATTTCATTACCACAATGGAAACAATTTTCTGTGTCCATATATTTGCTCATTTTACCTAAGCACAAATTTCTTACTTCGTAGCAAAACAAAATATGATAATTGTCATACTTTGTTTATATTTGTATCAAACTCTAAACATTCCTTAAAATGAGTAAATGCGAACAATGTATTGTGAGGCAATTTAGTTCATTAAAAGCCTTAAATAAAGAAGAATTGCTGCGCATGGCCGATTGCAAAACATCTTATACCATAAAAAAAGGTGAACCTATTTTTGAAGAAGGTGAAGTAACCAATGGTATTTATTGTATAAAAGACGGAATTTGTAAATTATCTAAGTTAAGTGATAACGGAAAAGACCAAATTGTAAAACTAGTAAAACCAGGCGAATTGTTAGGACAACGCTCTATGATTAGCGACGAACCTGCGAATTTAAGTGCCGTGGCGCTTGAAGACATGGAAGTTTGTTTTATTCCAAGAAGTGAAGTCATGCAGTTTTTTAATCAAAATAATCAGTTTTCGATGAATGTGATGCGTACCATTTGCGACGATTTAAAAGGAGCCGATGATCACATGGTGAATATGGCGCAAAAAACCGTTCGCCAACGTTTAGGTGAAACTTTGATTTACTTAGAGGAAACCTTTGGCAAAAACGAAGATGGCTCATTACACATTCAACTATCCAGAGAAGAATTAGCAGGAATGATTGGCACCGCAACCGAAAGTTGTATTCGATTGTTATCTGAATTAAATAAATCAGGTTATATTGAGTTAACGGGTAAGAAGATTACGCTGTTAGATAAAAATAAATTAAAACGATTAACATAAGAGAATCCGCTGAAAAGCGGATTTTTTGTTGGGTGAAATTGTAAGATTTTTTTATTTTTACAAAACTATATAATAAAAAATTAAAGACTTCAAAACTCTTTTTTTTAATTAACAAAAATGACCAAAAATATTAAACCTCCCAAAAAAACTCTCAAAGAGAAAATATGTGTTTTTCTAGTTATAATTGGAATGTCTAGTGTTATATATTTTATTGCAACTAGTTTAAGAAATCAGGAATTAGAAATTATTGAATTTATAAAAAGTGATTATCAAACTACTCGTGGAATAGTTACAAAAAAATCAGTTCATAAAGGTCTACATATTAGAGTAAAATATAAAGTTAATGGGAGAATTTATGAAGACAGTGATGGATTTAATGAAAGTGATAATATCCAAGAAGGTGATAGCATTAACTTAAAATATTCAAAAACAAAACCAGAATTAATGATTACTGAATTTAACGAAGAATATTAATATAATTGTTTCCACAAAAAAATCCGCTCTTCAGCGGATTTCTTTTTATTCTGTTGGTCCTTCCCAATTAGAAAAACCACCTACTAAATTAAAGGTATTCTCAAAACCTAATTGTTCCATGGCGTTGCAAGCGTTGGCACTACGAACACCAGCCGCGCAATACACATAGTAATTTTTCGATTTATCCAACTCCTCTACTCTATAGATAAAACCTTGTCCTTTATATATATCAATATTAATCGCACCTGGAATAAAACCATCGTTAAATTCATCTTCGGTACGAACATCTACTATTACACCATTTGCATCTTGCAAAAACTGGCTCCACCAAGTATTTTGATCTAAGTTTGTCATCTTTATTTTTTTTTCAAAAGTACTATCAAAAAATACAATTTTAAAACTTTAACAAAAATTTATAAAACATTTGTACATACAAATAAAATATTTACTACATTTGTACATACAAATTTTACAACATCAAATGAGAATAGAAGAAATCATAAAACCCAATACTCCAATGGCAATGGAAAAGAAAACATTACTTAACGTGATGTATACTCAAAATGTCATTTCGGAAAAGTTTAATGAGATATTAAAGCCATTTGACCTTTCCCCAGAACAATTTAATGTGTTACGCATTTTACGTGGTCAGAAAGGAAAGCCTGCTAACATGTGTATGATACAAGAACGCATGATTGCGAAAACCAGTAACACCACACGTTTAGTAGACAAATTGTTATTAAAAGAGTTAGTGCTTAGAGAAATTTGCCCCATCAATCGCCGTAAAATGGAAATTACCATTACCGAGAAAGGGTTGCAACTTTTACTACAATTGGATCCATCAGTAGAAGCTCATGAGCGCTCTTTTTCTAAAAATTTGACGGTTGAAGAATTAGAATTGTTAAACGAATTGCTAGAAAAATTTAGAAATTAAAAACCCAACATTTACTATGAGTCACTTTATAGAAAACCAAAAATGGCGTTACGCCACCAAAAAATTTGACGCTGCTAAAAAAATATCAGCTGCTGATTTAGAAACCTTAAAAGAAGCCATTCAATTAAGTACTTCTTCTTACGGATTACAGTTATACAGAGTATTCATCATCGAAAATCCAGAAGTTAGAGCCAAGTTACAACCGGTTTCTTGGGGACAATCGCAAATTGTTGACGCTTCTCACTTATTAGTATTTGCTAACATTGTAGATGTACAAGAAAATCACATTGATGAATATGTTCAAAACATTGCAACTACAAGAGGATTATCAGTTGACGATTTAAAAGGATATTCAGACTTTATGAAATCTAAAATTGTTCCTTTACCAGTAGACCAAAAAGCAGTTTGGACATCAAAACAAACGTATTTAGCATTAGCTAACTTAATGAATGCAGCTGCTGAATTAAAAATTGATGTTACACCAATGGAAGGTTTTGAACCAGAAAAATACAATGAAATTTTAGGTTTCAATGCATTAGGATTAAACGCTTCATTAGTAGCAGCTGTTGGATATCGTCATGAAGAAGATGCAACACAACACTATGCAAAAGTGAGAAAACCAAAACAAGAATTATTTACCACTATTTAATTATAACCATTAACATTAAAACAATTTTAAACATGAAAAATTTCAAATCAATCGCTTTAGTTCTTGTAGCATTAGTAACTTTTACAGCTACAGCACAAAAATCAAGTAAAGTAGATGCTTTAAAAAGTACTATCAACTGGGTTGGTAAAAAAGTAACAGGTGCTCACGAAGGTACAATCACTTTAAAAGAAGGTGCTTTAATTTTCAAAGGAAAAAAATTAGTAGGTGGAAACTTTACAGTTGACATGACTACAATTAATACAACTGATTTATCAGGAAAAGGAAAAACAAACTTAGATGGTCACTTAAAATCAGATGATTTCTTTGGTGTTGAAAAATTCCCAACAGCAACTTTAGTTATCAAATCTCTTGGTGAAAAAGGAAACGGTGTTTACGCTGTAACTGCTGATTTAACTATCAAAGGAAAAACTGAATCTATTAAATTTGACTTAACTGTAGGAAAAAATACAGCTGAAACTTCTTTAAAAATCGATAGAACAAAATACGGAATCCAATACGGATCTGGAAGCTTCTTTGATAACTTAGGAGACAAAACAATCAGTGACGAATTCGAATTAAAAGTAAAATTAGTATTCTAATTGAACTGGGAAACTTTGCTATGAAAAACAAAAAGCCTTGAAGAAATTCAGGGCTTTTTTGTGTTTATGTCTAGTCAAGGAATTTCACATTAAACATACCTGTTTTATATACTACTTTTAAAGTATCTCCATTTTTTAATTCATAAAGAGAAGGATGTTTTTTTACAATTCTTAATGAATCAATTTTATCCAATTGATCGGGAGAAGTTATAAACTCTTCTCTATTTTCATAAATATGAAATATTTTGTTGGTATTATCACTCACAACATGGTAAGTTTTTATTTGGCTTTCTAAATTGAATTTTGAATTTAAAAACAAAAGAAAATTATCTGTTATACTTTTGAATAAAAATCCAAATAACGCAGCCATAAGTAGAATAGAAAATACATAAACCTTATTAATAATCTTTTTTCTGAATCCATAAACAAGAAAAAAGACAATAACAACAAAAGGTATTAGAAGTGAAAATTTCAACGAACTATCTTTAAAATTACGAATATCATTATCAAAATATATTTCCCTTATATAGGGTCTCAATAAAAATATATCTGTACATAAGATTGCAATAAAGACTGAATAAGCAAATATTCTATATTTTGAAATTTTCATTTTAGCATTTATATTCCTTCAAAAATAATAAATCGTTTTAAATAAAAATACTGTAAACCGTAAAAAGAAAATAAAAAAAGCCCTGAATTACTTCAGGGCTTTCCAATGTTAAGGGTGAAAGACGGGTCTCGAACCCGCGACCTTCGGAACCACAATCCGACGCTCTAACCAACTGAGCTACAATCACCATTTGTTTTGCGAGTGCAAATATAGGGGTTTACTTCTATCTTGCAAAGATTTTTTTTACTTTTTTACGACTATTTTATTTCAAATCGCCTAAGCTATTGACTGCCAAATATCTTTCGGTTGTAAAACCTTCTGCATATTCTACTCCAACGAGTCTTCCAAGGTCTTGAGCACGATATTTTACACTATCTAAAAAGTTTTTTGAAGTAATTGGTGAAACCGGTTCTTTTGAATTTGGATCATAAAATTGCGAACCATAAGCCAACACCGATTCCATTTTTTTACCGATAAATTCCGAAATATCTACCACAAAATCAGGTTCGATGTTTTGCCATTGAATGTAATGATACACCACTTTTGGTCGCCACGCTTCTTGCGCTTCTCCATTCAATTCCGTTTTAATTTGTCGCAAACCTGATAAAAAACAAGCATCACTAACTAATTTACTTCCTTTTCCATGGTCGATGTGTCTGTCAGTAATCGCATTGCATAACACGATTTCAGGTTGGTATTTGCGAATCATTTCAATTACTTTTATTTGATGTGCTTCATCATTTACAAAAAAACCATCGCGCATATCCAAATTTCTACGTACCGTTACCCCTAAAATTTCAGAAGCCTTAGCTGATTCCTCATTACGAATAGCCACAGAACCACGCGTACCAAGTTCGCCACGAGTTAAATCGATAATCCCGACTTTCTTTCCAAGGCTAACTTCTTTGGCAATCGTGCCACTACAACCTAATTCTACATCGTCTGGATGCGCTCCAAAAGCTAATATGTCTAATTTCATTTTTAAACTTTTTATATTTTTAAACACATAGAATCATAGATTTTCTTTGTGTCTATTTTTTAGTCGTTTTACTTAACATAGTTTACATAGAAATACTATGCGAACTATTTAAAATACAATGCCTTTTAAATTTTCTATGTGCCTATGTGTTTCAATTTCATTTTGAAACTAAAACATTCCGCATCGTCATCGATTTATTCTCGGTTTCAATGAATTCTTTTTCAGGATTACTGTCTTTTGTAATACCGCAACCTACGTAAATGTTCACAACATCATTTTCCACTTCTAAACAGCGTAAATTTACAAATAAATCGGTTTGATTGTCTTTATTGTATTCGCCTAAAAATCCAGCATAATATTTTCGTTTGTAACCTTCATTTTTTATAATAAAATCAATCGCATTTTCTTTGGGTAAACCACAAACTGCTGGCGTAGGATGTAACGTTTTTATTAAATCATTCGCCTGAAAATCAGTAGTTAATACTCCTGAAATAAACGATTTTAAATGTGCTAAATTTCCAGCTTTAATTGTTTTAGCATCAGTAACCATAAGTTGAGTTACTTTATCTTTTACTTTAGCAACAATGTAATCGGTCACAAATTGCTGTTCTTCTATTTCTTTGGTTGCCCAAATTACATTTTCTGAATACAATTGCGTTCCTGCCAAAGCCACTGTTTCAAAGTGATTTTGATTGATTTTTACCAATTGCTCCGGCGTTGCTCCCATCCATAAACCAATATTTGGATGAAAAAACAAATAACGAAAAGCCGTTGGATAAGATGAAATCAAGTTTTGAAACGTTTCTACAATTGAGATTTGTTCCTTCAAAATGATTTTACGAGACAAAACTACTTTATCGAATTCGCCTTGCTTAATAGCCGAAACTCCTTTGGCAACTAAATTTTCAAAAGTTTCTTTTTGATTCGTTTCTGAAATAAAATTTTCAGATGATTTTTGCTCTAATTTTTCAAGATTTCCTTGCGAAAACGAATTGCCTTCAAACGGAATTACTACTTGTTTTCCTTCATGAAAAGGCATAAAAACAAATCCGGCTTGATTTGAAAATTCAATAATTTCATCTGTTTGTTGCACGAGTAAATTCCAAACCGTTTCATTTGGTTTTACATAACACACAAATGGTTTTTGTTGTGATAAAAAAGCTTGTATTTCTTCGAAAACTTGCATTATTGTCTTCTTGAAAGTACCATATTGGTCAATTTACAAAGTGAAATCAATTTTCCTTCTTCATCCACAATTCTAATTTCCCATAAATGAATACTTGCCCCTTTATGAATGATTTTTGCTGTTGCCGTAACCATCCCTTCGCGCTTACTTTTCAAATGGTTTGCCGAAATTTCTATACCTCGAACTTCTTGCTTTTCTGGATTTACAAACATTAATGAAGCGGCACTTCCAACACTTTCTGCTAAAGCAACTGTAGCTCCACCATGCAATAATCCCATAGGTTGATGTACTCTTGGATTAACAGGCATTGTAGCGGTTAGGAAATCTTCACCTGCATCGGTGTAGACAATATCTAAGGTATTCATTAAAGTATTTTTGCTCCAATCGTTACACAATTGCAACATTTTTTCTCTATCAAACATCATAACTTTATTTTTGGTAAAATTAAGCATTCCGAAGAGAATAATTCAACTGATTTAACGTTTTAGTAAGTAATTTAAGCACATTTAGTTTTTATAGATTTAAAATTAATAATTACATTTACCAAAATTAACTCTACATGCGTCGTTTATTACTTTTATTACTGATAGGATTTGCCGTTTCATTAACTTCATGCCGAAACGATTTTGAATTTGAATCAAGAACTGGTGGTTTGGAATTTTCTAAAGACACGGTTTATTTAGATACTGTTTTTACTGACATTGGTTCAAGTACTTATACATTAAAAGTATACAATCGAAGTGATAAAAATATTTCAATTCCATCACTTAGATTAAAAGAAGGAACAGCATCAAAATACCGTTTAATGGTAGATGGAATAGCAGGTCAAGTATTTGAAAATGTAGAAATCTTAGCAAAAGATAGTATGTACATTTTTGTTTCTGTTACAGCAGAAGTTGCCGATGCAAATCCTACCGATTTTTTATATACCGATAAAATTTTATTTGGTGAAGAATCAAATCCAAATCACCAAAAAGTGGAATTGGTTACTCTAATTCAAGATGCTTATTTTATTTATCCTGGAAGAGTTCAAAATCCAGATGAATCCTATACTTATGATGAACTAAACTTAGGAGTTGATGGTGACGGAAATCCTATTACGATTCGTGGTCGCTTTTTGGAAGAAACGAATCCAATCAATGGAAACGAATTACATTGGACCAATACCAAACCTTATGTAATTTATGGTTATGCAGCTGTTCCTTCAAACAAAACACTTGTTGTAGATGCTGGAGCAAGAATTCACTTCCATGCAGAATCAGGATTAATTGTTGCTAATAATGCTTCGATTCATGTGAATGGAACAAATTCAACAACAGCAGCCTTAGAAAACGAAGTCATTTTTGAAGGTGATCGTTTAGAACCCGATTTTGCAGAAGTTCCAGGTCAATGGGGAACTATTTGGTTTTCACAAGGAAGCACAAATAATCAAATTAAAAATTTAACTATTAAAAATGCAACTGTTGGAATGTTAGTTACCGGAAACGATGAAACTTCTACTCCGACTTTAGACATTGAAAATACTCAAATTTATAATTGTGCAAACGTTGGAATTTTAGCTCGTACCGGAAATATTGAAGGTCGAAATGTAGTCATCAATAATTGTGGGCAAGCATCTTTTGCAGGAAGTTTTGGTGGAAGTTATGAATTTACACATTGTACATTTGCAAATTATTGGCCAAGTCCTACACAAACAACCGTTTTGTTAGACGACTATATTCAAACTGAAACTGGAGATCTAATCGAACCTTTAGTTAAAGCAAATTTTAAAAATTGTATTATCTATGGTTCATCAAACTTGAGTTTATCTTTGAAAAAAAGAGGCACAATATTTAATTACAATTTTGATCATTGTTTAATCAAATTTGCTGATTTTAGTAATCAATTTACGAATAATCCGCTCTATGATTTTTCTAACGTTGCTTTGTTTGATACTTGCTTAATTGCTACCAATTCAACTGTTAATAATCCGGATTTTAAAGATGCTAGAAACAATGAATTAATTATTGGAGAAGATTCTGCAGCAAGAGGAAGTGCTGACAACACCTACTCTAGTTTTAATGATATTTTGAATAATCCAAGAACTAATCCATCCGATATAGGAGCTTACAATTGGACTACATTTGACTAACCAATTAAATTATACAATTATGAAAAATCTCTCTTTATCTCTTTTAATTATTGGTTTAACATTCGTTTCTTGTAAAAAAGAAGAGGCGAAACAACCAGCCGAAACAACAACCAAAGAAGAAGTTACAACAGAAACAAAACCCGATTCTGCCACAGTTGCAAAAGCTTGGGCGGATTATGCTACACCATCAAAGGCGCATGAAATGTTGGCTAAAGATAGTGGAACTTGGGATGCCGAATTAACATTCTGGTCACCCGATAATCCACAAGAAATGAAATCTACTGCGACTGTAACTTACAAAATGATTATGGGCGGTAAATACCAAGAAGGAACTTATTCTGGCGATATGTTTGGAATGCCATTTGAAGGAAAAGGAACGGTTGCTTTTGATAATGCAACGGAAGAATTTGTATCAACTTGGATTGACAATATGGGAACTGGAATGATGGTTACCCGTGGAAAATATGACGAATCAACAAAAACATCAACTTTTCACGGCGAAATGGTTGATCCAGTAACCAAAAAAGCTAAAAAAGTAAAAGAAGTTATCACCTTTATTGACGATAACAACCAAAAAATGGAAATGTTTGATGTTGCTGAAGACGGCAAAGAATTCAAGTCGATGCAAGTAGTTTCGAAACGTAAAATGTAGTTTTCAACAAATAAAATTAAAGCTGTTCAAAAAAGAACAGCTTTTTTTATTTTTATACACTCTTAAAACTTTGAACTTCTAACTTTTTAGAATAAATTTGCAACTTCAACAACACAAACAACTACATACAATGATTCATTTCTTCGGAAACCAATCCAACACGGTTTTTGCGGTTCAAACGCAAAACGAGATTTCATCAGAAGACATCAACAAATTAAATTGGCTTTTTGGCAACGCACATAAAATAGAAAAATCCGTATTGTCGGATTTTTTTGTTGGACCACGTGCCGCAATGGTTACGCCTTGGAGTACGAATGCGGTAGAAATTACTCAAAACATGGGAATTTCTGGCATCATTCGTATCGAGGAATTTGAAAAAGTAGCTGCCGATTTTAATGATTTTGATCCAATGCTTTCGCAAAAGTATTCGGAATTAAATCAAGAGATTTATACAATTAATATCCAACCAGAACCAATTTTGGATATTGAAGATATTGACGCTTACAACAAATCGGAAGGTTTGGCTTTGAGTCCAGAAGAAGTGGAATATCTAGATAATCTTTCAACTAAATTAGGAAGAAAGTTAACCGATTCTGAAATTTTTGCTTTCTCACAAGCCAATTCAGAACACTGTCGTCATAAAATTTTCAATGGAACGTTTGTGATTGATGGCGAAGAAAAGCCAACTTCTTTATTCAAATTAATTAAGAAAACATCGGAAACCAATCCAAACGATATAGTTTCGGCTTATAAAGATAACGTAGCTTTTGTAAAAGGTCCGAAAGTAACTCAATTTGCTCCAAAAAGCGCTGACAAACCTGATTTCTATCAAGAGAAGGAATTTGATTCAGTACTTTCCTTAAAAGCAGAAACTCACAATTTCCCAACAACAGTGGAGCCATTCAACGGAGCTGCAACTGGTTCTGGAGGAGAAATTCGTGACCGTTTAGCAGGAGGACAAGGTTCGTTGCCATTAGCAGGAACAGCAGTTTACATGACTTCTTATTCTCGTTTAGCAGAAGAGCGTCCATGGGAAAATGGAATGAACGAAAGACCTTGGTTGTACCAAACACCAATGGATATTTTAATTAAAGCCTCAAACGGAGCTTCAGATTTTGGAAATAAATTTGGGCAACCTTTAATTACAGGTTCAATTTTAACTTTCGAGCACGAAGAAAACAATCGTAAAATTGGTTACGATAAAGTAATCATGCAAGCAGGTGGAATTGGTTACGGAAAATTAGATCAAGCGATAAAAAAGAAACCACAAGAAGGCGACAAAATCGTTATTTTAGGAGGTGAAAATTATAGAATTGGAATGGGCGGTGCTGCGGTTTCGTCAGCAGATACAGGTGCTTTTGGTTCAGGAATTGAATTAAATGCCATCCAACGTTCGAATCCAGAAATGCAAAAACGTGCTGCCAACGCCATTCGTGGTTTGGTAGAAAGTGATAACAATCCAATTGTTTCTATTCATGATCATGGTGCGGGTGGACATTTGAATTGTCTTTCTGAATTAGTAGAAGAAACCGGAGGATTAATCGATTTAGATAAATTACCTGTTGGTGACCCTACTCTTTCTGCAAAAGAAATCATCGGAAACGAATCGCAAGAAAGAATGGGATTGGTAATTGGTGAAAAAGACATTGAAACCTTACAAAGAATTGCAGACAGAGAGCGTTCTCCAATGTATCAAGTGGGAGATGTAACTAATGACCATAGATTTACATTCGAATCAAAATCGACTGGTTTAAAACCAATGGATTATGCTTTGGAAGATTTCTTCGGAAGTTCGCCAAAAACCATTATGACGGATAAAACCGTTGCAACAAATTACTCAGATTTAGAATATTCAAAAGAAAATATAGGAAGCTACTTAAGTCAGGTTTTACAATTGGAAGCGGTGGCTTGTAAAGATTGGTTAACCAATAAAGTAGACCGTTGTGTTGGTGGTCGCGTTGCCAAACAACAATGTGTGGGTCCATTACAATTGCCTTTAAATAATGTTGGTGTAATGGCATTGGATTTCAAAGGAAAAGAAGGAATTGCAACTTCTATAGGGCACTCACCTATTGCGGCTTTGGTAAATCCAGTTTCTGGTTCACGCACAGCTATTGGTGAAGCGTTATCAAATTTAGTTTGGGCTCCTTTAAAAGAAGGAATGAAATCGGTTTCTTTATCTGCCAACTGGATGTGGGCTTGTAAAAATGAAGGAGAAGACGCTCGTTTATATGAAGCTGTAAAAGGTTGTTCGGATTTTGCTATAGAATTAGGAATCAATATTCCGACAGGAAAAGATTCGCTTTCGATGAAACAAAAATATCCAAATGATGAAGTAATTGCGCCTGGAACGGTTATTATTTCAGCTGCTGGAAATTGTTCGAACATTACAAAAGTAGTTGAACCTGTTTTACAAAGAAATGGCGGTAATATTTACTACATCAACTTATCGCAAGATTCGTTTAAATTAGGTGGAAGTTCATTTGCTCAGGTATTGAATAAAATTGGAAATGACGTTCCAACGATTCAAAACTCAGAATTCTTCAAAAAAGCGTTCAACGTTTTACAAGATTTAATCAAAGACAGAAAAATTAAAGCAGGACACGATATTGGAAGCGGTGGTTTAATCACTACGCTATTAGAAATGTGTTTTGCAGATGATAAATTAGGTGCGCTAATCGACTTGACTTCTTTAGGAGAAAAAGATACGGTTAAAGCCTTATTTAATGAAAATATCGGAGTTGTTTTCCAAGCAAATACTGAAGTGGAAGCAACTTTTGCCCAACATAATATTGAGATTTTCAAAATTGGTTCGGCTATCGATGGTGATGCGTTTACCGTTATTAATGGTGAAGATAGTTTAACATTTAGCATTTCAACTTTAAGAGATACTTGGTTTAAAACTTCTTTCCTTTTAGATTCAAAACAATCTAAAAACGGAATGGCACAGGAACGTTTTGACAATTATAAAAATCAAAAATTACAATTTACTTTCCCATCGCATTTTGATGGTAAATTACCTGTAATTGATGGGTCAAAACCAAGACCAAAAGCAGCAATCATTCGTGAAAAAGGAAGTAATTCAGAACGCGAAATGGCAAACGCTATGTTCTTAGCAGGTTTTGATGTAAAAGACGTTCACATGACCGATTTAATTTCGGGAAGAGAAACTTTAGAAGATATTCAATTCATTGGAGCTGTTGGAGGATTCTCTAATTCCGATGTTTTAGGTTCGGCTAAAGGTTGGGCTGGAGCGTTTTTATACAACGAAAAAGCAAATACGGCTTTGAAAAACTTCTACAAACGCGAAGACACACTTTCGGTTGGAATTTGTAATGGTTGTCAATTATTGATGGAATTAGAATTGATAAATCCAGAGCACGAAGTTCATGGAAAAATGCATCACAACACTTCGAACAAACATGAAAGTGGTTTTACTTCGGTAACGGTTCAAAAGAATAATTCAGTGATGTTATCTACTTTAGAAGGAACAACTTTAGGAGTTTGGATTTCACATGGAGAAGGAAAATTCAAGTTACCTTATTCAGAAGTGAAATATAACATTGTAGCTAAATATGGGTACGAAAGTTATCCGGCGAATCCAAATGGTTCTGATTTCAATACGGCTATGATGTGCGATGTTACAGGAAGACATTTGGTAATGATGCCACACATTGAGCGTTCAACTTTCCCTTGGAACTGGGCACATTATCCAGAAAGAGGCCAAAAAGACGAAGTTTCACCTTGGTTAGAAGCTTTTGTAAATGCTAGAAAATGGATAGAAAACAAAAAATAATAACAGAAAAGCTCTCATACACTGAGAGCTTTTTTTATACAAAAAAAACTGCCCGAAGGCAGTTTTCCAAAATTAACCCCAAAAACTAAAACTTATCTGTTTCTAAAACAACATAATTACTTGGATATTGTGTACTTGCGTCGTCTTCAGCTGTGATGAAAATTCGTTTTGGTTTTGATGAAGAAACACTTTCAAACTTTACATGAAGTCTTGAAGTTCCTACAATTTGACCAATATTTAACGGAATTTGATTCTCATTAGATGATAACCAAACCACATAATGTTTTTTAGGTGGTTGCAAGCGTTCGGGTTCTGCTAGGTACGAAACCTCTAACTTGATATTGTAATTGTCATTTTTATCTTTTTTGACCGACACATCTCCTCTAGCTGCAGGGACTACATTTGAATTTTCAAATTCAATTTTTTTTGAGCAAGATGATAATGTTTGTGATAATACAAAAAAGGATACAAAAAAAAATACTATTTTAATTGTTGTATAATTTGATTTCATACTCTTTATTTTTTCTTGTTTCTGTCTGCCATTTCAGAAATAGATTTACCTAAATCATCCAACTCGTTGTTGAAATCCACTTTAAACAACGCCCATTTTTGTGCTGGACCTTGTTCATAATTTTCAATTTTAAGTCTTAAATCGGTATTTCTTTTTTCTAATTTATTGATTTCAACTTCATCAATATCTCTTTCTACTTTTCCTTTCGAAGTGATTTTTAGTTTTAAATCATCAATTACGTTCTGATTTTCAACTAATTTTAATTGAATACTCTCTTTAAAAGTATTGAAATCGCTAATCGAATCGTATTCTGCTTGATCTAAATCAGCTTCCGCATCAATTAAATCTTGAGTAGCTTCTTTTACATCTTCCTCTTTAGCTGTTGGCGAATTATTGCAACTCGTCATAAAAAGTCCGATTATACTTGTCGTAAGAATCGTTTTTATAATAAATGTTTTCATTTTATTTGTTTATTAGTTTTGTAAAACCATGATTTCTTTTTTCATCTATGTAAAATTTTCATTTTAGTAGTCATATATGTTATCGCCTTTTTACTTAGGCTCGCTCATGCAAACCTGTTCTTAATGGTAATTTAAAAACGAAACCATGGTCATTCCTATTATTTCTTATTCATTTGATGATCTGAACCACTGTGAAGCAATTCGTTTGCTTTGTCTTTAAAAGAAGTTCCCACTTTACTGATTTTATCTTCTAAAAGATGTTCGAAACTCATTGCTTTATCTTTTAAATACTGACCATCTTCGCTAATTTCTTGTTTAAACTTACTAGCAGAATTTTTTACACTATTGGCAATATTTTTTCTTGTCTTTTTCCCTTTATGAGGTGCAAACAATACGCCAACTGTTGCTCCAATAAGCGCTCCAACTAACAAACTACCAACAACTAATTTTCCTTTATTATTTAAATTTTCCATTTGTATTATATTTTAAAAATTAAAATCTGTAACCTACTGTAGCTTGATACCACATGTTTTTGTAACGCGGTGTTGTTGAAGTTCCGTCACCGTTGTTATTTTTTAAATCCCAACCACCTCTAACTCCAAATACTAGATTTTTAATATTCAAATCAACTCCACCAATAAGTGAAAAAGTATTTTTACGAATATCATCGTTTTCAAATTCTTCTTCTTGTGTAGAACTCAATGAACCGCCTGTAAATTCATCTTTTTGTTTTAACAAATACGAATATTGTGGTCCGAATAAAAGCGTAACGTATTCAACTGGTTTAATGGCTAAAAACAAAGGAATATCAATGTAATCTGTTGTTCTTGTAGTTTCATAATCTGTTCCTAAAAACGTTCCTGAAGATTTAAATCCTTTTTGAGAAAATAAAACTTCGGGTTGAACTCCAATAAATTTCCCTAACGGAATAGATACAAAAACACCACCTGCTAAACCAAGTTTTCCATCTGCAACAAAATCTTCGCCTTCAGAATCATACACATTGGAATAGTTTGCTCCTGCTTTTACTCCAAAAAACAATTTATCTCGATTATCTGTTGTTGTTGTTGACTCTTGAGCCAAAGAATTGGTAACCGAAAGCGTAACTAATGCGATCATTATGATTGCTTTTTTCATTTTTTTTAATTTAAGTTATATGCGTATTATTACTAGTTTTAGTAAAGATTTATTTCCTTACTTTCTATACAACAAAGGTGCAATACAATAAAGCAAAATGTGTTACACATTATATTTATAAGTTACATGATTCACTCATTTTGAAAAACTTCTTCATAAAACTTCATCTCCTTAATTGAATTAGTAACTTTTTCCATGGCTAATCTTGAAAGTAAATAACTTATGGTGGATTCTGCTCCTTGGTTTAGATTCACATGATGTTGTTCTAAGCCATCATAACAACCACCTGTTTTAGGATTGTAGATAATTTGGTGCAAATGATTTTTTCCTAAAAACCAATCAAAAGCAATTTTCATTTTGTTTTTATAGGATTCATCTTCATACACTTGATAAAAAGTTTGCAATGCTAAAATCGTATACGCTACATCGATAGGCTGTTCTCCATATTGATTGACCGTTTTACCTTTGTGGTACCAACCTTGATTTGAAATCACTTTAATTTGGTCATCTTTGAAAGTAAGAGAAAGTAAAAAGTCGAATGAAGTCTTAGCTATGTTTTTATACAATTCACTTCCAGTACTCAAACCTGCGTATAACATGGCTTCGGGTAAAATACTATTGGCATAGGTAAGATAATCTTCAAACCATTTCCATTTTTTATCTGAAATTCCACGATATTTTGAAACTAAATTATCCGCTAACGAAGTAATTAAATGATTAATCCTTGGGCTTTCTTTTTCCAAATTATAAAAATACAATCCTTTTATGGCGAAAGAAATTGCTCTTGGTGAATAAAATTTTAAAATATTTTTCAATGATTTTTCAATGGCAAATTTTGCTTTTCTAACCATGTTTTTATCTAATATTTCATTAAATGAAATAAATTCGCCCAATGCCCAAATAGCTCTACCGTTAGCGTCTTCTAAATTTTCATTAGAATTATTTGCAGTAAAATTGCCTTCTTTATCTACATAATTTAAAAAGCTTCCATCTTCTTGTTGGCAAAATAGAATGAACTTTAAATAGGTTTTTATTAATTCTAAATCTTCTTCAGAATTGGTTAATTGATAATGTTTAGTCACCGCAATTAGTGCTCTTGCATTATCATCTAAGGTATAACCCGATTCAATACTTGGTTTTGAAATAGCCGAAAACTGAATTAATCCATTTATAGTCGTCATTCTCTTGATATGGTTTAATGAAATTTTCGGCATTTCATACTGCAAAACAATTTTATGTTTATTACTATTATTTTTTACTAATTCGATATGTGCTATGGCTGAATTTTGCCAAGATGTTGGACTTATTTTATGTAAAGCATTCAAGCGCATTTCTCTCAATAATTTTGGATTATAAAGCAATTCAATGGTTTTTTCGGCAAGTTGATTGGCATTTTGAAAATCATAATTGAATCCAGCTCCGTCTAAAAATTCTTTAGCATGCGGAATTGGCGTTGCAATTACTGGACAACCACAAGCCATAGCATACGCTAATGTGCCACTAACCGCTTGATTTGGATCTTTTGAAGTGAAGAGATATATTTTTGTGCGTTGTAAATAATTCATTAATTCGTCTAATGACAAATACTTATTAATAAACCTAACGTTGTTTTCTAAATGTAATTCTTGCACTTTTTCGTAAAGAAAATTGCGGTATTTTTCACCTTCTCGTTTTACTACTTCAGGATGTGTTTTTCCGATGATTAGATAAATTACATTTGGAAATTTTTCTATAATTTGAGGCAATGCATCTAAGGCTGTTTCGATACTTTTTCCTTCATTCAATAAACCAAAAGTAGTTAGCACTACTCTATCACTAAACTGATTTTTTGTTTTTTGTTGCAAATTATCAAACGAAGCCACTAAATGAGTTCCATGAGAAATTACTGAAATTTTTCGTTCAGCAATACCATAATTTGTCATAAGAATCGTTTTCGAAATATCAGTCATCACAACTAAAGAATCAGAATAATCGGCAATTTTACGAACCACTTCTTTTAACTTATCATCTGGATTTGGTAAAACGGTATGAAATGTTGTAGTAATAGGTCGTTTTAAATGCTTCATGAATTTTAGTAAAAAATTACCATAAACTCCTCCAAAAAGACCAAATTCGTGTTGTAAAAATACCATTGCAATATTTTTATCCGCATTGATTTTTAATGCTAACTCTGAAAAATTTGCTTCAGCATCAGAATTTAATTTGTATTTAACTTCTTCTGGATAATCGTAATTTTCACCTGTTGTTTCCAAAGCACAAACTTTCAGTGAAAAGGTATTACCGAATTTTTCTTGAATAGCTTTTTTTAAATCTTGTGTATAGGTTGCAATTCCGCATTCTCTTGGTGGATAAGAAGTTATAAAAACGATTTCGAGAAGTTGTTTTTCTGCTACTGGAATAAGTTCATACTTAGAATTCGTAATGAATTTCATTAGATGACTTTCATTCAAATTATTTTTGGCTTCATTATAAACGAGTAATGAATTATTAAAAATTGGAAAAAAATTAGCTCTCATGATGTGTTGGATTTTGTAAAAGTTCTTTTAATAATGTTTTTAAACTCATAGATGCGCAAGCAATACATTTGTCAGCGGCACCATAATAGATATAAAGCGTGTCTTCAAATAATGCAGTTCCTGTGGGAAACACGACATTGGAAACCACACCATTTTTTTCATAATCGAGTTCTGGTACAAATAAAGGATCAACTAATCTTGCAAGTACTTTTGTAGGATTATCGATGTCTAATAAAGCAGCAGCGGCAGAATAAATATAGCCTTCTGAAGTATCAAAAACGCCATGATAAATAAGTAGCCAACCTAATTCGGTTTCTATTGGAGGACAACCACCACCTATAAAACCTGATTCGTGATTGGTTCCTACTGGATCTAAAATAATATGTTCGTTAAAATGGAGAAAGTATTCGTTCCAAAATTCTTTAGTTAATTCCTCTAAATTATTGATTAAAACCAATTGAATTCCAGGACGAATTCGATGTAAAAAAGCTAACTTTCCATTGATTTTTCTTGGAAAAAACATTACATCTTTATCCCAAAGAAATATTTCTTCATCATGTTTAAAATGGCGCACATGACGAAAGTATTTTGCATTCACCAAATTATTACATTCGGCCAAGCGTTTAAATTCATCAAATGTGAATTTTGGAACAATAATCCCGTGTCTTTCAAAAGTTAGCAAATCTGTAGAAGTTACTAAAGCTCCTAAAGCATTAATTCCGTTATAAGCGGTATAGGTTATGTAATAAACTCCATCAATTTTTACAATTCTGGCATCTTCAACACCTTTTGATTCTTCATCCAAAAAAGGTATAATTAGTGGTGTATTATTTCGTTGAATCAGTTTTATTGGACCTTCAAATTTGGCATATCCAATAGTTGAATAGTTACCACTTCTTACTGCTCGATATAGCATATGAACAGTATTTCCTTCTTGCATAATGGCAGGATTTAAAACACTATCATTTTCAAACGAGAGATCGGTTTTTTTTAGAAGGATTCCTTCTTTTTTGATTTGTATCATTTTGAATCGTAGTTAGATGAAAAAAAAGCGTAGATGATAATTCACCTACGCCTTTTATTGGCTATTATGTGTATTCTTAGCATTTTTAAGTTACTAAGTTGCCCACAAAAAAAAGTCAATTATTATGTTGTAGGTTGCCCTTTTTTGATAATATCAATTACTTCCTCTCGTTTTTTATGCAAGCGTGCTTCTACTCTTTCTAGTAAATCATCTTCTCTACCACTTTCGAATTTTAAATCAGAATCGGTTAGTCTTGGAAACTTTTCTTTTAATTTATCTGCTTGTCTTTTCCAATCGCCAGAAATTTTAAAAACTTCTGTTCCTTTGTTTACTTTTGATTCCATTTTAATTGTATTTAAATGTTATAATCTTATAAAACAAAGGTTATTCATTTGAAACTAAAATGTATTACAGCATTAAAAAGAAAACTTGCATAAATCACACATTTTCATGTATTTAAACTAAACATCTTCTAAGTTTTCTCTTAGTTGGGATTTTCTTTTCTTTCTTAATTGTTTAAAATAGGAAGGAGATAATCCTGTTACTTTTTTAAATTGACCTGATAAATGTGCAACACTACTGTAGTTTAATAAATAAGCTATCTCAGATAAATTCAATTCATCATATAAAAGCAATTCTTTAACGCGTTCAATTTTATGATTGATAATGTATTGCTGAATGGTAATACCTTTTACCTCAGAAAAAATGTTAGACAGGTAAGTGTAATCTTGATGTAGTTTTTCGCTAATGTAATTGGAGTAATTCACTTTTGGAAATTCATCAGTATAATGAACCATTTCGATAATTACATCTTTAATTTTTTCAATAAGAATAGCTTTTTTGTCGTCTAATAATTCAAGGCCCGACATGGCCAAATTTGTTTTCAACAAATCAAATTGTTCAGGAGTTATATCTTCTAAGATTTCAACTACTCCCAAATCAACGATAACGTGATGCAACCCTATTTTCTTTAGTTCTTCTTTGACCATCATTTTGCAACGAAGACTAACCATATATTTAATATAGAGTATCATTTTGTTTTAGTTTTAAGAGCAAATTAGTTTTTGCTCTGCTTATTTAATCTTCATAACCACTTTTAATTACGGTTGAAATCATTTTAAATTGTTCATTAGCATTAAAATGGTGTGTAGAATGTGCAGGAATAACCATACCATCTCCTAGTTTTAATTTGAATTTTTTCTTATCAACAGTAATTTCTGCTACACCATCAATAATTTGAATATACGTATCAAATGGCGATCTTTTTTCGTCTAACTCCTCTCCTGCATCAAATGAAGAAGCCGTAACATTTCCAGTTACTTTTTTTATAATTGTTTTACTTACCACTGCATTTGGTATGTATTCAATTAGTTCTACAACAATGTGTATTTTCCCTTTTTCAACTTCAACAACTTCGCTTGGCTTTTTCATTTTTTTGGCTGAATTGCTTTATAACTTTAAATTCAAATTACAACTCTATTCAAAGGTGGTTAAATATTTGGCATAATCATTACAAAATCTTATTTATTATTTACATAAATCACATTTCATATTGAAAAGCAATAATGGTTTAGCGTATTCAAACCTCTTTTTTCTTTATAATTTTACTAATATTGCAAAAAATAAAACATCATGTGGTTTGTCATTTTAAGTGTAATTTGTAGTGTTACCGTTGGGATATTTTTAAAAGTAGCCAAACGATTTCAGTTGAATGTATTTCAAATCATCACTTTTAATTATTTTTCGGCTTTATTACTCAACTATTTTACGTACCAACCAAATTTAGTAATTGAACAAAAATCGGTTCCTTTTTCGCTTTTTATAAGTTTAGCTGTTTTATTACCTATCGTATTTTTTATTCAAGCAAAATCTATCAAACTTACTGGAATCGTAAAAACCGATATTGCGCAACGTCTTTCGTTATTTATTCCATTAATTGCTTCTTATTATCTATTTAATGAAACTTTCAGTTCTCTTAAAATGATTGGGTTTGTTGTCGGATTTTCAGCCATATTTTTTACATTGAACAAAAAATCAGAAAAAAAATCTTCCAATTGGGTTTATCCTCTGTTAGTTTTATTGGGATTTGGAATTATTGATATTTTATTTAAGAAAGTCGCCGTTTTTAAAGAGTTTAGTTTTACTACTTCCCTGTTCTTAATTTTTTGTGGTGCATTTATTATTTCTATTTTATTTTTGATTGGAAAAATAATTGTCCAAAAAGAAAAACTCGAAATGAAAAATATACTTTGGGGATTGGCATTAGGAATTTTAAATTTTGGAAACATTCTTTTTTATTTAAAAGCACACAAAGCCTTAGCTGAAAATCCATCCACTGTTTTTGCAGGTATGAATATGGGTGTAATAATTCTAGGAAGTTTAGCAGGAATACTTCTGTTTAAAGAAAAAATGACCAAATGGAACTACTTTGGCATTCTTTTGGCAATTATTTCAATAATTATCATCACACTTTCACAATTAAAGTAAAAATTAGTAGGCAGGCATAGTATTTTATTTTTATTAAAATTCTAACCACAAGATTATCAATTATTTAAAAAATTGTATAATTAATTTTATTTTTATAATTTGCATAAAATAATAATTGCGAATTATGAACAATATCACACGCTTATTTGACTTTCCTTACTATCAATTAGAAAAGTATAATTTAAAAGATGCTTTAGTTACTAAATATGACGGTCAGTGGATTAAAACATCTACCCAAGAATATTTAGACAAAGCCAACGCCCTTTCTAGAGGATTACTACGATTAGGCGTAAATAAAAATGATAAAATTGCTATCATTTCTTCTAACAATAGAACGGAATGGCACATTACAGATATTGGAGTTTTACAAACAGGAGCGCAAACAGTTCCCATGTATCCTACAATTTCAGCTGAAGATTATGAATATATATTAAATCACTCTGAATCAAAATATGTATTTGTTTCTGATGATGAAGTGTATGAAAAATTAAAAAGCATTAAAGCTAATGTTCCTGCATTAAAAGAAGTGTATTCTTATAATGACATTGCTGGATGCAAAAGTTGGAAAGAACTTTTAGAATTAGGTGCTGATAAAGAAAATCAAGATGTAGTTGAAGATAGAAAAAATAATGTCTTAACTACAGATTTAGCTACTATTATTTATACTTCTGGAACAACAGGAAGACCAAAAGGTGTAATGTTAACGCATCAAAATATTGTTTCTGATGTATTAATGAGTGCTCCTAGAGTTCCATTAAGAGCCGGAGATACAAGAGCTTTAAGTTTCTTACCTATTTGTCACATCTTCGAAAGAATGTTGACGTATTTATACCAATATTATGGTATCTCTATTTACTTCGCTGAAAGTATTGAGAAGATTTCTGATAACTTAAAAGAGGTAAAACCACACGTTATGTCAGTTGTTCCTCGTTTATTAGAAAAAGTTTACGATAAAATTTATGCTAAAGGAGCAGATTTAACTGGAATCAAAAAAGCACTTTTCTTTTGGGCATTAAATTTAGGTATGGACTACAAACCTTATAAACAAAACGGAGCTTTCTACGAATTCAAATTAAAAATTGCACGTAAATTAATTTTCTCTAAATGGCAAGAAGGTTTAGGTGGCGAATTAGAATTATTAGTTTCAGGAAGTGCTGCGTTACAAAGTAGATTAACAAAAGTTTTCTGCGCGGCTAATATTCCAGTTATGGAAGGTTATGGTTTAACAGAAACTTCTCCTGTAATTTCTGTAAACGACATGAGAAATGGTGGTTTCAGAGTTGGATCTGTTGGAAAAGTATTAGACGGAGTTGAAGTTAAAATAGCTGAAGACGGTGAAATCTTATGTAAAGGTCCAAACGTTATGATGGGATATTACAAAGATGAAACACAAACTGCTGAGGTTTTAAAAGATGGCTACTTCCATACAGGTGATATCGGTGAAATTGATTCAGATGGTTTCCTAAAAATTACCGATCGTAAAAAAGAAATGTTCAAAACTTCTGGTGGTAAATATGTAGCACCTCAAATTTTAGAGAATACTTTTAAACAATCGCGTTTTATTGAACAAATCATGGTTATTGGAGATGGCGAAAAAATGCCAGCTGCTTTCATTCAACCAAATTTTGAATTTGTGAGAGATTGGGCAAATCGACATAATCTTAAATTTAATACCAATGAAGAATTATGTGCTAATAAAATGGTAATTGATAGAATTCAAGAAGAAATTGACCATAGCAATGAAAAATTCGGAAATTGGGAAAAAGTAAAACGTTTTGAACTTACTCCTGATGTTTGGTCAATCGTTGATGGTCACCTTACTCCAACCATGAAATTAAAACGTAAAATCATTAAAGAAAAATATAACGACTTATATCAAAAAATTTACGGATAAAAACGGTAAAACCCACATTTCGTGGGTTTTACTATTTTAAAATGTTAAATTTTGAAAAAAATGTTAAAAATACTATGCATGCATAGTATTTTTTTTTATATTTGAAAAAGTTTAGATAGATAATTCTATGAAAGATAAAACAATAGACTATATACTTAGAGCAACTTGGCAAGCGGTTGCCAGAATGTACAACGAAGAAGCAGCAAAATACAATGCTACTATGGCAACGGGTTTTGCTCTTTTAAGTATCGATAGAGAAAATGGTTCGCCATCAACAACTCTAGGCCCAAAAATGGGAATGGAAGCCACAAGCTTAACCAGAACGCTAAAGTCAATGGAAGAAAGAGGATTAATCACTCGTAAAAAAAATCCAACCGATGGACGTGGCGTAATTATTCAATTAACTAAAGAAGGAAAAGAAAAAAGAGAACTTTCAAAAGAAACCGTACTTCGTTTTAATGAAACCGTAAAACAACATATTAGTGAAGAAAAACTTCAACACTTCATGGAAGTTGCAGAAATCATCAACGAATTAATTGCAGACAAAAAAATCTATAACGACAAATAAAACAACAAACCTATAAACATGAAACGTAATATTAAAAAAGTTGCTGTTATTGGTTCCGGAATTATGGGAAGTGGTATCGCTTGCCATTTTGCTAATATTGGTGTAGAAGTCTTATTATTAGACATCGCTCCAAACGAACTAACCGAAGCCGAACAGAAAAAAGGATTGACTTTAGAGAGTAAAGCCGTTAGAAACCGATTAGTTAATGATCATTTAGCTAACGCTTTAAAATCGAAGCCTTCACCTATTTATCATCCAAGTTTTGCTTCGAGAATTACTACTGGTAACACAACAGATGATATGTCAAAAATTGCAACTGCAGATTGGATTATCGAAGTGGTTGTAGAACGATTAGACATCAAGAAAATTGTTTTCGAACAAGTTGACAAATACAGAAAACCAGGAACTTTAGTTACTTCAAATACGTCTGGTATTCCAATTCAGTTCATGAGCGAAGGAAGAAGCGAAGATTTTCAACAACATTTCTGTGGAACGCACTTTTTCAATCCAGCACGTTACTTAAAATTATTTGAAATTATTCCTGGTCCAAAAACCTCTAATGAAGTTTTAGATTTCTTGAATGGTTATGGTGAAAAATTCTTAGGAAAAACTTCAGTCGTAGCAAAAGATACTCCAGCTTTTATTGGAAATAGAATCGGAATCTTCGGAATTCAAAGTTTGTTCCACCAAGTAAAAGAAATGGGATTAACAGTTGAGGAAGTAGATAAATTAACAGGACCAGTAATAGGTCGTCCAAAATCAGCTACTTTTAGAACTGTAGATGTTGTTGGTTTAGATACTTTGGTTCATGTGGCTAACGGAATTTATGAAAATTGTCCAAACGACGAAGCTCATGAATTATTCAAACTTCCGGAATTTGTAAACAAAATGATGGAAAACAAATGGTTAGGAAGCAAAACAGGACAAGGTTTCTACAAAAAAGAAGGAAAAGACATTCTAACTTTAGATTTAGATACATTAGAATATAGAGCCAATAAAAAAGCATCTTTCGCAACTTTAGAATTAACTAAAACGATTGAAAAACCAATTGACAGATTCAAAGTTTTAGTTACAGGAAAAGACAAAGCAGGTGATTTCTATAGAAAAAACTTCGCTTCTATGTTTCAATATTGTTCAAACAGAATTCCTGAAATCACAGACGCTTTCTACAAAATCGATGATGCAATGAAAGCTGGATTCGGTTGGGAAAACGGTCCATTCGAAATTTGGGATGCTATCGGTGTTGAAAAAGGAATCGAATTAATGAAAGCGGAAGGTTTTCAACCTGCTTCTTGGGTAACCGATATGTTAGCTTCAGGAAACACTTCTTTCTATTCGATTAAAGATGGAGCAACACACTTCTACTCTATCACCAACAAAAAAGTAGAGAAAATTCCAGGTCAAGATGCCTTCATTATCTTAAATAACATTCGCGAAAGCAAAAAAATATGGAACAACAGCGATTCAATCATTACCGATTTAGGTGATGGAATCATCAATTTAGAATTTACCTCTAAAATGAATTCAATTGGCGCTGGTGTTTTACAAGGAATCAACAAAGCCATTGACATTGCTGAAAAAGATTACAATGGTTTAGTAATTGGAAATCAAGGCGCAAATTTCTCTGTTGGAGCTAATTTAGGAATGATTTTCATGATGGCAGTCGAACAAGAATATGACGAATTAAACATGGCTATCAAAATGTTCCAAGACACGATGATGCGTTGTCGTTATTCAGCTATTCCAGTTATTGCAGCTCCTCACGGAATGACATTAGGTGGTGGTTGTGAATTAACCATGCACGCTGATAGAGCTGTTGCCGCAGCAGAAACGTACATCGGATTAGTAGAATTTGGTGTTGGAGTAATTCCTGGTGGTGGTGGTTCTAAAGAAATGGCCTTGAGAGCTTCTGATTTATTCCGTAAAAATGATGTAGAATTAAACGTTTTACAAGAATATTTCTTAACTGTTGGTATGGCAAAAGTAGCTACTTCAGCTTACGAAGGTTTTGATACGGGAGTTTTACAAAAAGGAAGAGATATTGTTGTCGTGAACAAAGACCGCCAAATCGCAACAGCTAAACAAGTGGCTTTACAAATGGCAGAACAAGGTTATACACAACCTGTAAGAAGAAAAGACATCAAAGTATTAGGTAAACAAGCTTTAGGTATGTTCTTAGTAGGAACTGACCAAATGGAAGCTGGTAAATACATTTCTGAACACGATAAGAAAATTGCCAACAAACTAGCTTATGTAATGGCTGGTGGTGATTTATCAGAAGCAACTTTAGTTTCTGAACAATATTTATTGGATTTAGAAAGAGAAGCATTTTTATCATTAACTGGAGAAAGAAAATCTTTAGAAAGAATTCAGTACATGTTAACCAAAGGGAAACCGTTAAGAAACTAAAAGATGAAAACAGCATATATAGTAAAAGCATATAGAACAGCAGTAGGAAAAGCACCAAAAGGAGTTTTTCGCTTTAAAAGACCTGACGAATTAGCAGCAGAAACCATCGAACATATGATGAAAGAGCTTCCTAATTTTGATAAAACTCGTATTGATGATGTTATGGTAGGAAATGCCATGCCTGAAGCAGAACAAGGTTTAAACGTTGGTAGATTAATTTCATTAATGGGATTAAAAGTAGAAGATGTTCCAGGTGTTACAGTAAATAGATATTGTGCATCAGGTATTGAAACTATCGGAATGGCAACGGCAAAAATTCAATCCGGAATGGCAGATTGTATCATTGCAGGTGGTGCCGAAAGTATGAGTTATATTCCAATGGGAGGTTACAAACCAACACCAGATTATAAAGCTGCAGCAGCAGGTCACGAAGATTATTATTGGGGAATGGGATTAACTGCTGAGGCGGTTGCAAAACAATTCAACGTTTCTCGTGAAGATCAAGATGAGTTTGCATATCAATCACATATGAAGGCTTTAAAAGCACAAGCAGAAGGTAAATTTGATGCTCAAATAGTTCCTATTACAGTAGAAGAAACTTTTATCAATGAAAATGGTAAAAAAGAAACGCGTTCTTATGTTGTTAACAAAGATGAAGGACCAAGAGCAGGAACTTCTGTTGCGGCATTAGCAGGTTTAAGACCCGTATTTGCTGCTGACGGAAGTGTAACAGCAGGAAACTCGTCTCAAATGAGTGATGGAGCAGCTTTCGTATTAGTAATGAGCGAAGAAATGGTAAAAGAATTAAATCTTGAACCTATTGCTCGATTAGTAAACTTTGCTTCAGCAGGTGTAGAACCAAGAATCATGGGAATCGGTCCAGTAAAAGCAATTCCAAAAGCATTAAAACAAGCAGGTTTAAAACAGTCTGATATTGATTTAATTGAATTAAACGAAGCTTTTGCTTCTCAATCGTTAGCTGTTGTTAGAGAATTAGGCTTAAATCCTGAAATCGTAAACGTAAACGGAGGAGCTATCGCTTTAGGCCACCCACTAGGTTGTACTGGTGCAAAACTTTCTGTTCAATTGTTTGACGAAATGCGATTAAGAGGAAGTAAATATGGAATCGTTTCTATGTGTGTGGGAACAGGACAAGGAACAGCAGGAATTTACGAATTTTTAAAATAAAAATAGACGAAAGAAAAAAGAGACAAGAAGAAAGACTTATGAAGCATAATTTCAAAAATCTTAAAATTTGGATTTTATCAATGGAAATAGCATCTGATATTCACAAAATAACATTAGAATTTCCTAAAAATGAAGTATATGGTTTAATCAGTCAAATGAATAGAGCTGCAGTTTCAATACCTTCTAATATTGCAGAAGGTTCAAATAGAGAAAACACTCATTTCAAACATTTTTTAAACATTAGTCTTGGTTCATCTTTCGAATTACAAACACAATTATTAATTGCAATACAAAATAAATACTTAACCGAAGAAAAAGGGCTTGAAGTAGAAAATAAGATTATTGAATTCCAAAAAATGACTACTGGTTTTATCAGTAAATTGGTTTAATCTTTTCTCTTGCTTCTTTTCTCTTTTTTCTTAAAAAAATAAAAGTTATGTCAGATATCATCAGAGGAGGTCAATTCCTTGTAAAAGAAACAAAATGCGAAGACATCTTCACTCCAGAAGATTTCAATGAAGAACAAGTAATGATGCGTGATTCGGTTATCGAATTCGTAGACAAAGAAATTTGGCCAAACAAAGAACGCTTCGAAAAGAAAGATTACGCTTTAACCGAAGACATCATGCGTAAAGCTGGTGAATTAGGTTACTTAAGTGTTGCTGTTCCCGCTGCTTATGGCGGAATGGAAATGGGATTCGTAAACACCGTTTTAGTTTGTGATTATATTTCAGGAGCAACTGGTTCGTTTTCAACAGCTTTTGGAGCTCATACCGGAATTGGAACAATGCCAATTACATTATACGGAACAGAAGAACAAAAACAAAAATATGTGCCAAAATTAGCTTCTGGCGAATGGTTTGGTGCTTATTGTTTAACAGAACCAGGAGCAGGATCAGATGCGAATTCAGGAAAAACAAAAGCCGTTCTTTCAGAAGATGGAACACATTATAAAATCACAGGAGGAAAAATGTGGATTTCTAATGCTGGTTTTTGTAACGTAATGATTGTTTTCGCTCGTATTGAAGACGATAAAAACATTACTGGTTTCATTGTTGAGAATGATCCTTCAAACGGAATTTCAATGGGTGATGAAGAGCACAAATTAGGTATTCGTTCCTCTTCTACTCGTCAGGTTTTCTTTAACGAAACAAAAGTTCCTGTTGAGAATATGTTGGCAGGTCGTGGCGAAGGTTTTAAAATTGCTATGAATGCTTTAAATGTTGGTCGTATTAAATTAGCAGCAGCTTGTTTAGAAGCACAACGTAGAACCATTACTGGAGCAGTTAATTATGCTAACGAAAGAGTTCAGTTTAAAACGCCTATTTCAAGTTTTGGAGCTATACAAGCTAAAATTGCTGAAATGGCAACAAATTCATATGCTGGAGAAAGTGCTACTTACAGAGCTGCATCAGATATTGAAAACAGAATAAACATCAGAGTTAGTGAAGGAAATACGCACCAAGAAGCAGAATTAAAAGGTGTTGAAGAATTCGCAATCGAATGTTCTATCTTAAAAGTTGCGGTTTCTGAAGATGTTCAAGCATGTACAGACGAAGGAATCCAAATTTTTGGTGGAATGGGATTCTCAGAAGATGCACCAATGGAAAGTGCTTGGAGAGATGCTCGTATCGCAAGAATTTACGAAGGAACTAACGAAATCAACAGAATGTTATCGGTTGGAATGCTAGTGAAGAAAGCAATGAAAGGTCACGTTGATTTATTAGGTCCTGCAATGGCTGTGGCTGAAGAATTAATGGGAATTCCATCTTTCGACATTCCGGATTATTCAGAATTATTTGCTGAAGAAAAGGAAATGGTTGCCAAATTGAAAAAAGTATTCTTAATGGTAGCTGGTGCTGCAGTTCAAAAATATGGAGCAGAATTAGAATCACACCAACAATTATTGATGGCTGCTTCTGATATCTTAATCGAAATTTACATGGCAGAAAGTACAATTCTTAGAACTGAAAAATTAGCCAAAAAAGAAGGTGAAGACAAAGTTCAAGAGCAAATTGCTATGGCAAAATTATACTTATATCATGCAGTAGATATCGTAAACCAAAAAGGAAAAGAAGGAATTGTTTCTTTTGCTGAAGGCGACGAACAACGTATGATGTTAATGGGATTAAAACGTTTTACAAAATATACGAACATGCCAAATGTAATTGGTCTTCGTGAAAAAATTGCTGCAAAAATTATTAGCGAAAATAAATACGCTTTTTAATACAGCAATTAATTGGTTTAGTTTGTTTAAAAAAACCATCCGTTGTAGCGGATGGTTTTTTATTTTAATATGTCAAAGCAGCAAAAATCTCTTTATTCCCTAATTTTTCTCTTCCGTTTAAAAACGATAATTCCATTAAGAAGTTCATTTGTACGATTTCGCCACCTAATTGCTCTACTAACTCACAAACGGCTGTTGCAGTTCCTCCAGTAGCTAAAACATCATCGTGAATTAAAACCCTATCCCCTTTTTGAATGGCGTCAATATGCATTTCTAAAGTATCGGTACCATATTCCAATTCGTATGAAGCACTAATTGTTTCAAAAGGTAACTTTTTAGGTTTACGAACTGGAACAAAGCCTGCATTTAATTTTTGAGCCAATAAAATCCCAAAAAAGAAGCCACGACTCTCAACTCCTATTACCTTATTAATATTTTTATCAGCTAAAGTACTGGCTAACAATTCTAAGCAGGCAGAAGTTGCTTCAGGATTACTTAATAAAGGAGTAATATCTTTAAATCCAATTCCTGGCTTCGGAAAATCCTGAATATCACGTATATAGTTTTCTAAGTTCATTTTTTATATATTTTTTCTGTAATTGGTTTGCAATTTACACATTTATCTCTATATTTGCACCCGCATTAAGGCCTCGTGGCGCAACTGAATAGCGCATCTGATTACGGCTCAGAAGGTTACTGGTTTGAATCCAGTCGAGGTCACTAAATACTAAAGCGTTCAATCTTTTTGAACGCTTTTTTTTATATCTTAACTCAGTGTAAATCTACAAAAAACATGGATAATTCTATAGAAAATCGCGTAAGATTAGTGGAAACATTGTTTCATAATCTCGATGTGGAAATTATAGATTTCCAGAAAGAAACGAAATTGGGTTGTATTGCAGGTTGCGGAAAATGTTGCTCAACACCCGAAATCGACGCTTCGCCTCTTGAATTTTTACCATGGGCTTTTCATATATTTTTAAACGGTCAAGCCGAAGAAACGCTTTTAGAATTAGAACAAAGCACAACAGCTACTTGCTTTTTATATCGCCCAAAATCGTTAGCAGAATTTACATCCGGAAATTGCAGTACATATCAATATAGAGGATTAATTTGCAGACTTTTTGGTTTTGGTGCCACAACTGATAAATACGGAAAATTACGCATAGCAACTTGTAATATCATCAAAGACGGACAAGCAACAAATTTTGAAAACGCCACTATTGCTATAAATACTAATCTATCTGTGCCAATTTTTACAGAATATTACATGCAACTTTCGCAAATAGATTTTAAACTTGGAAATGTTTTTTTGCCAGTAAATAAAGCTATGAAAGCCGCTTTAGAAGAAGTTTTACAATATTATGCGTACAGACCTTTTCCTGATAACTACAAAAAATCTATATAAAAGATTTATTTTCAGTTTGTTGAATTAAAAGTAACAAATCAAACAAACTACCAAATTATAGTCTACCTTCGGTAAAAAATTATGACCATCGAGCAACGTGTTGTTTTGGTAGAAGAATTATTCCAAAATTTGGATGTTGAGATAAAAGAATTTCAATCACACACTAAATTAAGTTGCGTAGCTGGCTGTGGCAAATGTTGCAATCATCCCGAACTTGACGCTTCTCCATTAGAGTTTTTACCTTGGGCTTTTCACTTGTTTTTAAATGGAGAAGCCGAAAAAGTATTAAACACCCTAAACAAATCGTCAGTAAACCGATGTTTTATCTATAATCCGCTTTCATTGTTGGATAAAAACAAAGGAAACTGCAGCAGTTACCAATATCGAGGTTTAATTTGTCGCCTTTTCGGATTTGGAGCCAACACTGATAAATATGGTCAATTGCGATTGGCAACTTGTAAAATTATCAAAGAAGGACAAGCCGAAAATTATAATAAATCAACAGAATTAATCAACAAAGGCTTACCAGTTCCCATTTTTACTGATTACTACATGAACCTATCGCAAATCGATTTTCAATTGGGAAATGTAATTGTTCCGATAAATAAAGCACTCAAATTAGCTATCGAAGAAGTATTACAATATTACGCCTATCGTCCAATGCCAAACGGACATTTTAATTGTGCTTAACCTAAATATTTTTCACCAATAACTTTTCGAATCGAAACAAAACCTATTTGATTCAAATCAATTTCTGTACGCTTTACCCAAATCAAATCCTGAATTTCGTCTTCTGCTTCCACTTTAATTACATCGGAATTTAATTCACATTCGTAAAAAATATCCATCGTTCTATAAGGAACGTTTTTGTATAAATAATTATTTGGTGAAGTGGTGATATATTTTAAATCGCTGTTTGAAATTTCAATTCCTAATTCTTCTTTAATTTCTCTACAAGCTGCTTCTTCTGCCGTTTCATTTGGATCGATAAATCCGCCTGGTAAATCCCATTTTCCTTTGTCTGGGTCGACATTTCGTACTGTAAACAATACTTTGTCTTCAAACGTAAAAACAATCGCTACAGCGGCCGCTATGTTATGATAATACGTAAAACCACAATCATCACATAAAAACCGACGATTATCAGGAAACGTAAAATGAGTAGAGGCACAACTTGGACAAAATTTAAAAAAAGTCATTTTTATAGTGATTAGTTATTGCACAAATTTACTTTAAATTTTCAATTTGAACTTAAAACCTGAAACTTGAAACCTGAAACTATATAACTATATTTGTCACATGAAGGATTTAGTCATCATAGGAGCCGTTTGGCCAGAACCAACTTCAACCGCAGCGGGAAGCAGAATGTTACAACTCATTTCGTTGTTTCAAAAGCAAGATTATGAAATTACGTTTTTGTGTTCGGCTTCTAAATCAGATTTTTCGTTTGATTTGAGTCAGATTTCGGTTAAAACCAAAGTGATTCAACTGAATGATAGCAGTTTTGATTCTGAAATCACAGCATTAAATCCGAATGTTGTACTATTTGACCGATTCATGATTGAAGAGCAATACGGTTGGCGAGTGATGGAAAATTGTCCGAATGCTTTACGAGTTTTAGACACTGAAGATTTACATTTTTTACGAAAAGCCAGAGAAATGGCTTTCAAACAAAATCGCGAGTTAGTTTTTGAAGATTATATTTCCGATGTTTTTAAACGCGAAATGGCTTCCATTTACAGATGCGATTTGACTTTATTGATTTCGGAATACGAAATGCAATTGGCAACTGAAACGTTCAAAATTGATGCTTCTCTTTTGTTTTATTTACCTTTTTTATCCGAAGAATTTCAAACAAATATTCCTTCATTTGAAGAACGAAACCATTTTGTAAGTATTGGCAACTTTTTACACGAACCCAATTGGCAAACTGTTTTACAATTAAAACAATACTGGAAATCTATTAAAAAACAACTTCCCGAAGCAGCACTTCATGTTTATGGCGCTTATGTTTCGGAAAAAGCCAAGCAATTGCACAATGAAAAAGAAGGTTTTTTAATTATAGGAAGAGCCGAAAGTGTTGCTGATGTATATTCAAAAGCAAAAGTTTTGTTAGCCCCTATTCCTTACGGAGCTGGTTTGAAAGGCAAATTGTTTGAAGCCATGCAATTGGGATTACCTTCAATAACCACAGAAATGGGAGCTGAAGCAATGAACGGCAATTTAGATTGGAACGGATTCATCACTTCAAATGAAGATGATTTTATTGAAAAAGCAGTCGAATTGTATACTAATAAAAACGTTTGGGAAACCGCTCAAAAAAAAGGTTATGAAATAATTGAAAAACGATTCAAAAAGGAATTATATGAAACTGATTTCATGAATAAAATAGAAAATCTCAAAGAAAATTTAAACGCACATCGTAGCAAAAACTTCTTGGGGCAAATACTACAACACCAAAGTTTACAAAGTACAAAGTACATGAGTAAATGGATTGAATCAAAGAATAGTTAGGAGTTGGGACTTTTGTCATTCCGAACTTGTTTCGGAATCTGCCTATTAGCAAGAGAGATGCTGAAACAAGTTCAGCATGACAAAGAAAACTTTTATCCGTGTATCGTCTCCGATTTTCCGTAGCTTTCAATTACTTTGGCTTCAAATTCTAGCCATTCTTCCCAACGTTTCTTAACGTCGTAACCTTCTTCTGCTAATTCGTGAGCAAATTGTAAAAATGAAGTATAATGATTGGCTTCCGAAATCATTAATTCTCTATAAAAAACAGCTAATTCTTCGTCCTTGATATTATCTGAAAGTACTTTAAAACGTTCGCAGCTTCTAGCTTCAATCATTGCAGCAAATAACATACGCTCAACAATTAAATGTTTGCGATTTCCAGGTTTCATAAACTTGAATAAATCGTTTACATAACTGTCTTTTCGTTCTCGTCCTAATACCCAACCACGAGCTTTGATGATTTCATGCACTTGTTCAAAATGATCTAATTCTTCTTTCGCGATTGATGTTAACTCAGTAGTAATTTCTGTAAATTCAGGTAATAAATTAATTAACATCATTGCATTTGATGCCGCTTTGATTTCGCACCAAGCGTGATCAGTAAGAATTTCTTCTAGATTTCCTTCTGCTATGTTGGCCCATCTTGGATCGGTTGGTAATTTTAAACGAAACATATTTTTAAGTAATAAGTGAAAAGAAGAAAGTGAAAAGTTGATTTTAAAAACTATAAAACTATTTCTTGAACCAAATCAATATTGCAAAATTATCGTATTTAAATTGAAATTCCTAAATTAGAAATATCCCATTTTTTAGTGACATCATACTGAATATGTCCGTTTTGAATTTCTAAAGGGCAATCAAAGTTATTCGTATACAAACCACCAGTTCCTAAGCCTTGCGGCATTGGATTATTTAAGGTAAAAGTAAATTGGGTAATTGCATTCAATCCAATATTACTTTCCAAAGCGGAAGTAATCCACAAACCAATATTTAAACTTTCGGCAATGGAAATCCATTCTAAAGTTCCTTTGAATCCTCCAACTAAACTAGGTTTCAAAATGATGTATTGTGGTTGAATTACTTCAAGTAGTTTTCGTTTATTATCTGTTCCAAAAACACCAATTAATTCTTCATCTAAAGCGATTGGAAATGGTGCTTGTTGACACAATAATTTCATTTCTTGAATTTGATTCGCTCTTATAGGTTGTTCTATACTATGTAATTCAAATTCATTTAATTGATTCAACTTACTTAAAGCTTGACTTGAATTAAAAGCACCGTTAGCATCTACCCGAATTTCAATGATTTTAGCATCAAAATTTTGACGAATAAATCGCAATAATCCTAATTCTTTTTCAAAATCAATGGCTCCAATTTTTAGCTTTATACACGAAAATCCTTGCGCTAGTTTTTCTTCAATTTGGGTTTTCATGAATTGCTCCTCGCCCATCCAAACCAAACCGTTAATCAACATGTTTTTTTTACTTTCTGTAAATTCCGATGGAAATAATTCGAAAGGAGTTTTAGATTGTAAAGAAAGAAACGCCATTTCCACTCCAAATTGAATCGAAGGAAACTCCATTAATTCATCCCACAATTGGTCTTTTCCCAAATGAATATTTTGACAAACCCATTGCAATTTTTCCTCATAATCCGGTCGGTCATCAATAGAAAGTGTTCGTAAAATACCACACTCACCTATTCCTATTTTTCCATTTTCTTCCAAGATTAAAAACCAAGTTTCTTTCTCAGTCATTATACCACGAGAAGTGCCACTTGGGCGTTTGAAATTGAGGATGTATTTTTTGTAGGTTGCTTTCAAATTGAGTATAAAAGTTTAGGTGTTTATGAGTTTAAAAGTTTTATTTCAATCGAGTTTTCAATAACTCCATTATTTTCAATAAACCAGCTTGAGTTCCTACAAAATATTCTTCTTTTTTGAAATAAGGAAAGAATTGATTTTGAAGAATTTCTGCAGTTTCTTCATCTGATAAAACAAGAGCAATTCCATCTCCATTTTGAATTCTTATTTGGCTATATCCTTTAGAAATCGCGATTAAAATACCATTCGATTTTTCTTTTTTTCCAACACCCCAAGTTCTGGCAATATGTAGTGTTAAATCTTCAAAATTTTCTTGAGAAACTTTCAAAGTATCTATAGTAACTATTGCTATTTCAACTGTTGTTTCTTTTTCAAAATCAGAAATAATTTGATTCAATTTAATCTCTTCTTCATCAGAAAATAAATTCTCATAATCATTTGTCCAGTTAAGTGGTTTAGGCAAATTATCCCAAAATGTTTGTCTATAAACTTCTACAGATTTTGCTTTTAAACTATCAACTTTACCTGTATAAATAGCGTCTTGAGCTTTCGTTGAAAAAGCTAAAAACAAAATTAAAATATGAAATATTATTTTCTTAGTTGACATAAAATTATTTTGAAATTAATCTAATATTCTCAATATTTTCTTGAAATCATCAACATTCAACCCTTTTGATTTATAAAAATCTATATCAAATTTAGCCTGTTGAATCCAAGAGGTTTTTACATCAATATTGTTACTCTTGTATTTTTTGTGTATTTCTTTAGCTTCAGAAATATCTTCATTAAACACTAAAGCATTTGCATATTTTAACTGATACCAAAGTTGATTATTATCTAATTGAGTCGCTTTAAAAAAGGATTCCTTAGCCTTAACAAATTGTTTCGTTTCTATATAAATATCTCCTAAAGCACTGTAATCTTTAGCTTGTGCCCATTTGTTATCTACAATTTCTTTTAAAATATAATCAATCGCTTTCTGATGTTGGTTTTTCTTATAAAAATCCCAAGCTGTTTTTCTTTTAAATTCTAAAAAATCGTTCATTTGTTTGGTGTTTTGAACTGCTTGAATCGCAAGATTTTGAATACTATTTGCTTTTTCAGATGGCAATAAATCTTTAAATTCCTTGTATTTATATTTTCCAATTATTAAATCTATAAATTCTCCAGAAAAAATTTCTTTTTTAGAAAGCGAACTAACAAAATCTAACCTTGTAATTTCTGCTTCAAGTTCTTTCTTATTTTGTTTGGTCCAACCTCTACTAGCTTTATAATCCACCCATGGCACTACTTCTAAAACAATTTTTTGGTTCATAACCCAATTCTGACTTTCGAATCCGAACCATAAATTAGGTAAATTAGTTAAACATAAAGAGGATGACGAAATCAACTTGGCGTCTTTGTTTACTTTTTCTTTTTGTTCCCAACACGCTCTATCCGTTTTTCCTTCTTTCAAAAATAAATTAGCTGCATTTGCTTCTTGAAATAAGGCAAACGTACATTTATCATCTCCCGAAATTGCAGATGTTAAATGAATAGCTCCTGCTGTTCCTTGACTAATTCCGGTTGGATCAGGAATGGCTTTTAACACCGAAACCAAACTTGATGTTAGTTTTTGATTTTCATCTAAAACGGTAATTCGGTATACGAATTCGGTGGTTCCAACGGGTAAATCTTCTGTTTTAATTAATGTTCGTTTTCCGGCAGAAAGTGTTATTTCTTTTGTAGTAGCGCGTTCTTTATCCCAAAATCCATCTTTTTGAGCAAAAAACGAAGTTGTAAATAATAAGGCTGATACTAAATATAAAAGTTTGTTCATTTTATTTTTTTTTAAACACATAGAATCATAGTTCTACTTTGTGTGTGTTTTTTAAGGCGTTACACTTTACATAGAAAACATAATTTAAAATACTATGTGCCTATTGTGTTTAATTACCATTCAATTTTTGTACCAAATTTACAATTCAATACTTTGCCCGATTTCTAACAACATCAAATCTTTTCCTTTATCGAAAAATTTGCGTTTAGCGTCTTCATGATTGATTTCGATGTAACCAAACGTATCAAAATGATATCCTAACACTTTATCGCATTGTACAAAATCTGAAGCAATAATAGCATCTTCAACATCCATTGTGAAGTTACTTCCAATAGGTAAAATGGCTAAATCTAACTTAGTTCGCATTGGAATTAATTTCATATCCATTGTTAAAGCGGTGTCGCCAGCGATGTAGATATTTTTGTGTTCTCCTTCAATAACAAATCCGCCAGGTTGCCCTCCATAGCTTCCATCAGGAAAAGACGAAGTGTGATGTGCAATTACATATTTTACGGTTCCAAACTCAAAATCCCAACTTCCACCATGATTCATTGGATGGTAGTTAAACCCTTTATTTCCGTAATGTGATGCAATTTCGTAATTAGAAACAATAACCGCTTCTGTACGTTTAGCAATTGCTTCCACATCTAAAATATGATCTTGATGGGCATGTGTTAGTAATATAAAATCGGCTTCCAACGTATTGATATCAATATGAGAAGCCTTTGGATTTCCTGAAATAAATGGGTCAACTAAAATGTGAACATCATTTACTGTAATTCCTATGCAAGCGTGTCCGTAGAATGTGATTTTCATAGTTTATTTTTTATTAAAAAGTGATTAGCTTAGAAAGACTAAAGTTAACCAAAATAATATACTTAATGCAAATGTGCTTAAAGCAACTTTTTTAAGTTCTGGGTCAAAATCTTCGTATTTTTTTGATTTTTTTACCGTTTTCAAGTGAATTGCAAGCATAAAAAAAACAAGTATCATAGCATAAAAACTCAATTTAGTTACTAACGAAAATACAATCATCGAAATGAAAGGAGTTAAAATTAAAAATTCATGATATTTTTTAGCTCCTTCCAATCCCATTTTAACAACCAACGTATTCTTACCAGAGATTTTATCATTTTCAATATCGCGCATGTTGTTCAAATTTAGAACCGCTACACTTAATAATCCGATGGCTGTTGCGGGTAAAAATAATTTCCAATCGACAAAATGGGTAAACAAAAAGTTAGAACCCACAACCGAAACCAATCCGAAGAAAATAAACACAAAAAAATCGCCAAAACCGCTGTAGCCATAAGCACTTTTTCCAACGGTATACTTAATAGCAGCACCAATAGAGCCAATTCCTAACAAGATGAAAATTAAACTTAATGCAAAATTTTCTTTTCCGAATGCAACGTAAATCAATAATAAAGCAATTATGAATGTCAAAATTGCAGTGATAATTACGGCTTTTTTCATTTGCTCCGCTGTGATAACACCAGCCGCTACCAAACGTTTTTCGCCAATTCGATTAGCATCGGTTCCTTTTACGCCATCTCCGTAATCGTTGGCATAATTGGACAAAACTTGCAATCCCAAAGTAGTTAACAATGCTAAAACCACAATTCTCCAGTCGGAAAATCCTTGATAATAGGCATAAGCGCTTCCCACGATGATTCCAGAAACGGAAAGTGGTAGGGTTCGTAATCGTGCGGCTTGTATCCAGTGTTTCATTATATATCTTGTTATTTAAAAATTGCCATCAGTATCAAAATTCCAAAAGCTATTGAAAATGGCGCGCAAATTCTCAAGTATATTGGTCTTAATGTTTCAGCAGCTTTTGTTGAAAATTTGTGATGTGTTTTAATTGGTGTAAGCATCAAAATTACAGCAGAAATGATTAAAAAGTAGCCAAAAATGCGAAAATATAATTCATAAGCATTCGTTTTGGCCGAAATGACAAAACTTATTCCTAATAACAAACGAACAATCAATTCTCCATAATTAATTACAATAGTACTTCCTGCTTTACCAATTATAGATCTTGCTCTTTCAGGATTTAAAAACATTAAAAATCCAGAGAATATCAGAAATAATCCAAAGGCAAAAACGATACTTTTCGAAACTAGTTCCATTTATAAATTTAATTACATCCAATTCTTATCAGAAGTTTCCACTTGATACAACCAATAATTAGTTAGTTTTTTTACTTCCGAATAATTTGTTGTTGAAAAATTAACTGTTCCTCCAGCTGTTGAAAGACGAACTGAACCAATATCAGCTGGCTTTTGCCAAAAAAACTGTTGGGTTTCAATAGCCTGAATTTTATAGGGTTCAATGATTATTGTATCAATATCCCAAGCTCCATTTTGCTTGATGATAAAATCATTGGAAACAAAAAGTTTATAATTTTTAAACGAAAACCATATCAAAGCAATAGCAAAAATGACAAAAAAACTTGTGTAAAGCATCCATTCATTCCAACTAATAAAGTGCAATTTATAATTTATTGCTATTGAAATTAAAACTGGTACTACAAGAAGAAAAAAGGTATTGACTGCAAATTTTCTCCAATTAGGTAAATACTTCTTCCCTTTTTCTGGCAATTGACTTAACAACAAATTCAGAATAATATCGCGCTCGCTTGCTGAGCATCCTGGCACTTCAATTTGGTCTTTTTCCTTCACTTTTTCTACATCGCTAGAAGCCTGATGAACTCCAATAGTGGTAACATCTAACTTCTTTTGAAAATAGTTTTGCGTTATTTTAATTTTTTGAACTTTATTAGGATTCAACAACGTGTTTTTTGTAGATAGTAATCCGTAAGATAACACAATAGCTTGCTTACTTTTTTGAATGGTAAAATCGAAATATTTTAAAATGGTACGAAATAAGTTTACTATCAAAATAAGAACAATAAAAATCCCGACAACTATCATAAATGAAGTAATACTTGGCAATGTATCTAAATAATCAGTGACTTTATCTTCATCAATTACTTCTGTATTTAACTGTTGTAAATTCTCTATAATTGTGGTAAAAAACAGAAAAATTAAAGCAAAACTTTTGATATAGTTTGATGTGAAACCAATCTTCACCAAACTCAACAAACCAATTTTAATGAAAGATGTTGGACTTTCTTCAATAGCAACTTTTTCAGAGTCGGCAATCGTTTCTTGTTGCGAATGATTAATTAATCGTTCTTTTAAAATAGTGGCTAAATCATGTGAAATAGCACTAATAGAAGCTTCTTTTTTATCACTTCCAGCAGTATCAATTTCTAATTTATGAACACCAACTAATCGCTGAATTAAACTTTGATTGATATTAACTTGCTGAATTTTATGTAACTGAATGGTGATTCTAGTTTTATTGAAAACACCTTTCTGAATGACAAATTCGTTATTTTCTTCATCAATATGAAACGTAAAAAACAAATATTGTAAGTATGAAATCACACCAATTATTATCACAACTCCTGCTATACTTCCAAAAAAAACGAGTTTATTTAAGGAATCAAACTTTACCAACCAAATTAACAACATAGGCCACAAAGCGCGAACCGTCTTCTGCAAGGAATTGGCAAACATGACCAAAATCCCAGGAAGTGATTGACGTTGCGGTTGTGAGAAATTGGTTGAGTTATTCATTTTCTGCAGTTAAGAATGATTCACTTGAAAATGGTTCAATAACTTCTTCCTTCTTAGGTGGATTGATTTTTTGGGAAACCAAATTTTTAATAATTTGGGCATCAGCCAAAAGCAAACCCGGAATTTCTAAATCGGAACTACTACCACCCGCGGTGAATAATTCAATGGAAGCCAAACCTAATTTTCGAGAAATAAACCCTTGATGTAAAGCCACATGTTGTACTCTATTGAAAGGAATAATTGTAGTCGTTTCAGAAATTAAACCTGATTTATAAATGGTGTCATGTTCTCTAAAAGCATAACCTTTTTTATTGAAACTAAGCTTCGTAAAAACTATTAATCCAGCAAGAAAAACCAAAATACCTACAAGAATTAATATCCAAGTACTATTTGAAAAAGCATCTTTTTTAAAGTAAAATAAGGTAGAAAATCCACCAATTATTAAAATAAAAAGCAATAAAAAATTAAAAAGTAATACGTTTATATACTTTGGATGAAGTCCTTTTAAATGAACTTCTTCAAATTTTGGAAGTTGGTCAATTTCGATTGGATTATTTGTGAATTCTTGCATAGAAATAGTTAATTAAAGGTCGATTGTCTTTTCTCTTTATTCTATTATCTAATTATGGTAAATATTTCTTTTCAAAGTTAGGCTTACGTTTTTCTAAGAACGCATCTCTTCCTTCTTTTGCTTCGTCTGTCATGTACGCTAAACGAGTAGCTTCACCTGCAAAAACTTGTTGACCTACCATGCCATCATCGGTTAAATTCATAGCGAATTTTAGCATTTTAATTGATGTTGGTGATTTCGCTAGAATTTCTTGTGCCCATTCATAAGCAGTATCTTCTAACTCAGCATGAGGAATTACGGCATTTACCATTCCCATTTCAAAAGCATCTTGCGCTGAATAATTTCTACCTAAGAAGAAAATTTCTCTCGCTTTCTTTTGTCCTACCATTTTAGCTAAATAAGCCGAACCGTAACCACCATCAAAACTAGTTACATCTGCATCCGTTTGTTTGAAAATAGCGTGTTCTTTACTCGCTAACGTTAAATCACACACCACATGAAGCGAATGTCCACCACCAACAGCCCAACCCGGAACTACACAAATAACAGCTTTTGGCATGAAACGAATCATACGTTGTACTTCTAAAATATTCAATCTGTGGTAACCATCATCTCCAACATAACCTTGGTGTCCACGTGCTTTTTGATCGCCACCACTACAAAAACTCCAAATTCCGTCTTTAGAACTTGGTCCTTCCGCAGAAAGTAACACTACTCCAATTGACGTATCTTCTTGGGCATCATAAAATGCTTCGATTAATTCTTTAGTTGTCTTTGGACGAAATGCATTTCTAACATCTGGTCGGTTGAAAGCGATTCTTGCAACGCCATCACATTTTTTATAAGTTATATCTTCAAATTCTCTAACGGTTTTCCAATTGATATTGCTCATTTTTCAAATATTTAAAATAGATATTGTAATTTTTTTTAAATGTAAATTTCCGTAAAAATAATTCATTTTTTGCATTATATTGCAAGTTCAAAACAATTAGATTCATGAAAAAACTATATATAGGATTAGTGTTTGCATCTGGACTATTTTCGGCTTCGGCTCAAAACTATGAATTTCAGAAAGTTAATGATGTCGAATCTTTGCCGGTCATCTCTCAAGATATTACAGGAACGTGTTGGAGTTTCTCAACTTCTTCGTTTTTAGAATCCGAAATTATTCGCTTAACAGGAAAGAAAATCGACCTTTCAGAGATGTTTCAAGCCCGAACCACTTATTTGGCTAAAGCCGAAAACTACGTAATGCGTCAAGGAAAAGCTAATTTTAGTGAAGGTGCTTTGGCTCACGATGTAATTAATAGTCTAACAAAATACGGATTAGTTCCCAATACCATTTATGATGGATTAAATGATGATGCCAACAAACACAATCATGCTGAAATGGTCGCGGTTTTGGAAGCCATGTTGAAAACGTATGTTTCAAATCCAAGTGGTAAATTATCTAAAAATTGGAAACAAGCGGTTAATGCCGTTTTGGATATTTATTTGGGAAGTATTCCAACCAAATTTGAATACGAAGGCAAAAATTATACTCCAAAATCATTTGCTGAATTCACTAAAATTAAGCCTGAAAATTATGTTACCTTGACTTCATTTACTCATGAAGCGAATTACAAACCGTTCATTTTGAATATTCCAGATAATTTTTCAAACGGTAGTATGTACAATTTACCATTGGATGAATTTATTGCCAATATTGATAATGCATTAGCAAACGGCTATTCGCTTTCATTAGATTGTGATGTTTCGGAAGCAACATTTTCAGGAAAATATGGAGTGGCTTTTGTTCCAGAAAAAGAAGAAGATACCAAAACGGGGTTGGGTGAAATTATCATTGAAAAAAATATCACACCTGAATATCGCCAACAAGAATTTGAAAATTTATCTACCACTGACGACCATTTAATGCACATCGTTGGAAAAGTAAAAGACCAAAAAGGAAACGTATATTACAAAGTAAAAAACTCTTGGGGAACTGACGAAAAGAAAGTGGCTAACGGTGGTTATGTTTACATGAGTGTGCCTTATATGAAATTAAAAGCAATATCAGTTATGGTTCACAAAGATGGAATTTCAAAAGAAACTAAGAAGAAGTTAGGATTGTAATATGATTTTTAAATCGGCCACAAGCAAAATAAATCAGTACATTTTAATTGGTGCGATTGTTTTTATGTTTTTAATGACAATTCCAACATTATTTGACGATTCGATTGAGCCTTTCCTTATTATTTTTGGAATTAATCTAATCATTACACTATTTTTGCTTTGGACATATAAAACTACTTTTTATATTTTAAAAAATGATACGCTAATATGGAAATCTGGCCCATTTAAGGGGACTATTGACATAAAGAATATCAATAAAATTGAATATCACAAAGGAATTATTGTGCCAACAATTTGGAAACCAGCATTAAGTCATATAGGTTTAATTATCACTTATAACAAATATGATGACATTTACATTTCGCCCGAAAAAAGCGAACAATTTATTACACAATTATTAGAAACAAACCCAAATATTACGATTAAGAATACCCCATATGATTTATAAATTACTCACCATAAGCCTATTATTTTTAGTTACAAGTTGCCAAGATAAGCCAGACAAAGCAAAAGAATCCACTATTAAAGATAAGGAAGGGAATGTATCTGAATTTGCTGTTAATTTTTCACCTCTTACCACTATTTATAAAAAAAGAATGGGAAATGAAGTGGAATCATTTTATGACTCAAAATTCAATTCAAAAGATTTTAGTGGTTCGTTTTTAGTAGCAAAAAATGGCGAAATTCTATATGAAAATTATAGCGGATATGCCTACAAAGAAAAAGGCGATTCCATCAAACAAAATACACCTTTGCACATTGCTTCAGTGAGTAAAGTTATAACGGCTGTAACCATTTTAAAATTAGTTGATGCTAAAAAACTAAAATTAGACGATTTTGTAACTTCTATTTTACCTGAATTTCCACACGAAAAAACAACCGTGAGGATGTTGTTAAATCACAGAAGTGGTTTACGAAATTATGCCTATTTTACTGATGATAAAGGCGTTTGGGATAAAAAGAAAACACTAACCAATCAAGATGTTTTAACACTTTTAGCTACAAAAAACATTGGTTTAGAATCAACACCTGGAACTCGTTTTGGGTATTGCAACACCAATTATGCTTTATTAGCTTTAATCATTGAAAAAGTTGAGAAAAAGACTTATCCAAAAGTGCTTCAAGAATTAATTTTTGATCCATTAGGCATGAAAAACACGTTTGTTTTTGATGATTTAACAAAGCAAGATAGTGTGAGTCAGTCCTACAAAAATAATTATTTACGATTGGCTTTTGAATATTTAGACCAAGTGTATGGAGATAAAAACATCTACTCAACACCTCGAGATTTATTACAATTTGATTTGGCTTTATATTCAGATAAATTTTTGAGCCCTGCTATGAAGGCAGAAATGTTAAAAGGGTATAGCTACGAACGTAAAGGAACCAGAAATTATGGTTTAGGAATTCGTATGTTAGAATTTGAAAGTGGACAGCAATATTTCTTTCACAACGGTTGGTGGCATGGAAATACTTCATCTTATGTAACACTGGTAAAAGATTCGGTTACGATAATAGCGATTTCTAATAAATTCACAAGAAAACCTTATCAAACAAAGAGATTGGCTCCAAAATTTGGCGATTATCCGTTTAAATTTAATGACGAAGAAGGTGAATAATTAACCTATTTTCACCGAAGTCATCGTTAACGAACCACCAACTGCTTTATCGTTAAAGAATTCTACTTTATCATTATCAGCTTGTAATGCCAAAATGTAGAGTAATGGATAATAATGGTCTGGAGAAGGAATGGCTAATGTAGCTGATTTATTTAGTTTTTCATATTGAATTAATTCTTTATGAAAGCCATTTGAAATTTTATTTTTGAAGATATCATTCATTTCTAAAGCCCAATCAAATCCGTATTCGGGTTCGTTTAATTTATCCCAAGCTACCATTCGTAAATTGTGTACCATATTACCACTTCCGATAATTAGAACTCCTTTTTTACGAAGTGAAAGTAATTGTTTTGCCAATTCATAATGATAAGCAGCAGGTTTATAATAATCGATACTTAATTGTAAAACCGGGATATCTGCATCAGGGTACATATGTTTTACTACCGACCAAGTGCCGTGATCTAATCCCCAATCGTGGTCCAATTCCACTGCCGGATTTGTAATTAATTTTTGAATTTCTGAAGCTAATTCAGGACTTCCAGGCGCTGGATATTGCACTTCAAATAACGCTTGTGGAAAACCTCCAAAATCGTGAATTGTTTTTGGATTTGGCATTGCAGTAACTAATGTTCCTTTTGTTAACCAATGCGCCGAAATTACCACAACTGCTTTTGGTGTTGGAATTTCCTTACCCATTTGATGCCAACGTTGTGAAAACTCATTATCTTCAATAGCATTCATAGGCGAACCGTGTCCGATGAATAAAACGGGCATCTTCTCCTCTTCTTCTCCTAATCCTTTTGTCCAATCATAGAACGGTTGTATGCTTGCCATAGCGATTCCTCCTGAAAGTAATGTTATGAAATTCTTGCGATTCATAAACTAATATTTGTATATACAAATTTAGTAATAAAAAGAATACGAAATACTTATTTAGAAAAAAATTAGGAAAGCAATTCTATTTTGAAATATCTCAAAATGAAGAAAATAGAAATTAAATTAATTACAAGAGCTAACCAATAATACTTGTTATAATCATCAGTATTTATAGCAATTTCATACAAATTTAAAAGTGGTAAAACTACGATAGCTATCCAAATTGGAATCCAAATGATTTCGGTTTCAAAACCAATAAAATGAATGGTATCAAAATTTTGAAAAATGCCAACAAACGTTAGTAATAAAACTAATATGCTTAGAAAAAGATATATTTTATTCTTTGTTGTCATTTTAAACCAAATAAATTCCGTCTTCCTTGATTTCGATTAACTTTTGTTTGTATAAATTTCCAACGGCTTTTTTGAAATTCTTTTTACTCATTTTCAATACCGTTTTAATGTCTTCTGGATGCGAATTATCTGTCAAGCGCAAAAAACCACGATTTGCTTTTAATTCGTCTAAAATAATTTGAGATGAAGGTTCAATTGCCTCTACTCCTACTTTACGAAGTAAGACATCAATTTTCCCATCAGGGCGAATGTTTTTGATGTAACCAACGGTTTTCATTCCTGGTTTTACATCCGTATATACTTCATTTTTATAAGCTAAGCCTTTGTATTTCTGATTAATGATAACATTGATTCCACCATCTGTAATATGAGAAATTAAAATATTTACTTCTTCATTGGGTTCCAAATCAACATTTTCATTCGTCAAATACTTGTTAGTTCTACTTGAAGCTACCAAACGATTCGTTTTATCATCCATGTGCATGTAAACCAAATAACGCTTTCCAACTTCCATAGGACGCGCTTGCTCTTTAAACGGAACAAATAAATCTTTCTCTAATCCCCAATCTAAAAAAGCACCAAACTGATTCATGTAATTTACTTTTAAATGCGCAAATTCATTCAGCTTGATATAAGGTTTAAGCGTAGTTGCTACAGGACGTTCTTCATGATCAAGATATATAAATACAGTTAAATCATCTCCAATAGAAAATTCTTTTGGTACGTATTTATTCGGCAATAAAACATCATCTTCTTGTGTTTCTTCACTTCCTAAAAACAAACCAACTTTAGTATCTCTTAATATTTTTAACGTATTGAACTCTCCTATATGTAACATAATAAAATAAATAAAGTGCAAAGGTAAGCATTTTAAAAATTAGAATTTAGAAATCGGAAATCCAGAAAATGAAAAAACCACAAATCAATTACTGACTTGTGGTTTTATGTTATATTTTCTAAAACTTAGATTCCGATTTCTAATTGAAAACGAACATACCAATTTTGTTTGTTACTTCCGTCGAAATAATTCAAATCACTTAACGTAACTTCACCTTGTAATTTAAAAGCATGCTCCCATAAATATTTAGTAACACCTAACGAATATTGTTTAGAATCTGGTGTTAATGCTTTAATATCATCATGCATATTTTGTGTAGAAAAACGACCAATGATTTCATAGTTCGTTGGAAAAACATAACTCAATTGATAATCCATTCCACTTCCAACAGGAACATAATTAAACTCGGTAATATCATCTGGATTAAAAGCAATTGGATCTTTTGCAGAACGCGACATGTAAGACGACATAAGAGCCCATCCATTATATTTTAACATAGCATCTAATAAAACAGATTTCATTGTTTTTTGTTCGAACAAGTCTCCTCCAAGTTGACCTTGCGTTCTTCTTGCCAAATTATTTTGATGAAAAGCACCTGATAATAACAATTTTGGTGTTTTTTCTCTAGCTACATCTCCTTCAAAATTAGTTCCATCATTTTTAAATGAACCAAAAGGCATCAACTCTAGTTTTCCAGTTAAAGCAACTCCATCATCAGCTGATTTTGTCCAGTTTCTTCCTTCTCCAGTAGTTACTGCCGTTTTTACATTGTATGAAAATTTATCTTTGTTTTCATTCAAATAGTAGGCTTGAAAACCAAAATCTCTATCAATTGTAAAACGAGCATTATTAATACTTCTATCTGTTAATTGTAAAGCTCCTGATGAATTTACACGTTGTCGATTTCCTGGTAATTTCGTTTGTCCAAAAAGGAAACTCCAATGCTTATTTGGACGATAAAAAACAGCAGCATCACGAATAATATTGATATTTTCACCATCTTGAATTTCGCCCACATCTCCTGGTGCAAAAGACAATTGAATTACATATAAAAAGTGTGGATTACCTACATAACCATCAAAACGCAAACGTAAACGTCTAATTTCTCCTGAATAAGCTGCATCCTCATCTTCATTTTGAATAAATGTAACACGATTTTGCATTCTAAAGCGAATATTTAATTGAAATAAACTATCTGGCGATGTTATTCCTAATCCTTTTCCATAGCTATAATATGGAAGTGCTGCCAACTTTAAATCGTTGTCTTTTGTTGTTACTTTTATATCTTGAGCAACAGCAATAGCGCTGATTACAAGCAATAAAAGGGTTACTATTTTTTTCATTTGTTATGTTGTTGTTTATTTTGCGCAAACTTAACATTAAAACAAGGTTAAGTATGTTAAGTAAATATTACCTTTGCAAAAAATTAACGTTATGTCAAATATATACATTGGATATCATTTTACAATAGAACCTATTGAATTAGGTAGCGAAATTTTAATTGCTGAATTAGGAGAAAAAGCTTTTGAAAGTTTTATTGAAACCGAAACAGGAATTTCTGCTTATGTTCAAAAAGATTTATGGAGCGAAACTATCTTAGAAGATATTCAAATTTTAGATAATCCTGAATTTAAAATCAATTATACTTTTGAAGAAATTGAGCAAGTAAATTGGAATGAAGAATGGGAAAAAAACTTCGAAGCAATTGAAGTAGACGGAAAATGTCACGTTAGAGCGCCTTTTCACGAGAAAACTAATGCCGAATATGATATTGTAATTGAACCAAAAATGAGTTTTGGAACGGGTCACCATGAAACGACTCATATGATGATTCAACATATTTTGGAAACCGATTTTACCAATAAAAAAACCTTAGACATGGGTTGCGGAACTGCAATTTTAGCCATTTTAGCTGAGATGAAAGGTGCACAACCTATTGATGCCATTGATATTGATAATTGGTGTTATTTAAACTCAATTGAAAATGCAGAACGTAATAATTGTAAGCATATTTCGGTTTACGAAGGTGATGCTTCTTTATTAGTTGGTAAAAAATACGACATTATTATTGCAAACATCAATCGTAATATTCTTTTAAACGATATGCAACAATATGTAGATTGTCTTAACGAAAATGGAATACTATTTTTAAGTGGTTTTTATACAGAAGATATTCCAGTAATTTCAGAAAGTTGTACGTCTAAAGGATTAACCTATTTAAAACAATTTGAAAGAAACAACTGGGTTGCTTTGAAATTTGTGAAATAGTTAGGAGTTAGTAGATGGAAGTTAGGAGTTTAACTCTTTTAAATCTTGAATTTGATTTTTGAAATTACTGGAATTTTGAATTTGATTTTTGAATTTGAATTTGATTCAGTATTTTTGTAAAGAACTTTCAAACGTAAAGAAAATGAGCACGATAGAAAAAGTACAAGAAGAAGTTTTAGTAGCAGAAGCTGTTGGTGTTAATAACGAAATTGTATTACACAACGATGATGTAAATACATTTGACCACGTTATTGATACATTAATGAGAGTTTGCAAACACGATGAATTACAAGCTGAACAATGTGCTATATTAGTACATTATAAAGGCCAATGCACGGTTAAAACGGGTCCGATTGACCAATTAAAACCACAATGTTCCGCATTACTAGATGCTGGATTAAGTGCAGAAATTATATAAATAAAAAATCCCGCTATTTGCGGGATTTTTTATATCTAAAAGTTAAAGTATTAACCTAAAACTTCTTTTACTTTTTTACCAATTTCAGCTGGAGAATCTACTACGTGAATTCCGTTTTCTCTCATGATGCGTTTTTTAGCTTCTGCTGTATCATCAGCTCCACCTACAATTGCACCAGCGTGACCCATTGTTCTTCCTTTTGGAGCCGTTTCACCTGCGATGAATCCAACAACAGGTTTACGGTTTCCGTCAGCTTTAATCCAACGAGCAGCATCTGCTTCTAATTGACCTCCAATTTCACCAATCATGATGATAATTTCAGTTTCTGGATCGTTCATTAATAATTCAACAGCTTCTTTAGTAGTTGTTCCGATGATTGGGTCACCACCAATTCCAATAGCTGTAGTAATTCCTAAACCTTGTTTTACTACTTGGTCAGCAGCTTCGTATGTTAAAGTACCTGATTTAGATACAATACCAACTGTTCCTTTTTTGAAAACGAAACCTGGCATAATACCAACTTTAGCTTCTCCTGGAGTAATTACACCTGGACAGTTAGGTCCAACTAAACGGCAATCTTTTCCTTTAATATAATCATAAGCTTTAATCATGTCTGCGACAGGAATACCTTCAGTAATACAAATGATTACTTTGATTCCAGCTTCAGCAGCTTCCATAATTGCATCAGCAGCAAATGCTGGCGGAACGAAAATAATTGAAGTATCAGCACCCGCTTTTTCAACAGCATCTTTAACTGTATTAAAAACTGGTCTGTCTAAATGTGTTGAACCACCTTTTCCTGGAGTTACACCACCTACAACATTAGTTCCGTACTCAATCATTTGAGAAGCGTGGAAAGTTCCTTCGCTACCTGTAAATCCTTGTACAATTATTTTTGAATTTTTATTTACTAAAACGCTCATGATATATGAATTAAATTGTGTTTAAATTTGTGATGCAAAAGTAAGTTTTTTACCAAATAATCACATATTTTTTATAGTATTTTTTTAATTAGGTTTGCTAATTTGGTATCCTTTTTTGATTTTTCCTTCTTCAAATTCCCAAATGGCTACTATTTTAGCTATTAAAACAAATTCTTTTGGGTTTTCGATAGTTGTTACCTTGTGATTGTATTTTACTACAATTTGATTTTCTTGTTCAATGAAATGTGAAATTTCCATGAAAGAATCAATGTAATTTTGTCTCAATTCGTTAGCCAAATTGATGATGGCACTTTTTTGAAGTAATAACTTCCCTTCTGAACTGTCCCATTCTAAAATAAAATCGTCGTGCAAAAGTGTATCAAGAAATGATGCATTTCTTATTCCGTCTTCTTTGTACAAAAACTCAATGCTTTCTTTATTTGTCATTTTGTTTTAATTTTTCAATTATTTCTGGAATGCGTTTCACATTAGCCAATTGTTTCAACTTTTCTCTTGATTCTTCAATTGGAGTACCAAAATAGGTTTTTCCTCCTTCAATAGATTTAGTAACACCAGTTTGTCCCATTACTACTGCTTTTGTTCCTATAGTAATACCACTTGTTGTACCAACTTGTCCCCAAAGTGTTACTTCGTCTTCAATAACCACACAACCTGCAATTCCTGTTTGTGAAGCGATTAAACATTTTTTCCCAATAACAGTATCATGCCCAACATGCACTTGATTGTCAATTTTAGTTCCAGCTCCAATGGTTGTATCGCCAGTAACTCCTTTATCAATCGTACAAAGTGCTCCAATTCCCACATTATCTTCAATAACCACTCGCCCACCCGATATCAATTGGTCAAAACCTTCAGGACGTTTTTTATAATAGAAAGCATCAGCTCCTAAAATGGTTCCAGCATGAATCATTACGTTATCACCAATTATGGTGTTATCGTAAATCGTAACATTTGCATGAATCAAACAATTTTTACCAATTTGAACATTGTGTCCGATAAAGCAATTTGGTTGAATAACCGTTCCATCTCCGATTTTAGCTGAATCTGAAATAGCAGCATTTGAAGCTTGAAATGGTCTGAAATGTTTCGTTAGTTTATTGAAATCTCTAAAAGGATCATCTGAAATTAATAACGCTTTCCCTTCCGGACATTCTACTTCTTTGTTGATTAAAACAATTGTAGCTGCCGATTGAAGTGCTTTGTCATAATATTTAGGATGATCTACAAATACGATATCTCCAGGTTCTACCACATGAATTTCATTCATACCGTGAACTGGAAAATCAGCATCACCCACAAAATTACAATTGATAATTTGGGCAATTTCTTTTAGAGGATAAACTTTTGGAAATTTCATTAAATATTGATTAGTGGATAGTAATTAGTGATTAGTAAAATATAAAAGAGTAATCAGTTGCTTGGTTATTTACTAATTACTCTTAACTTTTAATAAAAACTATTCTTTTACTCTTTCCATATAGTTTCCGGTTGCTGTATCAATTTTGATTTTATCCCCTTCATTAATAAACAACGGAACGTTTACAGTTGCTCCAGTTTCAACAGTTGCTGGTTTTGTAGCATTTGTTGCTGTATTTCCTTTAACTCCTGGCTCAGCATAAGTAACTTCTAAAACGATAGAAGCTGGCATATCTACTGATAATGGTGCTTCAGTTTCAGCGTTAATCTGAATCATTACGTTTGTTCCTTCTTTTAATAAATCTGGAGCATCTAACACTTTTTTGTCTAACGTAATTTGTTCAAATGATTCGTTATTCATGAAGTGAAATTGATCTCCTTCAGCATATAAATATTGGAATGTATGTGTTTCAACACGTACTTCATCAATTTTGTGTCCAGCAGAAAATGTGTTATCTAATACTTTTCCGTTAGTTAACGATTTTAATTTTGTTCTTACGAAAGCTGGCCCTTTACCTGGTTTTACGTGAAGAAATTCGATGATTTTATAAATATCGTTATTGTATTTGATGCATAATCCGTTTCTAATATCTGATGTACTTGCCATTTTGTTTTTATTTGATGTTTATTTATTCTTTTATTTTGAGATTACATTGAACTTGTATATCCTTTCATGATACCACGTGAAGAATTTCTAATGAAGTCTAAAATTTCATCTCTTTCTGTTGTTGCTTCCATTTCAGCTTCAATGATGCTTAATGCTTGCGTTGTATTGTAATTTTTTTGATATAAAATTCTATAGATATCTTGAATTTCTCTGATTTTATCTGTTGAAAATCCTCTTCTTCTTAATCCTACTGAGTTAATTCCCACATAAGACAAAGGTTCTTTTGCCGCTTTTGTAAAAGGAGGAACATCTTTTCTTACTAATGAACCACCTGAAATCATAGCATGATCACCAATAGAAATAAATTGATGAACCGCAGCTAAACCTCCAATGATTGCAAAATCTCCCACAGTAACGTGTCCAGCTAAAGCAACACCATTTACAATAATAGCATTATCACCAATATGACAATCGTGTGCAATATGCGCTGTAGCCATAATCAAACAGTTTTTTCCAATTTTTGTTTGACCAGAAGCAACTGTTCCTCTATTGATAGTAACACATTCTCTGATTGTGGTATTGTCGCCAATAACAGCTAACGATTCTTCTCCACCAAATTTTAAATCTTGAGGAACCGCTGAAATTACCGCACCAGGAAAAATATTACAATTTTTACCAATACGAGCGCCTTCCATGATGGTAACGTTTGAACCAATCCAAGTTCCTTCACCAATTTCAACATTATTATGTATGGTTGTAAAAGGATCAATTACAACGTTTCTTGCTATTTTGGCACCTGGATGCACATAAGCTAATGGTTGATTCATATATGTCTTTATTTTACTTTAACAATTTGTGCCATTAATTCGGCTTCTGAAACTAATTTTCCGTTTGCATACGCATACGCTTGCATGTGACAAATTCCTCTTCTAATTGGAGAAATTAAATCACATTTAAAGAATAAGGTATCACCTGGTAAGACTTTATTTTTGAACTTAACATTATCAATTTTCATGAAGTACGTTAAGTAATTTTCTGGATCTGGAACAGTACTTAAAATTAAAATTCCTCCTGTTTGCGCCATTGCTTCTACTTGTAAAACTCCTGGCATTACTGGAGCTCCTGGAAAATGTCCAACGAAAAAATCTTCATTCATTGTTACATTTTTCAATCCAACTACATGCGTTTCAGAAAGTTCTAAAATTTTATCTACTAACAAGAATGGTGGACGATGTGGTAATAAATTCATAATACCGTGAATATCCATTACTGGTTCTTTGTTAATATCATAACTAGGAACATTGTTACGTTCTTCAATCTTAATTAATTTAGCCATTTTCTTAGCAAACTGAGTGTTTACGTAATGTCCAGGCTTGTTAGCAATAATTTTTCCTTGAATACGAGTTCCAATTAAAGATAAATCACCAATAATATCCAATAATTTATGTCTTGCAGCCTCATTCGGATAATGTAATGTTAGGTTGTCTAAAATTCCATTTTCTTTAACCGAAATGGTATCTTTATTGAAAGCTGTCTTTAAGTTTTCCATTGTTTCAGCTGAAATTTCTTTATCAACATAAACAATGGCATTATTTAAATCACCACCTTTAATTAAACCATTATTCAAAAGTGATTCTAATTCATGTAAAAAACTAAAAGTTCTACAATTTGAAATTTCTTTTTTAAATTCTTTAATTCCTTTCATTGTAGCGTTTTGAGTACCTAAAACTTTAGTACCAAAATCAACCATTGCTGTAACACAATATTCATCTGAAGGAATTACCGTAATTTCACTTCCTGTAGCTTCATCTAGGTAAGAAATTACATCTTTAACTACAAATATTTTTCTTTCTGCTTCTTGCTCAACAACTCCAACTTTTTCAATGGCTTCAACAAAATATTTTGAAGAACCATCCATAATAGGAAGTTCAGAAGCATTTAATTCTATAATAACGTTATCTAAATCGCAACCCACAAGCGCCGCTAATACGTGCTCTGGTGTTTGAATCATTACTCCTAATTTTTCTAAATTAGTTCCTCGTTGCGTATTTACAACATAATTTGCATCAGCTTCAATAATTGGTTGGCCTTCTAAATCTACACGTACAAATGTAAATCCATTGTTTACAGGAGCCGGTTTAAAAGTCATTGCAACTTCTTGACCTGTATGTAAACCTACACCTTTTAATGATATTTCTGCAGCAATTGTTGTTTGCTTCGCCATGATAAAAATGGTTTTAAAATTATTTAATTGTATTTTTTAATTCTTCTAAATCGGAAACAATTTTAGGTAAATTTCTAAAATGTACAAAGGCTTTAGCAAAATCTCCATAATTAAAAGCGGGACTACCTTGAACAACTTCGCCTGCTTCTAAATTTTTTCCGATACCTGATTGCGCTTGAATTTTAACTCCATCACCAATAGTTAAATGCCCCGCAAATCCGACTTGACCACCAATTAAACAGTTTTTACCTATTTTGGTAGTTCCTGCAATTCCGGTTTGTGCAGCGATGACAGTGTTTTCACCAATTTCAACATTATGTGCTACTTGAATGTGATTATCAAGTTTTACTCCTTTTCTAATAATTGTTGAACCTAAAGTAGCTCTATCAACGGTTGTACAAGCCCCAATTTCAACATCATCTTCAATAATTACATTTCCAATTTGTGGTACTTTCACATAACTTCCATCTTCTTGAGGCGCAAAACCAAATCCATCCGAACCAATGATTGTTCCTGAATGAATGGTACATCTATTTCCAATAACAGTTTCAGAATAAATTCGAACACCTGCAAAGAAAACACAATTGTCACCAATAGTTACGTTATCTCCAATGAAACTATTCGGATAAATTTTTACATTATTTCCTATGGTTACATTCTTCCCAACATAACAAAAACTTCCTAAATACAAATCAGAACCATAAGTTACACCATCAGAAATTACTGAAGGTTGCTCAATACCTGATTTCATCAATTTTACTTGATTGTAGTATTCTAACAACTTTGAAAATGATTGATAAGCATCTTCTACCTTAATTAAAGTAGTTGTTATTTCTTGTTCTGGCTCAAATGTATTGTTAACTATTGTAACAGATGCTTGAGTAGAATAAATGTAATTAATATATTTTGGGTTGGCCAAAAACGTCAAAGACCCTTCTGTTCCTTCCTCTATTTTAGACAATTTAAAAACTTCAGCATCTGGATTTCCAACTACTTCGCCCTCTAAAATGCCTGCTATTTGCGCTGCTGTAAACTTCATTTTAAAATTTTATTACTATCTAATTAGATAGATTTTGGGGATATAAAAATACTCATTTTCATTTAATACAATGTATTGATTCCACTTCATCTTGGCAAAAATATGAAATTAAATTAAAAAGCTATGCTTCTAAGACCACTTTTGGAAAACATATAAAGTATTTTGTTACTGGTTTTGATAAAGCTTTTAAATGTAATTGATCAGATGCTTCTACTACATCTTCAATAGTTTTATCCTTTTTCAAAATACGAATAGGCTCACTTGATTTGCTATACGCTTGATTTTTTAACTTGCCTTTGAATACAAAATAATCCGCTTCTTTATCGGAAATTCCAGCAAGAGCAATGTATTTATTTTTTATTGCTAATAGATTCTCTTTGATTGGTTTATCATCAGTCATTTGAATCTTTAGTAAATCACGATTTAATATCATTCGGCAAAGTGATTGTAATACAAAATCATCATGAAATTGCCAAGCTTTTATCGCGCCTAAAACATCATAATCATCTAAATACGAAAACTTATCTAAAACATTTTTATCGAAATCTGTTAATGAAATTTTGTTTTGCAAAAAGAATTGCAAAGGTTCACTACAAGGTAAAATCGTTCCTTTTTGAGTTAACTCTTTGGCACGTTTTAGAATTTTGGTTAAGATTAATTCCGCAACCACACTTGTTTTGTGCAAATACGCTTGCCAATACATCAATCTACGAGCAACTAAAAACTTTTCAACCGAATAAATTCCTTTTTCTTCGATAACCAAATAATCATCTTGCACGTTCATCATTTGAATTAAACGTTCACTGTTGATGTTTCCTTCGGCTACACCGCTGTAAAAACTATCTCGTTTTAGATAATCCATTCGATCCATATCCAATTGACTTGAAATCAATTGCAACATGAATTTTCTATGATATTCGCCTTTAAAAACTTGAATAGCAAGTGCTAATTTTCCGTCAAATTCTTTATTCAATTGCTCCATAAATAAGAGCGATAATTCTTCGTGATGCACTTCTTCCACAATACTGTGTTCCATTGCATGACTGTATGGACCGTGACCTATATCGTGCAACAAAATAGCAATGTACAACGCATTTTCTTCTTCTTCCGAAATAGAAACACCTTTAAATTGCAAAGTTTGCACCGCTTTTTGCATAATATGCATACAACCCAACGCATGATGAAAACGCGTGTGATGCGCTCCAGGATACACCAAATACGACATTCCCATTTGAGAAATTCTTCGCAAACGTTGAAAATAAGGATGCTGAATTAAATCGTAAATTAAAGTATTAGGAATGGTGATAAAACCATAAATTGGATCGTTGAATATTTTGAGTTTGTTGGTTTGGCTCACAAGTATAAATTTTGAGTAACAAATGTAGCGTTTTTTTACAAAAAGAATTGTTTAAAACTAATGGGAAATTTTATACTAAATTTAATACAATCATCGTTTAATAAATATTAACTTGCACACAAATTAAGAAGAAATGAGCCAAATAAAAATCCTTTGGGTTGATGATGAAATTGATTTATTAAAACCACACATCCTTTTTTTAGAAAAGAAGAATTATCATGTAACTACCTGTAATAACGGGCAAGATGCTATTGATTTGTTTGATGAAAATAATTTTGATGTAGTGTTTTTAGATGAAAATATGCCAGGTTTAAGTGGTTTAGAAACTTTATCTGAATTAAAAGAAAAGAAATCTTCGGTTCCAGTGATTATGATTACCAAAAGTGAAGAAGAATATATCATGGAAGAAGCCATCGGTTCTAAAATTGCCGATTATTTGATAAAACCTGTAAATCCAAATCAGATTTTATTAAGTTTAAAGAAGAATTTAGACCATTCACGATTGATTTCAGAGAAAACAACTTTGGATTATCAGAAAGAATTTCGAAAAATTGCTATGGATATGGCAATGGTTCGTACCTATGAAGATTGGGTCGAATTGTACAAAAAACTATTGTTTTGGGAATTAGAATTAGAAAATATCGAAGACCAAAGCATGGTAGAAATTTTGGAAAGCCAAAAAGCTGAAGCCAATATGCAATTTGGGAAATTCATCGAACGTAATTACGAAGATTGGTTCCAACCAAAAGCAGAAAAACCAGTACTTTCTCATGAAATTTTTGGTGAATTAGTCGCGCCTGAAATCCGTAAAAAAGACAAACCTATTCTATTCGTTGTTATTGATAATTTGCGTTATGACCAGTGGAAAGCATTTGAAAGTGTGGTAAACAATCACTACAAATTAGAAAAAGAAGTGAGCTACTTCTCTATTCTACCAACGGCTACGCAATATGCTCGTAATGCAATATTTTCAGGTTTAACACCTTTAGATATGGAAAAGAAATTTCCACAATATTGGAAAAACGATCCAGATGAAGGAGGAAAAAATCTGTATGAAGGCGAATTTTTAACCGAGCAATTAAAACGTTTGGGATTAAACATCAAGCAAGAATATTATAAGATTACCAATTTTACTTCGGGAAAAAAATTAGCAGATAACTTTAAATCTTTAAAAAACAATGATTTAACTACTATTGTTTACAATTTCGTAGACATGTTATCGCACGCAAAAACCGAAATGGATGTGGTAAAAGAATTAGCTTCAAACGATAAAGCATATCGTTCTTTGACGGCGAGTTGGTTTAAAAATTCTCCGCTTTTAGATATGATTCAGCAAGCTCAACAACTTGGTTTTAGATTGATTATAACTACCGACCATGGGACTATCAATTGTAAAAATCCGTCGAAAGTTATTGGTGATAAAAACACGAGTTTAAATCTTCGCTACAAAACAGGAAGAAGCTTAACCTACGAAGACAAAGACGTTTATGCTGTGAAAGATCCGAAAAAAATTGGTTTACCAGCTCTAAACATGAGTAGCTCTTTTATTTTTGCGAAAAACGATTTATTTTTGGCTTACGTTAATAACTACAATCATTATGTGAGTTATTACCGAAATACCTATCAACACGGAGGAATTTCATTAGAAGAAATGGTGATTCCGTTTTTAGTTTTAGAACCAAGATAATGGTGTTCAGTTAACTTAGAATATATATGACGATAATTTTTTCATTAGACGAAATCACAAACGTTGCCAAGCAAATATTAGCCACGCCTTCCTTAAAAAAAGTAATTACATTTCACGCACAAATGGGTGCTGGAAAGACCACTTTAATTAAAGAATTGGTTAAAGAATTAGGTGTAAAAGATAATTCGAGTAGTCCAACCTTTTCTTTAGTGAATGAATACCGCACGTTTGAAGGCGAAATCGTATATCATTTCGATTTGTATCGATTAAATTCAGAAGAAGAAGGTTACGACATGGGATTAGACGAATATTTCTATTCTGATAATTGGTGTTTTATTGAATGGCCAGAAAAAACACCCAATTTAATTCCAATAGACCACGCCAGTATTTCAATAAAAGTAATGGCGGACGGAAAAAGAGAATTGACCTTGAAGAACTAAAAGATTCTTTTCTATTTTAAAAAATATTCCTAAATTGGTACCACAAAAAACAACGCAACATGTCCATTTATAGTCCTTTTTCGAAATCACAACTATTACCACAAGAAGAAAAGCTAGAAGTGGCGCGTCATAAAAGTGAGTTGTTTATTGGAATTCCTAAAGAAACTTCTTATCAAGAACGTCGTATTTGCTTAACACCAGATGCGGTTTCTTCATTAGTTTCACACGGACATCGCGTAATGTTAGAAGCTGGAGCTGGAGAATGTTCAAGTTATACCGATAAAGAATATAGCGATGCGGGTGCCGAAATAACACAGGACACAAAAAAAGTATTGGGTTGCCCAATGATTTTAAAAGTGGAACCACCTACTCTAGCCGAACTAGAAATGATGAATCCCCAAACTATTGTTATTTCAGCAATTCAATTAAAAACACAGAAAAAAGAATATTTTGAAGCTTTAGCTAGTAAAAGAATTACGGCTTTAGCTTTTGAATTCATAAAAGACGAAGATGGTTCCTATCCAGCAGTAAAATCACTATCTGAAATTGCAGGAACTGCTTCGGTTTTGATCGCATCAGAATTGATGATTGGTGAAAACATTGGAAAAGGATTATTGTTTGGAAATATTACAGGAGTTCCACCTACAAAAGTTGTCATAATTGGTGCAGGAACAGTTGCAGAATATGCTGCCAGAACCGCTTTAGGACTAGGCGCAACTGTGAAAGTGTTTGATAATTCGATAACAAAATTACGTCGTTTGCAAAACACATTAAATCAAAGAATATTTACTTCTACTATTCAAGAAAAATCGCTTTTAAAAGCTTTGCGTCGTTGCGATGTTGCTATCGGAGCTATGAAAGGTAAAAACCGTGCTCCAATTGTAGTTACTGAAACTATGGTAGAACATATGAAAAAAGGAGCTGTTATTGTAGATGTTAGTATTGATACTGGAGGTTGTTTTGAAACTTCAGAAGTCACTACTCATGAAAAACCAACCTTTATTAAAAACGGAGTAATTCATTATTGTGTTCCAAATATTCCTTCTCGATATTCTAAAACGGCTTCTATGTCGATTAGTAACATTATTTCTCCATTCTTATTACACATTGCAGACGATGGAGGAATTGAAACCGCTATTCGTTGCAACAGAGGTTTAAAGCACGGAATTTATTCTTATCATGGTGTTTTAACCAATAAAGCTATTGCCGATTGGTTCAATTTAGAATATCGAGATATCAACTTGATTGTTTTTTAATATTACTTCAAATCACAACAAAATCTACGTGTTTATGTGTATAATTTATACTAAATTTGCACAAATTATACTATTATGAAGTTTCAGTTTCGTTTAGCCTACTACTTATTTGGATTATTTTTAGGAGCAATATTTGTAATTTGGTTTTTAAAAGCAAAAGCAAATGATAAAGGTGTAGAATTTTGCTATTTACCAAATTGTCGTGTTTTAAAAGATTTAAGAAGTAAATCATTAGATATTGATACACTTGCTAAGAAATCTTTATCTGAAAAATGGGTTACAATGGAAGATATTAAAGAAAGTTTACGCTATGGTGATGTAGATTTTGATAAAAGTAATGAACCATATAGAAAAGGTAAGATTTATGTAATTGAAGGCAAAACTGCTAATAATGAAGAAATTACCATTACAATGGTAAATTACACCAACAAAGTCTTGTTAGAAAAGATAGAAAAAAAGTAATTTTTTCTTCAAAACACTTGCAGAAACAAATATTCCTTGTATATTTGCACTCGCAATACGGTAATAGTAAAGCAATTTATTGGGGCGATTAGCTCAGCTGGTTCAGAGCACCTCGTTTACACCGAGGGGGTCGGGGGTTCGAACCCCTCATCGCCCACCAAGTTAAATCCTACAGAAATGTGGGATTTTTTGTTTTTAGAAATGTGTCTAAAATTAGTAGTTTTCAAACAATTCATACAATACTTATTAAACTCATTAGAATTTTAAAATAACTACTTCATTCCCTATATTTGTATAAATTTAAAAATTCATGCAACACATAATCGATCGCTTTATAAGCTACGTAACAATTGATACCGAATCAGATCCTAATTCTGACACTACTCCAAGTACAAAAAAACAATTAGACCTTGCTAATTTACTAGTCAAAGAACTAAAAGCAATGGGAATGACTGAAGTAACTATTGATAAAAATGGTTACGTAATGGCTACTTTAGAAAGCAATGTCAAACATGAAGTTCCAACTATCGGATTTGTTTCTCATTATGACACGACTCCTGATTTTACTGGAGCTAACGTAAAGCCTCAAATTGTAAAAAATTATGATGGTGGTGATATTGTTTTAAACAAAAAACAAAACATCATTTTATCACCAAGTTACTTTAAAGACTTGTTACAATATAAAGGACAAACTTTAATTACTACTGACGGAACTACGCTTCTAGGTGCCGATGACAAAGCCGGAATTACTGAAATCATGTCGGCGATGGAACATTTAATTCAACATCCAGAAATCAAACACGGAAAAATTCGTGTAGGATTTACGCCTGATGAAGAAATTGGTCGTGGCGCACATAAATTTGATGTTGAAAAATTTGGTTGCGAATGGGCTTATACCATGGACGGAAGTCAAATTGGTGAATTAGAATATGAAAATTTTAATGCCGCAGGAGCTAAAATTATTTTCAAAGGAAAAAGCGTTCACCCTGGTTATGCTAAAGGAAAAATGATTAACTCAATGCTTTTAGCGAATCAATTTATTTCGAAATTACCAAAGAACGAAATCCCAGAAAAAACCAAAGGTTATGAAGGATTTTTTCACGTAGTTGGAATTTCTGGAAGTATAGAAGAAACTGTGGTAGAATTAATTATTCGCGACCATAGTGCAAAAAAATTCAAAGAAAGAAAAGAATTTATTCACGAATTAGCGAATAAATTCAATAAAAAGTGGAAAAAACAATTTGGTGAAGAAATCGTAATTGCGGAAGTAAAAGACCAATACTATAACATGAAAGAAAAGGTAAAACCTGTTTTTCATATCGTAGAAATTGCCGAAAAAGCAATGAAAGAATTAGGCATAAAACCATTAATTAAACCAATTCGTGGTGGAACTGATGGTTGCCAGTTGTCTTATAAAGGTTTACCTTGTCCTAATATCTTTGCTGGAGGACACAATTTCCATGGAAAATACGAATACGTTCCAGTTGAAAGTATGGTAAAAGCTACTGAAGTGATTGTGAAAATTGCCGAAATTACTGGATCAATTAGCAAATAATTAAACATAATATATTATAAAAAAGCCGAATTTCTTAATTGAAATTCGGCTTTACTTTTATTTAAAATGAAATTATGCTTTCAATTTAGCACTCATTTCCATTGAAATAGCTGATTTTTCCATTTTGATTTTTCCTGCCATAGTTTCAACTACGATAGTATCATCATTCATTTCAGCAATTTTTCCATGAATTCCTGATTTAGTGATGATTTTATCACCTACTTTTAATCCGGCTTCAAATGCTTTCTCTTTTTTGGCTCTTTGTTGTTGTGGTCTTATTAACAAGAAATAAAACACGGCAATCATTAATACAATTTGTATTGCTAAACTTGGATTCATAATTTATTTATTATTTAGCTACTACTTAGCAGCTGGTGTTACATTTGCTTTAATTTTGAACGTTTCATGACCATTTTCTGAATTGGTCGTTAATGTTACTGTTTTTTCTTGTGATCCTGGTTTACCTTTTGAATCAAAAGACACTTTTATTGGTGCTGAAGCTCCTGGTTTTATAGGTTCTTTCGGTGGTTCTGGAACTGTACAACCACAACTTCCTTTAGCATCAGATATCACTAAATCTGTTTCACCTACATTTTTAACTATAAATTCAGTTTCAACAACATCACCTTCATTAATGGTCCCAAAATCGTGAACTTCTTTATCTAATTCTACTTTAGGAAATTTACCAATTAAAGCTCTCTCTGCTTCAATCGATTTCATATCAGCATCTGTAATTTTATCTGCTGCACTTTCTTGCTTACAAGCTGTTGCTAACACAATTAATGAAAGGGCGAATAACCCAACTGATTTTCTTATCATATTTTTAAAATTTTATAATAAACCTCTACCTGCTTTGTTCAATTTTCCATCTCGGTCAAACTCTTTTACTAAGTTGTCCAAAATTCCGTTGATAAAAATACTACTTTTTGGTGTAGAATATTCTTTTGCAATTTCTAAATATTCGTTAATTGTTACTTTAGTAGGAATAGATGGAAATTTCAATAACTCACAAATTGCCATTTTTAAAATAATGGTATCAATTTCGGCAATACGTTCTACATCCCAATTTGGTGTTTTATCGATATATTCTTTAGATAATTCAACTTCGTTTAAAACTGTTTTTCTAAACAAATTCTTTACAAACTCTTTATCATCAGAATCTTTATACACTTTTGGAATTACCAATGCATCATGTTCCGATTTTAATTGTTTGATTTGCTTCACAATCAAAGTATTGATTCCTGGTAAATCATCCACCCAAGTTAATTTATAATCTTCTAAATAATCGTATAAACGATCACTTGGAGCAATTACTTCGGTATATAAATCGGCAATAAAGTTTTTATCATCTTCAAAACTACTAGTTGATTTTTCCATGTAGTTTTGGTACAATTCGCTTTCTTTAATAGTGTCTATTAAACCTAAAATAATATCATCATTCAATTTCCAGTTGTTGATGTTATTATCATCTAAAGCCGTTTCTAATGCTTCTGATTCGGTTAATAAAACCAAAGCTTTATTGTTGATGAATTTTAAATTTGGATGACGCTCTTCTTTAGTAGCTAAGTGTTTTTTAGAAGCCAATTCGATGTATTCCTCTTCTTTCTTTTTGATTTCGATAAGTGCTGAAAGCAATAAAAGATACAAGTTTTGGGTATTTTCGATACTTTGAAAAAGGAATTTTTCTTCTTTATCCAAATTATCAGATTGGTGTTGGTGCATTGCATAAATACTTTGCATCACTTTTACTCGGATATGTCTTCTGTTTAACATACTAATTAAGAACTTTATAAAATTAAGAGAGCGAAAAAGTTACCTCTTTCGCTCTGCAAAAATACAATTTTATTTAAAACGAATTACTTCTTTAATTCATTTTTTGCATCATCAATACGTTTTTGCGCCATTGAAAAGGCTGCTTGATGCGTAGTAATGTTGTTATCATCTGCAAATTTGAAAATCTCTAATGCTGTGTTATAGATGTTTTCTGTTTTTTCCATCACCTGAGCATTCGTCCATTTTACTAATTCAGAATACACATTGATAACACCTCCAGCGTTAATTAAGAAATCAGGCGCATATAAAATACCTTTCTCTTTTAAGATTTTTCCGTGAATTGCTTCGTTTGCTAATTGGTTATTTGCCGCACCAGCAATGATAGAAGCTTTTATATTATTGATAGTAGCATCGTTAATAGTAGCTCCTAAAGCACAAGGTGCATAAATATCTACATCAGCACTATATAAATCAGCACCTGTATAAATTTTAGCGCCGTACTTCGCTCCTACTTGGTTTACTCTATCCTCGTTAATATCAGTAATCGTAACTAAAGCACCACTTTCTGTTAAGTGTTGTACTAACACTTCACCCACGTGACCAATTCCTTGTACTAATACTTTTTTTCCTTCTAAACTATCAGAACCATATTTGTATTTAGCAGCTGCTTTCATTCCCATGAAAACTCCGTAAGCTGTTACAGGAGAAGGATTTCCAGAACCACCTCTTTCAACTGAAATACCCGCAACGTGTTTCGTTACTTCATTTACTGTATCCATGTCTTTAGTTTCCATTCCTACATCTTCTGCAGTGATATATTTTCCAGATAATGAATCTACAAATTGTCCAAAACGACGCATTAATTCAGGAGTTTTTTGTGTTTTAGCGTCACCAATGATAACTGCTTTTCCTCCACCTAAATTTAATCCCGAAATTGAGTTTTTGAAAGTCATTCCACGAGACAAACGTAAAACGTCGTTTAACGCTTCCCATTCGTTAGTATAATTCCACATTCTAGTTCCTCCTAAAGCAGGTCCTAAAACTGTGTTATGAATTCCAATAATTGCTTTTAATCCTGTATCTTTGTCGTGACAAAATACAACTTGTTCATGACCATCAAAAGAAACCTGACCGAATACTGGGTCTACTTTATGAAGCTCATTCGCTTTTAATAATTCTGCTGTCATGTGATTTGAGTTGGGTTGAAAATTATTCAATATTTAATTACAATATTACGAATAATTTTAAATTGATTCAAAAAATTATATTTATTTTAATAATTTAGCAATGAAAAGCTAAAAAAACCGATAATCATTCATTATCAATTGATTACCTTTTTAATTAATTTGATAACAATTCATTATCACACTAAAGATTACTATGAAAGAACTGCAATATTTAAACAAATACTTTGTCAAATATAAATATCGTTTCCTACTAGGAATATTAATCACTATAATCGCACAAATATTTTCTTTATTCACTCCTGAGTTAATTGGTAACTCTATTAAAGTGATTGAAGATTATGTGAATCACCCTACAAATGATATTCCTTTTCAGAAAGAATTACTAGTAAAAAACATTCTTTTAATCTTAGCTACCACTATTATAGCTGGATTTTTTACATTCTTGATGCGTCAGACTTTAATTGTAATGTCGCGCCATGTAGAATTTGATTTGAAGAATGAAATTTTTAATCACTACCAAACCCTAACTCAAAGTTTCTACAAACGCAATCGTACTGGTGACTTAATGAGTCGAATTAGTGAAGACGTTGGAAAAGTAAGAATGTATGTTGGTCCTGCTGTTATGTACTCATTAAATACCTTAATGCGTTTTACTATTGTGGTGATTTACATGTATAACATATCACCTAAACTTACTTTATATTCTTTATTACCATTACCACTTTTATCGTACAGTATTTTCAAAATTAGCTCTATGATTCATAAGAAGAGTGGTGATTTTCAACAAAATTTATCCACATTATCTTCTTTTACGCAAGAAATTTTTTCAGGAATTCGCGTGATAAAAGCGTATGCAATTGAGAATAAAAAACAACAAGAATTTACCGATTTAAGCAATGAAAGTAAGGTAAAAGCAATGGATTTAGCTAAAGTAAATTCGCTTTTCGGTCCGTTAATGATTTTACTTATTGGATTGAGTAACTTGGTTGTGGTGTATGTTGGTGGTTCTATGTACATTAATAACGACCCCGAAATTAATAGTATTGGAGTAATTGCCCAATTCATTTTATACATCAACATGTTAACTTGGCCTGTGGCATCTTTAGGTTGGGTTTCGTCATTGGTTCAAGAGGCAGAAGCTTCTCAAAAACGTATTAACGAATTCCTAAAAGAAGAACCAGAGATTAAAAACACCAACAGCAGTCATTCTACAATTGAAGGTGATATTAAATTTGACAATGTTTCGTTTGAATATGATGATACTAATATCAAAGCTCTAGACAAGATTTCGTTTGAAGTTAAAAAAGGAAAAACCTTAGCTGTTTTGGGAAAAACGGGTTCTGGAAAATCAACGCTTTTAACTTTGATTAGCCGTTTATATGACACCAATTCAGGAACAGTTTATATCGACAACAAAGACATTAAAGACTTAAATTTATTCGATTTACGTAATCAAATTAGTGTGGTGCCACAAGATGCTTTCTTGTTTTCGGATAGCATTAAAAACAACATCAAATTTGGTAACGAAAATGCTACCGATGAAGAAGTAATGGAAGCTGCAAAAAAAGCGGTAGTTCATGATAACATTATGAATTTCAATCAGCAATACGAAACGGTTTTAGGCGAACGAGGGATTACATTATCAGGTGGACAAAAGCAACGAGTTTCCATTGCTAGAGCATTAATTAAAAACGCTCCTGTATTACTTTTAGATGACTGTTTGAGTGCCATTGATACAGAAACCGAAGAAACTATACTGAACAACTTGTTAGCATATTGCAAAGACAAAACTACCATTATTGTAAGTCACCGAGTGTCATCGGCTAAAAATGCGGATTGGATTATCATTTTAGAGAAAGGAAAAATCATTGAGCAAGGCACTCATAATCAACTATTAGAACAAAATGGCTACTACAAAGAGTTATACTTAAAACAACTTTCGGAAAAAGAAATTGACTAAACTTTTGTTTAATCCGATTTTTTTTTAGATTTTTGAGACGCTATAACACTAATTAATTGACAGTAGGATTATGAGAGAAAATGACATGTTAGAAAAAGAAGATATTTTTTCTAAAGTATTGCGTGCAGGAAGAAGAACGTATTTCTTTGATGTAAGAGCTACAAAAGCAGATGATTACTACATTACCATTACTGAAAGTAAAAAGTTTACAGAAGAAGATGGTTCATTTCACTTTAAAAAACACAAAATTTATTTGTACAAAGAAGATTTCGCTGCTTTCAGAGAAATTTTAGACGAAATGACTGATTTTGTTTTAGACCAAAAAGGTGAAGAAGTAATTTCGGAAAGACACCAAAAAGATTTCAAAAGAGAAATCTATGCTGAAGATAACGAAGAAATAAAATCAGCAGAAAGTTTTACTAATATTGATTTTGACGATATTTAATCATCAGATTTTAAAATACAAATCCCAAATTCTAAAAAAGAGTTTGGGATTTTTTTTTATCCAATTCGTAACCCATTTTCAACCGGTACATCAGAAGTCAGCAAAACAATATCATTCTCCTCACCTACTGAACCCAAAACCAAACATTCGCTCATAAAATCAGCGATTTGTTTTTTAGGAAAATTGACAACTGCGATAATTTGTTTCCCAAGTAAATCTTCTTTTGAATAACGTTTGGTAATTTGAGCAGATGATTTTTTGATGCCCAATTCAACACCAAAATAAATCGTTAATTGATATGCTGGTTTATTTGCCTTAGGAAAATCTTGAACTTCTAAAATTGTTCCAACGCGCATTTCTACTTTTTCAAAATCATGCCAAGTTATCATATTTATAAAATAAAAAAGTACAATTTACGGAAGTAAATCATACTTATATTAGACGTTAAATCGTATTTATTTTTTTGCTTTTACTTTGCAAGTATTGATTCCAAACAAGGTGTAAAACGGGCAAAACTGTACCGAAGCTACAATAATCATAACGGCTCCAACACCCAAAGCAATCCATTTTAAATTTCCTTCCAAAATTCCTGAAAGTCCTAGTATAATAGCAATAACACCAATCATAACTCGAACAAAACGATCAGCAGTTCCAATATTTTTCTTCATAATCTAACGTATTAAATTTATTTAACGGTTGGTTTTTCTTCGCTTGTCCAGTTTGTAATTCCGCCTTCTAAGTCGGTTATGGTCTTAAATCCTAATTCTTTCAATCTCGCAGAAGCTTTAGCACTTCTTCCACCTGATTTACAATACACCATTACAGGTTTTTCTTTATCTAAACTTGCAACTTTGGCATCAAAATCATCCGCCATAAAATCGATATTCACAGCATTTTCAATATGACCTTGACTAAATTCTTCTGGTGTACGAACATCAACCAACTGAACATCAGGTTGTGTCATTTTTTTCTCATAAGTGGCTACATCTAAAACTTGCACACCATCAGCTTGATTTTTCAAACAAGAGGTAAATCCTAACAAAAGGAACATTAAACTCAATACTTTTATCTTCATTATTCTATTTTTTTTATGTTTTCGAATCTAAATATACAAAAAAATTAATTCAAATGATTACTGATAATATCTGTTAAATCTTTTGAACTTAAAACTCCTGATTGTCTCCAAAGCATTTTACCCGTTTTAAATAACATCAAAGTAGGAACTCCTCGAACCATAAAATGACTAGCCAAATCTTGATGTTGATCGACATTCACTTTTATAATTTTTACAGCTTCTTTTAAATTAGTTTTCACTTCTTGCAATATAGGCGACATCATTTTACACGGTCCACACCAATCGGCATAGAAATCTACTAAAACCAAATCATTACCGTTAATTATATCATTAAATTTTGCGTTCATAATCTTTATTTTTTCAATTTCAAAGATACAATTCAAAAGACTTTATTTCTGTAATATTTGTTACACAAGTTCAATATGATAATTATCATTTTTTATTCTTTAGAAGCGTGCTAAGTTTGTATTGTGCTAAAAATCTATCGTCATGTCAGTCTCAATCGTCCAAAAATATAACGTTCCAGGACCTCGCTATACCAGTTATCCTACTGTTCCTTATTGGGAAGAGGAAAAATTCCATTTAGAAGATTGGAAACGTACGCTTCTACAATCTTTTAAAGAATCAAATGCTACCGAAGGTATAAGCTTATATATTCACCTTCCGTTTTGCGAAAGTTTGTGTACTTTTTGTGGTTGCAACAAGCGAATTACAAAACGTCATGAGGTTGAAGATCCATACATTACAGCCGTAATTAAAGAATGGAAATTGTATTGTGATTTATTTCCAAGAAAACCAATCATCAAAGAAATTCATTTAGGTGGCGGAACTCCAACGTTCTTTTCGCCTGAAAATTTAGAACGCTTGATAAACGGAATTTTTCAATATGCAACAAAAGCCGAAGAACATGAGTTTAGTTTTGAAGGGCATCCAAATAACACAACTCGACACCATTTACAAACACTATATGATTTAGGATTTAGACGCGTGAGTTTTGGAGTGCAAGATTATTCACCAAAAGTACAAGAAGCAATTCACCGTATTCAACCTTTTCATAACGTAGCAAAAGTTACGTTTTGGGCGAAAGAAATTGGCTACACTTCTGTTGGACACGATTTAATTTTCGGATTACCTTTTCAAACATTAGACGATGTGAAAGACACGATAGACAAAACCAAATCTTTACAACCCGATAGATTAGCATTTTACAGCTATGCTCACGTGCCATGGATTAAAGGAAACGGACAGCGCGGTTTTAAAGATGAGGATTTGCCAAAAGATGATGAAAAACGCATGTTGTATGAAGAAGGCAAAAAACAACTAGCACAAAATGGTTACCACGAAATTGGAATGGATCATTTTGCATTAGAAAATGACAGTATGTTTACTTCATTCAAAGAAGGAAAACTACATCGTAATTTCATGGGGTATACCGCCTCAAAAACGCAGTTAATGATTGGATTAGGCGTTTCGTCAATTAGCGATAGTTGGTACAGTTTTGCTCAAAATGAAAAAACAATCGAAGATTATTATACGCATTTAGCCGAAGACCAATTACCTGTTTTTAGAGGACATTTATTATCGGCCGAAGACTTAATTATCAGAAGACATATTTTGAATTTAATGTGTCAGTTTACTACTTCTTGGAAAGATGAAGCGTTAGATTTTCCTGAATTATCATCAGTTTTAACTAGTTTAGAAGAAATGCAAGAGGATGGTTTGCTTACTATTCAAGACAACTCGATAACGGTTACCGAAAAAGGAAAACCTTTCGTTCGTAATATTTGTATGGCATTTGATTTACGTTTAATTAGAAAAGCTCCAGAAACTAAATTATTCTCAATGACGATTTAAGTTCAACTTGAAACTTAAAACCTGAAACAAAAACATATAAGTCATATAAGGAAAAAGTGAATTGTTAAGTTGAGTAAAGTTCATAAAAGAGATGCTTGACAGCATGACAAACTAGACGTAAAGTGTTTTGAGAATTAAGAAAAAGTCAAACGTCTCCATGTATCTCTTTCAACGTTAACTAAGTTAAAAAAAACTCTGTGTATCTCTGTGTAAAAACTTGAAACTTGAAACTTGAAACCAAAAAACTACTCATATCGAATATAGCCTGGTTTAGATAATTGAAAATCGTAAAGTGATAAATTCGTGTTTTCAAACGAATTAAACTTGTTGATTCCATCACCTTCAAAAGGAATTGTTGGATAATACGAAAACGAAATTTGGAAACTATTAAACACTAAAAAGTCATTATTTATTAGTGCACCAATGCTAAATTTCGAATACACTTTACTTGAGAATAAAGCTTTTTCGTTTGCCAAAGAACCAAGTGTCGTGTTGAAATACGGACTAAATCGGAAGCCATACCAACTACCGGGAATATAAGATTGCGTTTGAAAAGAAACAGTCCATTTTTGGGTTCCGTTCAAACGATTGTTAAATCCGGGCAACCCATCTTCATCGAGTAAAGTCAAACGGTCTTTGAACGAATCATCTCGATTATTTCCCCAAACGTAAGTCGGTTTCACAAACTGTCTAAAACGCCAATTCCCCCATGAAATAAGCGGACTAAAATAATTCAATCCTAGTTTAAAAGTGGTTTGTTCTGTTAAACCTGCATCATAAAAACTGCCCCATTCGGCAAAACCACTAGCATAACCAAAAGAATATTTTTTTCCATAAGATACACTCAATCCAGTATACAATCTAGAATTGCTGTTCTTTTCTTGATGACCTACAATTAAAGCAATATTTTCTCCATATGGAATATCCTCAGTAATGTTGTAGTTGAAAACAAACTTATCTTGGTAAAACTTTTGCTTAGAAAAACCAATCATTCCTATCCAGTTTTTTTCATTTGAAAAATAAGAAGTAGGATCTAAAACAGCCGCTGGCATTTGTCCAAAAACTTTTTGATTATAGGTCAACGCTAAAACCATGTTATTAAAATAACGCTCAGGATTTGATTTTGGATTTATTTTAAAAGCTCTACCATACCAATATTCCTGAAAATCATATGAAACATTTTGCAATGAAATAGTGTCTAATACCGGAAATTGTTCCGTTCTCAATCGGTTTTCAAAAAAAGCACCACCCGCATTTTTTGTAATTACGGAGTAAAATGGTCGATTAATATTGATACTTCTCTTACTATCGTTATTGTAATCATTTGCGTAATCCAAATCCAAGCGGATGTAAGTGTTTTTAATATTATTGATAGAATATTGCGCATAAACTGCTCGCTCTTTTGTGTCAAAACGATTTTTGATGTTTCCACTAATTAAATGTCCAAATCCTAAAATGTTACGCTCCGTTAATTTAGCACTGCTTTCACTTGACGACAAACTACCTGTTGGAATTAATGTCCAGGAATCTAAAACTCGAATCTTTATATCAATGGAATCTTTACTGTTTGCAATATCTATTGGAACAATCGTAACTTCACGAATGTAACGTTGACTTCGTATCAAACGTTCCGATTCGAGCAATAACTTGGAATCTAATTTATCATGCTTCTTAAAAAGCATAATATTTCTAATAGTAACTTCTTTCGTTCTGATATGAATTGAATTACCAAATTTTTCCATACTTCGTTTCGGAACTTTTTTCTCGTTCGTAACGGAATAACCAAAAGGATCCAGTGTTTCAATGGTTATATTTCGGATAATCTTTCCTTCTTGATATTTACTTACAACTTTTTCTTTCTTTTTAGGTTTTGAAGGAATTAAATTCTCAGCTTTTAATGCTGATTCTCTAAATAATAGTTTGTAAATAAATCGTGAAAACTTACTTTTTTTTGAAAAATCATTAATATCTTGATAAATAGAAATACTATCCTTCTCTTGTATAACATTCTGAGCAAAAGTGCCCGAAGAATGAAAACAAAAGATAAAAACAATAAAAAATAGGATATTCTTTTTCACCCTACAAAACTATTACTATAAAATCGAATAATTATTACACAATTCCGATAAAACGTTATAAAATCAAATTTAGTACCACTTCCAAGATGTTAAAATTCATTCCAAAAAGTTTATGTACCTTTGCAAACAATTTTATTTACACACATGAAAACGTTCCAAGAATTCGATTTACCAAAATCACTACAAAAAGCATTAGACGAATTAGGTTTTGTTCACGCTACACCTATTCAAGAAAAATCGCATTCTGTAATTCTTTCAGGAAGAGACATGATGGGAATTGCACAAACAGGAACTGGAAAAACCTTTGCCTATCTACTTCCTATTCTAAAACAATGGAAATTTCAAAATAACGAATCAGCAAGAATTGTTATTTTAGTTCCAACGCGTGAATTAGTAGTACAAGTTGTAGAAGAAGTTGAAAAATTGACCAAATACATGAGTGTTAGAACACTTGGCATTTATGGTGGAGTTAACATCAATACGCAACGAAAAGCATTAGCGCAAGGTGTTGATATTTTAGTAGGAACGCCAGGCCGTGTAATGGATTTAGGTCTTGACGGAGTTTTACGTTTCGATGAATTACAAAAATTAGTTATTGACGAATTTGACGAAATCTTAAACTTAGGATTCCGTGCCCAATTGACTTCGATTTTATCGATGATGCGTGGGAAAAAACAAAACATCTTATTTTCGGCAACTATGACCGATGAAGTAGATGCGATGCTAGATGAATACTTCGAATTTCCTGAAGAAGTTTCTTTGGCACAAAGTGGAACTCCATTAGAACAAATTGAACAAATTGTATATCAAGTTCCAAATTTCCTTACGAAATTAAACATGTTGAAACACTTGGTTCGTGAAACCGAAACCATGGAACGTGTTTTAATTTTCGTAAACAACAAACGTATTGTTGATTTGGTTTTTGAAACATTAGACGAAGAATTTCCAGAGCAATTTGGTGTAATTCACTCGAATAAATCGCAAAATTACCGTTTAAATACCATGGCTTCTTTTCAAGCGGGCGAATTAAGAGGTTTAGTAACTACTGATATTATGGCGCGTGGTTTAGATATTTCCGATATTACACACGTAATCAATTTACAATTTACCGAAGAGCCAGAAAAATACATGCACCGTATTGGTAGAACAGGACGTGCTGATAAAACAGGTATTGCAATCAGTTTGGTTTCACCAAGTGAAGTAGAAGCAAAAATTGAGGTAGAATTATTAATGAATACTGAAATTAAAGAACTTCCACTTCCCGAAGATTTAAAAATCGAAGAACGCTATTTGGATTTCGAAAAGGAAAAGAAAAAAATGAAATTCTTGCTGAAAACACCTAAAAAAGAAGGTGGTGAAGCCTTTCACAAGAAAAAAGATAAAAATGCTAAAGTAAACCTTGGTGGTCCAGGAAAACGTAAACCACGTAAAACTGAATCGAGAAATAGAAATATCGAACGTAAAAGAGACGAGAAGAGAAAGAAGAAATAATTCTTATAACTACGCATAACATTACCGTCACTTCGAGTGATTTTAAAAAGAAAAAATGCTAATTTTTGCTTTTTAAAATTGTATCGAGAACTATAAAAACGATATAACACCTCCGTCACTTCGCTTGATTTTAGATATTAAAATCCATTTTTTTTTTTGAAATCTTAAATTGTATCGAGAACTGTAAAAACCTTCTAACACTGCCGTCACTTCGAGTGATTTTAGAATATAAAAGCCTAAGATTTTATATTCTAAAATTGTATCGAGAACTATAGAAACGATATAAAGCATTCGTCACTTCGAGTGATTTTAGATTTTAAAAACCTTAGTTTTTGAAATCTAAAATTGTATCGAGAAGAACTGAAAAAACTTTTATCTATTTTTGCCGCATGCAAATATCATACGTCTACATACTAAAATGCGCTGATGATTCCTACTACACAGGAGTAACAAGCAATTTAGTTCAACGCATGTACCAACATGACTCCGCATACTTTCCAGATTGTTATACCGCTTCAAGAAGACCAGTAGAATTAGTCTTTTATGCAGAATTTACTAATATAGGATACGCAATTGACAAAGAAAAACAAATAAAAAAATGGTCAAGAGCTAAAAAAGAAGCTCTAATAAATGGTGACTACAAAGAACTTCCAAATCTTGCGAAGAAAAGATTTGACAAATAAACATTTTCATTAGTTCTCGATACATTTTTTACAAAATAGCTAAGGCAATTTTATAAAAAACACTCGAAGTGACGAAGGTGGAATTACATTTTCTAATCACTTTAACCATTGTTTTTTTAATTAATATAAAAAACTTTAAAACTACTTACAACTATACCGTCACTTCGAGTGATATTGAAAAGTAAAAATGCTAATTTTTACTTTCAAAAATTGTATCGAGAACTATCAAAACGATATAACACCACCGTCACTTCGAGTGATTTTGAAAGTAAAAATGCTAATTTTTACTTTCAAAAATTGTATCGAGAACTATCAAAACGATATAACACTATCGTCACTTCGAGTGATTTTAGAATTTAAAAGCGCTAGTTTTTGAAATCTAAAATTGTATCGAGAACTACAGAAACGATATAACACTATCGTCACTTCGAGTGATTTTAGATTTTAAAAACACTAGTTTTTGAAATCTAAAATTGTATCGAGAACTATAGAAACGATTTAATTCCATTAGTTCTCGATACATTTTGCATTTGTAAATCTTTGGCTTTACAAATACAAAACACTCGAAGTGACGAAGGTGGAATTACACTTCCAAAACGCTTCTAAACATTTTCTGAAATCTAATTTCTAAATTCTAAATGGAATTTCGTACTTTTGACAAATTCTAATAATAAATGCAGTTCAAACATCCAGAAATTCTATACTTTCTTTTTCTGTTGGTGATACCAATTTTGGTGCATTTATTTCAATTACGTCGTTTTAAAAAAGAATATTTTACTAACGTAAAGCTTCTGAAAGAACTTCAAATTCAAACCCGAAAAAGTTCTAAAATCAAGAAATGGTTGTTGTTAGCTACTCGCCTATTGTTATTGGCTTGCTTAATTTTAGCTTTTTCCCAACCTTTTTTTGACGCCAAAGACACCACAAACAAAGGCAACGAGTTAATTATTTTATTAGACAATTCGTTTTCTATGCAAGCCAAAGGCGCAAAAGGCGAATTACTCAAACGAAGCATCCAAGATTTATTAGAAGAATTACCTGAAAACCAACAATTCTCATTACTTACCAATTCCGAAGTGTTTTGGGACACGGATGTCAAATCCATTCAAAAAGAATTGCAGAATTTGAAATACTCAGCAATGCCGTTTCAATTGGATTATTTGATTAATCAAGTCGAAACCAAAAAGAAAAACACCAAAAAAGACTACGTTATCATTACCGATGCCATTCAATCCGAAAGTAAAAAAGCATTGGATTTAGCAGAAAATAATGTCGTGTATTTCATCCAATCCGAAGCGCAAAACAAAACCAACATCAGCATTGACAAGGTTGCTATTTCACAAGTTTTGGATCAATTTTACGAATTAAAGATTACGCTTCAAGCTTTTGGAGAAACGGAGAATGAAGTGCCACTTTCTGTATTTAGCAATTACAAAGCGATTGCCAAAACCATTGCAAAATTTGAAAACCAGAAAACTGAAATTGCAATCACCATTCCAAAAAACGATTTTCATGGAAATATTAGTATTGAAGATAACAGTCTAAGCTACGATAACGATTACTATTTAAGCATTTCTAAACCTGAAAAAGCAAATATAATCGCTATCGGAAATTCAGATAAAAACAATTTCTTAAGTCGCATTTTCACAGCTGATGAGTTCAATTTTAAAAGCACCGAATTAGCCACTTTAGATTACAATCAAATTGAAAATCAAGATGCGATTGTGTTGAATGAATTGGAAGATTTGCCAGTTGCTTTAGGAACAACACTGAAATCTTTTTACGAAAAAGGCGGCAATATAGTTTTGATTCCGAATGCAAAAAATTCACCTTCTTTATTAAATGCTTTCGCAAAAAACTTCGGTGGATTGAATTATTCCGAACTTTCAACATCTGGAAAACAAATCACGAAAATCAACTTTAATCATCCATTATACCAAACGGTTTTTGAGAAAAAAGTGACTAATTTTCAATATCCAAATGTAAAAGAAAGTTTTACTTTATCAGGAATTACGAACATTTTACAATACGAAGACAATTCCGTTTTTGTAGGTTCAACTACGAATCGATTGGGAACGTTTTACGCTTTTTCGGCACCGATAAACAAACAAAATAGTAACTTCCAGAATGCACCTTTAATTGTTCCAACCTTCTACAACATGGGACAGAATCAAGGCAAAACAGGAATTAACGCATACACCATTGGAGAAAACGAAAACCTAATTTTAGAAACTATTTTAGCCAAAGACGAAGTGGTTTCAGTTCAAAAAGAAGGCTACAGTTTCATTCCGATGCAACAAATTTTGAATACCAAATGTAAATTGTCTTTTGGCGATTATCCAGAAGAAGCTGGTAATTTTGAGGTTATCAAAGCGAATAATTCGCTAAAGAAAATCAGTTTTAACTATCCAAGAACGGAAAGCGATTTAACGCAAATTTCGACTGCCAATTTTGAGAATTTCACTAAAGTAGACAACATATCCACCGTTTTAAACGACATTGCTTCCGAACGCACAAGCAATGAAATTTGGAAATGGTTTATCATCACAACACTACTATTTTTAATAACAGAACTACTAATCCAAAAATTTGTAAAATGACGCAAGTTATTCTAAAACAAGCCAAAATCATCGACGCTTCAAGTCCGTTTCACAACCAAGTGATGGACATCAAAATTGAAAACGGAACGATAACACAAATAGAAAAAGAAATCGCAGCTACTTCAGGTTTTGAAGTAGTAAACATTCCTAATTTACACGTTTCTCAAGGTTGGATGGACAGCTCGGTTTCTTTTGGAGAACCAGGATACGAAGACCGTGAAACCATTGAAAACGGCTTAAAAGTCGCTGCTAAAAGCGGATTTACAGCGGTAGCTTTACAACCTAACTCAAATCCAACTATCGACAATCAAGCGCAAGTGCGATTTGTTTTGGACAGAGCTAAAAATCAAGCGACAACTTTATATCCAGTTGGAGCTTTAACTAAAGGTAGCGAAGGAACGGATTTAGCAGAATTATTCGACATGAAAAACGCTGGAGCCATTGCGTTTGGGGATTATAAGAAAGCGGTACAAAATGCCAATCTTCAAAAAATTGCGTTGCAATACGTACAAGATTTCGACGGAATGGTAATTGCTTTTTGTCAAGATAGTTCTCTAAAAGGGATTGGAATTGCAAATGAAGGCGAGGTAAGTACAAAATTAGGCATGAAAGGAATCCCAGCTTTAGCCGAAGAATTACAAGTCGCTCGCAACTTATTTTTATTAGAATACACAGGTGGAAAATTACACATTCCAACAATTTCTACTCAAGGAAGCATCAAATTAATTAAAGAAGCTAAAGCAAAAGGCTTGAACGTTACTTGTAGCGTTGCGATTCATAATTTAGTCTTAAACGATGAAATTTTAATGGGATTTGATTCGAGATACAAAGTATTACCTCCATTACGCGAAGAAGCTACTAGAAAAGCTTTAGTGGAAGCTGTTTTAGAGGGAACAATCGATTGTATTACTTCAGACCATAATCCTTTAGACATCGAACTTAAGAAATTAGAATTTGATTTAGCCAAAGATGGAACCATCGGATTAGAAAGTGCTTTTGGTGCTTTACTAACAATTTTACCACTTGAAGTAATAGTTAACAAATTAACAGGCAACAAACTGGTTTTCAATATTGATAACCCATCAATAAAAAACGGAAATAAAGCTGATATTTCACTATTCACTACAGAAGAAAATTGGATATTTGGAAAAGAAAACATCCTATCAAAATCTAAAAATTCGGCTTTCTTAGGACAAAAAATGAAAGGAAAAGTTATTGGAATTTATAATAATGGACAATTAATAATGAACAATTAATAATTGATAATTTTTTAAATTATGAATGAAGTAGAACAAGGAAAAAGCGATATCGAACAAGGAAAAATTACAGCTATTACTAGTTATATTTTAATTATTGGAGTGTTAATTTCACTTTCAATGAATGCTGAAACAAAAAATAAATTTGCATCGTTTCACATCAAGCAAGCAGTAGGATTAAATCTTACTTTTATTTCAATTGGATTACTAATTTCTAACTTTAGTAATACACAAATTTATGTTTCTTTTTGGGTGTTTTTTACTGTATTATGGGTTTTCGGAATTTTATCCGCTATTAAAGGTGAAATAAAACCAATTCCTTTAGTTGGAAATCTATATCAAAAATTATTTAAAAGCTTCTAGAAATGAATTTACATTATTTAGTACAAGAACCAAAAACAATAAAAGACCAAAATCCGCTTTTAATATTATTACACGGTTATGGTAGCAACGAAGAAGATTTATTTTCTTTCGCTCCTGAATTACCAGACGATAGTTATGTCATTTCCGTTCGTGCGCCTTATGATTTACAACCATATGGACATGCTTGGTATGCCATTCATTTTGATGCAGACGAAAATAAGTTTTCTGATAATGTACAAGCCAAACAATCGGTTGAAATCATTGCGAGTTTTATTGACGAAATCGTAAAACAATATCCAATCGATACTGAAAATGTAACGTTAATTGGTTTCAGTCAAGGTGCGATTTTAAGTTATGCTACTGCCCTAACCTATCCTGAAAAAATTAGTAAAGTTGTAGCCTTAAGCGGCTATTTCAATCAAGAAATCCTTCCAGAAGTAATCGATACTAAAGCCATTTCTCATTTGAAATTCTTTGTTTCACATGGTTCAGTTGACCAAGTGATTCCGGTTGACTGGGCTCGAAAAGCAAAACCAGCTTTAGAAAATTTAGGTTTAGAAGTGGAATACCAAGAATACCCTATTGGACATGGGGTTTCTCCAAAAAACTTCTACGATTTTAAGAATTGGTTACAAAAATAATTTCTTTTGGAAGAAGTCTTAAAAATATCTGTAAAATCTGATTTTTTTGATAGAAAAAGAGAGTTAACATTTCATCCAGATTTCTTGGAGTTTGATGATAATGATAGAATTGATGGTATTTCGACAAAATTCGAAAAAGAATCAATTGCTAACTTTAAATTCGGAATCAAATGGCTAAATGGATATGCTTTTACTTTCGGTAGAATTTATTGCATTGATATTGAAAATCATAATGGTAAGCAAATAAAAATAAGATTAAAATCTTTCTATGGTATCAATCTCAAATCTTTGACTAAAAAATTCGCAAATATTGTTGATAGTCTTCAAGACTATTATTTTGATGATATTTCAAGAAAATATTTACAAGATTTCTCCAACAATATTGAATTTAAAATCAACAATATCGAATACAATCATAAAGGAATAAATTTTAAAAACAATTCTATTCTTTGGGAAGATTTACAAACTAAAAACTATAGAAACTATTTTTCTCTTAGTTCTAAATTAGATAACACAAAATACTTATTGGTAGACTATATGAATGATTGGAATGGAACCGTTATTTACTCTGTCACCAGAAAAATTTTAATGGATAAAGGATTATTTGAACAAAAATAAAAAAGCTCTGAACTTTCATTCAGAGCTTTTCGTTTAACAAACTAAACTAAACATTATGAGAATTATGACTTTGGAGTAACCACAGTATCTACTACATGAATTACACCATTTTTTTGGTTTACATCAGCAATTGTTACTTTGGCACTGTTTCCGTTTTCATCAGTAATATATAGGTCTTTACCTTTCATCCAGGCCGTTAACGTACCACCGCTAACTGTTTTTAAAGTCGCTTTTCCATTTCCTTTTTTGATAGCAGCATCAATATCTTTTGCATTCATTTTTCCAGCTACTACATGGTAAGTTAAAATAGTTTGCAATAATTTTAAATTCTCTGGTTTCAATAAAGTTTCAACAGTTCCAGCAGGCAATTTAGCAAACGCAGCATTTGTTGGGGCAAAAACGGTGAATGGTCCTTCTGACATTAACACATCAACTAATCCAGCAGCTTTTACAGCAGCAACTAATGTAGTGTGGTCTTTAGAATTAACCGCATTCTCTACAATGTTTTTACTTGGATACATAGGAGCTCCTCCTACTTCTACTGTTTTTTCTTTCATCTGAGCAAAAGACGATGTTCCAACTAATAATCCGAAAGCTACAATAGCAGTAGCAAAAATTTTGTTCGTTTTCATATTATAATTTTTAAGTTTTATATTGACATTTACGCTGAAAATAAAATCTTGGTTTTAAAAAAATAAAAAAAAATAATCTTAAGCAAAGTATAAGTTCAACTTTAACCAATTATTCTTTACTTTTGTTATTCAAAAAAAATTAAAAGCTATGGCATCAATTACATTAGGAGGAAATCCAATTCACACAAATGGCGAATTGCCAGCAGTAGGTTCAAAAGCTACTGACTTTAATATGGTAAAAACAGATTTAGGAACAGCTACTTTAGCTGATTTTGCTGGATCGAAAGTAGTTTTAAACATTTTTCCAAGTATTGATACGGGAACTTGTGCAGCTTCTGTTAGAAAATTTAATGAAAAAGCAAGCGCTTTAGCAAATACTAAAGTATTATGTATTTCGAGAGATTTGCCTTTTGCTCAAAAACGTTTTTGTGGTGCAGAAGGATTAGAAAACGTAATCAATTTATCTGATTTTAAAGAAGGAAGTTTTGGAAAAAACTACGGTTTAGAAATCACTGACGGACCTTTAGCAGGTTTACATTCACGTGTAGTAATCGTTTTAGATGAAAACGGAACTATTCTTCACGCTGAACAAGTTAAAGAAATTGCTGACGAGCCAAATTACGACGCTGCTTTAGCGGTACTATAATATGAAATTTGAAAAAGACGAAACCCTTTTTACAGGCCGATTAAAAAGTATGAAATTTGCTTTAAAGGGAGCAATAAAATTAATTACAACAGAACATAGTGTCATGGTACAGTCTTCATTGGCTGTACTTCTGACATTTGCTGGATTTTACTTTGGAATCAACCGTTACGAATGGATGATGCAAATTCTGGTTTTTGGTTTAGTATTAGGAATTGAAGGTTTAAACACAGCAGTTGAAAAAATTGCCGATTTTATTCATCCAGATTATCACGAACGCATCGGTTTTATTAAAGATATCGCAGCTGGAGCTGTATTTTTTGCAGCCTTAACTGCTATAACAATCGGATGTATTATTTATTTTCCGTATTTGTTTTAATTTAGCTACTTTTGTAAAAATTGTTCCGTTTACATGGCCAAAAAAACTAGCAAAGACACCGTTAATTCTCCTACAGAAACCAAAGAAAAATTCTCTTGGCGCTTGAGTCGTCAACAAAAATTTATTTTAGGTATTTCGCTTATATTCTTTTCATTAGCCTTATTGCTATCTTTTATTTCCTACTTTATTACAGGGAATAACGACCAAGATTTAGTGACCGAATTAACGAATAGAGGTGCTAAAGCAGATAACTGGTTAGGCAAATTTGGCGCTTTCTTAGCCAACTTCTTCCTTTATAAAGGATTTGGAGTTGCCTCATTTATCTTTGTTAGAATCTTATTTTTAGTGGGAGCTTACCTAGTTTTAGATATGGCTTTGGCTAAATTAAAGAAAAGCTTCTTTTGGGATTTTTATCTCATCATTTTTATATCCATAATCTTAGGCTTTTTCTGGGAATACATTCCGCAATTAGGAGGAACGGTTGGATTTGAAATGAACCTTTTCATCCAAGATTACATTGGAAAAACAGGAACATTATTAGTATTGCTTTTTGGTATCCTGATCTTCTTAGTCTTTAAAATCAAAATGTCACCTGAAAGTTTTACTAAAGCTTTTGAAAAACCGCAAACAGCTTTCAATGAAGATATTGCTGCAGAAAGCAAAATAGTTCCAGTATCAGTAGACACTACTGAAGACAATAATGAAGAAGAAATCAATACCGATTTACCAATCACAACTCCTTCAAACTCAAAAGACGATTTTATCTTAACCGAAGACGAAGAAGAAATGGGTAATTTCGAATTGAAAACCTATCCTTCCTCTTTCGAAATAGATAAAGAAGCTTTAAAACCAACAATTGCTTCTGCATCGGAACTAAATTTAGATCCAAAACCAAAAGTGGAAACTCCAGAAGTAACTAATTTTTCTATCGAAGACAGAAGTATTCCCAAAGAAGATTTTGTTACGGAAGATGCTTTTGTAATTGAAAAAATTGAAGAAGAAGTTTTAGTAGAAGAAAATCTTGCCGCTAAATTGGTTCAGGATTTTGGTTTATTTGACCCAACATTAGAATTATCACATTATCAATTCCCACCAATTGACTTACTAAAAGAATATTCTTCTGGCGGTATTACCATCAATCAAGCGGAATTAGAAGAAAATAAAAATAAAATTGTAGATACGTTAAAGAATTACAGCATCGGTATTTCGCAAATTAAAGCTACTGTAGGACCTACGGTTACTTTATATGAAATTGTTCCAGAAGCCGGTATTCGTATCTCTAAAATCAAAAACTTAGAAGACGATATTGCGTTGTCGTTAGCGGCATTAGGAATCCGTATTATTGCGCCTATTCCTGGTAAAGGAACCATTGGTATCGAAGTTCCTAATAACAACCCGACTATGGTTTCTATGAAGAGTGTTATCTCTTCACCAAAATTCCAAACTGCTGAAATGGAATTACCTATTGCATTAGGGAAAACCATTTCAAATGAAACATTTGTAGTAGACTTAGCCAAAATGCCTCACTTATTGATGGCAGGTGCTACGGGACAAGGTAAATCAGTAGGTTTAAATGCCGTGTTGACTTCCCTACTCTACAAAAAACATCCAGCCGAAGTGAAATTCGTTTTGGTTGACCCGAAAAAGGTAGAATTAACCCTTTTCAATAAAATTGAACGTCATTATTTAGCCAAACTGCCTGATGGTGGTGACGCTATTATCACCGATAACACCAAGGTAATTAACACCTTAAACTCACTATGTATTGAAATGGACAACCGTTATTCTTTATTAAAAGATGCTATGGTTCGTAACATTAAAGAATACAACGAGAAATTCAGAAATCGTAAATTAAATCCAGAAAACGGACACCGCTTTTTACCTTACATTGTATTAGTAGTAGACGAGTTCGCCGATTTAATTATGACTGCTGGTAAAGAAGTTGAAACACCTATTGCGCGTTTGGCTCAGTTAGCGCGTGCCATTGGTATTCACTTAATTATTGCAACGCAACGTCCGTCGGTAAATGTAATTACGGGGATGATTAAAGCCAACTTCCCAGCGCGTATTGCGTTTAGAGTAACTTCAAAAATTGATTCTAGAACCATTTTAGATTCAGGTGGAGCTGACCAGTTAATTGGACGAGGCGATTTATTATATACACAAGGTAACGAAATCGTCAGAGTACAATGTGCTTTTGTAGATACACCAGAGGTAGATAAAATTTGTGATTTCATTGGTTCACAAAAAGCATATCCAGAAGCATACCTACTTCCAGAGTATGTGGGTGAGGAAAGTGGCATAAAACTTGATATAGACATATCCGAAAGAGATTCTTTGTTTAGAGATGCTGCCGAAGTGATTGTCACTGCACAACAAGGAAGTGCCTCTTTAATTCAAAGAAAATTAAAATTAGGTTACAATAGAGCCGGTCGTTTAATCGACCAATTAGAAGCTGCTGGTATTGTAGGTCCTTTTGAAGGAAGTAAAGCCCGTTCCGTTTTAATTCCTGATTTAGTTGCTCTGGAACACTTTTTAAATAATGAACAAAATTAACATCAAAATGAAACGTTTTTTACAAGTTGCAATCGCATTACTAATTGGTTTTTCCCTTCAGGCTCAAGATGCTAAAAAAGCAAAAGAGTTATTAGATGAAGTGTCTGCCAAAGTAAAATCGTATAATAATATTGTAATAGATTTTAAATACTCTTTAAATAATCCTAAAGAAAACATCAATCAAGAAAGCAAAGGAAATGTTGCCCTTCAAGGCAATTTATATAACCTTAACTTTATGGGAGTGACTAAGATTTTCGACGGAAAAAAAGTCTACACTGTTGTTCCTGAAGATGAAGAAATTACAGTAGCTAATTTTGATCCAAAAGACGAAAATGCCATTACACCAAACAAGATGTTGACTTTCTTTAATACAGGTTACAAATACGCTTGGGATATTCCTCAAAATCTAAAAGGAAGAAAAATTCAATACATAAAATTAACCCCAAACAGTAGCAAAGATCAACGCAAAGAAATCTTAGTTGGTATTGATGTACAAACGAAACACATCTACACCGTGATTGAAGTGGGCAAAAATGGAACAAAAACTACTTTAACTGTTAATTCTTTTAAAACAAATCAGCCATTATCGAAAAATCATTTTACCTTTACAAAATCAAAATATCCTAATTATTACATCAATAAATTAGACTAATTTCGTTCGGGTGAAAATATTAGATAAATACATTATTAAATCCTTCATGATTACATTTACTTCGGTATTTGTAATCTTGTTTTTTATATTCGTTTTACAAGGAATTTGGCTTTTCATTGCCGAACTAGCAGGAAAAGATTTGGACTTTTTTACCATTCTTAAATTTCTATCCTTCTACGCTCCTACTATTGTTCCCTTAGTATTACCGCTATCTGTTTTATTAGCTTCCATCATGACCTTTGGTAGTTTTGCCGAAAACTATGAATTTGCAGCAATGAAATCTTCAGGAATTTCGTTGCAACGCGCCATGAAAATGCTAACGATTACTATTGGAATCTTAGCTATTGTATCCTTCTTTTTTGCGAATAACGTTATTCCAGATGCGCAATACAAATTCATCAATCTTAGAAAAACAATTGTTCAGCAAAAACCCGCTATGGCTATTGCCGAAGGACAGTTTAACACCATTGGAACATCCAACATTAAAGTCGATAAAAAATCGGGAGATAATGGCGAGTTTTTAGAAGGTGTTACAATGCACGTTAAAAACAGTAATATGGGTTTAGGTGCTAATACCATCATCAAAGCAAAAAAAGGGGTTTTAACTAGTGAAGACGATTCAAATTATTTACAATTAGAATTATATGATGGATTCTATTATGAAGATATTCATCCAAAAGACTATGAAGAACGCAAACGTTTACCATTTGCAAAAAGTAGTTTTGAAAAATATGTAATCAATATCGATTTAACCAAATTAAATCAAGCAGAAATAGACGATGGAAACGTTACTTCTGAAAAAATGCTTACCGTTCCAGAATTAAAAATTACTTTAGATTCGTTACAAAAAAGCTATAACAAAGATGTTATTTCCTATGCTGATAATGTGGTAATGCGAAGTGATAATATTTTTAGAAAAAATAATCCAACAACAACTATTACAACTTCTCCAAAAGAACCTATTGCAAAAGCAGAGCCTAAAAAAGATATTTTATCCATTTTTAATGTTACCGAGCGCAAGCAGATTTTAGAAATGGCAAAAAGTAATGCTACTAGTACCGAGTATACTATTCAATCTAACAAAACCGATTTAGAAAATAAATCAAAAAACATCAACAATCACTGGCTGGCTATTCATGAAAAATTCGTGATTGCTTATTCTTGTTTATTAATGTTTTTCATTGGAGCGCCATTAGGAGCAATTATCAGAAAAGGAGGATTAGGTTTACCAATTGTATTTGCAGTTTTAATTTTTATAACCTTCCATTTCATTAATACATTCGGACGTAAAGTAGCGCAACAAGATGAAATTCCTCCCTTCTTAGGAGCTTGGATGGCATCGATATTAATGACACCATTTGCCATTATGCTAACGTATCGTGCTACAAACGATATTGGTATCATGATTAATTTTGATTGGATAACCGACCCGTTTAAAAAACTTTTTAATAAAATAACACAAAATAACGACGACAACAACTAACACCATGTCAAAGAACATACAACTAAACACGATTGAAGAAGCTATAGAAGACATCCGTCAAGGAAAAGTAATCATAGTAGTAGATGATGAAGACAGAGAAAACGAAGGTGACTTCCTAGCCGCTGCCGAAAAAGTAACACCTGAAATGATTAACTTCATGGCAACTCACGGAAGAGGACTTATTTGTGCGCCTTTAACCGAATCGCGTTGTAAAGAATTAGACTTGCATACTATGGTGCGTAATAATACCGACCATATGGAAACGGCTTTTACAGTATCAGTAGATTTAAAAGGTAACGGAGTAACCACAGGTATTTCCGCTGCCGATAGAGCAAAAACCATTCAAGCCTTAATAGACCCTGAAACAAAACCATTCGATTTAGCTCGTCCTGGACATATATTTCCATTAATTGCAAAACAAGGTGGCGTGTTAAGAAGAACTGGTCACACAGAAGCTGCAATTGACTTTGCACGTTTAGCAGGATTTAAACCAGCAGGTGTTATTGTAGAAATCATGAACGAAGACGGAACCATGGCGCGTTTACCTGAATTGGTAAAAGTAGCTAAGAAATTCGACTTAAAATTGGTTTCTATTGAAGCTTTAGTGGCTTACAGAATGCAACACGATAGTTTGATTCAGAAAAAAGAAGATTTTGATATTCAAACCCGTTTTGGAACATTCAGAATGCGTGCGTATTTACAAACTACCAACAAACAAGTACACATTGCCTTAACAAAAGGAACTTGGAATGCTGGAGAATCGGTTTTAACACGTATCAACACAACCCAAGTCAACAATGATATTTTAGGCACGCTTACTGATAACAACGATAAGAAACTAGACGATATTTTCCGTAAAATTAACGAAGTAGAAAAAGGAGCAATCATCTTCATTAACCAAGAAGTTAAATCCTTAGAATTATTAGATCGTATTGCCGAATTAAAAGTATTACAATCTCAAGGCGAAATGCGTGCCCCACAAATTAAAATGGACACCAAAGATTTCGGAATCGGAGCACAAATCCTCCACGACCTAGACATCACCAAAATCGAATTACTATCCAACAGCACCGCTCCTACCAAACGCGTAGGAATGATAGGCTACGGCTTAGAAATCACCGATTATGTGAATTATTAATATAAAAAAACGCTCAAGACAACTTGAGCGTTTTTTGTATGCTAAATTTCCGCAGATTAGAAACGTAAGTTCAGCGTAGCTAAATCTCTTACAACGTAGGCTTTTGCTTTACGCAGTAAAGCCCACCTTCAAAATTCATCATTCGTTATTCAACATTCAACATTCACTCACACTTTGTCATTCTGAACTCGTTTCAGAATCTCCTACATCGTAGGCTTTTGCTTTACGCAGTAAAGCCCACAACTTTAAACCTGAAACCTGAAACTTTAAATCGAGCGAAGTCGAGATACATCAATTCCCCCTATAAGTAGCATATCCAAATGCCGAAAGGGTTATCGGAACATGATAATGGCTATTATCCGTTATTTGAAAAACAACCTCTATAAAAGGGTAAAAACTCTCTATTTGACTTCTTTTAAAATACTCCTTTGTAAAATAAGTCAGCTTATAGATGCCTAAATTAGAAGTATTCCCTTTTAAAAAATCGGTTATTCTACCATTTTTATCTGTCACTTTTTCATCTACTTTAATCCAGTTATTCGTTTTCACATCTAACTTTTCAAGTTTTATCGTAACACCACTTGCCGGTGTACCTTTACTAACGTCTAGAATATGACTTGATAATTGATATTTTTCTGATTGTGCTACCATTACAGTTGAAAACAACATTAGAAGACCTAAAATAATTGACTTTTTCATAATTTTTAAATGTTTATTATTGGAATAATGTTACTATTTTTTGAGCTATTGCATCGTCTTGTTCGGGGCCACCTGCGCCCGCGATTCCAACACTCCCTATAACTTTATTATTAACTATAATGGGAACTCCACCACCAAGCAACAATAGTTCGGGTAAGGTGTTCAAGTTCTGAGTATCGGGATTTGCACTTGCATTTCTCGCTAAAATAAGCGTTGGTGTTTTTGTCGATACCGCCGTAAATGCTTTTCTTCTGGCTGCCTCTAAATTATGAGGACCAACACCATCTGCAATAGTGACTAAAATTGGTTTACCCGATGCATCTAGGAAAGCAACTGCTATTTTTTTATTTGTTTCTTTCGCTAACACGTTAACATAAGTCAAACCTTTAATGGCTGCTTCTTGAGTAAGACTTTCAAGAGTTTGCGAATCTTTTTTAAAATCGGAAGTTGGTATTTGAGATTGGGCGACCAAAAAAAAGGAATGGCACAAAAAAGCGATAAGAATAGATTTCATATTATTTTTTTGGCAAAGTTAGCCTATGCCAATTCTGTAAACATTGATCTAAGTCAACGTTTTATAATTTAGCTTTTAATCGGCTAAGGGTGGCAGGAGAAATTCCTAAAAATGATGCCGCCATCTTATTAGAAACTCTTAAAAGTAACTTAGGTTGGTTCTTTATAATCCACTTCACCTTGTAAAGCGCATCGTAACCTTGAAAACCATAAATTCGCTTTTGTGCAGTAATAAAGCCTAATTCTAAAATTTCAGTATATATTTTAGCGAATACAGGAACCGATGCTACAAGTTGGTAAAAATCTTCCCTAGAGATGCGAAGTAATTCCGATTTCTCAATAGTTTGCAGAAATTCTTCCGCAGGTTTTTGGTCAATAAAACTGGGTAATGCAGTTACAAATGTGTCTTCAAAAGCAAAGTAACGGGATATCTCTTGTCCATCATCAGTAATGGTAAACACTCTTACAGCTCCTTTATTCACAAAATAATAGTAATTCGCCACTTGTTCGTATTGCAAGAGGATTTCATTCCGATTCGTACTTATTAAATCAAAATGCAAGCAAATCGACTCCAATGTTGGTGCCGCTATGTCCCCTTTACTTGAAATAAATTTTTTTAAAGCCTCATACATGGATTGTGAATTTTAAGCAATTCAAATGTAGTTAACTTTCAAGAATGTCTGTGTTAATTGTTTGTTGTATTCTGACTTGTTATTCCATTAAATAGAAACGTAAGTTCAGCGAAGCTAAATCTACCCCACAAAGCTGTCATTCTGAACTCGATTCAGTATCTCCTACACAGTGGCAATCGCTTCACGCATTAAGAGCATGTGATTCCAAAGCTATTTTAACAAACTTCTGTAGCCAGTTGATATTGGATTGTGTACTATAATTTACAAACTTTATATAAGACTTACACGGGATTTATATGGGATATGTATGGGATATGTTCCAAAGTAACTCGTCCTAAAATAACTATACTATTTCTTTTGGTCTTGAAGCTTCAAGCTGAAGCAGATTGGCTTCTTTTTGAGCGTAATTTTTAACTACAAAATAGGCCAACAACGCCTAAAAAACAAAACCTATGTTTCTATGGGGTAAAACCTAATCAACAGTATTCATTTATAAAATCAAATGCGCTTTTCCTATTTCTCTTTTTAGCTTTTCATCTACATTAACTTGTTCGGCAAAAGTGTTCCAGTTCTTAACCGTTTCGCTGATTTCGTTAATGATAGTGTTTGCTTTTTTAACGTTCATGGATTTAGCTACTGTCATGAGGTCCTCTCTTGTTATGTTGTCTCTTTTTCCGTTTATACTTAGATTGTGTTGGCTGACCCAATTGCTATCGGGACGATAAGCGAAGCAAACGTCGTAAGCTGGTGTTAGCTCCCATTCTTGTTCTTTTTTTAGGCGGAAGGCAAAGTTTTTGGTATGGTCGTCACAGTTCCTTGCGATTACATTGAATACCATTCTTCGGTACATTTGTTCTGCTTGTGGGTATGGCAATCGCAACAAACGCATGGTTTGAAATAGTTGTTCGTAACTAAAACTTGTGATTTGATTGAAGTCGTAGTGCTGCATCGCACACAAGGTTTGTACATGTTGTTTTTGGTCCCCTCCTTCTCTATCGAAACGTTTGGTCATGAAGTGCGCTCTTCCGTTTTCTTCTAATAAACGGGATTCCATCATATTGATTTGGCAAGCTTTGGCCATGAGATAATACGCCATTTCTATTCTACCGAAACCGCTGCTTTCCCCAAATTGTACATCGCTAATCGTGTCTAATTTTAGTAACCAATGTTCAAAACCTTTTGGCGCTAGCGTTTGACCTGATTTCACTTGCCTTGTTTTTTCATTATAGGCTATAATGGCTTTTGGTCGTGCTCCACCAGCAGATGTTCCGATTTTAAGAATATCCAACATGGCTTGTTGTTCGTCTTTGGCTAAGTTCGTTTCAAATGCTTCTCTTTTGGTTAGCATTTTCTGTGACATTTGAATTAATTCGTCTACTTCAATATCAAATGCTCTTTTAGTTACTTTTAGCTGTGATGGTTCAAATTCGAGTGCTCCCATTCCTCTTGTTCCTATGAAACATAACATTTCTACTGGATTCATACTGTTTTCAGGACGTCCATTTTGTGCTAACCACGTATTGATTAATTGGTTTCCGTAATCGTCTGGTAAGACATCTGCTAGCAATCCTGGTAATCCTTTAAAGGTTTTGGTATTTCGTAATTCTGGGAAAGAGAAAATTCGATTTATACCATTTGCAATTGGCATTTTTAAAGGTGCCAAATCTATACTTTGAGCTATAAATTTTGGTTCATATTCAAAACTTGCTGTACCTGAGTTTTCATCCCAAGCCACCGCACCAATTGTTTCTCCCCATATCTTCACAAAAGCTGTTGTTATCATTACCAATCGGATTTTTTGGGATTGTTGTTATCTGTGTTTCGGGCTCTTTTTCTTTTGTTTTGCTCTTTTTTTGCAAGTTCAATAGGACTTATTTCTTGTTTTCTAGAAAATATGTCTAATAATGGTAAAACATCTAAAGCCCTTAAGATTTGAATTAACGAAAGTAATGTAATGGCTTCACCATTCTCAATTTGACTTATGGTCCATTTATTTATACCAGCTGCAGTAGCTAATTGAGCTTGTGTCTTATTTCTACTTAATCGCTCGTTTTTAATGAATGCGCCAATTTTATTTACGATAGCTGAATCACTCATTGCAATCCAATTTATATTGGTATTTTCCATTTTAATTGAGTTAAATTATTATTACCGTTGGTATTTCCCAACAAATATAGTGATAAATAATGTTATTTTTATATTTTTATAGATATTAATATAGGTAAATACCAATATTAATATTGAATTAAATAATTAGTATTGGTATTTACCTGTTTTAATATAGCTTTTTAGCAAATAAATAACATCATTAGAAGATAATATTGTTTTAATTAACCAATGACAAAAAAGAGGCTAATGCCTCTTCTCTTATTTCACAATCGCTTGCACATAAAATATTTCATTACTTCCTCTACCTCTATTGTAAGTAATGCTAACCCCTCCTTGCAACTGCCAATTCATTTTCAAATGGTCATTTACTTTTTGTTCTAAATCTAATGTTGAACTCGCCAATATTACTTTATACTCTTTCATAATTAATTTACTGTTTTTAAATTTTTTAAATAGTCATAAAATTCCATTGACCAAACGATTTTATACTCGTAAGCTATGGGATTAAAAACTTTGTATGCGATTAAGTGACTTTTCTTAAAATATAAATTCTCTAACAAAAGTACTTTTTCCTTAACATTTCTAAATTCGGGATGTTGGTAAGGAAAAGTTAACCCCACATCTTCTGGACGAATGAAAAAATTGGAATTTCTAAAACCCAATACATTTTTAAAAAAAGGATGCGCAAATTTCTCATGTAATTGAATCGTATTTTTCCAATGAAACTGTATTGGCTCTTTACAAATGATTTTCTTCATGAAAGGAATCGTTTTATGACTTTCTAAAAGAGGAAACTCATACACGTCAACCAATTGTAACTCTCTTTCAATATAATGCAATTGCAATTCATTATCGTAATCTTGATTAAAATTGAAGCCTAGTATCATATCTTCATTGATATAGAGTTTAGACAAAACTTCGCCCGATAAATTTTCAGGATTCACTACCCAACGCTTTCTTTTTTTACTATTCGCCTCTTTGTCAGACTCATAAAATGGAAATTGAGAAACAAGCATAACAATTTCTTCATTGGTTTTACCTTCAATATCAAAAGCTTTAATGTTTAGTTTGTTCATAATTTCCCTTTATTTTTAAACTGGTTTGGATTCAATTGTGTACCACGATTACCTTGATTTTGGTCGTATTGCTTGTTAGTTCCTTTTGAACCTTTGTTTGCATTTTGCATGTTAGCTTGATTTTGCTGTTGTGTGATTTTCTTTGCCATGATAAATTATTTTTTAGATTTTGATACATTCCCTCTACCCTTGCCAGAAGGGTTACCGGTCGTGCTGGGATAAAGTGGATTTTTTGTTGCACTTTGTTTTGATGAACTGCTTGATTTTGAACCTGATTTTGAATTACTCATAATAACAATTATTAAAAAACACCTACTCTATCCGCTTTTCGGTTTCCGCGTTTTCTATTAGGCAACCTCTGCTTTATTTTCCCAATCATAAAGACCGCCTCGCTCTTCGAATTTTAATGCATCATAATTCATCTGTTCCAAAGCATTTTCACATCCCATTTCAAGAATAGGATTGCTGTAGTAATGTTTACCAGTTGCATTATTAAAAAAGCGTCCTGCCGGATCTACCATTACATAACTACCTTTCATTTGAGTGTTGGTTTCAGGAACCGATACAATTTTATTATTTGCCTTTGTTTTATTATTGTCAAGAAAATGATTAAATTCATTCTCAGAAATTAAAAATCCTTTGACTTTCAAATCGTTTTGACCAGTTATAGGCAAAACCTGAAAGATTTTCCATCGACTTGGCTGCGCGTATTCGATAAAATCAATTAGTTTTTCATTACAATTTTCTGCACTTACCACCGTATTGATTTTCAGTTTATAGCCATATGATTTTATTTTATCTACAATCCTGAAATATTCCAGTTCTGCAATATTTTTTTTCCCTGACACAGCCCTTCCCGTTTTCAAATTGGTAGCAGTAACCAAACTATCAACACTCAACGTTATCCAATCCAAATACTGCTTATTATTTTCGAGAAAAGCATCTGTTAGATTTGTACCGTTAGTAACAATCATGGTAGTCATTCCTGCGTTTTTTGCAGTTGTAATTAAATCGGATAGCCAAGGACATAGTGTGGGTTCACCACCAGCAAAAGTTATCTTTTGAAAGCCTGATTGTGCTAAAGCAACAACCACTTCAATAGCTTGTTCTTTGGGTAGGTGCCCTTTCGGTAAAACAGTTTTTTTAACGTCTTGAAAAGTGGCAAAACAAAAGTGGCAACGCATGTTACACGGTTCCCATAAATGAAAATTTACTGCTGGTATCATTTGGTTTAATAATTTTATGTACCAAATTTGCCAAGAAAAAAAAAGCTGATATAATGTAGAATCATATCAGCTAATAGTAAAGAATAAAAGCGGTATTTTGAGCAATGAAAGCGGTTATTTTTTCAACGATTTTAAAACCGATTGATAATTTTCTGAAACAGGTAATTTTTTAGTTTCCAGTTTTCCCGAAACAGAAAATACTTCTACTTCTACATGTTCCTCCTTTTTATTGTAGTGTTTAATGTGATTCACATTCACACGAAACGATTTATGAATAGTAACAAAATGCGATTTCAACAAACCTTTGTCTTCCATCTTAGAGAATGAAAAATCAATCAAACTTTCTGATTTTCTATTGGAAAAATAAATTTGCTTATTATTTGATTCAGAGCCACTAGCTTTGTCAGCTGCTAAGTACACAATAGAATCAACGGCTAGTTTGATACGTTTCTGCTTACCTAAATCAAGCGTTACATGACTTTGATTACTAAAAAACGTAACTTCCTGTAAAAATCGAGATAATGTCTTTTGAAACTCTTGCTCTGTAAATGGTTTTGTAATATGATCTACACACAACGATTCCTCACGCTTTAAACGTTCCATTTCCTTAACATATTCAGGCGTATTGCTGCTGGCAAACAATACGGGCAATTTCAATTCATGAGCCACTTCCATTCCTGTCATATAGGAATCGCCTAAATTCAAATCTAAAATCAAAATCTCAGGCTTAGATAACTTAACCTCCTGTAAAAAAGTCTTTGCCGTTAAAGAAGCAGTAACCATTTCAACAGGTAAAGCATTTAAAAATCTTTGATTTCTTTCCAATTGTTCTGGATTGTCGTCTAAAAGAGCTATTTTCATTTTATATTCTATTTTATTTTATAACCATTCAATATTAAATTCATTCTAAGTCATTCCCTATTCTGTTAGGCTGAACCTCACGAACTGTCCTGCACCATAGGTTTTTGCTTCGCGTGTAGAAGCTGTCATTCCGAAGATTAGGAATTTACTAAGAAGTAGGATAATTCATCACACATTGTAGCCAAGAAAATAAAAATATTCTATCAACTCAAATTAAACTCCAAAACAATGGGAATATGATCAGAAATTTCTCTTGCTTCTTTCAATGTCTTAAATGATTCATAAAAATGAACTACTTTCGAATTAACCACACTAATTTTCGAATTGTTATACCAAATATTATCAAATTCAGAAGCCAAACATATGTCTTCATTACACTCCCTTTTTAATGAAGTTTTTTGGTTGAGAAAAACAGGTAAAAACCCCATCTTTCGCAACGGATTAAAAACGGTATGCGATTGCGGACAATTAAAATCACCCACAAAAAGTAAATTCAAATTAGGGTACACTTCTGGTAAAAACTTAAAATATTTGATTTCCGTTTCAGGTTGTCTGCTCTTAGTAATAGCATGAAAATTGACTATCGTAAAAGATTTTCCTTTGAAATCAAAAGTACAATAATAAGGTTCTCTATCTATTTCTAAATGGTATTTTTTCTCTAGCCAAGCGTCTCCAATCTTTTTAACTTTACTGGTTTTCCATAAAAAAGCATAGCGTTCCGTTTTATAGGCACTACTACTTGTTGGGTCACTTATGGTGTAATCCCATTTTGAACCTTTTCTATTAAGTTCATCCGCTAATTTAGCAACTGCTTGAGCTCCGCCATCTCCGGCAACTACTTCTTGTAAGGCAACAACATCATAATCTTTAAGAATATTGACTATGTATAGTAAATCAGATGGTGACTTAGAACTTCCTAAATTTTCAACATTCCAAGAAATTAGCTTAACCTGTGAGAAAAGCGGACTAGTTATAAAAAGAATAAGAAGTAGAATTTTTCTCATTTATTAGTTTGTTTAGGCAAAAATAAGGATACTAGCAATCCAATTCCAACAATCACATCCACAATATTCCAAATGGTTCTACCCAATGCAATCTTAATAAAAGGTTGAAATAAAACAGCCAAAGCCAGATAAACAAATGCTTCATTTTTATACCCTTGTTCGTTAGCACTATAAGCCAAGTATCCAAACCCAATTAAAGCAGCAAAACGAACGAATTGATAATAGACGTATGGAAAGTCGATTAGACATCCGAAGAGGAGGATGGTTAGAAAATGTTTAATGGTTGTGTTCATAATAACAAAAACTTAATTAAAAAAATCTTCTATCTCATTTTTTAAGCCAACAAGATCGCTATATTTTTTGAATTAAGTTTTTTTATGTAATCAAATTAGTTAATAACAATTACACTTATAATCAATTATATATTTATGAAACCTTTCTCCATAAGATTCAGAATCTCCATAACCTCCAAATCTAAAATTTGACCAATTCAAATTCGGTATTCCGCAAAAAATGTAAGTTTCAGTCTGATAACTATATTCATTCCTTTTAATTTCAGCAACTACATATGTTTTATAATCAAATTCATAAGCGGTTACTTTAGATAGCCAACTTGAATTTAAAGTATAACTACTTATTGTACCTTTGTTATATCCTTTCTTAACAATAAAATTTAATAGCTCATTGCAACTAATTTCTTGAGAATAAGAATTTAAAAAAGACAATAAAAACATAAACATTATAATTATTTTCTTCATATTAATTTATCTTAGAATTTATATTTTTCAATATGTTCCTGTTGAATCTACAACAACAGCTGTTGAATCAACTACATATGCTTCTTCAATGTATTCTTTGTCATAAGTCAGTTCTTTTGTCCCCTCTTTTTTTTCTACAATTTTATTTAAATAATGCGACAAATCATAGTTTTTATTAACAATATAAACCATTAGGCTTGAATCACTATTGGCGCTTATAGCGACTTGGATGCTATTACTTTTAAAAACGGAAACGTACGAATTATCTATATAACCTCTTTTAACTAATTTATAATCTTTTAACTTATCTTCAATTGCTTTACAAATAGATTCCGTTTTTGAATAAGCCTTATTTTTTAATAACAGATTATATACAAAAATATTAGGGCTGTTATTTGTGATGTAATAATTATATATATTATAATCCATCTCTTTAATATTTCCCATCACTCCAAATGAATATTCAGCATTTCGATTAATCTCTTTATTATTAAAGAGAAAATGTACATCATTAAATTGATTAAAATCGTTAACTTCTTTATTAAACTTTTTAGCTATCTGTTGAAAATTTGATGAAAAAGTAACTCCTTCAGGATTATCAAATTTTATAACATTAATGATAGCATTAACATCAATAAAATCAGTATCAACTGAACTATACAATGATTTGAAATTATTATTATAAAAATACGAAACTACATCATAAGCAAGATCATCAAATTGAGGATTAACTACATATTTCCCTGTTTTATCTATTATTCCAAATTTCTTTCCAGATTTTACTAATGCCAAATCATTCATAAATGGAAAGGCATATTCAAATTGAGGGTTTATTGTAAATTTACCATCACTATCAATGTAACCATAATTTTCTCCACTTTTTACAGGAGCTAATTCATTTTTATCAAAAGTATTTGCCTCTTCAAATTGAGGGTTAATGATAATTTTTCCTTCTTTATCACACCAACCTATTTTTTTATCTTGAGAAATTAATAATTTATCATCGTCAATTTCAGCGTAATCATATTGTGGATTTAAAATATACTTTCCTTCTGAATCAATAACTCCAACTTTATCATCTAATTTAACTACAGATTTTCCTTCAATAAAATCAGTAGCTCCATCAAATTGGTAGTTAATAATCACTTTACCTTCGGAATCAATATACCCCCATTTTCCTTCTTTATTTTTAACAGCACATTTACCATCTGAAAATTTTCTAACCTCACTAAATTGTGGATTAATTACTCGTTTTCCTGACTTATCAACAAAGCCCCATTTTACATCAGATGAATCTGGAATTGAAAATGCTGCTAATTTTTCACTGTAAAGCATAACTCTTTCTGCATCATTTAGAGAAAAAAGTGTTTTTCCATCATCATCAATTGCGGTTGGTGATCCATTTTCTTTTACAACCCATGCAATTCCTTCATTAAAAATAGTAGCTTCTTTGTATTCTGCATTAATAATAATTTTTCCAGTTTTATCTATGTATCCCCATTTTCCATTATCACCAGATGTCTTAACTAATGCAATACCTTCATTAAAAATTGAAGCATTGCTAAATTGAGGATTAATAACAATCTTCCCTTCCAAATCAAAATAACCATATTTATCTTTGGATATGTAAGGAACTAATTCCAATGTGCTTTCACTATTAAAATAAGAACAACTGTTTAATAAAATTGCAATTGATAAGTAGAATAAAATTTTCATAATAAGTTATTTGTTTGCATCAAACTTAGAAACTCTTAAAACCAATTCCATACGGAAATCCGTACGAGAGTATTTTTTTTCAAAAAAGAAAGAGAAGGACTCAAATGAGTCCTTCTCTTTCATAACAAGTTATATTAACCATTATGGCTTAATTGGATTATTTCCTCCTTGACCTCCAGTATCCCCTTCACTAATTTTAATTGAATCACCCTCTTTTTGTGCTACAGAATAATCAAACACTTGAGGTTCTAAATTTACCTTTGGAGTTGATAAAACCTCATTATCGTCATTTGAACAAGAAACTAAAACGCCTCCTAATGCTATAAAAGCAACCACTAAATATTTTTTCATTGTAATAATTTTTTAAAATGGAACATGAGTTAAACTGTTCGGAACTATTCCGAATACAATTATTGAGTTCTTAAACTCTACTCCGCTTTGGGAGCATTTAATATTTTTGGGAAGTGTAAGTGTGCTAGAACAGAACTTTCATTTTATACTTCCCGAATAAAAATTCGGTTCTGTATAGCGACACTTTTTTAAAATCAGTTTTGTACATTTGTTTCAATAGCTAGTTAAAACAAGAACTGATTCTGAAGCAAAGGAATTGCGTTTTTGAGTGAGTGTTTATAAGGAATTCCGATAATTCCGATAATTCCGAAGATTTCCGAAAACAAAGAATACAAATGGCAAAAATTACTTTCAATAGCTATAAAAAAGCTATTCAAGACCACTACGAAATTGTTAAAAACAAGGATATTACTAGTGTTTTATTAACACCATCTCCTGCCCAATTAAGAAATTATTGTACAATGTTGGTTGACAAAGGTCTTTCTAAAAAAGATGAAGAAATTTTTAAAGCATTCTTTGAAACAAAAAGTGATGAAAAACTAAAGAAGTCTATTGAATCTTGTAATACAGATAAGTTTAAAACGATTATATCTTTTTTAAAAGATAAAAGGGACTCAGAAATGGCTCTCAGAATTGAAATGGCAAGTATTATAGTAGATTTTTCACCAAGACCTTATGCAGATTTTTTAACTAGTAACTCTATAGCCACCTCGGATAATAAACAATTTGTCACTGTAATTAATGGAGATAATGATTCTGAAACTAAAGTAAGATTTGGAGTTGAAGAGGTGAAAGAAGAAATTGTAAAAGCTAAGAATTTCAGCTCAAAAAATATTAAAAAGAAAATTACTTTAGGCTTAATCGGTTTAATAGGAATATCCTCTATTGCATACACTGCAAAAAACTTAATTATTCCTGATGCTCAATGTATGCAATGGCAAAATAATCATTACGAAAAAGTTGATTGTAATAAACAAAATCAACAAGGGATAATAAAATCAATCGACATCATACCATTTGACCCAATAAAAGCAGAATTGATAAAAATTAAAGTTTCGGATACTACAACATTCTTTAAAAATGGAAAGGCAATTTTATGGTATTGCAAAGTAAATGGCAAACCTGAATTCTTTAATACTCATGGAATTCATCCTGAAACAGGTAAGGCTTTGAAACCTGTAACAAAATACATAATTAATAAGTATGTTAAATAATGATTATCAATTCTATTTAGATGGTTTTATTTAATTGTAAAACTATAATATTTAGAAAAGTTTTAGTTTTTTTGTAAAAAATATAACGGTACGGATTTCCGTATTGAATAGTCCCCAATTCACCATATTTTTACTGACACCTAAATTTTGGGTAATAGAAATGTTTATTTCTATTCGTTTAGTAGACAATCTAACATACAGATGTTAGATGTTAGGTTTTATATTTGAATTAATACTTACATTATGGGAAAATTTTACAAGATTTTACTTTTAAGTTGCTTTTTTGCTTTAACTAATTTTAAAGTTTATGCTCAAACACCAACTATCAATCTTATCCGTTTTAACAACTCGGCAAGCTACACTGCCGGTTCAGGTGTTTCTGTAATTATTAACCCTACTGGTGTATTTGAACTGAATAACCAGTTTGTTTTAGAATTGTCGAATCCAGGGGGAGCATTTACTACGCCAACTGTTTTAAAAACTCTGAATGAGTTTTATGTACCAGCTATTAATGGAACACTTCCAAATGGATTAGCTGCTGGCAGTTATAAATTAAGAATCCGATCAACAAATCCTTACTCAGAATACGTAACAAATTCCTTTACAGTCGTTTCTGGTAGTGGAATTAGTATTCCTAAAGTTACATCACCTATAGCTCCTAATTCTAATTTTTTAAATTGTATTAATTGCAGTAATGAAAATATAATTTTCGGAAGTTTAAATAGAGCTGAAAATGCAACAGTAAGCAATAGTATAAATCCAGTTTCACAAAGAGATATTTCTATTTGTAATTATCAATCTACTGATGTGTACAATATTACCTTAATTAGTAAAATAGATGCTCTTTTAGCACCCCCAAATAATCCAATTCTACCTAACCCCATAATAAACATTAATACAATAACACATACATCAGGTATATTTACAATTCCATCTAATTTAAGTATTGGTACTCATACTTTTGAGATAGAGAAAAGAAATGGCTCAAATATTTCTGTATACAGCGTAGTTTTCTTATTTCATGGTAATGCAACCAGTTTAGGGAATTCAACAAGTGAACAAATATGTATAAATGAAAGTGTTTCTTTTGCAATTGATAAGACTATTTCAGGTATAGGGCGAAATTATTATGGATCAAAGTATAAAATCGATTATGGAGATGGAACCATTGAAGAATATACACATGCTGAACTTATTGAAATGCAAACCCTTCAGCATATTTATGATTCAATCTCATGTAATCTGCCAAATAGTTATTACCTGATTAAAAAAGAACTATTTAATAAAGGATTAGCAAACAATTGCATTGATTTTTCACCTAATGGTCTTGGAGTGACTAAAAATGTAAATACAAGTAGTCCTCCAACAGCAAATTTTGATTTACTTCAGAAACAATGTATCAATACTAGTATTTTCGCAGACAATACAACAATTCCCGGTTCATATGGGACTAATGGCTGTCTCAACGAAGTCACATATTATTGGTACTATAAAAAACCTGGTGATATTACCTTTACAATAGTTCCTTCAAATAGTCCATGGATAAATTCTACTTTTGATTTAACAATTCCATCTACATTTGTCACAATTCCAGGTTGTTGGGAAGTAAAATTAGAGGCTATTAATCCAGATTTTTGTCAGATTGTTTCTGAAATGATAAAAACCATTAAAATTGAAGCTATACCCACCCCTACTTTTACCAATACCCCACAATCTCCAATTTGTGCAGGTACTTCAGTTTTATTTACTAATACTTCAAATATCTTAAATATCCCTTGTCAGGAACCTATTTATTCATGGACGGTTACACCGGTTACTGGAACTCCTGCCACAAGTACCGGTTATCAATTTATTGCACCAACTAATGCCTCTTCGCAAAACGCCAACATATTATTTACACAACCTGGATCATATTCTGTTGTTCTAAATGTAACTAATTCTTGCGGAACATTTGCTTCTACTCCTCGAATCATAGAAGTTTTTGGAGATCCTACCGTTAGTTTTAATCCTAATACCCTGACTATTTGTGATGCAGCACCTGCTGGTTATACCATAGATTTTAGTCAAGTAGGTACTACTCCTACTTATAGTGTGGCACCATATGCCCCAACAAATTTTACATGGACAGTTACGGGTCCGGGCGTTACACCAGCAGATTATTCTTTTGTTGGTGGAACAAATGCAAATAGCCAATATCCTCAAATTAATTTTACAGCTTATAAAACTTATATTATAACTGTACAAGTAAATGGAAATTGTGCAGGCTCTAATCAAGCTTCATTTACATTCATATTAAAAGAAATGCCTGTTATCACGAATACAAACTTGACACAATCGATTTGTACAGGAGGAACAACTTCTCCAATAAATCTAACTTCAAGTATGGCTTCTGGAACTGTTTTTAACTGGGTCGTAACCGCTACTAATGGAATAACTGGTTTTACTACTCCGGGTACAGGGAACACAATACCTGGCGCTACTTTGGTTAATCCAAGTAACACAACTGGAACGGTTACTTACACTGTTACTCCTTCTAATAATGGTTGTGTTGGTACTCCTGTAAATTTTGTAATAACTGTAAACCCAGCTCCTTTAGTTCCTGCTCAAGCAATAACTACTTGTTCTGGCAATGCTTTTACGGTTTCTTTAAGCAATAATCCTCCTAGCGTAATTTTACCTTTGGGTACTACTTTTACATGGACAGTTACAAGTCCTGTTGGAATTACAGGCGCTTCTAATCAAACTACACCTGTTAGTTCTATTGGGCAAACATTGGTTAATACAACAAATGCTCCTATCGATGTAATCTACACAATTACAGCAAGTACTGGTTCTGCTCCTTCTATTTGCACTAGCAACTTTACATTGACCGTAACAGTTAATCCTAGACCTCAAATACCTAATCAAATATTATCGGTTTGTTCTGGAAATGCTTTTAATCTTTCCTTAAGTAATAATCCACCAAGTATAATTCTACCATCAGGAACTACTTACACTTGGACAGTAACAGCACCTGCAGGAATAACAGGTGCTTCTAATCAAAACACCTCTATAAGTAACATAGGCCAGACACTTCTCAATTCAACTAGTAATCCAATAAATGTAATTTATAACATCACAGCTACTTCTGGATCTGGCATCAATACTTGTAGCAATAGTTTTACTTTGACTGTAACTGTAAATCCTGCTCCAAGTGCAACTATTTCAGGAAATTCAAGTGTTTGTCAAAACTCTAATGCTGCAGTGATTACATTTACAGGACTTAATGGTGTTGCGCCTTACACATTTACTTATTCTATAAATGGAGGGAGTAATCAAACTATAACTACTACCTCTGGAAACTCAACAACTTTAATTGCACCAACTTCAACTTTAGGCACATTTAACTATTGCTTATTAAACGTAGTTGATTCAAGTACTTCTTCTTGTATAAACACTAATAACACTTGTGTTTCAGTTGTTGTAAATCCATTACCAACGGTTTCAACTCAACCTACAACTACACAATCTATTTGTGTGGGTGGAACTATTGCTCCTTTGACTGTAGGGTATACTGGTGGTGTGGGAGCTGCAACCTACCAATGGTATAGCAACACTACTAATAGTAACTCTGGTGGTACTCTTATTGCTGGTGCTACTAACGCAAGTTATACACCTGCAGCATTTACTACTGCTGGAACCTATTACTTCTACGCAACAATTACTCTTAGTGGTAATGGTTGTGGTGGCACTACTTCGAATACGGCTCAAGTAATTGTGGTAACAGACCCTATTGTAGATACACAAGCTTTAGCTACTCAAACACTTTGTCAAAATAGTACTCCAACTAATTTAACCATTACTGTGTCTGGTGGTATTGGAACTTATTCATACCAATGGTACAGCAACACTACTAATAGTACTACTGGTGGAACAATTATTCCTAGTGCTACAAACGCAACTTACACTCCTCCTACTGCAACTGTAGGTACTCAATACTATTACTGTGTGGTTACGCAAAGTGGTGTTGGTTGTAATGTAACTAGTGCGGTGAGTACGGTAATTATTGTACCTGCGCCTGCTATTACTACACAACCTGCTTCTAGCTCAGTTTGTGAAAATGGAACTCCTACTCTTCTAACTGTAGCTTACACTAACGGAACTGGAACACCAACTTATCAATGGTTTAGCAATACTACTAATAGTACGATTGGAGGAACTGCAATACCTAGTGCTACAACTGCTTCTTATAGTCCGCCTGCTACAACAATAGGTACTTTATACTACTATTGTGAGATTACTTTCTCTTCGGGTGGATGTACTAGCGTGCTTTCTAATACAGCGGAAGTAGTGATTAATCCACTTCCAACGGTTTCAACTCAACCTACAACTACACAGTCTATTTGTGTGGGTGGAACTATTGCTCCTTTGACTGTAGGGTATACTGGTGGTGTGGGAACTGCAACCTACCAATGGTATAGCAACACTACTAATAGTAACTCTGGTGGTACTCTTATTGCTGGTGCTACTAACGCAAGTTATACACCTGCAGCATTTACTACTGCTGGAACCTATTACTTCTACGCAACAATTACTCTTAGTGGTAATGGTTGTGGTAGCACTACTTCGAATACGGCTCAAGTAATTGTGGTAGCAGACCCTATTGTAGATACACAAGCTTTAGCTACTCAAACACTTTGTCAAAGTAGTACTCCAACTAATTTAACCATTAGTGTGTCTGGTGGTATTGGAACTTTCGCTTACCAATGGTATAGTAACACTACTAATAGTACTACTGGCGGAACACTTATTACAGGTGCTACAAACGCAACTTACACTCCTCCTACTGCAACTGTAGGTACTCAATACTATTACTGTGTGGTTACGCAAAGTGGTGTTGGTTGTAATGTAACTAGCGCGGTGAGTACGGTAATTATTGTACCTGCGCCTGCTATTACTACACAACCTGCTTCTAGCTCGGTTTGTGAAAATGGAACTCCTACTCTTCTAACTGTAGCTTACACTAACGGAACTGGAACACCAACTTATCAATGGTTTAGCAATACTACTAATAGTACAATCGGTGGAACTGCTATCGCTGGTGCTACAACAGCATCTTATAACCCTCCTGCTTTAACAGTAGGTACTTTATACTACTATTGTGAGATTACTTTCTCTTCGGGTGGGTGTACTAGCGTGCTTTCTAATACAGCGGAAGTAGTGATTAATCAAATCCCAGTTGTAAATAGCGTTTCTGCTATTATTTGTAGTGGTGAACAGTATATTTTTAATTCAACAAATTCAAATGATGTATTACCTGCTGGTTTACAATATAGTTGGAATTTAGTTTCAATGACACCTGCTGGAACAGTATCAGGTTCGGTAAACAATGGAACTTTACAAAATCAATTTATTCAACAATTAGTGAATAATTCTAATGGTATTACAACTTTAGTATATGAAGTTACCCCAATAGCAGGTATTTGTACAGGAAATCCATTTACCATTACAATTGAAGTTTATCCTAAACCTAATGTTACTTTTGACATTCCAATTCAAACCATTTGTAATGAAACCAATACATCTTTAGTTACTCTAAATTCAACCCTTCCAGGAAATATTACTTATGAGTGGAATGCTACAATTCCAAGTGGAATTACTGGTGCGTTAAGTTCTGGGACAAACACTATACCTGTACAAACATTAATAAACACAACAAATTCCCCATTGACAATTACTTATGCTGCAACAGCAACATTTAATAATAATGGATCTTCATGTGAGGGGAACGTTTACAACTATTCTATAACCGTTAATCCTACATTCACATCTTCTGGTATAGTTTCAAATTATAATGGATATAACGTTAGTTTTTTTGGTGCTAATGATGGAGCTATCAATTTAACAACAATTGGAGGCTCTGGAACCTATACTTATAATTGGACTGGACCAAACGGATTTACCTCAACCGCTGAAGATATATCTGGATTATTTGCTGGAACCTATACTGTAACTATAAATGATGGTTATTGTGCTCCAATAATTTTAACTTTCACGCTTACACAACCACCTGAATTACTTATTCAGCCAGATTTAAGTCTTACTATAAATCTGATTTGTTTTGGCGATAACAATGGTGCTGTTGGTGTATTGATTACTCAAGAATCGGTTCCGCCATATGATTATGAATTATATGATAGTAATGGCAACCTAGTAACATCAATTATAGATTCTACTAATTTAAACCCTCAGTTTACGGGATTAATTGCTGGAGTATATTCATTAACAGTTATAGATGCTAATGGAGGAAGAAAAACAGTAACAGGACTTACTGTTAGCCAACCAGATGATATTGTAATAACGGCAACTACTACACCTATCACTTGTTATGGCGCTAATAATGCTTCTATTACGTTAACAGTGACTGGAGGAACTGGCCCCTACCAAGCGCAATGGGATAACTTAGCTACTGGGTTTTATCAAAATAATTTAGCTGCTGGTAATTATTCAATTTTAGTGACAGATAACAATGGTTGTACTAAAACAATTGTAGTAAATATTCCTGAGGCGCCAATATTTACAATCAATCCGGTAGTTCTTAATATTTCATGTTTTGGTGCTAATGATGGTAGTATTAATCTAAATTTAGTTGGTGGAATTCAGCCAATATCACTAACTTGGAGTGATGGCAGTACTGCTGGTTTAGTTAGAAATAATTTGGCTGCAGGAACCTACACTGTAACAATTGTTGACTCAAAACCGTGTACGATTGTTAGAACTTTTATTATTGTTGAACCACAACCCCTTGTTTTAAGTGCAAATGTTCAAAATGCATTAGATTGTAACAATGCTAATAGTGGAGCTATAAATTTATTAGTATCTGGAGGTACCCCTCCATTTACCTATAGTTGGTCAAACGGAACTACAACTGAAGACTTAAATACTATTCCATCTGGAAATTATGCTGTTTTGGTAACTGATTCAAGAGGATGTACAAAATCAGCACAATATATAGTAAACCGACCACAACCATTAACATTAAATGTAGAAACTGATACTAATGTTAATTGTGAAACAAGAGACATCAGTCAGATTTTTGAAGCACAAGTATCAGGTGGAGTTCCTCCAATACAATTGAGTTGGTCGAGCGGAACTGTTAGCGGTTCAAATAATGAATTCATGACCACAGACCAAGACGGACTGGTTGTTTTAACTGCAACAGATGCATTAGGATGTACCACAACTTATAGCTTAAACGTGGATATACCTGTGATAGGAAATGCATCTTTCGATCAAACTTCTTATGGATACACTGCCTATGGAATATATTCAATTTTAGATCCTATACAGTTTACAAATACTGCTACTGGTGATTATGTGAGTATATTATGGAACTTTGGAGATGGAACATTTTCAAACGAAGAAAATCCAATTCATACTTATGTACTGGAAGGAAACTATGTGGTAACACAAACTGTTACTTATCCTTTTGGTTGTGTGTATGTTCATACAATAAGCTTACTAGTTGAAAAAGGATATTTACTTGTAGTTCCAACGGCATTTACACCAAATAATGATGCACTAAACGACACTTATAGACCTGTTACAAAAGGTTTAAAAAATGTTCGTATGGATGTTTATGACACATGGGGATCTTTAATCTATTCAGAAACTGGAGATGTTCTTCGCGGTTGGGATGGAACCATTAAAGGTGTTAATGCTGAAAACGGAAATTACCATTGTAAAGTAAGCGCTGATACGTTTTATGGAAGTATAATAAGAGCTGAAGAAACTTTTGTCTTAATTAAATAAGAATTAGAAAAAAATGAAATTTAAATTATATATATTACTAGTCTTTGTTACCCCTTTTATTGAAGTTAAGGCACAAGACCCTGTATTTACACAATTTTTAATAGTTCCTGAAACATTAAATCCGGGATTTACTGGATCTGCAAGTTCATGGAATGCTGGTATAATACATAGGAGGCAATGGCCAGAAGGTAATAGACGAATTGATACCCAATATGGATTTGCTAATAACTTGGTGACCGACAATCTAGGCGTTGGGATAACAGTCTTAAATCAAAAAGAAACTTTCACAAATTATAACTATTTTCAATTTAATGGAGCCGTTTCTTATCGAATAGATTTAAATTATAACTGGCGTCTTAGATTGGGTTTAGAAGGAGGTTTTGGACGTAAAGATTTTAACTTTGGTAATTTACTATTAGAAGATCAGATAAACATTAATGATGGTTCAATCTCAGGAAGTAGTATTGACCCAGGTTTTCTTAGATATAATAATCAAATCAATTTTGTGGATTTTTCTTTTGGTGTATTAGTTGATGAAGAAAATGCATGGTTTGGAGCTGCCTTAAAACACTTAACTCGTCCTGACATTTCTTTTCTTGAAAATGGTAATGTGCCTTTAGATTTGTTCTTATCAGTACATGGTGGCTATTATTTTGCTTTAGATAATTCGCCAACTATGATTTTGCCTGCAGATACAGATTTATTAGTGTCTTTTAATTACATGAGACAATCTCAATTTAACCGATTAGATATTGGTGCCTCATTAGAAATGAATATGTTTTCTTTTGGAGTTATTGCAGCTACCAATCCAGAAGGAAGAAGTACAAATAGTCATCTTGTTACTTCTCTTAATCCTTTTGTTTCTATGAGAGCTGGCGAATTTAAATTTGGATATTCATATGATATTAACACCTCTAGATTTGGACAAAATCAAGGGGTTCATGAACTCACTTTGACTTGGCAGTCTAAATATACTTGTAGAGATTGTGATAATTATCGAATGAAACTAAAAGATATTAGATGGTAAAAAATAAAGGCTAAAGAAATAATATCATTCATTATTTCTTTAGCCTTTAAAATTTTGTAGAATTGCTTATTTCAATTACTCTTTTAAAATACCATCTTTATAAGATTCCTTTTTTATAGTTTTATCGTTTGCGTCTTTATAACGAGTGGTTCCATTCCTAACACCATTTTTAATTTTTCTTTCCTCAAAGGTGCCATCCTCTGACTTATAAATAAATTCATCTGAAAAAGGTTCATTTCGTTTTAAATCATAATAATATTCAGTTATTATATGACCATAACCATCATAAGTAAAGGTTGCTTTTACATTTTGATCATAATAATAATTTTCCCAAGTTCCAGTTTTTACATTCGAAGTGTAATTACCTGTACTAATTATTTTACCGTCTAAAGATTTGTGTTCAAATACACCATTACGTTTTTTTATCGATTCACCAGCACCTTCAAAATCTAAATGAAATGTAATTGGTGAAACTACAAAATCAGCTGTTTTTATAAAACTATACGTTTGAGTAAAAATTCCCGTTGATAAATTCTCAACTACGATACAATCTAATTTAGAATCTGTTTCATTTTTTATAGTATATGATTTACTCACATTTCCAGAACCATCTAATTTTTCTAAGCGATATAATTTACCTTTTTTAAAATATTTTTTTTCTGCAGGTTTGTTAAAAGCATAAGTAATATGTTCTCCGTCAATTTCATCATCAATATAAAAATAACTTTCTAAAAGATCATTATTTTCGTAGCGTTCCCATTTACCTTGTTTTTGACCATTTAAATAAACACCTGTTTCAAACGACTTTTTATTTAGCCAAAAACAAAATTTACTTTTTCCATAAATAGTCCATTTTCCTGTTTCTTTCCCATCCAAATAAAATCCTTTTGACCATAAATCATTATCAGATCCCCTAACCTCATATGCCCCATTTAATTTATCATCATTATAAGTAGCTATTTCATTAAAATAAATACAAACAGTTTCATAACAACCCTCTTCATCTTCTTCTCCTTGTTTGCATGGCACTTTATTTTTTTCAAGCAAAGAATATCTTTTTTGAACTCCTTCTAGTCTCCCATCCACATAATTAGATTCTTTATATAGTCTTCCACTACAATCAAGCGGTTTATCATTATGATCTACTAAATTTTCATGATAAAATTTCCACAAACCCGTTTTCAAGCTGTCCTTGTAAACACCCTCTGCTAATAAAGAGCCGCTTATACCAAAGTATTTAGCATTTCCATTTAATTTGTTTTGTTTATATTGTAATTCAGCTTGTAATACAACTTTGTTTGAGATTGTATCAATTGAAGGATAACCTCCAATAAAAGCACGTTTCAAATTCAGATATACAAAAGATGCTCCTTCTAAATTATCTTCTTTATAATTTTGGAACAGAATTTCATTATCTGACGTTTCTTTATTTAAACCTTCTTTTTTTCCATTTACATAATAAAACTCTCGTACAACCTTTTTTTCGTTAGGTGTAACAATTTCTCCTATCCACTTTCCCTCTCGTAGATCATTTTTATAATTACCATAAAAACTAAAATAATCCTCATTATTATCAAAATAATCATTCTCCACTGAAGGGCCTTCTAAATTTCCTAATTTAAATTGGGCTGTTCTAGTTATTCTTCCAATTGAATCATAATTTTTTAATAAGCCTTCAATTTTACCATCTTTTAAATTATAACTTGCGCTGATATTTCCATATTCATCATAATCCTTTTTAAATCCATTATTTGGGTCATAAACTCCACCTTTTTTATATATGGTAACTTCATAAACCGTATATGTTCTTTTATTAGAACTATCATAATAATCCTCGTCATCTTTATCTTCTTCACGATTGTAAGCTATTTTTAAATAAAAAGATTTGTTTTCGTAGGAAGCAACCACTCTATTATTCAAAATCTCTTCATCAGTTAATTTATAAGCGTTTGCAGTTAATTGCAAAATTATTGTATTATAATACTCTTTTTGTCTAAAACGATACATAATCATATTAGGCAAGCCTTCATAATTATTTACATAAACCCAAGCCGATGCTCTTGCATTATCATATACATTTCTACCATAGGCCCAAGTAATCTTATTATAACCTATTCCATCACTTTCAGAAGAATCATAATAATCCCAACCTTTACTAATTAAAAACTTATTTGTAGTTTCCCAATTTTTATAGCTGCCCATAGTATGTAACTCGTTAAGCGTTATTTTTTGAGCTGATAAATTTTGAAATAAAATCAGGAATAATAACGAGAAGTAACAATTCGAAAATTTCATAAAATTATAAATAGAATTAATATTATAGTTTAAAATAGTTGTTATATGTAAGCAACAAACACCTCAAAACCAATTCAATACCTGAATTCCTATTGAAGCATTTAATTTATTAAAAGTATCAAAAACAGATATTTTCCCTAAAGAACATGCATGTTTATCATTTGTAAATGGTGTAAATTCTTGTTGTTCAATATTTATTTTATTCGACGGATAAAGCAACATCGCTTTTTTACTATCCCAATACTCATTATACACATACATCTGTCTTAAATCGTGTGTAGATGGCTCCGAATAGTCGATGTTTTTCCATTTCGTGTCAATGATAAAAGTTTCATTTCCCTTTTGAATAACAATATCTGGTCGAATGGATATGTTTTTCCAAAATCCTTTCGAATTTTGACCGTAAACTTTAAATCCTTTTTCATCCGCTACTTGTTGTAAACGAATCAAAATGTATTCTTCCCACAAAACATTCATATCAAACAATAAGGCTAACATTTGTTCAGAACCACTTTTGATGTTAGGAGCATAATTCAATATAATTAGTCTTGCAATAGCTAAAGCAGTTTCATAAGGAGCTGTTTTCCTGTTTTTTGGAATTTTGGAAAAAGTTGTTTCGTTGGCTTGTATTCCGGTAACTTCAGGGAAATTTAATTGTGTTGTTTTACACTTACTGTACAAATACGTTCCTTTAGATAATGAAGCGATTATTGACAAGGCTTGCCCCAAAACTTGATGTAATAAATGGTCTTTATCATATACTTGATGGGTGGTGTAAAAACGCTCTTTGTGTACTAGGTTTTTAGATAAATGACCTGCAAATTCTAGTTTTCCTTTTAATGCTTTTACGTTATTAGTTTCCTTGTAATACTGTTTTATCAATCCTTGATGAATTAACAATTGTACTTCGTTTAAAAACCACTCAAAGTAAATATCTAATAAGTGAATCGATTGTTTTGAAACATTGGCCTCACCCACTTGCTGCACTTTCAATTTACGAGTTACACGTAACATTTCAATCAAAGCTGATTGCCATTTTTGTTTGTTTTCTGCTGATTCAGATTCGTATTTATCAATCTTAGGTAATATTTCAATAGTTAAACCATCAACTTGGATAACACCAACGTATTGTTTAAACGTTATTTTTTGGTAACCAATTATGAAATACTTATTTTTATGGGATTCATTAAGTTGTATTAGAGCATCAAAATGTCTTTGTTCAAAACGAATGTTATTATACAAACTGCCTACATAAAGTGAGCTATATTCAAATACTTGGATAGTTTTTATTTCCATAATTTACGGATAGCTTCTTCAATATTAAAGTCTTCGTCAATAGGAATTAAACTATATCCATTTGTTTTAAAGTTGTTATTTTTAATGAAATCAGGAAATACTACTTCGTTTTTATTAACTAATTCGACAAAACCATTCCCCAAAACCATTCCTATTTTTTCATAATCGCTATAAAAATACTCCTGTAATAATGGAATAATATTTCTTTTAAAAGTTCTTTCTAAATCTTCTATACTATTTACTTTTATAAAATAAGAATGACCTATTGTATGATCTCTATCAAGTAATATCTCAATTCTATCGTTAATTGTTTTTAATAGTTTTTCTAAATTAATGCCATTAAAATCATCATTAAATTTATCAAAATAATCTAAACTTTCACGAGTTTGATCTTCCTTCATTGTATCCCAAATTGATTTTTTTTCTTGAATAAGTGATTCTGGCACACCTAATAGATTAAATAAATTTTCTTCTTCAGAAATAAAAGGCTCTTCTTCCCAATCTATTTCTTCATATTTCCACAATAACCTACAATACATTGCTGATGGTGATAATAAATCTGGTTGAGGTTGCATTTCCTCAAAACTAAAACGCCTTCTCAAAGCAGTATCTAATACTTCAACACTTCTATCGGCAGTATTCATAGTACCAATTATATATAAATTTGGAGGAACACCAAATTTTTCTTTACTATATGGAAGAACAACTTTTAAGGCTTCATCTTTTCCTAATCTTTTATCATTCTCTAACAATGTGATTAGTTCTCCAAAAATTTGTGAAACATTACCACGATTTATTTCATCAATGATCAATACGAAACTTTTTGATTCATCCATTCCTTTATTAATTTCTTCTGGAGATAATAGAAGAAATGTATCTAATAATTCTTCATAATTATCAGATAAAGTTATAGTATCTTCTGAAGTAGAAAGTTCAAATCCTTTATTTTGAATAATAAAATCATAAAACCCTTTATAAACAGCATAAAAAACAGATAAATTGTGTTTAAAAAAAGGAGCAAAAGCTTCTTTCAAATTAGTAATTTCGTTTGGATTAAGTCCAGCTTCAAAAAGCAATTTTAATTTACTTTTCGAAACAGTAAAAGGTTCAGTTGCTTCGATTCCTTTTTCTTTATTGTACCAAATAAACTTCACTATAATAGAACTTCCTTTTAATTCAATAAATTTAATTTCTTTTTTATTTATTGTGTAAAACATTACATCATTATGTAGCAAGTACTCTAAATAAGCTTGATGTAAACTATCGAAAGAAAAATTAATTTGACTTGTATTTTTAGTTTGAGCACTTTCAATAAAATTTGTTAATGCTTTTTGACAAATATTTTTAAAAATGCCTGGTACAACATCATAAAGCACAGTTGTATTATCTGATTTTGGTTTTAAAGGCTTAATTCCTTCAATAAAATCTTCATAACTCATACTTTGATGAAAAGTAGTAAATGATATCTGTTCATCATCTATTTTTTTATCAAATAAAACCTTTACAGCTTCACGGTTACTAAAATCTAATGAATTCACTTCTTTATCATTAATAATTTCAAGTGATTTATTTATTGAGTTATATGTCTTCCCTGTTCCAGGTGGTCCATAAAGTATTTGATTTAACATTGAACTGGCTTTTAATTCTTTAGTATAAATTGATTCTGAAGTAATTTGATTTTTATCAAGTTGCAAGATTTTTTTAATTGCATTAATACGTGATAAATCTTTTTGAAATTCTTGTTCAGTTATGATATACTTTTCTTTTAAATCTAATTCTTCTAATAGACTAATAGCAAAATCTCTAAAAGTTGTAATATACTCTTCTAAATTTTGAAAAATATCTTTTTGATTTGGATAACCTTTTACGCCGTGATTGTTCGGTCCTAACTTTAATTCACAAAAATCAGCTAATCTTTTATGAAAATCTTTTTCTTTTGGGTCATTAACACCTGATTTGAATGAAATTTCAATATAATTATTAAAATTTCCATCTTTTCCTGTGTTGATTACAAATCCAATGGTTTTTATTTTTCTTGCTTTATCTCCTCTTTTAAAAAGAGGTACGTATATATAATGAGATCCTTGAAACCATTGCCCAACTTGTAATCGTTTTACACCTTTGGCTTGAGCGCTATCTCTTTTTCTTAATGAAAATGTAAAATTTGGGTTTTTCTCTTTATGCTTTAAAAGATATTGCAGAATATCTTCACTAAGTTTTAGCAGTATTTCTTTTGATTTTGACATTTAATTTGTTTTAATCTTCTATATTTAAATTATAATATATTTTAAATTCTAATTGCTCACACAATTGTTTGTAATTTGCATACATATTATTTTCAATTGCTTTAATACTTTTAAAATTTTGACACAATTCAAAAAACAAAATATCTACTACTGTGCTTGAAATAAAATCAATGCTTTTTTGATACCCAGAAATAGCTAAAGCATTTGTTTTTCTTAGAAATTTAGTAATTTCATTTTGATGAATTTTTAATGTACTACAACTTCCAAAGTGAATCATTTTGTTTTCTAGTTTACCCTCAAATTCTTCAGCAAACTCTTCTAGAGTAATTTCATCATCATTTGAAATTTGAATACCTCCACTGAAACCATGAAAGGCTAAATAGATAATTTGGTATTTACCATATTTTGTTTTATTACTTAATAGTTGATGAATTCGCGCAAAAAATTCTGTTTTTGTGCTACAGGTTTTATAAACACTTTCAACATTTGCATTTATTTGCAAGAGTTCTAATGCTGGAAGTATAGAACTCTTCACTTTCAAATTATCATTCCAATCTCCTTCTAAACAGAAAATATGTTTTTCGTAATGTTTTGCTCTGTTCATAATTTACTAAGCCCTCCACTCTTTAAACTGCCCTTCCGCCTGTTCCATAATGTCTTGAAGAATAGCGTTTAATTCTAATATACTTACTTTTCCTCTCAGCTCTTTTTTAACAGCTAAACGAATCGCTGCTTTGGCGTCTTCTTTGTTTGTCCAGTCGATTTGTAGGTTGCTTTTTACGGCTTTTACTACGTTGTGCACCACGTCTTGAATTGGTCCTGCTTCGTTGATGATGTCTTTTTTGGCGGCTAGAATATCATAAAAGGCTAACTCTTCATCTGACAAACCTAATTCCGATTTACGTTTGTCTTCGTCTTGCATTTCTTTGGCACGTTCTACTAATTCTGCTATTGTGGTATAAGAATCAATAGCATTGGCGTGGTAACGGTCAATTACTTTTTCTAATTCTTCTTTTAGCGAAGTGTACTTCTTAATATTCTGAGGCAAACGCATTCTGATTTCGTCTTTCAAAATATTCTTTAAAAGCTCAATCTTAATGGCAATACTGTCTTTATCTTTCTTAACGCCTAATAAGAATTGCTCATCTAAAATAGAAATATCGGCTTTTTCAATACCTGCCATCGCAAATACATCAATAATATCATCTGATTCGATACTTCTACTGATGAGTTCTTTGATTTCGTTTTGAGTGGCTCTGCCATTTCCTTTTACCGTTTTAGCATTTCGTATGGCTTTGGATACGTGTTGCGAAAACAAAATATCAATAGCGAATTCCTGAATTTCAGGTTGCGATTTTACAATGGATAATAAACCTGTCAGTTTCTTTTCTTCCATCATAAATTGGTCGGCAACCTCATCGTATTTTAATAATGCGTTTAAGGCTTGTTTGACCAATAGCATTTTATCACTTTCACGCAAGGCTTTCCACTGACTGTAATCTATGGTTTCGGGTAGCATATTTTTACAAGCTTCTACTTGATTGAAAAACATATTCAAGGCTTGTTCCATATCAATAGTAGGTTCTCCTTTTCCTCCACCACCTGTATATTTATCAGTTGCTTTTCGTAATTGGTCGCCAATACCGATGTAATCTACAATAACTCCCGAAGGCTTGTCTTTAAACACACGATTGGTTCTGGTAATGGCTTGCATTAAATTATGCCCTTTCATAATCTTATCAACATACATTGTATGCACACAAGGAGCATCAAAACCTGTTAACCACATATCACGAACAATAACAATTTGCAACGGGTCTTTCGGGTTTCTAAAACGTTTTTTTAACGCTTCGGTAGCTTCTTGGGTTCTTATGTGCGGATTCCATGTAATTGGGTCTTTAGAAATATTTCCTGTCATCACCACAGCAATTTCAGGGCAACCTTCTAATTGCGATAAAGCTTCATACATTTTAACGCTATTTCTTCGGCTCATACAAACAATCATGGCTTTTCCTGGTAAGGTTTCGGTACGATTGGTAAAATGCTTTAAAATATCTTTGGCAATCTTTTCAACACGCTCTTGCGAACCTGCCGCATCTTCTAAAGCCGCCCATTTTAAGTTGCCACTATCTTCTTGTTCCCAAGTAATAAAATCAACATCGTTATCTAAATTTTCATTCGCTAAATGCAGTTTGGCTAAACGAGGTTCGTAATAAATCGGAACCGTTGCTTTATCATCTACCGCTTGTTTGATGTCATACACGTGAATGGTTTCTCCAAACACTTCTTGCGTATCGGCATCTTTGCTATCTACTGGCGTTCCTGTGAATCCAATAAACGAAGCATTCGGCAACGCTTTACGCAAATTAGAGGCAAAACCATCTAACAAACCATATTGTGTTCGGTGGGCTTCATCAGCCATGACAATAATATTTTCGCGTTCCGATAAAATAGGATGTTCTAATTCTCCTAAAGTTTCTTCATTGCCTGATTTCAAACGGAATTTTTCTATCGTGGTAAAAACTACTCCGCCACTTCCTGTAGAAAGCAAACGTCTTAAATCATCAGTAGAATCGGCATGTTGTACATCACCTACTAAATCTTTAGCTAACACAAAGTTTTCATACAATTGAAAATCCAAATCACTTCTATCTACTTGTACTACGATGGTTGGATTTTTCAATTCGGGCAAGCTTCGTAAGATACCTGCGTAAATTGCCATCGAGATACTTTTTCCGCTTCCTTGCGTGTGCCAAATGACCCCAATACGTCCATCACCATAAGGGCGAATGGCTTTTTTAGCGGCTTCCACTGCAAAGTTAACTCCAAAGAATTGGTGGTATTTTGCGCCTTTTTTAATCAGAGTGCCGTTATGGTCTTCAAAAAAGACAAAGTTTTTAATGTAATTCAATAAGCGTTCTTTTGGAAACAACCCGAATAACAACGTATGCATCTGAAAATCATCTTCGATGGTAGTAATTCCATCGTTACTTTTCCAAGCGGCATACCATTCGTTGGAAGCGTTGAACATACCGTGTTGGGCTTCGTTACCGTCGCTTACTATAGTGGCTACGTTGTATTCAAACAAAAGCGGAATATCTTTGGTGTAATGTTGGATTTGATTGAATGCTTCTTGCAAATTGGTATTTTCATCAAACCAGTTTTTCAATTCAAAAACGATTAACGGAAACCCATTTACATACACAATCACATCGGGACGGCGTTTATTTTTGCCTTTAATGCTTAATTGATTCACTACCCAAAACGTATTGTTTTCAGGGTTTTGAAAATCTATTGGATACACGTGAACGGCTTTTTCATTACCATTCGCGTCTTGGTATTCGTAATCTAAGCCTTTGGTAAGTTTCAAATGAAAATCTCGGTTACGGTACAACAAATCAGCGCCTTTATTGTTTACAAACTCCGCCACAATTAACGGATACAACTCCGCAGGCAAATGCGGATGCTGTTGTTGTATAAACGCTAACAACGTAGCTTTATCCACCACTTCGTTTTCTGGAAACGTAAACGTAGTGCCGTGTATGTGGCTATACCCTAAATCGGTTAACCAATCGATGGTAGCTTGTTCTATTTTGGCTTCTGTTGTCATTGGCTTTTATATTTATTCCTTTGTCATGCTGACGCAAGGAAGCATCACACACTTTTAACTTTGTACTTTGTACTTTTAACTTTCTTGAAACTCCTTCAACCGCACCTCACCACTAATTAACTTAGGTAATAAAGTATCGCGTAATTGGGTTAAGGTTTGGTTTTCTCTAATGTTTGATTCTATATTATTAAATTTTGAATTCATTATTTCATCAAATTCATTGACTATATTTTTTGGAGGAATTATAATTTCAATTCTCTTTAATAATTCTGTTGTTAAACTTGGAACTGCTGAACCAACATCCATTGAAGCTAAATCAACTGATTTCAAGAAATAAAAAATATATTTTCCAAAACATTTATCTTTTATCTTAGAATAAAACATCGTATCGACAGACCAAAAAGGTTGTGAAACATAAAATAGATTACTTAACGTTCCTTTACGCGGTATAAGAATTGATTCTTTATCATAAAGTGATTCGTTTACATATCTCATTATTCCACCAGAGCCATAAACAGGTATATTTCCTTCTTCTAATTTCTTATGATCTTTACCATATTTAATTTCTAATAAATCTTCTAATTTTCCAATCTCCCAACCCTTAGGAATCCTCCCTAACTCGCTTTCTACAAATTCACCGTCTTGAAACGGACCAAAATCTACAAACCAGTGTTTGTATAACGCCATAGCCATTTCTTCTAAGGTTTTGTTTATGGCTAGGTTGTTTTCGATTTTGTCGTCGATGGCGGAAAGGATTGAAGCGATGGATTTTTGTTCTTGGATAGAAGAAGGTAAACTTATATCTAGGTTATTAATATTATAAATTGGCAACTTAGGTTGAGTTGAACCAACTATCCCTTTAACAATCTCAAATTGTCCAATATCTGAAATTAAAAAATAATATAAATATTCGCTATCAATATTTTTAAGATTGGTTATTTTAACGCAGTTTTCAGTCAAACTAGCATTGTCTAATTTTTCATCAATTATTGAAACTGAACCAACTGTTCCCACAATTGAAAGAATTAAATCATTTTTGTTTACTATATATCTTGAAATTTTAGGAAAAACATCATTTGGAACATATTGCAATTTTTCAATTGGAATTGTTCTTGTACCCATATCAGTAACTCTAATATATGGATGTTTGGTTTTGGTTGTAACAAGAGCCTCTCCTTTTGGTAAACGCTTACCTCCTTTAATATCTCCGAGTTCTCCGAGTTTATATGTTTTCCAGTTGTTTGGCATTTATTTTTTTATATTTATTTTGTCATTCCGACGCAGGAGGAATCACATCATACTTAGTTGAACTTTGTGTGACTCCTCGTACCTCGGAGTGACAAAAATTGTGTTACTTATGTATTCCATTTCTGTCTCAATTCTTCACAGGCGGGTAATGGTAATCCCAGTCTGGGGTTTATTTCAGTTTGCAATCGATGTAATAGCGTTGTAACTTCTATCCCAGTCATAATAGTATGACTAAAAAGCATATCTAATACCCATAAATGTCCTCTGATCGTAACGGCTTTAGTTTTAGCAAAATTGCGTAAGTTTTTATCGGAAGTAATTAAATCGGCTTCTAATTTTTGAGCACAGAATACAGCAGAGCAATCTTCCATAGATAGTTGATTTTTTTCTTCTTTCAAGGTGGCAATTACAACTAATTCTTCTCCATTAAAACCTTCTACAATAAGTTGTTCTGACTCAATGTAAGGCAGAAGTATTTGTTGTTGTTCATCATCTAACTCGTCAAAAATAATATCTGTCGTATGAAAACTAAAAGGCAATTGAAAAAAGTGAAGCAAGATATCTAGCTTCACTAAATCAATTAAAATATTAGCATCATTAACAATTATTCTCATAACAACACAAATTCTTTTCTAAAATCAGCTAATTTCATGTTGGCTAAACTTGCCGCTTTGTTTAGTGATACTAAATCTTCTGCAGCAGCTCTGTATAATAATTGTTTGAAGCGAGTAGAACTTTCTCTTCCTTGAAATTTTCCTAAATCAATTTCTTTTTTTCGATTGGGATCTTCATTTACCCAACGTCTGAAATTAATATAACGTTCTTCTGAAATTACACCCAAATCTTTAGCTCTTGCCATAATAGCTTGAATAGAAATACCGTAGGTTTCTTTAATAGCTATTAATTCAGATAGACTTATTTTATTACGTTGTGCTCCTAATTCTAATAAAAAAGTTTCCTCGGGCATAAGCATAGCCCCTGCAAAACGATGACACAAACGTTCTTTTTCTTTTTCAACTAAATTAGAATCAAAACTTAATAACAAATGTCCAAGTTCATGTAAAGCAGTAAATCTTTTACGTTCTACTGGAAATTTAGAATTAATTACAATTACTGGAATATTACCAGTAGCCCATCCTGAGAAACCATCAAAATCTTCATCTGCATCAATTTCAATCACTTTAATTTCTTTATCTTCTAATAATTCAATAACATTAGGCAAAGCATTAATACCTATATTCCATTCGTTAATTAACTGGTTTACTGCTTGTTCTACAGCGTGACCATCAGCAATTAAACTATTTTTAATTGGGTTATTAAAATTAGATGCTAAATTTAAAAATTGCTCTACTTCAATATAACGAGTAATTATATCAGTAACTTCTTCTTTAATGCTATTAACTTTTTTAACACCCAATTTACTTTTCTTTCTAAATTCAATATTTTCTATAGAAATTGTAAACGGACGAAAAAAGTAATCTAATTTCACATTTAAAACTTTCGCTAATTGTAAAAGCACTTTACTATCGGGCATCATTTCTGCCTTTTCGTACTTTGAGATAGCATTATAGCTCACTAAACCATCTAATTTTTCAGATAGTTCACGCAACGATAAACCCGCTAATCCTCTAGCTGATTTTATTCTTTTAGCTACAATTTCTTTCATAATAAATTTATTTAGTTGTTGACAAAATTATAAAAAATAATTTATTTGTCAACCACAACTAATATAACTTTAACATTTATAACATATTAAAATTCTCTACTATCCTTTTTTGCAACTCATTCCCTTTCGCAAACTGCTCTTGTAAAGTAGTTTGTAAATTGACCATTTTGTCTTCAAACAAAACACCGTCGTCTTCTACTTCTTCGGTGCCTACATAAATACCTGGGGTCAATTTGTAGTCTTGCTTTTGTACTTCTTCTAAAGTGGCAGCGTAGCAGTAGCCGTCTATATTGCTGTAGGTTGTATCAGATGCTGAAACAAGTTCAGCATGACAATCGGGTTTATTGCGCCACGCATGGTAAGTTGCGGCTACTTTGTCTATGTCGGCATCGGTAAATACACGCAGTTTACGGCTTTCCATAGTACCCATTTTACTGGTGTCTATGAATAAGATTTCGTTTTTACGTTCGCGGTGTTGGCCGTATTTGCCGTCTCGGTTTTTACTTAATATAAAAATACAAGCGGGTATGCCCGTAGTTAAAAACAATTTATCGGGTAAACGCACAATACAATCAATCATACTGTTGTTTACCATAAACTCACGTACGTTTTTCTCGCCTTTGTTGTTGGAAGTCATGGCGCCATTTGCCATTACTACACTCGCGGTTCCTTTGTTGCTCAAATGGCTCCAAAAAGTTTGCATCCACATAAAGTTAGCATTGCCATCGGTAGTAAATTCTTCTTTGGGTCCAAACAAGCGTGGGTCGTTTTCAGGCAAATCTTCTGGGTGCCATTGGCTCACGTTAAAAGGCGGGTTTACAATAATGTAATCGGCTTCTAAATCAGGAAATTGGTCACTCAATAACGAGTCGCCCAAGCGTACATCAAAAGACAAATCACGTAAGGCTAAGTTCATTTTGCACAAACGCAACGTACCATCATAACGCTCTTGTCCGTAAATAGAAATCTTACGTTTGTCGCCACCGTGGCTTTCTAAAAACTTCAACGATTGCACAAACATACCCCCACTACCACAAGCCGCATCAAAGATTTTTCCTTCATAAGGTTCAATCATTTCTACCATCAAACGCACAATACTGCCTGGAGTAAAGAATTGTCCCGCACCAGAACCTTCTGCCAAAGCAAATTTGCCAATGTAGTATTCGTACACTCTCCCTAACACATCACTTTCAGGGTTTTCCTTTTGCGATAACTTAGGATTGGATAGTAAATTAATCAGTCCACCCACTTGGCGTGCCGTTAATTGGCTTTTTACAAAAATACGAGGTAAGATTCCTTTTAAATCAGGTCTAAATTTGGCTAAAGTAGCATCTAACACATCAAACGCATCATCTACAATCACTTTGATATTGTCTTGTTCGGCATTAGATTTTAAGTATTCCCAAGTAGCTTCTTGAGGAATGATATAGACATTTTTAGATAAATATTCATCCGCATCTTCCAACACATAGTTGATTTCTGCTTCGTCTGTCGTAAAATAATTGGAATTTTTGTCGTGTACTAAAGCCGTTAATTCTTCTCTACGCATCTCATATCGTTCCGACATGTGCTTTAAGAAAATCATTGGCAACACATAGTCTTTGTATTGATTTTCAGCTACTGCGCCACGCAATTCGTTGGCAGCTTTCCAAAGTTCTTGTTCAAAATTGATATCGGCTTTTACGGTAGTTTTACTCATAGTGGTTTTAAAAATCTTATAGTCCCAAACATAACGAAAAAAAAGGGCTTTTGCAACCCGTAAAACTACCTGATTTTCAAACCAGGTATAAATACGGGGGTATCCTCGGGAGCTAAAGTAAATATAGGGATTGAGATAAAAATGTGGAAAACCGTAAAACCCAAAAATAAAGTTAAGCACTGCGTACTTCCGCTTTTTGGTTGAGTTTTTGTAAATACGTCTCAGCATATTCAGGAGCTAACAATTCCGCCGCCAATGTAGGAGCAGAACCTATACAAGTCGTAAAAGCATCTTGCATCACCTGTTCCACTAAAAGTTGGTTCGAAGCTGTGGTTACAATACTATCATGAATCGTAAAAATCGGAACTTTTGGATGCAACTTTTGCATACGCTTTGCTACCACTTTCAAAATCACATGACTCTCAATTTGTTGCAACAAACGAGGCAAAAGAGTCGCATCTTCCTTCTTAATCATTTTCAATACACCATACAATTCTGGAAACAACTGCGCAAACAAACGCTTAGGTGCCGCGGGCTTTTGTCCGTAAAATTGATTTGGAGTAAACAACACTTGAAAAACTGCCGCTTTCACTTCTTTTCTATCTTGTATGGTGTAGCCCAATTGTTGCGAAAATGTTTCTTGTAAAGCTTCATAAAAACCACCTTTCAAAACACTTTCTTTGTACGTGTCAAAGCTTGTATTTATTAGGCTTGTGAGCATTTCTAATAACATAAAGTAAGAAACCTCTTTATGAATAGCTAAAGAATCTATAGTTAGAATAGAATCTAATAAAGAATCTGTAAAATAATCTTCTAAATTAGAATAATAAAAAGTTGAAGCTTTTTTATTTTTTTGACTTTTCTTTACCGTAACAGCGCCTTTCTTTTTAATTTTTGTACTACGCCAAAACTCCTTTTGCAACAACAAACAAATCAAATACGGCTGACTATTTTTTACATCAATCGAAACCAATCGTTCGCCATTAAAAGTCAAATAATGGCGCAACACACTTCGCATATTCGTCAATACACTATGAAAGCGTCCGTTCTCACTTATCGAACAAGAAAATTGTTGCTCTTGTAACTTCAACAAACTCAAATTCCCTTGCTGATACTGAAGCAAAGGATCTTTATAATGCAATTCATAACCACCCTTAGATCCATCCTCCTGAACCGCAAATGGGTTATAAACCGATTTACTATCTTGCAAATCAACATCACCCTTTTTCAACGCCAATTCTTCTTTCAAAAAAGCAGAAGCAGCCTCCATATCAATAGAAAGCCCTTTACAAAACCAGCGCTCCAAAAACTCAAAACCACGAATCGACTTCTGTTGTTTTCGATAATGAGCATGAAAATGTTTACTTAAAACATAATCCTTCACTTCATATGCACGTAAACTTCCTGTAGTAGGATACAAAATTTTATACCCTTTACATTTAAATCCCTTAAAATAACTCGAATCACAAGCCAATAACCCAGAAGACAAACCATAATTCAAATAACGCTTATAATTAGGATTAACTTCTTGAAGTGCAGTAGAAGAAAGCGGCACAAAACCATCAATTACATCAATATCTTTTCGATACTGAGGTATGGTAACAATAAGATGAATCAGATACACCAATTGATCTTTACAAAACCCCTTAAAAGGCGTGTTTTCACTCAAATGCCTATCCAAAGGCAAATCGGAAGGAATAAATAATTTCATTTTTCGTGGCGTTAAATTAAACAACTAATTACGTATCGGGGCAAATACCATTTCCACAAAAATAAAACCCAACTACCTGAAAACCAATTTAAGTTATCAACAAAAATACCTCCTTTTCAACAAGCCACTTCCCCACAAACTTGTCATCCCGACAACGGAGGGACCCCACTCAAAATTCACACAATCCACTCAACTCAATCCACTTCACTCAATCCACTCAACTCAACTCAATCCATTCAACTCAATCTTGTCATCCCGACATCGGAGGGAACCCACCAGCTCTTCACACAATCCACTTCACCACAACCCACTCAACACAATCCCTTCAACACAATCCCTACCCTCAATCTTGTCATCCCGACATCGGAGGGACCTCACTAGCTCTTAACACAACACAATCACCACAATCCCTCCACCACAATCTTATCACTCACCACAAACTTGTCATCCCGACAACGGAGGGACCCCACTCAAAATTCACACAATCCACTCAACTCAATCTTGTCATCCCGACAACGGAGGGAACCCACTAGCTCTTCACACAATCCACTCACCTCAATCCACTCACCACAATCTCATTCCCCACAATCCACTCACCTCAATCTTATCATCCCGACAACGGAGGGAACCCACTCGCTAATCACAAAAACCTATCATTCAAAAACTCAAAATTCGAATTAAACCCCCGAATCAAAGCAATCTTCTTCTCCCTTCTCCAACCCTTCAACTCCTTCTCCCTCGCAATAGCATCCTGAATCCAGGTAAACTTCTCATAAAAAACCAAATACCCCAATGGATACCTTCCCACAAAAGAAGACACATTATTAGCTTGAATAGAATCCAAATGTTGTTGCAATCGAATAGAAAGATTATTAGTAACACCTATGTAGAAAGTGGTGCGATGTTTATTAGTAAGAATATAAACATAATAGGTATGATAACCTTGATTTTGATTAAAATTTTGCATGGCGTATAAAATATAAAAACAAAAATAATAAATTTTCAAACAAGTGAGACACTTCCTCACGTCAGTGTGACAAAAAAAATCAATTCAACACACAACCCACTCTCACCAAAATCTTGTCATCCCGACATCGGAGGGAACCCACCAGTTCTTCACAAAACCCATTCACCACAATCCCACCCACAATCTTGCCATCCCGACAACGGAGGGAACCCACTCGAAACTCACACAATCCACTCACCACAATCCTCCCCCACAATCTTGTCACTCAACTCAATCTTGTCATCCCGACATCGGAGGGAACCCACCAGCTCTTCACACAAACCACTTCACCACAACTCACTCAACACAATCCCCTACCCACAATCTTGTTCCTCAACTCAATCTTGTCATCCCAACATCGGAGGGACCCCACCAGCTCTTCACACAAACCACTTCACCACAACTCACTCAACACAATCCCCTACCCACAATCTTGTCCCTCAACTCAATCTTGTCATCCCGACAACGGAGGGAACCCACTCGAAACTCACAAAACCCATTCACCACAATCACCCCAAAAAAAAACTCCCCACCATAAGGCAGGGAGAAAAACCATACATATTTTGAACACTCAGACGGTTTTATTAAATCAAGACAACCACAAACTACACCACCTCAACAATATTAAGCACGTTATACGCCCCATTATTCAAAGCATACTGCTGCCCATTCACCTCTTGAAAAAACTCAATCAACAACACCATAAACTCCAAACCAGTTCCCGTAGGCACACCACTTGGCGTTAAAGCAATCGTAGAAACCGTTCCATCAATTGGAAGATTAGAAACAGCACTATAGGCTATATCCGAAGCACCCGTTTCAAAATCCAAATTCACAAACCCACTTTGCAAACTAAAATGAGTAGCCCCCTCTGGAAAACGAATTTGCTCAGTCGGTTTCAAATCCGCAATAGTAATAACACCAGTAGCAGCATCCACCAAAAACGGACTAAAAAACACACTACGCATAGTAGCACGATTATTAAAATCAAAGCCCTTCAAATAAGCCTTACCAGTAGCGGTAGCCAAACCTTCCACCACATTACGTTCTCCCCTTGCCGAAACCAAGTCCTGATTCTTAATATCCGACATAACCTTCATCAAGCGACTCGACAATTTACTGTCTTTCGCCTTAAACACAAAGCTACTCACAGCATCACGCAACAGCTTTCCAGAGCTAGCACTTCGGCCAAACTCACTGCCATTTTCCCTTGTTCTTACAAACGCTGGGTCATTCATGATTCTGTTTTTGCTAACACCCCCTTTGGTGCGCACAAAGTACCCATCGGCACTCTTGTAGAAAGTCACATTATCCAATGTACCTTCAATCTTAAACAAACTACTGTTTCTTGCCATTTTTACACGGTTTTAAATTAAACATACACAAAGATAAACAACCCCTTAACCCCAGTAAAACCGATATTTCCGCTTGTTAATAAAAAGGATGAAAATTTCCGAATTTGCACTTTTTTACTACTATAAAATTGCTTATTTTAGCAGTGTATTCTTGAAATACAGCCGTAACTAATTCTAAACAAAAATTATGAAAAAAGCGAAATGAATTAGTAACAATTTTTAAATGCCATTTAGATGAAGCGTATTTGCATCAACACAACAGACGTGATGTTCATTACAGGAAAAAGCGAAAGACAATCGCGTAACATTATTAACGACATTAAAGACTATCTAGGAAAAGCCAAGCACCAAGTCGTAACAATCAAAGAATTTTGCGAATACTTAGGCCTAGAAGAAGAAGAAATCAAAAGCTACATCAAATAAAACCAAGATGATGTCTAGCTCCCTACAAGATACTTAGTAGATAAAGAGTACATAGTAGGAACAAACCCCATCAAAAAAAAGAGTCCGCAAATTGCGAACCAACTTTTTACACCCTAAAAACAAGGCATAAAAAAAACCGATTCATTTCTGAATCGGTTTTAGCCTGCGGAGAAAGAGGGATTCGAACCCCCGGACCTGTTACAGTCAACAGTTTTCAAGACTGCCGCATTCGACCACTCTGCCATTTCTCCAATAAGTCGTGCACTACTTCCGTATTGCGAGTGCAAATATAGAACGATTTTTTATTTCTGCAAACGTTTTCAAAAGAAAAAAGTAAAAAAAATACACTTTCCTCCTCACCCCTTTTCCAACCATTTGAATGTCAGTAAATAAATAAAACTAAAATTTATGAAAAATTTCAATTCAACCTCTTTCATTGCTCCCTTTGCGGTTAAAACTATTACAAGTGCAACGCCTCTGTGCAACTCTCTCAACACAATCCACTTCCAAAAAAACTCCTTGCAACTCTGTGTAAAACATTTTCATTAGCTTTCGACTTCGCTCAAGATGACAATCGAGTCAATATATTCAAAAGATTTCTAAGCATTTAGATTTTAAAGATTACTTAAATTTCTTAAATCTGTGTTCCAAAAAATCCGCCACCACCAGCGCTCCGCAAAGTAAACCCGTGCCATCCGCGTGCCAAACCAAGTGAAACGCTTCTGTGCAACTCACTCAACACAATCCACTTCCAAAAAAACTCAGTGCAGCTCTGTGTAAAAAAACTATGTTTCTATGTGGTATAAATCTAACGAATAGAACTTATCACTTGTACAAGAGATGCTTAACAGCATGACAAACTATGCGTGTAGTCTAATGTACTCTATTAAAAGTGAAACGCCTCTGTGCAACTCACTCAACACAATCTACATCAAAAAAAACTCTGTGCCTATGTGTTTAAAATCCGCCACCACCAGCGCTCCGCCTAGGCGGACCCGTTTAATCCGCGTACCAAATCAAGTGCAACGGCTCTGTGCTAATTCATGTTAAACATTTTTTCATTAGCCTTCGACTTCGCTCAGGGTGACAATCGTGTGATATAAATTTTTAAGATTATTACTATTTCTCCAATCTGTAATACTAAAACTTGAAACTCCATAAAGTGCAACGTCCGAAGCTTCGGACTCTGTGCAACTCCCTCAGCACAATCCACTTCCAAAAAAAACTCCGTGCAGCTCCGTGTAAAAAACTATGTTTCTATGTGGTTTAAACTTCTAATAAAGAAAATATCACTTGTTCAAGAGATGCTTAACAGCATGACAAACTAGTCGTGTAGTCTAATGTACTCTATTAAAAGTGAAACGCCTCTATGCAACTCACTCAAGACAATCCACTTCCAAAAAAACTCTGTACCTATGTGTTTAAAATCCGCCACCACCAGCGCTCCGCCTAGTCGGACCCGTGTCATCCGCGTGCTAAACCAAGTGCAACGCCTTTGCGAGAAAACTTTGCGTTCTTTGCGTTTAAATAAAATCAACATTAAAAAAATCCCCTACTTTTGTAAAAATAAAAAACAATGCAATCCAAACTCTACTGCCTTGAAGGGGTTCAAAACATAGAAGAAGAAAACCAAAGCATCATGCTACCTTCATTAGAAAAACTGGCAATACAATACGGAATCACCAATGTGTACCAAACCTGCGACAGCATAGAAGGTTTAGAAGAAAGCCTATCCACCCTACTCTACGAAGACCGAAACTTTCATGATTACGAAATCATCTACTTCGTATTTCAAGGAAGAGACAACAACATCATCATCGATAATTATTTGTACAGCCTAGAAGAAATTGCCGAGTTTTTTGAAGGGAAACTTACCAACAAACGCATCCATTTTGCCAATACCTTACAATTAGACCTAGATTCCGAAACCGCTCAATATTTCTTAGATGTCACGGGAGCCATTTCCATTTCAGGTTATCGCAACCCAGCACCAATACTAAGCACCATTATCGACAATCCGTTCTTTGCTTTGTGCCAAGAATATGATGACGTAACCGATATTGTAGAAGCATTATTCGAAAAACACTACACCTTAGCTAAAGCGATGGGTTTTACTTTGTATTACTAATTTTAGTACATTTGTGTATATCATACGCATAATTAAATGAATATAAATCAAAATATAAAAGTAGCAGTTGATGCCATTGTTTTTGGATACAGTGAAAACCAATTAAATGTGTTACTCATCAAACAAAAATACGGCGTTTTAAAAAACAAGTGGGCACTAGTTGGAGGTTTTGTAAAAGACAACGAAACTTTATTCGAAGCTGTCAACAGAGAACTTCAAGAAGAGACAGGTATTACTGTAAATTATTTAGAACAACTCTTCACTTTTGGCGATGATATTCAAAGAGATCCTAGAGGAAGAGTAATTTCCGTAGCCTACTTTGCGTTGGTTAATTCAACTAAATTTAATGTAAGAGCAGATAGTGATGCCGAAGAAGCACAATGGTTTTCTATTGCTGCACTTCCCGATTTGGCTTTTGACCATAAACTAATTTTAGAAACCGCTTTAAAAAGATTGCAAAACAAACTCACCTACCAACCCATAGGTTTTGATTTATTACCAAAAGAGTTTTTATTCTCCGACTTAGAGAATTTATATTGCACACTATTAAACAAAGAAATAGACCGAAGAAACTTCAGAAAAAAAATATTAAGCTTCGGAATTATTGAAGAAACCGATAAGTTTGGTTCGAAAAAAAATGGTAGACCAGCCAAACTTTTTAAATTCAAAAAATTGAAATACAATAAATTAACAAAAGAAGGCTTTGTATTCGATATTTATTTTGCGTAAATTTTACACTAAATATTTTGTAGTTAATTTTAAACCTATTAACTTTGCGTAGAATTTACACAAACAATCAAATTATGATACTTAATTTAGACCCTAATTTCAAACCTGTAGCAGGAGAAGAAATTCAATTTCAAAGCTTTACTTTTTCAGGTGGTGAACCTCATATTAAGATAGACCCAAATTGCAATAACCAAAAAGTTACAATAACGCATCGCTTAAATTCATTTAACGATTTAGGTTTGTTGTGTTTGGCTGTTGATGCACTCAGAAGAATGGATGCTAAAATCGAAAAACTAATCATTCCTTACTTCCCTTCTGCCAGACAAGACAGAGTTATGATAAGTGGTGAGCCTTTATCTGTAAAAGTTTACGCAGATATTATCAATAATTTGCAAATAGAAAAAGTAGTTGTTTTCGATCCTCACTCGGAAGTTACTCCAGCTTTGCTAAATAATTGTCAAGTAATTTCAAATCACAAATTTATTGAAAAAATAGTAGCAACTATTGGAAACGATGTTACATTAATTTCTCCAGATGGAGGTGCCTTAAAGAAAATCTATAAAGTATCTGAATTTTTAGGAGGCGTTGAAGTGGTGGAATGCAGCAAAAGTAGAGACGTAAAAACAGGGAAACTAACAGGATTTAAAGTTTACAACGATAATTTAGAAGGTAAAGATTGTTTAATTGTTGATGATATTTGTGACGGAGGCGGCACCTTTATTGGATTAGCAGCCGAATTAAAAAACAAAAATGCAGGAAAACTCTATTTAGCCGTTAGCCATGGTATATTCAGCAAAGGATTTGATAGTTTAAAATGTTTTGACAAAATATTCACTACCAATTCTTTCAAAGATTTTGATAACGAAGGCATCACTCAAATCAATTTACAAGATGGACTTTTATCTTAATCCCTCAAATTCTTACAATCGAATAGTTGAAGAATACAATAAGTATGGCACTTTAGTTGTGGCTTTCGATTTTGATGATACCGTATATGACTTTCATAAAAAAGGAAGAATATATTCCGACATGATTGACTTACTGCAAGAATTAAAAAGCATCAATTGCTATTTAATTTGTTGGACAGGACAAGAGGATGACACCCTCGTACAAAACTATTTAGTAGAAAATCAAATTCCATTCAATAGCATCAATGAAAATCCACCTTTTCATCAATCTAAAAGCAGAAAAGTATATGCAAATGTGTATTTAGACGATAGAGCGGGATTACAACAAGTATATTTAGATTTAAAAAAATTAATTCAAACTCAAAAACACCACTAATTATGAATCCTTTATTATTAACAGACGGATACAAAGTAGACCACAGAAGACAATATCCTAACGGAACAACACTTGTTTATTCCAATTGGACACCAAGAAAAAGTAGAATTGAAGGAGTTGATGAAGTGGTATTATTTGGATTACAATATTTCATAAAAAAATATATTTTAGAAGATTTTGAAAACTACTTTTTCAAGCAACCAAAAGAAAAAGTCGTAGCAGAATACAACCGAAGAATCAACAACTATTTAGGTGAAAATCAAGTAGGAACAAAACATATTGAAGCACTTCATGATTTGGGTTACATCCCAATGGTGATAAAAGCATTACCTGAAGGTGCTAGTGTACCCATAAGAGTTCCAATGTTTACAATGTATAATACATTACCCGAGTTCTTTTGGTTAACCAATTATTTCGAAACTCTTGTATCGGCAGTGATTTGGATGCCATGTACTTCTGCAACAATTGCCAAACAATATCGAATGGTTTTAGATAAATATGCAAATGAAACCTCATCAGTACCTGAATTTGTAGATTGGCAAGGACATGATTTCTCTATGCGAGGAATGGCAGGTATTGAAGCCAGTGTTATTTCTGCTTGTGGACATTTACTTAATTTTAGTGGAACTGATACTATTCCAGCTATTAATTTATTAGAAAACTATTACAACGCCAACTCAGACAATGAGTTAATCGGTGGTTCTGTAGCTGCAACAGAACACAGTGTAATGTGTATGGGAACTGCAGAAGATGAAATTGGTACCTTTAGAAGACTAATTTGTGATGTGTATCCAAAAGGTATTGTTTCTATTGTTTCTGATACTTGGGATTTATGGAAAGTACTAACCGAATACATGCCAAAACTTAAAAATGAAATCTTATCTCGAGAAGGAAAAGTGGTACTTAGACCTGATAGCGGTGATCCAGTAGATATTATTTGTGGAAATCCAAATGCTACTAGCGAAGTAGAAAGAAAAGGGGTAATTGAATTGTTGTGGGAAACTTTTGGTGGTACAATAAACAATAAAGGATTCAAAGAATTAGATGGACATATTGGAGCCATTTATGGAGATAGTATCACAGTAGCAAGAGCAGAACAAATTTGCGAAAGATTAAAAGAAAAAGGATTTGCTTCAACAAATGTTGTGTTAGGAATTGGTTCTTATACTTACCAATACAACACAAGAGATACTTTTGGTTTTGCCATGAAAGCAACCTATGGCGAAGTAAACGGAACAGGTCGCGCTATTTTCAAAGATCCAATTACCGATGATGGAACTAAAAAATCAGCAAAAGGTTTGATGAAAATCGTATTAGAGAATGACAAATACAAACTAATTGATGAAGTAAACTGGGATGAAGAAAACCAAGGCGAATTAAGAGAAATATTCAGAGATGGTAAATTAATAATAAACGATTCCCTATCCGATATTCGAAATAGAGTACGAAATTAAAAAAAAGACCTTCAAACTAAGTTGAAGGTCTTTCTTTATTAACTTCTAAACAAAACGTTCATAATATCATCATACGTTTTTAGCTCTTCGGGATGAACCCTCATTTTAAATACCACTTTTCCTGAACGGGCTTCCAAGTTCTTAAAATCTGAGGCACTAAAATACGCTAGTTTTCCATCTTCCGTCATTCCCCACAAAATATTTTGACTTTCTGGATTAAAATGAACCGTTTTCTTATAACGATACAAAGCGTTCACTCCTAATTCTACCAAAACAACTTGCTTCAATACTATTGGATTTCCATTATCATCTACAAAAGAAGCTTCCACTTTAGCACCCTTTGGATAAACATGTGGCCAATCTAAATTGACTAATCCAAACTGATTCACTTGTAAAGTCCTCATTATTTTACTGGAACCCTTCATTTCTTCAATTTCTTTTCTAGCAAAAAACACATTATATTCTTTACATTTTTGATTGTAATTCGACCATGCAGCATCAATACTTTTTCTTAAGGATTGAATTCTAGACAACAAACTGGCATATTTTTTTCTATAGTCATTTAATGCTTTTGAATACGCAACTTTATCTTTAAAAGTCAAATAACAAAGACATGTTGTTTTAATGGTATCAGTTAATTTACCCCAAGGAACAAAGGTTACTTCATAAGTACCATTTTTTAAATCTTTAACTAATATATCTTTAGAATCAAAACCACATTTCTTTCCATCAACGGGCTCAAACCATACGTCTTTATATTCTTTTAATTTGTCATTTTCATTTAACTTGTCAAAAACTTGAAACGAAAACTTTCCAGCAATTCTAGGTGCTTCAGGCGCTTCAGGCAATTGTTCTAATTCTTTTTCTTTTGTAGTTGTTTTAACCACATCTTTACCTAACTCCTTCCAAGTATTGCTTTCCGAATCAAAATCATAACGATTGAATTTGGTATCATTAGAATAACTAACAACACCCACTTGAATTTTATTGTCTGGATTCACATTTACAGCTTTCCCTTTGTTGGATGCATTCATTTCAAACATTCCAGCCGACTCAAACACCATCTCTTCGCCAGTATCATTAACAAAGGTCATAGGAATACCCGCAAGATAAATCTCCAAAGGATTAGAAAACATCCTAAATTTTAAATCAACAGGAGTTGAAACAACATTCCCTTTTTCATCTAAAAAAGCATCTTTAGGTATCGAAATCACCGAACCTGATTTATGATAAATCACCGTATCCTTTGTGGGTGAAATTTGAAATTCATCTGCCACAATATTGGCTTCTGGAATTGGTGGAACTAATCGTTCTTCAGTAGCAGCTTGAGGTTTAGCTGTTTCTTCCTTTTCTTTACAAGAAAACAAACTCATTGAAAACAATACAATGAGTAAAAAATAACGGTTTTTCATAATAATAAGATTTGGTTAATAGTAAAACGTTAATAAATTACAATTAGTGCATAACATTTTTAAAATTAAAAGATTACAAATTGAAATCCGTACGTATTTCCGTATCAAACAAAAAATTAAAAGTTTCAACGCAACTTATACCATAAAAACTTTTAAAACTATAAGAAATTGCCTATTTTCGGGCGATATAATCCAATCGTGATGTCTTTCTTAAAAATTGGTTTTCTTGCTTTCTTATTCCTAATTACTTCTTGTAAAAACCAAGAAGAAAATCCTGCGCTTGATGCGAATTTAGAACAAGCAGAAAATCTTTTCGCCACGAAACAATACCGAAAAGCCTATTATTATTACAATCAATCTTTTCTCTTCAACAAAGAACAACACAATACCAAACGAGCTGTTTTTAACTTATTAAGAATGGCACATATCGAAAATTTAGAGTGCGATTATATAGGAAGTGAAGCCACAACTACACAAGCCATAAAGCTTTTTGACAAAACTATTCCGATACCTTATCAAACCAATGCCTATATCTCGTTAGGATTAAATTATATGCATCTTGCGAATTATGAAGATGCCAAATCAATGTTTGAAAAAGTAATTCAAATAACCGATGATTCATTAACCGTTTATATTTCAAAAAACAACATTGGGTATTTATATATCAAACAAAAAGAATATCAAAAAGCGGTCCGTCTATTATCCGAAATAGAAAACGAAAAAATCCTTCAAGAATCACCTTTAGATTATGCTCGCATATTAGATAACAAAGGAATTGCGTTGTTTCACTTAAATGATAAATTGGCATTATCCTATCTAGAAAAAGCAAAAACAATTAGAGAAGCCAATAAAGACGATTCCCAAATCGTATCGTCTTATATGCATTTAGCCGAATATTATAAAAACCAAGAGCCCGCAACCGCAAAAGAATGGACTCAGAAAGCATACCATTCAGCTACAAAAGCATTTATTCCCGATGATCGATTAGAGGCGTTAAACCTTCTCTTTACCACCACTACTAACAATGACCTAAAAAACCAATATCACGATACTTATATTCACATTAATGACAGCTTGCAACAAGCCAGACAACAAGCTAAAAACCAATTTGCTAAAATCAAATACGATTCCGAAAAAGCGGAAACAGAAAAAACAGCATATCAATATAAAATGTATGGTTTTATAGTATTATTAATACTAAGTGTAGCCGTTTTCATTTTGCTTTATCGTTTGACCATTCAAAAAAACAAAAGTAAAATTTTAGAAACCCAATACACCACCGAAACTAAAATTGCCAAACGTTTACATGATGAATTAGCCAATGACGTTCACAACACCATTGCCTTTGCCGAAACACAGAATTTAGAAAACGAGCAAAACAAAGAAACACTGCTGGAAAATTTAGACACCATTTACCAACGCGCGCGAAACATTTCCAATGAAAATAAGGAAATTAATACTGGTAAAAACTATTTAGAACAACTAAAACACATGATTAATGCGTATTCAAGCGATACCATCAATGTAATTTTAAACACGAGCGCATTACAGGAAGTACCTTTAAATTCAGAAGTTAAAATTGCTTTATATCGTGTATTACAAGAACTCATGGTAAATATGAAAAAGCATAGTGAATGTTCTTTAGTAATGATAAGCTTTAAAGAGACTAATTCTGCATTAGAAATTAACTATTCAGACAACGGAAAAGGGACCGATAATCAATTACAAATAAAAAATGGTTTGCAAAATGTGGAAAACCGCATTTTTTCTATCAACGGAAACATTACTTTTGATACTGAACCTAATAAAGGTTTTAAAGTAAAAATTACAATTCCGAAATAAGTATGTTTACCAAAGTACTAATAGCCGAAGATTTTGATAGTATCAATATCGCCTTAATTCAAACCCTAGAAAGTATGGGGGTGAAAGAAATTGAACACGCTAAATATTGCGATGATGCCTTACTAAAAGCTAAAAAAGCAATACAAGTCAAAGCTCCATTTGATTTATTAATCAGCGATTTATCCTTTGAAACCGACTACAGAACCGTTTCCTTAAAAAGTGGAGAAGAACTCATTGCAGCCATCAGAAAAATACAACCTGAAATACCTGTTTTGGTGTACACAGTAGAAGACAAATCTTTTGTAATCAAATCATTAGTGGAAGATTTAAAAGTAAACGCCTTTGTACATAAAGGAAGAAATAGCATCAGTCAATTAAAAACAGCTATGGAAACCATATTGTTTGGAGGTACTTTCATCTCTCAGAATCTAGCACACGCCTTAAAAGAAAAATCATTTAATGAAATAGAAGATTATGATGTTGAAATTCTATCTCATTTGGCAAAAGGAGTAACTATTGAAGAAATGGAGCAACTTTTTAAATTGAAAGATATTAAACCTAATAGTAAAAGTTATATCGAAAAAAGAGTTAGCAAACTTAAAGACATCTTTAAAGCAAAAACTACTATTCATCTCATATCCCTTTCAAAAGATTTAGGTATTATCTAAATCTTTTTATTCATTTACGGATTTCCGTACGGAATTAAATTTTCTTGAGGTTAGCTTTGTACAAAACAACGCTAATTCATGCCTAACTACTATTTACATACCGAACCTGATGCAAAAGGTAATTATTGCTTACATGTAGCAGGATGTTCTTGTTTAAATAACTCAAGTCAATTTGCAAATCTTGGAGATTTTACAAAAATTGAAGAAGTAATTGCAGAAACAAAATCTTCTGATTATACGATTTCACTATGCAAAGAATGTATTGACATCCATTTTAGTAAAACGGCAGTTGATAATACGCCACCGTTATTGATTCAAATAAAAAACGCAATCCAAAAAAGATTGCGTTTAGTAATTCCCTTGAAAAATAAAAAATTATAATAATAAAATCAACAAAAGAACGATAATGATAATAGCTCCAACCGATAAATAAATACCGCTATTACTATCTCGCAATGATGATTTTATAACTTTCACTTCTTTACGAAGTGCTTTTTTTTCTGTTGAAGTCATATCCGACTTGTCCATTGCTTTTATTTCATTCAAACGATCTAACTGTACTTGTACATGCGCTGGAACTTCAATAGGCGCAGTAGCAGGTGACTTTGATGGATTACCCGCAGCTGTCATGGTGTTTGGAAAGAAACTTATCGACATAATTAGCATCAATAAGTAAAGAGTTGTTTTTTTCATAATAGTATAATGTTAGTAATTATTTACAACATTAAAATTATACACTTCAATTGACTAAAGTGTTATACTATTTTTAGAAAAAATTACAGATATTACAGATATAAAAATCGGTTGCTATTTTAGAAAATTCCTAAACCCAAAACTACAAATACTTCGCAATGTCTTCCGCCTGAATACTATGATGCGATACTCGATACACCACTTCCCCATTCTTTAAAACAATAATCTGTGGCGATTGATGAATCACGCTCAGTTCCTCAGCAATAAAATTAGAAACACTTCTATACGAAAGCAAATCCAAATAATTGAAATCGGCTTTAGCAATCAATACATCATTTCCACTAACCAAGCGCTCTTTAGCATAAGCACTAATACCACAAGTCACACTATCCTTAAAGATAATTTGAGGTTTTTCATTTGATTTTTCAACAATTTCTCTTACTTGTTCTTCAGTTGTAATGGGATTCCAGTTTTTCATAGTTAATTTTTTGTTTCAGGTTTCAAGTTTCAAGTTTTTGGAACACAGATTATAAAAATTAGAGTAATCTTTAAAATCTATTATGAACTTTCATCAACGTATCGTTTGACTTATTTTCACTTATATGACTTATATGTTTAAAATAACCCTTTGTGTGACTTTGTGCCTACTTTGCGCAACTTAGTGTAACCAAAACTAAGAACTACACGACAACATAGAACAGCCAACTTTATGTCGCGCCCAATCAGGTCGCTTTGCAAACCATTTCTCATTTTCTGGTTGCTCATCGTAAGGATGTTTCAGTAACTCATGAAGTTCGTTTATCAAAGAATAATCTTCTTTATCTGCGGCTTCAATAGCCAATTGTGCCATGTAATTGCGTAAAACATATTTTGGATTCACTTGATTCATTTTAGCTTTTCTATTAGTATCCGAAAGCGATTCATCATTTAACTTTTGCAAATAAAGTTCCATCCAATTAATCCAACTCGTTTTCAATGTAGCTACCAAAGCATCAGGTTGGTAAAACGCATATTCTATTTTCGATAAAGCAATCTCAGGAGTATCCGATTTTAATACGTTGGCTAAATTACGATAGAAAATCGTCATATCCGTTTCTGAAGCGGTTAACAAAGTTATCAATTCATCCTGAAAATCAGATTCATATTCTGATGTTAAGCCCAATTTCTCTTGCATCATTACAGGAAACTTCACATCAAAACGATGGCTATAACTATTCAAAATAGCCTCCATTGCTGGAACATCTTCAATCAAAGGATACAATGCATTTCCTAACTGAATCAAATTCCACAATGCAATATCAGGTTGGTTTCTAAAACGGTATCTTCTACCTTCTGCATCGGTTGTATTGGGAGTCCAATCAGGATTATAATCTTCTAACCAACCATATGGACCATAATCAATAGTTAATCCTAAAATCGACATATTATCGGTATTCATCACACCATGAACAAAACCTACACGTTGCCATTCCACAATCATATCCACCGTTCGATTCACCACCTCTTGATAAAGAGCCAAATACTTCTCTTTACCTGTTTGTTGGATTTCAGGATAAAAATACTGAATTGTATAATCGGCTAAAGCTTGTAAATTTACAATATCTTTTCGAGCTGCTAACAATTCAAAATTTCCAAAACGAATAAACGAAGGCGCCACTCTACACACCACTGCACCATCTTCATAAGCAGGATTTCCGTTGTATAAAATATCGCGCAACACCTTATCACCTGTACTTACCAAAGATAACGAACGCGTTGTAGGCACACCCAAATGAAACATCGCCTCACTACACAAATGCTCCCGAATAGAAGAACGTAAAACCGCCAAACCATCCGCATTACGAGAATATGGCGTTTCCCCTGCTCCTTTTAATTGCAATGCCCAACGTTGATTGTTGTGCAATACTTCAAACAAATTAATCGCTCTTCCGTCACCTAATTGTCCAGCCCAATTCCCAAATTGATGTCCGGCATACGCCATGGCATAAGGTTTTGAATCTGGATAAACACTACTTCCTGAAACCAAATTTAAAAAATCAAGAGATTGTGTTTCTGCTTGAGAAATCCCTAATAATTCAGCCACCTCATCGGCAACATGAAGCAAATTAGGATGTGATGGAACTCGTGGCGACACAAATGAAAAAGCCGCTTCAAATACTTGTCGTCGTGTATTTGAAACATTTGAATCGGCTGGCAATTGCTGATTGAAAGTATCGTTGAGGTGTAATTTCATTTATTATCGGGTAAAAACTAAGGTAGTTCCTTTAGACAAGTTAGCATCAAAAGCATATCCATCATAATTGAATTGCTTCAAATCTTCTATTGTTTCTGCATTGGTATCAATAATATAGCGTACCATTAAACCTCTTGCTTTTTTAGCAAAGAAGCTAATCATTTTTAGTTTTCCGTCTTTGTAATCTTTAAATTCTGGAGTAATAACAGGAACTTTCAATGTTTTAGTATCTACTGCAGAAAAGTATTCGTTACTCGCTAAGTTGATGAAAAGTTCGTTTTCTTGTAATTCACTATTCAAAGATGCCGTTACCTTTTTTTTCCAGAACTCATACAAGTTCTTTTTTGTACCAATAGGCAAAGAAGTCCCCATTTCTAATCGATATGGTTGCATTAAATCAAGCGGCTTTAAAACACCATATAAACCCGAAAGAATGCGTAATTTATCTTCTAGAATAGGAAATTTATCGATTGGGATAGTATAAGCATCTAAACCTGTATAAACATCGCCATCGAAAGCAAAAACTGCAGGACGAGCGTTTTCAGGCGAAAAAGGCAACGACCAATTTTGATTGCGTTCCCAATTCAAATCGGCTAACTTTTCCGAAATGTCCATTAACTCCATCAATTGCTTTGGCTTTTTCTTTTTTAAAGTTTTTTGAATGGTTTCCGCATCTTTTAAAAATAAACTTTCAGTATAGTTTTGAATTGGAAGTGGTGATTCAAAATTTAAGGATTTGGCAGGTGATACTACAATTTTCATAGCGTTTTTAAGATATTAAACTTATACTTTCAAAAGTACGAAAATAAGGCAATATGAGATTTAGAAAACGATAAATATTACTTATACTACAATTAGAAATAAAAAATCCCGAATAAATCGGGACTTTCATTTAACTCATTTTTCCAATGGCACAACTTACATACGATTTAGCTTTTGAGCCTAAACTATTTGCTTCGCCATCTTCGGGATATCCTAATACTTTCAGTTTTTCCTTAACTTCAATTAACTTTTCTTCTGTTGGATAATCAAAAGAAACGGAATTTTCTTCAACATTAACAGACACTTCAGTAACAGCATCAATTGAAGAAACATTCTTTGTAATAGTATTGGCACAACCGCCACATTTTAAATTTTGAATATATAGTGTAGTTTTCATGATATTGTATTTTTATGAATAACAAATTTACAACATCTAGAAGCCAAACACGGTAACTTTTATTACTTTAACTTAACTTTAATGAGGTAATTTATCTTTTAGAAGTCCATAAATATAAGTTCCTAACAAAGCACCAATTAAAACTACAGCAATGGCGTAGGTTCCTGTTCCCAGTAAAATAAAAATAGGTCCTGGACAACTTCCCACTAATGCCCAACCTAGTCCAAATAGTGTTCCACCAATAATATAACGCCAAAAACCTTTTTCTTTTTCAATAATTTGAATAGGAAAACCGTTAAAGTCTTTTATTTTAAATCTTTTAATTAATTGAATGCCTAAAACTCCAGTAAATAGAGCCATTCCAATAATTCCAAACATATGAAACGATTGAAAATGAAACATTTCGTAAATGCGATACCAAGAAACAGCTTCTGCCTTAGTCAAAACAATTCCGAATACAATTCCTGTCAGAAAAAATCTAGCTAATTTCATATGCTTATGCTGTTTTAAAAATTATAGGTAAAATATAATGTGCCATTAATAATCCTCCAATAAAAAATCCGATTACTGCCACTAAAGAAGGTAATTGAAAATTACTTAATCCAGAAATAGCGTGACCTGAAGTACAACCACCCGCATATCGCGTTCCAAAACCAATTAACAATCCGCCAATTAATAAAATAGCGAATCCTTTTGGAGTTTGAAGTGTTTCCACGCTAAAAATAGCATCAGGCATAAGTTTACCATTTGGAGCTTCTATTCCTAAAGTTTGTAGTTGTGAAACTGTATCAGGATTAATATTTACACCTGTTCCATTCGATAAAAAGTAAAAGGCGATAAAACCTCCAACAAAAGCACCTAATATAACAGCTAAACTCCACTTTTGTTCGCGCCAGTCAAACTTAAAAAAATCACTGAATTTTCCTGCTCCAGCCATAGTACACATGGTACGTAGATTAGATGACATTCCGAAAAATTTTCCAAAGTAAATTAAAAGTAACATGACCATACCAATTAAAAAACCGGATACAGCCCAATGCCAAGTGCCAAAAACAATTTCCATACCTAATGTAATTTTTGACAAAAATAGAAATTCAGATTGGGTTTTGTAGCATTTATTACAAAATATAGTACATTTGGAGTACCAATTAAATTTAATTTTCATGAAGAAATTTGCAATCGAAATCAAATGGGCCATTATCTCAATTATTATTTTCTTAGCTTGGATGACTTTAGAAAAACAATTAGGCTTTCATGACGAAAAAATAAAATGGCAAATGTTTTTTACAATGCTAATTATTTTTCCAAACTTTCTACTGTATTATTTAGCTTTAAGAGATAAAAAGAAAAATTACTACAATGGCGAAATGAGTTGGAAACAAGGATTTATTTCAGGTGTTGTGATTTCTTTTATTATTGTGATTTTTAGTCCAATTACCCAATTTATCACACACGAATTTATTACACCTAACTATTTCGATAAATTAATTGCACTTTCGGTAGAAAGTAAAAGACTAACCTTAGAGGAAGCTCAAAGTTATTTTAATTTGACGGCCTACATTTGGCAAAGTATTTCAGGTGGATTATCATTTGGAGTGGTGATTGGCGCGATTGTTGCTTATATCTTAAAAACAAAAACACCCGATACAACGATTAAAACGAAATAAAATGAAATACTTATTTTCAATAATTACAGCGCTTTTATTAACAAGTTGTGTAAGCACACAATCCACTTTAAAAAACGTTGATAATAATGCTGTTCGTCCAGCCATTAAAGACCTAGCTTATGCAATTACCGAATATGCTACCGATAGCAAATATGGCTATGATCAAGATTATCCAATTAATATCGGTTTCATTCATGAAAAGCAAGAAGACATTAACATTCAATACTATTTTAACGGATTAGAAGGTCCGAATGGTGAAAAAATAAGTTATAAAAAAGTAGATACTTGTTGTCCGTTTCCTTCAAAAAACAGTCTAATGGGCGCTGGAACTGTAGGAATATACGAAGTAACGTTTGAAGGTAGTAACAAAAAAGTAATGTTGTATTTTAATATTTTTGAAAAAGGAAAAATTCTTTGTCCAAAAGGATTCGTTATCAAAAAACCAGTTTCAAGCAATAAATAAAAATTTTTTAGTTATTAGTAACATTTGTAACCTTTTGAACCGCTGTTTGAAAGGTTTTTCTTTTTATCTTTGCCACTTCAAAACCAACACAAATGAATTTACAAAACATTCCACAAATAAAGCATACTGATAGCGGGAACTTTTTCTTATTAGCAGGACCTTGTGCCATTGAAGGTGAAGAAATGGCAATGCGTATTGCAGAGAAAATTGTTTCAGTTACCGATAAATTACAAATTCCTTACGTTTTTAAAGGTTCTTTCAAAAAAGCTAACCGTTCTAGAGTAGATAGTTTTACTGGAATTGGAGATGAAAAAGCCTTGAAAATTCTTCAAAAAGTATCTAAAGAATTTGGTGTACCAACAGTTACCGATATTCACACAAACGAAGATGCTGTAATGGCAGCAGAATATGTGGATATATTGCAAATTCCAGCATTTTTAGTTCGTCAAACGGATTTAGTGGTGGCGGCAGCTAATACTGGTAAGACTGTAAACTTGAAAAAAGGACAATTCATGAGTCCAGAAAGCATGAAACATGCGGTTCAAAAAGTATTAGACAGCAATAACCAAAACGTTATGGTTACCGATAGAGGAACGATGTTTGGTTACCAAGATATGATTGTAGATTTCAGAGGTATTCCAACTATGCAACAATATGCCACTACGGTTTTAGATGTGACGCATTCGTTACAACAACCTAATCAGATGACAGGAGTTACAGGTGGTCGTCCAGATATGATTGAAACTATCGCTAAAGCAGGAATTGTTGTAGGTGTTGATGGAATTTTCATCGAAACTCATTTTGATCCAGCTAATGCTAAAAGTGATGGTGCTAACATGTTACATTTAGACTATTTTGAAGGTTTAATGACAAAACTTGTTTCCATCAGAAAAACAATTAATCAATTCTAATTTTTTTATTTTTAAACTTTTAATGAAACATCCATTTTTAATGGTTGTACTAACTTTTTGTGTGTTTTCACAGTACACCTTTTCACAAGAAACAGTCGAAAATCCTGAAAAATACACAGCGCATAACAAAGGTAAATTCTATATTTTTTGGGGTGGAAACCGCGAATCATTTTCAAAATCTGATATCCGATTTAAAGGTGCCGATTATGATTTTACACTTCATAATGTATCCGCTCACGACAAGCCAAAAGGTTTTCATATTGATTATTTCAACCCGGCTCGAATGACTATTCCACAAACCAACTTACGAATTGGGTATTTTATTTCTGATCATTACAATATTTCGATTGGATTTGACCACATGAAATATGTAATGTATAATGACAGAAGAGTAAGTTACTCTGGTTATTATCCAAATCCTGGAACTTATAATGAAAATCCAGCTAACGGAGAATTAACATTGGATGAAGATTTCTTGTTATTTGAACATACGGATGGTTTAAACTATGTAAACACTGAAATTTCTCGTGTAGATGATATTTCAAAACTTTTCAAAATAAACAATACCGATAAAATTCAAGTAAATGTTACAGAAGGTATTGGTGGTGGATTTTTATATCCAAAAACAAATACAACACTATTGGGAAAAGATAGATACGATGAGTTTAACATTGCAGGATATGGAGTATCTGCAAAAGTGGGATTAAACGTAACTTTCTTTAAATATTTCTTTATTCAAACCGAATTAAAAGGAGGATATATCGAAATGAACAATATAAGAACGACCCAAGACAAAGCAGATTCAGCCGAACAAAATTTTTGGTTTCTACAAAAAATTCTAACCATTGGAGGAATTTTTAGAATATAAAGTAAAAAAGCTCGAAGTTATCCTTCGAGCTTTTTTTATTTATTTTAAAATCTGAGCAGCGTGTGCTTTCGTTTTTACATCCGAAATTACCTCTTCAATAATTCCGTTTTCGTCAATCACAAAAGTAGTTCGGTGAATACCATCGTACTCTTTACCCATGAATTTCTTTAGTCCCCAAACACCAAATGCCTGAATCACCGATTTATCTTCGTCAGCTAACAAAGGAAAAGGCAAATCATATTTTTCAATAAACTTCGCTTGCGCTTTAGCACTGTCGGCACTTACACCTAACAAAGCATAATTATTCGCTTGAAAACGAGCGTAATTGTCTCTTAAATCACATGCTTCTGCTGTACATCCTGGCGTACTTGCTTTCGGATAAAAGAAAACTACTAATTTCTTTCCTTTATAATCAGCTAATGTGTGAGAAGCTCCATTTTGGTCTAAACCTGAAAAATTAGGAGCTTTATCTCCAGTTTTTAATGTTGTCATATTTTTATTGTTTACTATTTATTTTTAAAACATATAAGTCATATAAGCAAATGTAAGATTTCTTTGTCTTGATAAGTTCATATTAGTTCGGTTTCTATGCTTTCTATCTTAAGTGAAACGACTAAAACAATTCATAAAGAAATTCTATGTGCCTATGTATTTAAAATCTTGATCTTTTCTCTTTTGCGTTTGAAGTTAATTTATCTTATTTTTACTTTCAAATTTAGTTAAAAATGACCAAAAGCGAGAAGGTAACATTTGTTATAAATACGTTAAATGAATTATATCCTGAAATTCCAATTCCGTTAGACCATAAAGACCCATATACTTTATTGATTGCAGTATTGCTTTCCGCACAATGTACGGATGTTCGCGTGAATCAAATTACTCCACTCCTATTTGCCAAAGCAGACAATCCTTATGATATGGTAAAAATGACAGTTGAAGAAATTAAAGAAATCATTCGTCCGTGTGGATTATCGCCAATGAAATCGAAAGGTATTCACGGTCTATCAGAAATTTTAATTGACAAATATAATGGAGAAGTCCCGCAAAGTTTTGAAGCTTTAGAATCCTTGCCTGCTGTGGGACACAAAACAGCAAGTGTGGTAATGAGTCAAGCATTTGGAGTTCCTGCTTTTCCAGTAGATACACACATTCACAGATTAATGTACCGCTGGGGATTAACCAATGGCAAAAACGTACAACAAACAGAGAAAGATGCCAAACGTATTTTCCCAGAATCCTGCTGGAACGATTTACACTTGCAAATTATTTGGTACGGACGCGAATACTCTCCGGCTCGTGGTTGGAATTTAGAGAAAGATATTATCACGAAGACGATTGGGAGAAAGAGTGTTATTAATGAAATTAAGAAATAAATGGCATCAAGAAGTATCAATCACATGATCTTTGCTGGTGTTTATCCTCATTATATAACCAAAGTAGAGAAAAAAAATCGAACTAAAGCCGAAGTTGACGAAATTATTTGTTGGTTAACAGGATATACTCTTGAAAGTTTACAAAAGCAAATTGATAGTAAAGTTGACTTTGAAACTTTTTTTGAGCAAGCACCTCAATTAAACGAAAACGTTTCAAAAATTACAGGCGTAATTTGCGGTTATCGCATAGAAGAAATTGAAGACCCGTTGATGAAAAAAGTACGTTATTTGGATAAATTAATTGACGAATTAGCCAAAGGAAAAACGATGGAGAAAATCTTAAGACAATAAAAAAATGCCTCAAATCTCTTTGAGGCATTTTCCTTAATTAGCAATAATTTCAAAAGTTGATTTGCCCACCTTATGTATACTCAAAGCTTTTGAATAGTTGAGTAAAAACGAAATCGTTTCTTTTTTAGGTAACATTTTTTGAGTTGCTAATTTTTTCTTAGAGTAAAGTTTTGCCATTTATTATGATTTGGTTTATAAATCTATAACGACATTATTTTACTTTTAGTATTAGTTAGTCAAAATAATTTGATTTTTTTCGATAATTTTTCTCAAGTTTAATAATGCATAACGCATTCTCCCTAATGCAGTATTAATACTAACACCCGTTAAATCAGCTATTTCTTTAAAACTTAAGTCTTGATACATACGCATAACTAAAACTTCTTTTTGATCCGCTGGAAGTTCTTCTAAGAGTTTAGCTAAATCCGATTCTACTTGAGCTGTAATAATTTGTCCTTCAATATTCAAACTGTTATCGGTCATATAGTTGAAGATAGAATATTCTTCCGTTTCACGTTGAAAAGGCATTTTCTTTGCTTTTCTGAAATGGTCTACTACCAAGTTGTGAGCAATACGCATTACCCAAGGCAAGAATTTCCCTTCTTCGTTATACGAACTTGTCTTCAAAGTTTTAATGACCTTAATAAAAGTATCCTGAAAAATATCATCTGATAAATCTCTATCACCAATTTTGGAGTAAATAAATCCGTAGATTTTAGATTGATGTCTGTTGATTAATGAAGCTAAAGCAGATTCATCTCCGCTTATATAATTCTTTACCAACACCGCATCTGGAAGTACAAGATTAGCCATAACAATACCTTTTAGTTAATTAAAGTTCGGGGTCTAAAAAGTAATTGTTTGTAATAGGCAAATTTTGTTTAAAGATTAATGTTCAAATTTAATACATTTTTTCTTGAACTTCCAAATTTTTATGCAAATAAATTAAATTTTAATTGACAATAATGTAACACATTACCGATTTTTTTAAACAATTATCACGTTTTAACCTTTATTTATATATTATTTAAGGTCTGTATTTTTAGTATTTAACAGGAAAACATAAGGTTACTACTATTTTGTTCTAACAATTGTTATCTTTGCAATTCTATTAAAATCAACAATGATACAACCCGATTTTTCAACCTTAGAACCAAAAAAAAATATCTTAATTAAAGGCGCTCAATTGCACAACCTTAAAAATTTAGATGTTGCTATTCCACGAAATAAATTAGTAGTAATTACTGGTCTTTCAGGTTCAGGAAAATCAAGTTTAGCTTTTGATACTTTATATGCCGAAGGGCAACGTAGATATGTTGAAAGTTTGTCTTCATATGCACGACAATTCCTTGGAAGATTAGACAAACCAAAAGTAGAATACATAAAAGGAATTGCTCCTGCAATTGCTATTGAACAAAAGGTAAATACTAGTAATGCACGTTCTACAGTAGGAACTTCTACCGAAATTTATGATTATTTAAAACTACTGTTTGCCCGAATTGGAAAAACCTACTCACCTATTTCGGGAAAAGAAGTTAAAAAAGATACCGTTTCTGATGTTATTAATGACATTAAAGAATTTCCAATAGATAGTAAATGGTTATTGCTTTCTCCTATTCATTTAGAAGAAGGAAGAGCTTTAGAAGACAAACTAAAAGTACTTTTACAACAAGGTTTTGCACGTATTTTAGTTGATAACGAGATGGTGCGTTTGGATACGTTAGACCAACACCAATTGGACAATAAAGATATTCTGCTAATTATTGACCGAATTGTGGTTAAAACTGAAGAAGAATTCTTCAATCGTTTAGCTGATGCGGTACAAACTGCTTTTTATGAAGGAAAAGGTGTTTGTTATTTGCAAGAAGTGGATACTAAAAAACGTTTGGAATACAGCGCTAATTTTGAATTGGATGGTATCACGTTTTTAGAACCTAATATTCACTTGTTCAGTTTCAATAATCCTTACGGAGCCTGTCCAACATGTGAAGGCTACGGAAGTGTTATCGGAATTGATACCGATTTAGTAATTCCAAATACAGCTTTATCTGTTTACGAAAATGCTGTCTTTCCTTGGCGTGGCGATAGTATGAGTTGGTACCGAGATCAATTGGTAAACAACGCTTATAAATTCGATTTTCCTATACATAAACCATTTTTCGAACTTTCAGACGAACAAAAGCAATTGATTTGGGACGGAAATAAATATTTCACTGGATTAAACGATTTCTTTTCGGAATTAGAAGAGAAAAATTATAAAATTCAAAACCGCGTTTTACTTTCTAGATATAGAGGTAAAACAAAATGTCATACGTGTAAAGGCAAACGATTACGTCCCGAAGCTAATTACATTACCGTTGGTGGTAAAACGGTTTCTGATTTGGTTGATTTACCAATCGTAAATTTGATTGATTTCTTCAAAAAATTAGAATTAAACGAATACGATACCAAAGTAGCCAAACGTTTGTTAATCGAAATCAACAATCGTTTAGACTTCTTATTCAATGTGGGATTAAGTTATTTAACCTTAAATCGTAACTCTAATTCGCTTTCTGGAGGTGAATCGCAACGTATTAACTTGGCCACTTCGTTAGGAAGTAGTTTGGTAGGTTCCATGTACATTTTAGACGAACCAAGTATTGGTCTACATCCAAAAGATACCGAAAGATTAATCGAGGTATTGAAAGAACTTCGCGATTTAGGTAACACCGTTATCGTTGTAGAACACGACGAAGATATCATGAAAGCAGCCGATATGATTATCGATATTGGTCCAGAAGCTGGAACACATGGTGGCGAATTAGTAGCACAAGGAACCTATGAAGAAATCCTGAAATTTGATTCGCTAACGGCAAAATACTTAAATGGTAAAGAAGAAATTTCGGTGCCAAAAACAAGAAGAAAATTCAAAAATCATATCGAAGTTATTGGCGCGAGAGAAAATAACTTAAAAAATGAAAACTTCACTTTCCCATTAGAATGTTTGACTGTGATTACAGGTGTTTCGGGAAGTGGAAAAAGTACATTGGTGAAGAAAATTTTGTTTCCAGCCATTCAAAAGAAATTAGAAGGTGTTGGGGAAAAAGCAGGACAATTTACCGAATTAGCCGGAAGTTTTTCACACATCAAACATATCGAATACGTAGACCAAAATCCGATTGGAAGAAGTTCGCGTTCAAATCCAGTTACTTACATTAAAGCTTACGATGACATTCGTGAACTATTTGCAAAGCAAAACGTTTCAAAACTAAGAAACTATCAAGCAAAACATTTCTCTTTCAATGTAGAAGGCGGAAGATGTGAAGTTTGTAAAGGTGACGGTGAAGTTACTATCGAAATGCAATTTATGGCTGATGTTCATTTAGAATGTGAAGCTTGTAACGGGAAACGTTTCAAAAAAGAAGTATTAGAAGTTACATTCGAAGGCAAAAACATCAATGATATTTTAACTTTGACTATTGATGATGCATTGGCGTTTTTTGGAGCACACAGTCAAACTAAAATCACACAGAAATTGCAACCTTTGCAAGATGTTGGATTGGGTTATGTACAATTAGGACAATCCTCTTCTACCCTTTCTGGTGGCGAGGCGCAACGTATTAAATTGGCTTCATTCTTAGTTAAAGGAACTATTAAAGATAAAGCATTGTTTGTTTTTGATGAACCTACAACAGGATTGCATTTTCACGATATTAAAAAATTATTAGCTTCTTTTGACGCTTTGTTAGACAAAGGACATTCGATTATCGTAATTGAACACAATTTAGATTTAATTAAATGTGCCGATTATATTTTGGACATTGGTCCGGAAGGTGGTGAAAACGGTGGAAAATTAATGGCTTTTGGTACACCAGAAGAAGTGGCTAAAAACAAGAATTCGATTACTGGAAAATATTTAAAAGAAAAACTAAACTAATGATAAACCCTTCTGCAAACGGATGGATTGATAAGTTTTTTGCTGAAAATCAAGCTAATTTTGTTGATTTTCAAGGCAATACTTTGACTTTTTATGAAGATTGTAGAGCAACAGGGTTTATATATGGTTATGTGGTACGTTACCAACTTAAAAATCAAATCAATACCGTAAAATGGTCATATGATGAAGTGACGAAAGTTGGGTTCTTAAACACACTTTTTTCCTTGTATTGCATTGAAAAATCAAACGGAACTAAAGAAGATTTCATCAATTCGGTTTATGAATTTTATAAAATTATTCAGCCCGAAAACCTGAATTTCATTAAAAAACTACTACCAGAAGGCTCGTATAGTTCCCGTTTAGAAAAAGTGATTGATGACCGAATTCAAACCAATAACAATACGATTAGCAAGAATTTTTCACATATTATTACAAATGCACTTTTGTTTATTGATGTTTTAGCTTTTGAACATTATTTAAAAAATGAAACTCTACCTTCCGATTATTTGAAAAATATGGAATCGGATTGTATTAAAATTGTTTCTTTGGCTTTAAAAATAAAAGAAAGTAAGTCAAAATACGACGAATTATTAGTGAAATTATTTGAAAATTCAATTCGTTATACCAAATTCAATTCCATCGAAAATATCGAATTATCTGAAATCAAGTTAATGCGACATTCCTCGTTACTAGAAAAATTGTATCTTTTGGATATTGCTCAAATGGCTCTTTGGAGCGATGAAAAATTAGAACACAACGAAGAAAATTTCTTAAAACAATTGAGTTCAGATTTAGAATTAGAATCAGACTTACTTGAAAAAAGTAAAAAAGTAATCAATGATTTTATAGAAAAATACAAATCGGAAATTCCGTTCTTTAATTATTCCAATCCTATCAAACATTTTTACGATCAAGCCAATAAAAATGTAACCAAACTAATCATTCGAAACAAAGACCGATTAACAAAAGAAATCAAAGAAAGTGGTGAATTGATGCAACTTTTAGCCAAATCAACCACTAAAGATTTGAGCAAAGACGAAAAAAAGAAAGTAAAAAAACAGTTACTAGATGTGTGTAAAACAGTTCCGTCGTTAACTATATTTTTACTTCCTGGTGGTGGCTTATTATTGCCTATTTTGATAAAATTTATTCCGCAATTATTGCCTTCTGCTTTTAATGAGAATTTAGATGATTAAAACTTCAACTGATACACATCATCCAAGTCTTTATCACAACTAAAATTCACACCTAAATCGGTTACATAACCATCGTTAAGACCATAAACCCAACCATGTAACGATAACTCTTGTCCGTTTTTCCATGCGTTTTGAACAATGGATGTTTTGGCTAAATCCATAACTTGTTCTTTTACATTGATTTCTACGAATTTATTGAAGCGTTCTTTTTCATCGGTAATGGCATCTAATTCTTCATGATGAAAACGATACACATCTTTAATATGACGAATCCAATTATCAATAATTCCAATAGAAGTATTTCCCATTGCAGCTTTAACTCCACCACAACCATAATGTCCACAAACAATTACGTGTTTGACTTTTAAAGCATTTACAGCATAATCTAAAACGCTTAACATGTTCATATCAGAATGTACAACCATATTAGCAATATTTCGATGTACAAAAACTTCACCAGGTTCAGCCCCAATAATTTCATTTGCAGGAACACGACTATCCGAACAACCAATCCATAAAAGTGGTGGACTTTGTCCGTCGGCTAAATTTTTGAAATAGTTTGGGCTAATGGCTAATTTGTTCTCCACCCATTTTTTGTTATTGTCTAATATCTTTTTGTAAAAATCAGTCATTATCATTGTGTATGTGGTATCAAATATAAAATAAAAAAGCTATCAATTCCGTATTAAAATTTGGTGAAGTGATAGCTTTTTGAAAATATATTTAAAATTATCTTTAGTGTCTTAGGTCTGAAACAGTAAATTCAGGATTAGAATTATCTTTAATGTACATAACATCATCATAGAAAATTACTTTACCCGATTCGATATCGTGCATGGCTCCAACAATTCCAATTTGACCGTCTTCTAACATTTGTTCCAAAACAAAACTTCTTTCGATAATGTTTTTTACGCTTCGTTTCACATTAATTTCTGCAACGTTCTCAACGAATTCGCTATTTTTTGAAGTTCGATTATCAGTCGTTTCTTTTTCTTGGTAAACTGCAGGTTGAATTTTTGATAATAGTTCCGTTAAATTACCCATTTCAACATGGTCACAAGCTCCTTTTACAGCGCCACATTTTGAATGACCTAAAACAACGATTAATTTAGAACCAGCTACTTTACAAGCAAATTCCATACTTCCTAAAATATCGGTATTTACGATATTTCCAGCAATTCGTACTGAAAAAACATCGCCTAAACCTTGGTCAAAAATTAATTCGGCAGAAGTTCTACTATCAATACAACTTAAAATCGTAGCAAATGGCCATTGTCCATCACGAGTTTCGTTGGCTTGTTCTAATAAGTTTCTGTTAGCTTTTAAGTTATTAATAAAACGATCATTTCCCTCTTGTAAAAACTGTAATGCTTTACGAGGCGTCATTTGTGCTTGTGTTTCTTTATTATGTGCTTTCATGTTAAGTTATATTATTTTGTTTCTTCTTTCGAATCTTTAATTTTTACGTGTTTAAATTCTGTATTATCTAGATCATATTGGTCTTTGAAACCTTTTAAAGTTAAGTCTATTTCTTTATCTTCTGCCTTAACATTTCTGAAATCTTTAATCAATTCTACTACATCAAAGTCAATATATTTCGTATTTGAAGCATCAATAATTAATTTTGAACCATTTGGAATGCTAGCTAATGTACTTTTAATCGCTGCTTTGTTTAAAAACGAAACTTCTTGTGCTAGTTTGATAGTAATTATATCACCATCGTGAAATGATTCTTTTTTGAATGAATAGGCAATTTTTAAATTTTGATATAAAATAAAAATGATGCTAACTGCTAAACCAATTCCAACTCCTTTCAATAAGTCAATGCGAACTACCGCAATAACTGTAACTACAAAAGGAATAAATTGAGAATATCCATTATTCCACAAGTGAACAAAAACGCTTGGTTTCGCTAATTTATAGCCTACCATTAATAAAACAGCAGCCAAAGCGGCTAATGGAATTTTATTTAAGATAAACGGAATGGATAATGCAAAAGTGAATAACAACAATCCATGAAAAATAGTTGAGAATTTAGTTCTACCACCAGAATTTATATTGGCAGACGAACGAACAACAACAGATGTCATTGGCAAGCCACCTAATAAACCACTAACAATGTTTCCAATACCTTGAGCCTTCAACTCACGATTTGTGTCTGTAAATCGTTTGTAAGGATCTAATTTATCTGTCGCCTCAATACATAATAAGGTTTCAATGGATGCAACAACAGCAATGGTTATCGCTACAATCCACACTTTTTCGTTTGTTAAGGACGCGAAATTTGGTAAAGCAAATCCATTACTAATTTCAGTAAAAGAAGGCAAACTCACCAAATGGTTTTGAGTAACAATAGCTAAACTTGAACCTGATTGAATAAAAAATTCATTCAATAAAATACTTACTACAACGACTACTAATGCTCCAGGAACAACTTTTATTTTTTTTAAAGCAGGAACTTTTTCCCAAGTAATTAAAATGGCTAATGACAATAGCGCAATGATTAATGCTCCTGTATGAATGTAATTGATAGACTCAAATAAAGTATCAAAAGTTGTATGACCTGATTTTTCAATATAGAAAAAATCGCCCTCATTATCTACATCATGACCAAAAGCATGAGGAATTTGTTTTAATATAATAATAATACCGATAGCAGCTAACATTCCCTCAATTACACTTGTGGGAAAATAATTAGAAAAGCTTCCCGCTCTCAAAAAGCCTAAAGCGATTTGAATTAATCCTGCTAAAATTACCGCAACTAAGAAAATATCAAATCCTCCCAAATCAGTAATTGCTGCAAGAACGATAGCTGTTAACCCCGCTGCAGGTCCAGTAACACTCAATGCTGAATTACTTAAAAAACCAACAACTACACCGCCAATTACACCCGAAACAATACCTGAAAACAATGGTGCTCCAGATGCTAATGCAATTCCTAAACACAATGGCAAAGCCACTAAAAATACAACAAGACCAGATGCAAGATCTCCTCTTACATTGGAAAAAATAGAATGATTATTCATGAATTTTTTGTATAATACATTAATAGTACACTCAAAAATTAAAAGAGTGTTAATAAAGAAAAACGAAATGTATTATGCTAAATTAGGAGGTGGAGAAAAAATTTGGTGAGCCAAATTGTCAAAACTTAATAAATCGTGTTCTATTAGAACATTAAGCTTTGCTAACTCTCCGAATGAAAAATGGATTACCGAATAATTAGTAGTTTGTACCGTTTTAATTTCATTAAATGGCGAATGGTTTTCCTCTTCTTCACACATCGTGTAAAAACAAGAGGTATCTGCTTTTTTATCCACCATAGCAATTAATGTTGGAGTAGCTAAGAAAGCAATAAATAAGAATAAAAAAACAGTTGATAAAAACTTCATATAACAAATATAAAAATATTTTATAGTAATTCAACTATTAGTAAAAAAATAATGCTGTAAAATTTACAGCACTATTTTTTTTTAACATATTAAATTTCTTCTTCCATCCAGGCTTTGAGCATCCAATTGGTTTTTTCTTGCTCGGCAATAAAATCACTCATCATAGAATTAGTTCCTTCATCATTTATTTCTGATGCTTTAGCTAAAATTACTCTTTCAACTTGTAGCAAAACACTTAACGATTCTAAAATCAGCTGAATAGCTTCTACATCTTTTGAAATATCTTTTCCTACTTTTAATTTGCTATTTGCAATATAATCTGAAAATGTATGTAAAGGAGTTCCTCCTAATGTAAGTACACGCTCTGCAATTAAATCAATTTTTAACTGACTATCGTTGTATAATTCTTCAAATTTTAAGTGCAAATCAAAAAATCTTTTTCCTCTAATATTCCAATGTAAACCTCTTAAATTTTGATAATATATTTGAAAGTTAGATAACAATCCGTTCAATTCATTTACTAATTCTTCAGATTGTTCAACTGGTAATCCTAAGCTATTAAGTTTCATAATTTAGTATTTATTTTCTCAAATTTACAAAATTCCACTCCCATTCCCTATAAATTTAATTGATAGTTTTTATATTTGCATCAAATTTATCAATGTTATGACAATTACTCAATTATACTACGTTTTGGCTGTAGCCGAATATAAAAACTTTACGTTAGCTGCTGAAAAATGCTTTGTAACACAACCTACATTGAGTATGCAAATTCAAAAATTAGAAGATGAATTAGATATTTTGATTTTTGATAGAAGCAAAAAACCAATATTGTTAACAGAGGTTGGTGAAAAAATCGTTAACCAAGCAAAAAATATCGTAAACGAAGCAGGAAGAATTAAAGATATTGTTGACCAACAAAAAGGCTACATTGGTGGCGAATTTAAAGTGGGGATAATTCCAACAGTAATGCCAACATTACTTCCTATGTTTTTGAATAATTTCATTAAAAAATATCCAAAAGTCAATTTGATTATTGAAGAACAAACCACTGAAGATATAATCAAGAAATTAAAAAATGGTCATTTAGATTGTGCTATTGCCGCTACTCCATTAGAAGAAGAAAATTTAAAGGAAATCGTTTTATATTACGAGCCTTTTGTTGCTTATGTGCCTTCAAATCATCCATCGATTGATAAAAAAGAAATTGAAATTTCTGATTTAGACTTGGACAAGATTTTACTTTTACAAGACGGACATTGTTTCAGAAATGGAATTCTTAACTTGTGTAAAAACAATAAATATATAGCTGATAGTCATTTTCAATTGGAAAGCGGCAGTTTTGAAACGCTTATCAAACTAGCAGATGAAGGTTTAGGAACTACGCTGCTTCCTTATTTACATACTTTAGATTTGAATGACAAGAACAAAGAAAAACTAAAACCGTTTAAAGATCCAAAACCGGCTAGAGAAGTGAGTTTGATTTATCCTAAAAACGAATTAAAAATACACATTATTAACGCCTTACGAGATACAATATCTGGCGTTGTCCGTGGAGCTATCGCATTTAGTGATGTTGAAATTATAAGTCCAAAAACAAAATAGATTTCAATATATACCATAAAAAAAGTCCCGAGATTATCGGGACTTTATATTTTTAGTTGATATAAATTAAACATTGTCTCAATTCTGGCTTTTCTTCGGTAAACTGTAAAAGCCACTCTCTCAATTGATCTATTTCATAAGGAAGCAATATTCTCACTGCTTTCTCTAATTCTTTACAAAATAGTTTCGCATCAAAACTCACTCTCTCCAAAATTGACTTGGTGTAAGAAAACATCGGTCTGGGCATACTTTTTCTAAATAAAAGGTTAGACTGGGGGTAAGAACTTGTTGTAAAGATAAATAAAAAAATCTTTCGAAAACGTTATAGTTAATAAAAAAAATGCTAAAATTTTATTAAATTCTTACTTTACAGTAAAAATCATACATTTTTTGTAGCTCGTAACATTTCGCGTTTTCCTGGAGCTCCAGGCAGTTTTTCAATTGAAAATCCGACACTTAGCATCGCGTTCTTAATAGATGAACGACAAGCATAAGTAACTAGAGTTCCTTTTGGTAAAAGTGCATCGTACATTTTCTTAAAAATAACTTCACTCCATAATTCGGGTTGTAATGGAAAACCGAAAGCATCAAAATATATCAAATCGAATTGGTTTTTGTCTTCGATATCTTGAAAAAACTGTTTTCTCTTAGTTAAATGAAAATTTTCAGTAATCGTTTCTTGTTTTTCCCAATCACAAGAATGCATTTTATCAAAAATCTCCTGATACATTTCGGAATCTAATTCAGAAACATAATTCATTTGCGCAATTTCTTCCTGAGAAATGGGATATGCTTCTACTCCAACGTAATTAACTTTTTCTTTATTTATAGTTTCCAAAAACGTAATGAAAGCATTCAAACCCGTTCCGAAACCAATTTCTAAAATAGAAATCGTATCCTGATTTTGAAATAAATCCAATCCGTTCTTGATAAAAACATGTTTCGCTTCCTGAATAGCACCATGAGTAGAATGATAGTTCTCGTCCCAATCAGGAATTCGAATAGTGGTGGAACCGTCATCTGTGATAATAATTTCTCTTTTCATAATAAATTCAAAAAGAAAAGGTTTAAGAATTCGAAATCTAGCTCTTAAACCTTTTTTATTTTAATGAGTAAATTACTCAATATACAATTTCTTAATTTTCGGAATCGGTCCGCCACATTTAACTTCGTGGCATTTGATACAAGCATCAATTCCGTTATTAAAATGTTCTTTAGCATTTTTTGGATCTTGATAAATCAATTCCTGAGCTTTGATAAATTTAGCTGCTTGTTCATCGAAAAAAGCATCTTTATCGGTTTCATCCGTCATTACTGCTTTATGAATACGAATAAAATGTTGCGGAAATTTACCAATGGTATCGCCTTTCATGATGCGTTCTTTCAAACGTTCATTATCAACATACATTTGTTCCATAAGAGCTGCCATTTCTGACATTTCGTACATTTCAAAACCGTCTTTATTTACTTTTGAATCGGTTTCACAAGCTTCTTTATCTGTAACTTTTTCATCCAGTTTCTTATCACAAGAAATCGACAAAATAGCAAAAGATACTAGTAGAATTAACTGTTTCATTATTTAGCAATTAAAACACCATTTGCCATAAACGAGTATGTTACTTTTGGCTCTACAATACTGTCAATTGCTGCTTGTGATTTTCCAGCATCTTTTGCATAATGTTTTAAAACATCAACACTTTCAACACTTACAAATGCTTTTCCGTTCACAATAACTTCTTTATCTTGTGCATTTTTTGGAACGAAGAAACCATAGTCTTTAAATTTTACAAAAGCTTCTTTATCATCTGCTAAATCTAATGTCATCCAACAACCTTTCTTTTGACAAACTTCGTTGATTCCTGATTTGAATTTTACTTCTAAAGTATCGCCTTCTTTTAAAGATTTGAATTTTTCCATCATTTCAGCATTCGATAAAGCGCCTTCAGATGAAATAGAGTCGCCAAAAACAGCATAATCTACTTTAGCAATTTCTGGAGTAGTTTCTTTTTTTTGTTCACAGCTAACAAATGCAATAGTTAGAAGTGATAGAGTAAGTATTTTTTTCATTTTAATTGTGAATAATTTCAACAAAAATAACGATATTTTTTATATTTTCGGAGCATCAAAAAAGAAAATTTCATCTCTTGTAAAAGAAGTTAACGACACTAAGATTTCTTATTTATTTAGGTGATTTAAAATCAATTTAAAGTTTTTATCAAGATAAAATTTTGTCAGTTGTTGATAATTATTTTTTGGTAAGTAAAAATAAAACTTCTTTTTTTTAGTAAATTTGCAACGAATACGTAAAAATCTACCTTTTTTTTGTTGATTTTACAAAACTATAAATTATAACAGTTTGACCCTAATGGAATTAAAAACTTTAAACGAAATTGAAATTATTTCGGCTCCTCATTCAAAAATCAGCGAGGTTGATTTTGAAAACCTAACCTTTGGTAATGTCTTTACAGACCATATGTTAGTATGTGATTATGTAGATGGAGCATGGCAAAAACCTGTTATAGAACCATATGCACCTTTCATGATTGATCCTTCTGCAAAAGTATTCCACTACGGACAAGCTATTTTTGAAGGAATGAAAGCTTACAAAGATGAGCAAGATGACGTTTGGTTGTTTAGACCCGATGAAAATTATCACCGTTTTAATAAAAGTGCTACCAGAATGGCAATGCCAGAAGTTCCTGAAGATGTTTTCTTAGGAGGTTTACACCGTTTATTAGAAATTGAAAAAGAATGGGTTAAAAAAGGAAAAGGAAATACTTTGTATATCCGTCCTTTTATGATTGCAACCGGACATGGTGTAATTGCGGCTCCTTCTCAAGAATACCGTTTTATGATTATATTATCACCAGCTCGTGCTTATTATTCTGGTGAAGTTAGAGTACTTATTGCAGAACATTTCAGTAGAGCGGCTAACGGAGGAATTGGTGCGGCTAAAGCTGCAGGAAATTACTCTGCACAGTTTTACCCAACAAAATTAGCAAACGAGCAAGGTTTCCAACAAATCATTTGGACAGATGATGCTACGCATACAAAACTGGAAGAAGCTGGAACCATGAATGTTTTCTTTAGAATTAATGATACAATTTACACAGCACCAACAAGTGAAAGAATCCTAGATGGTGTTACTCGTAAAAGTGTTATCGAATTAGCGCAAAGAGAAAATATTAAAGTAGAAGTACGTTCGGTTTTAGTTGACGAATTAGTAACTGCTGCAAAAGATGGTTCATTAAAAGAGATCTTTGGTGCAGGAACTGCGGCCGTGATTAATCCAATCGTAGGTTTTTCTTATTTAGGTGAATACTATGAATTACCAAAATTAGAAAACTCGGTGGCTTTAGAAATTAAAGAAAAGCTAACTAACATTCAATATAAATTAGCAGAAGACACTTTTGGTTGGACTGTTAAGATATAGTGTTCAGTGTTCAGTGTTCAGTGTTCAGTGTTCAAAATTGAAAAACATATAAGTAAAAAGGCGATTTCAAAATTGAAATCGCCTTTTTTTTATTTTAAAATTTCCTCAAAATTAGGTTTAAAGTAATTTGGACCTTTCATTACTTTTCCGTCTTCTCTATAAATAGGTTTTCCGTCTTCTCCAAGTTTACTCATGTTAGAACGTTGAATTTCATCAAACACTTCTTCAATCTTATGTTGCAATCCGTGTTCTAAAATGGTACCACATAAAATGTATAACATATCGCCTAGAGCATCGGCAATTTCAACGATATCATTGTTTTGAACGGCTTCTAAATATTCTTCATTTTCCTCTTTCATTAGGTTAAAACGAAGTTCATTTTTTAAAGCACCTAAATCGGCTTTCATTTCTTCACTCACTCCTAAACCATAGGTTTCATGAAAAATTCTTACTGCTTTTAATTGTTTTTGCATAATTGACCTTATAAATTTCTCTAAATTAAAAAATTAGATAGTATTAAATTCTTATTTTTGTAAAAATTTTCAATATGTTTTCAACAGGACAAATCTACTTTGCTATTTTCTTTATAATTGCGTTTGTAACCACAATGATATTGGTATACCGTAAAGATTTAAGACAAATGAAACCGTTCTATAAAGGAACCTATTGGGTATTTATTGGATTTTTAGGCTTCATTGGGTTACTCTTTTTAATTAAAGTACTAATGAAAGATTAATTTTCTTACTTTTGAAAAACAAATTCATGCCCTGATGAGAATTTTAAAATACATACTTCTTTTATTGCTTCTATTTAGTGTGGCCTTTGTTGTCTTTGTTGCTACTCAGCAAAGCGACTATAGAGTGGTTCGCTCTAAAGAAATAAAAGCTTCAAAGGATATTGTTTATAATTTTGTTTCCGATAGCACTTCTTTAGTTGATTGGAATCCTTGGGATAAAGACAATGCGGTTTTTAAAAATCTAAAATCAGTTCCAGGTGATACAATTATGCAAACCATTACGGTTTCAGGTGAGAAAAACGATTCCTTTATGCGTTTTCAAAAAACAAAAAAAGGAGCTTTAGTTACTTGGGAATTAAAAGGAAAATTAGATTTTGAATTAAAATTATTGAGTGTTTTACAAGGTGGCGTTGATAATGTATTAGGAGATAAATTAGAAGACGGATTAAACAACATTGACACTTATTTAGTTAAGGATTTGACTACTTATAATATCAAAATTCACGGATTGGTAACCAAACATGCTACCAATTATATCCAACAAATAGATACTTGTTCATTTGCCGATTTTCAAAAAGTTTCTAAAACAATGTTGCAAAATATGATGGCTTTTGTGGAGAAAAACGATATTATCATTACAGGCTTACCTTTTATTACTTATGATACTTGGGATAAACAAAACAAAACAACCATTTTTTCAATGTGTGTTCCGGTTGAGGAAGAAATTTTAACAACTCCAGGAAGCGAAATTTCAGGAGGTCATTTTGATGAATTTTTAGCTGTAAAAACAACTTTAACTGGCGATTATTCTCACAATCAAGAAGCTTGGGACAAAACTTTAGCTTATATTAAAAAGAAAAAACTAATTGAGGATTTAGAAGGAACTAACATTGAAGTCTATAAAGTTAGCTTGCCAAAAGAACGTAAACCTTCAAAATGGGTAACCGAAATTTTTGTACCAATAAAAAAACGAGTTTACATTCCAAAACCAAAACCAGTTGAAACTGAAGTAGAAATCACTACACCTGTAGAAGGAACGACAACTAATACAAATCAATAATTATTTTAAATTTTATACTAATGAATAAACTTTTTTTATCAATTGTTTTTATACTAATTGGATCTTTTATAAATGCACAAGAAGTTGAAATTAAAGACGATAAAGTTCTTTTAGATGGAACACCAATCTTAAAATATGAAAAAATAAACATTTTACAACATTCGTTTTATTCAATAGAAAGCGATGACGAAATTTTACTTTTCAAATGGCATGACAATGAAACGAGTCAATATAATGAAGATGATTATATTATTTTAAATTTTTTAACTGCTAAAGTAAAAGTAGAAACTACAAGTGTGGAGCATGTTATTTCAGGATTAGGTATGAATTCTAAAAAGAACATGCAAAAACTAGTAAAATGGTTGATAAAAGAAAAAGTATTAGATTCAAAAGGAAATTTAAATCCTGAAAAATTACAAACTTTTTACGATAAATATAACGAAGACATTACGCAAAGAACTTCAAGATAAAATAAAAAAAGGACATTTAAAATGTCCTTTTTTTATTCTTTATTCTTTCCTATCAAATGCTTTACAACAGTTTCAGCGGCATGTAAACCAAACAAAGCAGGCATCCAACTGTTCGTTCCGTAAAAAGATTTCTTGAAATTTGTTCCATCAGTGGTTTTAACACTAGAATAATCTGGTCGTTCGTAAGAATATACCACTTTTACTCCTTTTGAAATTCCTTCCATTTTTAAACGCTTGCGTACATTCTTCGCTAACGGACAATATTCTGTTTTGCTGATATCGCGTACTTGAACTTTTTCAGCTTCAAACTTACCTCCTGCTCCCATGTTACTGATTACTTTCACTTTCTTACGCTTACAAGCCACAATCAAATTGATTTTTGGCGTTACGCTATCAATACAATCTAAAACGTAGTCAAATTCAGGTGAAACCAATTCATAGGCGCGTTCTGGAGACAAAAATTCTTCAATGCGTGTTAATTTCAACTCTGGATTAATATCCATTAATCTGTCACCAACAATTTTTACTTTTGGTTCACCAACCGTACTATGCAAAGCTGGCAATTGACGATTAATATTGGTTATATCAACCACATCACCATCCACAATAGTCATCGAACCAACACCAGCACGAGCTAAAAATTCGGCAGCAAAACTCCCTACTCCACCTAATCCAACAACCAAAACATTAGCGTTTTCAAGTTTTTGAATACCTTCTTCTTTAAATAATAAAACTGCGCGTTCTTTCCACTTTGCCATAATAGTGTTGAATCGTTAAATTGATTAATTGTTTAGCTGAAAATCCTTGAAAAATTAGTAAAAACGATAGTTTTCATTTCCTCTACCGAAATTCCTTTTATCGAAGCTGCTTTTTCATACACTTGATAAATGGATTCTTTAATCGTATCGGTTTCTAATAAAACTTGATTTTCGGGTGCAAAGGTAAATACTTTTTCTAAATCTGGATTACGAAGTAAGTATTTTCCAAACGAAAGATAAAAACCGTTATTCAAAAGTGATTTCGCCACTTGTTCGTTTTTTGAAAATCCGTGAATAATCATTGGATTTTCTATTTTCATTTCTCTCTTGATGGCAATTACTTCATCATAAGCCGCAACACAATGCAAAATGATAGGTTTATTTGTTTGCTTTACAATTTCTAATTGCTTCTTGAAAACCGATATTTGTAATTCTAATGAAATTTCGATTCGTTTATCTAAACCACATTCCCCAAATGCTAAACATTCAGACAATTGTAATTTTTCTTTAATGATTTCTAAATCCGATTCTAAACGATTCTCATCAATATACCAAGGATGAATTCCAATAGAGTAATTAGGAATTGAAGCTTCAAATTCCCACGGATATTGATTAACCACTTCAATCACATCCGAAAGATTTGAAAATTTGTGCGTGTGTAAGTTGATATACTTAGTCATGAAATTTCTTTACTCCTGCTAAGATTTCGATATCTAAATCATTTTCTAAAGGTACAATCGGGCACGAATATTCGTAATTATAAGCACAATACGGATTATAAGCTTTATTGAAATCAATTGTCCAAGTTTTGCCTTTTTGAATTTTCATGTCAACATATCTTCCACCGATGTAGCTTTCTTTTCCGCAAGTTAAATCAGAAAATGGTAGGAATAAATAATCTTCATAACCCGGCTTTTTATTCAAATCTATATTCTGATACACATTTAGTTTAAATGCTTTATCATCAATTTTGAAGTGTAATTCACCATATTTTTTGTACAATGGAGTTCTCGAAGTTGTCGTTTTCATACCAAAAGGCTTTTCCTTTTTGGTTCTAATAAAAGTTGCTTCAACAATATATTTTTCATTTATCGAAAAGAAATCCAAACCTTTAAATTGCTTTAAATCCTCTTTAGTCAAAGGACTTTTCAATGAATCTGCATAACTTTTATTCAAATCAGATTGAAATTTTTCAGCCGAAGACAAGTCTTTTTGAGCAAATGTCATTGTTGAAAATAATAAGAAAATCAAAAGTTTTTTCATTGGATTCATTTTTTACAAAAATATATAATTTCTATAACATTTTAATCGTGTTAGCTTTCGTAAATTTGCGATTCAACTTTAGGTATGTTACAGCGCGCTTTTAACAAATATATCGACAATTTCAGAGGTTTTTCTCGCGAAATTTGGATACTTACACTTATTACTTTCATCAATCGTGCTGGAACCATGGTACTTCCTTTCTTGTCTAAATATTTAAGAGAAGATTTAGACTTTTCATACAATCAGGTGAAGTGGATATTGATAAGTTTTGGATTGGGTTCCATTGTAGGTTCTTGGTTAGGAGGGAAATTATCTGATAAAATTGGTTTTTATAAAATCATGATTTTCAGTTTAATGACCAGTGGAATTGCTTTTTTTGGATTACAATTTGTCACTAGTTTTGAAGGGTTACTTGTCGCTATGTTCTTCATAATGGTAGTTGCCGATATGTTTCGTCCAGCCATGTTTGTATCCTTGGGAGCTTATGCAAAACCAGAAAACAGAACTCGAGCCTTAACCTTAGTTAGATTAGCTATTAATTTAGGCTTCGCTGCTGGACCAGCACTTGGAGGATTATTAATTATGACTGTGGGATACAAAGGTTTATTTTGGGTGGATGGTGCCACATGTATTTTAGCCATTTTAATATTTTGGATTAAAGTAAAAGAAAAGAAAAAATCAAAATATACCGATAAAGAACATCCTGGCGAAATCCTAACCAATTCTGTTTTCAAAGACAGACCTTTTTGGATATTTCTTGGTGCTACTTTAATTACTGGAATATTATTTTTCCAATTGTTCACTACTATTCCGTTGTATCATAAAGAGCAATTTAATTTATCCGAATTACAAACAGGATTATTGTTAACTCTAAATGGTGTTTTAATCTTCTTTTTAGAAATGCCAATTGTAAGTTATATCGAACGCCATAAAATTAACAAGCTAAAAGTCATTACATTAGGCTGTTTGGCAATGGCAATAAGTATGTATTTACTTTTAGTCAACCAATGGGCAGGCATTTTAATCATTATGATGTTGTTTATGACATTTGGTGAAATGTTTGTATTTCCTTTCTCTAATTCATTTGCTATAAGTCGCGCACCTAAAGGCCATGAAGGTCGCTATATGGCAATTTTTACCATGAGTTACAGCACAGCACATATTTTAAGCGCCGAAGCTGGTATGGATATGATTCGTTTGTTTAGCTATCAAAACAATTGGTTCTTCATGGGAACACTTGGTATCATTGGTGTTTTACTCTTTATTTGGACCATGAAATTGGTTAAATATGAACCGCCAAGAAATATATAAACTAAAAATTTAGTTAAATAACTATAAAAATAGTTGTAAAACTAAAAATATAGTTATAAGTTTGACTTATCAAATTGAAAGTCATGCAAAAACTAACCAACAAAGAAGAAGAAATCATGCACATTTTATGGAAGCTTAAAAAAGCTTTTGTAAAAGATATCATGGAAGAAATCACCGAAGATAAACCCCATTACAATACACTTTCTACCATTGTTCGTAATCTTGAAGAGAAAGGTTATGTTGGGTATAATGCCTACGGAAAAACACATCAGTACTTCCCGATTGTTGCCATTGAAGATTACCGAAAAACGTTTATGAATACAGCTATTGATAACTATTTCAATAGTTCGTATAAAAATTTGGTTTCCTATTTTGCCGAAGAAGATAAAATTTCGGCAGACGAACTTCGTGAGATTTTAGCTTTAATCGAAAAAAAGAAATAGTATGGAAAATCTACTGATGTATTTTGCCAAAGTAAACGGACTTATCATTTTATTTTATTTGATGTACGTTGTTTTCCTACGAAAAGAAACCTTTTTCACCTCAAATCGTTGGTATTTTTTGACTGGGTTATTACTGTCATTGGTTTTACCTTTAATCACTTTTACCAAAACCGTTTGGGTTGAACCAACACCAATTCCTGAATATTATGAAGAAGCAATTCCAATTACATACAACACCATCGAAACTCCTACACAAGCTCCATTAGATTGGTCTTTGATTTTAATGTCAGCTTACATCGTAATTTCTATTTTAATTATTTTGAAGATTGGAATGGAATTAGTTTCATTTTTCAGAAGGATTCAAAAACAAAACAAGCAAAAAGAAAGTGATTATACGTTGGTAGATTCAAATTCAGCTGAAAATCCTTTTTCATTTTTTAGTTACATCGTAATTAATAAAGAAATGTTTACTGAAGAAGAATTACAGCATATTTTAACGCACGAGAGCATTCATGTAAAACAAAAACATTCATTTGATGTGCTAATCGGAAAAGTGTTTTGTGCTATCTTTTGGGTAAACCAAATCATTTGGTTCTACCGAAAAGCGATGTTGCAAAACCTTGAATTTATTGCTGATAACGAAACTTTTCAACAAATCGAAAACAAATATTTATATCAAAAAACCTTATTAAAAGTAGTGACTCATCAACACGACTTAAGTATTACTAATCAATTTTATCAATCATTAATCAAAAAACGAATCGTTATGTTACACACAAATCAATCACACAAAAAAAATGTTTGGAAGTATGCTACAATTCTTCCGCTATTAGTAGGTTTCATGTTATTGTTTCAAATTGAAACAGTGGCGCAAGTAAAAGAAAATCCACAAAAAGCTCATGCCGTAAAAGTTGAAGCCATTGGTTTTAGTTGGGATAAAAACGCTACTGATGCAGAAATGAAATCAGATGCCGAACAACTGAAAAGTCAAGGAATTGATTATAAATTTTCAAAAATAAAACGCAACAAAAAAGGTGAAATTATTGCCATAAAAATCGAATTTAACGATGGTAAAGGCAATAAAGGCGTAAAAGAAATTAAAGGCGAAGAACCAATTGAACCAATTTATTTTAGTTCTGAAGAAGGAAAAATCGGATTTACCGCTGAACCTGATTATTCGGACTATGTTGTAGATGAAAAACTTTCAAAACAATTTGGAACTGAAATAAAAGTTAAAATGGTTAAAGTTACTGATGAAGTAGATTTTCCAGAACTTCCTACACCACCAACACCTCCAACCCATCCTTTTGAAGATTTGATGGACGCACCAACTCCGCCAGATTTTCCAGAAGTTCCAGATTTTCCTTCAAATATGGATGATAAAAAGGCTATGGAAAAGTATGAGAAAGCAATGGTTTCTTTTGAGAAAAAGATGAAATCAATAGAGCCTAAAATGAAAGAATTTGAGAAAAAAATGGAAGTTTATGAAAAGGAAATAAAACGAAAAGAACCTGACATGAAAAAATTTGAAGAAGAAATGAAAATTTTTGAACAAAAAATGAAGGTCTTTGAAAAAGAAATGGAGGTTTATGAGAAAGAAATTGAAAAATCATCAGCCGAATATTACATCAACGGAGAAAAAGTTTCAAAAGAAGAAGTTGAAAAAATACAAACTAATGAAATTGAATCTGTTAATATTAGAAAAAATAGTTCTCCAAACAGAATTGAGATTAAGAAAAAAGAAATAAAAAAAACCAAATAATAATAAAAAATCCCGATTCACTCGGGATTTTTTATTTTACTATATTTGCCAAAAATTAAACGATGTATAAATTACTTGCCAAACTTAATAAAGCACTTTTACCAAGTTTTACCAAACAAGGTTTAGATCCTATCAAAGCTAAAAAATGGCAAAAAGCAATTATTGCTTATCGTTATTACGTTACAATAAAATCTTTGGATTAGTCAATATACGTTTTATTACCGTTTTTGTTGATATAATATTTACCGCCTCTTGGTCCAGTAAATACTTTTTTACCTTTGTACTCTCCAGTAACTTTGTCTTTTACTTTTTTCTCAGCTGCTTTAGATGTTGCCGTTTCTTTTAAGTCTTCTTTTTCTTCAACTTCAGTTTTCTTAACTTTTGTTTTTGTCTCTGTAGCCTTAGTTTTTGTTTCACTTTTAGCTTTTGCTTCTGCTTTGTTAGCTTCTGCTTTCGCTTTTCCAGTTGTAGATTTAGCTTGACCTTTTTCTGAAGCACTATTTGATTTTACTTCTTTCTTAGCTTTTGAAACTTTTTCATCAGTTTCTTTTTTTGCTTTCGAAATTTCTTCTTTTGCTTCTTTTACTTTCTTATCTTGATCTTTTTTAGCATCAGCAACTTTTTTATCAACTGCTTTCTTTTTCTTTTCAGCTGCTTTTTTATCTTTCTCAGCTTTTTCTGTTGTAGCTTTTTTAACTTCTTTAGTTGTTTTGGTTTCTTGTGCTAAAGAACCTAATGTAAATAATAGGGATAAACCCAAAAGAGCGATTTTTTTCATTCGTTTTTGTTTATAGTTATACAATTTTGTGAATTCTATTTACAGGTATCACCACTCCCTGTTTAAGTATTACTCTACTATCCGTAACACCCCAAATAGTAGTTTCTACCATTTTTTTTGACATATCATCCTCAAAGTAAATTTTAATTTTAACATGCTCCAAATTACCTAAGGAAAGCGCTCTGTCTAAATCGTTTTTACGTCCAGATATATCCTCTTTATCTTCTAATACTTCCGATTTTGGAAAATTTAAAGATGCTATTAATTCTTTGTCTATTAATTCAAATGCTGTATTCATAGTTTAATTAGTTAGGTTAGTTTCATAAAATTAAAAAAAAAACTAAATAAAGTCACTTTTTTTCTCTTTTATTTCAAACCTAAAAATAACTTCAAACAATTAACAAAATACATGCAAAAAAAAGAGACTACTTTTCAGCAGTCTCTTTTTCAAATAAAACTATGTAATTAACAGTTTAGAACTTCATACCAACACCTACCCCAATTAACCATGGATTGATATCAACTTCTGCTGGAATACTTAATCCTGGAGCTAAATTTGAAGCATCAACAGTTACGTCAGTACTTAAAAACAAACGTTTAGCATCAAAATTTATGAAAAAAGTATCATCTAACATTAAGTCAAAACCTACTTGTGCAGCATAACCTAAAGCATTATCATAGTCTACACCTGCAACATCACCTGATTTTACGTTGTAGAACAATGTATAATTTACACCAGCTCCAATATATGGTTTGAAAACTTTTTGGTCTGAAGTATAAAAATGGTATTGAGCCGTTAATGTTGGAGGCAATAACCAAACGCTTCCTAAATTTACATCACCCGCAAGTGTATTAATTGCTTGTACATCATGTTTTGCAGTTCCTAAAATTAATTCGGCAGCAAAATGTTCTGTAAAGAAATATGTGAAATCTAATTCAGGAATTAAAGCATTTGAAATAGCAACATCACCATCGATAATACCAATTTTAGCACTTTCGTCTGGAGCAACTCCAACAGCTCTTAAACGAACTTGCCATCTTTTAAATTCATTTGATTTTGATTCTTCTTTTGTTTCGTTATCTTGTGCATTTACAAAATTTACTGTCATTAAAGACATTGCCATTAAAGCAAAAACTATTTTTCTCATTTTTATTTAGTTTAAAAATTATGAGTCAAAGATATTTAGATGTAAAAACCTAAAAACTGATATAAATCATAGATTAAAAAATATTTATATGTAATTATCTTTTTAAAATGCTACAATTTTGATTTACATTTGTGGTCCTTATGCAAAAGACAGTTAACATACTTAATAAACGTGCTAAATTCGATTACGAAATTTTAGACAAATACACCGCTGGAATCGTTTTAACCGGAACCGAAATCAAATCGATTCGTTTGGGGAAAGCTGCTATTACTGAAAGTTTTTGCGAATTTAATGATGGTGAGTTATTTGTAATTAACTCGCACATCGAAGAATATTTATACGGCACACACTACAATCATAAAACGAAAAGTGAGCGTAAACTGCTTTTAAACAAGAAAGAATTAAAGAAATTATTCAAAGATTCTGATAACAAAGGGTTGACGATCGTGCCACTTCGTTTGTTTACCAATGAAAAAGGATTGGCTAAATTAGATATTGCCTTATGTCGTGGTAAAAAGAATTACGATAAACGCGAATCGTTGAAAGAACAAGACACCAAACGTGATATAGCACGAATTAAGAAAAGTTTCTAATCATACTTTTATGAAAGAAATTTTAAAACAAGCCCGAATAGAAAAAGGTCTTTCCACTAGAAAGTTAGCGGAACAAGCAAAAATCGACCAAGCTTTGATTAGTAAGTTTGAAAACGGATTTCGCATTCCAACAAAAAAACAAATTCAAACGCTAGCTCAAATTTTAGAAATCGACATAAAGCCTTTATTAGTAGCTTGGTACAAAGTGAAGCTAGACCATAATTTCGATTTAAATCCATTTGCCATTCAAGCTATTACTGAAATTCTTCAAGAAAAAGGCATTGAAGTTGGGAATTCATCTAAAGAAAAAGAAATTACTTCCATCTTAGACGAATTGGAAGTTTTGAAACAAAAATTAACGAATCTTCGCTAGTTAGTTTTTGTTTTCCAAAAGCGGTACAAATCGGAAATCACCAAATTCATGCTTCTCGAATTGCGTTTCGTTTTTACGAATCAACAACGTCATGATTTGTTCTTTTTCACCTACTGGAATTACTAACCTACCTCCTATTTTCAATTGTGCCATCAAAGGTTGCGGAATAAATGGCGCTCCAGCCGTTACAATAATACTATCAAAAGGAGCATAGTTTGGTAATCCTTTGTAACCATCACCAAAAGACAAGTGTTTTGGGCGAATGCTTAACTTTGGTAACAGAATTGAAGTGGTTTTAAATAATTCATTTTGGCGTTCAACTGAATATACTTTGGCACCCATCAAACATAAAACAGCCGTTTGGTAACCACTTCCAGTTCCAATTTCTAATATTTTATGATCTTTTTCTACTTCCAATAATTGCGATTGAAAAGCCACAGTGTAGGGTTGGGAAATGGTTTGACCAGCTCCAATAGGAAATGCCTTGTCTTGATAGGCAAAATCTTCAAAACTAGAATTTAAAAACAAATGGCGCGGAATTTTACTAATGGCTGCCAATACATTTTTATCGGTAATTCCTTTGTCTTCCAACTGTTTTACGAGCTGATTTCTAAGTCCTTGATGCTTATTAGTATCTTTCAATTTGGGTACGAATTTATTTTGTAAAAATAGAAAACAAATTGTCAATTATCAATTAAGATTTATCAATTAATTTCTATTTTTGTTGAAAATACTTTTTTATGCTTAAAGTTGGAGTTTTAGGTGCTGGTCACCTTGGAAAAATACATTTGAGATTATTAAATCAATCTGAGAAATATGAATTAGTAGGCTTTTACGATGCTTTTGAAGAAAACGCCAACAAAGTAGCAGCCGAATTTGGTTATAAAAAATTCGATTCTATTGCCGAATTAATCGCTGCAGTAGATGTGGTAGATATTGTAACGCCAACCATGCAACATTTTGATTGTGCAAAACAAGTTATCGAAGCCGGAAAGCATATTTTTATCGAAAAACCAATTTCAAATACTGTAGCAGAAGCAGAAGAAATTATCGCTTTAGCTAACAAATTCAATGTAAAAGGTCAGGTTGGACATGTAGAACGTTTCAACCCTGCGTTTACTGCAGTAAAAGATAAAATCAACAATCCGATGTTTATTGAAACGCATCGTTTGGCAGAATTTAATCCTCGTGGAACAGATGTTCCTGTGGTTTTGGATTTAATGATTCACGATATTGATGCTATTTTAAGCGTTGTAAAATCAAAAGTAAAATCTATTAACGCGAGTAGTGTTGCGGTGATTTCAGATTCTCCAGACATTACCAATGCACGAATTGAATTTGAAAACGGTTGTGTAGCAAATATTACTTCGAGCCGTATCTCCATGAAAAACATGCGCAAATCGCGTTTCTTCCAAAAAGACGCTTATATTTCTGTTGACTATTTAGACAAAGTTTGTGAAATAGTTCGCATGCAAGATGCGCCAGAAGTTCCAGGTGATTTTGATATGATTTTACAAAATGCAGAAGGTGTAAAAAAACAAATCTATTTTGACAATCCAAATGTACAAGCTAATAATGCCATTTTGGACGAATTAGAAACATTTGCAGATGCTATCAATAACAACACCACACCCATCGTAACATTAGAAGACGGAACCGAAGCATTACGTGTGGCGTATCAGATTATTGATTGTATGAAAAGATAGTTAATGAAGCAAATAATATTATTAATCTCAATCATATTCACTTTATTTTCCTGTTCAGAAAAAAGAGTTAAAGACAAAGATGAGTTAGTTTTAGCAGAATTTATAATTGAAAAAAATGGAGTATATTATAAAGGATGCTGTGAAAGTCACATTGGAGACAAATTTGATGGTTCAGGAAATTATTATCACGATAATGGAAAATTAAAAGGTAATTATACTATTAAAAATGGAATTCCGGAAGGAATTTGGAATAGCTTTAATTCTGATGGTTCCAAAAAAATAGACCTTTATTTCAAAAATGGAAAAATTATTAAAAAAATAAAATACAAAAAATGAACACAATAGCTGTAATTGGAGCAGGAACTATGGGTAACGGAATTGCTCATACTTTCGCGCAAAGCGGATTTACCGTAAAATTAATCGATATTTCAGACAAATCATTAGAAAAAGGAATGGCAACTATTGCTGCAAACCTTGACAGAATGGTAACTAAAGGAACTATTACGGAAGATGATAAAATCAAAACCATAGGAAATATTATTACGTATACAGACATCAAAGATGGTGTTGTAGGTTGTGATTTAGTAGTAGAAGCCGCTACAGAAAACGTAACTTTAAAAATGAACATCTTCAAACAATTGAGCGAAGTTTGTGAGCATAACGTAATTTTAGCTTCAAACACTTCTTCAATTTCTATCACGCAAATTGCAGCACAAGTAGTACATCCTGAACGAGTTATCGGAATGCACTTTATGAATCCGGTGCCAATCATGAAATTAGTTGAAATTATCCGTGGATATTCTACATCGGATGAAGTGACTAAAATCATCATGGATTTATCAGTAAAATTAGGAAAAACTCCAACAGAAGTAAACGATTATCCAGGTTTCGTAGCCAACAGAATCTTAATGCCAATGATTAACGAATCGATTGAAACGTTATACAACGGAGTTGCTGGAGTACAAGAAATTGACACGGTAATGAAATTAGGAATGGCACACCCAATGGGACCATTACAATTAGCAGACTTTATTGGATTAGACGTTTGTTTATCTATCCTAAACGTAATGTACGACGGATTCAAAAATCCAAAATATGCACCATGTCCGTTATTAGTAAATATGGTAATGGCTGGAAAATTAGGAGTTAAATCTGGAGAAGGTTTCTACGATTACTCAGAAAGCAAAAAAGCAGAGAAAGTTTCGAAACAATTTTCTAAATAAAGTGAAAAGTGATTAGTAATTAGTGAATAGCTAGTTACTAATCACTAATTACTAATCACTCAAAAATGGCCAAAATAAAACCTTTTAAAGCAGTTCGTCCGGTAGCAGATAAAGTTGCCTTAGTTACTTGCAGAACGTACGACGATTATAGTTCGGCTGAGCTTGCTGCTTGGTTGGATTTTAATCCGTATTCGTTTTTGCATGTGATTCATCCTGCTTATGCTAATGCACAAAAAGTGTCATTGGAAAAGCGTTTTAAAGCCGTTGCTAACAAATATCAAGATTTTAAACACGACCAAATTCTGATTGAAGAAGAACATCCTGTTTTTTATCTGTACGAAATCCAGTCAAAAGGACAAACTTTTACTGGAATTATTGCCGGAACTTCGGTTAAAGATTACCAAGATAACGTCATCAAAAAACACGAAGACACCTTGCAATATCGCGTGGAATTGTTCAAAGATTATTTACATCAAACGAATTTTAACACCGAACCCGTTTTGATCACTTATCCAGATAGTGTGGAGATTAATACGTTTATTGCGTTGCGAAAAAAGAGTAAGCCTGTTTACGAATATTCGACTACCAATAAAGAAAAACACACGCTTTGGAAAATTGATACGCAATCAGAAATCGATTGGCTACAAGAACATTTCGAAAAAATTCCGAATTTATATATTGCCGATGGACATCATCGTTCGGCTTCAGCTGAATTGTTGTACGAGCAAGACAAGCATTTAGGTAATGAAAATCTGAATTATTTCATGAGTTTTTTAATTGCTGAAAGTAATGTCAAAATTTACGAATTCAACCGATTGATTCGCGATTTGAATGGTTTAAATAAAGAAGAATTCATCAAAAAATTATCCGAAAACTTTATCATCAAAGCAAAAGACCAAGAAATTTGGAAACCCCAAAACAAGTTTGAATTTGGAATGTATTTAGATGGTAGTTTTTATGCTTTATTTTACAAACACGAAAACCACATAGCAACCACTGTTTTAGATGATTTAGATGCCCAAATTTTATACGATAAAGTATTGTTCCCAATATTAGGCATCGAAGATTTAAGAAACGACGAACGCATTGATTATATTCCAGGAAAACAATCGATTTCGGTAATAAAAGATTTAATAGACGAAGGCGAATTTGAAGTAGGCTTCATGCTTTACCCTTCCGATATCAATGAAATTAAAGCGTTAGCAGATAACAATCTAATCATGCCTCCAAAATCAACGTACATTGAACCGAAGTTTAGAAGTGGTTTGGTGATTTATGAGTTGTAGGTTTGGTTTCATGTTTCATGTTTAAAAACAATTTTGTCATTTCGACAAAGGAGAAATCGCATTAAAAAAAATAAAATGGCTGTAGATAATCCATCAATAATAGATTTTATAAGCATAACTCCCGAAAATGAAGTTCAATTAACAATTTCGGATCATTTAAATTGGGATGATGAGAATCACTTTTTACATCTTCAAAATAAAATTAATTCCTATTTAGAAGTTGTTGAGAGTAATCAGATTTATGAAATTTATCCAGAGGCAACAGGAAAACAAATAGTTATTAATGTTGCATTAAAATACAAACCAAATAAAGAAGCTAAAGATTTTTTGAATGAAATAGCTATTTTTTTAAAGTCAAACAATTTTAATTTTGATTACTCAGTAATAAAATAGAATACAATGTCAATCTCAAAAAACCTCAATAACATAAAATCCCAACTTCCAACTCACGTTACATTAGTTGCGGTTTCAAAAACCAAACCTGTAGCAGAATTAATGGAAGCGTATGATGCTGGCCAACGTATTTTTGGAGAAAACAAAATCCAAGAAATGACCGATAAATGGGAAGTCATGCCAAAAGACATCGAATGGCATATGATTGGTCACGTGCAAACCAACAAAGTCAAATACATGGCGCCTTATGTGAGTTTGATTCATGGTGTTGATAGTTTGAAATTACTGCAAGAAATCAACAAACAAGCCGCAAAAAATAATCGTGTGATTGATTGTTTGTTACAAGTCTACATTGCCGAAGAAGAAAGCAAATTTGGTTTAGATGAACAAGAATTGGAAGAGCTACTGAAACTAGTTCAGAATGACAAAGAAAACTATAAAAACATCAGAATCGAAGGTTTAATGGGAATGGCAACCTTCACAGAAAATAAAAACCAAATCGAAAAAGAATTCAAACATCTGAAAACGATTTTTGATAAACACAACCAACTTGAAACTTCAAACTTGAAACTTGAAACCCTTTCAATGGGCATGTCGGGCGATTATCAACTCGCAATTTCATGCGGAAGTACGATGGTTCGAATAGGAAGTAGTATATTTGGATCCAGATAAAAAATGCAATATCAAAAGTCAATTGCAAAATTCAATAAAAAATGGAAAATAAATACGATATTTTTAGTGAAAAAATTTTCAATTTTGAAGACAGATTAGTTCGATTTGCAGGAGAATGTATTTTATTTACTAGAAATTTGAGTAAGTCTTACGAAAATGAGTATTACAAAAATCAATTAATAAGATCTTCGGGAAGTTCTTCATTAAATTTTGGTGAAGCGCAAGGAACAATTTCTGACAAAGATTTTGTTTTTAAAGTAGATTTATCAGTAAAAGAATTAAAAGAATCACGAAATTCGTTGAAAATATTAAACTATATAAAAGAAGGAGATGAAACTATAAGACTTTTGCTTTTAAAAGAAGTTGAAGAATTAATAGCAATCGCATCAAAAATGATAATTAACAAAAAATAATCTTTCAATAACAATATCAATAGCAAAATTCAAATTTCAATAGTTTATTAATAGATATTGTTTTTTGATATTTAATTTGATTTTTGATATTGATTTTTGATATTGCCATTAAAATGTACTGTATACTCGACATAGAAACCACTGGAGGCCAATTCAATGAAGAAGGAATTACCGAAATCGCCATTTATAAATTTGATGGTCATGAGGTTGTGGACCAATTCATTAGTTTGGTCAATCCTGAAAAGCCAATTCAACCTTTTGTGGTGAAATTGACTGGGATTAACAATGCCATGCTTCGAAGTGCTCCAAAATTCTATGAAGTTGCTAAAAGAATTATCGAAATTACTGAAGGTTGTGTAATCGTAGCACACAATGCATCATTCGATTATCGTATTTTAAAAACCGAGTTCAGACGTTTGGGTTACGATTTTAAAAAGCAAACGCTTTGTACTGTTGAATTAGCTAAAAAATTAATTCCGGAACAAGAATCGTATAGTTTAGGAAAATTAGTTCGTGCGTTAGGAATTCCTATGGCAGATCGTCACAGAGCTAGTGGTGATGCAATGGCAACTGTAAAGTTGTTCAAAATGTTGATGGCAAAAGACGTTGAAAAAGAAATCGTAAAAAGTTTCATTAAGACGGAAATCAAATCGGGAATTTCACCAAAACTATTGGATATTGTCGAAAATTTACCTTCAAAAACAGGAATTTACTACATACACAATGAGAAAGGCGATTTGATTTACATTGGTAAAAGTAAAAACATCAAAAAACGCGTCAACCAACATTTCACTGGAACTTCAAGTAAAAGTAAAAAAATACAACGCGATGTATTTGCTGTCACAGTTGAAGAAACCGGAAGCGAGTTAATTGCTCTTTTGAAAGAAAGTGAAGAAATTAAAATCAATAAGCCAATTTACAACAGAGCACAACGTAAAAGCATTTTTCAATATGCCTTATACATGCATAAAAATGAAGCAGGCTATTTAGCGTTAAGTGTTGAAAAAGCAGATGGTCGTAAAAAAGAAATTACATCTTTCACAACCTTACAAGAAGGAAGAAATGCTTTATTTAAAATTACAGAAAAACACAATTTGTGTCAGAAAATCAATGGTTTGTACATCACAAAAAACGATTGTTTTCAACATAAGATAAAAGAATGTAATGGTGCTTGTATTGGCGAAGAAACACCAGAAAGTTATAACGAAAGAGTAACCGAATTTATAGAGGAAAACGCTTTTGAAAACAACAATATGATTATCATTGATCGCGGTAGAACTTTTGATGAAAGAAGTGCCGTATTAATTGAAAATGGTGTTTACAAAGGCTATTGCTTTTACGAATTAAATTATCAGATTACCAACATCGATATTTTGAAAAATATCATTATTCCAATGCAACATAATCGCGATATTAAAACGATTATTCAAAGCTATTTACGCAAAAACAAGGTTTACAAAGTAATTAAGTTTTAATTGTTTAATTTTGTTACTATGAGTGAAATTAAGTCAAAATACGAAATTTTCAAACAAAAAGCACACATTATCATCTACGGCACTAATACAGTAGCTGGTCGACTTTTTGATTTAATTTTGTTAGGCTTAATTTTACTAAGTGTTGTATTAGTAATGCTAGAAACCGTAAAAGGATTTGATGCAAAATATCACGCTTATTTAGTATTTTTTGAATGGGTAATTACTGTATTTTTTACTTTAGAATACATTTTACGAATTATTACCATCAAAAAACCAATCAATTACGTTTTAAGTTTCTACGGAATCATCGATTTGATTGCTATTTTACCTATGTATTTATCCTTTTTCATTACTGGAACCAGTGTATTTGCAGTAATTAGAGCATTACGATTGTTACGATTATTCAAGATTTTAAATCATCCCCAATTCAATAATCAATCTACACATTTAAAAGAATCATTAATTGCTAGTCGAGGCAAAATATTGATTTTCATGTATTTTATGTTAATTAGCACCATAATTATTGGTTCTGTAATGTATGTTGTTGAAGGAGAAGCAAGCGGATTTACAAGTATTCCAATGGGGATTTATTGGGCAATTGTAACTTTAACAACCGTTGGTTATGGAGATATTTCACCCGTTACGCCACTTGGTCAATTTTTAGCATCGTTTGTAATGATAATGGGTTACGGAATTATCGCAGTTCCTACCGGAATTGTCTCTGCAGAATTTGCTAAAAACAAACCAACTGTAAAAGAAAGTGAAACCAAAGTGTGTCAAAATTGTGGAAGTCACGAACATTATGTAAACGCGAAGTTTTGTCAAGATTGCGGACACGAATTATAAAATGAATTACCTAATCACTATCATCGGGCCAACAGCCATTGGAAAAACGGCGCTAAGTATTGCTTTGGCACAACATTTTGGTTGCGATATTATTTCGTGCGATAGTCGTCAGTTTTTTAAGGAAATGAAAATTGGTACTGCTGTTCCGAGTGATGAAGAATTAGCTGCTGCACCACATCATTTTATCCAAAATAAATCGATTTTTGAATCCTATTCTGTTGGTGATTTTGAACAAGAAGCTTTGACTAAATTAGAAAAGTTATTTCAGAAAAACAACATTCAAATTATGGTGGGTGGTTCTGGATTATATGTAGATGCGGTTTTAAAAGGATTTGATGATTTTCCTGATATTGATAACTCAGTTAGAGATGAAATAAATGCAAAATTTGATAGTTTAGGAATCGAATATCTACAACAACAATTACAAGAATTAGACTCGGAATATTATACAAAACTTTCAACAGAAAATCCTCAAACCTTACAAAATCCGCAACGTATGAAACGCTTTGTAGAAGTTTGTATTGGAAGTAGAAAACCGTATTCAAGTTTTATTGGAAAACGAAAAAATGTGAGAAACTTCACTCCAATCATTATTGGTTTAGAAGCGGACAGAGAAATGATGTACAACAGAATTAACCAACGCGTTGATATTATGCTAAATGAAGGACTTTTAGCCGAAGCGCAATCACTTTATCCAAATAAACAATTGAATGCCTTACAAACCGTTGGTTACAGAGAATTATTCGATTATTTTGATGAAAAAACTACCTTAGATTTCGCCATCGAACAAATTAAAATGAATACGAGACGTTTTGCTAAACGCCAAATTACCTGGTTTAAACGAACCGAAAATGTAAGTTGGTTTGATTATTTGACCGATAGAAAAGAGATTATAAAAATGATTGAATTAACAATAAAATAACGCAACTTATTCTAAATTAAATCATCTTTATAAAAAATTTAAAAATGAAAAAGTTACTATTACTCCTGGTATTTACATATATCTCTTGCGGAATACCATATGATGGTGAAACTATTGTAAGTATAAAACTAAAAGTAGTTAACTCAGAAAACGAACCATTGGCAAATGAAAAGGCATTTATTGGAACAAGTTATGATGATGATAGTTACGATTTTTCAACTTATAAAAAAACTTCTAATCAACAAGGTTTTATAGAATTTGATATGTTTAAACCAACTAATAGCTCAAGTCTAATCTTAGAAAATTCTATAGAATATTTACCTGTTTATATAAACGGATTAAGCGATGATTATTTTGAAGGCTTAAATTGGGATTTAGGAACATTAAACTTATTCAAATTAGAAGAAATTATTGGATTTACAATTATTTCTAATCAAATTAGCTCAAATAAAATTATTTATAAAATTGATGTTGATGCTGTAAAATATGAAGAACAAATCAATTTGTATAATGAAGATTTTATTTATGATGAACCTCAATTATTTTATCAAGTAAAAAAGAATCAAACATTTGAACTTAATTATCAAATTAAAAATACAATAACTGAAGAAATAGAATATTTTTCTATTCCATTAACTATAAATAATGATGAATTAAATTACACATTAACATACTAAGTTATGAGAAAAATATTCATTATCATATTTGTGTTATCGAGTACTTTGGCTTTTAGTCAAAAGGAAGCAAAGAATAAAATTGTAGATTTTAATCCCACATTTAGATTTGGTTTTCAATTACCGATTCAATTTGGAAATAACTATTTTTCAAAAGATTTAAGATCTGGATTTGGATTTCATTCATCGTTATCATTAGTCAAAATTTATAATTTCAGACTAAGTTTAGGTTATGAATTTCAAAAATTAAGAGTAGAAAATTCAGATAAAATTGGAAATTTTGATTTTATAAATTCAAATACTTACCAGTTTATTTTAGAATATGAAATACCATTAAATTCAAAATTTGACCTTAATCCAACAATAAGTTATGGACAGTGTCGATTCAATTATAAAGAAAATACTGGAGGGAGTATATTAGCAAAACAAAATTTAGAAGAAATTAGATTGGGTAGTTATATAAACTATAATTTAAATAAAACTTTTGCCGGTTATGCTGGATTACATTTTTCTCATTTTTATAATTCAAATTTGAATGCAAGTCCAGAAAATAAAGATTACTTTGGCAAAGGAAATAAATTTATTATCTCATTAGGAATCTTAATACATTAAAATGCCCATCTCACCCAACTTTACTTCCATCTTAGAACAAGAATACGAAATCAACTTTCTGCAATGCTATCCAAATGGTTTGTTGAAATATACCGATTTATGCAATATTTTTCAAATCACAGCCGGAATTCATGCCGATTTAGGTGGAATAAGCTTTAGCGATATGCAAGAACATCACCAAGCTTGGGTGATGAGTAAAATGCGTTTGGAAATTATCAGTTTACCGAAATGGAAAGAGAAAGTAACCGTAAAAACTTGGATAAAATCGTTAGAAAATTCGCGTTCAACTCGTTGTTTGGAATTGTATCGAGGTGATGAAAAATTAGCAGGATGTGAAACGTATTGGGCAGTTTTAAATACACAAATCAGAAGACCTGAAAATTTAGCTTTACCACACGAACATTTCATTAAATATCCAGAACACAGCGCAACAGAAAAATCGGTGCAACGAATTAATTTAGATGTTCCTTTTGAAAAAGTTTTGGATTATAAAGTTCAGTTATCGGATTTAGATATTGTAAATCATGCAAACAACGTAAAATACTTAGAATGGTGTCTGAATACGATGGATAGAAAATTTGTCTTAAAACAGCACATAAAAGGTTTTGAAATGAATTTCCTAAAGGAATTGAATTTAAATGACGAAGTTATAATTTCAAAAAACGAAAATACCTATACGATTTCTAAAGAAGATAAGATTTGTTTCGCATTAGAAATAAACGAATAAAAAAAGTCCTGATTGCTCAGGACTTTTTTGTTATTTTTTGATTACTAATCTAAAACCTTCTCCGTGAATGTTTAAGATTTCTACGTTTTCATCTTGTTTCAAGAATTTTCTCAATTTAGCGATGTAAACGTCCATACTTCTTGAAGTGAAGTAATTATCGTCTCTCCAAATTTTGGTTAACGCTAATTCTCTTGGCATTAAATCATTTTCGTGAAGTGCTAACATTTTTAATAATTCGCACTCTTTTGGAGATAATTTAATTGGTTCTTGTCCTGGAAAAGTTAAGAAACGTAATTTTGAATTTAAGTGGAATTTACCAATTTCGAACTCAAATTTAGTTGTATCTGGTTTTACTTCTGATGCTTTTCTTTGGATAATAGCTTTAATTTTCATTAAAAGTACTTCCGAATCAAACGGTTTGTTTAAATAATCGTCTGCTCCTACTTTATATCCTTTTAAAACGTCTTCTTTTAACGTTTTAGCAGTTAAAAAGATGATTGGCACTTCTTGGTTTTTCTCACGGATTTCTCTCGCTAAAGTATAACCATCTTTATAAGGCATCATAACATCTAAGATGCATAAATCAAAAGTATCTTTTTTAAATTTTTCAAATCCTTCCATTCCGTTTTTAGCCAACGTAACATCAAAATCATTTATCATTAAATAATCTTTAAGTACGGCGCCGAAATTGGGATCGTCTTCAACTAATAATATTTTCTTTGCTTCCATAGTATTTGTGTAAGTTTTTTTTAATTTATTAATGGCAATTTTATAATAAAGGTACTACCCTTTCCTTTTTCACTTTCAACAAAAATTTGTCCGTTGTGATCTTCTACAATTTGTTTTACATAAGACAAGCCTAAACCATGTCCTTTTACGTTATGCAAATCACCAGTATGTTCTCTGTAAAATTTCTCAAAAACTCTTTTTTGAGCTACTTTACTCATTCCTGCTCCTTGATCTTGAATTTTTATTACAATAAAATCTTTAATATTTTCTGTAAACACATCAATGATTGGAGCTGCTGGCGAATATTTAATCGCATTATCTAATATATTTACCAAAACATTGGTAAAATGAACTTCGTTTAAAAGGATCGTATTTCGTTGTGCATTAAAATGCTGGTGAACTATACCTTCTCTATCTTCTACAATTAAACTAACGTGTTCAATTGCATCTTCTATTATTTCAGTAACATCTCTTGGTTCTTTAGAAATGTCTAACTCATTTTTCTCTAATTTAGAAATTCGCAACACATTTTCCACCTGAGCGTGCATACGTTTATTTTCTTCTTTTATCATTTGAAGGTAACGTTGTACCTTTTCCTTATCGTCTATAATTTTTGGGTTCTTTATCGCGTCTAAAGCTAAATTAATTGTAGCAATTGGCGTTTTGAACTCGTGTGTCATGTTATTAATGAAATCGGTTTTGATTTCAGAAATTTGCTTTTGTTTAATTAACTGATTTAAAGCACTTGAATACGTTAAAACGATAACCAAAGTAAACAACAAAGACAAACTTGATATTCCAATCAACGATGAAAAAACGAATTTATTTTTATGAGGAAAACTCACTAACAATTGATACTTTGAAAGTCCTTCATTGTCTTGAAAAACCGGAATTCCGTACGTGGTATTGATGTCGTATTTAAAATCTTCTGAACGTACTTTTGTTGCTAAACCGTTACTATAAATTCCAAACTCAAATGGTGTTTCTACTCCATATTTATTGAGTTCAGCTTTTAAATATTTTCCTAATTGTTCAGTTGAAACTCTTTCTTGCAAGGGTTTTAAAGACACGACATCTTTAAAAGCTACTTCAAAATTTGCTTTATCTAAACTAGAAACACTACCTGATTTTTTTACAGTAACATCTGGAAAAGAACGCATTTGTAAACTTCCATCATTTAATGTGTTCCCGTTATAAATTTCTGTTTTTCTCTTAGAAACTACGTTTCCAAAATTGACTGAATTAGCATTTTTATCAAAGAACGAACCGTTTATACCGTAGTTTTCTGCCACTAAAGTATTGGTATAAATTATAGTTTCATTTGTTTTTTTATCGCGTTCGTAGAAATAAATTTCTTTTAATTCGTCTTCTTGTGGAACTTTTCCTGTACTATCAATAATTTTATTGTAGTGATTATAGAAAGCAACTAACTCCTTTTCTTTAATCGTATTGGAAACATTTCCTAAAACTTGCTGAACGTGATACTTGAATTCCTCTTCATTTTTATCCAATGAAGTAGAAATCCAATATAATTGAACTAAAATGATTCCTATTAATGACAAACTCATTAAAAAGACCAATAATCTAAACCTTGATTTATTCATCGAAACAAATTTAACATTTTAACATTTATTGTTAAAATACATTAACCAAAGATTAACATATGAACAATTTTTTATATTTTTGCTAATATTTTAAGAATTTCTTCGATTTTTAAGAAAGTATTACTTAAATCAATATTTTCTACAACAAAATCGCTCATTTCTTTCTTTTTTGATTCGGGAAGTTGATTGTTAATTCTAACTAAAATATCTTTTTTTGTTAAATTATCGCGTTTCATGGCTCTTTGAATCCTAAGTTCTTCGGGTGCAGTGATTAAAATAACTTTATCACATTCTTTATTTCCTCCTGTTTCAAATAAAATAGCAACTTCTTTAATTACAAAAGGAAATTTTTTATGTTTTTTGACCCAATTTTTGAAATGATCATGCACTTCAGGATGTACAATGGCATTTAATTCTTTTAATTTACTTGGATTATTAAAAACGAGTTCGCCTATTTTTTTTCGATTTAACGTTTTATCAGCATTAATAACAGATTCATCAAACAAATTTTGAATTCTTTGTTTCACATCTGCACTTTCCATTATTTTCTTGGCTTCATCATCGGCAATGTAAACTGGAATTCCTTTTGAAGCAATGTAATTTGCTACAGTAGACTTTCCACTTCCTATACCACCAGTTAAACCAATAATTTTTGTCATAACTTATTTCTTAAAAAACAACTCTGGAAATACTTTTTGAGGCTCCTGTTTTAACATCTGAATTTTATAGAACGAAAGTAAAAATCCTTTTCCGTAACCATAAAACTGAATTACCGCAGCCCATACTGAATATAACGCTATTTTGATACTTTTATTGGAGAATAATGAAGTTAAAAATAATAGAAAAAAGTAAAATCCATAAACACCAATAAAAAAGTAAATATTAAAAATAGCGAATAAAATAGAAAATAGAAATCCTAATAAAAATAGACTTGGAAACCAAAATGTGATTTTGGTATGTTCTGGATACCATGAATTTAGAATAGGTCGTGCTTTTCCAAATTTATTGACTTGAATTTGGAATTTTTCCCAACTGATTCTTCTTTTATGATATACAAATGCGTTTTTGATTAACTTGGTTTTGAAACCTAAATTCCACAATCGGATAGACAAATCAGGGTCTTCACCTGGGTGGATATTTCCAAAACCATTAGAAGCTTCAAATGCCTTTTTAGATAATCCCATATTAAAACTTCGAGGTTGAAATTTATCAACTTTTTCGCTTCCGCCTCTAATTCCTCCGGTAGTTAAGAAAGAGGTCATGGTGAAATTAATTGCTTTTTGTATGTCTGAAAACGAGTCCAAAGCAGCATCAGGACCACCAAAACAATCTACATATTCTGACTCTAAACTTTGCTGAACTTGCGTTAAATAATCTTGAGGAATAATACAGTCTGAATCTAAAATGATAAAATAATCACCTTTGGCAACTTTCATTCCGTAATTTCTAGAATCACCAGGACCTGAATTTGGTTTGAAGTAATAGGAAATAGTTAATTTATCAGTATACTTTTCAATTACATTCTGACAAGGAATTGTTGAACCATCTTCTACAATTACTACTTCAAAAGGAATAGTAGATGTAAACTTAGTTAAGCTTTCAAGCAATTCATCAATCTCATCTGGTCGGTTATACACCGGAACTATAAACGAAAAATACATCTGATTTTTTTTACAAACCTACATAAATTTTAAAGATTTTATATAGTAGTTGTCAAATTTATGTAGGCTCTTTCTTCCTTGGGCAAAATAACACTTATGAAAAAAGATAGTAAAAGAAAAGTCCCGAATAAATCGGGACTTTAATCATTAACTCAATTTAATATTTATTGCTTAACTACTTTTAAAGTTTTAACTGAGTCACCTATTGTTACATTTACAATGTAAGTACCAGCACTTAATTCAGACATATCAACCTGAGTTGAAGTTGCATTAATATTTCTTGAAATTACTTCCTGACCTAACATATTAATAACTCTTACAGAAGAGATTTCAGATGTATAAGAAATATTTAAAATATCTCTAACTGGGTTTGGATAAGCTAAGAAATTTGAATTATCAAAATCACTATTAGATAAAGCTACATCAACTACAATGTTATCAACAAATAAATAGAATTGATTAGCTATTGAATAAGCATTAAATCCAAAATAGTATACTCCAGATGTTGCTGGTGTAAAATCAACAATGTTATTAACAGGAATATCACTTATAACATTTGGATGATCCGCTAATAAATTTGTCATTGCTGCAGCATTAGCTGAAGTACCATAAGCGACTTTTAGTTTTTCAGGAAAAAATGTTCCTGTTCCTCCGTAATCATAAGTAATTCTATAAGTAGTTCCTCCTACTAAATTAATTCCATTTGTATAGAACCAAACATTAGCTGCGTTTGAACCATTCCAAGCATAACGTAAAGCTTTAGTTGTAAATCCGTAACCTGGATTGTTTTGAACTGTCCAAAGATTACCTGAACCAACATTTTGTTGAGTTGTACAAGAAGGTAAATTTGGTACAGTAGCTGATTCAAAGTTTTGATTATAAGGCACATTATCAGCAACACATGAAGTTGTAAAACTAAATGGCCCAGACCAAGTACTATAACCACCCGCACCACAATTAGCTCTTACATAAAAACTATAAGTAGTATTTGGACTTAATGATGAAATTCCTTGAGTATTAGTTGCATTAGAAATCGTTGGTGTACCAGTTGGAGTGAATCCAAAAGTTCCCCATTCTACATCCCAAGAAGTTGCTGTACCTGCTTCTGTCCATCCTAAATTAGCTGAAGATGCAGTAACCACTGTAGCGGTAAGTCCTGTTGGAGGCAAACATGCTGGGGCAGCTAAAATATTAACTAAATAATCTTCTGTCTGACCATAAGTACTTGAAGAAGCACCACATGCTTGCGTGTTAAGAATTGCAGCATCATCACCTCCTCTAATTCTCATTCTTGTAACTCCTAAAGTTGCTCCCGAAGGAACATTAACTATAATATTAGCAGTCCCACTGCCACCTGCACTTGTTCCTAAAGAAAATGACTCTGAAGTCTCAAAAGTTAAGTTTTGATTAAAATCAATCCAAACTCTACTAAATTGAGTTCCATCAGTTCCCATAGTTACAGCAACTGTTGAATTTAATCCAGCTGTCATTATTGGAATAGCTATTGAAGCAGGTTGTTGAGAAGTAAAATCTTCATAATAAGGTAAAACATTTCCTGTTGAAGCGTTTGACCAAGTACCAATAACTACATTAGTAATATTATCTCCACCTCCACCATTTGTATAGGTAGGAATACAAAAACATCCATTTAAACTTGTTGTAAATGATACTTCAGAACAGCCTATTGCTGGACCAACACCATTATATGGAGAAATTGTAAAATAATATGTTGTATTAGCATTACCAGTAAAAGAGTAAGACAATACGTTTCCTAAATTAACATTATTTGCAACGTTATTTCCACCTGTAGTTGTACCAATAGTTATATTGTAACCATCTGCTCCTGCAACGGCATCCCAAGTAATAGCATTTGCAAAGTTACCACAAGTAGCATTTGGTGTTGCAACAACATTGGTTGCACAAACTGGTGCTAATGCTGGAGTTAACCTAACTTCAAAATTATCAATAAAGAAATCTACATCTGCTCCACCATCAGCAGCGCCTTCTACTCCTCTAAAAGCAAAACGAACATCTTCACCAGCATAAGAATTAAGATTAATTACATTAGTCGCTCCAGTAGGCGCAGGTACATTTGTATTATTGTATCTATATAAAACTGTCCAGTTATTTAAACTAGATGTTGATACTAATACTTCAACAAAATCATCAGCTTCCCATGGAGTTGTTGGAGCTACAGTACCATTCCATTGAGTAACAGCAGCATCAAATTTTAATTCGTAACCAGTAGCGGGTATATTTACAACTGGAGAAATAACCCAATCATTATCTCCTGTAAAGTCAATATTAATTTTAACAGCTCCAGTTCCACCTGCATTTGCAAAACCATCAGCTGCCCAACTTGAAGTTCCAAATGTAGCTGGTCCTGCAATTAAGCCACCTCCATCAGCAGCTTGCCAACAACTTGGTAAAAAAGTATCAAATTGCTCCAAATGAGGAACTGTTAAAGCGTCACAAGTAGTAAAATTAATTTCCGTACAACCTGTAGCTTGTCCAAATGCATTATATGGGAAAACCGTTACAAAATAGGTTGATCCAGCATCTGTTGGGAACGAATATGATAAAACATTACCCACATCAAAATTGTTTAAAACCTCTGTAGTTCCAGATGAAATACCTACACTTATTCTGTAACCTGTGGCATTTAAATCACTAGCCCATGTTACATTTGAATTCATTACATTAACAGCATTATTTGCAGGTGACGTAATTGCAACACAACTCGGTGCAACTGCAGGAGTATCTTCAACTACAACATCATCAATATAAATTCTCCATCCATCAAGACCTCCAGAAGGAACATGCCAAGCAAAATAAACATCACCAGAAACTCCTGTCAAATCTAAAGCCATAGTTGCAGGTGCAGTGTTAGAATAACTTGCTAAAGATGCCAATTCGGTAGTGAAATTAGCTGGAGCATTTCCTGTTGTTGACAACATTACTCTAAAATCATTAGGCTCAAAAGAACTTTGAACTTTATATTTGAAAACTAATCTTTGATTACCTGTTAAAGTAATTCTTGGAGAAATCAACCAATCATTATTAGCGCCATTATTCCCGTCTGTATAAATATTTGCAGATTGATCACCTGTTATAGGTGCCGTTGCATAACTTGTATTCCAAGCATCACCATCTCCATTGACATTTAAAATAGACCAACAAGATTCTGAAGATGAAGTCGAATCGAAAGTTTCTAGGAAAGGAACTGTAAAAACATCGCATGTTGTAAAGTTGCTTTCAACACATCCTGTTGCTGCTCCGTTAACATTATAAGGAAAAACACTAACGTAATAAGTTGAACCACCTACAAGGCCAGTTAATGAATAAGAAAGTACATTACCAACATCAAAATTATTTAAAACATCCGTTGCACCTGATGATGATCCAACACTTAGTCTATAACCTGTTGCACCACCTGCTGCTGCAGGCCATGAAACAACACTTGAACTTACATTAAAAGCTCCATTCAAAGGAGATGAAACTGCCACACAAGATGGAGGTGTTAAAGGAACAAAAGTTGCTTCTACACCAATCGTTATGGTTACTCCATCTGAGAAATCATCATCATCATGAGAAGTAATGGTTAGCGTTGTAAATCCTGTGATATTTAAATTGTTAAAAGCCGCTGCACAACCTGTAATGACAGGACCTCCATCAACAGATAAATCAAAGCCAAACCAACTTGTACCATTAGCAGTACAAAAAACTGAAGACAAACTTCCTGCTGGATTTATTAATCTTAAACTAGTTAATGGATTAGCTCCATAACAAGTTATGTCTGCTGCATTAATTGTTAAAACTGTTGGGCCATCATCTTGTCCTGTTGCCGTAAAAGTTTGGTTACACGTTTGTGCATTTACTTGCCAACAAGTTAAAAGAACAAATAACCATAAAGTAATTTTTTTCATGTATGTTTATTTAAGTTATGTTTTAACAAATTTAATGATTTAATAATACTCGAAAAGTTAAAATAAATACCTAAAAAAAAATTAATGAAAAACATCGTTGAAAAGCAAGAAAAAATCGATTAAAAACACAAAACCCTAACTAAGTCAGGGTTTTATAACATTTTTTATGTAGAATGTGTTATTATTTAATACTTGACACCATTACCATTTCGTTAGTATCTGCCTCATAATCTACACCATCAAAACCAAATCCGAATAAATTTAAAAAATCTTGTTTGTATCCAGCTAAATCACCTAATTCAACTAAAGATTCTGTTGTAGATTCTAACCACAATTTAGCTATTCTTTCTTGTACATCAGCTCTCATTTCCCAATCATCGATACGGATTCTTCCTTTATCATCTGTAGGAACTGCATTTCCTGTATACAATCTATCGGCGTATAAACGTTGGATTTGTTCGATACAACCTTCATGTATTCCTTCCGCTTTCATGATTTTATATAATAATGAAATATATAATGGAATTACAGGAATAGCTGAACTTGCCTGAGTTACTAATGCTTTATTAACTGAAACATAACCTTTTCCGTTAATATCTTTTAATTTCTCAGTAATTTCAAAAGCAGTAGCTTCTAAATGATCTTTTGCTCTTCCGATAGTTCCTTTTCTATAAACCGCTTCTGTAACTTCAGGTCCTATGTAAGAATAAGCAATTGTAGTTGCTCCTTCTGCTAAAACACCTGCGTTTTTCATTGCATCTACCCACATTGCCCAATCTTCTCCACCCATAACAACTACAGTGTTATCAATGTCTTCTTGATTGGCTGGTTCAATTGAAACTTGCGTAACATTTCCAGTGTGGAAATCTACTGTTTTATTAGTAAAAGTACTTCCAATAGGTTTTAAAGTAGAACGGTGTAAAACACCTGTAACCGGATGTTGACGCACTGGAGATGCCAAACTATAAATGATTAAATCAATCTGACCTAAATCAGCTTTAATCATATCGATTGTTTGTTGTTTTACTTCATTTGAGAATGCATCACCATTAATACTTTTAGCATACAATCCTGCTTTTTCAGCCTCTACTTCAAATGCTGCAGAATTGTACCAACCTGGAGAAGCTGTTTTACCTTCAGATGGAGCTTTTTCAAAAAACACACCAATTGTAGCAGCATCAGAACCAAATGCACTTGTAATTCTTGAAGCTAAACCAAATCCAGTAGAAGCACCAATAACTAATACTCTTTTAGGTCCGTTTATTTTTCCTTTAGATTTTACATATTCAATTTGATTTTTTACATTTTGCTCACAACCTTTTGGATGGGCTGTTAAACAAATAAATCCTCGCATTCTTGGTTCTATAATCATCTTATTCTTTTTTTATATTGGTTTGTTGTTGTTTTATTTCTATAACAAAAGTACTTTAAAAAATTAATTAAGCAAAGCTTTTGCATGTTGTAAAGCTGAATCGGTTATATCTTTCCCTGATAACATTTCGGCTATTTGTTGAATTCTTTCTTCTGAGGTTAACAGATTTAATTCTGAAATCGTAGTATCGCCTTGATTTCGTTTGGATACTTTATAGTGTGAACTTCCTTTAGCCGCAATTTGTGGTAAATGAGTAATTGCAAATACTTGCATCGTAGTACTCATTTCTTTCATAATTTCTCCCATTTTAATTGCGATTTCACCAGAAACTCCTGTATCTATCTCATCAAAAATGATGGTAGGAAGTTTAGAATAATTGGCTAAAATGGCTTTTATAGCCAACATGATACGAGACATTTCTCCACCTGAAGCTACTTTTTTTAGTAATCCAAAACTAGTTCCTTTGTTTGCTGAAAATAGCAAAATTACTTCGTCTTTTCCTTTTGGATAATAAGAATCAGTGTGATTAATTTCAATTTGAAAATTGGCTTCTACCATTCCTAATTGAGATAAAATCGCTTTGATTTTTTCAATTAAGATTGGAGCCGTTTTCTTTCTGTTTTCAAAAACAGTATTTGCTAATTCATCAACTTTGGCTTGTTGACTATTTAATTCTGTCTGTAATTTTTGAATAGCGCCATCTAAATCATCAACACGAATAACCTTTGCATCCAATTCATTTTGAATTACCAATAATTCAGCAACAGTTTGCACTTGGTGTTTCTTCTGTAAATTATAGATAGATTGTAATTTCGTATTGACTAATTCTAATCGTTCTGGATCGGCTAAAATCTTTTCGTTATTTTGTTCACATTCTGAAACAATGTCTTCAATTTCCAACAAACTGCTTGTCAATCTTTCTTGCAATTGCGCATATTGAGTTGAAAAAGTAGCTATTTTTTGAAGTGAAACTTTAATTTCTTTCAAATTCATTATTGCTCCAACTTGCTCTTCATTGGCAATAGCTAAAATTCGTTCAAAATTTTCTTTTATGAACTCAACATTACTTAATTGTTCCAATTCTTGTTCTAACTCTTCTTGTTCACCATCAACTAAATTGGCTGCTAAAAGTTCGTTTAACAAATACGAATTGTATTCATATTCCTTAACCAAAGCTTCTTTTTCTGTAATCAATTGCTTCAACTCTTTTTGAGTCGATTTGAAATCAGATAAAGCATTTTTATAAGCAATTACATTATTTCCATTATTAGCAACAGCATCTAAAATATCAATCTGGTAATTTTCTTCGGTTAATTCTCTAGTTTGATGTTGGGAATGAATATCCAATAACATAGCCCCCAATTCCTGCAATTCCTGAAGATTTACGGGACTATCATTTACAAAAGCACGCGATTTTCCTGAAGGTAAAATTTCTCTTCTAATGATTGTCTTATCTTCATAATCCATATCATTTTCATCAAAAAAAGATTGAAGATTATAGTTAGAAATAGCAAATTGTGCTTCAATAATGCATTTTTGTTCTTTATCTTTCAATGAAGTCAAATCGGCTCTATTACCTAAAACCAAGCCTAAAGCACCTAAAAGAATTGATTTTCCTGCTCCAGTTTCTCCTGTAATAACAGAAAACTGATTGGAAAAATCAGTTTCAAGCGATTCGATTAACGCATAATTTTTTATGGATAGTGAAAGCAACATAAATAATATATTAAATGAAGTATTATTTAATTTTACTCCACTGTTGAGAATTTAATGGAGAAATTCTATTTAAAGTTTCTACTAAAGGAGCAACATTAACTCTTGGTCCACCACTAAAAATTGATACAATTTCATCAGTTTTTGCATCAAAAAAAGTTCGGGTCAACAAAGCATTTGGACGTATTTTTTGAACTTCAGCTAAGGTATTAATCCCTTTAACAACTCCTTCTTTACCTTTTTTTACATCATCTGACATTAAATCCATTCCCATTCTGTGGTATTGATAAAGCGATTGTCTGAATGGAGCAAAAGTATTTGATAAAATATCTGAAATTAGAAAATTACGATTGTTATTGTTTCCTTCCGATTGATTCCATCCTTTAAATCCACTTGTTTGAGCTACATTGACGATATTTGAAGCAATTTGGTAATATTCAGAGCCACCTAATTCCGAAAAAGTATCTTGATCTAATCCGATTATTAAATTAGAGTAGAAAGCCAAAACTGAAACTAAATTTGAGTTAAACGTATTTGGATCATAAATTAAATTTTCAAATTCGATAAATCGAAACGAAAAATTTTTATCATTTATATTTAAAATTGGTGAAGATAAAGTAGAATTATGAATAGGTCTTGAAGACTGAACCTGAAGAGTAGCCTCAAAATTATTTGAACCAAATGAGTTTACATTTATAAAAAAATTACATTCAATTTTTTCTACATCAGTATATTCTTTCGTAGTCCATTTGGTTGTGTTTAAAAATTCTTTAACCTGAGTTTCTAAATTTTTAAATAATTGAGGATTTCCATTAGCTACTTGTTGAAAATTTACTGAAACGGTAGCATTCAATTCTTGTGAAAACAAATTCACTAAAGAAAACAAGAAAACTACTAATACAAATACTTTACGCATCATAAAATTGAATTACTTTATTAATAATATCCTGAGCTACTTCTTCTTTTGATTTTAATTCTTTAGGCTCAACAATAAAGTCTTTTGAAATAAAAGTCACTTTGTTTGTTGGTAAACCAAAACCTGCACCTTTATCATTTAACGAATTTAAAACAATCAAATCTAAGTTTTTTTTCTGGATTTTTTGCTTTGCATGTTCAATTTCATTCTCTGTTTCCAATGCAAATCCAATCAAAAACTGTTTTTTCTTTTGTTCGCCAAGAGAAGCCAAAATATCTTTTGTTTTTTCTAACTCTATAGAGAACGTTGCTTCATTCTTTTTTATTTTCTGGTCGGCAACATTTTTTGGGCGATAATCTGCAACTGCTGCCGCAGTGATAGCGACATCAACGTTATTGTAGTATTCATGACAAGCATCATACATATCTTGAGCTGATGTTACTCGAATCAATTTAATCGAAGAGTTTTGGACGTTCAAATGAGTTGGACCAGATACTAGAATCACTTCGGCCCCTTTATTAGCGGCTTCATTTGCGATATCAAATCCCATTTTACCTGAAGAATGATTTCCAATAAAACGAACAGGATCTATTGCTTCATATGTTGGACCAGCCGTAATTAATATCTTCTTCCCTTTAAGTGGTAGTTTTTCTAATAAGTCATTTTCAAGGAAAGTAACTATATTTTCAGGTTCTGCCATTCTTCCTTCACCAGATAAACCACTAGCTAATTCTCCACTTTCGGCAGGAATTATTATGTTTCCAAACGATTTAAGTTTGTGAAAACTATCTAAAGTAGAAGGATGTTTGTACATATCCAAATCCATTGCAGGTGCAAAGTAAACCGGACATTTAGCAGAGAGGTAAGTTGCTATAAGTAAATTATCGCAATTCCCATTTGCCATTTTGGAAAGTGTATTGGCTGTAGCTGGAGCCACAAGCATTAAATCTGCCCATAATCCTAACTCTACATGATTATTCCATTCTCCAGTTGCTTCTTCTTCGTTATAAAAAGTAGAATACACTGGGTTTTTAGAAAGTGTAGCTAAAGTTAGTGGCGTAACAAAATGCAAAGAAGCAGGCGACATTACAACTTGTACTTGTGCACCTGCTTTTATGAATAGTCTAACCAAGTTGGCTGTTTTATAAGCAGCTATACCACCAGATACACCTAGCAAGATTTTTTTACCGCTTAAAACAGACATATTGATTTATTTAGCTTCTCTGTAATAGATTTTACCTTCTTCCCACTCTTGTACTGCTAAAGCATGTGGTTTAGGTAATTTTTCATAGAATTTTGAAACTTCGATTTGTTCTTTGTTTTCAAAAACTTCTTCTAAACTATCGTTGTAAGTAGCAAATTCTTCTAATTTTTCAATCAATTCTTTTTTAATTTCAGTATTGATTTGATTAGCGCGTTTTGCCATGATAGTAATCGCTTCATAAATGTTTCCAGTAGGCTCTTCTAATTTACTTTTGTTGTAAGTAATAGTATTTACAGGAGCATTTGTTTTCTTTAAATCCATGATTTACTTTTTATTTAGTATATTTTTGTAATTCTTGTTCCACTTCAGCTAACATTTTATCAGCTTCATCTTTGTATTCTGTTTGAGCGTTATGCTTAATTAAATTTGAATATGTATTCTTAGCATAAGTTAAACGTTCTTGTTTTTTTGATTCAACACTATTAATTGCTAATTTATATGCAGAATCCAATCTGTAAAATAAAGCTTGCTCTTTAAAAGGTGTTCCTGGATAATCCGCTAAGAAATTTTCAAAAGCTTTTAAAGCTCCTTTAAAATCAGAAATTGTATTGTACTGCTTAGCGATTTCAAATGCTTTTTTCTCAAGTTTTTCTCTTAATTCTTTAACATAAACATTTGCTTGAGGTAAAAATTGAGATTCAGGATATATATCAATAAAACGTTGCATTTTATCTAATGCTTTGTTAGTATCTGTTTGATCTAAACTATATTCAGGTGATAATTTATAAAAGCATTCAGCTGCAAAAAAAGCGGCTTCTTCTCTTTTTTCACTTTTAGGGTAACTTGCTACAAAATTTTCTAATTGATAACCCGCTAAATAATATTGTTTAGATTTATACAAAGACATTGAATAAAAATAAAACATACGCTCAGCGTTTGGTTTTCCTTTATAAACTGGAGCTATTTGCTCGTACAACCTGATAGCTTTTGCATACTTTCCAGCTTCATACATTTTATTTGCTGCTTCACTTTTTACTGCAACATCATCTGATTTTAAAGCCTTTTGATACTCACTACACGAAATCAATAAAAATGCAATAAAAAGAAAACTAACTACTTTGTTCATTTATTTAAATTTAATCTTTCTTAAAATTCAATACTTTAGAAGCCTAAAAAAGCAACTGCAAATTTAGACATTATTTGTTTACTACAAAAATCTTTTTTTAACTTAATTTACGAGTAAAATTATGCAATCTTGTTGCTAAATCTCCATTTACATTTACAAGTGGTAATCTTACTGTATTTTCAGACAAACCTAATGCTTTAAAGACTTCTTTAATTCCACCTGGATTTCCTTGCTCAAAAATCATATCGATACTATCCGATAGTAAATAGTGTAATTTATAAGCTTCGTCTACTTTTCTTTGCAATCCTAAACGAACCATTTCTGAGAATTCCTTTGGAAAACCTTCACCAATTACCGAAATAACTCCTGCTCCACCAGCTAAAACCATTGGTAAAGTAATCATATCATCACCAGAAATCACTAAAAATCCTTCTGGTTTTGTTTGGATTAATTTCATTGCTTGTACAATATCACCCGCAGCTTCTTTGATTCCGATTACATTTTTGAAATCATTTGCAATTCTAATTACTGTTGATGGCAACATGTTACTTGCGGTTCTTCCAGGTACATTGTATAAAATCACTGGAATTGGAGACGCTTCTGCAACCGCTTTGAAATGTTGGTAAATACCTTCTTGTGTTGGCTTGTTATAATATGGAGAAACTGATAAAATTGCTGAGAAATGAGAAAAATCTCTAGTTTTCAATTCTTCAACTACTTTATGAGTATTGTTTCCTCCAACTCCTAAAACTAAAGGTAATCTTCCTGCATTGGCTTTAATAATAGTATCGATAACCAATTCTTTTTCATCTTGCGATAACGTAGCTGATTCTGCTGTAGTTCCTAAAACTACCAAATACTCTACTCCACCTTCAACAACATGATTTACAATTCTAGCCAACGCTTCAACATCAACCGAAAAATCTTTTTTAAATGGCGTAACTAAAGCAACACCTGTACCAATAAATGATTGCATTTTTTATATTTTATTTAAAATTTTCAAATACTTAAACAGTTCTAAAACAAACTCATTATAATTTTCAACAAGTGTTTTTATGATAAAATGATTGACTCTTTTATCAACTGTATCAAAGCCTACTTTAAATTTAGCTTTTGATTTGGTTGACAACAACAAAAGTCCGCTTTTATTCACATCATAATAATTCACTAACAAGTCGAAAGGAGTTTCTATAAAATCATTGACTTCTTTTTTATTGATTTCGCCAGAAAGTGAAATATTCTTTAAGGATAAAAAAGGCTCGTTAATTTCTTCTTTTTTCTTGATTTTATCTTTATAAACTAATATCGAAATATTGCTACCATCAATTCCTTGCGAAGCTATTCTTTTAACTAATTCAGCTGTTTCTGAGAAATAAGTTTCATCAACTAAAATTCCAACCGTCAACACTTTATCGTTTGATCCAGACGAATTTTGAGTTGCTAACTTTTTAGTAACATTTTTTTTAAGAAAAAAGTTCTTTATAATATTATAAAACATAGTATTTTTACCTATTCGACAAAATTAAAAATTTAAGCTTTTGTTATGCTGGTAAATGTAAAAAAGAATACAATATATTTTCGATTTTTTGTTATATTATTAACATTTAATCTTATTATATCCTGTAAATCAACTTCTTCCTATCAAACCACTAAAATTGAAGGAAAAAAAATAGGTGTTACCAATGAAAAAGGGGAAAACGAAGCCATTGTAAATTACGTGAAACCTTACAGTGATAACATCAACAAAGATTTAAATAGCGTTTTAGCATACTGTCCTGAAACACAAGACAAAAGCAAAGGAACTTGGCAATCGAATATTGGAAACTTATTAGCCGAAATTACTTTTGAACTTGGAAATCCAGTTTTTCAAAAAAGAGAAAATAAAACTATTGATGTTTGTTTACTTAATCACGGCGGCATAAGAGCGGTTATTCCTAAAGGAGATGTTACTACAAGAACAGCTTTTGAAGTAATGCCTTTTGAAAATAGTTTAATCGTTGTGGGACTTACCGGAAAAGAAATTAAAACCTTAGCCGAATACATCATTAAAGAAAAGAAGCCACATCCTTTATACGGAATGAAAATTTACATTGATAAGTCAACTTTAAAGATAAATAAGATTGAAATCAACAATCAACCTTTGGATGAAAATCGAATTTATTATGTGGGAACTTCTGATTATTTAGCGAATGGAGGCGATAATATGACGTTTTTTAAAGAAAGTAAAATCAAATTTGACATGGAATACAAGCTTAGAAATATGATGATTGATTATTTCAAAAAAGTAGATACGATTCCGAACATTACAAATGAAAAAATAATTTTAGAATAATACTTAGCTATGAAGAGAAGAGATTTTATCCAAAAAACAGCTGCGAGTTCGGCTTTACTTGGCTTATCAGGTGTGAGTTTAAGTAGTTTTTCTACATTAGAAACCAAGAAAATTACCATTTTACATACGAATGATACGCACAGTCATATTGATCCTTTTCCTATTGATCATCCAAAAAATCCAAACATGGGTGGTGCTGCCAGAAGAGCTGCAATTATTGAAAGCATTAGAAAAGAAGAAAAAAATGTGCTTTTATTAGATGCTGGTGATATTTTTCAAGGAACTCCGTACTTCAATTATTATGGTGGCGAATTGGAATTCAAACTAATGAGTATGATGCAATACGATGTTGCTACGATGGGAAATCACGATTTTGACAATGGAATTGATGGTTTTTATGCCCAATTACCGCATGCGAAATTCGATTTTGTATCGGCTAATTATGATTTTAAAAATACGGTTTTGAATGATATAGTTAAACCATACAAAATCATCATTAAAGATGGAATTAAGATTGGGATTTTCGGATTAGGAGTTCAATTGGACGGACTTGTTGACAAGAAACTTTATAAAGAAACCATATACAACAATCCAATTGAAGTAGCGCAAGACATGACCCGAATTCTAAAAGAAGAAAAGAAATGTGATTTGGTGATTTGCTTATCACACTTAGGATTCAAGTACAAAGACGAACCGGAGAAACCAAGTGATATTCTATTGGCTCAAAAGACTAAAAACATTGATTTGATTATTGGAGGTCACACCCATACTTTTTTAGACAAACCTGTAATTGAAAAAAATAGCGAAGGAAAAGAAGTTTTAATTAATCAAGTAGGTTGTTTTGGTATAAACTTAGGACGAATTGACTTCTACTTATCTAACGATAAATTGCATCACAATCAAACAAAGAATATCATTGTGTAATTACTTTTCTCTGTGCAATAAATACTTCAGAAGAAAATAATAGGTTGGGATTTCGATGATACAAGAAATGTAAATAAACAAGTCATTCTTACTGTAATACTTGTTCAATGCTATAAAAACATCTGAGAAAAAGAGACAAAGTATTGTTAACAATAAAAACCGTGATGCAATAGACTTAAATCGCAAAGCATTGTAAATACTTAAAATCAAAACCATTAAGAACATTACAATATAACCTATAACCACAAAAAACTCTTTAAATTCAATATTTAAAGTCATGCTGGCTACTTTGTAAAGTATCACTAAAACTAAGTAAGAAATAATAAAATACTTGAAATTATTCTGTAAAAATTGGTTTCTTTTAAAGAGTTTAGAATCAGTTACTACGTAACTAAACAAAATTGCAATAGCAATTAAATACAAATAAGTTGAAAAAACCTTAATATCTTTTTCTTCTAATAAAATTAAATTATCTGCTAAGAAAATCACTAAAAACAAAAACAAATTAAGGTATATTTTTGTAGACTTTGTAATAAAAAAATAAGCAAAAGCTATACTTGGTACTATAATAGGTTTAAATATCAAAGCAATATCTAAATCATCGTAAATTCTAAAGAAAAACAAATAAAACAAATACGCTATAAAGTAAACATATAATGCTGCACTTGCTTTAGCATCAATATCTTTTTCAGTTTTGAACATCTCTCTTACCATAAAGCTTAAATTTAGTTCTATAAATAAAATAACTTATGTAACAAAAGAACGAAAGCTCTTGTGTAGTAACATTTATCATTTTCAATGCAAGTAAATCAGGAAATTTCTTGTAAAAAACAAAAAACAAATCAGACACAATAAAGCATGCCACCATTAATGCAGAAAACAATATTGTTCTATTTGCATAATTTATTTGCATCACAAAAACTAAAATCCCCATCAATAACAACAATATACCATATAACGCATAAATAAAAAAGTCAAAACTACTTTCCTCTATCATCATCAATAACACATTAAAGAAAAGATAAATTAAGAGCATTAAAATAATATAAAACGAAAATGTATTAAGTTTAATCTTCTGTTTTTTTAAGTAATAAATTAAATCTTGGATAATAAAATATAAAATAATAAAATAAGGGATTAAAAGAAAGATAAGTCCCGATATATTAAAATCCTCACGACTAATCAAATGCAGAATTTCACCAATAAAAAAAGACCAAACAGAGAAAGAAAACAAATAGTTAATTTTCCCTCTTACGGAAATATAATAGAAATAATAAATCGACGGAATAATAATTGGTTTACTAAAAAGTTCCAAATTATCACTACCTATTAGCACTGCAATCATGTAAAGAACAAATGCAGTAAAATAAAGTATTAAAGCCGAATTTACTTTAACCATCTATCATATGTTTGAAATCGGTTTCCGAAATTATTGCAATTTTTAATTGATTCGCTTTTTCTAGTTTTGAAGGCCCCATGTTATCTCCAGCAATTACATAATCGGTTTTTGATGAAATAGAACTCCCTACTTTTCCGCCGTTATCTTCAATCGCTTTTTTGAGTTCGTCTCTTGAGTAAATTTCAAAAACTCCTGAAACTACAAAGGTCTTTCCTTTCAACTTTTCAGAAAGTAAAACATCTTCTTCCCCAGACTCTAATTGAACTCCAAAACTTTTAAGCCTATCAATAATACGAATATTTTCTTGATTTTCAAAGAATTGCACAACACTCTGTGCAATTTTATCGCCAATCTCATCAACTAAAATCAAATCCATGATACTCGCTTGAGCTATAGCATCAATTGATTTGTAATGTTTGGCTAACTTTTTCGCAACAGTTTCTCCCACATATCGAATTCCTAACGCATATAAAACACGTTCAAAAGGAATGGTTTTCGATTTTTCAATTCCGTTAATTAAATTCTCAGCAGATTTTTCTGCCATTCGTTCTAACGGAATGATTTGCTCTTTTTTTAGTTCATACAAATCGGCATAATTGGTAACCAAACCCGCATTGAACAACAAAGCAACAGTTTCTCCTCCCAAACCATCAATATCCATGGCTTTTCGGGTGATAAAATGCTGAATTCTTCCAATAATCTGAGGTGGACAGCCATAGAAATTTGGACAAAAATGATTCGCTTCTCCTTCACTTCTAACCAATTCTGTTTGACACTCTGGACATTGCGTGATGTATTTTGTTGGTTCCGCTTGATTTCCTCTTTGAGCAACCGCTATAATTTTCGGAATAATTTCGCCTCCTTTTTCTACAAAAACTTCATCACCAATTCTAATATCTAATTTTTCAATTTGGTCAGCGTTGTGTAAAGAAGCTCGTTTTACAATCGTTCCCGCCAATTGAACTGGTTCTAAATTCGCAACCGGAGTTATAGCACCTGTACGCCCAACTTGGTAAGAAATCGAATTTAATTTCGTAGTTACTTGTTCGGCTTTAAACTTATAAGCCATTGCCCAACGTGGTGATTTTGCAGTATAACCTAACTCGTCTTGATGCTGTAAATTATTAACTTTAATTACCACACCATCTGTCTCATAAGGTAAATCATGACGATGTTTGTCCCAATAATTGATATATTCGAAAACTTCGTTTAAATTTTTAGCTAATTTAGATTGTGTTGGCACTTTAAATCCCCAATCTCTTGCTTTTTGCAAACCTTCAAATTGGGTTTTAAATGGTAAATTATTTCCAATTACGAAGTACAACAAACAATCTAATGGACGTTTCGCTACTTCAGCACTGTCTTGTAACTTTAAACTTCCTGAAGCTGTATTTCTTGGATTTGAATAAGGAGTTTCGCCAATTTCAATCAATTCTTGATTCATTTTTTCGAATCCGGCAAATGGAAGAATGATTTCTCCACGAATGTCAAATTTCTCAGGAAAATCACCTTTTAAATGAATAGGAACTGCCTTAATGGTTTTGATATTATTGGTTACATCATCGCCTTGAAAACCATCGCCACGTGTTACAGCTCGCACTAAACGACCATTTTCATAAGTAATACTAATTGATGCACCATCGTATTTTAATTCGCAAGTATACTCTAAAGAAACATCGCCTAAAACCTTTTGAATTCGGGTTTCCCAATCTTGTAAATCTTCGATTGAATAGGAATTATCCAACGAATACATGCGATATTCGTGTTTTATGGTTTCGAAATTTTTGGTCACCATTCCTCCTACTCGTTGCGTAGGCGAATTTTCATCAAAAAAATCGGGATGTTGCGCTTCTAAATCTTGTAATTGTTTTAGTTTTTGGTCAAATTCAAAATCAGAAATGGTGGGTTTATCCAACACATAATAATTGTAATTATGCTGATTTAATTCGTCTCTTAAATTTTTAATAGTATCTAAAACGCTCATATTTACTGATTGATTAAGCTGTCTAATTTGGTAAACAATTCTCCTTTGCTGATGATTCCGCCTTGTTTGATGATTTCAAACAATGATTCATTTCTGTTTTCTGACAAGTCTTTTTTACCTCTTGTAATTTCCACATCATCCGAAAATAAATTTTCGGATAACCAATGAATTCCATCGGCAGAAACAAAATCAATTTGAGGATTATTGGTTTTAATTACGAAAGAAAAAACCGCATCTTGCATACATTTAAAAAGAAAAATATAATTTTTAGAAAAATGATCAATGTGAGTTACATTAGTCAGTGCTTTTTCCCAAATCATATCGGAAAAAACATCGATTTCTTGTTCGGCAATTTGTGGTTTATTTTGTTTAATTTCATCCCATTCCTTTTTATCAATAGATTGTGTTGCTAAAAAAGTAATGAATTCTGGATGTAATTCTTCTAATTGCTCTTTGGTTAATCTTGCGTACTTCATGTAGTAATTTTATAAAGTAAAGATAAAAAAAAAGCCCCGATAAAATCGGAGCTAATTTATATTTTAAGAAAAATTATGCTTTTTCACCTACGATTTCGTATGGTAATTCAACGATAACATCTCTGTGTAATCTTACGCTTGCAGTATATTTACCTACACGTTTTACTACACCGCTAGTTATGAATTTTTTCTCAATTGAATGACCGTTAGCTTCTAATGCTTCAACAATGTTAGCGCTAGTAACTGAACCAAACAATTTATCACCACCTGCTTTAGCAGTAATTTTAATTTCTAAAGCTTTTAAAGCCTCAGCTAAAGATTTTGCATCTGCAACGATTTTAGCTTCTTTGTGTGCTTTTTGCTTTAAGTTTTCAGCTAAAACTTTTTTAGCTGAAGGAGTAGCTAAAATAGCAGCACCTTGAGGGATTAAGAAGTTACGTCCGTATCCGTTTTTCACAGTTACTACATCATCTTTAAATCCTAAATTTTGAACGTCTTGTTTTAAGATAAGTTCCATGTTGTTGTCCTTTTAATTAGAAGTTAGGTTCCTTAACGGAAACCAACAACTTAGTTGATATTATTTTAATAAATCGGCCACGTATGGCATTAAAGCTAAGTGACGAGCTCTTTTAACAGCTACAGAAACTTTTCTTTGGTATTTTAATGAAGTACCTGTTAAACGTCTTGGTAAAATTTTACCTTGCTCGTTAACAAATTTCAATAAAAAGTCTGCGTCTTTATAATCGATATATTTGATACCTGATTTTTTGAAACGACAATACTTTTTAGTTTTGTTTGTATCTATGTTTAAAGGCGTAAGATATCTGATATCTCCGTCTTTTTTACCTTTTGCAGATTGCTCTAATGTAGACATGATTAGTTTGATTTAGCTTTTAATTTAACTCTTCTTCTTTCTGCCCAAGAAATTGCATGTTTGTCTAAAGACACAGTTAAGAAACGCATAACACGCTCGTCACGACGGAATTCAGTTTCAAATGCAATAATAATTTCAGCTGGCGCTTTGAATTCGAATAAGTGGTAAAATCCACTTTTCTTGTGTTGAATTTCGTAAGCTAATTTTTTTAAGCCCCAATCTTCTTTCGATACCATCTCAGACCCTTTAGAAGTAAGAAAATCTTCAAACTTGCTTACTGTTTCCTTTACCTGTTGTTCAGATAAAACGGGATTCAAGATGAAAACAGTTTCATAATGATTCATAATCTTTATATTTATTGTTATAAAATTGGGTGCAAAAATAATACTTTTATTTGAAATTACAAGCATAACTAATTATTAATTTTTACATAAAAAAACTTGTGTAGTTGTAATAATTATTCTACTTTTAACAAACTATAAAAAATATATGCCCATGAAGTTGAATTGTATCGTTGTAGATGATAGTGCTATTCAAAGAATTACCATCACCAAATTAGTTAACGAATCAACATTATTAAACTTAGTAGGAGATTTCGCCAATGCTCTTGAGGCCAAGAATTGTATCAACAACAACACAATTGATTTGATCTTCTTAGACATCGAAATGCCGTTAATCAACGGTTTCGACTTATTAGACGGACTAAAAACTAAACCACAAATTATATTCATTACTTCAAAAGCTGACTACGCAGTGAAAGCTTTTGATTATGAAGCAACTGATTTCCTTCAAAAACCAATTTCTAAAGAACGCTTCAATAAAGCGGTAAAAAAAGCCACTGAACTTCACGCATTACGTTACGAAAACCATGAAGAACATGGCGATAGTATCGTAATAAAAAGTAATTTAAAGAAACTAAAAGTGTATGTTTCTAAAATTAAATGGATTGAAGCATATGGTGATTATATCAAAGTTGTTACTGATAACGAAAGTCATTTAGTATTATCAACTATGAAAGGTTTTGAAAAAGAACTTCCAGAAGGTAAATTCATTCGAGTACACAAATCGTATATTATCAATTTAGACCGAGTGGAAAAATTCAATAGTAAGTTTGCTGAAATTGGAACTACGAAAATTCCTTTGAGTCGTAATAAGAAAGAAGAAATTGTAAAAGCAATCGAAAACGCTTAATAAACGTCGACATCAACTTTTACCTTAATAGAACGATATTGCGGAACTGCTTCAAAACTCATGAGCACTTTCGCAATATTTTTTTTGGTATTTCCCAAATGTTTCTGAACAGGGATTTTAACCATAATAGTTCGAATGTATTCATTTCGAATTCTATTTATAGCTGGCTCTTCCGGACCCAAAACTGGCATATCTAAATTTTGAGACAACACATTATAGAACCACATTGAACCTTCTTTCAATTTGTCAAAATCGCGATGTTTCAAAGTAAGTTTCACTAATCTAAAGAAAGGAGGATATTTGAAATTCTGGCGTTCGTAAATTTGCTCTTTATACATTCCCATATAATCGTTACCCAAAACTTGCTGGATGGTATTATGATATGGATTATAGGTTTGAATAACCACTTTTCCTTTTTTCTCTGAACGTCCTGCCCTACCCGAAACTTGCATCATCATTTGATACGCTCTTTCGTAGGCTCTGAAATTCGGTTGGTTTAATAAATTATCGGCATTTAAAATTCCAACTAAAGTTACATTGTCAAAATCTAAACCTTTGGCTAGCATTTGCGTTCCCACCAAAACATCGATTTCTCTATTTTTGAAAGAATCGATTATTTTTTCAAATCCAAATTTTCCTCGAGTCGTATCTTGATCCATTCTTCCGATATTCTTTTCTGGAAAAAGGGTTTTCAATTCCATTTCAATTTGTTCGGTTCCGAAACCTTTTGAAGTAACATCAACCGATTGACAACTATGGCAATGCGATGGATTTGCAATCGAGTGACCGCAATAATGACAACGCAATTGGTTTTTGAATTTATAATATGTTAAACTCACATCGCAACTTGGACAATGCGGCACATGACCACACGTCATACATTCCACATAAGGCGAAAATCCTCTGCGATTTTGAAATAAAATGACTTGTTCGCCTTTTGATAACGTTTCGGTAATTTCTTCTAATAATTCATCTGAAAAATGTCCCGACATTTTCTTTCTGAAATACTTATCCTTTAAATCGACCAATTGAATTTCAGGCAAAACAACGTTTCCATAGCGCACTTTCAATTCGGTTAAACCGTATTTATTGGTTTGCACATTATAATAGGTTTCCAAAGATGGAGTAGCACTTCCTAAAACTACTTTTGCTCCGTGTTGCTTAGCTAGAACTATAGCTGAATCTCGAGCATGATATCTTGGTGCTGGATCGTTTTGTTTGAATGTTTGTTCGTGTTCTTCATCTACAATAATACACCCTAGATTTGAAAATGGAAGAAACAAAGCACTTCGAACACCAATAACCACTTTGGCTTTAGGTGAATTTTCTAAGACTTGATTCCAAACTTCAATGCGTTCGTTATTTGTATATTTTGAATGAAAAACGGCAACTTCATTTCCGAAATAAGCTGTTAATCTTTGCACTAATTGAGTGGTTAAGGCAATTTCTGGCAATAAAAACAAAACTTGCTTTCCTTCCTTAATATATTGCTCTAATAGTTTGATGTAAATTTCGGTTTTACCTGAAGCTGTAACGCCGTGTAATAAATTCACATCAAAGGTTTTGAAATTTTCTTGAATACTATCAAAAGCTGTTTGTTGCGCTTCACTTAATGTAAATTGACTATCATCTTCTTTGTCGAAAGCAACTCTATCTTGCGCAATGTAATATTCTTCGAAAATCGTTTTATCAACTAGTGACTTTACAATAGCTGTAGAACTTCCGGAGGTTTCGATAAGTTTTTTTACGGAAATTGGTGCTTTTTCACGAGCTTGTAATTGAAAATAATGCAAAACCAATTCGCGTTGTTTTTTGGCTTTGGACAGCATTTCTAATAATTCAGCTAATTGTTCTTGTTGTAAAAAAGATTCATGCAATTTGATATAGCGAATCAACTTGGGTTTGTATTGTTCTGAAATTTCTTCTTGCAACACCAAAGCTCCTTTTGCTAACAATCGATTTATGATAGGAAAAACCGTTTTCTTACCCAAAATTTTAATCACATCTTGAACCGTAATCGAAGATTGACTTTTTAAAGCTTCTAAGATTAGATATTCATCATCCTTTAAATCATCCGAATCTATTTCCGCATTTTCTCTTGCTGAAATAATCGTTTCACTTTCCAATATATAACCCGAAGGTAATGCACTTCTAAAAACTTCACCAAGCGAACACATATAATAAGAAGCAATCCATTTCCAATGCTCGATTTGATGAAGATTCACAACAGGTTTTTCATCTAAAATTTGATGAATTTCTTTGGCTTCGTATAATTGAGGTGGTGTGTTGTTCTTATCTAAAACTAATGCGGTATAAATCTTGGTTTTACCGAATGGAACTGCCACTCGCATTCCAATTTGAATGTAGTGAAATTCCGCTTCCGAAACCTGATAAGTAAAGGTTTTAGAAACAGCTAATGGTAAAACGACTTCGATAAAATACAGCATAGAACAAATATAGTTGGAAAAAGAGAATAGAGAAAAGAAAAAAGAGAAAAGATGAACAACTACAATAAAAAAAGCGTCCTCGATTGAGAACGCTTGATTTATATTTTTAGTTAGAATTATTTCCCTAACATTTCGTCTTTTAAGTCTTTATCAGCTGGTTTGTCGCATAACCAAATTCCGAATAAAGCTTTTTTGAAATCATGTCCATCGATGCTTCCTTTTTTAACTCCGTTTTTGTAAACAACAACTCCTTCGTTTGGCACATTGATAATAATGAAAACATCACCTTTTTTAATTTCTTCTTTAAAGAAACCTTTGAATTTGTCAATTTTAGCTTTTAATGGTGCTGTTTTTTTACCAGTTGCATTTTCAAAACCTTCATTAATAGCCGAAACCATTTTTTCAGAAGTAATTAGACCTGAAACGATGTTTAATTTGATAGAAGCTCCTTCTTTACTGTTCATTACTTCAGATGCATTTGAACTCTTTTTCTCTAAGTACAAAGCTCCCACATACATGTCCATAAACATTTTAACACGAGTTCCAGCTCCATTTAATACTAAAGATTGACCTTCTAAATTCATTTTAGCATCTACCTTAACTCCTGCTACAGTTTTTTGTGCATTAACAGTAAATACAGTTGCAATCAACATTAAAAATGTAATAACTTGTTTTCTCATAATTTATTTTTTTAGTTTGGTTAAATATATAAATTTTTTCTTTTCAATTTTGAAATAGTTGCATTTAATTCGAAACCTAGTAACAAAACCATGCAATTTATCCAGATGTAAAACATTAATACAAGAAGTGTACCAATTGAACCATACAACTCATTATACTTAGCAAATTTAGTTACATATATTCCAAAAATATAAGAGGAAATCACAATTAAAATGGTGGTAAAAACCGCACCATAGCTTATAAATGCAATGCTTGAAGTTTCTTTTGCTCCAAACTTATATAATATTGAAGTTGTGATTAAAATCATTAAAAGTATGAATCCATATCTACTCCATTCAATCACTGAAACATCTGCAACATAACCTCTAATATTGATCTTTTGAATCATTACCTCAGCAATAACGATAGCCGCAACTGTAATTAATAAAATCATCGACAACACCAAAGAAATGGCTAAAGAAATAAAATATTGTCTAAAAAAACCTCTAGTAATAGTAATGTGAGCCGACATTTCAAATCCGCCCAAAATAGCATTAATACCATTGGTCATCAATAAAATGGACAAAATAAAACCTGATGAAAGTAAGCCTTGATGACTGGTTTCCATAATATCTCTCAAAATAGCTTCAATAGCGTCATAAGTATTAGGCGGAACACCTTCTTCTACAAACTCTAAAAAATCGGCTTGAAAATTCTCTAACGGAATAAACGGAATTAAATTCAGAATAAATAAAGCAAAAGGAAATAACGCCATAAAGAAACTAAACGCAATAGAACTGGCTCTGTATGAAAAAGCGCCTTTGAAAATTCCCAAAACATAAAGTTCCAAAATATCATAAAGTGACAAGCCTTCTAAAGTTTTTAGCTTTATGGCTTTGGTAATTGCAACCAATTGCTTTACAACAGGAATTTTATTGAGTTTATTTTCTATTTCTTCGGACATAATTTATATTGCTTTTAAACTTAAATCCATATTATAAACTGAATGCGTTAATGCACCAGAAGAAATATAATTCACACCACATTCTGCATAATTGCGAATGGTTTTTTCATTGATGTTTCCTGAAGATTCTGTCAAACTTTGATCTCCAATCATAGCTACTGCTTTCTTAGTCGTTTCGTAATCGAAATTATCTAATAAAATTCGGTAAACGCCGCCAGCATCTAAAATTTGTTGTACTTCGTCTAAATTTCTGGCTTCAACAATGATTTTTAAATCTTTATTATTATCAATCAAATATTGCTTTGTTTTAGCAATCGCTTCCGGAATTCCTCCAGCAAAATCGTTGTGATTGTCTTTCAACATAATCATATCGTATAATGCGAAACGATGATTTTCGCCACCACCAATTTTCACCGCCCATTTTTCTATGGCACGAATTCCTGGTGTGGTTTTTCTTGTATCTAAAACTTTAGTATTTGTTCCTTCTAATAAATCGACAAACATTTTGGTTTTCGTTGCGATGGCACTCATACGTTGCATAGAGTTCAGAACTAAACGCTCCGCTTTTAAAATAGATTGCGAACTTCCAGAAACGTGAAAAACAACATCGCCATGTTTTACTCTTTCTCCATCATTGATAAAGGTTTCCACTTTCATGTCTTTATCTACATAATGAAAAATCATTTTAGCAAATTCAACACCTGCAATAATTCCCTCATCTTTAACTAATAACTTCGCTTTTCCTTGAGCTGAAGCTGGAATACATGCAAGTGAACTATGATCGCCATCTCCAACATCTTCACGAATGGCATTACTAATAATTAACTCTAATTCTTTTTGAAATTGCACTTCTGAAATCATGGTTTGTAAATTGAATTGCTAATGTAAGAAATCCTTTGAAGTTTAAAAAATATTGAGCCTGTAAAAACAAAAAACTCCCAGATAAATCTGAGAGTTTCTTTATGATTGAATTTAAAATTCGATTAAGATAAAGCTGCTTTAACTTGGTCAGCTGCTTCTTGGAATTGAACTGCAGATAAAATTGGCATACCTGAATTATCGATTAATTCTTTAGCAATTTCTGCGTTTGTTCCTTGTAAACGAACGATGATTGGCACTGTAATAGCGTCACCCATGTTTTTGTAAGCATCTACAACACCTTGAGCAACACGGTCACAACGAACGATTCCACCAAAAATGTTAATCAAAATAGCTTTTACGTTTGGATCTTTTAAGATGATACGGAAAGCCGTTTCAACACGTTTTGCATCAGCAGTACCACCTACGTCTAAGAAGTTAGCTGGCTCAAAACCTGCATACTTAATTAAGTCCATAGTAGCCATTGCTAAACCAGCTCCGTTTACCATACAACCAACAGTTCCATCTAAATCAACGTAGTTTAATCCTACTTCTTTAGCTTCTACTTCGATTGGGTTTTCTTCTCTAACGTCTCTCATTTCAGCATATTTTGCTTGTCTGAATAAAGCGTTATCGTCGATATTTACTTTAGCATCAACTGCTAAGATTTTGTTATCAGATGTTTTTAATACCGGATTGATTTCAAACATTGAAGAATCAGAACCGATATACGCTTTGTATAAAGCATCGATAAATTTCACCATTTCTTTAAAAGCATCACCAGATAAACCTAAATTGAAAGCAATTTTTCTAGCTTGGAAACCTTGCAATCCGTAAGCAGGATCAATTTCTTCTGTGAAAATTAAATGTGGTGTGTGCTCAGCAACTTCTTCGATATCCATTCCACCTTCAGTAGAATACATAATCATGTTACGACCAGTAGCTCTGTTTAATAATACAGAAACATAGAATTCAGATGTTTCGCTTTCACCAGGATAATAAACGTCCTCAGCAATTAATACTTTGTGAACCGTTTTACCTTCTGGTGGAGTTTGTGGTGTAATTAACTGCATTCCGATGATTTGTTCAGAAATTTCAGTTACTTGGTCTAAGTTTTTAGCTAACTTAACTCCTCCACCTTTTCCTCTACCTCCAGCATGGATTTGTGCTTTTACTACGTACCAACTTGTACCTGTTTCAGCAGTTAATTGTTTTGCTGCAGCTACCGCCTCAACTGGATTGTTAGCAACAATACCACGTTGAACACGTACTCCATAACTAGCTAGGATTTCTTTACCCTGATATTCGTGTATGTTCATAATTGTTATGCGTTTATCTTGTTTAAAAAAGTGCCACAAAAATAGCAAAGTAATTTTTAATGGACTAACTTTTTTTCGTTTAATTTGGGAATTTGATATACATAATCCTATTAAAACTGCAACTTCAAAAAAATGCAAATGTTACAAATTAAACATTTTGTTATATTTTGTTAATAATTGTTTTAAAAATTGCGTATTTTAATTATTGAATTACTTTTGCATCAAATTAAATCAAAAATGAAACCTGAAGTATTACAACAATTAGCAGCAGAATTTGGAAGTCCGTTATACGTTTATGATGCTGAAAAAATTGCCTTTCAATACAACCGATTACAAAATGCATTTAGTAAAGTAGAACGTTTTAAGGTGCACTATGCAGTTAAAGCTTTATCGAATGTTTCTGTTTTGAAATACTTAAAAAGTTTGGGTTCTGGATTGGATACTGTTTCTTTACAAGAAGTGCAATTGGGATTACATGCAGGTGTTGAACTAAAAGACATTATTTACACTCCAAATGGCGTTTCGATGGAAGAAATCGAAGAAGTAGCGCAACTTGGTGTTCAAATCAACATTGATAATTTATCGATATTAGAGCAATTTGGCACAAAACATCCAAATGTTCCTGTTTGTATTCGAATAAACCCACATGTTATGGCAGGCGGAAATGCAAATATTTCGGTAGGGCATATTGATAGTAAGTTTGGAATTTCGATTCATCAATTGCCTCATATTTTGAGAATTATTGAAAATACGAAAATGCACATCAACGGAATTCACATGCATACGGGTTCGGATATTTTGGATGTAGAAGTATTTTTATATGCGGCTGAAATCTTATTTGAAACCGCTAAAAATTTCCCAGCATTAGATTTTATCGATTTTGGAAGTGGATTTAAAGTGCCTTATAAAAAAGGAGATATTGAAACGAATGTAGAAGAATTTGGAAGAAAATTAACGAAACGCTTTTTAGCTTTCGAAAAAGAATATGGTCGTCCATTGACTTTAGCTTTTGAGCCTGGAAAATTCTTGGTAAGTGAAGCCGGTTATTTCTTAGCGAAAGTAAACGTAGTAAAACAAACTACCTCAACTGTTTTTGCAGGAATTGACTCAGGATTCAACCATTTGATTCGTCCGATGTTATATGGAGCACAACATCATATTGAAAATATTTCTAATCCTAAAGGAAAAGAACGTTACTATTCGGTAGTAGGTTATATCTGTGAAACCGACACTTTTGCTAGCAACCGAAGAATTACAGAAATTCACGAAGGTGATATTTTGTGTTTCCGAAACGCAGGCGCATATTGCTTTTCAATGGCATCTAACTACAACTCACGACTAAAACCAGCCGAAGTACTATGGAAAGACGGAAAAGGTCACTTAATCAGAGAACGTGAAACGTTTGATGATATTTTGAGAAATCAAGTGATGATTGAAATTTAGTTTTTTGGTTAAAAAAGAAAAGCCCGGATTAGTAATTAATTCGGGCTTTTTGATTTATTTTGAGTTTAAAACCTCCAACAACACCTTACCATCAGAACTATTTGGCATGGTAATTTTTAACATTTGGGTAACAGTTGGAGCAATTTGTGTGATTTCTTTTCTATCGTGCGTTTGTCCTTTTTTTATGTTCCAACCAAAGAAAATTAAGGGAACATGAGTGTCATAAGAATAAGGCGAACCATGTGTTGTTCCGGTTGAAGAATATTCTACATAACCTGGTTTAAAAATCATGATAAGTTCCCCGTTTTGTGTTGGGTCGTAGCCTTTTGTGATGAAGTCTAAATAGTAATCACTTGGATTTCCGTTGGTAATTTCTTCTTCGGTGTAAACACGCTTGATGTAATCTTGTTTGTGTAAATAATCTTTGAAAGTTTGCTTTACTTCTTGTAAATTCAAGCCTTTTGCTTTTACTTTTACTTTATCGAAAAACACATTATAATTGGAATAATCCGATACTAAATTTTCTCCAAAAGTAGTTTCTGAAAATTCCTTCAACTCTTTTTGAATGTTTTTATAATTGATGTTATCCACTTTGTATTTATTGTCTTTTAAATACGTTACATTCTCAGCTCCAGCATGATCAGCCGTTAAGAAAACCAAGTAATTTCCTTTCCCAACCGTTTTGTCTAGGTAAGTTAAAAAATCGGCAATCGTTTCGTCCAAACGCAAATACGTGTCCTGTAATTCAATCGATCGCGGACCTAAAACGTGTCCGATATAATCTGTTGAAGAGAAACTTACAGCTAAGAAATCAGTGATGTTGTCTTTTCCTAAATTCTCGCTTTCGATGGCTTTTTTAGCAAAATCGGCTAATAAATTATTTCCAAAAGGTGTTGAACGTAGAATTCCAGCATCATTAGCATCATACATATCTTGCAAATTGTATGGCATAAACGGCGCTTTTTTATACAATTTTCCTTCGTATGGATTGTTATCGGTTAAGCTTTCGTTGTAGGTTTCTTTTGGTTTTAATAAATCCCAACCTTTATTTACGTATTTCAAATAATGTTTTTCTGAATTGAATTGCGTTGCCCAATCTGGAAGTTTTTCTCCGTAATACGTACTCGAAATAAACGCTCCGGTTTTACTGTACCAAAAAGCCCAATCCGCAAAATGTCCCGCAGGCAAAATAGCACCTCTATCTTTGATACTGATTCCGATAACTTTTCCTTTGAAATTGGTTGATAATTTCAATTCATCTGTAATGGTAGAGCTTTGTAAGTTTTTAGGCGACATTTTCCCTTCTTTTTTGGAATCATCTCCAATAGTTGAAACCGTTTCATCATCGGTACAATACATTTCTTTTCCAGTAGCTTTATTGAACCACTCGTTACCTACAATTCCGTGAACCGCTGGCGTTGTTCCTGTATAGATAGAAGCGTGTCCAGGAGCAGTGTAAGTTGGCATGTAATTGTAATGCGTGTTATGAAACGTGTAACCTTCTTTCATTAATCGCTTGAAACCATTTTCGGAAAAGTCGTTTGAAAAACGATATAAGTATTCCATTTTCATTTGGTCTACTACAATTCCTACTACTAACTTAGGTTTTTCTTGTGCTGAAAGTAGCGAAGAAACAATTAATGCAGATACGGCTAAAGCTTTTTTCATTTTAAAACTATTTTATACAAAAGTACGTTTTTGATGTAAATGGAATGTTAATAAATAAAAAAATGACTTTCTATTGTGTTCAATAAAAAGTCATTTTAAATATAGTTTATAATTATTTCTTCTTTGTAGGCTTATCTTCAAGAACTGTCATATTGTAAGCAATAATCATATCTTCATAAGTGATATACAATTGATTTCTGCCTCCTTGTTTTTTTCTAGTGTAAATAGCCAAAACGCATTCTACTCCATTGTTATCCACACAATTAAATTTTACTACATCATCATCTCCAATTGTTTCTTGATTACCATATTTCATAATAGAAAACAACTGAAGTATTTCTGAATAAACCACAATTCTGTGACTTTCCATGTCCAAAAGCACCGTCATTTCTGATTTTTGTAATTTTGACCATTCTCCCCAATTTCCTTTTTTGTCTTTCTGGCTTACCATATATCCAGAAGTTTTGAAATTAAATTTTTGAGCATAAGATGTAGCCGATGCAAAAAACAAAAACAATAGTATGTATTTTAAACTCTTCATTTCGTTGTTATATTAAAATTCAAAGGTAGTTACCTCTTTTTTAGCAATGTTAAATTCGGTAATGATATTATCAACAATAGTTTCAACAGGTAAAATATCATGAATCAATCCCGCAATTTGACCAATTTCCAATTCACCTTCGACTAAATCGCCTTCAAACATACCTCTTTTTGCTCTTCTTTTTCCTAATAATTCTACTAAATCTTCTTTTGATGGACATTTAGCATATAATTCCTGAACATCATTATAGAATTTATTTTTGATTAGTCGAACAGGAGCTAATTCTTTCAAAGTTAATTGTGTATCGCCTTCTCCGGTTTCCACAATCGTTCTTTTGAATTCATCATGTGCAGAACTTTCGGTTGAAGCAGCAAAACGGCTTCCCATTTGAACGCCATCGGCACCTAAAGTCATAGCGGCTAACATTCCTCTACCTGTTGCTATTCCTCCAGCAGCAATTAATGGAATTGAAATTTGTTCACGCACCATTGGAATTAAGGTTAACGTTGTGGTTTCCTCTCTTCCGTTGTGTCCGCCGGCTTCAAAACCTTCTGCAACCACAGCATCTACTCCTGCTTCTTGTGCTTTTATTGCGAATTTAGAACTACTTACAACATGCACAACTGTTATGCCATTTTCTTTTAGAAATGGTGTCCAAGTTTTTGGATTTCCTGCCGAAGTAAAAACGATTTTAACGCCTTCTTCTTTCAGAATTTGCATAATTTCTTCAATGTTTGGATATAACATTGGAACATTTACTCCAAAAGGTTTATCGGTTGCCTTTTTACATTTTTGAATGTGTTCTCTTAACACTTCTGGATACATAGAACCAGCACCAATTAATCCTAAACCACCAGCGTTACTTACTGCACTTGCCAGTTTATAACCACTATTCCAAATCATCCCGCCTTGGATAATTGGGTATTTTATATTGAAGAGTTGGGTAATTTTATTCATGAGTAAAAATATATTTTAAGAAAAAGAAGTATAAACAAAAACGGAGTAAGCTAAAATTAGCAAAACACCTTCTTTAAAAAAAAGGCTACTACGTCGAGTAAACAGAACTAACGGCATTAAAGCAACCGCAAATCCTAACATCCAAATTAAATCGTGAGATATCATTTTTTGATCAATATTGTTAATTGGACTTATAATGGCTGATATTCCTAAAACACCCAATATATTAAAAATATTCGAACCTATTACATTGCCAATTGCAATATCTGATTCTTTTTTTAATGCTGCTATAACTGAAGATGTTAATTCTGGTATACTTGTTCCCATTGAAACAACTGTAATTGCAATAATTCGATCACTAACTCCAAAATTTTTGGCTACATTTACGGCTCCTTTGACTAATAATTCAGATCCCAACCAGAGAGCAGCTCCTCCAAAAAACAAAAATAAAAATAGTTTTAATAACGTTTGTTCTTTAGTTGTTTCATTTGGTAATTCTACTGTAATATTTTTATTAATTTTTATAAGATACACCAGAAACAAAATAAATAAAATTAAAAAGATAAATCCTTCAGTTCTACTTATACTATTATCAAACCATAGAAAGAAAGCTAATAAAAAAGATGCAATTATTTTAACTGGCCAATCTAAGGTATAAAATGTAGGACTCACCTTAATAGAATTAATTAATAAAACAATTCCAAGAATTAATCCTACGTTTCCAATGTTTGAACCTATAACATTTCCTACAGCTATATTTGAAAACCCTTGTAATGCAGCTTTTACACTTACAATGAGTTCAGGAGCCGAAGTAGCAATAGATACAACTGTTAATCCAATTATGATTTTAGAAATTTTTAACTTTAAAGAAAAACCTACAGATGCCTTTAAAAGCCAATCAGCTCCAAAAACTAATAATCCTAATCCAACAATAATGTATAAAAAATTCATCTATAATTAAAATTTAAGCTATTACACCGCTACCTAAAATTTCATCATTCAAATGCCAAGCAACAAATTGTCCTTCAGTGATTGCGGATTGCGGACTTTCAAAAACCACATACATTCCGTCTTTAAATTGATTCAAAGTTGCTTTTTGTAAAGGTTGACGGTAACGAATTCTTGCCACTACTTCCATTTTTTCTCCTTCTTTTAAAGCTAAATCTTCTCTAATCCAATGAATCTCTTCATTTGCAATAAACAATGCTTTTTTGAATAATCCAGGATGTTGATTTCCTTGACCAGTATACACAATATTTTTCTCTACATCAGTTTCTATGATGAATAAAGGCTCTTTGGTTCCACCTACATTTAAACCTTTGCGTTGGCCTTTTGTAAAATAATGAGCGCCTTGATGCTTACCCATAACTTTGCCAGGTACTTTTAGATAATCAATTCTTCTCGATTCAAAAGCAAAAGCTTCTTCTTCTGAATTGAATTGTGGTTTTTCTTGATGATATATTTCGGCTTCTGCTGGAATTTCAATAATTACTCCTTCTTTTGGCTGTAATTTTTGTTGTAAAAATTCAGGTAAGCGCACTTTCCCTATAAAACAAAGTCCTTGCGAATCTTTCTTTTCGGCGGTAATTAAATCTAATTTGGATGCAATTTCACGAACTTCTGGTTTTGTTAATTCGCCAATAGGAAATAACGCTTTTGAAAGTTGCTCTTGTGATAATTGACAAAGAAAATACGATTGATCTTTATTGCCATCTTTACCTGCTAATAATTGGTAAATTTCTTTTCCGTCTTTTTCAATCGTCCCTTTACGGCAATAATGTCCAGTTGCTACATAATCGGCACCTAAAGACATAGCAATTTTCATAAAAACATCAAATTTGATTTCTCGGTTACACAATACGTCAGGATTTGGAGTTCTTCCTTTTTCGTATTCGTTAAACATATAATCAACGATTTTCTCTTTGTATTGTTCGGATAAATCAACGGTTTGAAATGGAATTCCTAATTTTTCAGCTACTAACAACGCATCATTACTATCTTCTAACCATGGACATTCATTTGAAATAGTTACAGAATCATCGTGCCAATTCTTCATGAATAGCCCAATAACTTCATATCCTTGTTCTTTTAATAAATATGCGGCAACACTCGAATCTACTCCACCCGAAAGTCCTACTACAACTCTTTTCATTTATTCTTGTCCTCCTTTTTCTTGTTTTAATTGTTCTAGCGTTTTAGATGCTTCTTTGGCATTTCTTTGCTCGTATTTTATTAATTCTTGTCCGAATTTAGAAGCTTTTACTTCCTTTATAACTTTGTTTTTTTCGAAAAACTTCCAAGTTCCAACACGTTTTCCGTTTACGTAATTTCCTTCATACATTTTATTTCCCATTCCATCGTAATAAGAAGCAACACCGTCATATTGTCCATTCTTATATATAAGAGACTCTAATAATTGCCCTTTTTCAGAATATGTCTTTGATTTTCCAATTTTGATTCCTACTTTGTAATTAGTTTCTTCAGCAACAGTTCCGTCTTTGTAGAATACTTTTCGAATTCCTTCTAATTTACCACCTTTATAAAATTCTTGCGACATTAATTGTTTTGATTCAAAATGATAATATTTCCATTCTCCTTCAGGAAGCTTGTTCACTAAAGCACCTTCACTTACTTTATTCCCTTTTTGATCAAAAAAATTAGCATAACAAGAGCCATCTCCTTTTGAAAAATCTCTTGTAGCTATAACTGTTCCTGCCTTTGTATCATCAAAATATTTAAAAACACCCGTTTCTTTACCATGACTAAAAGTACCTTCATATCTAACACGATTCGATTCTTTATGAGTTCCTCTCCATAAACCATGGCGGTTACCTTTATCGTCTAATTGATTGATTTTATCTTGACTAAAGCCTAAAATTGAGATTAAAATTACAAAAATTACAGAAATTTGTTTCATTATATTAAGTGTTGTTTAATTTATTAATTAGTAATCATACATTAAATATTGAAAAATCAAATATTAGACCAAATACTGATTAAACAAAAAATAAATATCCGTTAAATGTGATGGTTAATCACTAGTTATATTTTTTTTATTTGTTTAATCTTTCATACATTTGTTTAAACAAAAATAAACATACTATGAAAAACTATGCAAAATTAATCAAATTAACGTTACTTGTTATAACATCAACGTTAATGTTTTCTTGTTCAGAAGATGATTCTACAATTCAGAATGGTTCATTATCTGAATTCTTTTCAAAAAATCCTGAGTTTACTAATTTATATGCTGCTTTGGAAAAAGCTGAATTAGTAGAAACTTTAAACCAAGGCGGAACTTTTACAGTTTTTGCACCAACTAATACAGCTTTTGCTGAGTTCCTATCAGCGAATGGTTTTGCTGATTTAGAAGCTGTACCAACTCCACTTTTGAAAGAAGTGTTATTAAATCATGTTTTAAATGCCAGAGTACCTTCATCAGATGTAAGTACTGGATATGTTAAAACTTTAGGTAAAGGAAGTGCTTCTGCAACAAACACTTTAAGTATGTTTATAAACGTAACAGACGATGGTGTTAGAATTAATGGTGTAGCTAACGTTACAGCTTTCGATATTAATTGCAATAACGGAGTTGTACATGTTGTTGATGATGTAATTGGATTACCAACAGTAGTTACTCACGCAGTTGCTAACCCAAACTTTTCTACTTTAGTTAGCTTGTTAAGTCAGCAAAATTTAGTTTCAACGCTTTCAAGCTCAGACGCTCCTGCTCCATTTACCGTTTTTGCCCCACTAGATAGCGCTTTTGATACTGCAACCTTGAATTTATATGGTACTTTATCTTCGTCTCAAAGAACTGCTGTATTAACTTATCACGTTGTTGGTGGTGCTAATGTATTATCAAATGCTATTCCTACTGGATCAATTACAACACTTGAAACAGGTACATTCACAATTACTGGAACTACTATTAGAGATGAGCAAATGAGAAACACAAGTATTGTTCTTACTGATGTTCAAGCTTCAAACGGAGTAATACATGCTGTAAGTCAAGTATTATTACCAAATTTATAAAAAATAAGTTTGTTTTTAATAAAATTGCTATGAACAAAAAACGCTTTCCAATGGAAAGCGTTTTTTTATGAACCTAATTCTAATGCTCTTGCATTTGCAGCTTCTATTCCTTCTATAACAATTTCTTGAAGCTCATTTTTATTAAACACTAACAAAGCCGCTTCGGTTGTTCCTCCTTTTGAAGCAACTCGTTGAATCCAAGCTTCGTTTGATAGTTTACTTCTATTTTGTAATTGAACAGAACCAGAAAATGTTTGGCTCACCAAAAACTCTGCTTCAGATGGTGAAAAACCTAATCTAATTGCCGATTCAATCATGGCTTGCATAAAATAAAACACATAAGCTGGTCCACTACCTGAAACCGCTGTAGCCGCATTTAGCATTTCTTCTCTTTCAATAAAAATTGATTTTCCTGTAGTGTTAATTAAATTCTGAACGATGAAAAGTTCTTTTCTATCTACTGCGTTTGAAGCACAAAAAACGGTCATTCCCTCGCCTATTTGTGTTGGTATGTTTGGCATTGATCGTACAATTTTAGAAACACCCAATTCCTTTTGCATAGCATCAATTGAAATCCCAGCCATTACTGATAAAATGACATGTTCTGGATTTAAGAAAGCTTTTATTTCAGAAGCTAATTGTTTGAAATCTTGTGGCTTAACCGCTAAAATCAAAATATCGGATTCGAATATATTGGGATTAGGTTGAGTGTAAAAATTTGCAGAATCGATTCCGAAGGAATACTTTTCTTCAACTGCTACTTTGTTCAAAATTAAAATATCTGAAGCTCCTACAAATCCAGAACTCATAAAACTATTGGCATAGGTTTGTCCCATATTACCAAATCCGATAATCGCTATTTTCATTACTATTATAAAAAAGAAACCCTGTCGTTTGCAGACAGGGTTTGTATTAAGATAAACTTATTTTTTCTTTTGTGCGGCTTTTTGAGCTTCTGCTTGCTCCATCATTTCGCGCATTTTTCTTTGGAATTTACTTTCCTTTTTCTCTTTGGTCTTATTATCTTGAATTTTAGCATGAATTTTAGCTTCATCTACAATATAATTTTTGATTACTAACATAATTCCAATAGTAATTAAGTTAGAGATGAAGTAATACAAACTCAATCCAGATGCATAATTGTTAAAGAAGAATAACATCATTACAGGCGAAATATAAATCATGATTTTCATGATTTTACCCATATCTGGCATACCTTCTTGCGGTGGTGTACTCATAGCTTGGTCTCCAGTTGTCATTTTCATATAGAAGAAAATAGCAATAGACGCCAAAATTGGGAATAAACTCACATGACTTCCATAAAATGGAATATGGAAAGGCAATTGATAAATGCTATCGTATGAAGATAAATCGTCAGCCCAAAGGAAAGATTTTTGTCTTAAATCGAACATCGATGGGAAGAACTGAAACAACGCATAGAAAATAGGCATTTGCATCAAGGCTGGTAAACATCCTGCCATAGGATTTACACCTGCTTTAGAATACAATTTCATTGTTTCTTGTTGTTTCTTCATTGGATTGTCCTTGAATTTTTCATTCAATTCTGTAATTTCAGGACGTAAAACCTTCATTTTTGCTTGTGACAAATAAGACTTGTATGTTACTGGCGACATTACAATACGAACTAAAATCGTGAATAAAACAATCGCAATTCCGTAACCAACACCTAACGCTGAAATAAATCCGAAAACTGGGATAAAAATATAACGGTTAATCCATCCGAAAATTCCCCAACCTAAAGGTAAAATTTCGTCTAAATTTTTCTCGTAACCATTTAAAATTTCATATTTCGCCGGACCATAATACCAATTCATATTATAGTTTAAAGCGCCATTTTTAAATTCTAAAGGAACTTGAGCTGTGAAGTTTTTAGTAAAAACTGTATCTACTTTTTCATCATCAACTAAATTATCTGACTTAAATTTAGCTGTTTTAAATTTCGTATCTGTTAATAAAATAGAAGTAAATAAATGCTGTTTGAAAGCGATATAAGAAACTTCATTTGCTTCATCTTCTGAATCTTTGGCAGCGTTTAAATAATCGTCTTTTCCATCTTCATATTCGAAAACCAACTCAGTATAACGATTTTCATACGAAACACTTTTCTCGTTTCTATAAGATTTTAATTGCCATTCTAAATCTAATGGTTTTGAAGTATTTACTACTTTTTCCAAACCTTGAGAACGGATAGCAAAATCTAACATATATTCGTTAGGTTTCAACACATAACGGTATTCTAAAAACTGATCTGGACCCGCTTTTAATTGCAACGTTAAAACTTTATTTTTACCTTCAGTAGTTAACTTAGGTTCAAAATACATGTCTTTTGTATGCAACGTTCTGTTATCTGTTGTATTTAAAGCAATATCTAAAGAAGCGTTTTTATCTTTGATGATTTGAACCGCTTTTTCTGAATTTTTCTCAAATTGATCAAATCCTAAAACAGTTGCATCAACGATATATCCACCTTTATTAGAAATTTTCAGCGATAAAACTTCATTTTTGATTTCGGTGACAGCATCTGTAGCCGATGGAAGTGTTGCAGAATATCCAAACGAACCTAATTGTGCTTGAGCTGCAGCATTTTTAGTAGAATCTGCTACTGGAGTTGCGGCAACGGTAGAAGTTTCAGTTTTAACTTCTTTGGCTTGTTTGTCTAATTGCTCTTTTTTCTCTTTTTCCTTTTGTTCTTCTGGTGTTGGAGCATTTGAATATAACATCCAAATCAAAATTCCAGAAATCAATACAAATCCGATAATCGAATTAAGGTCTAATTTTTTTTCTTCCATCTACTTATTAGTGTTCAGTGTTCTTAATTGAACAGTTTATTTATTCTTGTGTTGTACAGCTGCGGCTACAAAACTCACAAAAAGTGGGTGTGGATTTGCGACTGTACTTTTATATTCAGGATGGTATTGAACGCCGATAAAGAAAGGATGTGTAGGAATTTCAACAATTTCTACCAACTTCGTATCTGGATTTACTCCCGAAGCTACTAACCCTGCTTTCTCTAATTCGTTTAAATACGCACCATTGAATTCGTAACGATGACGGTGGCGCTCCATAATCTCAGTTTTACCATAGATTTTTTGTGCCAACGTATTTTCTTTTATGCTACATTTCCATGCGCCTAAACGCATAGTTCCTCCTTTGTTTTCAATATTTTTTTGCTCTTCCATTAAGTTAATTACTGGATGAGTAGTATTTTCATTCATTTCAGTTGAATTCGCATCAGCGTAACCTAAAACATTGCGCGAATATTCAATTACAGCCATTTGCATTCCCAAACAAATTCCGAAAAACGGAATATTATTTTCTCTTGCATAACGAACGGTATCTATTTTACCTTCAATTCCACGACCGCCAAAACCTGGTGCAACAAGTATACCATCTAAATCTTTCAACTGACTTTCTGCCGAATTGGCATCTAAATACTCAGAATGAATAGAAATAACATTTACTTTTGTCTCATTTGCTGCTCCAGCATGAATAAACGCTTCTAAAATCGATTTGTACGAATCTTGCAATTCCACATATTTTCCAACCAAACCAATGTTTACTTCGTGCTTTGGATTTTTCAATCTAAATAAAAACTCGTTCCAGTTGGTTAAATCTGGTGTATTTTTTTCTGGTAAATCTAATTTTTTCAAAGCTACTCTATCCAATCCTTCTTCCAACATTAAATTTGGAACTTCATAAATAGTTGATGCATCGATAGATTGAATTACCGCTTCTTTTTTCACATTACAAAACAACGCTAATTTTTGACGTAAATCTTGCGAAATTTCATGTTCCGTTCTACAAACTAAAATATCAGCTTTGATTCCGCTTTCCATTAAAGTTTTCACCGAATGTTGTGTTGGTTTCGTTTTTAATTCTCCGGCAGCAGCCAAATAAGGCACTAGCGTTAAATGAATTACGATTCCATTATTTTCACCTAATTCCCAAATCAATTGACGTACTGACTCGATATAAGGTAATGATTCAATATCTCCAACAGTTCCACCAATCTCAGTAATTACAATATCAAAATCACCCGATTTTCCAAGCAACTGCATTCGTTCCTTGATTTCGTTTGTGATATGAGGTACTACCTGAACCGTTTTTCCTAAAAATTCTCCTCTACGCTCTTTTTCAATAACTGAAAGATAGACTCTTCCTGTAGTTACGTTGTTCGCTTGAGAAGTTGGAACGTTTAAAAAACGCTCATAGTGACCTAAATCCAAATCCGTTTCTGCTCCATCGTCTGTTACATAACATTCTCCGTGTTCGTAAGGATTTAATGTTCCTGGATCCACGTTGATGTATGGATCAAACTTTTGAATGGTCGTTCGATATCCTCTGGCTTGCAATAATTTGGCTAACGAAGCTGCGATAATTCCTTTTCCTAAAGAAGAAGTCACACCTCCGGTAACAAAAATGTACTTAGTTTGGTTCATTGTATTGTTGTTGTGTTGTTGCGATAAATATCTTTTATCTGTAATAAAATCGTGCAAAGATAACACTAATTAGTCAATGTGCCAATTAGTCGATGTATCAATTTTGTAATTAAATTGTAAACAATTTATTTTTGTTTTGGAAAGTTTCTGCGGATGTTTCGAACGAGTTCTTCTAAGCCGTTTAGCTTGAGTTCGTGGACCAATTTTAATTGTTCGCCTAATTGTCCCTTTGGAAAACCTTTATTTGCATACCAAACCACATAATACTCCGGAAGGTCGATTAAGTAATAGCCTTCGTATTTACCAAATGGCATTTTGGTATGAGCGAGTTTTACGAGAAGTTCTTGGTTGGTCATTACTTCGTGAATTTCAAATGATTTTTAGTCCAATAATTTTCAATGAATTCCCATTTATCTTCGTAATAACCTGAATCACGTTTTATCCAATTGATTTCGACTTCTTCATTATTTACTATTTTACTTATAAAAATTCCATTTCTTTTTTCATAACCACAACCTTTCCCAGATATATTTCCAACTTTAACACATTTATAATCTGATAAGTAAAACAAATCGCTTTCCCAATTATAATCAGCGCATCCAGCTCTTTCATATGAATAATAACATTCTGAATTCTTAATTTTTATTGGACTAGCATAATTTCCCAATTCTTCAATTATTTGAAATTTTCCATTAGGCAAATCAAAAAGTAAAACATCAACAATACCTGGCACATTGGTAATATAATCTAATACAATATCTTGAAATCCATCATTGTTAAAGTCAGAAATTTTATATTCATTAATAAAATCATTGTGCTTATATATAGTATCAAACTTACCATTTAAAATAATCAAAGAAAAATCAAAATTTTCCTCTTTAAACTGCTTTATAACAAATTTTAAGTTATTCACTATAAGAGTATCACTTTTAATTTCTTTTAATTGAGTTTTTAAATTTTCATCATTTTTTTTGAATCAATATCATTTTCATTACTAATTACATTTTTACATGAGAAAAGCAAGAAAAAAAACGAAATAATCAAAAACTTCATTGAAATAAGGTTGAATTAAAAGAGATTCCTTCGGAATGACAAGATTGTGGATAAAATTCTATTAAACTACTTCCAATTAAAAACAATTTCCTTTTTAATATCTGGATGTAAACTATAAAAAACTGGGCAAGTCATAGCCGTTCTTTCTAGGATAGTTTTTGTTTTTTCGTCGGGATGGATAGAGAAATGGAAAGTTACGTGAATTTCAGTGATTCTTCTTGGTTCGGTTCCCATAATTTTGGTTACTTCTGCGGTAGAACCTGAAAAATCTACTTCTAAATCACGAGCTTTGATTCCCATAACGGTGAACATGCAACTTGCTAATCCGTTGGCAACAGTGTCGGTTGGTGAGAATGCTTCTCCTTTTCCGTTGTTATCAAGTGGAGCATCCGAAATAATTTCTGAACCCGATTGTAAATGTATCGAAGAGGTGCGTAAATCACCTAAGTAAGTCACTTTTGAAGTTGCCATTATTGTGCTTGTTTAATTGTTAGATCGTTGTCGTAGTACAATAAATACGTTGCATTATTTGAAATTAATCCGTTACTAGAATTGTAATCAAATGCGTTTTCAATGTATTCTGTTTTGGTTGTTGCTGCCGATTTTACAAATCCTTCTGGTTGGCAAATACGCAACATCGCATCAAACGTCACATCAAAACCTTTTTTAGCTGCAGCGTTTGGATAAATATTGTTAATTTTCTTAAATTGTTTTTCAAAAATCTTTTCTTCTGGCGTTTCAGCTACTTTAGTTGCTGATGGAAATAACATTTTTAAATCCGTTAAATTCTTCATTGGAATTTCCTCAAAATTCAACGCATCATACAATTCAAAAACCGCCAATTGAATATCGTATTCTTTTTGCAATCCTTTTAAAATATTGGTAATACTTATAATTGTACTTGCTTTTTCAATTTCCATAAGAACAAAATTCTTTTGCCCTTTAACCAATTGTGTTTTTAAAAGCGCCACATCTAAAGCTCCTTTATCATTAAATAAAGCATGCTTAACTTCTGGATGATTCGCTGTTATAAAATCTTTCGAAGTTGTTTTTTTAGCACTAATAATCGCTACCACATTTCCGTTTTTCGATTTAAAATAATCAAACATCGAAGCACGTAAACGATCTTCTGCTGGAACCGTATAATATAAATTTGGTAATGGCAATCCACGCTCTTTAGAAAGTGGTGAAATTACCGGAGTATTATATTTTGTTAGCAATTGTGCCGTTGTTTCAACAATTGAGTTTTGAAATGGCCCAACAACAGCATCTACATTTTCAAAATCATTTTTAGAAATGATAGACGCTACATTTGATGAATACTTAGTGCTTTCTACGTCATAAACCTTAATATTCACAGGCAATCCTAACACTTTAGCCGAATCAATAGCCATAAGCACTCCTGCGTAAAAATCTAAAGTAAGGTTTAAGAATTTATTCGTTTTTAACTGCTCCGTTTTGGTTTTAACCGAATCTGTTTCAATTTTATTGATATTGAATGGTAACAACAAAACCATGTTTCTTTGTTTCGATTTATCAACCGTAGCTAATAAATTCACTTTGTTTTTAGCTACTAAAACAGAATCTTTTGCTTTTGTGATAACAGTTCCGTTTGAAGGCACTTTTAAAAGCATTCCGATTTTTAATCCATCTTGTAAATCAGGATTTAGCGTAATTAAATCACCTTGAGCAATATCGAATTTTTTTGAAAGACTGTAAAGTGTTTCTTTAGGTTGCACTTCATATTCAACCAAAGTTACATTAGAAGGTTTTTTAACCTGAACTCCTGGTTTTAAAATTAAGGTTTGCCCAACATTCAATCCGCCTACAATTTGTGGATTTAGTTGTTCTAATTCAGTAACAGTTAAGCCGTATCTTGTAGCAATACCATACTTAGTTTCTTTAGCCTCTACTAAGTGAGTAGTTGCATTTGTTGTTGCTTTTGGCTTAAAAAAAGTCGCCTGACTAGCATTAATATCTGCCGCTGATGGTTTTGAAACGAATATTTCTTGACCAATTTTCAAACCATTTTGCAAAGCAACTTTGTTCCAAGTTTCGATGTCAGAAACGGAAACATTATATTTTTTGGAGATTCCAAAAAGCGTTTCTTTTTCTCCTACCAAATGCGTAATGGCTTTTCCCGTGGTTCCTTTTGGAATTAATAAAGTAGTATTTTCTTGAACGCCATTTTTCGCATCTGGGTTTAATCGGTAAATATCAAAAGGCGTAACCTCATATTTTTTTGCGATTTGAAAAACGGTTTCTCCTTTGGCTACCACATGTTTAATCTGAGACTGAAGTGGTAACGCAAAAAGAAAAATTAAACTGAAAAGAAAAACAACTCTTTTTATCATAATCATAATTTAAAAACAATACTAAACAAAAATTTCAATAGCAATTTGTATCGTAAAAATAGAATAAAAATAATTGCTATTGAAATTTATATGTTGAATTTGAAAAATTTATTTTATTCCCATTCAATCGTTGCTGGTGGTTTCGAACTGATGTCATACACCACTCGGTTTACACCTCTAACGTTATTTATAATTTCATTAGAAATTTTCATTAAAAACTCATACGGTAAATGTACCCAATCCGCAGTCATTCCGTCTGTCGATTCTACTGCACGTAAAGCAACAACTTTTTCGTATGTACGCTCATCGCCCATTACTCCAACGCTATTTACTGGTAACAAGATTGCTCCTGCTTGCCATACTTTATCGTACAATCCGTGTTCTTTTAATCCGTTGATGAAAACCGCATCTACTTCTTGCAAAATAGCTACTTTTTCTGGCGTAATATCACCTAAAATACGAATCGCTAATCCTGGTCCAGGGAACGGATGACGACCTAATAATTCTTCGTCGATTCCTAAACTTCTTCCTACTCTACGAACCTCATCTTTGAATAACATTCGTAAAGGTTCAACCACTTGCAATTTCATAAAATCAGGCAATCCACCTACATTATGATGCGATTTAATCGTTGCTGAAGGTCCACCCGTTGCTGAAACTGATTCAATAACATCCGGATAAATCGTACCTTGACCTAACCATTTTACATCGGTTAATTGGTGTGCTTCATCATCAAAAACTTCAATGAACGCTTTTCCAATGGCTTTACGTTTTGCTTCTGGATCATCTAACCCAGCTAACGCATCCAAAAAGCGTGCCGAAGCATCAACTCCTTTTACATTTAAGCCCATTCCTTTGTACTGATTTAGTACATTTTGGAATTCGTTTTTACGTAATAATCCGTTATTTACGAAAATACAATATAAATTTTCTCCAATTGCTTTATTTAATAAAACCGCTGCTACTGTTGAATCTACACCACCCGAAAGTCCTAAAACTACTTTATCGTTTCCGATTTTAGCTTTCATTTCAGCAACCACTTCTTCTACGAAAGCGTTAGGTGTGAAATTTTGAGGTACTTGAGCGATTTTTACCAAGAAGTTTTCCAACATTTGTTTTCCATCTGTTGAATGGTATACTTCTGGGTGAAATTGAATTGCATAAGTAGTTTCGCCTTCAATTTTATAAGCTGCGTTTTCTACATCTTTTGTGCTGGCAATCTTAACTCCGTTTGTTGGCAATTGTTTGATAGAATCCGAATGACTCATCCAAACTTGACTATTTTCAGAAACACCTTCTAAAAACACTTCATTTTCTTTAATGTACGAAAGATTCGCTCTTCCGTATTCTCTTGTGTTTGAAGCAGCTACTTCTCCACCTGAAAAATGGGCTAAATATTGTGCTCCGTAACAAACTGCTAACAATGGCATTTTACCTCTAATTTGAGATAAATCAGGATGAAGGGCTTCTTCTGAACGAACCGAACATGGGCTTCCTCCTAAGATTACTGCTTTGTATGATGATAAATCTGCTGGAATTTTATCGAATGGAAAAATCTCGCAGAAAATATTTAATTCTCTTACTCTTCGGGCAATTAATTGGGTGTATTGCGAACCGAAATCTAAAATTAATACGTTGTGTTGCATTTTATTGTTGTTGTGTGTTTTTTGTTTCAGGTTCCAAGTTTCAAGTTATTTCTGTTCAACTTGAAACAAAAACAACTTGAAACTTGAAACAAATATTTTAATATTCAAACGTTCCGTATTCGGATGTAATTGTTAATTTCTTACTATCTGATTTCTCCACTCTTCCTACGATTTGTGCGTCGATGTTAAAGGATTTCGAAATTTCTATAATGTCTTGTGCTAATTCTGCAGGAACGTATACTTCTATTCTGTGACCACAGTTGAATACTTGGTACATTTCTTTCCAATCCGTTTTAGAATTTTCTTGAATCAGTTTAAATAATGGTGGCACTGGAAATAAATTATCTTTAATCACGTGAACGTTGTCTACAAAGTGAAGCACTTTTGTTTGCGCTCCTCCACTACAATGTACCATTCCGTGAATTTGATTTGAATTGTATTTTGATAAAATCTTTTTGATCACAGGAGCGTATGTTCTCGTTGGAGAAAGCACTAATTTACCAGCGTCAATTGGACTATTTTCGACTGCATCCGTTAATTTGGTTTGACCTGAATACACTAAGTCGTTTGGAACTGAAGCATCAAAACTTTCTGGATATTTTTCTGCCAAATATTTTGCAAAAACATCATGACGAGCCGAAGTTAAACCATTGCTTCCCATTCCGCCGTTATATTCCTTTTCGTAAGTAGCTTGTCCGAAAGAAGCCAATCCTACAATAACATCTCCAGCTTGAATATTTGCGTTATCAATTACATCCGTACGTTTCATTCGAGCTGTAACTGTTGAATCTACGATGATGGTACGAACTAAATCGCCTACATCTGCAGTTTCTCCACCGGTTGAATGAATGGTAACTCCGTGACTTTTTAAATCTGAAATTAATTCTTCTGTTCCGTTGATGATAGCTGAAATAACTTCACCTGGAATTAGATTTTTGTTTCTCCCGATAGTTGATGAAAGTAAAATATTATCGGTTGCTCCGACACATAATAAATCATCAATATTCATGATTAAGGCATCTTGAGCAATTCCTTTCCATACCGAAATATCTCCAGTTTCTTTCCAATACATATAGGCTAAGGAAGATTTTGTTCCTGCGCCATCAGCATGCATAATGATGCAATATTGGTCGTCGTTTGTTAAATAATCTGGGATGATTTTACAAAATGCTTGTGGAAATAAGCCTTTGTCGATGTTTTTGATAGCTTGGTGCACATCTTCTTTAGAAGCCGAAACTCCTCTTAAATTGTAGCGTTTGCTCGTATCAGAACTCATGAATGTAGTGTGTTGTTGTTGTGGCGCAAAGATAGTTTTTTAATTTAGATTTCAGAAATTTAACAATTAGAAAATTTCCTTGTAAAAAACCTTTAAATTTTAACCACAAAAACAGCTTCAACTAATTCCGAATCGTTGTTTGGAAACAAAATATTTTCAATTTTAAAAGTGGTAAAACATTCTCCAACAATAGATGAAACATCATAATTTACATCAATTTGATCCATTTGTAAAGTTGTTTCGTTGTTCAACTTGATAGCAAACGAATTTCCTGTTGCATTTGAAACCGGTGGAAATATCTGGATTACATTTAAATTTTCAATAAACTCATACGGAATAGCTGCTTCCTCTAAATCTTGAATAATTATCTGTTGTGCTGTATAGGTTTCGTTTTCAAACACATTTTCGCCAGTAGTTTCATCTATGATTTCAACAAAAAAAGAAGCTGGCGTAGGCTGATTTCCTTCATCACACTTATCATTACAACTAACTAATGAAACCGTTATTATTATTAAAAATAAACCTATTATTTTTTTCATCGTTTTTTACTTAAAATTTCAATTTCGACTCTTCGATTTGCTGCTGCTTGTTCAGGCGTTGCTTCGGGAATAGGATGTATGGGTTGTGAAACTCCAAACCCTTTTGTTTTTACACGATATTCCTGAATACCATTATAAACGAGAAAACGTTTAATTTGTTTTGCTCTATCGGTAGACAAATTTCGATAATCTTTATCAATACAACAAATGTGACCTTGAATTTCGATAATTAACTCAGGATTATTTTGCATTACAAACAACAAATCGTACAACGTTCCTTGTGATTCGGGCATGGTTGCGAAGGTATTTTGGTAGAAATTGATGTTTTTCAATGTGATTTTCGTCCCCACTTTTGCCAACTTTACTTTTTCAGCTAATGGCGCATCATCTGGAATTATTACTTCTGGCTCAACTTCTTTGATTCCCAACACTTCATCTTCTTTATCTAAATCTTTTTCCAATAAATAATGAATGATGGCTTTTCTGTTTTCGGCTTTACTTGTAGAAGTTGCTCCTTTTTCGCCAAGAGAAATACTTTTAAAATCAGGTCTGATGTTTACTTTTCCTTTAATTTGGTTAAAAACATGACTTACTCGTTTTTGAGATAAAGTATCGTTAAAACCAGTACTTCCTACTTCATCAGTTGAACCTGTAATGGATAAAATTTTTGAAGTTGTATTTTCTGAAATCCATTTCTGAAGTTTAGCTGCTTCTACTTTGTTTAATTCGAACTTATTATTGTCGAAATAAAAAACAACTTGTTCCTGAGCAAAGGTTAGTTGAAACAGAACGAACAATATAACAGAATATAGAAATTTCATGAAGTGTAAATTTTAAATGATCAAGGACGAAAAACTATGCCAAAATTAATTCTCTAAGATAAGAATTTCTACGCGACGATTTTCATTTCGTTCCTTTTCGTTTCTTTCAGGGATTTTATGGATAGGCTGAGTGCTTCCAAAACTTTTGTAAAGCAATCTACTATCATCAATATCATTAGCCACTAAAAAGTTATGAACCGCAATAGCTCTAACTAATGCAATATCTTCTGGATCTTCGCCTAGCTGACAACAAATATGACCTTGAATTTCGATTTTTACTTTTGGATGCGTAATCATGAATTCTAATAATTCTTCCATTACAGGCAACGATTCGGGAACGAAAATACCAGAACGATCATAAAAATACAAATTATTCATGACTAACTTATCACCTACTTTTGCCGTTGCATACGGATTTTTGTAAAGTCCAACAGGGTCAATTAAATCATCTGTATCAGGAACTTGAAGTATTTCTTTCTTTTCAATTACTTCAGGGTCTTTATTTATTACTTGTCCTGTGTAAACAACTGGATCATCATAAACTACTTCTTTCAGCACTGCTTTTTTAGGGATAACCGTATAAAAAACATCAACTCTTCTATTGTAGCGTCTTTCTTTTCTGGTTTGAACTCGCTCTCCAAAACCTTTAATTTTTAAATTTTCGCTAAAAAAAATGGAAGAATTTACCTTTGTTTTTAATTGCTCTTGAACCGTATGAATTCGTTTGTAAGCTAAAGTATCGTTATAATCAAAGGTTCCGTACCAATCGCAATACCCATTAATTACTAGAATTTCGCGGTTTTCGTCTTTGTTCAACCAAGTCATAAACAATTCGTTTTGCTTTGGGTTAAACGTATCTTGATCAAAATCAAAATAAAAACTCGCCTTTTCTTGTGCTGAAAGTAAGAATCCAAACAGCAGTAATACGTATTTCATTTGGGGTATTTTAATGTAACGAATATAAAAAATAAAACGTATTAAAAAAACTTATTATTAAAAAGAACTTTTCAAATTCACATAACAATTTCATTTACAAATACTTAAAAACAAATCATTTTATCTATTAATTGGCAACAATTTGAATTTCTACTCTTCTATTTTCATTTCGTTCATCTTCGTTATTTTCGGGAATAATGTGAATGGGTTTTGAACTTCCAAAACTTTTATAACTCAATCGATTTTTATTAATTCCGTTGTTAATCAAATAATTATAAACTGCTAAAGCTCTAACTTTTGCCGTATCTTCTACATCAGTTCCAATTTGACAACAAATATGACCTTGAATTTCGATTTTCAAATTAGGATTAGCCAACATGATTTTTAATAATTCCTCTAAAATGGGACGCGATTCAGGCACAAAAATTCCAGAACGATTGTAAAAATGTAAGTTTTTCAATACCAACTTATCGCCTACTTTTGCCGTTGAAACTTGTTGAGATAAATCCTTTTTATCGTCTTTTGGAAGTGTTTTTTCTATTACCAATTCTTCATAGAAAATCTCTACTTTTCGATTTAATTTCAAATCGGAATTTTGCTCGAAATTTTCTCCTTTACTTTCGATTTCGATTTGCTTTTGGTTGGTAACTTTTTCGATAATATGCGATACAAATTTAGCTCTATTGAACGCCAAAGTATCGTTGTAACCATTTGATGCACGATAATCGCAATACCCAATAAGCTTAGTAAATTTTAAATCTCTGTTTTTTAAAAAATTATCTAATCTGTTTAATTCAGAAAGTTGTAATTGGTACGAATCCGTATCAAAATACACCGTAAATTTAGATTGCCCAAAAGAAATGGAACTCATCAATAAAAACAGAAAAAGTATTTTTTTCATTAGGTAGGTTTTAGTTTACCGAAAATAGTAAAAATAGCAGAATTACTGTAGTTTTTGTACACTTTTTTTTATATTTTTGAAAAAGAATAAATCTGATACTTGTTAGACATATACACCCAAATTTGGGTAGCTTTGTATGATTCCTTTTGACATGTATACAATGTACACTTGATTCTTACCAAACATTATGAAAAAACCACATTATATTTTAGCATTCCTAAATCTAATCTTCCTGGGTTTACTTTATGGTGATTTAATAACTAATTCGAACCCAATATCAGAAGAATTAGAAAAATTTTACATTGTAAAAAATCAATATGGAACAACTTCTACTGGAGGAAGCAGATATGAAATTCATAATTATTTATCTTGCAAAAGTGGTAAAAAATACAAAATTGGAATTGTCCCACAGGTAAATATTCAAAGAGGTGAAATAATAAAAATTACTGAAACAAAATTTTTAAATAAAGTAAAATTATTTGAGTTCAAAGAAAATGGAAAAATAAAAAAAGTTAATCTATCGTTTTTACTAGATTCATATGTTTTGGTTTTTTCAATTTTAACTTTATTGGTTACAATTTGTTACGTGTACAAAAATCACCCATTAACTGAGTTTACATTAAGCGTATTCTCAGTACTAAATTTCGCATTGACTTTTATATATTTAAATTATTTTTAGGAATTACAATATACTTTAATATAGAATTTAACTAATTCATGAAAAATTATCTCTTTTTAATTATACTATTTCTCTTAGTTTCTTGTAAAAGTCGTTTTACTGATAACAACTACAGCTATAAATTAATTAAAATAGAAAAATTAACGAATCATAAATTATTAAGTTATAGCAATAATGTAGATACGTTAATGGTAGTAACAAAAAACAATATTACCGTAAATTGCATTGAAAAAAATTTAATAAAATTTTCTCATCAATCAAATAATAAAATAGACAAGTTAATAGATAACGATGAGGAAATCTTTTTTGAATATTTTACAAAGGTATTCGGAAATGAAAATAAAAAAATCTTAACATCATCAGGAATTCCTGGAAAAAATAAAAGACGAATCCACTCGTATAATTCACTTCCATATTACTTTGAAAATTGTGATGATTAAAAGCAAACTAGTCAGCATAAAATCATAATCCATACACACAATCTATAAAAAAATCCCAATCTTTCGATTGGGATTTCTATTTTTAGTTACTTCGTAAATAACAATTCTCTGTATTTTGTTAATGTCCAAAGTTCGTCGTCTACTAACAATTCTAATTTGTCAGCGTGGTAACGAATTTCTTCGAAGTATGGTTTTACTTTATCGCAATACGCGTCTGCCATTTTTTCTGTGCTGGTTAAGGCGTTTGCTTTTTTACGTTCTTCGGTCATTTTTTCTACTTTCGTATTGATGCCTTCGATGTGTTCTGAAATTTCTTTGATTAACGAAATTTGCTCTTTTGCAATTTTTTCGAAGTCTTTTCCGAAGATTTCTTTTAATCCTTTTACGTTTTCAATCAACACATTTTGGTAACGAATAGCCGTTGGAACCACATGATTACGAGCAATATCACCTAAAACACGACCTTCAATTTGGATTTTTTTCACGTATTCTTCCAATTCAATTTCGTAACGCGATTCAACCTCAACATGGTTCATTACACCCATTTCACCAAACAAATCAATTGCTTTTTGAGAAACTTTTGCTTTTAACGCTTTTGGTGTTGTTTTGTGATTGCTTAAGCCACGTTTTTTAGCTTCTTTTTCCCATGCATCGCTATAACCATCGCCTTCAAAAAGGATAGCTTTTGTTTGCTTGATATATTCTCTCAATACATTGAAAATCGCTTCGTCTTTCTTTAAATCTTTTTTCTCGATTAAAGCATCTACTTCAATTTTGAAATCTTTTAATTGTTTTGCCACAATTGTATTTAAAGTCGTCATAGAAACCGCGCAGTTTGCAGAAGAACCAACGGCTCTAAACTCAAATTTGTTTCCTGTGAAAGCAAATGGCGAAGTTCTATTTCTATCGGTATTATCTAATAAAACGTCTGGTAATTTCCCTACTACGTTTAATTTTAAATCTGTTTTTTCTTCTGGCGATAATTTCCCTTGAGAAACTCCTTCTAATTCAGCCAATACTTTAGTCAATTGTTGTCCGATGAAAACCGAAATAATTGCTGGTGGTGCTTCATTAGCTCCTAAACGGTGGTCGTTACTTGCCGATGCAATTGACGCTCTTAACAATTCTTCATAATCATGAACCGCTTTAATCGTATTGATAAAGAAAGTCAAGAATTGTAAGTTGCTCATTGGTGTTTTTCCTGGAGATAATAAGTTGATTCCAGTATCAGTAGCTAATGACCAGTTGTTATGTTTACCAGAACCATTAACTCCTTTGAATGGTTTTTCGTGGAATAATACTTTAAAATCGTGACGTTCAGCCACTTTTTGCATTACATCCATTAATAATGAATTGTGGTCAACCGCTAAATTCGTTTCTTCGAAGATTGGTGCTAACTCAAATTGGTTAGGCGCTACTTCGTTATGACGTGTTTTAACTGGAATTCCTAATAACATACATTGGTTTTCCAAATCACGCATATACGTTAAAACTCGTGTAGGAATTGAACCAAAATAATGGTCGTCTAATTGTTGCCCTTTTGCCGCTGTGTGACCTAACAACGTTCTTCCTGTTGCTAATAAATCCGGTCTTGAATTGGCTAAAGCAGTATCAACTAAGAAATATTCTTGTTCCCAACCTAAAGTTGGTGTTACTCTTTTTACGTTTTTATCAAAATATTTTGCTACGTCGATTGCAGCTGAATCGATAGCATGTAATGCTCTTAATAAAGGCGTTTTGTTATCTAAAGCTTCTCCCGTATACGAAACGAAAACCGTTGGAATACATAATGTAGTTCCGAAAATAAACGCTGGTGATGTTGGATCCCAAGCCGTATAACCTCTTGCTTCAAATGTATTACGAATTCCTCCATTTGGAAAAGAAGAAGCATCTGGTTCTTGTTGTACTAATTGACTTCCACCAAAATGCTCTACTGGATCACTTCCATCGGGAAATGTTTCGAAGAAAGCATCATGCTTTTCCGCAGTGGTTCCAGTTAATGGTTGGAACCAATGCGTATAATGAGTTACTCCTTTAGATAATGCCCACTCTTTCATACCCAAAGCAATATAATCGGCAATTTTTCGGTCGATTTTTACACCATCAGCCGCTGCTTTAACAGCTTTGTAAGCTTCTGATGTTAAAAATTGTCGCATGGCTTTATCGCCAAAAACATTACTACCAAAAATAGCTGACTTTCTATCCAATTCTTCTACATGAACAGGTTTTCTGTCGGTTGCCTTTCTTAAAGCTTGAAAACGAAATGTTGACATAAGTTGTGTGTGTTTAAAGTTATACCCTTGAAAAGTTATGCAAATATATAACTTTTTTAAATAATTTTGCAAATACCCCTATTTTTTTAGGGGTAAAAATATTTTTTATTACATTTGTGATATGAAAACAGCAAATTTATATATGGTTATGTTGGGTTGCACACCAAAAGGGCGTTTTACGGAACAACATGATATCTTTTTTGGAATCGGAACCAGCTTGAAAGAACTAGTTGCCGACATGAAAGCTTTCTGGCCAGAAGCGAAAGGAAAAATTCACATTGATGCTTGGCAAAAAGTAACTTGTGTTGATGGTTTTACAATTGAAGTGGTTTCAAAAGAAGAAAAACCAGAACAAGAAGAGCAATTATTCTTTTTGAATTTGGGCGGTTATAAAGAAGGCGAATTTGAAGAATATCATTATAAATCTTTAGTTGTAGCTAAGACTAAAGGAAAAGCCATTAGAAAAGCCAAGCAAACCACTTTTTACAAACATTGCAGCATAGCAAAAAAAGGAGGTGAATCTCATATTGATGATCAATACGGGGTTGATATAGATGACATCCATAATATTGAAGATATTCTTTCAGATAAATTCAAATCGCAGTTTCGTTTGAAAATAACAAAAACCAATGAGATTTCAGAGGATGAAAAACACATTGGTTATTTAAAGATTAATAAAATTTCAGAATAAAAAAGAGCTATCGTATTGGATAGCTCTTTTCGTTTATATTCTCTTTATACTTGCAGGATTAATTCCGTAAGTTTGAATTACCGCATTATAATCATTAAAATCGACTTGCACACCACTTCTGTTTGAAAAAAATCCAGGAATAATCACAATTCTAAAAGTTTGATTAAAAATAAATTCTGGAGTTTCTGATAAGTTATAAGTTCCATCTGCATAAATAGTAAAATCCTCTCTACTAAAATCATAATCATAATCTAGTTCATCTCCACCACTTAAATAAAGTGTACGAGGAATCAATTGCCAAACTGGAGTATTAGAATCTATTACATCAGACATCCTGTAAATTAAAATATTATCAGAAGCGTAAATTTGAGGATTTAAATTTCTGTAAATAAAGTATCCACCTGTTGAACTATTATAACTAAAATTGACATTTCTCAATTCAAAAACCTCAGCAATAGTATCATTATCAACATTATCTTGTTCTTCATTAACTGTGCAACTTTGTAGTGTTATCATCCCGATAAAAGCTATCAATAAAGTAATTTTCTTCATAATCTTTAAGTTTTAAATTATTTACTATGTAAATATAACCAATTGTTGTGCCAAACTTTTATACCATTTAAATTAGTATCTTTGAAACCTCTAAAAAGACCATAAAAATGGGAAGAAACAATCCAAAAAATATTAAAGCACACAACGATAAATTACATAAAGAGCAAGCGAAAGAAAAAGCTAAAAAGAATGCTCGTGCCGAAAAATTAAAAGAAATTCAACGAAAATTCAACGAAACTAAATCGTAATTTATGTCGGGCTGCTACTGCGGGAATTCAGGTTCCTTTCAAGATTGTTGTGAACCTTATATAAAAGGTATCAAAAATGCTCCCAATGCAGAAGCATTGATGCGCTCGCGTTACAGTGCATTTGCAACAGGCGCCGCCGATTATTTGGTAAACACTACACATATTTCAAAACGCAAACTTCATAATAAAAGTGATATTTTAACATGGAGTCAAGCTAACAAATGGCTAAAATTAGAAGTTTTAACCTCAACAGAAAACACAGTTACCTTCAAAGCGTATTTTTTAGACGAAAATTTAAAGGCTCAAGTGCACTACGAACATTCTAATTTTAAAATAGAAAACGATCAATGGTTTTATGTGGATGGTACATTTGAATAAAATCTATCATCATCTCATTTTAAAGGATTTTGTTCAATATAATTCTGAATATTTTCAAATGATTTCGAATTGCGAATGATATGATCATGGAATCGGGATTGCCAACCGAAATTGGGGTTTATTTGTCGTGACATTTTGGTTACAATTGATTTATACGAACCTACAATCGATGAAATGGTATTTTTTCCCTGATTTTGAAATCGTGACGAACCTATGATTGTATTGGTTTTGATGGTAGAGACAAGACATTGCCTTGTCTCTACGAATGGTTCATCATTCATTTTATCAATAATCAAAATCCCATGAACATGATTTGGCATCACCACAAAATTCCCTAATTCAACCATTGGAAAATGATTGGGTATTTCGTACCAATATTGTTCTGCAAATTTACCTATTTCAGATAATTGTATTTCTTGATTTTGAATATGTCCAAAAAAATGGTGTCGGTTTTGGGTGCAGATGGTGATAAAATAGGCTCCATTGTTCGCGTAATCCCAGGTTTGTAAACGCGCAGAAGATATGCGGTATTTGTTTTTAAATTTATTTTGCATGGCGTTGAATGTTATATCGTTATGCGAAATAATGAAAATATTTTTGGAAATGGAAATGATTTTTATTTTTTTGGATGAATTCAAAAAAAAGAGACAAGGCAATGCCTTGTCTCTACAGAATATATTTTTTTGAAATATTACATATTTCTTCGGTATTGTCCTCCAACCTCAAACAATGCGCTGGTAATTTGCCCTAACGAACAAACTTTGGTTGCATCCATTAATTTTTCGAAAATGTTTTGGTTCTTAATCGCTGCTTCTTGTAAAATATTGATGTGTTCGGCTACTTTTTCTGCACTTGTTTTATGCAAATCGGTTAACATATCAATTTGATATTGTTTTTCTTCTTCCGTTGCACGAATAACCTCAGCAGGAATAACTGTTGGCGAACCTTTTGAACTCAAGAACGTATTTACACCAATAATTGGGAATTCTCCTGTGTGTTTCAAGGTTTCGTAATACAATGATTCTTCTTGGATTTTACTTCTTTGGTACATGGTTTCCATTGCTCCTAAAACACCACCACGTTCTGTGATTCTGTCGAATTCTTGTAAAACCGCATCTTCTACTAAATCAGTTAATTCTTCAATAATGAACGAACCTTGAATTGGGTTTTCGTTTTTCGCTAAACCTAATTCTTTATTAATAATCAACTGAATTGCCATGGCTCTACGCACTGATTCTTCTGTTGGTGTTGTAATCGCTTCGTCGTAAGCATTCGTATGCAATGAATTACAGTTATCGTAAATCGCATACAACGCTTGTAAAGTCGTACGAATATCATTAAAATCAATCTCTTGCGCGTGTAACGAACGACCCGATGTTTGAATGTGGTATTTCAACATTTGTGCTCTTTCGTTGGCTCCGTATTTATTTTTCAAGGCTTTTGCCCAAATTTTACGTGCTACACGACCGATTACTGCATATTCTGGATCAATTCCGTTTGAGAAGAAGAATGATAAATTCGGACCGAAATCGTTAATGTTCATTCCTCTACTTAAATAGTATTCTACATAAGTGAAACCATTTGCCAACGTGAAGGCTAACTGCGTAATTGGATTTGCTCCTGCTTCCGCAATATGATATCCTGAAATCGAAACCGAATAAAAGTTACGAACATTCTGTTTGATAAAATATTCTTGAACGTCGCCCATCAAACGTAAAGCAAATTCCGTAGAGAAAATACAAGTATTTTGCGCTTGATCTTCTTTTAAAATATCCGCTTGAACCGTTCCACGAACTTGAGCTAATGTTTTAACTTTAATATCTTGATATATATCTAAAGGTAAAACTTGGTCACCTGTAACTCCTAAAAGCATTAAACCTAAGCCATTATTTCCTTCTGGTAAAGCACCTTGATATCTTGGACGCTCTACTCCTTTTTTCTTGTAAATTTCATTGATTTTAGCTTCAACTTCATCTTGTAAACCGTTTTCAATGATGTATTTTTCACAGTTTTGATCAATGGCCGCATTCATGAAAAATCCTAACAACATGGGAGCTGGACCATTTATTGTCATCGAAACCGAAGTTAACGGATGACTTAAATCGAAACCTGAATATAATTTTTTCGCATCGTCTAAACAGCAAATTGAAACTCCCGCATTTCCAATTTTTCCATAAATATCTGGTCGAACGTGTGGATCATTTCCATATAAAGTTACCGAGTCAAAAGCGGTTGACAAACGTTTTGCAGGTAATCCCGCAGAAACATAATGAAAACGTTTGTTCGTTCTTTCTGGCCCACCTTCACCGGCAAACATTCTACTTGGGTCTTCTCCTTCGCGTTTGAATGGATATAATCCTGATGCGAATGGGAATTCTCCTGGTACGTTTTCTTGTAAATTCCATTTTAAGATATCGCCCCAAGCTTGGTATTTTGGTAAAGCTACTTTTGGAATTTGAGAATGCGATAACGATTCGGTATGCGTTGCAATTTTGATTTCTTTATCACGAACTTTAAAACTATAAACCGGATTTTTGTATTTGTTTACTTTTTCATCCCAAGTTAAAATGATTTCCCAATTGTATGGGTCAAGGTTCATTTTTACTCTGTCGAATTCTTTAGTTAATAACGAAACGAAATCTTTGTTATCAGCAGTAGTTTTTAAAGAACTTTCAACAATTCCTGCTTTATCTAATTGCGGAAGATTCCCATTAACCGATTCAACAGTTTTGAAAATTCCGTATAATTTTTGAGCTACTTCTACTTGAGAAAGTGCTGTTTCGTCGTATTTTCTATTGTTTTCTGCAATTTCAGATAAATAACGTGTTCTGTGAGGCGGAATTACGAAAATCTTCTCACTCATTTCACGGGTAATTTCAAAAGTCGATTTTAAATCAGCTCCTGTTTTCGCTACAATCTTATCCATGATAGATTTGTAAAGCGTATTCATTCCTGGGTCGTTGAATTGCGAAGCGATAGTTCCAAAAATAGGCATCTTATCGGTATCTACATCCCATAAATTATGATTGCGTTGGTATTGTTTTTTCACATCACGAATCGCATCTAAAGCGCCACGTTTGTCGAATTTGTTTAATGCTACTAAATCAGCAAAATCTAACATATCGATTTTTTCTAACTGAGTTGCTGCTCCAAATTCTGGTGTCATTACATATAACGAAACATCAGAATGGTCCATAATTTCAGTATCCGATTGACCAATTCCTGAAGTTTCTAAAATAATGATATCGTATTTAGCTGCTTTCAATACTTCAATCGCTTCAGCCACATATTTTGATAAAGCCAAATTAGATTGACGAGTAGCTAACGAACGCATGTAAACGCGTGAATTGTTAATCGCATTCATACGAATTCTATCACCTAACAAAGCACCGCCTGTTTTACGTTTTGATGGGTCAACCGAAATTAATCCGATAGTTTTTTCTGGGAAATCGATTAAGAAACGACGCACTAATTCATCGACTAACGATGATTTTCCAGCACCACCCGTTCCTGTGATTCCTAATACTGGGATTTTTGACGTTTCATTCTTTTGATGAATTTCGTCAAAAACCGATTTTGCGATTTCTGGAAAATTCTCAGCTGCAGAAATTAATCGTGCAATTGCAGTTGGGTTTTTCTCTTCAATATGCGATAATTCTCCCGTTAATTTATCACCAATTGGATAATCTGAACGTTGAACTAAATCGTTAATCATACCTTGTAATCCCATAGCACGACCGTCGTCTGGTGAATAAATTCTTTCGATTCCATATTCGTGTAATTCTGAGATTTCAGAAGGTAAGATTACTCCTCCACCTCCACCAAATATTTTGATGTGACCTGCTCCTTTTTCTTTAAGCAAATCGTACATGTATTTGAAATATTCGTTATGGCCTCCTTGGTAAGACGTCATTGCAATTGCATTAGCATCTTCCTGAATAGCTGTATTTACTACTTCTTCCACACTTCTATCATGTCCAAGGTGAATTACCTCAACACCCGTAGCTTGAATAATTCTACGCATGATATTAATGGCTGCATCGTGTCCATCAAAAAGTGACGCTGCGGTCACAATTCTTACTTTATTTTTAGGAATATAAGGAGTTTGTAGTTCCATATGTAATTTTTATTCGTTTTAAAGGGTGCAATTTACGAATTTAATAATTTTATTTCATTCAAATTTTAGAATAAATTGTGTTGAAAATTGGCACTATCTTTGTAAATTAGTTAGCAAAATATAAAAACATGAAAAAAATAGTATTTAGTTTAGTAGCGTTTAGTTTGTTTAGTTGTGCCGAAATGCAACAAGTTATTGATCAATTACCACAAGGAACAGGTATTTTGAGTCAGGCAGAAATTGGTAGTGGATTGAAAGAAGCTTTAAATAATGGAATTACCAAACAAGTTACAAAATTAACGGTAACTGATGGCTTTTTCAAAAATCAAGCGGTAAAAATTTTATTACCAGAAGAACTGCAAGTGGTAGATAAAAAATTACGTCAAATAGGGATGAGTAGCTTAGCAGATGAAGGTTTAAAAGTATTAAACAGAGCTGCAGAAGACGCTGTAAAAGAAGCAACACCTATTTTTGTAGATGCAGTAAAACAAATGACTTTTAATGATGCCAAAAACATTTTGATGGGTAATGAAAGTTCAGCAACAACTTATTTACAAAACACAACTTCAAACGCTTTGTATGCTAAATTTAATCCAGTGATTAAAAATTCGTTTGCAAAAGTAGGCGCTGATAAAGTATGGACGAATATCATTACGAAATACAATTCCATTCCATTAGTTAAAAAAGTTAATCCTGATTTAACCGATTATACTACAAACAAAGCTATGGAAGGTGTTTTTAAAATGGTAGCTGTAGAAGAGAAAGAAATTCGTACAAATTTAAATGCGAGGAGTTCTGATTTGTTAAAGAAAGTATTTGCTTTACAAGACAAAAAGTAATCTTTTGTAATTCATTTTTTACAGAAAAAACGTTTTCGTAAAATTTTAGTAATCAATAACATAAGAATAACATAACCTTAACATTACAATTCAAAAATTCATCGGATATTTGCAACGTAATAAGAATAAAAATCTCATTTAGTTAGGGTTAGTTTAGTATAAATCACTCCGATGTAAATCGGAGTTTTTTTTATTTATAAAATATTTCTCCTTATACTATTGATTGCAAATGAAATTTTTCACAAAGTATTCTTAACAACTTAAAACAAACTCAACAATTTTAAAAATATCCATTCGAGTTATAGCTCTTAAATAGAATTCTTCATCAAATATAAAAAAACCCGATTTCGTAAAATCGGGTTTTTTATTTTAATAAGTTGTAAAAGGCGGTTTTGATGTTTTATCTAAATGTCGTCTTAATCTTGTTGGAGTTGTACCATCTCCAGATGCACTAGGTATACCTTTTGGCTCTGTTTCATCTACTAAAGGGGTAGATGGGTTATCAACAATTGGATCAAATGGATAATTTAAAGTAATTCCTTGACCAGGTAATAATGGAAGTGGCTTTTTAATTTCTACTTTAGTTAAAAATCCATCACCATCATCATCAACATCTAAATAGTTAGGTCTACCATCACCATCTGTATCGATAGGGTCTTTCTTAAATCTTTCAACATCCAAAGGATCACCATATTCATACATTGATAAAATTCCATCTCTATCGTGATCCATACGTTTTAAATTATATAATTTAAAATTAAATACGAGATTTGAATATGGAATAATACCGGGTCTTGATGCACTAAAATATGCTAAACCAGAAGGAATAAAAATAACCCCAACTCCAAAATCTTGAAATGATATAGTTCCATCAGTATTTGAACTATAAGTTCCTATTTTGAATTGAGGAATAATTTCAGCCCATCCTCTGATAACACCATCCAAATTAAACCAAATAGGATTAACATTCTCTTCAAAAACTGATTGATTGTAAACGGTATTTCCATCCACAGTTCCTTTAAAAATAGTATTACCTTTATAGGCTACAAGTGTAGAATCGACTCTTGTAGGACTTTCCCCTGTTCCTTCTCTCAATTTTAAATAATAAACTTTATAAGTTATATCATGTAAGTTTACTTCTTTGAATTCTAATTCAGGCATATCCGATACAGGTACCTGAGATCCGCCATCTGGAATTTTTGTAAAAACAGTATTAAAATCACCATCAATAGTTACATAGTGTGTATCTAAGAATTCTTCTATTTTTAAAATATCCTCTTCATATACTTCATTGTAAGGTCTTGGAGGTGCAATCGTTGAGCTATCATCTTGTTGACAAGAGTAAACACCAATAAACAAACCTAAAATCAATACTATTTTAATTAAACTCTTCATTTTTATGCTTTTTTTGTGGGCGCAAGATACAATTTTCATTTATTTTTGTAGAAATATTAACATGGTTTTTTGAATTATATTATGCGAATAGATAAACTTTTATGGTGTTTACGGTATTATAAGACCCGAAGTATAGCTACTGAAGCTGTAAAAAAAGGACATATAACAGTTAATGGTCAGGTGGCGAAGGCTTCAAGAGAGGTTTTTCCCACCGATAAAATCACGCTTCGCAAAGACCAAATCAACTACAAATTAACCATTTTAGATATGCCTCAAAATCGGTTGGGAGCAAAATTAGTCGATATGTACCGAAAAGATGAAACGCCAAAAGAAGCCTTTGAACATTTAGAATTACTAAAATTATCAAAAGAACATTATAGAGCAAATGGAACTGGTCGTCCTACAAAAAAAGATCGAAGAGAAATCGACGATTACTTATGGGAAAGTGATGAAACCGAAGACATCAATAAAACTGAATAATGAATTACTGGGAAGAACGTTATCAAAAAGGAGAAACGGGTTGGGACGCAGGTAAAATTACTACTCCAATAAAAGAATACATTGACCAATTAACCAATAAGAATCTTAAAATTCTAATTCCCGGAGCCGGAAATGGTTATGAATTTGACTATTTGATAGAAAAAGGATTTAAAAATGTGTATGTAATTGATATTGCAGAAACGCCTTTAGAAAATATTAAAAAAAGAAAACCAGAATTTGCAACGCATTTATTGCATGCTGACTTCTTTTCATTAGAAACCAAATTTGATTTAATTTTAGAGCAAACATTTTTCTGTGCTTTACCTCCCGAAATGAGACCTCAATATGTTGAAAAAATGGCTTCGATTTTAAATCCAAAAGGAAAATTAGCAGGATTGCTTTTTGATTTTCCATTAACTAGCGAAGGTCCGCCGTTTGGAGGTTCAAAAGAAGAATATATCAACCGATTTGCTCCAAAGTTTGAAATAAAAAAACTAGAACACTCATATAATTCGATAAAGCCACGAGAAAATAAAGAACTCTTTTTTATCTTTGAGGTCAAATAACAACAACACATGGAAAATATTATTTTAACGCACAAAGAAATTGCGCACAAAACCAAACGAATTGCTTACCAAATCTTCGAAACTTTTGTTAATGAAGAAGAAGTTATTTTAGCTGGAATTGCCAACAATGGCTACCTGTTTGCTCAAAAAATAGCGGCAGAATTAGCTTTGATTTCTGATTTAAAAGTAACACTTTGTGAAGTTAAAATTAATAAACAAAATCCACAATCTCCTGTAACTACCTCAATCCCTTCAGCCGAATATCAAAACAAAGCACTAGTTTTAATTGATGATGTACTGAGCACAGGAACTACTTTAATTTATGGAGTAAAACACTTTTTAGAAGTACCATTAAGTAAATTCAAAACAGCTGTTTTAGTAGACAGAAATCATAAAAAATATCCAGTAAAAGCAGATTTTAAAGGAATTTCACTTTCAACTTCATTACAAGAGCATATTCAAGTCGTTTTTGAAGAAAACAACTCGTACGCTTATTTAAGCTAATAAAGCTTCTATTTCATTTGCAATTTGCTCTACCAACTTATTATCAACCGTTACTATTTTAGTAGCTTGATGGTAATAAAAATTTCGGTCGAATAGATGCTTATTGATAAAATCTTTCAAAGTAACCTCATCTTGATTGTGCAATAACGGACGCTTGTCTTTTTCGTTTATCAATCGATTTACTAAAGTATCCGTAGAAGCCTTCAAGTAAATTGAAAAAACGTCATCTTGTTGCAACAATTCATGATTATTAAAATAACAAGGTGTTCCACCACCTAAACTTAAAATAAAGTTTTCTTTTTTATCTAGAAAAGTCTTCAAGACTTCATTTTCCTTTTTTCTAAAATAAATTTCACCTTTTGTTTGAAACAATTCAGAGATGGAAATTTGAGTTACTTTTTCAATTTCATTGTCCAAATCATAGAATGGAATTTGCAGCTTTTCAGCTAAAAAAGCTCCTATTACCGACTTACCACAACCCATGTAACCTAATAGCACTACTTTCATATCTAAATAATCCTCTATAAATTAAAGGGTTAAGAAATTAATTATAAAAAAAGACAAATTTATAATAAATTCTCATTGGAAAATAAATAAATGTTTATATATTTGCACCCGCATTCAAGAAAAGAAAATGACTTGGTAGCTCAGTTGGTAGAGCACATCACTTTTAATGATGGGGTCCTGGGTTCGAGCCCCAGCCAGGTCACAAAAACAAAAAAACTTTTCTTGATTGCTACGACTTGGTAGCTCAGTTGGTAGAGCACATCACTTTTAATGATGGGGTCCTGGGTTCGAGCCCCAGCCAGGTCACAGAAAATCTAAAAGACGTTGCAGTGCAACGTCTTTATTTTTTTAAGGCCATGTGGAGAAACGGTAGACTCGCCATCTTGAGGGGGTGGTGCTCGCAAGGGCGTGAGGGTTCAAATCCCTCCATGGTCACAAATATTTACTTCCTAAAAACTCTTTTCTTATTCTTTAAAAAAATTTGTTTGATTATTTTTCTCATTAGTTAAACATTTTTTATCGTAAAAATTTTTTTGTTTACTTTTTTTATTACTTTTGTTAAACAAAATAAAGAAAAAGATGAACAACGTTAAAAATGTATTTAGTATCAAAGATTTAGAAAATCTTTCTGGCATAAAAGCACATACCATTCGTATCTGGGAAAAACGTTATAATGTTTTAGAACCTATGCGATCTGATACTAACATACGTTCGTACGATATAAAAAACCTACAGAAGTTATTAAACATTGTATTACTTCATAATTACGGTTATAAAATTTCAAAGATAGGAACCTTAGATCAAGAGCAAATAAATAAACTTGCCAACGATATTATTTCCGAAAAAAGTGCAAAAACTCATGCCATAAGTACTTTTAAAATGGCAATGATGAATTTTGATCAATCTTTATTTTTCAATACTTATAATGAATTATTGAGCGAAAAATCTTTTAGAGAAGTTTTCTATACTGTATTTATTCCGCTAATGCAGGAAATCGGTTTCTTATGGCAAACTGAAACCATTTCTCCTGCTCACGAGCATTTTATAAGTTATCTAATCAAACAAAAACTTTTAATTAATACAGAAAAAGTTCAAATATTAGAACCTACAAAAACCGACAGTGTATTTGTTTTATTTCTTCCACTTAACGAAGTTCATGAACTTGGTTTAATGTATTTGAATTACGAAATTCTATTGAAAGGCTATCAAACCATTTATTTAGGGGAAAGCATTCCAACTGAAAGTTTGTTAGATTTAAAAAACTCTTACGAAAAGATAACTTTTGTAAGTTATTTAACCGTAGAACCTAATCAAGAAGAAATTGATAATTATATTGTTGACATGCAAGCTAAGTTACTTGAAAATACAAACCATGAAGTTTTATTATTAGGTAGAATGACTCAATTTATTACATCCAAAACACTACCAAACAACGTACATATTTACAATAGCATAGAAGAACTTTCAAATACTTTGTAAAAATATTTGTTTTGTTTAACTTTTTTACTATTTTTGTTAAACAAAACTAAATCAAGTGCATAAAAAAATTATAATAATCGGTTCTGGATTTTCATCATTGTCTGCAGCGTGTTATTTAGCAAAACAGGGAAATGATGTAACAATCTTTGAAAAAAACAGCACCATAGGAGGAAGAGCTCGTCAACTTAAAAAAGAGGGATTTACTTTTGATATTGGTCCAACATGGTATTGGATGCCAGACGTTTTTGAACGCTTTTTTGGTGATTTTAATAAAAAGCCATCTGATTATTACGAACTAATAAAACTTTCTCCAGCTTATCAGGTATACTTTGGCCATTTAGATTTTGTAACTATTGCTGATAATTTACCAGAAATTGTAACCACTTTCGAATCTATTGAAAAAGGAAGCGGTAAGCAATTAGAACAGTTCATGGCAGAAGCTAAAAGTAATTATGATATTGCCATTAAAGATTTAGTGTATCGTCCAGGAGAATCTCCAATGGAATTAATCACATTGGAAACAGCAAAAAAAGTGAATCAGTTTTTCAGTAACATTAAAAAAGATGTTCGAAAAAGATTCAAAAACATGAAATTGGTTCAAATTTTAGAATTCCCAGTTTTATTTTTAGGAGCTAAACCAAGTGATACACCTTCTTTTTATAATTTTATGAACTTTGCCGATTTTGGATTAGGAACTTGGCATCCAAAAAATGGAATGTATTCTGTTATATTGGCTATGGAAACATTAGCTAGAGAATTAGGCGTTAAAATCGAAACCAATGCTAATGTAGAGAAGATTGATGTAACCAACGGAAAAGCCACAGGCATATTAGTTAATAATCAAATTGTAAAAGGCGATGTGATTTTAAGTGGTGCTGATTATCATCATTCTGAAACTTTACTAGATAAAAATTACCGTCAGTATTCAGAAAATTATTGGGAGAGTAAAACATTTGCACCATCTTCACTCCTATTTTACGTTGGGTTTGATAAGAAAATAGAAAATGTAGAACATCACTCTTTATTTTTTGATGTAGATTTTGATATTCATGCCGAAGCGATTTATGACAATCCAAAATGGCCAGAAGAACCACTTTTCTACGCCAGTTTTCCATCTAAAACAGACGAAAATTGTGCTCCAGAAGGAAAAGAAGCGGGTATATTTTTAATTCCATTAGCACCGGGATTAGAAGATACAAAAGAGTTGAGAGAACTGTATTTTGAAAAAATAATTTCACGTCTTGAGCAATTAACTGATCAAAAAGTAAAAAATAATATTATCTTTAAGGAATCGTTTTGTGTAAATGATTTCATTAAAGATTATAATTCATATAAAGGGAATGCTTATGGTATGGCAAATACTTTACTGCAGACTGCTTTTTTAAGACCTAAATTGAAAAGTAAAAAAGTCAAGAACTTATATTTTACTGGACAATTAACTGTACCAGGACCAGGAGTTCCTCCTTCCTTAATTTCAGGAAAACTAGTTTCAGATTTAATAGAAAAATATCAATAAGAATGAAGGCACTATTTGACAAAGTTTCTAATGATTGCAGTGTAAAAGTCACAAAGGCTTACAGTACATCTTTTTCTAGTGCTGTGAAGATGTTAGCACCAAGTATTAGACAAGATATTTATAACATATATGGTTTTGTTCGCTTTGCAGATGAAATTGTGGATTCATTTCATGATTATGATAAAGAATTCCTTTTTTCAAAATTTGAACAAGATTTGGTAGATGCATTAGAGCATAAAATAAGTTTAAACCCGATTTTAAATTCATTTCAACATACTGTGAATAAATATAATATTCCACAGGAAATGATTGATGCTTTTATGAAAAGCATGAAATTAGATTTGAGTAAAAGTGAATACAAAACCACAGAAGAATATCAAGAATACATTTATGGATCTGCTGATGTAGTAGGTTTAATGTGCTTGAAAGTTTTCGTTAACGGAAATGAAGAAAAGTACAATGAATTAAAAGATTCGGCTATGCGATTAGGTTCAGCTTTTCAAAAAGTGAATTTCTTACGCGATTTGAAAGCAGATTTTGAAGAATTAAGTAGAACTTATTTTCCAAATACCGATTTGAATCATTTAGACGAAAAATCGAAACAAGAAATTATTGCGGATATTGAAAGTGATTTTGAAGCCGCATATGAAGGTATTAAAAACTTACCTTTAGAGGCTAAATTTGGAGTTTACACCGCTTACAGATATTACAAGAAGTTATTAAAAAAACTTCAAAAAACACCTTCTTTAGAAATCAAAAATACACGTATACGAGTTTCTGATTATCAAAAAGTAGAATTATTAGCAAGATGCTATGTCAAATACAGATTAAATATTATTTGATGGGTGTTTGATGATGGATGATGGATGTTTTGTCATGCTGAACTACGTTTCAGCATCTTTAAATTAAATTTAATTTTTAAAATTTAAAATATTATGTGGTTACACGTTTTAGTTTTTTTTACAACCTTTTTCTTTATGGAATTTATGGCTTGGTTTAGTCACAAATACATTATGCACGGATTTTTATGGAGTTTGCACGCCGATCATCACAAGAAAGACCACGATTCATGGTTTGAACGTAATGATGCGTTTTTCATATTTTATGCAGTAGTTAGTATTGGATGTTTTTTATTGTGGCAAAATAACATTTTAGAAATTGGATTAGCTATTGGATTAGGAATTTTCGCTTATGGTTTAGCTTATTTCCTAGTACATGATATCTTTATTCACCAACGCTTTAAGTTGTTCAGAAATGCAAACAATCGTTATGCTAAAGCCGTAAGACGCGCTCACAAAATGCATCACAAACATATTGGAAAAGAACATGGAGAATGTTTTGGAATGTTAATCGTTCCTTTGAAATACTATAAGAACTAAAAAATCCCGCATCAGCGGGATTTTTTTATTTCATAAGTTGTTGTAAAGGTTTTAATTGCTCCATATCTACTTGTGATTTTTGGAGTAAACTCAGCATATTCATGATGTGCGTCGGATTCATATCGTTTCCTAAAACGCGAACTACTGCAAAACCATTTTCTTTCTTTCCAGCTAAAACAACAAATTCTTCAATGTGCTCGTCATCATTTCCAACGAAGTAAATGGCTGCACCATCATTTCCAGAACCTGCTTTCATTAATTGCTGATAGCTTTCGTCTTTCAAAATAGCCTTTACTTCTTTGATTTCTTTATCATAACCAGTAATATCTGTAGAATCAGTTCTAAAAGCTAAAATATTCATTTTTTCGAACGATTCTAAAGCTGCTTTCTCTGTTTCAGATAACGCAACTTTATCGGTTTTAATGATATTTGACGCTAAATCAATTGCAATAAACTTGGAAGATTCGGTATTTTCTACAAAATACTTTTGAAGTGTTGGTTTGTCATTGCAACTCCAAAGTAAAATCACACTTGAAACAAGTAATACTAACTTTTTCATAGTTTACTTTTTAGAAGCTTTTTTCAAATCATCTCCACCAGGTAAATTCATTTTCTCTGTTAACATAGAAATTTCATCTAAACTAAAGTTACCTGTTAATGATAAAACAATAGTGCTAGCATCTTTCATATTAGCTCCTTCAATAAACATTAAAAGTTCTCTAACAATATTTTCGTTCGCACCTGATTTTACGTAAATCTTTACATTTTTACCATCACCATTCACACGCATTAATTCTTCCAAAGGATTCGATTTCAAGTAACCATTCACTGTTGCTTTCATATCGGCACCTAATTTTGTATTGCTAGTTGTAAACACTTTTAAGTTGTCTAATTTTTTAAGCAAGTTCATGTATTGTTGCATTTCTTTATCTTTTGCATCTACTTTTACTTTACTCATCATTTCAAACATCTTCTTGTTAACAACAACAGATGCTACTCCTTCTTTGTCTTCAAATTTATCAAACGCTCCTTGTGCAAAAGAAACTGTTGATGCCATTAAAAATGCTATAACTACTACTAAATTTTTCATGTCTATTTTATTTAAAAATTGTTTTTTTTGTTTTTTCGTATTCTTCTAAATATACTACACTTTCCATGCCAACATTTACTTGTTCTGAAACCATTAACAAAGCTTTATGTGTAGCGGCAAAAGCTTCTTCTGGATTATCGTACGTTCCTAAATCTTCATGCTTAGGTTCTGATGGATAAAAATAGAAGGTGGCCAATCCAAAAAGCACTACAAAACTTGCTGCAATACCAATCCATTTTACAGTACTTTGTTTTCTAGGTTGTAATGGAAGTTTTTGCTCAAATTGCGTTCCTTTTTGCATTTCAAAGTAACCAAACAGCGATTGATATTTTGCCAAATGTGGCGCCACATCGTTTGAAGAAAAATAGGCCTTTAATTGTTTTTCTTCTGCTATTGTAGTTTCTCCTTGAAAGTATTTTTCCAATAATTGTTCAACTAACTTGAGTTCCATAATTATGTGTTTTTTCTATTTGTTCTCTTAAGGTTTTTCGTGCTCTTGATAAAGCTACTCGAACCGCTGTTTCATTCATTTCTAATACTTGAGCTATTTCCGAAAATTCGTATTCTTCAATCTCTCTTAATTGTAATATCAATCGTTGTTGTTCAGGTAAATCATTGATTAACTTTTCTGCCCATTGCAACGTGTTTTGATGTTCTATTTGTGTTTCAACACTAGCTTGCTTGTCTTGATAATTGTTATGTACAATTTGCAAATTCGAAGCTCTTTTACTTTTTAGTTGATCCAAACAATAATTCTTGGTCATCGTCATTGCTAATGCTTCTACACTGTTATATTGCTCTAAAGCACTATTTTTATTCCACAACCTTACCAACACTTCCTGAGTAGCATCTTCTGCTTCTTCGGTACTTACGAGCATTCGCTTCGCTAAACGAAATAACTTATCCTTAAAAGGAGTGATTATTTGTACAAACTCGTTTTGGTTCATATTAATTGGTTGGTTTATAATGAAGACGAATGTAATTTAATTTTGTTACAAAATGAAAAAAGGTTTTGATAAATAAATACCAAAACCTTTTAAAATCAAATAATTAAACTTTATCTAAAACAGAAAATTCAAACCTAATTTAAAGTTTCTTCCTCTTGTATTATATCCAATTACTTCTTGGAAATCATCGTTTAAAATATTCGTTACAGTTCCAAAAATATGCAAACGATTTGGTAATAATTCATACGAAATATTCGAATTAACCAACTGATAAGCACCTAAATTAACAGCTTGAGTTGCCCAAATATTCGAATCATAATACGCATCACTTCTGTGATCTACATATTGATAATTGATTCCGAATGTTCCTCTTTTGAATTTGTAATTCAAATCTACATTTCCTTTGTGCTTTGGAATCAAACGGTTTAATTGCTCTTCCACTTGAGTAAATGTATAATTTCCACCAATATTGAATCTTTCAGATAATGTGTAACGAACGCTTGCTTCAACTCCTTTTGCATTGTAAGTTCCGTCAATATTAATATAATAGGATTCAAATGTTGCTGAATTGTAATAGAATCCGAATGTGTTTTCTTCTTCTCTATAAAAACCAACCGCATTAATAGTCAACTTCTTATCCAATAATTGCGATTCGAAACCAAATTCTGCCGTAGCATTTTCTTCTGGCGTTAAGTCTAAGTTTCCGTAAGGACCATATAATTGGTACAAACTTGGCGTGATGAAAGCCGTACTGTATGAAGCTAACACTTTCAAAGGTAAGTTCTCAAATGAATAACTCGGATTAAAATTGTAAACTGCTTGACTTCCGTATTCGCTGTGTGTATTGTAACGAGCTCCAGCGTTAATGTTCAAACCAAATTCAGAGTTAAATACAACCGTTGCATACGGATCTAATAAGTTGAACTTAGCATTTTCTTTGATAACATCTACTACTCCATTTGTGTTTTGTGACATATCGAAATATTGATATTGCGCACCTAAAACTAAATATACTTGTTTGCTGAAATTGTATTTATTGAAAGCATCAATCGAAGCACTTCGTCCTGAATAATTATAATTATCAATCGTTCCCGACCACGAATTTGAAATATTTAAAACTCTATCAATAGTTGAAGCTCCAGCATTGATTGCAAATTCTCCTTTATTGTATTTATATTTTGGCAAGAATCCGATTCTGAATTGTTCCGAAAAACCATTGTTGTTCAAATCATCAGCATTAGCGATAATTCCGTCAAAAGAATTGTCAAACGTGTTTTTGATTCGGTCGTAATTTCCAAAAAACTCAAAACTTAATTTATCGTTCGCTTTAAAACCAATTTTCTGCAACACATTCACTCTCGAAAACGTATCTTCTTCAAAATCTTCTCCAGCTGCTTCAGACATTCCTTTGGTTTCGGTGCTATTTAAAGTCGTCATGTACGAAACTTTATTGATAGTTCCGTTTACCGATAAACCTTGATTGAAATCTTGCGCACTCGTTTTTGAAGTATTCGAAGTATTTTGCGTTCCCATATTGATGTACGCATTCCCAGAAATTTCCTTTTTAACGGATTTTTTTAAAGTAATATTGATAACTCCGGTTGCAGCTCCAGTTCCGTATAACGTACTTGAAGCACCTTTCATTACTTCAATTTTTTCGATTTGTTCCACTGGAATCAAACGCAAATCGTATTCGATATTAATTCCTGAAGCATCAGAAACCGGAACACCATCAATATAAATGGCTACTTGACGATTACGGCCACCACGAATGTAATAACCTAAGTTTTTTCCGTTGAAAGATTGATTTCCATTAATTTCAACTCCAGCCACTTGACTCAAAACATTTGCTAAATTTTGACCTTTTTTAGCTTCTAAGTCTTGAGCGGTAATCACTTCAATAATTTTACCTGATTTTTCTTTGCTTTGCGCAAATTTAGTGTCGGAAACGACAACTTCTTTTAAATTAGTAACTTTTAGCGTATCTGATTCTTGAGCATACGCAAAAACAGTAGCTAGTGTAAATACACTTAAGCCAATAAACTTTTTGTTCATTTTAAGGTTAATAAAAATTTTAATAAATTGGGGAGAAAAGCACAGAATTTACCCATACTCAAACTTTTTTTCCCGAAAGTTTGTTACTCAATGAATGTGGCAGGTCTCCTGGCTTGCGTCTTGTTATAAACCTTCTCATTCCGATACATCGGAACAATGGTAATGTAGATAATAACAAGCTTTATAGCTTACAGTTGCGGGTACAGCTTAGGTCTTACACCTAATTCCCTTTTAATGTTGTTTTGAAAAATTCAGAAACAACAACCAAAATTCGAGGGCAAAGGTATTATATTTTTATAAAAATGCAATATTTACTAATCATCTTTCAAAAAACTACTTCTTCTTATTCATTTTACGCCACAACCAAATAAATCCAATTACAAAGTGTGCCAAAATAATGGTTGCTACTGCATAAAGGAAAGCGTTTGAATCTGTTCTCATGTTTTTTTTATGACAAATTTAGTGGTTTTTGATAAATCGTTTGGCATCATTTGTTACATATAATCTGTTTTTGAATGTAAAGTACTACTTTTGCAAAAAAAAATTCATGCGCCATTATTTCTTGTTAGTCGTTTTATTTTTGGGATTTATCCAATGTAAAGAATCAGAAAGTTCTGCAAATCTGAATACTTCTGCACAAAATAGCATTCAACATGCGGAAGGATTTTCTATTGAAAAATACGATGGTTTTTCGGTTGTAAAAGTTTCTAACGCTTATCCTGAAGCTAAAAATGATTACACTTACATACTTCATAAAAAAGGCGTTCAAATTCCAGATAGTTTACAACAATTTACTGCGATTGAAATCCCAATCAAAAAAGTAATTGTAACCTCAACTACTCATATTCCTGCTTTAGAATCATTAGGAGTAGAAAATACATTAATAGGTTTTCCAACCACACAATATATTTCTTCTGAAAAAACTCGAGCTTTAATCGATGCTGGAAAAGTAAGAGATTTAGGTTCTAATCAAGGATTAAATACCGAAGTCATTTTAGACATCCAACCTGATGTAATCGTTGGTTTTAGCGTGGATGGCGATTTGAAAACCTACAAAAACTTAGAAAAAATCGGTCAAAAAATCATCTTCAATGGCGATTGGACCGAAAAAACACCTCTTGGAAAAGCCGAATGGATTAAGTTTTTCGGCGCACTCTATGATTTAGACGAAAAAGCAACTGAAATTTTTAACTCAATTGAAAAAGAATACAATTCGGTACTAGCTTTAGCGAAAAATGCCAAAACCCAACCTACAATTTTTGCAGGTGCTATCTACGAAGATCAATGGTTTTTACCACAAGGCGATAGTTGGGCAGCCTATTTCTTAAAAGAAGCCAACGGAAATTATCTATGGAAAGATTCCAAAGGAACGGGAAGTTTAGCTTTATCGTTCGAAAGTGTTTTAGACAAAGCCAAAGATGCTGATTTTTGGATTGGTCCAGGACAATTTGGTTCAATTCAACAAATTTTAGATAATAATCCAAATTACATTCATTTCAAAGCGGTTGCAAACAAAAACGTATACTCATTTAGTACAAAAAAAGGCAAAACAGGTGGCGTAATTTATTACGAATTAGCGCAAAATCGACCAGATTTGGTTTTGAAAGATATTGTGAAAATTTTACATCCTGAAGTGTTACCTGATTATGAGTTGTTCTTTTTTGAGAAATTAAAATAACGTAATTTAGCCAAAAATTCAATTCATGCCGTTTACCAAAAAACAAAACTTTCTTTTTATCATCTTACTTTTAGTAATGGTGTTTTTGTTTTTGGTGAATATTAGCTTAGGTTCTGTGTCAATTCCTTTGAAAGAAGTCGTTAACGGACTTTTATCGCAAAAAATGAGTAAGGAAAGTTGGGAAATAATTCTGTGGAATTTCCGCTTTCCAAAAGCTATTACCGCAATTTTAGTAGGAATCGGACTATCAATGAGTGGACTTTTAATGCAAACGTTGTTCAGAAATCCGTTAGCTGGACCTTATGTATTAGGATTGAGTTCGGGTGCAAGTCTGGGAGTTGCTTTCATTATTTTAGGAACTGGATTTTTACCAACATTCATTTCATCTTTCTTCTTATCGAATTACGGATTGGTTTTAGCTTCTAGTTTAGGTAGTTTTTTAGTTTTGATGGCAGTTTTATTGGTTTCCCAAAAGTTAAAAGACACAATGGCAATCTTGATTGTCGGATTGATGTTTGGAAGTTTCACTAGTGCCATAGTATCGGTTTTATCTTATTTTACTTCGGCTGAAAAATTGCAGAAATTCACGTTTTGGTCGATGGGAAGCATTTCAAATTTATCCTGGAATGAAATTTCGCTTTTATCCGTTTTTGTTATCATCGGAATCGGAATTAGTTTTATGGTTATCAAACCTTTAAACGCATTACTTTTAGGAGAAAAATATGCACAAAGCATCGGAATCAACTATAAAAAAACGCGTTTTTTAATTATCATAGCCACCAGTATTTTAGCTGGAAGTATCACCGCTTTTGCTGGTCCGATTGCTTTTATTGGCTTGGCGGTGCCACACATGGCGAAATTGTTGTTTCAAACGAGTAATCATTTTGTGTTGTTTTGGAGTACGCTTTTACTTGGTGCGATTGTCATGCTTTGTTGTGATACGATTGCTCAAGTTCCAGGAAATGATATAACCTTACCAATAAATGCGATAACCTCAGTGATTGGAGCACCAGTTGTGATTTGGTTGTTAGTTAGAAAGAAACGATTTTAGATAAAAAAAATAAAACCACATAGAAACATAGGTATATTTTATGTTGAGATTATTATAGAAAACTTGTTTTTACAGATAGAGTAAATGAAATAATATTAATCTATGTTTCTATGTGGTAAATTAAAAAAAATATGACACAGAAATATTTAGACGAACTGACATTTAATGTTATTGGAGCTGCTATTGAAGTACATAAAAACATGGGAAGTGGATTATTGGAAAGTGTTTATCAACAATGTATGATAGAGGAATTATCCAATAGAAATATAAATTTTATTTCCGAATTTAAAGTTCCTGTTGTTTATAAAGGAAAAGAACTAGATATTGAATTTCGTTGTGATTTATTCGTAGAAAATTGTTTAATAGTTGAATTGAAATCAGTTTCAGAAATAAAACCAATTCATGACGCTCAAGTTTTAAATTATATGAACTTATTAAAAGTACCAAAAGGAATTATTATTAATTTTAATTGTTTCAATATTTTCAGAGAAGGTCAAAAAACTTTTGTAAACGAATATTTCAAAAAGTTAGAAAAAGAATAAAACTATATAAAACTTTAGTTTCTAAATAAAACTATATAAAAAAAACTATGTTTCTATGTGGTAAAACCAATTTTTGTATTTCATAATGACTAAACAAAACTTCACCATACAAACCCATAATCTTTCGATTGGTTATAAATCCAAATCGGAAACGATTACTATTGCTAAAAACATTAATCTTGGTTTAGAAAAAGGTAAATTAATCGCTTTAATTGGTGAAAACGGAATTGGGAAATCTACTTTATTAAAAACAATAACTGGAATTATTCCTCCTTTACAAGGTGAAGTTTCTTTACTCCATAAGTCGCTTCAAAGTTATAAACCACTTGATTTAGCGCAAGAATTAAGCATCGTGTTAACTGAAAAATTGCCTCCAAGTAATTTAACCGTTTACGAAATCATCGCTTTAGGAAGACAACCATATACCAATTGGTTAGGTACTTTATCCGAAGAAGATACAATCAAAATTGAAGAAGCTATTTCGTTAACCGAAATCCAACATTTAGTTCATAAAAAACACGATGAAATTAGCGATGGTCAGTTGCAAATTGCTCTAATTGCACGTGCTTTGGCGCAAGATACTTCGATTATTATTTTAGACGAACCTACAACGCATTTAGATTTGGTTCATAAAGCTACTTTGTTGAAATTATTGCAAAAATTAACCCACGAAACAGGAAAAACCATCCTCTACTCTACGCATGATATTGATTTAGCGATTCAAATGACAGACGAAATGATTGTATTTACACCAACTCAAATTGTACAAGACCAACCTTGTAATTTGATTCAAACTGGGATTTTTAATACCTTATTTGATACGGAACATTTGACTTTTGATGCTACTATTGGTAAGTTCAAAATCAAATAAATTATCCCAATTTTACCTTTTGTTTAACGCTAAGTGTCTTCAATTTTCATAATTTTACTAAAAAAAGTTATGAAGTACATTTACATTACCTTACTCTTAGCAACAATGAATAGCTTTGGACAATTAGTAAAAGTAGATTATGCCGATGGTAATCAAAAATTAGAAGGTTATTTTGCTAAAGCACAAAAAGCTAATCCTAAAAAAGCAGGTGTAATAGTTCTTCCAGCTTGGATGGGCTTAGATGCACATGCTAAAGAATCAGCGGAAGCATTAGCTAAATTAGGTTATCATGCTTTTGTAGCAGATATTTACGGAGTTGGAAACAATCCAAAAAACACAGGCGAAGCTGGAAAAAATGCAGGTTTCTACAAAAACAATCCAGCAGAATATCAAAAAAGAATTCAATTGGCGATTGACCAATTAGTAAAAGCCGGTGCTGATAAAAATCAGATTGCGGTAATTGGGTATTGTTTTGGTGGAACTGGTGCTATCGAAGCGGCTCGTGGTAACTTAAATGTAAAAGGAGTGGTTTCTTTTCATGGCGGTTTAGGAAAAGCTGCGAATAGTCCAACTAATGAAATTAAGGCTAAAGTTTTAGTGTTACATGGTGCGGATGATCCTTATGTTCCTGCAAAAGAAATAGAAGCCTTCCAAAACGAAATGAGAACTTTTAAAGCGGATTGGCAAATGATTTATTATGCAAATTCGGTTCATGCTTTTACACACAAAGATGCTGGAAGCGATAACAGCAAAGGCGCTGCCTACAACGAATTAGCCGATAAAAGAAGTTGGGAAGCAATGAAAATCTTTTTCACGGAAATTTTCAAGTAAAAGTTATAGTATTTCAAAAAACTAAAACAGTTATTTCGTCGGAAATAGCTGTTTTTTTTTACACATCAAAACCACTCACTTCTAAAACTTCACCTGCTTTTAAATCATTTAAGTGAATGTTTCCGACACGTACACGAACCAATCGCAACGTAGGAAAACCAACTGCAGAAGTCATTTTTCGCACTTGACGAAATTTTCCTTCGGTTAAAGTAATCGAAACCCAAGACGTTGGTCCGTGACGTTCATCTCGAATCTTTTTTCCTCGTTCGCCTAAATTGGGAATAGATTCTAATTTGAAAGATTTGCACTTTTTGGTTTTGTATTTTTTACCATGTAAACCGATTTCAACTCCGTTTCTCAATTGTTCAACGGCTTCTTCAGTAATTAATCCGTCAACTTGAGCGTAATATTCTTTTTCTACTTTTTTGCTTCTGACAATTTCACTCATCATGCCGTCAGTGGTTAACAAAAGTAAACCTTCTGAATCTTCGTCTAAACGACCAATTGCCATAGTGTTTTCGGGAAAATCATATAATTCGCCCAACAACTTTTTCTTACGTTTTAATTGGTAAATAAACTGCGACAAATAGCCATAAGGCTTATGAATAAGGAAATGATGATGCATCAGGTTTTTATAAATTGTAATTTCTGCTGTCAAATTTAACAATAAAATTATGTAACAAGTAATATCTTTGCCTTCTTTAAATCAAAAATAAATGAAATACTATTACACATTACTTTTTATCGTTTTATCAATGTTGGTTCAAGCACAAACTTCTAAAGGAAAAATAATAAATTCAGAGGGAATTGCTATTTCTGATGTTTACATACAAAATATCCAAAACAAATCGCATGCGCATTCCAATTATAAAGGAGAATTCAATTTAGAAAGCTCAAAAATTGGTGATAGTATTAGTTTGTTTCACAAAAATTTTGACGAAAAGCGAACTGTTCTTTCAGAAGTTGGAATTTACACATTAATTCCAAAAGCTGTCAGTTTGAAAGAAGTAGTTATTACAAATGAATTAAATCATTTACACGAAATTTCTAAAATAGATTTAAAAACAAATCCAGTAAATTCACCACAGGAATTATTACGTATTGTTCCAGGTTTATTCATTGGACAACATGCTGGTGGTGGAAAAGCAGAACAAATTTTCTTACGCGGTTTTGATATAGATCATGGAACTGATATTGCCATCAATGTTGACGGAGTTCCAGTAAACATGGTTTCTCATGGACACGGACAAGGTTATGCTGATTTGCACTTTTTACAACCGGAAACCGTAGATAATGTTGATTTTGACAAAGGTTCTTATTTTGCAAACAAAGGCAATTTAGCCACCGCTGGATATGTAGATTTCAATACAAAAGAACGAATCAAAAGTGATGAAGTGGCAATAGAAATTGGACAATTTAATACACAACGTATTCGAGGAATGTTCAATTTATTGTCTTCTGACAAGGAAAGTTTGTACTTCTCAGGTTCTTTTTTACAAACAGATAGTTATTTTGATTCGCCTCAAAATTTCAATCGAACTAATCTATTTTCCAAATACACTTTGTATAACGAAACTTCTAAGTTATCGTTTTCTGTTTTTCATTTTGACAGCAAATGGAATGCTTCAGGGCAAATTCCACAAAGAGCTGTTGATCAAGGTATAATTGGAAGATTTGGTGCTATTGATGACACAGAAGGTGGAAACACGAGTCGAAGTATTGTAAACATGAAACATGAAAAACAATTGTCTGAAAACTCGAGTTTGAAAACCAATGCTTATGTTTCGTTATATGATTTTGAATTATATTCTAATTTTACTTTTTTCTTGGAAGATCCAATTAATGGTGACCAAATTAGACAAAAAGAAAAGCGTACTACTTTCGGTTTAAATTCTGAATTTGAAAAGCGTACTTCAATCAAGAACACACCTTTTAACTATCAATTAGGAATTGGTTTACGACAAGATAAAGTAGATGATATTGAACTTTCTCATACTGCAAATCGAGTTACAACACTACAAAACATTATGCTTGGCGATGTTAATGAAACTAATTTATCAGGTTATGCAAATACGGAATTCAAATTCGACAAATTAATTCTTAATGCAGGACTTCGTTATGATTATTTTAAATTTGATTACTATGATAAATTGAGTCCAACCTATTCAAATGAAGCTGTAAATAAAGGAATTTTAAGTCCTAAATTGAACTTTCTTTACAAACACAATGACAAACTTCAACTATTTTTAAAATCAGGAAAAGGATTTCACAGTAACGATACACGTGTAAACGTAGCAAATGGTGGAAGAAAAACATTACCTGCTTCTTATGGTTCTGATTTAGGTTTTGTATGGAAACCAACGTCAAAATTAATTTTCAATTCCGCAGTTTGGTATTTGTTTTTGGAACAAGAATTTGTTTACGTTGGCGATGCAGGAATCGTAGAACCAAGTGGAAAAACTGCAAGAAGAGGAATCGATTTAGGTTTACGATATCAATTTACGGATTGGTTATTCTTAAATGCTGATTACACTTATACTGATGCCAAAAGTACTGAAGAACCAAGTGGAAATGATTATATTCCGTTAGCACCAAAAAGTACTTTTATGGGAAGTTTGAGTGTGATTAAAAATCGTTTTTCAGGTTCATTTAAAAGCAGATATTTAGGAGATAGACCTGCAAATGAAGATTATTCTTTAACCGCAAAAGGTTATTTTGTTTCCGATTTGAATTTGAATTATACATTTAAAAATTTCACTGCAGGAATATTAATTGAAAATATTTTTAATACTAAATGGAACGAAACCCAATTTGAAACCGAATCGCAACTACAAGGAGAAACTTCATCAGTTACTGAAATTCATTTTACGCCAGGAACTCCATTTAATTTTAGAACGGTTTTGAGTTATAAATTTTAATTATTCCGAAAAATAGTAGTACTTTTAACTTCAGATATTTAAATTATTTATGCCAGAATCAATGCTTATTTTAGTTACATTTATTGTTGCACTTGCCATTGGAATTTTCCTTGGAAAGTTGCTTTTTACTGCCAAATCACAATCCGAAAAATCAGGTTTAGAAGAACGAATTAACGGACTTTTAGGTCAAATTGAACAATTAAAAATTCAATTTCAAACCGATCGAAATCAGTTTGAAAAATCATTTGTCCAACTCACTTCCGAAAAAGAAAATGTTCAAAAAGAAAAAGAATCATTAGCGATTCATTTAGCAAAAAAAGAAAACGATTTTGATAATCTTTGGGAACGCAACACAGAACAAAAGCAAGAAGTAGAACAACTTCAAGAAAAATTCACAAAAGAATTTGAAAATTTAGCTAATAAAATTCTGGAAGAAAAAACGGTAAAATTCACCGAGCAAAACAAGGAAAATCTTAAAAATATTTTGTCGCCTTTGCAAGATAGAATTCAACTTTTTGAAAAGAAAGTCGAAGACACCCACAAAGAAAGCATTGATTATCACGCTGCTTTACGCCAACAAATCTTGGGACTTCGCGAAATGAACGAACAAATGAGTAAGGAAACCATCAATTTAACCAAAGCCTTAAAAGGTGATAGTAAAATGCAAGGAAATTGGGGTGAATTGGTATTAGAACGCGTATTAGAAAAATCAGGATTAGAGAAGGATAGAGAATATTTCGTGCAACAAAGTCACACTACTGAAGATGGAAGTCGTGTTTTTCCTGATGTTATCATCAATCTTCCTGATGGTAAAAAAATGATTATCGATTCAAAAGTAACCTTAACCGCTTATGAACGTTACATAAACGAAGAAGATGACAACGTGAAAAGTCAGTATTTAAAAGAACATGTGGTTTCGATTAATCGTCACGTAGAGCAATTGGGCAATAAAAATTATCAGGATTTATACCATATGGAAAGTCCGGATTTTGTGTTATTGTTTATTCCTATTGAATCTGCATTTGCTGTGGCGTTAAATGAAGATACGACCTTGTACAACAAAGCTTTCGAGAAAAATATTGTGATTGTAACACCTTCTACCCTTTTGGCAACTTTACGTACGATTGATAGTATGTGGACAAATCAAAAGCAACAAGAAAATGCGATTGAAATTGCGCGTCAAGCAGGCGCATTATATGATAAATTTGAAGGTTTTGTTGGCGATTTGATTAAAATTGGTAAAAAAATGGATGAGGCCAAAATCGAATACGGTAACGCCATGAACAAATTAGTTGACGGAAAAGGAAATTTAATTACCAGCGTTGAAAAATTAAAGAAAATGGGTGCTAAAGCTAAAAAAGCATTACCTGAATCGGTTTTGAAAAGAGCAGAAAACGAAGAAAATTTACTAACAGAAGAAAATAATTAACACATGAATACATTAAGAAAAATTTTGGTTTACTTCCTATTAGTGGTAACTATAGGTTTAATAGGTTATACATTGTTTATTTACAATTTTACCTTGAGTGATGGTGTTAGAAGTGGTGTTTTATCGAAATTTAGTAATAAAGGTGTTATTTTCAAAACTTGGGAAGGCGAACTAAATGAAGGTTTTGGAGCTACACGATTTTTTCCATTTTCAGTTGAAGATGGTGAAGAAAAAGTCATAGAAGATTTAAAAAAATACCAAGGCCAATATGTGAAATTGGAATATAAAGAACGATTAAAAACATTACCTTGGTGGGGAGATACACATTATTTTATTGTAAAAGTAACTCCTGAACAATCACCCTATTTTAATAGTAAATAGATGGAAACAGCTAATACAGTTAAAGCATCCAAAATTACGTTGTCGGAATTAATGTTGCCTTCGCATTCTAATTTTAGCGGAAAAATCCATGGTGGTTATTTGTTAAAATTAATGGATCAAATTGCTTTTGCATGTGCATCAAAATATTCTGGATGCTATTGTGTCACAGCTTCTGTTGACACGGTTGATTTTTTAAATCCTGTGGAAATTGGTGAATTGGTTACTTTAAAAGCTTCCGTAAATTACGTTGGAAAAACTTCGATGGTTGTGGGCATTCGAGTAACATCGGAACATATTCAGACAGGAATTAAAAAACATTGTAATTCGAGTTATTTTACGATGGTTGCCAAAGACGAATCGGGAAATAATGTAAAAGTTCCAAAGTTGATTATTTCTAATATGGAAGAAGTGCGTCGTTTTTATGACAGCATCAATCGCATTGAAAACAAAAAGAAATACAAAGAATTGGAAATGACTTTTGATTATCATTCAGAAGATGCCTTAAATAATTTAAAAAATTATAATGTTGAAATTTCAGAAAAACTGTTAAATAATTAGTTATTGAACTCATAAAAATTTGTCATTTTAAAAAAAAAGTTATATTTGTTTTTACAAAAACAAACAAAACCTACTAATATGACAAAAAAATACGCAATTCTATCGTTTTTTGCTATTTCGCTTCTTATATTTTTTTCTTGTACTGACAATGATGATGAAGAATATACTCCTGTTTCACCAGTAACTGTAGATTTAACACAGGTTCCATATCCTAAATTATCTGACTATCATTTTTTTGACGGAGAAATGAAGAATCAAGCTCCTTCATTAAATGTTTTACCTTACGAACCAATTTCTTCTTTATTTACCGATTATGCGCATAAAAAAAGATTTGTTTGGTTACCAAATGGGATGAAAGCAACTTATAATGGTGATGATCAAATACTAGATCTTCCTGTAGGTGCTGCCATTATTAAAACTTTCTATTATGACAATGTGCAACCTACTAATACTACAAAAATCATTGAAACACGAATTATGATTCGAAAATCTGAAGGATGGATTTTTGCTGATTATGTTTGGAATGACGAGCAAACTGAAGCTTATTTAGATTTGAATGGAAGCACAAAAAATATCACATTTAAAGATGAAAATGATGTAACCCGAACTGTGGATTATCGTATTCCAAATGAATCGCAATGTATCGTTTGTCATAAAACTAAGAGCTATGAAAACGGAAATTATGTTCAAAAAAACATTCCTATTGGTATAAAACCTCAAAATCTAAATAGTTTGTTTAATTATGGAAACGAAACTAAAAACCAGTTAACAAAATGGATTGACGCTGGATTATTAACAAATAATTTCACTTTACCTTCAGAAACAAACACCATTGTTGATTATAATGACGGTACTAAACCTCTTGAAAAAAGAGTTCGCTCCTATTTTGATATCAATTGCGCTCATTGTCATAAAGAACACGGTCATTGTGATTATAGACCTATGAAATTTGCTTTTTCGGAAACTTATAACAATTTAACAAACATGGGAGTTTGTGTAGATACTCAGGATATGCAAAATTTTGAGCCTGCACTTTCTAAACTTGTTACGCCTGGAAACATTTACAGATCTATGCTTTACCATAGACTTAATACAATAGATGAAACATACAGAATGCCTTTACATGGGCGAACAGTAATTCATGAAGAAGGTGTACTTCTTATTGAAGAATGGATTAATTCATTAACAACACCTTGCAACTAAAAACAAACCTACCAACTAAAACATCTCAACTATGAAAAAAACTACTTTTTATTTTCTATTTTCATTATTTTCAACTTTAGGAATACATGCCCAGGACAATTGCGGTACTGCCTTACCAATTTCAGGTCCTGGAATTTACACGGTTGGGGTTATCAACGGAACGCAGCCTAGCACTTTTTGTGCACCTAATAATGCTATTCCTACAGGAAATATTCCAGCTGGTGAATGGTATGCATATACTCCAACTCAAAATTACTCGGTAACAATAACATCTGATATTGCCGCAAACACGCCAAGAAAAGACACTCGTGTTCACATTTACACAGGAAATTGTGCTGCTTTAACATGTTTTGCAGGAGATGATGATACGGGTTCAAGCTATTCTTCTATTGTTAATTTTAATGTAGTTGCTGGAACAACCTATTACATTGCATGGGACAACAGATGGTTAAATACCACAAACAATACAGGATTCAGTTTTCAATTATCTGAAAGTACAATTTTAGTACCTACAACACCTGTTTCATATACTACACAAACCGTAGCTACAATTAATAGCGGTTACAATATTTGCGTTGTTGACATGAATGGAGACTACAAAGATGACATTGTTGGTATAAGTGCAGCTAATATGAGAATTCACTATCAAACTTCTACTCCAGGAACTTATACTGTTACTGATTACCCATTATCTGGAACCGTTTTACAACCTAATTGGAGTTTAGCTGCTGGAGATTATAACAAAGATGGTTTTAACGATATTGTTTTAGGAAATGGTAGTGGAGCTACAATCTTAACATCAAACAGTACTGGAACTGCTTATGGCACAAACACTCCTGGTCAATACATTTTTTCACAAAGAACTAATTTTACTGACCTAAACAACGATGGAAATTTAGATGTTTTTGTTTGTCATGATATTGCTCCAAGTTGCTACTATTTAAATGATGGAACTGGCGCTTTAACATTTTATCAATCTACAGTAACTCCAGGTGCAATGAGTATTGCAACAACAACAGGAAATTACGCTTCACTATTTACAGATTTTGATAACGATGGTGATTCTGATGTTTTTGTATCTAAATGTTCTGGTCCTCCTTGTGAATTATACCGAAATGACGGAAATGGAGTTTACACTAATATTTCTGCTTTAGCTGGAATTAACATCACACCTATACAAACTTGGTCATCTGCAGTAGCTGATTTTGATAACGATGGTGATATGGACATTATAATAACTGCAAGTTCTGGAGCACATAATTTTTTCAGAAATAATTTAGACACTACTAATGGAACTGAAGAAGCTTACTCTAATATTACTGTAGGTTCAGGTTGGGACACCAATATTTCAACAAACACTGACAACATTGCTTATGATTTCGACAATGATGGTAAAGTAGATGTAATTGGAGGTGGAAATAAAATCATGTTTAATCAAGGCAATAATACTTTTGCTCCAGTTACATACACTGGATTAGGGGTTTCTTCAGTAGGTGATTTAAACAATGATGGCTTCTTAGATTTTCAAAGCGGTACAACTATTCGATATGCCGTTCCAAATGGAAACAACTGGATAAAATTCAATCTTCAAGGTGTTCAAAGTAATAGAAACGGAATTGGCGCAAGAGTAGAAATTCATGGCGCTTGGGGAAAACAAATTAGAGACATTAGAAGTGGTGAAGGATTCAGACACATGAGTACTTTGAATGCTCATTTTGGAATTGGTACAGAAACAGCAGTAACACAAGTTGTGGTTATTTGGCCATCAGGTGTAGTTGATGTTATCAATAACCCTAACGTTAATCAAGCTTTAACAATTATTGAAGGCTCAAGCCCTTTGAGTTTGGTTGATAACGGTAATTCAAAAATTAAATTATATCCTAACCCAACATCTGATATTCTTACACTTTCAAATATCGAAATGTTAACTATTAAAAATATTTCTATCATTTCAACATTAGGAAAAGTAGTTAAAAATGTACAACTTTCTAATTCAAGTATTTCGGTTTCAGATTTGTCTGAAGGTTTTTATATTCTTTTAATTGAAACGGAAGACGGTAAAAAATATTCGGAAAGTTTTCTAAAAAAATAAGACCATTGTTTTGATTAAAAAATAAAAACTGCCTTTTATTAAAGGCAGTTTTTATTTTAATATGTAAACTATTTTTTTATATTATTGCAAATTATTTTAACATGAAAATTTCTCCATTTTTATTTGTCCTTTTCTTTTGTATTTCATCTGTTGCCCAAAAAAATGCAGATCCATCTCCGGAAGAAATTAAAACTGCAAAATCGATACGAGAAAAGTACGATAAATTTGATATCGCAATTCTTAACAGTACCGAAAAAGTAACTTTTAATATTAACAAAACAAACGATCTTGTTGAAGTTAATTACAATGTAAAAGAACACTTAATGAACATTAACCATAGAGCTGATATTCAAAAATATGAGTTTTATGACAGCCAATCTAGTATTGAAAATTTCTCTTTAAAATACAAAACTGACAAACAAGCCAATTTTTTTGTAAATGATGAATTTTATAAAAGCGATGACTTATTCTACAATGATGCACGAGTAAAATTCATGCAAGTTGATTTTCCCGTTCAAGGTTATACTTACAAATACCAAATGGAAAAGAAAATCAAAGACAGTAAATATTTTACAAGTATTTATTTTAGTGATGAATTTCCAGTTATTGAAAAAAAGGTAATTATTGAAATTCCAAAATGGTTAGATCTAGAAATTAAAGAATTTAACTTTGATGGTTTTGCAATCAAAAAAGCAATAACGCAAAATGCAGAAACCACCATTTACACCTATACCATTGAAAATTTAAACGGAAATCCAAAAGAAAATTATAGTCCAGGACCAAGTTTTTTATATCCACATATCTTATTTGTTGCGAAATCATTTTCGGTTAAAAATGACAAAAAACCTCTTTTTAGTTCTTCAGCTGATTTATATAAATGGTATAAATCGCTTGTAAATTCAATGAAAGATGATCCTACTATTTTTGCTGAAAAAGTAAAAGAACTAACTGCAAATGCTAAAACCGACGAAGAAAAAATAAAAAACATCTACTATTGGGTTCAAGATAACATCCGATACATTGCTTTTGAAGACGGAATTGCAGGTTTTAAACCCGATGATTCTCAGAATGTTTTCCAAAAAAGATATGGCGATTGTAAAGGAATGGCCAACTTAACAAAGCAAATGCTAAAACTAGCAGGTTTTGATGCAAAATTGTGTTGGATTGGAACCAACCATATTGCTTATGATTATAGTACACCTTCCCTATCTGTAGACAATCACATGATTTGTGCTTTGATTAAAGATGGTAAAAAATACTTCTTAGATGGAACAGAAAAATATAATTCGTTTGGAGAATACGCTCAAAGAATTCAAGGAAAAGAAGTATTAATTGAAGATGGCGATAAATTTATTTTAGATAGAATTCCAGTACAAAAAGCAGCTTCAAACACAGAAAAAAGTGTAATTAACTACGTAATTGAAAACGAAAGCTTAAAAGGAAAAGTAAAAGCAGAATATCTTGGCGAAAGTAGAGCTTCTTTTTTATACAGCTATAACTCTATAAAAAACGATAAAAAAGAAGATGCATTACGATGGTATTTAAATTCGAGAGATAAAAATTGTACTGTAACTAACATTAAGACTTCCGATTTATTAAATAGAGATCAAAAACTAACGTTGGATTATGATGTTTCCATTGCCAATCATGTTTCTTCTTTTGACAATGAAATTTATGTGGATTTGAATTACAACAAAGAATTCAATTCATTCGATTTTAAAGAACGTAAAACCGATTTCATGTTGAGCTACAAATCTTTTGACGACATTACGATTAGTTTACAAATTCCTGATGGTTATAAAGTAACAAAAATGCCTCAAAATATTTCGATAATTACAGATGATTATACCATTTCAATGAAATATGAAGTAAAGGGAAATACGTTAGAATACACCAAACAATTCCAATTTAAAAACGGAATCATCAAGTCATCAAAATTTAATGATTGGAAAAATCATTACGCAACAATTCAAAAAAACTATTCAGAACAAGTTGTTTTAACCAAATAAAAATCCAAAATGAAATTCAAATTATTCCTACTAACCTTTATTTGGGTTAGTCTTTCACAAGCGCAAACAAAAGACGAAATTAAAGATTTCTTTTGGGGCAAAAACGACGAATACAAAAGCCAAAATACTGTTCCAGATAAGTATAAAAACGAATCTGCAGTAGTAATTTACAAATATGAAGATTATGATTTTCATAAATTTGGTAAAAGCGTAACTTTTAGATCGGCATACAGAAAAAGAGTAAAACTAAACGATCAAGCTGCCGTTACAAGTTTTTCAGAATTTAGTTATTCTGAAAAATTAAATCCAAGATATGGAGCAGTAATAAAAACAGTTATTGGTATAAAAATTATTAAACCAAACGGAACCGAAAACATTATTAATACTGAAAAAGAAGCCGTTACCGTTGACAAGGAGAAAAAAATTGCGGTTCCAAATTTAGAAATTGGCGACATTATTGATTTCTATAATTATAGTACAGAAACCTTCAGTTCTACTTATGAATTTGGATTTGATGTAGTAGAAAGAACACTTGGTGAAAGTTATCCCATTTTAAATTACAAATTAACTTTTCAAACCGAAAATGATTTCTTTGTTAACTTCAACACTTACAATAATGGTCCCGAATTAAAACAAATTCCTTTAGATAAAAGTGGCGAACGTAAATATGAAATTGTAGCAACTGATATTCCAAAAAATGATTTTCCAAGATGGTTTTTACCATTAGTAGAACTTCCTTGTTATAAATTTCAAGTTTATTTTGCGCGTTCGGGAAAATTTGAACAAAGAGCTGCCGCTTTTTTACCTGAAAAAGAAAGCATCATTAAAAGAACAGTTTCTAAAGAAGATATTTTTAATTATTATGATACCAAATTTTATCCATCAGGCAATTTAAATGATGTAGAAAACTTTTTAAAAGGTAAAAACTTTAAATCTAATGAAGAAAAAGTAAACGCTGTATATTATTTTATGCGTCATCAATTTTACACAAGATACATTGAAGCTTTTGTAATTAACGATGCTAATATTATGAATCCTTTTGGACTTTATGGTTATGATCCTGTTTTCTTTACAAAAGAGGAGCAGTTCATTAATTATTTCATGCAATTTCTAAAAAAGCAAAAAATCGAATTTGATATCATAGTTGCTACGGGAAGAGAAAATGGACCAATAAGTGATGTATTAATTCAGGAAAACATTAGAATTCTTTTAAAAGTAAATACAGAAAGTCCTATTTATTTCGGAATTTTTGATCCTTTTTCTATCCCAAATCAATTTGACAGTACTTTAGAAAACACAAAAGCTTATGCTTTAAAAGTTTCAAAAAGTAAAAAAGTAAGTGATATTGAAGAAATAAAACTTCCAGGTTTAACCTATAAAGACAACGTCACAAAAGTGACAACTAATCTTTCAGTAAATGAAGATTTTACAACTGCAAATGCCACAAAAATTTCTTCATTATATGGTCATAATAAAGAGTTTGAGCACAATAGCAAAATTTTCTTCTATGATTATATTAGTGAAGATTATGAAAAATATGGAACTAGTCCAGTTTTAGATTTAGTTCGAAAACAAAAAGACAAAGACAAATACAAAAAAGAATACGCTGCTTTAATTGAAAAATTCAAACAAAATCAGGTTGAAAAATTCAAAAAGGAAATTGAAGAAGAATACGACATTAAAGTTGACAAACATGATTTAAAGGTTGATAAAACAGGAAGATTTGCAATCAATGAACCATTAGTGATTACAGAAAACTTCACTATTACTTCAAATTTTATCAAAAAAGCAGGAAACAATTATATTTTAGATATTGGAAAATTCATCAGTTCACAAGTAGATATTGAAGAAAAAGAATACGAAAGAACTAATAATATTTATACCATTTTCCCACGTTCTTTTGAATATACTATCAACTTAGATATTCCTGAGGGATATACTGTTAGTGGTTTAGAAAAACTAAACGTAAAAGTGGAAAATGAAACCGGAAGTTTTGTGAGCAAAGCCGAAATAAAAGACAATAAATTAGTTATTGTTTCCACAAAAAATTACATCAATTCGTACGAACCTAATGCCAATTGGAAAAAAATGATTGCCTTCTTAGATGCAGCATATCAATTTTCACAAGAGAAAGTATTACTTAAGAAGAATTAAAAAAAAACCGAGCTAAGCTCGGTTTTTTTTATGCTTTAAAAAACTCGTACCAAATTAAATCCAAAACCAAACTCGCCTTTTCCCCAATCACCTACTGTTTGTCCTAGATAACCTGTTTCATGCATTGCCGTTGCGTTAGTAAAATGCATTTGAAAAACGTGTCCGCCAGTTTCTAAATCAAAACCTATCGATAGCGGGTTTTTATAAATAGATTCGTTAGCGCGATTTAAATGAGCAACATAATCTACATTAAACGACCAACGTTTAGTTAACTTATAACGACCTCCAATTCCTATTGCATATTGTGTATTTTCTTGAGGATTTGGAGAAATTACCATATTATTTTCATCTAAAACATCACGTAATGTATTTTCGTGAAAAAGGGTTGGTGCTAATTCCAAAGATAACTTTTCTGAAAATTTTCGGGAAATTAAAATTTGAGTAGCAAAACTCAGACGATTTTCAAATTCTAATTTTGGATAATCTTCCTCTTTTAATTCGGTATTAACGGCAACACTATTAAATCCAACAATAGTTACTGGGAAATTATTTTCTCCTTGCGAAAACAAACGATATTTTGCCGCTGCATCATAGGTTTCTTGAAAACCACTTCTTGCTATATGAACTGTTAACCAATCATTTACTCCGTAAAGAAATTTTAGTTGGGTATTGGCATTGTCCAATCCAAAAAAATCGTCAAATCCATTATTTACAAATCCAAAACGATGGGCTACCACAAAATAAAAATCACCTTTTGCGGCTAATTTTGTAGATTCTAAATTCACAATTTTTAACGATTTAAAAGCCGATTCTACCTTTTGATTTTGAGGTACAGAATCGATTTCACTTAATAAATCATCTTGGGCAAATCCCAAAAATGGGAACATCAAGGCAAAAAAGAATGTTTTTTTCATAAAATTTGTTTTAATCAACTATTAGAATTTTAGAAGCTAATCCATTATCAGAATCAACTTTAACTATATACGTTCCTTTTTGTAAATTGGATGTTTCTATTCTTGAAGAAGTTGTATTTAGTGATTCCTTTTTAACCAATCTTCCTAAGTAATCATATATTAAAACGGTTGCATTAGGAGTTAAATCAGATAAATCAATAGTAACATAGTCTTTAGCAGGATTTGGATACATCTTAAATTCTGATAATACAAAATCGTTGTTTCCTAAAGTAAAATTAGCCGAAGTAACTCCTCTTCCACCATGATACGATAAAGTGTAGCTGTTTGCTGTACTTCCGTAAGCCCAAATCAAACTTATTGGATTTGGATTGGATGAGAATGTATAATCATTTGTGTCTCCCGTACTCAATACTCTAGTAGCAATAATAGTTCTAACAGTGCCACTTACTGTATTTGATGTTACTGTCCAATGCTGAGTTGGATCTGAGACTGGTGCTGAAAACCCAGTTAGATATCGATCAAATGAAGGCAATGCCACAGTATTTGCATGACAAACCACTACATCTGTTCCTGCGGTCATTGAACTAGCTCCAAAACCTAAAGCAAACCAGCGATTAGAGGGTCCAGTTAAAGTAAGCGTTACCAAAGTGTTTACATCTATCTTAGCTGTCATAGCAACACCTGCTGCATTATTCAAACTAATTGTTCCAGTTGAATACCCTTGTGCCGAACTGTAAAAAGTGGCTAAAAAATAAAATAAAAAAGTAATTTTTTTCATAATCTATAGTTTTAATAATTGTTGTATTTTTTCGTCTTTTAAGTTGATTGCATATGCTTTTGCCGTCATTCCCAAATTATCTTTTATGTCAATTTGAGTTTGATATTGCATTAAAAGTGCTATCATTTCATAATTTCTAAATTGAATAGCATAATGCAAAGCAGTAAAGCCATTTCCATCTTGTAAATCGGGATTAGCGTTGTGGTCTAGTAATAGTTTTGCTAATTTTTGATTTTTTTTAACTACCGAAGCCATTAATGCAGTTCCATTTGGGCTCACATTATTTAAATTGGCTTTTTGTTGAATTAGAAAAGTAGCTACATCATCATTACTGTTGTAACAGGCTAAAATCAAAGGCGTAAATCCTTGAGCGGTTTTACTTTCAATTAATTGAGGTTGTGCTGTTAATAAAGAAGTCATTTCGGCAACTGTTCCTCTTCTGGCAACATCAAAAATAGTGACTTGAGAAAAAACCGGAGAAAATCCCAAAAAAGCAATGATTAAAATAATTGATTTCATACGTTTCATTTTTATTCTTCTATTGTACATTGATCCATTCGTAGCTCGTTGAACAATTCGTCATAGCCAATAAATCGTCCTTTTAATTTTACCAATTCTCCCATCTTAGCGCTATTCATTTCATCTTTAGAAGTAGTAGCGATTAACTTGTTATCTAGCGTAATCGTGTTTTGTTTTAAATCCAATGCTGTAACATTTCCGTATATGGAAATAGTTTGGTCAGCATAAGTTACCGTTGAAGAATCAGGATTATTGATAAAACGTTGCGATAATTCACTCACACTAGTTTCAAAAGCGGCTTTTTCAGCATCAATATTGCGATGGGATTGATACATATAAAAATACAAAACAACAATGGCAGAAAGTAATACCAAAGCGACACCTAGTCCTAATCTAAATTTTAATTTTCTATTCATAACTAATACTTTTTAAAATGAAAAAAATGATACAAAAACTCCCAATTCTAGCTCTTATTTTAGTAACGTTTACACGTTGTAGCGAAGACAGTGTTTCCGACTTAACAGAAACCGACATTCCAACTTCAATAAGTTATCAAAATGATGTGAGACCCATAATTCAAAACAACTGTTTGAATTGCCATGGAAATCCAACCAATTTTGGCGCGCCCAATTCTTTAACTACTTACGAAAATGTGAAGGCTTCGGTTTTAAATAATTTAATTGACCGAATTTCAAGACCAGAAGGAACATCTGGAGCCATGCCGCTTGGTGGTCCTAGATTATCTCAAAATGATATAAATATTATTATAGCATGGCAAAATGCCGATTTTCCTCAATAACTAAATTTTAAGATTATGAAAACTAAAATAATTATGGCTTTACTTTTAATTAGTAGCCTCAGCTTTGCACAAGACAAATTAATTACGAAAACCGGAACCATAACTTTTGAAGCTTCGGTACCTTCATTTGAAGAAGTAAAAGCCAAAAATTCAGGTGTTTCTTGTGTATTAAATACGAAAACAGGTGAAATAGCTTCTTTAGCTTTACTGAAGGGATTCCGATTTAAAGTCGCTTTAATGGAAGAACATTTTAATGAAAATTATGTGGAAAGCGACAAATTTCCCAAAGCAACTTTTAAAGGAAAAATAGAGAATTTTGACTTATCTAAACTAACTCCAACTCCAAACAACTATACCATTAAAGGTAAATTAGAACTACATGGAAAATCAAAAGATATTGCCATTACAGCAAAAATTAAAAAAGGTAAAGATGGCATAGAAATTGTATCAGACTTTAGTGTCAATACAGACGATTTCGACATTGAAATTCCAAGTGTGGTTAGCAAAAAAGTTACCAAAAAAGTAAATGTTCGTTTTGAATTTGTATTGAAATAGTATTTTATTATATTTACCAATATTATTCAAACAAACTATTCAAATGAAAAAACTTACACAAATTGCATTAACTGCCTTATTATTTGTAGGAATTACAGCTACTGCTCAAACACAATTAAAAAAAGGTTCTGTAACTTACAGTATGACAATGCCTAATGTTAGCGAAGAAATGGCGGCTATGGGTGAAAGTACTATAACAGTTCACTTTGATGAAAAAACGCAAGCTACCGATATGAGTATGATGGGTGGTATGATGTTAATGAAAACCATCGTTCCTAATGAGAATAAAAAAGATTCGAAAATGACGGTTGAAGTAATGGGTATGAAATATGAAATTACTGATGCTGGAGAAGAAGCTTCAAAGAACGCAAATGGCATTACAAATTTAGACAATGCAAAAGATATTGTTTACGATAAAAAAGACACAAAAGAAATTGCAGGTTTTAAATGTTACAAAGCTACGGTAAATATGAATGATGGTACAAAAAGTACTTTCTACATTACTGAAGCAATTGTACCACAAATAAGTGCAACAGAATCTAAATTAAAACTTGCTGGTTACCCTTTAGAAATTACAACACAAACTGCTCAAGGAGAAATGGTTATGAAAGCCACTAAATTTTCAAAAGAAGTTCCTGCCGAAGCTTTTAAAGTTGGTGAAGGTTACACAAAAACAACTATGGAAGAATTCCAAAAACAAATGGGCGGTATGTAATACTAACTTCATTTATGATATAAGAAGCACTGAGAAATCGGTGCTTTTTTTGTTTGTTACAATCTGATAATGTAGAAAGTCTTTTTATTATTTGTAAGATTTTTTTATTATTTTTGAACAAAGATAAAACTGACGTTTGTCAGACATATACACCCAAAATTGGGTAGATAAGTCTGATTTTGTCAGACATATATACAAGTTAGCAGAAAATTTTGACAATAAAAAGGAAAAACAACGTTATTAAGGAATTATAAAGTCGAGAAAGCCGAAAAAACGACTATAAAAATAAAAGTAGGTCAACTAAAATATCTAATTTATTATGAGAAAGATTTTATTATTTTCACTATTAACAATTACATTAGTTTCTTGTGCTAAAAAAGAAGAAATTAAAAATTTTACTGAAGTTAATTCGACAGATGAACTTTTTGAACTTAAAAGTTCAATTAATGAAACAAATTCTGTAGATTTTTTAAAACATTTCTATGTAGTTTCCGTAGTTGAAGAATTCCAAAATAATAGTCCTAAAAAAATTGAGCTTATAAAAGAATTTAACAAAATAATTAAGGATAATAAAAATTTTACTTGTATTGAAATAGATAAAAACAAAGTTCTTGAAGTTTTAAAAAAATGTAATTCAAAAGAAGAATTGATTAAAGAAATAAGTGAGAACAAATCATTTTTTGATGACCCTGAACTTGAAGAAGGAATTAGAAATTACGAGTTAATTAAATTAACTGAACAAGCTTATGCAATTTATGGAAGAGTATGTGGAAGTGGTGCTGGTGATTGTGATAAGTATTTATTAATTTCTGATAATGAAAAAAATACTAAAGATTTTATTTTAGGAGAAAGTTACATTGACAAAAAAACAAAACCTGCAATTGAAAAATTACAAAGTAATTTAAAAACAAAATTTACTTTCGCAAATCCCATTTGTCTAAATTATGGTTCCGCTAAAATTAATGGTGAAGATTATATAACAACTGCTTATGCTGAAGGAGAAATAGAAAGTTTTCGTCCAATTTATAATTTAATAATAGCTTGTAACCTAAAGAATAACAAAATATTCTACTTGTATGATAACCCAAAATCTGAAAATGATAATTGGAAACACGATGTTGAAAAATTAGATGGTGAGGCTTTTTCTTGGGTAACTGAAAAAAATCCTGATTGGAAACAACTTGATTAATTAAATCTTCTGCTAACACAGGTTTTGCAAGATTGCGGGTTTTGGGCTTAATTTAAAGTTTGTTTTGTATCTTTAAGTTCAGTGTTTAACCGAAAGTTTTCGGCTTCTTTAGTCCGCAACCTCGCAAAGCCTGGGAACGTTAAATAGCAGTTTATGGCTACTCGCCATTCTTAAAGTATAAAGAAAAAAAATCCCAATCTTTCAATTGGGATTTTCTTTTTTATTTTTCAAACTCTTTTAAAGTATTGATGATAATCGCAACACAGTCTCTCAATTGCTCTTCTGTCATTACTAACGGCGGAGCAAAACGAATGATGTTTCCGTGTGTTGGTTTTGCTAATAAACCGTTTTCTGCTAAACGAACACAAATGTTCCAAGCGGTGTCGCTTTCTTCTGTGTCGTTAATTACCACAGCATTTAATAATCCTTTTCCTCTTACTAAAGTAGCAATGTTTGAAGTCTCGATAAACTTTGCTAATTCCTCACGGAAGATTTTTCCTAATTTTCTAGCATTTTGAGACAAACTTTCTTCCGAAACTACTTCTAAAGCCGCCATAGCAACCGCAGCCGCCACCGGATTTCCTCCAAAAGTAGAACCATGTTGTCCTGGCTTGATTACATTCATAATGCTATCATTTGCCAAAACCGCCGAAACTGGATAAGCACCACCTGATAATGCTTTTCCTAAAATTAAAATATCTGGTTGAGTATAAGTAGCTTGTTTTTCGCATTTTGCTTCACAAGTACAATTGCCACAAACTGCTAATAACGAACCCGTTCTTGCAATTCCTGTTTGCACTTCGTCAGCAATGAATAAAACGTTATTGGCTTCACAGATTGCTTTTGCTCTTTTAAGAAAATCTTCTGATGGAGTGTAAACGCCTGCTTCCCCTTGAATAGGTTCTACTAAGAATCCAGCAATATTTTTTGAGGAATTTACGGCTTTTTCTAAAGCTTCAATATCATCATAAGGAATGCTAATAAATCCTGCAGTATATGGTCCGAAGTTTTTACGTGCGTTTTCATCATTTGAAAATGAAATGATTGTGGTAGTTCTTCCGTGGAAGTTACCATCACAAACGATAATTTGTGCTTCGTTTTCGTTGATTCCTTTTTTCTCGTATGCCCATTTTCTACACAATTTTAAAGCGGTTTCTACTGCTTCAGCTCCCGTGTTCATTGGTAATACTTTATCAAATCCGAAATAGTTGGTTACAAATTGCTCGTAAACCCCTAATTTATCATTGTAAAATGCTCTTGATGTTAACGTTAAAGTTTGGGCTTGTTGCACCATTGCTCCTACAATTTTTGGATGACAATGTCCTTGATTTACCGCAGAATAAGCCGAAAGAAAATCGTAATATTTCTTTCCTTCTACATCCCAAACATAAACTCCTTCTCCTCTACTCAAAACTACTGGTAGTGGATGATAATTGTGTGCACCGTACTTGTCTTCTAATGCAATAGCTTCAGCCGAACTCATTTTTTCTAAAACTGACATAAAATTTTGTTATTGATTGTTACATCGCAATTCCTTCTTTATGGTGAGAAATCAACCGATTACAAAAGTAGTAAATTTTGTTGGAAGATGGAACTTGGATGCTGGAAGAAAAAACTCCAAACTCCCAACTTCGAACTCCCAACTCTTATTCAAACATTTCCAACAACGTCGTAACCGTATTCCAATTTCTAATTGTGGCGACAACGTTTAATTTTTTCTCAATATATTTTTGATCCAATCTGGTTTTTCCTGCTCCAACAGCGTATTTGATGTAAATTCTACTTTTATCGATAGCGGCTTCATCGGGTTTGAATTGACTTATTTTTAAATCATTTAAAGCGCCACTTGACAATTCTTTCGAAATAAAAGCGACGTACAATTTTTTAGTATCGCACTCTTTCTCTTTTAGATAAGAATTGTTTTTGAAACATGCTTCCAAATCTTCTTTACCAATTACCACCACAGGAACTTCCAATCCTAATTCTTTGAAAATTTCTTGTTTGATTTTAAACCCAACACTGGCGCCATGTTCTTCTTCCGAATCCACAAAAACATTGCCCGATTGAATATAAGTGCGTACATTTTGAAATCCGGCATTTTCTAAAAGCGATTTCAAAACGTCCATTTTTATCATGTTATGTCCGGAAACGTTAATTCCGCGAAGTAAGGCTAAGTGGGTTTTCATTTGGTGTAATTTGATGCAAAAATAGAATTTCCTACTTAATTCGGTTCAAAATATCGTTCATCATTTCGATTTGTACCTTTTGAATCTCAATTAACTCTTGTTGTTGGTGCATAACTAAATGATCAATTTTATCATCTAACATTCTAATTTCAAGTTCTGATTTCAAATTAATCATGTAATCTTTCTTGGCACGTTCACGGTCTTTTTCTTCCTGACGGTTTTGACTCATCATAATCACAGGGGCTTGTAATGCTGCAATACAAGACAAAATCAAATTCAATAAAATGAATGGATACGGATCAAATTCTTTGTTCGTAAAAATAATTACATTGGAACCAATCCAAATGGTAATAAAAATAAAAAAAGAGATAATAAATGTCCAACTTCCACCAAAAGATGCCACTTTATCAGCCACTATTTGTCCGTAGTTTCTAGTATCTGCTTCATCTTCTATTTTGGCTACAAACGAAGTATCGTCTCCTAATGATTTGATGACATCTTTCTCAAGATTAGAAAGTTCTCTAATTTCGGTTTGCAAGTATTTTGAAATGTATTTTTCACGATACACATTCAATTCTTGTATAGAAATAGAATCATTCACGTCAAAATTAGGATAATCTTCTAAAATTAGGTTTAAAATAGAGGTTCTTATGGTTTTTCCAAAAACCTGATCTTGTAGAGGAAATTCAATATTTGAAATAGCACTTATAAAAGTTTTATTGCTTCTCATAATTCAAAAACATTTTAGCTAATTTACGATTAAAACCATTGGATTCAATCAAATTGATTTTAAAAATAGTAGAAAACAAAAAAATCCTATCAAATCCACCTAACAATTCTTATTTTTGCCTCATGGGAAAAAAGAAAACAGACAAAATCGTATTCGAAAACGTAAAAATCCTTGATGCAGGTGCAAAAGGTGTATCGGTAGCAAAAGCTCCTGATGGCAAAGTAATATTTCTTCCAAATGTAGTGCCAGGCGATGTGGTAGACGTACAAACCATGAAGAAAAGAAAAGCTTACTATGAAGGTAAAGCAATTAAAATCCACGAATTTTCAGAACATAGAATTGATGCAGTTTGCGAGCATTTTGGTGCTTGTGGTGGTTGCAAATGGCAAAACATGAAATACAGCCAACAATTGTTCTATAAAAATCAGGAAGTTTATAATAATTTAAAACGAATTGGTAAGATTGAATTACCAGAATTCGAGCCAATTTTAGGTTCAGAAAAACAATTATTCTACAGAAATAAAATGGAATTTGGTTTCTCGAATGCGCGTTGGATGACCGATGCGGAAATTCAATCGGGAACTGAATTTGATAATAAAAATGCATTAGGATTTCATATTCCTAGAATGTGGGATAAGATTTTAGATATTGAAAAATGTCATTTACAAGAAGATCCATCGAACGAAATTCGTAACGAAATCAAACGTTTTGCAAACGAAAATAATCTTACGTTCTTCAATGCAAGAGCTGTGGAAGGTTTATTGCGAACGTTAATGATTCGTACTGCTTCAACCGGAGAACTTATGGTGTTGATTCAGTTTTATGAAAACGATAAAAACGGAATCGAATTGATGATGAATTTCTTGGCAGAGCGTTTTCCACAAATTACTTCGTTACAATATGTTATCAATCAGAAATTGAATGATACGTTGTATGACCAAGACATTATTTTGTTTAAAGGTCGTAATTATATTTTGGAAGAAATGGAAGGTTTGCATTTTAGTATTAATGCGAAATCGTTCTATCAAACCAATTCGGATCAAGCGTATGAATTGTACAAAATTACTAGAGAATTTGCTGGATTAACCGGAAACGAAACCGTTTACGATTTATATACCGGAACAGGAACTATTGCGCAATTCGTTTCCAAACAAGCGAAAAAAGTAATTGGCGTTGAAGCCGTTCCAGAAGCGATTATTGATGCAAAAGCCAATGCAACACGCAATAACATTACGAATTGTGAGTTTTATGTAGGTGATATGAAAAACGTTTTCAACGACGAATTCATCAACCAACACGGACAACCAGATGTCATCATCACCGATCCACCAAGAGATGGAATGCATAAAGATGTGGTAGAAATGTTATTAAAAACTGATGTACCAAAAATTGTGTATGTAAGCTGTAATTCGGCAACACAAGCCCGTGATTTAGCTTTAATGGACGAAAAATACAAAGTAGTTCGTGTGCGTCCTGTGGATATGTTCCCGCAAACGCATCATGTGGAAAACGTGGTTCTTTTAGAAAAACGATAATACTTGTCACATTGAGCCTGTCGAAATGTTACAAAAAGACTTCGACAAGCTCAGTCTGACAGAATAAAATAAATATGAAAAAAATAGTTGTTATAACCCTATCCTTACTTTTAGCACTTTCATTTTGGAACTGCGAAAAAGATGATATTTGTGCCGAAGGAACGCCCGTAACACCTCGTTTAATAATTGAGTTTTACGATGCGGCTAATCCTACCGTTTTGAAGAATGTTACGAATTTAGGAGTAATTGAACCTACTTTCACAGAAGGTATTCCTTTTAATGGAGTTTCTAAAATTCAAGTTCCATTGCGAACAACGGCTGATATTACTACTTTGAATTTTACACAAAACGGAAGCGACACTAATTCTACAAATGATAATATTGATGCGATTACTTTTAACTATGAAAGAATCAATGAATATGTTTCTCGTGCTTGTGGCTATAAAACACTATTTTATTTAAATGACATCAATCCAATTGTATTAACTGCTGATGGCAACAACTGGATTCAAAACATTGAAGTAATACAACCTAATATAGAAACCGAAAATGAAGTACATGTTAAGATTTATTTTTAGTCTGAGCTTGGTTTGTATTTCGTTATTAGGAAATGCACAAACTAAAGACACCGCAAAAGTTATGTATCCTGAACGCTATGGTTTGCGCTTGGGAGTTGATTTACACAAAATAGCACGTTCGTTTTACGAAAAAGACTATAGAGGTTTTGAAGTGGTAGGAGATTATCGTTTAACCAAGCGTTTTTACATAGCAGGTGAAATTGGAAACGAAGACAAAACCGTGGACGATGACCGCTTGAACTTTACTACAAAAGGAACATATTTTAAAGTAGGTTTTGATTACAATTCGTTTGAAAACTGGCTCGACATGGAAAACATGATTTACGCCGGAATGCGATATGGAGTTAGTAGTTTTAGCCAAACTTTAAACAGCTACACCATTTATGACCCAACGAACTATTACGGAGAAAACACCATAATTTCAGGAGCAGAATTCGATGGCTTAAATGCAAGTTGGTTAGAAGTTGTAGGTGGTATCAAAGCTGAGTTATTTAATAACCTTTATATGGGTTTTTCGGTACGATTGAACTATTTGGTTTCCAACAAAAAACCAGATAATTTTGACAACCTTTTCATACCTGGTTACAACCGAACGTATGACGGAAAATTTGGAGCAGGATTTAACTACACCTTGAGTTATTTTATTCCAATTTACAAGAAAAACAAAACTACAACTGAGAAAAAATAAAATGAAAATTAAATTTCTAGTTCTTACTACATTATTCAGTTTAAATTTATTCAGCCAAAATTCAAAACTTAGTGTAGAATTAAATTACCCAATACCTTTTGACAATAATTTTATTGCAGAAAATTATAAAAGCATCGTTGATGTTGGAGTAAAATACCGTTTCATTAATTCAAAAGTTATCAATGTTGGGGTAGCATTTAACGCAGGGGTTTTATACTTTGATAATAAAAGTTACTTTCAAGATTATAAAGTAACCAACTATATGCTTCAACCTAAAATATTTGGTGAATTTAATATTCAAAAATTCCAACCTTTTATTGGCATAGGATATACCTCAATGATTTTTAATTACAAAGGAAGCAACAATGGATTTGATATTAGCAATGAAAGTGACACACAAAGTGGAATTGATTTTAATATTGGTTTAAAATACAAGGCTTTAAAAAATGTTTTTATTCAAATTCAATATGATTACATAGTACTTAATGTTGGAGATGAAATCCCTAGAACAAAATACAATACAAATGTAAATTTATTAAAAATAGGATTAGGTTATCAATTTAATTAATGGTCCTTTCAATAATAAAAAATTAATATGATATATAAAAAAGGCAGTCATTTAGACTGCCTTTTTTATTATTTTATCTCTTCAAAGAGAAGTGTGCTTTAAATTGTTTTGCGACTCCATTTTCTGTATAATCTAATGAGAACCAATAATCGGTTGATGGAAGCAGTTCTTGGTTATACGTTCCATCCCAACCTTCACTATCATCAGTAGCACTTAACTGTTTTAACAATTTACCATAACGGTCAAAAATGTACAATTTAGCTCCTGGTTGGTTCAGTCCGATAATATTCCATGTATCGTTTATTCCATCTCCATTTGGTGTGAAATAATTTGGATAATCTATTATGGTAACTAATTGTGTCATAAATGTACAACCCTCTGTATCAAGAACGGTTACTAAATGTTGCCCTGTACTTACACCTGTAAATACATTAGAAGATTGTAACGAACCTTCATCTAACGAATATAGTAAGGTTCCGGTTCCATCTGGAACTGTTACGGTAATAGTAGCATTATCACTAAAATATTCACTTTGAACTACTGTCATTGAAGTTGCTGGCATTGTTTCACTTACTGTAGCTGTAACCATTGATGATGAACAACCTGTTAACCAATTTGTAGCTATAACACTATAAGTGTCTGCTTCATCAACTACTAATGTTGCATTTATTTCACCTGGAATGGTATCTCCATTACTATCAAACCATTCAAAGTCATAATCAATATCATTTAAACCTGTATTTAAAGTGTAGGTTTGATAAACTTCTCCATCAGCTGTAATACAAATATTACCATCTACTAATTTTGGTAATGGTGCTGGATTTACATTCACTCTATAATCGGTATAACTACCCTCGCACTCGCCTAGACTTGTTCGAACTCGGTAAATTACATATCCACCTTGGGTAGAGGTCAAAATATCATTGATAGGCTGCGGTGCAATTCCTGAACCTATATTGGCTCCTGATACATTTACAACAGTTAGTACTTCCCATTCTATTTCTGTTCCTGCTATCAAGGGCGACACATCAATCATTAAATTGGTAGGTTGTCCACTACAAATGGTTTTATCTGGTGATGGAACAGCAATTCCTGGATTTGGATTCACCGTTACAATTGCGCTTTGAAGCGTATTTCCAACACATCCATTTTTAACGGCTGATACTTCAAAATAAATTGTTCCTGCTACAAGTGGATCACTTGTAATTATTTGTAAATCAAAACCTGTTGTGGTTGATATAGCAGTAATTGTTCCTGAAGTCGTTCCTCCTACAACAGTTACACCATTTGTAATAGCAGTCCAATTATAAGTAATTCCACTAATATTACCTGAAATTTCAACATGAACATTATTATTACCATTTGTTGCTGAACACACAGAAGTATCTGTAACGGCTACTACTTCTACAACTGGGTTTGGATTAATAGTAATTGTAATCGCTTCAGATTCATCACCAGCACATCCGTTAGCATAAGGTGTAATTTTAACAGTAACAGTTCCAATAGTCTCAGAATTATTAAGTGTGACTATTTGATTAATATTCGACTCATCTCCGCTAGTAACGAAAGTTCCTGAAACATTAGATATGGTAGCACTCCATATAAATGTCGTATTTGGTAAATTACTACTTAAAATAAAATCTAAAGGGCTTCCATCACAAATAGAATTAGTTACTGTGTAAGTTAAAACAGGACGTCCTGTAATTGTAATGGTTCCCGAAGCTGTTGCTTGTGGATTACAACCACCTGTAGTTACAATGGAATAACTTGATACTCCAGCTACATTTGTAGCGCCAGAAATAGTTAACAAACCAGTTGTAGCATCATAACTGTGTGTAATTCCTGCTGGTAATCCTAAAACAGAAACACCTGTTGCAGTGCCAGTAACTTGATATTGAATTGGATCAATTGTCGTATCTGCACATCTTGATTGATTTGCTGTACTAGCTGCTGAAACCAATGTTATAGTGGTATCCGCAAACAAATTAGCGGTAGAACTCAACACGACATTCGACGAACAAATTCCATCAAAAACACTAATTGTACTTAATGTTGTACTACTTGTTATTCCTGAAACATTCACAACTCCTTCACCTAAAGCATCAATTGCAACGGTTTGGGCAGGATTTCCATCAATAGAATAACTTACTTGTGTATTTGGACTTGCATTTATAGTAAAGCTTACTGTTGAACCTGAACATATTGGTCCGTTATTAGTAACGCTAACTATTGTTGGCAAAGGTAATTGTTGCGCTATTACAAAAGAAGTAGAATTTGCAGATGCGCAACTTCCATTTCCAGCCGAAACAAAATAAGATGTCCCAAATGTCATTCCAGAAATTAGTCCAGATGCATCAACTGAAGGTCCAACTGGGTCAAAAATATAACTTTGACCTGCTACATAATTGGTAATCCTTGCAAATCCATTCGCTAAACACGTTGGAGCAGTAACTGATACTAATGGAACAGCTGGAACTAGTAACATTGGATTATTAACAAAACTATTTGAAACTGCTGAAGTACATAATGATGAATTAGTACTTGTTACTTCATAACTAGTTCCTAAAACCATTCCTTGAATTATTCCCGAAGAATTAATAGTAGGTCCTAATGGATTAAAAGTATAATTTAAAGTTGGATTATAATTAGTGATTGTACTAAATCCGTTTGCTGAACATGTTGGTGCCGTTACGCTAACAATTGGAGCGGCTGGTGTAGGTAAAATCGAATTTACACTAAATGGAGTTGTATTTGCTGAAGCACAACTTCCGTTTCCAGTAGTAAGAGTGTAAGGTGTTCCAAATAGCATTCCTGAAATCACGCCAGTTGAAGCAATTGTTGGACCTGCAGGATTGAAAGTATAAGTTTGACCTGTTACATAATTGGTTATAGTAGCTGAGCCATTTGATGTACATGTTGGTGCAGTAACATTAACAATTGGAACAACCGGTGAAGTATTGACTGTAATTGTAACATCATCAAAACAACTCAAATCACTTGATGTCCATCTAAAAACATTTGCTCCTGCTGACAATCCACTTACTTGTGTATTAGGAGAAGTATTCGATGTGAAATTTCCAGTTCCAGAAACAACACTCCAAGTTCCAGTTGCAGGTGAATTTGCCGCTAAATTTGTAGATGTAGAATTGCATATCGATTGATTTACACCAGCATCACATTGTTGAGGAGTAAAACTACCTCCTTCTAAATAAACTACACTATCTAAACTTCCGTCGGAAACATCAGTAATAATTAACTTAATATGATACGTTTGTCCTGGTGTTAAATTAGATTGAGAAGCGGTTAAAATCTGAGTATTACCATTTAAATGCGTTCCATCAATTCTTCCCGAAAATTCAGGTGAAACTACATTTTGAACCCAATTAGGATTGGAAAGCAAACAAGCGGAAGAATCTCCATCAGGACCGATAACGCCATCATTTACAGAATTAATAGAAACCTGAGAACCATTTGGTAAAACAGCCATATTTCTAGCATCATTACTAAAACCTTGACCTCCTGAAATACCAGGGCCACTAATTAAAAATCCAAATTTATCATTGAATTCGGTACATTGATAATTGGAATCAACACCGTTATTATACTCTTCAGAACCAAAAACATATCTAAAAGTAACTGAAGTATGAACAGTTACAAAGTCAAACTCTAAAATTGTGGCATTATAATACCCTTGAGCATCTGCTAATACGGCTAAATCATTAACAAAAGTAGAACATGTCCCATCTTGTTGTACTAATCCAGGAGTACAGTCAGCATAAAACTCATCCATCAAAGGAGGTGGAGTTGTAGGCGTTCCAAGTGGTGCTGGAATATCTGAGGTTTTTCCAGTGGTTAAAACAATTCCATTAGCAAAACCCATCTGGCTTAAAGTTGTTGTAGCTGTTGAAAAATAACCTACTTGATATTTGCTATTATCACCATAAACACCTCTGTAAGCTACATTAGAAATCGTAACACCACTCATTGGAGGAACTAAGACTCCATTAATTAATTGATTTGGAGTATAAATGGTATTATTAATTGTAATTTGGGCTTTTAACTGAAAACTTAAAAGTAAAATTAGTAGTGCAAATAGCTTTTTCTGGAATGTCATTACAGTAATTATTGATTAACAAAAACTATGTAAAATTATTACTAAATTTCACAAGCACAAAACCTTTCTTTAAGAATTTTCCTTAAAAAATTAAAAAAAATACTTTTTATAGTTAATCTAAATTTATCATAAACAAGGTTACCAATTACAGTACTATTTTACAACAAATAAAGCTTGCTTTTTAATTACTCGCAAAGTTATTTCATCACAATTTACAAGAAGAACAAAACTACAACAGCAAAAAAATATAATAAAAAAGTGTTACAAAAGTGGCACTTTGTTTTGTGCGTGGAATTTATAATGTTGTAACTATTTTATTATATTTGATAAAACAAAAAAGTATGATGGTTATCATACATATAAACAAGTTATGAGCAATATTTGAACAACACTGTACTATTATGAGATATTTTTTAACGTCAATACTTATTTTATCATTCACAACGAATTTTTATTCCCAAGATAGTAATCTTAACTTTATAAGATTATCATATAGTCATTCAGCAATAAGTGAAAGCAAAATTGATATATTTATCAATAAAGATTCTCCAAATAAAAATCATTTTTTTGTTTCTGTGATAACATCTGAATCGCAAAAGAAATATTCAATAGAAAATAAAAAAATGTTAGAATTGAAAGAAGCTATTATAAAAATATCACCAAGCGATATCATAAAGGAGAATAGAATGTGTCTCGATGGCAGTGATACTGAAATAAGTTTTTCAAATAGTGTTGTCGGAAATACCGAGGTAAAGTATTCTGTACATTGTTTGAGCAGCCAAGATGACAAAACTGCTTGGAAAGATTTTTTAAATGTGGTCAATATGATTTTAGACATTGCAAAAATGAAATTTACTGATTTAAAATAAATACTGCCCATAACTCCCAGCTAGCGCGAGCGTCACGCTCGTGAACATAATATTAAAAACAATAAAATGAGATATTTAAGAATTACTGGAATTCGAATCCTATTAAGCTTTTTTTTAGCCAATATGGCAATTGCCTTGTTGTTTGAAAATCCAAGTTATAACTTCCCAAAAATCCTATTGCATTTATTATTTATGGGATTAGCCTACTACGGATTAACACTTTTTGTAAATAACAAGAAAAAATAATCTTAATAAAAAATCCCGAGCTCACACTCGGGATTTTTTTATTCTATTTCTTTCACACCTTTTATAAAAAACCACTTCATGTAGATTTTCTCACCGTTGTGGGTTTTAATCGCTTGAAATTTAGGAGCTAAAATTAAAGCTACCATAAAAGCGGTCATTGGTATCCAAAGTCCATTCAAATGCGTGAATTCGTCCACTAAATATAATGTTGGTAAATAAATCACCACAAATCCTAAGAAGTTATATAAGAAAGATTTTACTTTTTTATTCATTGTTTAAAATGTTTAATTGATAAATTGTTGAACTGTTAAATTGTCAAAATGACTTTTCACTTTTCACTTTTCACTTTTTACTTTTACTCTTCAGTATTAATATACTTTCCTTTCTTACTGCCTTCGTACATTTCGTATTTCACTAAACGTGCTTCAAGCTTTCCGTTGAAAAGTTTAATTTTTCTACTTGGTTTCAAGCCTACGAATTTCAATGCTTCTAAATTCGCAGTAATAAACCAAGCGTTGGTATTTGGATAATTTTGTTTTAAAGTGTCACCAATTTCTCTGTAAAAACGCTCCATATCAATATCCAAACGCTCACCATAAGGCGGATTGAATACCATGTGCAATGGCCCTTCGGTTTCTTTTTTTGAATCGAAGAAGTTTTCATTTGAAATTGTGATGTATTCGTCTAAATTGGCATTTCTAACGTTATCTTTTGCTTTTGAAACCGCACTTGGCGCTTTGTCATACCCTTTAATAGTATAATGAAATTCGCGTGTTTTCTTTAATAACGATTCCATAATGTTATCAAACAATTCGGCATCCCAATCTTTCCATTTTTCAAAACCAAATTCCTTACGATTAATATTCGCTGGTACGTTACAAGCAATCATTGCAGCTTCTGCCAAAATAGTTCCCGAACCACACATTGGGTCTAAAAAATGACTTTTTCCTTCCCAACCTGATAAAATCAACATTCCGGCTGCTAAAACTTCGTTTATTGGAGCAATATTCGTAGCCGTTCTATAACCTCTATGGTGCAACGAAGCGCCTGAAGAATCTAACGAAACCGTTACATTATCTCTATCAATGTGCACGTGAATTTGTAAATCTGGGAAATCTTTATCGATACTTGGACGCTTTCCGTTCAAATCTCTAAATTGATCTACAATTGCATCTTTGGTTTTCAAAGCCACAAACTGACTGTGATTGAAGTTTTCAGAATGCAATGTAGTTTCTACTAAAAACGTATTGTGTTCAGTCAAATAATCCGACCAATCAATCGCTCTAATACCTTCATACAAGGCTTTATCGTTATGAGCTTTAAACGTTTTAATCGGTTTTAAGATTTTTAAAGCCGTACGAAGAGCCAAATTGGCTTTGTACATAAATCCTTTATCGCCTTTAAAACTCACCACACGTGTACCGATTTCCACTTGTTGTGCACCAAGAATTTGTAATTCTCTAGCTAATATTTCTTCAAAACCAAAGAAGGTTTTGGCAGTCATTTTATAATTTTCCATTCTTCAATTTCAAGTTCAATTGCAAAAATCAATTGCAATCGCAATAATTAAGGTATTCTTGTGCAAAAATACATTAAATTTGCAAGATTAATTTGCCAGAAAAAGAATAAATGTCAGAAATTCAAAAGCCTGTATCAGAAAATTGGTTCGAATCTTGGTTTGATACCGAATATTATCACATTTTGTACAAGGAACGCAACGACGAAGAAGCGCAATTGTTAATGGACAATTTAACGCATTATTTAAACCTTCCAGAAGACGCTAAAATCTTAGACTTAGCTTGTGGAAAAGGGCGTCATGCGATTTATTTAAATTCTTTAGGTTTTGATGTTACAGGTGCTGATTTATCTGAAAACAGTATTAAAGAAGCATCTGAATTTGCTAATGAAAAACTGCATTTCAAAGTGCACGATATGCGCGAAACGTGTAACGAAAAGTACGATGCGATTTTCAATTTATTCACCAGTTTTGGCTATTTTGAAGACGATGCCGACAATTTTAAAACCATCAAAGCCATTCACAACAGTTTAACCGAAACAGGTTTTGCAGTAATCGATTTTATGAACGTGGATTATGTTTTGGAAAATTTGGTTGCCGATGAAGTAAAATCGGTAGACGGAATTGATTTTCACATCAAACGTTATTTGAAAGACGGACACATTTACAAAGAAATTGATTTTGAAGATAAAGGCGAAAAGTTTCATTTCACCGAAAAAGTACAAGCACTTCGCTTAGAAGATTTCGAAAAAATCATGGAAGAAGCGGGTATTTATCTTTTGGATATTTTTGGCGATTATAAATTGCGAAAATTCTTTAAAACACAGTCAGAACGTTTAATTATGATTTTTAAATAATGCAATATATCATCACCTTTTCAGCCGTTATTTTAGGGTTTTTAATCGCTTTGTTTTTAAAACCTCAAAAGAAAAAAAACATCAAGTTATTGTTGGCATTTAGTGGTGCTTTTTTATTATCGCTTACCGTTTTACATTTACTTCCTGAATTATTTAGCGAAGGACACAATCACTTTCACGAAGGCGAAGAAGCACATGCCACGTTACCAGTTGGTGTATTCATCATGATTGGAATTTTATTCCAAATCTTATTGGAATTTTTCTCAAAAGGTGCAGAACATGGTCACGTTCACGTACACACTGACGAGCATAACGAATTGCATCACATTCCGTGGTTATTATTTATCAGTTTGTGTATTCACGCACTTTTAGAAGGTTTCCCAATTCACGAAAACAACAATTTAGCGTATGGAATTGCGGTTCACCACTTCCCTATCGCAATTATTTTGACCTTGTTTTTCATAAATGCAAAGATGAATAAAATGATGATTTTTGCTTTTATGTTTTCATTCGCATTAATGACGCCGCTAGGAACTTTATTAGCAGAACAAATGCATTTTGCCCAACATTACTCAAAGGAAATTTCGTCTGTGGTAGTAGGGATTTTATTTCATATTTCGTCTACTATTATTTTTGAAAGCAACGAGGGGCATAAATTCAATTTGGCTAAAATCACCATGATTGTATTTGGTTTTGTTTTGGCATACATAATTGAAATGGGGCATTCGCATTAAAAGATTTTATCAAATAAAATGTATGAAGTGCATAATCCTAGCTAAAGACCGCAAACCATATTAGAAAAATGAAATTAAATTTAAAATTCGCAACAGATTACAGACAATTTTACTTGAATGACAAAAATGCAAATGGGAATACAGGTTCTGAAAATTTTTGGTCAGAAAGCGCATTTGCAGACAAACTCGCAATTGAAGATGGAGTATTGGGGATTGGAATTGAAAATGATGAAGGTAAAGTGGAATGTGAATTTGAAATTTTAAACTCTAAAAGCTTAATAGATAATTTCACTGACTTTGACCATGTAGTAGAAGCAAGTTTAAAAATTCATTCTGGAATTTTACAAATAATAGATTGTCCTTATTCAGAAGTTGAAATGGAAACAGAAATTGAAAACGGAGAATACAGAGTACGTGTTTACTCGATAAATTTGAATACTGCTTACGAAGAAAACCCTAAAGATTCTTATAAAATAGAAATATGGAAAGAAGCTTATTCAGACAGAAAAGTATTAAAAAGATTTGAAGATTAAGCATTGGCTTTAACCGCTGCTTACTTCAATGACTACTTCCGGATTTTCAGAAGAAAAATTCACTCCTTAATAGAATGTTTCGTTATATTTGTAATGGCTTAATATTTGTACAATGCGACTAAAAATAAGCCTCAAAACGTTTAATTTGAACAATATTTAAAACAATTGATATGGGATTATTTTCTGCGCTTCTTGGCAATGCAGGTGCTGTAAATCAGGAAACTTTAGTAAAAGAGTATGGTAAACTTTTAATTACAGGTGAAGAAATAGAGTTGGGTTTCAAACTAATTCGCGATACCTTCATTTTTACCAATAAACGATTAATTTTAGTTGAAAAACAAGGAATTACAGGTAGCAAAATAGAATACAAATCGATTACTTACAAAAGCATTTCACGTTTCAGTATAGAAACAGCTGGAACTTTTGACTTAGAAGCTGAATTGAAGATTTGGGTTTCCAGTGAAGCACATCCTAGCGTTGTGAAACAATTCAATAAATCTGTTAATGTGTATGATGTGCAAAATGTTTTAGCACACCATGTTCTAAAATAATCACATGAACTTTACCAAAACCACCGAGCAAGCTTCCAAATACGAACATTTAGAAAAAATGTCGGTTACTGATTTGTTGACGAATATAAATAACGAAGACAAAACGGTGCCGTTAGCTGTAGAAAAAGCATTGCCTCAAATTGAAAAATTAGTGACTGAAATTGTTTCGAAAATGAAACAAGGAGGCCGTTTGTTTTATATTGGTGCAGGCACTTCGGGACGATTAGGCATTGTAGATGCATCAGAATGTCCGCCTACTTTTGGTGTTCCATTTGATTTGGTCATTGGAATTATTGCAGGTGGCGATACAGCTATTAGAAAAGCCGTAGAATTTGCAGAAGACGACCGTGAACAAGCATGGAAAGACTTGCAACAATGGAATATCAACGAAAATGATGTAGTTGTTGGAATTGCCGCTTCGGGAACAACGCCTTATGTGATTGGTGGATTAAAAATGTGTAATCAAAACAATATTAGCACAGGAAGTATTAGTTGTAATGCCGAAAGTCCGCTATCGAAAACGGCTAAATTTCCAATTGATGTGGTAGTTGGACCAGAATTCGTAACAGGAAGTTCTCGTATGAAAGCTGGAACGGCTCAGAAGTTGGTTTTAAACATGCTTTCGACTGCAACTATGATTCAGTTAGGTAAAGTAAAAGGCAACAAAATGGTTGATATGCAATTAAGCAACACCAAATTAATTGATAGAGGAACGAGAATGATTATGGAGGAAATTCCAGTAAGCTATAAAGAAGCCAATCAATTATTAAATACACACGGAAGTGTAAGAAATGCAGTAGATTTTTACAATAACAACAAATAGAAATAAGCATGAAAAAATTATTTTTAATCTTAGCAATATTCGGTTTTTCAATATCATTTGCTCAAAAATTAGAGTATACAGACGGTAAAATATTTCAAGATGGAGAACAATTATCTTCTTTTGAAACCAAGAACCTAATGAAAACCGATTTAAAAGCATTACGTATTTTTAAGAAGGCTAAAACTAAAGAATCAGTTGGAGGTTTTATTCTAGGATTAGGAATTGGAGGAACTGTTGCCGATTTAGTAATGGGACTGACTTCTGATGTAAAATATCCAACAGCAATTACATATGCTGGTGTTGGATTAATGGCAGTTTCTATTCCTATTTTATCTGGAAGAAAGAAAATGGTTCAAGAAAGTGTTGATATTTATAATGCAGGATTAAATGAGCAAAATAAAACATTAGGCGATAATTTTGAATTGAATATTGTGAATAATTCTAATGGAGTTGGACTTCGAATTAATTTCTAATGGCAACAGATAAAAACATATTAGCAAAAGGAGTAAAATATCTTTCAGGTGCTTTACCTTTATTATTTCTTGGTCCAATAATTATAAACAGTGCTTTTAAAAATCAAGAGAGCCCATTATATCCTTATGTTTTAGGATTAGGAATCATAATTGCTCTAGCGGCTATGTTTTTAATTTTTAAAGGCATTACTACCTTGGTAAAAAGTATGTTTGATGGAGATAAACAAGGGCAATAACAATTTCAAAAATCAAATATGAAATTCAAAATACAATATTCTATTTGTAGTTTATTACTACTTACATTGCTAACTTCTTGCTACAATCAAGAACGCAATTGTACTGATTTTAAAACTGGTAAATTTACTTCAGAAACTGAAATTGAAGGCAAAAAATACACCAGTACTTTTGAACGAAACGATTCGATTCAAATTGAAAGCTACGAAGGAAAAATAGATACTTTTAAAGTTCGTTGGACAAATGATTGCGAATACATCATTCAAAATACAAATCCAAAAAACCGCGAAGAGAAAAAACCAGTTCAAATGAAAATTTTGACAACTGACTCAGATTCATACACTTTTGAATATTCTTTTGTTGGCGACTCAAAAAAACAGCGCGGAACTGTAACAAAACTGAAGTAACCAACGTAAAATACAATTTAAAACACTAAATAAATGGAAGTTTTCTTAAACCCAGATGCTTGGATAGCATTGTTAACCTTAACCTTCTTAGAAATCATTTTAGGTATCGATAACATCATTTTTATTTCGATTGTTACCGGAAAATTACCTCAAGAAAAACGCAAAAGAGCAACCCGAATTGGATTATTCTTAGCTATGTTCATGCGTATTGCTTTGCTTTTTGGAATCACCATTTTAATTGCTATGAAAGCGCCATGGTTTAGCTTTGATTTTGGATGGTTCTCAGCCGAAATTACTGGACAAGCTCTGATTTTATTATTAGGAGGTTTGTTCTTAATTTATAAAAGTACAAAAGAAATCCACGAAAAAGTAGACCATAAAGGCGAAGAAGAAAAAGAATTAAAAACTTCTGCAACCAAATCGTTTGCAAGCGTAATTGGTCAAATTTTATTAATCGATATCATTTTCTCAGTAGATAGTATCTTAACTGCGGTAGGTATGACGAATGGAATCGAAGGTGCATTAGTTATTATGGTTACAGCAGTTGTAATTTCTGTAGGAGTTATGATGTTATTTGCGGTTCCTGTTGGGAATTTCGTAAATGCAAATCCTTCGATTCAAATCCTAGGATTAGCATTCTTAATCTTAATCGGATTCATGCTAATTACAGAAAGTATGCACTTATCACACGCTGAATTAGCAGGACAACACGTAGGAGCTGTTCCAAAAGGTTATTTGTATTTTGCAATTGCTTTCTCGCTAGGCGTTGAATTCATCAATATGAAAATGCGTAAGAAAAATTAATTATAAAATTATTATATAAAAAATGTCCCGATATTTTCGGGACATTTTTATTTATAGAATATAAGTATTAAGACAATCCAGTAATCACACCGTTATTATCAATATCAATTCGTTCCGCATTTGGAACTGCTGGTAAACCAGGCATTCTCATTACTTCGCCTAATAACGGCACAATGAATCCGGCACCACTTGCAATTTCAAATTCACGAACGGTTATATCAAAATTCGATGGGCGACCAATTAACTTTTCATTGTCTGAAAAACTCGCTGGCGTTTTGGCCATACAAACCGAAAAATGACTAAAACCTAAATCGTTAATCATTTTTAACTGTGATTTTGATTTTGGAGAAAACTCTACTGAATTCGCTCCATAAATTTCTTTAGCAACCGTATTTATTTTATGCTCAATACTATCCGAAGGTTGGTATAACGGTTTGTAATTGGCATTTCCTTTATTAATTTCTTCTACGACTTTTTCAGCCACTTCAGCTGAACCTTTTCCACCATGAACAAAAGCTGTGCTTACAATTGCTGTAACTCCTTTAGTAGCACACAATGCTTTTAATTTATCATATTCTGCTTGTGTATCATCTGGAAAAGCATTCACACAAACCACAGGATTAATGCCAAATTTTTGAATGTTTTCAATATGCTTTTCTAAATTACAGAAACCTTTTTCAATCGCACTTACATTTTCAGTTTTGAAATCTTCTGCAGCTAATCCGGCATGATGTTTAATGGCACGAATTGTTGCTACTAAAACGACCGCATCTGGTTTTAAACCACTTTGTTCACATTTGATATGTAGAAACTTTTCGGCTCCTAAATCAGCACCAAAACCTGCTTCTGTTACTACGTAATCTCCTAACGATAATCCCATTTTAGTTGCAATTGCAGTGTTAGTTCCTTGCGCAATACTGGCAAATGGTCCGCCATGTAAAATTGCTGGATTTCCGTCGATGGTTTGTACTAAATTAGGTTTAATAGCATCTTTCAATAACGTTGCCATCGCTCCTACTACATTCAAATCTCTAGCGAAAATAGCTTTTCCATCTAACGTTTTTCCAACGAATATATTTCCTAATCGGAATTTCAAATCTTCTAAATCTTTTGCCAAGCATAAAATCGCCATCACTTCCGAAGCTGGCGTAATATTAAAACCATCTTCACGCATGGTTCCATTAGCTTTCGCTCCAACACCAATAATAATCTGACGAAGTGAACGATCGTTCATATCCATCACACGTTTCCACGCAATTGATTTTGGGTCGAGATTTAATGAATATTTCGTGTTTTGCAAGTTGTTATCAATCACAGCCGATAACAAGTTATTAGCTTTTTCAATTGCCGAAAAATCGCCAGTAAAATGCAAATTGATGTCTTCCATTGGTAACACCTGAACATAACCGCCACCAGCTGCTCCACCTTTTAAACCGAAAACAGGTCCTAATGAAGGTTCGCGTAAAACGGCAATTGCTTTTTTACCGATATAATTCAAACCGTCAGTCAAACCGATTGACATCGTAGTTTTCCCTTCACCATATTTGGTTGGCGACATGGCAGAAACTAAAATTAGTTTTCCTTTAGGATTTTCTTGTTGTAAGTGTAAAGGTAATTTGGCTTTGTACTTGCCATAATATTCTAAATCGTCTTCTTCAATATTGATTTTTTTTGCGATTTCTTTTATGTGAGACATCGTTGCATTTTGCGCAATTTCAATGTCTGATGGAAAATTTGACATTAGTTGTTGTGTTATAATTGGTATTCGAAATTAGTATTATTTGGCTGAAAAAAACACGACAAAAATCATGTTTCAAAAAAAACCTGCAAGACAAAAATAGTCTCGCAGGTTGTGGTTATTCTAAGGAAAGTGTTATCTGTCCGTCGTCATCTAATTCTATGTTGAAATCTGTTATATCAGCGCCTTCACTTTCATCAGTAGCATCTGGTTGCGCTTCAGGTTCTTCCAAAATTTCTTCATAAGGTAATGGATCTAACAAGTTTATCTGTTTCAACTTGTCAGTAGTTAATTGGTTACCCAAAGCTTTTATTCCTTTTACCGCAATAAATTGTTCTAAATCAACGATTTGATTTTCTTTTTGAACACCTTTTACTTTAGCATAAATTACCTCAGCAACCGGACGCCAATCGGTAGAAACAATTTCTAATTGCGATTTTTCGTGTTCGGTGATGAAAATTTCCTCTTTGTTTTCGTTTTCAACTAAGAAACGCTTTACAAAATAACGGTCTTTTTCGCCACAGTAATAAATACAAGAAACTGGTTTATTTGGATTCCATTTTTCCAACACAATCATATCTTCGTCGAAATGTGTCGTTAATTCTGGAATAATGGTTTTCAATTTTCCGGATTGATTCACAATCAACAAACGATCATTTGGTCGGAATTCGCCTAACAACTCACCTCTTCCATCGACATTTAAACGTTGAACCGTATCATCAAACCAAACTTTTCTTGGACGTAAAGTCGAAATTCCTTTCTCTTTTAACTCGATTTTTTTGATTGGATATTTGGTTACCGTATTTCCACGTGAAGCTCTTCCTTTGATAGCAATATCTGAGAAATCAACATCCCATTTCAGTTTTTTCACGCTTCCTACTTGGCGTAATAAAATCGTAACTACTTCGGCTTCGCCATTAGGATTGGCAGAGAAATACGACACCATTGAACCTGGCTTTTCTTGTGTTAAATCGTAAAATTTATCACGAGTTACACCCGAAACATTAAAACGTTTGATAAAAGTTGAACCGTTTTTACCATCACGATACATCATGTTGTAAATGGTTCGTTTGTCGTTTTTATCAAAAACAGCGATGTGAATAATGTCTTTTCCAACGAATTTTTTATCATCTACTTTCGCCACCATCATTTTTCCATCGCGAAGGAAAACAATTACATCGTCGATATCCGAACAATCGGCAACGTATTCGTCTTTCTTTAAACCGGTTCCAAAGAAACCTTCTTCACGATTTACATAAAGTTTTGTGTTTCGTAAAACCACTTTCGTAGCTTCAATATTATCAAAACTTCTTAATTCGGTTTGACGCTCGCGCCCTTTTCCGTATTTGTCTTTTAGCTTTTGGAAGAAATCAATTGTATAATCAATAATATGATCCAAATGATGTTTCACTTGTTCCATTTCGGCTTCCAATTTTGAAATCGCTTCATCCGCTTTATCCGAGTCGAAACGTGTAATACGAATCATCGGAATTTGCGTTAATTTTTGCAAATCATCATCGTTAATTTCACGAACAAATGATTTTAAAAACGGTTCAAATCGGTCATACATATATTTGTACAACGATTCTCTGTCGGAATACAATTTGAAGTCGATATACATTTCTTCACGAATGAAAATCTTTTCTAACGTAGAGAAATGCCATTTATTTTCTAATTCGTCCAACTGAATTTCCAATTCGCGTTTCAGCAAATCAACCGTTCGGTTAGTCGAAATTTTTAACATATCAGAAACCCCAATAAACAACGGTTTGTGGTTTTCAATAACACATCCTAAAGGCGCAACCGAAGTTTCACAAGCCGTGAACGCATATAACGCATCAATAGTTTTATCAGGTGAAACACCAGCTGGCAAATGAATTAAAATTTCAACCTCAGCAGCCGTGTTATCTTCAATTTTCTTGATTTTGATTTTCCCTTTTTCGTTGGCTTTCAAAATACTATCAATCAACGTAGACGTATTGGTTGAAAACGGAATTTGGGTAATCACTAATGTTTGTTTGTCTAATTGACCAATTTTTGCACGCACACGCACACGACCGCCACGTAATCCATCATTATAATTGGAAACATCAGCAATACCTGCGGTTGGAAAATCGGGAAACAAGGTAAAAGGTTTCCCTTTTAATATTTTGATAGACGAATCTATTAATTCGTTAAAATTGTGAGGTAACACTTTGGTCGATAAACCTACGGCAATACCTTCTGCGCCTTGAGCTAACAACAATGGAAACTTTACTGGAAGATTAATTGGTTCGGCACGACGACCATCGTATGACATTCCCCATTCGGTGATTTTTGGCGAATACAACACATCGTGACCAAATTTTGAAATTCGGGCTTCAATGTAACGGGAAGCTGCGGCACTATCTCCTGTTAAGATATTTCCCCAGTTTCCTTGCATGTCGATGATTAGGTCTTTTTGCCCAATTTGAACCATGGCGTCACCAATACTCGCATCTCCGTGAGGATGATATTGCATGGTGTGACCCACGATATTCGCCACTTTATTGTAACGACCATCATCTAACTCTTTCATGGAGTGCATGATACGACGTTGCACCGGTTTAAAACCATCTTCAATCGCAGGAACTGCACGTTCTAGAATTACATACGAAGCATAGTCCAAAAACCAATCTTTGTACATTCCTGTAACTTTGGTAATGGTGTCTTCTGGGTTTTCGTTGTTTTCGTAAAAATGATGTCCCGTTGAAACACGAATATCTTCAAAACCTTCCTCGTTAGGAGAATTGTCTTGATTATCGAAATTTTCGTCTTCGTTTGGAATGATGTTATCTTCTTCTTCGTCTTTCATTTTTATGCTGAATTATTTTCAGTATATTATTTATTTACCAAGTAATTGGTTTCCTAATTCTTTTTCAATCGCTTTGATTTCACGTGATTTATCACTTGTAATTTTTAAACCAAAACTTTTTAACAATTGCTCCATTTCAGTTCCCTTTTCTATACAAAAAGCAGGAATATTTTTTAGCGTTTCTGATTCAACACTTCCACCACATTCAATACAAAATTCATAAAACCCAATTAATTTTTCATTTTTATCGTAAAAATGAATTAAATGCCTAGGAATATAACATGCTGCATGAGTTCCTGAATTACCGCAAATATCATTTTTTAAAAGTGCAAAAAATTCCTTTTTTTGATTGCTATTCAATTCAATGTTGTCAATTATTTTTGTTGTATCTAATTGAATTTTATTGTTTAAAATCTTTATTCCTTGTCTTTCTTTACCATCTTCAACGTCCCACAAACCTCTTGCAGGATATGACCAAATTTTCACTTTCGTAACCTCCTTTGCAAAAAACTCAACTGCTTCTTCATTTTCGCTTTTACACGAAAAAAAGAAAATGGGTATAAATAACAAAACTAAATATCTCATAACCTACTTTTCAACAACATCCAACTCCACTTTCAAATTGTTAATGATAAACTCTTGTCGGTCTGGGGTGTTTTTACCCATGTAGAACTCTAACAAGGTTTCAATAGAAGTGGCTTTATCTAACATGACTGGATCTAATCGAATGTCTTGCCCAATGAAATGTTTGAACTCATCTGGCGAAATTTCTCCTAATCCTTTGAATCGGGTGATTTCTGGTTTTGGCTTTAACTTTTCTATGGCGTTTACTCGTTCTTCTTCACTGTAGCAATAAATCGTTTCTTTTTTATTTCGCACACGGAACAAAGGCGTTTGTAAAATATACAAATGTCCGTCTTTAATCAACTCAGGGAAAAACTGCAAGAAAAACGTAATCAACAACAAGCGAATGTGCATACCATCGACATCGGCATCGGTTGCAATTACGATATTGTTGTAACGTAAATCGCCCATGTCTTCCTCGATGTTTAATGCGGCCTGTAATAAATTGAATTCTTCGTTTTCGTATACGATTTTCTTAGTCATTCCATACGAGTTCAAAGGCTTACCACGTAAACTGAACACCGCTTGTGTATTAACATCACGACTCTTCGTAATGGAACCCGAAGCCGAATCTCCCTCGGTAATAAAAAGGGTACTTTCTAAACTTCTTGGGTTTTTAGCATCAGTTAAATGCACACGACAATCGCGTAATTTTTTATTGTGAAGACTGGCTTTTTTAGCTCGGTCTTTGGCTAATTTTCTAATTCCTGAAAGCTCTTTACGTTCGCGTTCGGCTTGTAAAATCTTACGCAATAACGCATCAGCAACTTCCGGATTTTTATGTAAAAAATTGTCTAACTTCGTTTTGATGAAATCATTCACAAACGAACGTACCGAAGGCCCATTCGGACCAATATCGGTTGAACCTAATTTGGTTTTGGTTTGCGATTCGAAAACAGGTTCTTCCACTTTAACCGAAACTGCAGAAACAATCGATTTACGAATATCAGAAGCTTCAAAAGGTTTGTTGTAAAACTCTTTGATGGTTTTTACAATTGCTTCGCGAAAAGCTCCTAAATGCGTTCCTCCTTGTGTGGTATTTTGTCCGTTGACAAACGAATGATATTCTTCTGAATATTGTGATTTACTGTGTGTAATAGCTACTTCGATATCGTCGCCCAACAAATGAATCGTTGGATACACCATATCGTCTTCGTGAATGGCTTCCTCTAATAAATCTTTTAAACCGTTATCTGAAAAATACTTTTCGCCATTGTAATAAATGGTTAATCCCGTATTTAGATAACAGTAATTTTTGAGCATCTTGATGATGTACTCATTTCGGTATTTGTAGTTCTTGAAAATCGCTTCATCGGCAATAAACGAAACCTTAGTTCCTTTACGCTTGGTTGTTTCTTGAACGTCTTCTTCTAAAGTTAGATTTCCGGCAGAGAATTCCGCTGCTTTTTGTTGGTTATCACGTACCGATTCTACTCGGAAATAATTAGAAAGTGCATTTACAGCTTTTGTTCCGACACCATTTAAACCTACGGATTTTTTGAAGGCTTTGGAATCGTATTTTCCACCTGTATTCATTTTGGAAACTACATCAACGACTTTCCCTAACGGAATGCCTCGACCATAATCGCGCACCGTAACGAGTTTGTCTTTAATGGTAACTTCGATGGTTTTTCCTGCACCCATGACAAATTCATCGATACAGTTATCCAATACTTCTTTTAATAAAATATAAATACCATCATCGGGCGAAGAACCATCACCTAGTTTTCCGATATACATACCGGGACGCATACGAATGTGTTCTTTCCAATCGAGGGAACGTATATTGTCTTCAGTATATTGATTTTGCTCTAACATAGACAGATTTTGGATTTTGTGCAATATAGCACATATCTCCAAAGATTGGAAGCCAGAAACCGAGAAGTTATTGACAAAATATGGTTAAGAAGATAGAAAAAAGAGGAAAGAAAAAAGAAAAAAATTAATCCAATTTTAGTGTTTTATATCTTTGTATCATTTCAGAATAATCTTTGTTTGGATAGATTTCCATAACTTTAATTTTCTTAGATGAAATAATTTTCAAATGTTTCTCAAAAGTAAATTCTTCACATATGTTTGCACGAGCAAAACCGAAATTTTTCCATTCGTTATTCTTGAAAGTAAAATATTGAATCTTTCCCCAACAACCGATGTACCAATGTGGAAAAATAGAAAATTCTGAAAAACCATCTTTATTAATATCACCTAAATTCTCAATTCCTGCACCAATCGCATTATATATTACAATTTGTTGGTCTGTAAACGAAAACTTAAAAGTAACTTCACAAGCATTATTTACACAATCTCCGTCATAATCAGCTGTAACATTTATCATTTGAGGATAAACTCGGTATATTGTATCTGGAATTTTATCCGAATTCAAATCTCCAATTAAAAGTGTATCAACATTTTTTATTGTATCAGTAATTTTATGATTGTAGAATTTTTTATTTTCAACTAAATCTTTTTTAGTCCCAAAAAATATAGTTGAAATTAGAGCAAATAAAAATAATTTCATTTTGTAAAAATAATCAATCTATTATTCATAATGTCTAAAAATTCCACTATCTGAAATCGTCCAAAGTGCGGCTTTTTGATTGGCTGCTTTTAAGGCTTGGTTTGCCCAAGAATTGCAAGTATAAAATAACGAATAACTTCCGTTGGCTTCATAAAAAACATCGTGTTTTCCGTAAACGGCTTCGGTTTCAATTTTTAGAAATTCACCTGATTTCGTTTGGAAAGATTCGTTAATAAACAGAATCAACTTTTTGTAATTATCGGAAGAAATTTGAAGTTTTTTACAAGAGTTACTTTCTTTCAGATCTTTGTAAAACGTTACATGCATTGCGGTTGAACTCAATCCTGAAGCCGCTTTTAAAGCTGTACTTGTTTTCAAATCTGCCCAAGTAGGCGTTTCTAAGTAAAAACCTTTGTCGCCCCAACCTAAAGCTGCATATTGATACGTGGAATCTTTTGCTTTGGTGTGTTCTGGCTTGAGTTGGTTAGTCCAATCGTAATGTTCGCTTTTTAAAGGCAAAACAACATCGGTGTGAACACCATTAGTTAAGATGTAAATTGGGATTTCTTTGCGACTTTTCACCAAACCTTCATTCACAGAAACAAACGACAATAAAGTTACAATGAGCAAATAAGTCATCAATGACAACACAAAAATTGCAGTGTATTTTAGGAGTTTTTTGATAAATCCCATAGCTTTTTATTTAAACAAGTAATTACTTTCGTACTCAAAACCTTCTTTTCGTAATAGCTTTCTAAAATCGGCACGAGTTGGCGTTAAAACTACGTGAAGCGTGTCGTTTTCTTTCATTTCGGTTGCAAAAGGAATTTTTAATTCGGACTTTAATTTGGTAAAATCTTTTTTGGTTCCGAGTTGGATGTGTCTTGCTCCAATAGTTGATAATTTCAAAATACTCGTTTGGTATTTTCCATCCACTTCCTTATTTAAAACTAACGAAGATTTATATTCTTTAGCTATTTCATTTTCGGCAAAAGAAAAAATGGTATCCAAACGTTCTATTTCGAAAGCAATTGTATCACCTTTAATAAACGTTTTATAGGCTTTATTTTCTGATTTATCATAAACTTGATTGTTGAGTAATTCAAATTCTGGAATAGAATCTAATTCTGATTTTAAAGCAGTTAAGGTTTCAATTTCTAGAATGTAAGCGCATTTGGGTTCCACTACCAAACGATGTGAATAATCCATCGTATAGGTTCGAACAAACTTCTTTGGAAATTCATTAATCTCATCCACATTTGTGGGTTGTGCTTCAGAAAAATAAATAAAACTATTTTCCATAGCTGATTCTCTACAGGAAACCATAGCCAAAGCAAAGGTGGCTAGAATAAGATATTTTTTCATGGTAGTTTGTTTTAATTTGCAGATACAAATGTTGTGCCACAAAAAAACCGCTGAATTTCTTCAACGGTTTTTCTATATTTAATGTTCTGTTTTCTATATTCTCAGGAATTATACATTAAAACGGAAATGCATTACATCACCATCTTTTACAATGTATTCTTTTCCTTCTACTCTTAATTTTCCAGCTTCTTTTACTTTTGCTTCTGAACCAAAGTTTGAGAAATCTTCGAATGCAATAACTTCTGCACGGATGAATCCTTTTTCGAAATCCGTATGGATTACTCCAGCTGCTTTTGGTGCTGTATCTCCGATGTTGATAGTCCAAGCACGAACTTCTTTAACACCTGCTGTAAAATATGTTTGTAATTTTAATAATTTATATGCTGCACGAATTAACACTGCCGAACCTGGCTCAGTTAATCCCATATCTTCTAAGAATACTTGACGCTCTTCGTAGCTTTCTAATTCGGTAATATCAGCTTCTGCTCCTACTGAAAGAATGATTACTTCTGCTTGCTCGTCTTTTACTAATTCACGAACTTGATCCACATATTTATTTCCGTTTACTGCTGAAGCTTCGTCAACGTTACAAACATATAAAACTGGCTTTGTAGTGATTAATTGGAATTCTTCCATCATATCTACCTCATCTTGATTTTGAGGAATTACAGTACGAGCCGATTTTGCTTCCATTAAAGTCTGACGAATTCTATCTAACAACGCTTTTTCAGCTTGTGCTTCTTTGTTTCCAGTTTTTGCTGCACGATTGGTTTTTTCCAAACGCTTCTCAACTGTTTCTAAGTCTTTTAATTGCAATTCGATATCGATGGTTTCTTTATCGCGAATTGGATTTACATTACCATCTACGTGCACGATATTATCGTTATCAAAACAACGTAAAACGTGAATAATTGCATTACATTCTCTAATGTTCCCTAGGAATTGATTTCCTAAACCTTCTCCTTTACTTGCTCCTTTTACTAAACCTGCAATATCTACGATATCAACTGTTGCCATTTGAACACGCTCTGGTTTAACCAATTCCTCTAAACGAGCAATACGTGGATCTGGAACGTTTACTACACCAATATTTGGCTCAATAGTACAAAACGGAAAGTTTGCACTTTGCGCTTTAGCGTTTGACAAACAATTAAATAAAGTTGATTTTCCAACATTTGGTAATCCTACAATTCCTGCTTTCATTATGAATGTATTTTTAAAAGTGTGCAAATATAGTTTAAAAGTTGGAAAGCCACAAAGTTTGCACCTAAGCAAAGTTAACTTTAAAGCACTGAAACTGAATAAAAACAAAAGTGGAAAATATATAACATTATTAATTTCAGATGTAAGACAAGTGAGAAGAAGAAATTTATCTTTATAACTTATTAATTTTTAACATTATACATTATGAAATCAATCCTATTTGGAATTTTATTTATATGCGCAACAAGCACTATAAACAGTCAAAACAAAAACGTAAAAGACGAAACGAAAACTACAACTACAACAGTTGTAGATTCTAAAGGCGAAAAAACGTATGTAAAAAAAGAAAATACACGCGAAGTTCAAAATATTGAATTGAAAGAACAAAATCCAAAAAATATTAACATGGATTTGAAAGATTCCGCTGTCATGGTTAAATCTACAACTACAATAACTAATCCTGATGGCTCTACAAGAACTGTAGATATTGATCGTTCTTCTTATTATTTACTAAATGGTAAAAAATATAATGTTGCTTTAGACAGTAGAGGTTACCGAATTTTATCTGAAGACAATAAGGAAGAAGCTTTTTTAAGAAAAACATCAACTAATAGTTTTATTTATCGCAATAAAAACAAAATTGCAATTGGCTATTTTGATGTAGAGGGAAATCTAATTTTAGAAACTTACGATCCAAAAACGGATACTGTTTCTTACGAAAAATATAATGTAAGTAAATAAATTTAAAGTTTTTACTTCAAAAAAGTCCTAGAGAAATTTAGGGCTTTTTTTATTCTTCGTTTTCATCTTTATCGGATTCATCACCTTTAGACAACCTTTCAATTATCATTTTCTCTTCATCTGTTGATACGAAACCTGATTCTACATCCCAATAATTGGTAAAAAATGAAGTCTTTTTATTAATTAACGATTTGTCTTTGAAAACATTTTTATCACTGTATTCAAACATCTTTTTATCAAAATCAGTGATTACCATATGATTTTTAACTTCAATTCTTCTGGATTTCTTTTTATAGTATTTCTCAAAGCCAATTACTTCTTTCGAATTTGCTAAATAATAGAAATCTCCTTCTAATCGAAATGTATTTTTAAACTCTAATTTATACACTTTTCTACTAGCAAACATACTTTCTTCATAAGCCAAAAGTCGGTCTGGAGTTACATACGAACTTACTTCTAAGATTATTTTTTTATTACTATCGTACACTACTAAAAAATCAGATAGTATTCCTTTAGATTCAGCAAATGGAACAATTTTAATTACCAAATAATCTTCATTAGAAGGATAGGTTTTAACGGAAAAATCATAAATCTTCTTTGCTCGGGAATCCAATACTTCGTCTAAATATTTGAATTGGTAATAATTTTCAATGATATTATTCAAATCATAACCTAAAATATTAGGATCTATATCACCATCCAAAACTCCTACCGCTCTATTTTGTTCCACTAAAATATCGGTTTTGATACTCTTTTTATCTCCTAATACTTGAAAATTAATTAATCCGTCATTAAAAAAAACAATTTGATTATCCCGCTTGTAAAACTCATGTAAATACACTTTTAAATTTACAGGAATTGTCATTTTGTTACGCGAATTTTCAATTAAACGCTTTAAAATTTCTTGCGGATGATCTTTAGTAATGATATATTCTTCTAATTGCTGCGTATTAGGTTCCATATACACTACATTTTCCTTTTTGGTTAATGTAGAAAACTTCACAACAATCGTTTTGTAAGTGGAGTGAACTAATTCTAAATCAGAAGATCTGGTGAGGCTAACTATTGCTTTTCCTTCTTTATTAGTTAAAAAACCTTGACGAGTTCTGAGAGCTGTGATGGTAACTTCCTCAATAGGCAAATCGGTATCGAAATCTTTTACAATAACCGTAAATTCGAGGTTTTGCGAAAAGACTATAGTAGTGAAAAAACATAATAAAAAAGTAAGTTTTTTTATCATAAATTTCAGATTATCAATCAAATATAACAAAAAAATAATTATAAAACTCTTATTTAGTGAAGTTTCTAAACCTTTAAAAAAAAAAAGAGAATCTTCAAATGAAAATTCTCTTTTAAATATTGTAAAAAAAATTTATTCGTTATGTAAAAACGATTGTCTGTTTAATAAAGTTTCTTCACTTTCTACGTGATTGTCATCTGGCACACAACAATCTACTGGACAAACCGCAGCACATTGTGGTTCTTCATGAAACCCTTTACACTCGGTACATTTACCTGGAACAATGTAATAAATATCATCAGAAATTGGCGTTTGAGCCGCATCTGAATCCACTTCTGTTCCATCAGGTAAAATTACTTTACCACTTAATTTTGTACCATCTTTCCATCTCCAATCATCAGCACCTTCATAAATTGCTGTATTTGGACATTCAGGCTCGCAAGCCCCGCAGTTGATACATTCGTCTGTTATTATAATTGCCATTTCTTTACGTTTAATTGTTTAAAAGTTCAATTGTTTAAAAGTAATACCTCTTATTAATTTAAACTTTTGGCTAATGCCTTTTCACTTCATATCTTTGTGCAAAAATACAACGTATACTAAATATAAACAAGTTACAAATGTTACAAATTGAAATAAAATCGAGTTTTGTTGAATTAGGGAATTTCTTACGTCAATTTTCTGAAGAGGGAAACGTTAAATCGGCATCGGTTTTACAAAACGATTTGTTCTTTGATGACTTTGCTTCTTTGGTTACACTTTCTCAATCTCACAATGGTTGGTTTACTCCTGAACACGTTTTATTTAGTATACAATCTTGGGCAAAAGCCTTAACCGAAGACAACCTAAATCAGTGGCTTTCTAACTACGATTTCTCGAAAATTGAACCTAAAAAAGTAGGATTAGTTTTAGCAGGAAATATTCCGTTAGTAGGTTTTCATGATTTTCTTTCAGTATTGATTTCGGGTCATGATGTATTGGTAAAAACCTCATCAAACGACCAACATTTATTAAAATTTTTAGCGAAATATTTAATCTCGATTCAACCAGAACTTAACTCAAAAATAACGTTTGTTGAAGGTAAATTAGAAGGTTTTGATGCCGTAATTGCCACAGGAAGCAACAACACAGCTCGCTATTTTGAATATTATTTCAAAGACAAACCGAGTATCATTCGTAAAAACAGAAATTCGGTTGCCGTTTTAGATGGAACTGAAACTTTTGAAGATTTAGTGGGTTTAGGTGAAGATATTTTTAGATATTTTGGATTAGGATGTCGTAATGTTTCGAAACTTTTTGTACCGAAAGACTACAACTTTGATAATTTTTTCAAAGCGATGTACGAATATCGTGATGTGATTCAATATGAAAAATATGCGAACAATTACGATTACAACAAAGCGGTTTTCTTGATGAGTAATTTTCAATTATTGGATAACGAGTTTTTAACGATTAAAGAAGATACGAGTTACGCCTCGCCTATTTCATCAGTTTTCTATGAATTCTACGAAAATTTAGAAGAAATCACAACTCGATTGAATGCAGATGCGGAACAAATTCAATGCGTGGTTTCAAAAAAATTAATTCCAAATTCGGTTACTTTTGGGCAAACGCAACAACCAAGACTTTGGGATTATGCGGATAATGTGGATACTTTGGCGTTTTTAAATAATTTGTAATATGAAAATTTCGAAAATCATCAAAATCCAAAAAGAGAAAGAAATACACAAACACGAACCCAATTTTAATTTGGAAGCGAAAGTGAATTCAAATCGAAAAACTTTAAAAAAGAAGAAATAAAATTGCGAAAACGTTTTTGTTAATAACATCTCATAATTATTGTAGCATTTAGACCTGTTTTTTATTTAAGAATTCCGAAATTTGAACTTTAAATAAATAACTACAACTACAATGAAAAAACACAACTACAGTGCAGGTCCATGCATACTTCCGCAAGAAGTATTCGAAAAATCAGCACAAGCTATTTTAGATTTTAACAACTCAGGATTATCTATTTTAGAAATTTCACACCGCAGTAAAGATTTCGTAGCCGTTATGGAAGAAGCTAGAGCTTTAGTTTTAGAGCTTTTAAACTTAGAAGGAAAAGGATACGAAGTATTATTTTTAGGTGGTGGAGCTAGTTTAGAATTTTTAATGGTGCCTTACAACTTAATGAAAGTTGACGGAAAAGCCGCTTATTTAGATACTGGAACTTGGGCAAGTGGCGCTATTAAAGAAGCCAAACATTTTGGAGAAACCGTAGTTGTAGCTTCATCAAAACCAGAAAATTACAATCATATTCCAAAAGGATATACTATACCATCTGATGCAGATTATTTTCACTGCACGAGTAACAACACTATTTTTGGAACCCAAATGAAATCGTTTCCTGAAGTAAATATTCCTTTAGTTTGCGATATGAGTTCGGATATTTTTTCTCGTGTTTTAGATTTTTCAAAATTTGATTTAATATATGCTGGAGCACAAAAAAATATGGGGCCAGCAGGTGCAACATTAGTAGTTGTAAAAAAAGAAATCTTAGGAAAAACTGGTCGAAATATTCCTAGTATGTTAGATTACCAACAACATATCGATAAAGAAAGTATGTACAATACGCCACCTGTATTTCCTATTTATGCGTCACTTTTAACGTTACAATGGTTGAAAAACTTAGGTGGAATTGGAGCAATTGAAAAAATCAATGAAGCAAAAGCAAACCTACTTTACACTGAAATCGATAGAAACCCATTATTCAAAGGTGCTGCGGTCAAAGAAGACAGAAGTAATATGAATGTAACTTTCTTATTGAATGATGAAGCACATCAAGAAAAATTTGATGCTATGTGGAAAGCGGCAGGAATTTCAGGTTTACCTGGTCACCGTTCAGTTGGTGGTTATCGTGCTTCAATGTATAATGCGTTACCAATTGAGAGTGTTCAAGTTTTAGTGGATGTAATGCAAGAATTAGAAAATAAAATTTAGTAATTAGTGACTAGTAAATAGTAACTAGCGTAATAAAAATAATAAGTAAAATGAAAGTTTTAGCAAACGACGGAATTTCAAAAAGTGGTATCAAAGCTTTAGAAAAAGGAGGTTTTGAAGTAATTACTACGAAAGTGGCTCAAGAACAAGTGGCCAACTATATTAACACACACGATGTAAAAGTAATTTTGGTTCGTAGTGCTACAAAAGTTCGTAAAGATATTATTGATGCTTGTCCAGGATTAAAAATAATTGGTCGTGGTGGCGTTGGAATGGATAATATTGATGTGGCTTATGCTCGTGAGAAAGGTTTACATGTAATCAACACTCCAGCTTCATCATCAGAAAGTGTGGCTGAATTGGTTTTTGCGCATTTGTTTACAGGTGTTCGTTTTTTACATGATGCCAACAGAAATATGCCTCTAGAAGGTGATACCAATTTTGACGGATTGAAAAAAGCCTACGCTAACGGAATTGAACTTCGCGGTAAAACATTAGGAATTATTGGTTTTGGTCGAATTGGTCAAGCAGTTGCAAAAATGGCTTTAGGATTAGGAATGAAAGTTATTGCTGCTGATAAATATGTTAACGAAGCGGTTATCAGAGTAGATTTCTACAACGGACAATTCATCAATGTTGAAATCGTTACCGAATCATTAGAAGATATTTTCAAACATTCTGATTTCATTACTCTACATGTACCAGCGCAAGATGGATATGTAATTGATAAAGAAGAATTTCAATTAATGAAAGAAAATGTTGGAATTGTAAATTGTGCTCGTGGTGGTGTAATTAATGAAGTAGCATTAATTGAAGCTTTAGATGAAGGGAAAGTTTTATTTGCTGGTTTAGATGTTTTTGAAAAAGAACCAACACCAGAAATTCAAATTCTAATGCATCCGAAAATTTCATTAACTCCTCACATTGGAGCTGCTACTGAAGAAGCACAAGATAGAATTGGCACAGAACTTGCTGAGCAGATTATCAGTTTATTGAAAAATAACTAAAATTTTATTATCTTTAACTGAACAAAAACTTTAAAAACTATGTTTGATCAACTCTCAGAATTAGTAAAACAATTTGGTGGCGAAGCTGTCGTAAACAATCCAGCAGTTCCAAATGAACAAAATGATGCCGTAATGCAAGAAGCCGGAGGATCTATCCTTTCGGGTTTAAAAGATATGGTAGCTAGTGGAAACATTAGCGATTTAACTGGAATGTTAAGTGGAAAAACTCCAATTGATGGAAACAACCCAGTTGTAAAACAATTGACAGAAAAAGTAACTGGAAATTTAGGTGAAAAATTTGGTTTATCATCTGATGCAGCAGGAAGTGTTGCTGGAGGATTAATTCCGCAAATTTTAGGTGGATTAGTTAACAAAGCAAAAGATCCTAACCAACCAGGTTTTAACATGAACGATTTAGTAAGTGCTATTTCTGGTGGTCAAGGCGGTGGCTTAATGGATGCTGTTTCTAAATATGGTGGTCAATTTGGTTTAGATCAAAATAATGATGGAAAAGTTGATATGAGTGACGCTATGTCTGCCGTTACAAAAAAAGGTGGATTGGGTGGTCTTTTAGGAAAATTATTCGGAAAGTAATACCTTTTATATAATAGTTAAAAGCATCGACTATGTCGGTGCTTTTTTTTACCTTTATACTTTTAAATCAAGGAGCTATGAAACGTGTATTATTACTTTTATCTGCTTTATTTTTTTTCCTGATAGCTTGTTCGGTTTCTCAGGACAAAAAAAGTTTTGATAATAAACCAAAACTAGAAAGCGATACTATTCGTATATCAAATGAAGAGATTGAGTATGAAGTTCTTATTATTGATATAGGATTTTCGTCCTGGTTTAACAGTTATGCAAAACCGAGAAATTACTATTCTCAATCCTATTTAGAATCAAGAAATAGAATTTGGATATTAGAATGGAACAGAAGAGCCATGTTACCTTTACAATACAATCCAAATTTATATGAAATGACAATTAATTATGATAGTACTACCAATTATGGTTATGAAGTAAATTACATGATTTATAACTATTTGGTCTATTTTCAACTAACAAACAATCAAAAATTAGGTGGATTTACACCGAGAATTTAATTTTATGAACAAACTAAAAGAACGTTGGAATGTAACTTCAAATTGGCAATTAGTAATTATTTTTATAGTATTTGCTATTACTGGTTCAACCGCAGCCTATTTATCTAAACCTGTAACTTCTGCGTTAGGAATTACAAAAGAAAATTTATCACTTTGGTTGTATTGGCCTTTTAGATTATTAATTATTTTCCCTGTTTATCAAGTAATGTTAGTTATCATTGGAGCTATATTTGGACAATTTGCATTCTTTTGGGAATTTGAAAAGAAAATGCTAAATCGAATGAAATTAGGATTCATAGGCAAATATGTTGATTCTAAAATAAAAAAATAAAAGACCGACTAAAAGTCGGCCTTTCTTATTATAAAGGAATATTTCCGTGTTTTCGTTTTGGAGTATCAACTGTTTTATTTTCCAGCATACTAAATGCTTTCATCAGTTTTCTACGAGTATCTCTTGGTAAAATTACCTCATCGATAAATCCACGTTGCGCTGCAGTGTATGGATTAGCGAATAACTCTGCATATTCTGCTTCTTTTTCTGCTAATTTAGCTACTGGATCAGCTGCTTCACTAATTTCTTTTTTGAAGATAATTTCTGAAGCTCCTTTTGCTCCCATTACCGCAATTTCTGCACTTGGCCAAGCAAAATTCATATCAGCTCCAATGTGTTTTGAATTCATAACGTCATAAGCACCACCATACGCTTTACGAGTAATTACGGTAACTCTTGGCACTGTAGCTTCGCTGAATGCGTATAATAATTTAGCTCCATGTGTGATGATTCCGTTCCATTCTTGATCGGTTCCTGGCAAGAAACCTGGTACATCTTCTAACACTAATAATGGAATATTGAAACAATCACAAAAACGCACAAATCGAGCTGCTTTAATCGAACTATTTACATCTAAACAACCTGCTAAAACCATTGGTTGGTTGGCTACAATTCCGATACTTCTTCCTCCTAAACGAGCAAAACCAACAATAATATTTTCAGCAAAATCTTTATGAATTTCAAAGAACGAATCTTCATCGATAATACCACCAATTACTTCGTGCATATCATAAGGTTTGTTAGCACTATCAGGCACAAGCGTATCTAATTTTTCACGAACCTCATCACCTACTATATAAGGCAATTTAGGAGTTGTTTCTCTATTATTTTGAGGCACATAGCTCAACAATCTTTTGATATCTTCCAAACATTCGATTCCGTTTGGTGAAGTAATATGACAAACTCCAGATTTTGATGCATGAGTAGCTGCTCCACCTAATTCTTCTGAAGTTACTTCTTCATTGGTAACGGTTTTTACTACGTTTGGTCCGGTTACGAACATATAACTATTGCCTTCCACCATCATAGTAAAATCGGTCATAGCTGGAGAATAAACGGCTCCACCAGCACATGGTCCCATAATAGCTGAAATTTGAGGAATAACTCCAGACGCCTGAACGTTTCTGTAGAAAATATCGGCATATCCACCTAAAGAACGAACTCCTTCTTGAATACGAGCACCACCTGAATCGTTTAGTCCAATCATTGGAGCACCGCTGCGAAGTGCCATATCCATTACTTTACAGATTTTTTCTGCATGGGTTTCCGATAACGAACCTCCAAAAACCGTAAAATCTTGTGCAAAAACATAGACTAATCTTCCATCGATAGTTCCGTAACCTGTTACAACTCCGTCGCCGTAATAGACTTCTTTTTCCATTCCGAAATCGGTTGTACGGTGTGTAACTAACATACCAATTTCTTCAAAAGAACCTTCATCTAAAAGGTATTCTACACGTTCTCTTGCCGTTAATTTCTTTTTAGCATGATGCGACGCAATTCTTTTTTCGCCTCCACCTAATTTGGCTAAAGCTATTTTATCGTTTAATACTTTAATTTTATCTTCCATTTTTTGTAATGAGTCAATTAGACAATTTGCCAATTAATTAGGCAATCTTAACACTTTTTGATCTTCAACGTATTGTTGAAATGCAATCATTGCTGCAATTTCAGCTTCAATATCTAATTTTGATTTTAGTTTTTCAGCATCGTAATACGCTTTTACAAATCCAGTATCAAAATCTCCTGAACGGAATGCTTCATGCTCCATTACAAATTTCCCGAATGGTAAGGTTGTTGCAACTCCTTCAACCAAATAATTATCAATTGCTTTAATCATTAATTCGATTGATTCTTCACGTGTGTTTCCGTACGTAATTAATTTAGAAAGCATTGGATCGTAATAAATTGGCACATCCATTCCTTCTTCAATTCCGTTATCAACACGAATTCCTTCTCCTTCTGGTAATTTATAAGTACTTAAGAAACCAACATTTGGCAAGAAATCATTCATTGGATCTTCTGCATACACACGAAGTTCCATTGCGTGACCTTTGATTTGCAAATCTTCTTGTTTCATTGGTAACGCTTCGCCACGAGCAACACGAATTTGCAATTCTACTAAATCCAATCCTGAAATTAATTCTGAAACTGGGTGTTCGACTTGCAAACGTGTATTCATTTCTAAAAAGTAGAAATTATGGTCAGCATCCATCAAAAATTCGACAGTTCCTGCTCCTAAGTAATCACAAGCTTTTGCTACTTTAACTGCAGCCTCACCCATTTCTTTACGTTTTTCTGGAGTTAAAATTGCTGAAGGCGCTTCCTCTACTACTTTTTGGTGACGACGTTGGATGCTACATTCTCTTTCGAAAACATAGACAATATTACCATGACTATCCGCCATTACTTGAATTTCAATGTGACGTGGTTTCGTAACATATTTTTCAATGAAAACCGAACCATCTCCAAAAGCATTTGTTGCTTCTGAAATCGCTCTATCCATTTGAGAAACGAAGTCTTCTGCTTTTTCTACTATACGCATACCTTTTCCACCACCACCTGCTGAGGCTTTGATTAGAATAGGAAAACCAATTTCTGTAGCAATTTTCTTTGCTGCTTCGATATCTGTAATAGCATCTTCTGTTCCTGGAACCATTGGGATGTTGTAATCTTTAACAGCATCTTTAGCCGCTAATTTATTTCCCATCATTTCGATGGCTTTCGATTTTGGTCCGATGAAAATGATATTGTTCTTTTCACATTCTTCTGCAAAATGTGAATTTTCACTTAAGAAGCCATAACCTGGATGAACAGCATCAACACCCAATTCTTTACAAACTTCGATGATTTTATCACCACGTAAATACGATTGACTCGAAGCTGCTTCTCCAATTAAAACTGCTTCATCAGCATATTTTACATGCAATGCATTTCTATCGGCTGACGAATAAACAGCAACAGTTTTGATTCCCATTTTTTTCGCGGTTTTCATTACTCTGATAGCAATTTCACCACGATTGGCAACTAATATTTTTTTAATTTCTTTCATGTTATTCGAATTCAATTAACAATTGTCCTTTATCTACAGCGTTTCCTTTTTCAACGGCAATCGATTTGATAACTCCGTCTCTTGGCGAAAGGAAACAGTTTTCCATTTTCATTGCTTCTAAAATCAATAAAGGATCATTTTCTTTTACTTCTTGTCCAACAGAAACGTTGATTTCTAAAATCAAACCTGGCATTGGAGCTTTAATAGCGTTCACCACTTTTGTTCTACCACGTTCAATTCCCATGCTTTTGATTAATTCATCTAAAGCATCAGAAATAGCAACATCATAAGTGTTGTTGTTAACTTTTACGGTATATTTTTTAGAAAGAAAATCAGCTGAAACAATTTCAGCCTTGTAGGGTTTGTTATCTTTTAGCACATGAAACTTAGCTTCATCTACCTTTACGGCATCTAATTTTTGAAGATCGTTTTCAGTAACTTCAAACGAAGCAGAATTGTTTACTAAAAGTTTATAATTTGTGCTCATATGAGATTATTTTTAGTCGACGTAAACTTACAAAAAGAAAACGTTTTCTAAACTGATAATTCTCATAAAATTTGTAAAAATACTATAGCTAATTTACAAAGTTAACAATCCAAATTGTCGCATAGTCATAATTGGTTTTGAATACCAAAATAATTCAAAATCGTCAAATTGTTGTTCAAAATCAGATTTTAGCTGTGAAAAAGTCATTTTGTTATCTGAGTAAACCGAAATTTTCTCTAAGATATTAACCAACCACTTTCCTTCTTCTGCATTTACCGAAATATCATAGGTTTGAGTTTTATTGTGAAACGTTAATTTCATCATTTCCCATGAAGTTCCTTTTTTCGATTTGGTGAAGATTTCGATTTGAGGCTTTCCTCCTATCCAAACGATTTTCGCATTGGGTTTCGTGTTGAAATTTTGTTCTTTTTCAAGACAATTATAAATGAAATCAGAAGGAATTTTTGTTTTTGGGATTTTGAAATCGAACCAATCTTGCAAATCGTAATCGAAACAGATTCCATGCATATAATTGAACAACGACTTCTTTAATCCGAAACTAAACTTATCATGATTGATTCCGGTTTTGTCTTTAAAATTGATGTCGTTATTAGCAAAAGTAATTTCATTCTGCTCTGGAATTACTCCGAATTCTTCGGGAAACATTCCCACTGGAGAATGCGCTGTCATGGCAAATTGATGCCAAAAACCACTTTGTAAAACACCGAGTTCAAATAACTGACGTACCATTTCCAAACTATCAACGGTTTCTTGAATCGTTTGTGTTGGATAACCGTACATCAAATACGCATGAACCATAATTCCTGATTCGGTGAAATTTCGAGTAACTTGAGCTACTTGTTCAACTGTTACTCCTTTTTTTATTAATTCTAAAAGTCGGTCAGAGGCTACTTCTAATCCACCAGAAACTGCGATACAACCTGATTCTTTCAACAACAAACATAAATCAGCTGTAAAACTTTTTTCAAAACGAATGTTGGTCCACCAAGTGACTACTAATTTTCGCTTAATGATTTCTAAAGCTACTTCTCGCATTAAAGCTGGTGGCGCTGCTTCATCTACAAAATGGAATCCGTTTTCGCCTGTTTGAGCGATTAATTCTTCCATTCTGTCTACTAGAATTTTAGCAGCTATAGGTTCGTAAAGCTTAATGTAATCTAAAGAAATATCACAAAACGTACATTTTCCCCAATAACAACCGTGAGCCATGGTGAGTTTATTCCAACGACCATCGCTCCATAAACTGTGCATTGGATTTGCAATTTCTATGACCGAAATGTATTTATCTAACAACAAATCTGAATAATCAGGTGTTCCCACTTCTGCTTGTTTGTAATCGTGACGTTTCGTGTTGTTTTTATAAACGACTTGATTATTTTCTAATAGAAAAGTTCTTTTTAAAGGCTTCTCGACTTGACTCGATGTGACAAAATCATATAGTAATTCAACTGGAAGTTCACCATCATCTAACGTGATAAAATTGAAGAATTCAAAAACTCTTTTATCTTTTAATTCGCGAAGTTCGGTATTAGGAAAACCTCCGCCCATCGATAATTTTATGTTAGGATAATTGGCTTTTATAAACTGAGCACAACGAAAAGCGCTATATAAATTTCCAGGAAATGGAACTGAAATTAAAACCAATTTCGGTTGTACTTCTTCAACTCTCTCTTTCAGAATTTTGATTGTGATTTCGTCTATGAAAGTTAACTCGTTTTGCAAGTGATTGTATAACTCATCAAACGAATTGGCGCTTCTTCCCAAACGTTCTGCATAGCGACTGAAACCGAAATTTTCATCTATACATTCCACAATAAAATCGGATAAATCTTCTAAATATAAGGTAGCTAAATGTTTGGCTTTATCTTGCATTCCCATGGAACCAAATGCAAATTCCATATCGTCTAATTGGTCAAAACGAGACGCTTCGGGTAAGAAATTCCCTGAACAAATTTGACGTGCTAAAGATGGATTTTTACCCTGAAGAAAAGCGATTACGGAATCGATTGTTTTGATGTAATCGTCTTTGAGCGAATAAATTCGTTGTGAATTTGGTTCAAATTCCTGAAACTTGAAACCTGAAACTTGAAACAAATTTTCTAAACCTTCTTTTGAAAACAATTCTAAAATCACCTCGATACCTAAATCCATTTGGAACGCCGAAATATTTTTGATATTCAAAAAACCTTTGATATAAGCCGTTGCTGGATACGGAGTATTCAGTTGGGTAAAAGGCGGTGTGATTAAGAGAATGTCTTTCAAGTCGTGAGATTTTTGCAAAGGTAAAATTAAAAATCGTTTCGAGCTAATTTGTAATAATTTGGATACAATGTCTTTTAAATTATTATTTTTGTGGAAATATTTTTCTTAATGAGAGCAATAGCTTTACTCTTTTTTTCTTTCTTCTTTATATTGACATTTGGTCAGGTTAATAACAAATCCATTGGTTTTATTGAAAACAAAGGGCAAATTGTTGATCAAAAAAGCAAACCTAATCCAAGTGTAAAATATCTTTTAAACACTAATGGTTTAAATGTTCAATTGCGAGAAAAAGGCTTTTCTTATGACGTTTACGAAACTGAAAAAATTCCGTTATCCAAAAAAGACAAAGAATTTCATTCTTTCAATCCAAATTTTGATAATGGAATTAAAACACCCGATTATTCATTAAGATATAATTTTCATAGAATTGATATTGACTTTTTGAATGCAAATAAAAACGTAAAATTAATTGCTGAAGAAAAATCTAAAGATTATGATAATTATTACAATGTTGCTCATGCTAGAAATGGCATAACAAATGTTCATAAATACAAAAAAGTTACTTATCAAAACATTTACAATCAAATTGATGTTATTTTTTTTATTCCAAATGATTCCACAAAAGTTGTGGAATATAATTTCATTGTAAAACCAGGTGGGAAAATTTCAGATATTCAACTAAAAATTGAAGGTGGAAAAACAGAACTAGTTGAAAACAAAATACGAATGAACCTACGTTTTGGGAAAATGGAAGAAACTATTCCGATGAGTTGGACTGAACAAGGAAATAGTAAAAATGAAATTAAAATCAACTATAAAAAGATAAAAAAGAATGTTTATGGCTTTGAAGGTGATTTGAATTCTTCAAATAAAATTATTGTAATCGATCCTGTTCCTGTTAGGTTGTGGGGAACACTATACGGAGACAAAACTAATAATAATTATTCATTAGGTACCGTAAATAATACAATAGATTCCTACGGCAATTTGTATATGTCTGGTTCAACTTCAGCATCAAACTCGTCTTTTGCTACTATCGGTGCACATCAAAACTCTATTCCTACTTCACAATATTTATGTACAAATGGTATTATTGTAAAATTTGACACAAATGGAACAAGATTATGGGGTACATACTACGGTGGTATTAATTATAATGATATTCGTGGCATAAAAGCAGACTCACAAAATAATATTGTTATAACTGGACAAACACAGTCGCCAATAAACATTAGTACAGTTGGATCTCATCAAGAAAATAATCAAGGAGGTAGAGATGCTTACATTGTTAAATTTAATGAATTAGGTATCAGAGTTTGGGGCAGTTATTTTGGTGGAAATAATGATGACTTCGCATTTGGTTTAGATATAGATAATTTAAATAACATATATATTGTAGGTGGCACTTCAAGTCTTTCAGGAATTGCTTATAACTCTAATTATCAATCCCAATTATTTCAAAGTACTTCAAGTTATGGAGATGCTTTTATAGCAAAATTTGATTCAACAGGAACTATTATTTGGAGTACTTATGCTGGAGGAGAAAGTTTTGAAAGTTTTAATGCAGTAGTGGTAAAAGGAAATCAAATAGTAGCAGTTGGTTACACCAGAAGTGAGACTAATATTGCAACAAATGGAGTATTTCAAGAGTCTAAATATCCAGATGGACAAGTTGATGGTATGATTTATAAATTTTCAAATAATGGAAACAGAATATGGTCATCTTATTATGGTGGTGACAATATAGAACAAATTCTTTCTGTAGAAATTGATGATGAAGATAATGTTTATATTGGAGGACAAACAGCTAGTAGTTCTAACATGACAACAACAGGAAGTTTTCAATTTACAAGTCAAGAATTATACAAAGGATTTTTCGCTAAATTATCTAATATTGGAGTAAGGCTCTGGGGTTCCTACTTAAATGATTTAAATGTTTATTCAATTATTTATAAAAATAACGCTATTTACCTTGGTGCAACTGGACGTTCCAGCAATCAAAATCTAACGAATCCTTGTTCTTTCAATAGGAATATTAATGGCCTAGGTTTGGGATATATTGGTAAATTTTCTAAAAATTGTAATTTTATTTGGGGTTCATTTCTTGGAGGAAATGCAATTAATGGTGGTTTCGTTATTGATTATGCAACAAAATTATCTATTGATAATACCAACAACATTTATGCTTCTGGAATAACCAGTTCCAATAACTTAATATCAGATAGCAGTAGTCATCAACAAAATATGCTAGGTTTATTAAATTACTATTCCATGAAGTTTCTAGAAACTAGTCCAAATTTAATTAATGTTTCAAGTAACTCACCTGCATGCGTTGGTGGCACGACTACCCTAACAGCCTCTGGAGGAACCAATTACTCTTGGACAGGTCCAAACGGGTTTACTTCTACAGACCAAAATCCTATAATTCCAAATGCAAACACATCTCACAGTGGTCAATATTCTTGTACAATTACAGGAACTGGTGGATGTGATAACACTGTTACTTTAAATGTTGTGGTTGGCGATTCTGTTGCACCTTTACCAACAATTACAAATTTGCCAATAATTACTGGAGATTGTAACACTGTTATTTCAACGATTCCTACAGCATTAGACAATTGCGCAGGAACAATAATTGCAACAACAACAAACCCACTAACATATTCAAATTCTGGAAATTACACCATTACTTGGAATTATGACGATGGAAATGGAAATACAAGTTCTCAAACACAAAATGTTACGATTTCATCAGTTGTGTTACCAACACTAACATCGCCACAACAATTTTGCATCCAACAAAACGCAACGTTAAATAACATTGCAATTTCGGGTCAAAACATTAAATGGTATGATTCTGCAACGGGCGGAAATTTACTTCCAAACACCACTTCATTACAAAATGGAATAACTTATTATGCATCGCAAACTATAAATGGTTGCGAAAGCACTAGAGTACAAGTTTTAGTATCTATTCAAAATTCTACAGCTCCAACAGGAAATCAAAATCAAAGTTTTTGTAGTACTGAAAATGCTACTTTTAACAATATTGCTATAACTGGAACTAACATTATTTGGTATAATAGCTTATCTGGAAATACTATTTTGCCAACTTCTACTCTATTACAAAATGGAGTAACTTATTATGCTTCACAAACTATAAATGGTTGTGAAAGTCAAACAAGGTTAGCTGTTTCAATTCAACTAATCAACACTTTAAACGCCAACAATTATTCTGAAACTATTTGTGATGATTTGAATAATGGTTTTGAAACAATAAACCTTTCCAATTACAATTCGTTACTAATATCTTCGACTGGAAATATTTTTAAATATTACAATTCTTTAAACGGAGCTCAAAACCAAGTAACTTCAGATGAAGTACAAAATAGTTCAAATTACAATTTATCATTGGGAAATAACCTTTTCTATGTCAGAATTGAATCGCCAAATACTTGTTTCCAAATTGTAACACTTAATTTAACTTTAGTTAGTAAACCATTTATCAACATTAATGATGTTATGCCAATTTGTGAAGGAAGTTCAATTACAATTGATGCTGGTTTTGGTTATGACAACTATACTTGGTCTACAAGTGAAACAAGCTCTTCCATCATAGTTACTCAACCTGGAAATTACTCAGTTACTGTTTCAGAAAATCACGGAACTTTAGTTTGTTCTACTACTAAAAATTTTACTGTAGTAAACTCCAACATAGGAACTATTTCTGAGATTATTACTTCTGATTGGACACAAAATGAAAACACAATTTCAGTTTTATTGTCATCAAATAGCTTTGGAAATTATGAATATTCTTTAAACGGAATTGATTTTCAAGATAACAATACCTTTTATGGTTTAGAAAATGGCGAATACACAGTCTTTATTAGAGACAAAAACGGTTGTGGAGTAAGTTCAGAAGATGTTTATTTATTGATGTATCCAAAATATTTTACTCCAAATGGAGATGGATATAACGACTTCTGGAGAATTAAGTTTTCGGAAAATGAACCAAATTTAACAGTAACTATTTTTGATCGTTACGGAAAACTTATAACGCAATTTGATTCAAATAATATTGGCTGGAATGGAACTTACCAAGATAATCCAATGCCTTCTACTGATTATTGGTTTGTAGTAAAAAGAGAAAATGGAAAAGAATATAGAGGTCATTTTACGTTAAAAAGATAAAATTATAAGCCTTTGTTAAAACCCTTTTTGTGAGTTATATTTTTAGTATTTTAGCAGAAAAATAATTGCTAAAATGCCAAACGACTGTATTACGTATCAAAATTCGGGATATTTTTCAAGATTAATTGTAGATTATTTAGACCAAAAGGCTGAATTAAAGTCGTTATACAATCGGTTTCCAACATTAGAAAACTTTAAACTTCAAATTGAAGAAAAAAGCAAAAATTTTCCATTTGAGAACAGAGAAATTTTAGCTAAAGCATTACTAAATCAATATCAAAAGTTCGAAATTTCTGAAGCTACTTCTACTAATATTGAACTTTTAAAGAAGTCAAACACTTATACAATAACTACAGGCCATCAGTTAAATTTATTTACTGGTCCTTTATACTTTCTCTATAAAATTATTTCGGTTATTAATTTAACTAAAGAATTAAAGAATAATTATCCAGAAAACAATTTTGTTCCTATTTATTGGATGGCGACCGAAGATCACGATTTTGATGAAATCAATTACTTCAATTTCAAAGGCAATAAAATTCAATGGAAAAAAGAGAGCAATGGACCTGTTGGTAGATTGAACAACTCTGGACTAGAAGAAGTATTTGAGAAATTTTCAAACGAATTAGGCTTAGGAAATAATGCGAATTGCGTTCGTGAACTTTTTAAAAAAACGTATTTAGAACATGATAATTTAGCCGATGCAACTCGCTATTTAGCAAATGAATTATTTAAAAATGAAGGCTTAGTTATCCTTGATGGAGACGATTCAGAACTAAAAAAACTATTTATTCCTTTCGCTAAAAACGAATTAATACATCAAACTTCATTTAAAAAAGTAAATGAAACGCTTCCGTTATTAAAAGAATATAATGTTCAGGTAAATCCGAGAGAAATTAATCTATTCTATATTCAGGATAATTTAAGAGAACGCATCGTTTTTGAAAACGGAAATTTCAAAATCAATAATACTTTATTATCTTTTTCCGAAAGTGAAATACTAACCGAACTAGAAAAAAATCCAGAAAATTTTAGTCCGAATGTCATTTTACGCCCGTTATACCAAGAGATTATTTTACCAAACCTTTGTTACATTGGTGGCGGAGGTGAATTGGCTTACTGGTTAGAGCTAAAATCAAATTTTGAAGCAAACACTATTACCTTTCCAATTTTGTTACTCAGAAACTCTGTATTAGTTGCTACAAAAAAACAGGTTGAAAAAATGGAAAGATTGAATCTTAATTGGGCAGATGTGTTCCAAAACCAACAAGTATTAATCAACGAGAAAACCAAAGCAATATCAGAATTTACAATTGATTTCAGCGAACAAAAAGAATTTCTAAAAAATCAATTTAAAGCTTTACATGAAATTGCAAATAAAACCGATAAGTCATTTTTAGGCGCTGTGAATGCACAAGAAGTAAAACAATTAAAAGGACTTGATACTTTAGAAAAGAAACTTCTGAAAGCAGAAAAAAGAATTCATAAAGAAAGACTAGACCGAATTATTCAACTTCAAAACGAATTATTTCCAAATCAAACTTTACAAGAAAGAAAATCAAATTTCGCTGATTTTTACGACGAAGCAAATAATTTTGAGGCTTTTTTCTCACTTTTAAACCCTCATTTACAACCTTTAAAGCAAAACTTCAGCATTGTTATTATTTAAAAATATCGACTAAAAACACTTTTATTCGATAAAAAACAATATATTTAATTTTTTAACATTAAATTGAGATAAAAAATCATTTTTATAACAATTTACCTTATTAATGTTAAATTATTGCTATATTTGCACACCTAAATTAGTAACCCTACTTATGAAAAAAATTACATTTTATTCTACATTATTAATTACCCTTTTAACATTATTTGCATTTAAAAATAGTCTTATAGACACCGATTTAATCAAAATTCAAGGTGGAACTTTTAAAATGGGTTCAAAAGATTCTGATGGATTAGCTGATGTTGATGAACAAAAAGAACATACCGTTAATCTTAATACATTTGAAATTAGCAAATTTGAAGTTACCGTTTGGGAATGGAAACAATTCATCAAAGCGAATAAAATGAAAATGCCAGTTAAACCAACTTGGGGATGGCAAGATAATTACCCTATTAATGGAGTAACTTGGAACGAAGCGATTGCTTACTGTAATTGGTTAAGCAAAAAAGAAAACCTTCAACCCGTTTATTCTAAAAAAGGACCAAACTTTATTTGCAACTTCAAAGCAAATGGATATAGATTACCAACTGAGGCAGAATGGGAATTTGCTGCAAAAGGCGGTGCTTCATCAAAATCTTTTAAGTACAGTGGCAGTAATAATTTAGATGATGTTGCTTGGCACAAAGGAAATAGCAAAGGAAGTCCTCATACTATTGGAACAAAATTACCTAATGAATTAGGCTTACACGATATGAGTGGAAACGTATGGGAATGGTGTTGGGACTGGTACAATAAAGATTTCTACAAACAAGAAAAAGGAGAAAACCCTAGAGGACCAGAAATGGGAGAAAGAAGAACCGTAAGAGGTGGTTCTTGGGATAGCCAACCAAATTATGTAAGACCTGCTAACCGAATTTCTACAGAACCAAATAAAACACATGAATTTTATGGTTTTAGAGTAGCTAGAACAATTACAAAATAATAAAAAACAATATTGCAAAACCTAATTAAAATGGTACCTTTGCAAAAAATTTAAAAAATGGCAACAAACAGAACTTTTACAATGATTAAACCAGATGCTGTAGAAAACGGACATATTGGTGGAATCTTAAACATGATTACAGAAGGTGGTTTCAAAATTGTTTCTTTGAAATTAACTCAATTAACTATTGCTGATGCACAAGCTTTTTATGCTGTTCATGCTGCAAGACCATTTTTTGGTGAATTAGTTGAATTTATGACAAGAGGTCCAATTGTAGCTGCTATCTTAGAAAAAGATAACGCAGTTGAGGATTTCAGAACTTTAATTGGAGCTACAAATCCTGCTGATGCAGCTGAAGGAACTATCCGTAAAAAATACGCTACTTCTATTGGTGAAAATGCAGTTCACGGATCTGATTCTGATGAAAATGCAGCTATTGAAGGTGCTTTCCATTTTTCAGGAAGAGAGCAATTCTAATTCTAGAATTAATTATATAAAAAATCCCGATTCAATGAATCGGGATTTTTTTTATCGTAAAACCAAATTAGTTACTAATTCTTTCCTAAGTTCTTCATTTATCATTCTTATGATTTTATCTTTTCCGTAACTTAATTCCTCTCGCAAAACAGCAGAAGACAAAGCTACATAAAGGGTAGAACCTTTTAATTGAATTTCCGTTGTATAATTATTCACGCCATTTCCCATTAAATTTTTCCAAGCATCACGAACATTAACCACATCCATACCAGCTTCCAACTTATTTTGAGAAATAAATTGTTTCAACACATCTCCTATCGGACTTTCTTCATTGAATCGCTTTGCCATAACTTACTTTACAGAAAATTTCACCGGTCTTTTATAATGATATTCTAAATCTTGCTCGTTTTTAACTACTAATTTATCTTTTGTCAACTCTATAATTTCTTCTTTCCAACTAGCATAAGTGGTTTTATACTGAATTGTAGCATCACCATCTTTAACAGCAATAACAATATCTTCCTGGATATCATTAGTTAAATAGGTCCCGTCTAATTGAGGCATTACTTTTTTTCTAATACCTTTATTGCCATCTATTTTAAAAAAATCGATAGTTTCATTTACTTTATATTCTTTCTTATCACCATCTGGAAGTTCTACTTTTTCAATTTCCCAATAGCCATTTAAATTCGAAATATCAGCATCCGTAATCTTCTGTTTACACGAAAGAACTGAGCCTAAAACAATTAAAAAAAGAATTTTCTTCATACTATATTTACCAAATTAGACTATAAAATTACAATTAAAAATCATTCGAATTAAACTATTCTGTATTTTTATTGTCTAACTTGTATAAGTTCTAAAATTAATTTAGCTATGAAAAAAATATCACTACTTTTTATCCTTATTACTTCATTATGGAGTTGTAATTCAGATGATGGAAATTCATCAAACGAAGAAGCTATGTATTTTCCTCCTATTGGTTCTTCTACATGGGAAACCAAAACAATAGCATCACTTGGATGGAATGAAACTCAAGTACAACCTTTATTAGATTATTTAGAGTTAAAAAACACTAAAGGTTTTATTATTCTTCATAATGGAAAAATTGTAATGGAAAACTATTTTAATGGTCACAGTGCTACTGACACCTGGTACTGGGCAAGTGCAGGAAAAACATTAACCGCAACTGTTACTGGTATAGCTGAACAAGAAGGATATTTAAACATCAATAATAAAGTTTCGGATTATCTTGGAACAGGCTGGACAAGTGCTCCGATTGCTAAAGAAAATCTAATTACCAACAAACATCTTTTAACGATGTCATCGGGTTTAAATGATGCCTTAGGAGATGATGTTTCTCCTGCTAATTTACAATACGTAGCTGATGCTGGAACACGTTGGGCATATCATAACGTATATGTCAAATTACAAGATGTAGTCGCTGCATCTACTGGACAAACTTGGACAAACTATTTCAATACTAAATTAAGAGATAGAATAGGAATGACGGGATTTTGGTTTCAAAGCGGTGAAAATAGAGTTTACAGAAGCAACACAAGAAGTATGGCAAGATTTGGGTTATTAGCTTTGAATTTAGGAAATTGGAATGGCAATCAAATTATTGACAATTCTTACTTCAGAAATTCAACTTCGACATCTCAAAATTTAAATTTGGCTTATGGATATATGTGGTGGTTAAATGGGAAAAGTAGTTATCGATTACCCCAAACTCAATTTCAATTTAATGGAACTTTAATACCTAACGCCCCGAATGACATGTATTGTGCTCTAGGTAAAGATGATCAAAAAATATATGTTGTGCCAAGTAAAAAATTAGTTATTATTCGAATGGGGGATGCTGCCGATGGGACAAATTTTGCACTTTCTGACTTTGACAACGAACTTTGGCAAAAAATAAATGCTGTTATTAATTAACAGCATATATTTTTTATTTTTTTGCTTTCTTCTTACCGCTTGTAAACTTAATCAGTAAGTACATAAATATGGCAAAAGAAGCCAATCTTAATGTTAGAAATATAAAATCATAATCACTAAATGGAATGGCAATTAAAGCCATTATAACAGCCACTAAAAATAACTGAACTGTTCTATATTTTAAAAGTTCTTTCACAGTTTAAATCTTATTTAAAAAACGAATCCACAAATTCATATTTATTAAACACTTGTAAATCTTCGATTCCTTCTCCTACTCCGATGTATTTTACTGGTATTTGAAATTGATCAGAAATTCCAATTACTACTCCACCCTTTGCAGTTCCATCTAATTTTGTAACGGCTAAACAAGAAACTTCTGTAGCTGCTGTAAATTGCTTTGCTTGCTCAAAAGCATTTTGACCTGTAGAACCATCTAAAACCAAAAGTACATCATTTGGTGTATTTTCCACCACTTTTTGCATTACTTTTTTTACTTTAGAAAGTTCATTCATTAAACCTACTTTATTATGTAAACGACCTGCAGTATCGATAATTACAACATCAGCATTTTGAGCTACTGCACTCTGTAATGTATCAAAAGCTACCGATGCAGGATCACTTCCCATTTGTTGTTTTACGATTGGCACACCTACTCTATCTGCCCAAATTTGCAATTGATCAATAGCAGCTGCTCTAAACGTATCCGCAGCTCCTAAAACCACGTTATAACCTGCTTTCTTAAACTGGTAAGCTAATTTACCGATAGTGGTTGTTTTACCTACACCATTAACACCAACCACCATAATTACATATGGTTTTGTGTTAGCTGGTATTTCAAACTGAGTAGCTTCACCTGAATTAGTTTCCGATAATAAACCAGCAATTTCTTCACGAAGAATGCTATTTAATTCGTCAGTTCCTAAATATTTATCTTTTGAAACACGCTCTTCTATACGTTCAATAATCTTTAATGTAGTATTGACACCAACATCTGAAGAAACTAAAATTTCTTCTAAATTATCCAATACTTCGGCATCCACTTTCGATTTTCCAGCAACAGCTTTAGTAAGCTTAGAAAAAAACGATGTTTTCGATTTCTCTAAACCTTTATCTAAAGTTTGCTTCTCTTGCTCGTTTAATACGGGCTCTTTCTTTTCCGAAGAGAATATTTTTTTAAAAAAACTCATACTAAATAGGGTTTAAGCTTTTACTGATTTTGTATTTACTGCAAAATCAATTATCTGACAAATGTAAAAATAAAAAAGCTACTTTCAAACGAAAGTAGCTTATCTATATAATTGTTTTATGAATTATTTCTTTTTCAAGAATTCATCAACTAATTCAGGAGCCATCACAGATTCAACGAATGTGTAAGCGCCAGTTTTTGGAGATTTAACCATTTTAATAGCTTTGGTTAATCTTTTAGAAGCTGTTTGTAAAGTTGCTACGGTTTTCTTTGCCATGACTTATCTTATTTAATTTCTTTATGTACAGTTACTCTTTTCAAGATTGGATTAAATTTTTTAATCTCTAATCTATCTGGAGTGTTTTTTTTGTTTTTCGTAGTAATGTAACGAGACGTTCCTGGAACTCCAGAAGTTTTGTGCTCAGTACATTCTAAAATAACTTGGATTCTATTACCTTTCTTTGCCATTTTGATATATATTATTGCGGATTATACAGATTTTACAAATCCGTTTGCTTTTGCATTTTTCAATACAGCAGCAATTCCATTTTTATTAATAGTTTTTAATGCAGCAGTTGAAATTTTCAACGTTACCCATCTATCTTCTTCAGGAATGTAAAAACGTTTTTTTACTAAGTTAACAGAGAATTTTCTCTTCGTTTTGTTCATAGCGTGAGAAACATTGTTCCCTACCATTGCTCTTTTACCTGTAAGTTCACAAACTCTTGACATTATTATTCAGCTTTATTTCGTTATCTAAAATCAGGGTGCAAAGAAACAAAATCGATTTCATATACACAACTATCTTTTATTATTTTTTTAAAATTTCTTTATAAATTAATTCTAATGCTTTACTAACCGCCCTATCAATAACCTTTTCGCGAGGTTGACCAAAATTAAATTCTTCAACAAAAACCTCATTTGGTGTAGCAACCGCAATGAAAACCGTTCCTAATTCTGCAGATTCATCACCTTTCGTTGGACCAGCATTTCCTGTGGTAGCAATTGCAAAATCAGAATTCATTATTTTTTGCGCTGATTTTGCCATTTCAGTAGCAACTTCTGCACTTACAACTCCATATTTTGCAATAACCTCATTAGCAATCCCTAGCACATTTATTTTAGTCTGAGTGGCATAACTTACAACACTTCCCTTAAAATAATTTGATGCTCCAAAAACTGAAGACAAAGTTGCAGCAATTTTCCCACCCGTACAACTTTCCGCTGTTGAAATTGTTACCTTTTTTTCAGTTAACAACCTTCCTAAAACTACTTCAATAGGTTCGTCTTCGTTGTACCCTACAATTATATCATGAATTAACAAATCGAGCTTTTCAACTTGGAGTTTTATTTCACTTTTCAACAGTTCTTCATTCGTTCCTCTAGCGGTTAATCGCAACCGAACTTTTCCAGGACTTGGCAAATAAGCAAGTTTTATAAAATCGGGTAAATTATCTTCCCATTCTTCAATTTGTTCGGCAATCATACTTTCGCCACGACCGTAAGTCATAATCGTTTGATGAACAATATAAGGACGCTCAAATTTTTGTACTAAATTTGGAATTACCTCGTTATCAACCAAATACTTCATTTCATATGGAACTCCAGGCAAAGAAATAAATACGGTTTTCTCTTTTTCCATCCACATTCCTGGCGCTGTTCCTGCTTGATTGAAAAGCACTTTTGCTTTAGTTGGAACCAAGGCTTGCTCTCTATTAATTTGTGTAATTGGTCGCTTATAAATCCCTTCAATAATAGATTTTACATGCAACAAAACGGCTTCATTTTCCACTAAAGTATCTTCAAAATAATCGCAAAAAGTTTTCTTAGTAATATCGTCTTTTGTTGGACCTAATCCACCAGTTACGATAACTACGTTTACTTTATTTTGAAGCGAATTAAAAGTGTCTAAAATATGTTGTTTATCATCTGAAATCGACAACATTTCATGCGTTGCAATTCCGATTTTATCAAGAGCTTTGGCAATATAAGAAGAATTCGTATCGACAATTTGGCCAATAAGAATTTCATCGCCAATGGTTACTATAGCAGCTTTCATTTTGAATATTTAATAGATTGGGGAATTTAAAAAAACAGAATGTTACAACTTGAAATCTTTTTTTATTTCTTTTACTGCTAAATCAATTCTGCTTTTTAACGATTTGAATACTTCTTTAATTTCTTTTCTTTTACCTTCGGCTTTTGCCCAAGTCATGATTTGAATATTCTCTTCATAAGCTAAATCCATTCCTAATAAATCTAAAGTCGGTTTTATTTTATGGCAAGAAGCATAAGTTCTAGTGTAGTCTTTTTCTTCGATAGCTACTTTGATGGATTTTATTTCAGCCGGAACCTCTTCAAAAAATAAGGTTACGATTTGCAATGCAAATTCAATATCGTTTTCAGAAATTTCATAAACCTTCGCTAAATTGTATTGTAATGCCATAACTATCTGATTTGAATTTTAAACATCGATTTTCCTTCTATAAAACCTTCCAAAACATCACCTTCGGTAACTTTTGCAACACCTTTTGGAGTACCTGTAAAAATAATATCTCCAATTTTTAACGTAAAATATTGCGAAACATAAGCTATTAACTCATCTATTTTCCACAACATCAAACTAGTATTACCCTCCTGAACGGTGGTTCCATTTGATTTTAACTCAAAGTTAATATTTTCTAACGAAGTATAATTTTTTTTCGATGTAAAGCTTCCAATTACCGCTGAATGGTCAAATGCCTTTGCTTTTTCCCAAGGCAACCCCTTCTCTTTCAGTCTACTTTGCACATCTCGAGCGGTAAAATCTATTCCTAAACCAATTTCTTCATAATATTTATGAGCAAATTTAGCGTCGATATGCTTCCCAACTTTACAAATCTTAACCAAAATTTCTACTTCATGATGAATATCATTACTGAAAGCCGGAATCACAAATGGATTCTTATTTGGCAAAATTGCAGAATCAGGTTTCATAAAGATTACCGGTTCTGTTGGTCTTTCATTATTCAACTCCGAAATATGGTCGGCGTAATTTCGACCTATGCAGATTATTTTCATTTTTTTTAGGTTAAGGGTAAATGGTTAAGGGCAATGGGTAGAACCTTTTAACTTTTACCCATTACCTTTCACCTTATTTAGTATTTAACTTTCTTAATTTAATTCCTGTCAGTACTTTTTTCGTATAAAGTGGAAAATCAGCGTTTTGAATCCATCCAAAATAACCTGGTTCTTTATCAAAAACATCATCTACCAAAGCACCTTTATGTTTTCCAAAGGTAAAAATTTCTTTTCCTTCGTTATTCAAAGCAATGAATCCAGCAAAATCAACTGATTTTTTACGCGTTGTAAATTCAGATAACGATTTCATATCATTTTCTAAATTCTCATATCGATCCAATTGTGATTTTAAGATTTCATAGGTTGCCATCGTATCAGCTTCAGCACTGTGCGCGTTTTCTAAAGTTTGTCCGCAATAGAATTTGTATGCTGCACTCAAAGTACGTTCTTCCATTTTGTGGAAAATCGTTTGTACATCAACAGAAACTCGGTTTTTCATATCAAAATCAACTTCGGCACGCAATAATTCTTCTGCCAAAAGCGGAATATCAAATCTATCGGAATTAAATCCAGCCAAATCAGAATCTTTAATCATGTTATGAACTTGCGTTGCTAACTCTTTAAATGTGGGTTCATTAGCTACTTTTTCATCGGTAATTCCGTGCACCGCAGTGGTTTGTGGCGGAATTGGAATCGTAGGATTTACCAACCAAGTTTTACTTTCCTTATTTCCGTTTGGGTATACTTTAAATATTGAGATTTCTACAATTCGGTCTCTAGCAACATCAATTCCAGTGGTTTCAAGGTCGAAAAAGCAGATTGGGCGTGTTAATTTTAATTCCATAGCGATTTTATATAAGACAAAGATAGAAAAACCCGACAGCTTTTAAAAACTATCGGGTTTACTTATAAATTTATTTTCAGTTTAGAAATCTCTGTTTACATCAAAAGCTTCTAAATAATCTGCAACACGTTTTACAAAACTTCCTCCTAACGCTCCATCAACAACTCTGTGATCATAAGAGTGTGATAAGAACATTTTTTGACGGATTCCAATGAAATCACCTTCTGGAGTTTCAATAACAGCTGGTACTTTTCTAATCGCTCCTAAAGCTAAAATACCTACTTGTGGTTGGTTGATAATTGGCGTTCCAAAAACAGAACCAAAAGTTCCCACATTCGTAACTGTATAAGTTCCACCTTGCGTATCGTCTGGTTTTAATTTCCCTGCCTTTGCACGGTTTCCTAAATCGTTAACCGCTTTCGCCATTCCAACTAAGTTTAATTGATCAGCATTTTTAATTACAGGAACAATTAAGTTTCCGTTTGGTAAAGCTGCCGCCATTCCTAAGTTGATATTTTTACGTTTGATGATATAATCTCCATCAACTGAAATATTCATTCCTGGGAAATCTTTCAAAGCTTTTGCCACCGCTTCCATCATAATTGGAGTAAAAGTTAGTTTCTCACCTTCTCTCTTTTCAAAAGCAGCTTTCACTTTATCTCTCCATTTTACGATGTTCGTAACATCTACTTCAATGAACGATTGTACGTGAGCCGAAGTTTGTACCGAAGCTACCATGTAACCCGAAATCAACTTACGCATTCTGTCCATCTCTACAATCTCGTCACCACCATTTACAGAAACCGGAACGGCTTGTGCTACTGGAGCTGGAGTTGCTTTTGGAGCCGCCACTGGAGTTGCAACAACTGCAGGCTGACTTCCTCTATTTTTGATATAATTTAATAAATCTTCTTTGTTTACACGGCCATCTTTACCAGAACCAGCAATTGCTTCTAATTCTGCTAATGAAATTCCTTCTTCTTTTGCGATGTTTTTCACTAAAGGCGAAAAGAACTTATCAGATGCTGAAAAATCAGCTGAAGCAACAGTTTCTTTTGCTACTTCTACTGCTTTTGCTACTTCTGCAACTGCAACTGGAGCGTCTGCTTTAACTTCTGGAGTTGCTGCAACGGCACCACCTTCCGTTTCGATAATAGCGATTGTTTGTCCCACTTGAACTACATCATCGGTATTAAATAAAATTTCAACAAGTGTTCCTGCAACTTCTGAAGGCACCTCACTGTCTACTTTATCAGTAGCAATTTCAAGTACTGCTTCATCCATTTCAATTTTATCACCAACTTTTTTTAACCAGTTAGTAACTGTTGCCTCTGCAACACTTTCACCCATTTTAGGTAATTTCAATTCAAACTTTGCCATATCTTTAAACTAAAGTTGTGTTTTTGTATTTGGTTTGCAAAAATACTAATTTTTCGTTCGTTTTTTAAACAATTCAATAATTTTTTACAATAAAATTATTTGTCCTCTATCGTTAGAATTATTGCTTCCTATTAAGTAATTCGAACTCGAAATATAATTCTTGAAACTTAGATTTTTACTCTTATTTAACTGCATAAAAGTAATAATTTCAGCAAAACTAAAAGTAGTAGTGTCGAAAATTATTTCAATGTTTTTATGCGATTGGTTCTCAAATTGATTAAAATCAGACAAATAAGTTGCTTTTTTTGATAGGTTCAATTCTAAATTTTCTCTTGAAAAAACGACATATTCATCAATAATCCGAACTTCATTCTTTTGTTGATTCTTCTTCAAAAGACTAAAAACAAAACTTCCTACTTGCATCATAACATCAAAAAACCATGATTTCTTGAAGTGTTTTTTATAGAAAAATTGCATCGCTTCACGGAAACGTTTCATATAGGTTCCATCTCGTACTGTACTTTCACCTTTGTAATGAATCACCGAAGTTTCATGAAAGTAATAATTCGATTTACCTGTTTTCAACACCAAATAACTCAAATCTATATCATCCGAATACATAAAGCAATTTTCATCAAACCCACCAACTTCGAGATACAATTCGCGTTTCATTACCATAAAAGCGCCAACTAAAATATCGACTTTCCCTGATTCGTTTTCAGATAAATGTTGGGCATAATATTTTCCGAAATAATCCGAAATTTTATACAATCCGAAGATTTTCGTAAAAGCGACCCTAGGGGTTGGAACTCCACGTTTGCTTTCGGGAAGGAAATTTCCAGCACCGTCGATTAATTTACAACCGATTATTCCCAGTTGGGAGATACGAGTTACGAGTTGGGAGTTTAAAATTTTAAAAAAAGTATCTTCCGCAACAACGGTATCAGGATTCAAAATACAAATGTATTCGCCTTTGGCTTGAGCAACTCCGATGTTATTTCCTTTTGGAAAACCTAAATTAGCTGCGTTTTCAATGAGTTTGATGTGCGGGAATTTGGTTTTCATCATCTCACAACTAGCATCAGAAGAAGCATTATCAATAACAATAATTTCACTATCAATGCCTTCCAATGCTTTTTGAACACTGAAAACACATTGCTCTAAAAAGTAGCGGACGTTGTAGTTGAGAATGATTACGGATAGTTGCATTGGGCAAATATAACAAGAATTTTATCCTAATAGTTTAGATATTTATCAAGTAAAATTGGATTTTTCTTATTGTTCCAAAATAGAATTAAATCAACTCTTAATTCAATTTCTGAAATTTTAAAGTAAATGGTCGTTTGTTTTGAAATCACAAAAGAATACACTTGATTTTCAGATTCACTTTTCCCAATTTTTGGATTTTCAGAAATTGATTGAAGAGAATTTTGAACTAAAAGTCCAAATTTATCAACTTCTTTTTGATTCCATTTTTCAAAAATAAAATCCATTTCTTCAGAAAAAGTAATTTCTGCTAATTTTGACCAATGAATCGAATACATTATTCATTTGAAATTGTATTTTTTCTTCATTTCTGACATAACTTGGTCATGAGGTTTTGTTTGTCCCAATTCAATTTGTTTGAGTCCAATTTCAAGCATTTGAACTAAAACAGGATGTAATTCCTCAGAAGTCAACTCATTTTTTGGAGTTACTTCGTAAGCTTCTGCTGGTTCTTCTATTTTATTTTTCTTTTTAGAAGTCATAAAAATGCATTTTTACAAAGTTACAAATTATTATAGATTCATTATATATGTTACAAATATTTTAAATCTGAATTTAAAATTAATCCTTCTTTTTTTATTGAACAAAAACTTAATATCTTCGAAAACTTAAAACCCATTTCATGAAAAATATAATTACCTTAATTTTATTTTTAACATCATTTTCTATTTTCTCGCAAGAGGATATAAAAGCTAATTACGACAAAAAAGAAGTTTATATTTCAATGAGAGATGGTACAAAACTTTTTACTGCCATTTATACTCCTAAAGACATTTCTTCTAGCAAAAAGTATCCTATTTTGATGCAAAGAACTTGTTATAGTGTTGCCCCTTATGGTGAGGATAATTATAAAAAATCATTAGGACCAAATGTGTTTTTACAAAAAGATAAATACATTTTTGTTTACCAAGATGTGAGAGGAAGATATATGAGTGAAGGAACTTTTACAAATATGACACCTCAAGTTATTCAAAAAAGCAAGAAAGATACTGATGAAAGTACTGATACTTACGACACGATTGATTGGTTGATCAAAAACATTAAAAACAATAATGGAAAAGTCGGACAGTATGGAACTTCATATCCCGGATTTTATACTGCGGTAGGAACTTTAGCCAATCATTCTGCATTAGTAGCATCATCTCCGCAAGCACCAATTTCCGATTTCTTTTTTGATGATTTTCATCATAATGGTGCTTTTTTAATGGGATATTTCAAAACTTTCCCTGTTTTTGGAGTTCAAAAAACTAAACCTGAAAATAAAGCTTGGTATTCTGACCAATCCATCAAAACAACTTCAAGAGATGGTTCTATTTTTTATAAAGAAATTGGAACTTTAAAAGAAGCGGTTGATAAATATTACAAAGACAATTTTTTTATGCAAGAAATTGTAAATCATCCTAATTACGATGACTTCTGGAAATCTAGAAATTTGTTACCCCATTTAAAAGGAATCGATCACGCAGTTATGACTGTTGGTGGATGGTACGATGCAGAAGACTTAGCTGGACCATTGAACATTTATAAAACAATTGAAAAAAATAATCCTAAAGCAAAAAACACAATTGTAATGGGACCTTTCTCTCACGGCGGATGGTCGAGAGAAGCTGGAAAACACTATCACAACGATGTTTATTTTGGAGATAGTATCGCTACATTCTATCAAAAAAACATCGAACATAAATTCTTCAATCACTATTTGAAAGAAAAATCAAAAGAAGCTGCACAACTTCCCGAAGCTTACATGTTTGATACAGGAAGAAAAGAATGGAAAACATTTGAAAATTGGCCTCCAAAAGAAAGCACAAAACTGAATTTTTATCTAAGTTCAAATGGAAAATTAGAAACCAAAAAAAGCGTAAATACTAATTTCAGTGAATACTACAGCGATCCAAACAATCCTGTTCCAAGTAGTGTCAATTATGCTGAATATAACGGTTTCACACCCAGAAATTACATGAGCGAAGACCAAAGATTTGCCTTGAGCCGACCTGATGTAGTTACTTTTACAACAGATTATTTAACGGAAGATATTACATTAGCTGGAGAAATTATGGCTAAGTTAAAAATTGCTTCAACTGCAACAGATGGAGATTTTATCGTAAAATTAATCGATATTTATCCAGCTGACGAACCTCAAAATAAAGACAAACCAAATGTACTTTATGCCAACTATCACCAAATGGTGCGAAGCGAGGTAATGCCAGCACGTTTTAGAAATAGTTTCGAAAAACCAGAACCTTTAACTCCAAACGCAACTACGGAAGTTAATTTTAGATTACAAGATGTTTTACATACTTTCAAAAAAGGACATAAAATTCAAATTCAAGTACAAAGCACTTGGTATCCATTAATTGCTGTTAATCCTCAGAAGTTTTTAGAAAACCCTTACTTGTCAGAAAAACAAGATTACACTAAGGCTTTTATTAAAATCTTTGAAGAAAGTCATTTAGAAGTAGAAATTTTAAAATAACAAAACCAAAGCTGTCAGAAATGATGGCTTTTTTATTTAATTCCAAAAGATTGTTTCATCTGTTACAATAAACTATTTTTGCAGCTCTAAATTGTATTATGAATTACTTATCAGTCGAAAATATCTCCAAATCTTATGGCGAACGTGTGTTGTTTGACAACGTTTCGTTTGGAATTAATAAAGATCAAAAAATTGCTTTTATCGCTAAAAACGGTTCGGGAAAAACCACCATTATGAACATGATTAATGGTTTAGACGAACCAGATACAGGTCAAGTGGTGATTCGAAAAGAAATCAACATGGCGTTTTTGTCGCAAAACAATAATTTGCAAGACGAATTAACTATTGAGGAAAATATTTTTGCTTCGGATAATGAAATTCTGAAAGTAATTGAACGCTACGAAAAAGCTTTAGAAAATCCGAATGATGAAGAAGCGTATCAAAGAGCTTTTGACGATATGGACCGACATAATGCTTGGGATTTTGAAACGCAATTCAAGCAAATTCTATACAAGCTAAAGTTGGAAGACTTGAAAATGAAAGTCAAAAACATGTCGGGTGGACAAAAAAAGAGACTTTCGTTAGCGATTATTTTGATTAGTAAACCTGATTTATTGATTTTAGACGAGCCAACCAATCATCTTGATTTAGAAATGATTGAATGGTTAGAAGATTATTTTGCAAAAGAAAACATAACGTTGTTTATGGTAACGCACGACCGTTTCTTTTTGGAACGAGTTTGTAACGAAATTATCGAATTAGACAACGGAAAAATATACCAATACAAAGGCAATTATTCGTATTATTTAGAAAAGAAAGAAGAACGTTTGGCTTCTGAAAATGCGAGTATCGACAAAGCACAAAACTTATTCGTAAAAGAATTGGCTTGGATGCGTCGTCAACCAAAAGCACGAACTACCAAATCGAAATCGCGTCAAGATGATTTTTACGTGATTAAAGAAAAAGCAGAAAGCCGAAGAAAAGAAAATGTAGTAGAGCTCGAAATCAACATGGAGCGTATGGGAAGCAAGATTATCGAAATGGTAAAATTGAACAAAGACTTTCCTGATAGAACCATTTTAAAAGATTTCAGCTATTCGTTTCAACGTGGTGAACGCATTGGAATTATTGGCAAAAACGGAACAGGAAAATCGACTTTTTTAAATATTTTAACGCAAACGATTCAACCGGACTCAGGTAAAGTAATTATTGGTGATACGATTAAAATTGGTTATTACACCCAAAGTGGTATCAATCCAAAACCAGGGCAAAAAGTTATTGATATCATCAAAGAATATGGCGAATATATTCCGTTGACGAAAGGAAAAATTATTTCGGCTTCGCAATTATTGGAACGCTTTTTATTTGATGCCAAAAAACAATACGATTTCGTAGAAAAATTAAGTGGTGGCGAATTGAAACGTTTGTATTTATGTACGGTTTTAATTCAAAATCCAAATTTCTTGATTTTGGATGAACCTACGAATGACTTAGATATTGTTACGTTAAATGTATTGGAAAGTTTCCTTTTAGATTATCCTGGTTGTTTATTAGTGGTGAGTCACGATAGATATTTCATGGATAAAATTGTCGATCACTTATTTGTTTTTAGAGGCGAAGGTGAGATTGAAGATTTCCCTGGAAATTATTCAGATTTCAGAGCATATGAAGATTCAGCTGAACCAAAAGTTTTGAATTCGGTAAGCACTGAAAAAACAAATTGGAAGGAAAAACAAACGGCTACAACCGGATTAAGTTTCAACGAACAGAAGGAATTCAATAAAATTGAAAAAGAAATCAAAGATTTAGAATACAATAAAAAACAAATCGAACAAGAATTCGCCGACGGAAAAGTTTTGGATGATAAGATTGAAGCGAAAGCAAACGAATTACAAAAAATTATTCAATCTTTAGAAGAAAAAGAAGAACGATGGTTTGAATTGAGTTCTAAAATGGAATAAAGTTTCACAATGTAACACCACGTTTTACACAAAGTTTCACTAAGTTTTTTTTCTTATAAATTCTTTGTGTTACTTTGTGCCAAACTTTGAGAAACTTAGTGCTACAACAAATAAAATCTTACATAAAATTCCTTTTCCATTCCAAAAACGAACATGGAGTACATTCGCCATTTGTGTTTGATTTGGTTACGAAATGTTTTTATGATAACACAAAGTATCCAGAATACGAAACCTTAAAATCGTATAGAAAATCGCTTTTAGAAAACAAAAACACAATTGAAGTAATAGATTTTGGTGCAGGTTCACGAGTTTTTAAATCGAATACAAGAGAAATTTCAAAAATTGCGCAAACCGCTGGAATTACTCCAAAAAATGCTGAACTACTTTTTAGAATAGTTCGTTATTTTCAACCCAAAAGCATTTTAGAAATTGGTACTTCATTAGGATTAGCTACTTCGGCTCTTTCGTTAGGAAATTCAAATGCGAAAATTATCACTTTAGAAGGTTGTCCAAACACACAAAAACAAGCACAAGTACAATTACAATCCCGAAGTTTCGAGACAAATTCAAATTTTCAAAATATAGAATTTATTAATACCGAATTTTCAAGCTATTTTAAAACCCTTAACCTTTCACCTGTCACCCATCACATAATCTATTTCGATGGCAATCATTCCAAAAAAGCTACTTTAGATTATTTTGAAGCGTTACTTCCAACCATTTCAAATGATTCTGTTTGGATTTTTGATGATATTCATTGGTCAGCCGATATGGAAGAGGCTTGGGAAATCATAAAAAATCATCCAAAGGTTTCGGTTACAATTGATACGTTTCAATGGGGAATTGTTTTTTTTAGAGCCGAACAAGAAAAAGAACATTTTATCATCAATACTAATAAAACGATTAGTTCGCATTTGTTTGAAAGAATTCGTTTTTAGTTGTAACAAAATTTATATTTTCTTACTAATAATCAAACAACTATAAATTGGTTATTATGGAAAATCCTTCTTTTTTTAAATCAAAATATTTCAAATTTATACTTCCTTTTATTATTGTATTGGGAATAATTTATTTGTTTAAATCAGGATATAAATTTGGTCAATGGTTGTATTTAATGATAAATTAAATCATTGTTTTGCTTTATTTATGTAACAAATTCCTTTCTTTTTCTACTTATTAGAGTATTACATCAATAATATTGTAATCTCGAGCGAAGTCGAGAGGCTAAATTCTAATTTCATTATGGCAAATCCGTTAATCAAAATAACCAATATCAAAAGAGATTTTCCTTTAGGAAACGAAATCGTATATGTATTAAAAGGCATCGATTTAGAAATCAATAAAGGCGAATATGTAGCTTTAATGGGACCTTCAGGTTCTGGAAAATCAACTTTGATGAACATTTTAGGTTGTTTAGACACACCAACTTCTGGAACATACATTTTGAACGGAAAACACGTTAGTGAAATGCAAGACGATGAATTGGCAGGAATTCGTAATAAAGAAATTGGATTCGTATTTCAAACGTTCAACTTAATGCCACGAACAACGGCTTTGGATAATGTGGCTTTACCAATGGTTTATGCCGGTCATTCCAAATCAGAACGCGTTGAACGTGCTACTGAAGTATTAACACAAGTAGGCTTGAACGACAGAATGGATCACAAACCAAATCAACTTTCGGGTGGTCAACGTCAACGTGTGGCGGTTGCGAGAGCTTTGGTTAACAAACCATCCATTATTTTAGCCGATGAACCAACCGGAAACTTAGACAGTAAAACTTCGGTGGAAATTATGAATTTATTCAACGAAATTCACGCCAACGGAAACACTGTAATTCTAGTAACTCACGAAGAAGATATTGCAGCTTACGCACACAGAATCATTCGTTTACGTGACGGAATTATCGAAAGCGATACCATAAATCCAAATATTAAAAAGTAAATTCAATTCACAAATAGTTTAACCTGACAAGATTCTGAATCCTGTCAGGTTTTTTATTGAAATCCTTTTCAAATTATTACCTTTGCTCAAAATTGCCAAAATGACTTTTTCCGACTACTCTAAAGAATTTTCATATAACTTAAAACTTGCCTACCCTATTATTTTAGGAATGTTAGGTCATACTGTTGTGGGAATTGTAGACAATATCATGGTCGGAAAATTAGGTCCAACCGAATTAGCTGCGGTGTCATTAGGAAACAGTTTTGTGTTCATTGCCATGTCATTAGGAATTGGATTTTCAACTGCAATTACACCTTTAGTAGCGGAATCAGATGGAAAAAATGATGTAGCTGGTGGTCGTTCTGCATTTCATCACGGATTGTATTTGTGTACGATTTTAGGTGTTGCTTTATTTACCTTAATTTTCTTTTCGAAACCATTAATTGCTTACATGGGACAACCCGAAGCAGTAGTAGAAATGGCAAAACCGTATTTAGATATCGTTGGTTTTTCGTTGATTCCGTTAATTATGTACCAAGCGTACAAACAATTTGCAGACGGTTTGAGTGAAACTAAATATTCGATGTGGGCAACCATTATTGGAAATTTAACCAACGTAGTTATCAATTACTTCTTAATCTACGGAATATGGATTTTTCCAAAATGGGGCATCGTTGGAGCCGCTGTAGGAACTATTGTTTCGCGTTTTGTGATGTTAGGGTATATGCACTACATAATGAATTTAAAACCAAAATTTCATCCGTATTTTAAAGGATTTAGCTTGAAAGAAATTAAGAAAGAAGTCAACCAAAAAATCATTAAAATTGGGATGCCTTCTGCCATGCAAATGTTCTTTGAAGTGGCGTTGTTTACAGGAGCCATTTGGTTATGTGGAATGATTGGAACAACAAGTCAAGCAGCGAATCAAATTGCATTGAGTTTAGCTTCTTTAACCTTTATGTTTGCCATGGGATTAAGCGTTACCGCAATGATTCGTATTGGAAACCAAAAAGGATTAAATGATTATGTAACCTTACGAAAAGTAGCGATATCCATTTTCTTATTAGCTATCGTTATCGAAATTGTTTTTGCTTTACTATTTGTGGCTTTACACACCACTTTACCTTATATTTTTGTAGATATTAACGATGTTACAAACCTAACAGAAAACCTAGAAGTAATTGCTATTTCGGCTAATTTACTTTTAGTGGCTGCTGTTTTTCAAATTTCAGATGGCCTGCAAGTGGTGGTTTTAGGTGCGCTTCGTGGTTTGCAAGATGCTAAAATTCCAATGTATATTACGTTTGTAGCGTATTGGGTAATTGGATTTCCTATCTCCATTTATTTAGGATTAGAAACCGAATTAAAAGCAGTTGGCGTTTGGATTGGACTTTTAGCTGGATTAACAGCAGCAGCTATATTTTTGTATATTCGCTTTAATTATTTGACTAAAAAACTGGTTCAAGTGCAAACGCAAGAACAAGTTCAATTACAATAACAAGAAGAAATTAAAATCATAAAAACATGAACTTACCAAAATTTGTAATCGGAGATAACACCGACTTTCCAGAAGATATTTTCGTAATCCATTTAGAATATCCAAGATTCGTAATCAACTTGAAAGATGACGAAGTAGAATTTTTAGAAGACATTGAAGAAGAAGACGAAAAAGAATTAGAATCAGAAATGGAACATTTAATTACCATTGCTGGAGAATTCTACGATAGAGAAATTGAACGTTACGAGCAGGAATAATCTTTGATTATGATTCCCGTAGCGACAAGTCAATGACTTGTCCCTACTAAAAATTATTTTTTAAAATATTGTTCCAATAAATTTACAGCCGCTGCAAAAGGTGAAATTTCATTGTTTTGCACGGCTTTTTTGTTTTCTTCTAATAGTTGAATGATATTCGGATGATTGTAAAAATGTGATTTCAATTGTTCATTAATCGTTTCCATCATCCAAAATTGATTTTGATTTTGGCGTTTTTCTTCGAAATAATGATTGGATTTTACCAATTCAAAATACTCGGAAATAATGTCCCAAATCGCATCAATTCCGGTTTGTTCATAAGCACTACAAGTCGTAACTTTTGGAATCCAACCCGAAGATTTGGCTGGAAATAAATGCAACGCTCTATTGAACTCCGTTTTGGCTAATTTCGCTTTCGCAATATTATCGCCATCCGCTTTATTGATTACGATAGTGTCCGCCATTTCCATGATGCCGCGTTTAATGCCTTGTAATTCATCGCCAGCACCTGAAATTTTCAGCAACAAAAAGAAATCGACCATACTGTGAACGGCGGTCTCGCTTTGCCCTACTCCAACGGTTTCAATAATAATCGTATCAAATCCACAAGCTTCACACAAAATAATAGTCTCACGGGTTTTTCTAGCAACGCCTCCTAATGTATCGCCAGAAGCACTTGGTCGAATATAGGCATTCTCGTCTTTTACCAATTCTTCCATACGAGTTTTATCGCCTAAAATACTTCCATGACTAATGGACGAACTTGGGTCAACCGCTAAAACGGCAACTTTCTTTCCAATGGAAGTTAAATATTTTCCAAAAGCTTCAATAAAAGTGCTTTTTCCAACACCTGGAACACCTGTAATTCCAACACGAACCGAATGATTCGCATTTGGCAAACAACCTTTAATTACTTCATTCGCTTTGGCTAAATGTTCAGGATTGGTACTTTCAACCAAAGTAATCGCACGACTCAAAGCGATTTTATCTCCTTTTAAAATTCCAGCAATTAATTCATCTGCCGAAGGTTGTTTTCTTCGGAATTGTTGAATTTGACTTGCCACAACGGTACTCAACGTTTCAGGTTGGGCAACGCCTTCTTTTTCTTTTAAAGCAGATTTATGTTCACTTGGCTTTTCCATCTAGTTTGTTTCGAGAAGTAAAAGTACGGAAAACAAAAACAGTTTCAAAAAGCAAATTGCTCAATGAAACTGTTTCTTTACAAAGTTCTTAATTAATAAGCCGCTGTAAATCGAATTTGATGATGTTTTGGATGTTCAACTTCATCTGCAATTACTACTGCTAAATCTTCACCCGATAAAATGCTTCTCTGATTTTCATCGAAAACTGGATTTTCTAATCCTAAACGATATTTTCCTGTTCTTCCCGTTGTAATTCCTTGATGCATCTCAAAAGCTGGACTAAAAAATGCCCAATCCAATTCTTTTTCTTCTTTAATAAGGTTTAGAAAATCTCTTGCCGCAGAAGCACCTGGGTAAATTTCTTTTGGAAAATCAGGCGTATCAACTGCTTGCAAATTTGGTGCAACAAATAAACTTCCTGCACCACCAATTGTGATGAAACGTGTAACACCTGATTTTTTGACACCTTCTACAATTGCTTTAGAACCTGAAATAAAATCTTCATAGATATTAGGATTCGTCCATCCTGGATTGAAAGCGCTAACAACAACATCATGATTTTTTACAACTTCTGACAATTCTTCAATATTGAAAATGTCAGTTTTTACAAAGGTTACATTTGGTAATTCTTCCGCTTTTGAATTTCTTGCAATTGCTGTAATTTCATGATTACGCCTTGCTAATTCATTTAAAATGTTTGAGCCAACAAATCCAGTGGCTCCAATAAGTGCAATTTTCATAATATAAATATTTAATAGTAATAAAAAATGTTACAGTTTTATTTAAAAAAATAGCTAAAATTTATTAGCAAATTCTTCTAATGTTGTGGATTCAAGTTGCTTCATAACAGAATCGTTTAATTTCGTATAAAGCGTACTCAAATTTTGATTAATTTCTCTTCCAACAGGGCACTTCGGATTGGGTTCATTCTTAGAATATCCCAAACTTATTTCTTCAAACGTAGATTCAAAAATCTGTTTCAAAGTTACTTTTGATGGTGAAACGTTCAATTTAGTACCTCCATTTTTTCCTTCTTTACTCATTACAATTTGATTTTTTTTCAAATTAGCAATTTCCTTTCTCACTAAAACTGGATTCAAATTAATGCTACTAGCAATAAATTCAGATGATAAATAATCATCTGGAAACTTAGCCAGTAAAGTTAAAATGTGAATTGATATTGCAAACTTACCTGAAATCATACTGTAATAAATTATGTTACAAATTTAAAACAAAAATAATTACAAAACATTAAAAAAGCGTTAAAAATTTAAAACCTTATTTTATAGTGGTAATTTTGCATTCTATTTAGAGTACATGGAAAACATCATTTTATTATTTTTATGCTTGATTTTGGGCGTTGCGCTTCAAAAAGTGCCGCAATTTCCTAAAAATGCCTATCAAAGTTTGAATCAATACGTGATTTACGTTTCGCTTCCGGCTTTGGCGTTATATTATATTCCGAAAATCACAATTTCACTCGCTTTACTTTATCCGTTAGGAATTGCGTGGTTAGGTTTCGGATTATCGTTTGTGTTTTTCTATGCTTTGGGGACGTATTTCAAATGGTCGAAAAAGCTAATTGGATGTTTAATTTTGACTGGTGGATTGAGTAATACTTCTTTCGTAGGATTTCCAATTATCGAAGCTTTGTATGGTGCAGATGGATTAAAAACCGCCATAATCGTTGACCAACCCGGTTCATTCGTAGTCGTAACGACTTTAGGTATTTTAGTGGCTGCCAGTTTTTCAAGAGGTAATTTGAGTACTTCTGAAATCGTATTGAAAATTGTAAAGTTCCCACCTTTTATTGCGTTTACGATTGCACTTTTCTGTACCATATTCACTTTAGAATTTCCAGAAGCGTTGCAAAACTCCTTTTTAAGAATAGGAAATACGGTAACTCCAGTTGCTTTAGTAGCCGTTGGATTGCAATTAAAAATTGATACACGAAGTAAACATTGGTCTTTTTTAACTTTAGGATTATTTTTCAAATTGATTTTAATGCCCGCTTTTTTCTTCTTGCTTTACAAAATCATATTAGGCGGAAAAGGTTTAGAAATAGATGTTTCAATTATGGAATCAGCAATGGCGCCAATGATAACAGGTGCGATTTTAGCTTCCAATTATGGATTAAAACCCAAATTGAGTAGTATGATGATTGGTATTGGAATTCCGCTGTCGTTGCTGACGGTAGCTTTTTGGTATTGGGTTCTGAGTTTGTAGCACAAAGTTACACTAAGTTTGACACAAAGTTCCGCCAAGTTTTTTTGAAATCTTTGCGACTTAACGCTTTTGCGAGCGAAAAATTCTGTGTCCCAAAAAACATAAAATTAATTATCTTTACACTTCAATTGTACACTATGAATCCTGAAATATTACTTGCGCTTGAAAACATTGTAGGTTCGGCTTATATTTTTACTGATGAAGCTACTCGTAAAACATATGGTCACGACGAAACGGAAGATTTGAGTTTTCCGCCTCATGTGGTGGTAAAACCTGCCAATACTGAAGAAGTTGCGCAAATTTTAATAGTTTCGAATACGTATAAAATTCCGACAACACCGATTGGTGCTCGTACCGGTTTGAGTGGTGGTGCTTTATCTATTTATGGTGGAATTGGAATTTCAATGGAGCGATTCAATCAGATTATTGAAATTGATGAACAAAATTTACAAGTTACAACTCAGCCTGGCGTAATTACGCAAGTTTTACGTGAAGCTGTTGCCGAAAAAGGCTTGTTTTATCCCGTAGATCCAAGTAGTATGGGAAGTTGTTTTATTGGTGGAAATATTGCAGAAAATTCTGGTGGCGCAAGAGCTTTGAAATATGGTGTTACGAAAGATTATGTCCTGAATTTAGAAGTAGTTTTACCAACAGGAGACATCATTTGGACAGGTGCTAATACGTTGAAAAATTCAACGGGTTACAACCTTACGCAATTAATGGTTGGTAGTGAAGGAACTTTGGGAATCGTGACAAAAATTGTATTGAAATTATTACCTCAAAATAAACATAACTTTTTACTTTTGGTTCCGTTTTATAAAGCAGAGCAAGCGTGTGAAGCGGTTTCAGCGATTTTTAGAGCAGGAATTATCCCAAGTGCTTTAGAGTTTATGGAACGCGATGCGATTGATTGGACATTGAAATTTGTCGATGGGTTGAATGTGGAAGTCAAAGATAACGTTCAGGCGCATTTGTTGATTGAAGTAGATGGTAATTATCCAGAAATTTTAATGCAAGAAGCGGAACAAATTTTGGCAGTAGTAGAACAATTTGAAATCGACGAAGTGTTGTTTGCCGATACCGAAGAACAAAAAAATGCACTATGGAAAATACGTCGCTCTGTGGCGGAAGCGGTAAAAGCGAATTCCATTTATAAAGAAGAAGATACGGTTGTACCAAGATATGAGTTACCTAAATTATTAAAAGGTATCAAAGAAATTGGTGCTAAATATGGTTTTCAATCGGTGTGTTATGGACATGCGGGCGATGGTAATTTACACGTAAACATCATCAAAGGCAACATGACCGACGACAATTGGAAAACCGAAGTTCCAAAAGGTATTCGTGAAATTTTTGAATTGACGGTTGGTTTAAAAGGAACGCTTTCTGGTGAACACGGCATTGGCTTGGTACAAAAAAACTACATGGATATCGCGTTTTCAAAAGTGCATTTGGAATTAATGGAACGCATCAAAGCCATTTTTGACCCCAATAATGTGTTGAATCCTGGGAAGATTTTTCCTGATGGGGAATACATTTAAAATAAAACTGTTACTGTTAATAATCCGCTTTATATAACTTGTCTTATATAAAATATAATATTTAACATAATTTTCCCCATTATTAAAATGTAAATAATCGGAAAAAAAATAGGTGTCCATTTATTAAAAAACAAACTCCAACATATTACTCCATTCAGAATTAATGGAGTAAACAAAAACAGAAATGAAATAAAATAAAACCCAAATTACTCCATAATGAATCATTTGACAATCTAACTTTTATTGATTCTAACTCAATCAAAGAAGGATAAATCAATAATTCCATTATTGAACCTTCACTAATATTAGGATATAATTTACTTTGAATTAGTTTGAGTCCAGCATCAATTAATTGATTAAAAGCCATATATGAAATAGTAAAATAATAACATATAATCGAGAGAAAAGGAATACTTAATAATAAAATTTGTTTGTTATTAACAGTTACATCTAATATTTTTACTTCGCTTACAATAGATTTATCAATTAAAAACCAAAGAATTGCTAAAACAATTGTTGCAAAATAATAATTGTACATAAGTTTTATACTTGACTTACAATTTTCAATCATTATAGGTTCAATTGCTTTTAACTCCTCAATAGTTGTTTTTCCATTTTCGAGAGTGTTTAATAATTGTTTATTAAAGTTTGGATATTCCATCTCAAAAGTATTTATAATTACTACTTCCCTAAAAACTCCATCAAACTCGCATCCGCATTTTTAAACGTTGGTGCTTGTTCGTCAATCCTTGCCACGCGTTTTTTGTTTAATTTTAGATTAATATCAGCTTCGGTAGTAAATAACAACGCGGATAAAAATGGGTTGTTGATGTGCGGAATTAACTCTGCTTCTAAATCGTCTAATTTGCAGATTTTCACTAATTCTTGCTTTTCGGTAGTGTAAATTTTATATGTCATCGACAATTTTAAGATATTGTCTTCTACGATGGTTTTCACGTAAATGTTCTGTAATTCAGGTTTTCCAACGGTTTTAGCCAACGTTAATTTGGCAAAAGTACCTTTCGAAATACTTGCTCTAACTTGGTTAAAAAATTCGGTATAAGTGATGTTATTTTCGTTCATGTTATAAGTCTAAAGCTTTTACAATTTTTTCATCAAAAATCATAGAAAACAATTTGTTGTCCTTGTCTTTATTCAAAAATTTCCATTGGTTTTTAGTCAATTCGTCAGCAACAGCAATTAAGGTTGAACGCATTTCAATACGAAACGTATTTGTTGCTTTATCATAGGTCACTTTTTCAGCATTCATTGACGATTTAAAAATATCTGTCATAGATTCCGCATCTTCCATAGGCTCTTTAAACTGCATGGTCATCACATTATTATGTCCAATAAGACAAAACGTTTTTCCTTCAATTTTCTTGATTTCACCAAATGAAAAACCAGGTTCCACTTCTACTAATTTGATTGAAAATTGTTCGTTCTCCATCATTTGACCAAACATTGTCTTCATTTGCTCTTGTGGAATAATATCAAATACTTTTGGATAGGTAGTTTCAAAAATGGCATCAAAATTCATATTTACTCCTGCTTTATACGACTTAAGCGCCTCGGTTTTTAAAGACGTCATGTCTTGCGCTAAAACAGCAATAGTTTGAAAAATGAAGAATGCGATGAATAGAATTTTGGTTTTCATTTTGAGTGATTTTAATTTTATCAAAGATAGTTAGTTTTGATGAAACACAAATAAAATTAAACACATAGACACATAAGATTTACTATGTCTTTATTTTTAGGCGTTTCACTTAGCATAATTCACATAGCAAATTAATTAACCTATGTGACTATGTGTTTCAAAAAAAATCCCCAACTACTTTTAGCAATTGAGGATTAGTTTATTTATGTGTTTTAATTATTCGTTAACCAAAACCCATTCGCCAGAAGCAATCATGCTTTCTGCCTTTTTATATTTCATGGTTTCGCTTTTTCCACTCATTACGTGTTTGATAGTAACAGTGTCATTACGATTGATTTTTGGCATTTCTCTTGTAATCGTTTCTGTTACTTGAGGTCTTTGACTTGCCATTTCTCCTGCTCTTTTTGCTTGTGCTGCTGTATCTTCGCTATCTAAATCTTCTTTAGTTTCAGTATAGTTTTCTTTTTGTTGCACTTGCTTAGCTTCTTGAATTTCAGAAGTATTTTGAGAAGGCAAATCTCCTTTGAATAAGAATGAAATTACTTCTTTATTTACATCATCGATCATTTTCTTGAACAAGTTGAACGCTTCGAATTTGTAAATCAACAATGGATCTTTTTGTTCGTGAACCGCCAACTGAACCGATTGTTTCAATTCGTCCATTTTACGTAAGTGTTTTTTCCAAGCTTCGTCCACAATAGCCAAAGTGATGTTTTTCTCGAAATCAGCCACTAACGAACGTCCTTCTGAAGCATATGCTTTTTCTAAATCGGTAACCACATTTAATGATTTGATTCCGTCAGAGAATGGCACAATAATTCTTTGGTACTGACCATTGTTGTTTTCGTATACATTTTTAATGATTGGATACGCTTCGCGTGCATCTCTAGTGATTTTTTCTTCGTAATGAGCTAAAACCGCTTTGTATGTTTTTCCAGTAATCTCTCTTGCTGATAATTTTGCAAATTCTGATTGTGAAACGGGAGCGCTAATAGAGAAGTAACGAATTAATTCAAATTCGAAATTTTTGAAATCTTCTGCTAGTTTGTTTTGTTCCACTACTAGTTCGCAAGTGTCGTACATCATGTTTGCAATATCCACTTTCAAACGTTCTCCATGTAAAGCGTGACGTCTTCTTTTGTATACTACTTCTCTTTGTGCATTCATTACGTCGTCATATTCTAACAAACGTTTACGAACTCCAAAGTTGTTTTCTTCTACTTTTTTCTGAGCTCTTTCGATAGATTTTGTCATCATAGAATGCTGAATTACTTCACCTTCTTTCAAACCAATTCTATCCATAACTTTCGCTACTCTTTCAGAACCAAATAAACGCATTAAGTTATCCTCCAAAGACACGTAGAATTGAGAACTACCTACATCTCCTTGACGACCAGCACGACCTCTTAACTGACGGTCAACACGACGCGAATCGTGACGTTCTGTTCCGATAATTGCTAAACCACCTGCTTTTTTCACTTCGTCAGATAATTTAATATCGGTACCACGACCAGCCATATTGGTTGCAATTGTAACAACTCCAGGTTTTCCTGCTTCAGCTACAATTTCTGCTTCACTTTTGTGCATTTTAGCATTCAATACATTATGTTGAATACCTCTAATTTTTAACATTCGGCTTAATAATTCCGAAATCTCTACCGATGTTGTTCCAATTAATACAGGTCTTCCCGAATTTGATAATTGTACTACATCTTCGATAACTGCGTTGAATTTTTCACGAACGGTTCTATAAATTAAATCGTCTTTATCTTTACGCGCCATTGGACGGTTGGTAGGGATTTCCACTACGTCTAATTTGTAGATTTCCCAGAACTCACCTGCTTCAGTTGACGCAGTTCCTGTCATTCCTCCTAATTTGCTGTACATACGGAAATAATTCTGTAACGTAACGGTTGCAAATGTTTGAGTAGCAGCTTCGATTTTTACGTTTTCTTTAGCTTCGATTGCTTGGTGTAAACCATCTGAGTAACGACGACCATCCATGATACGTCCTGTTTGCTCATCTACAATCATTACTTTATTGTCCATGATAACGTATTCGGTATCTTTTTCAAATAAAGTATAAGCTTTTAATAACTGCGTTAACGTGTGAATACGTTCAGATTTTATTGAGAAATCACGGAATAATTCTTCTTTACGTTCTGCAGCTACTTCTGGCTCTAAATTTTCTCTTTCAATTTGAGCAATTCCTGTCCCAATATCTGGTAAAACAAAGAATTGTGCATCTGTATCTTGTGATAAGAATTGGATTCCGTTATCCGTTAACTCAACTTGATTATTTTTTTCTTCGATAACAAAGTAAAGTGCCTCATCAATTTTTGGCATTTCTCTGTTATTATCTTGCATGTATTGGTTTTCGGTTTTTTGAAGTAATTGTTTAACTCCTTCTTCCGATAAGAATTTGATTAAAGCTTTGCTTTTTGGTAATGCTCTGTACGAACGTAATAAATTAAATCCAGCGTCTTTATTGTTACCTTCTTTGAATAAACGTTTTGCTTCGGTTAAACAATCCGTAGCTAATTTACGTTGTAAAGTAACTAGGTTTTCAACTTTAGGTTTTAATTCATTAAACTCATGACGATCACCTTGAGGAACTGGTCCAGAAATAATTAAAGGTGTTCTCGCATCATCTACTAAAACTGAATCGACCTCATCAACAATGGCAAAATTATGTTTGCGTTGTACCAAATCTTCTGGAGCATGTGCCATATTATCTCTCAAATAATCGAAACCAAATTCGTTATTTGTCCCATAAGTAATATCGGCTTCATATGCTTTTCTTCTTTCTGGAGAGTTTGGTTGGTGATTGTCAATACAATCTACAGTTAAGCCGTGAAACTCGAATAAAGGTGCTTTCCAAGTACTATCACGTTTTGCTAAGTAGTCATTCACAGTTACTAAATGCACACCGTTTCCGGTTAAGGCATTCAAGTATAATGGCAATGTTGCTACTAATGTTTTTCCTTCTCCTGTTTGCATTTCGGCAATTTTACCTTGATGCAACACAACTCCACCAATTAACTGAACGTCGTAGTGAATCATATCCCAAGTAATAGCTTTACCAGCTGCATTCCAAGAATTGGCCCAAGTAGCGTTATCACCTTCAATTGCGATATACGATTTAGTTGCCGATAACTCTCTGTCTTTTGGAGTAGCGGTAACCGTGATTGACGTATTTTCTTTAAAACGACGAGCTGTTTCTTTCACTACTGCAAACGCTTCTGGAAGAATTTCGTTTAATACTTTCTCAGAAATTTCATAAGCTTCTTTCTCGATTTTGTCGATTTCAGCATAAATATCTTCACGAGCATCAATGTCTTGAGTTTGCTCTGCGTCTTGTTTTAAAGAAGCGATTTTAGCATCTTTTTCAGCGCGAGCATTTTTAATTTTAGCTTTGAATTCGGCTGTTTTAGCACGCAATTCATCATGAGACAATGCTTGTAAAGCACTCTCAAAAGATTTTACTTTGTTAATAAGTGGTTGAATCGCTTTTACATCTTTCTCCGATTTGTCCCCCACAAAAGCTTTCAATATGGAATTTATGATACTCATAATTTTTATTTTCTAAATAGGTTTGCAAATATAACCACAAAAAAAGTCTCAGTAAAGAGACTTGTTTCTGTTGTGTTTATTTATTTTTTAATATTCATCCTCATTCCAAAGATAATCTTCGTCAGTAGGATAATCAGGCCAAATCTCTTCCATTGATTCATAGATTTCTCCTTCGTCTTCTATAGATTGCAAGTTTTCCACTACTTCTAATGGAGCCCCAGTTCTGATAGCATAGTCGATAAGTTCATCTTTGGTTGCTGGCCAAGGCGCATCACTTAAGTATGACGCTAATTCTAATGTCCAATACATCTTTTATCGATTTAAGTTTATGCAAAAATAAATTTATTACCCAATAAGGCAAGTTTTTTTTTACTTTTTTTATTAAAATTTAAGAACGTTTTTTTTTAAGTGCTCAAAACATGACTTTTCATCTCTGTTTTCAGGCGTACTGAACACTTAAAACTGATTATCGAACACTATTTTCTAGGAATCCATTGTACTTCATCAGCGTTCAAATCATGGGACAACTTTCGTGCCAACACAAAAAGATAGTCAGAAAGTCGGTTTAGGTACTTAATTACACGTTCGTCTGTCGGTTCTATGTCATTCAAATGTACTGCTAAACGCTCGGCTCTACGGCATACACAGCGTGCAATATGACAATATGACACCGTTGTATGTCCACCTGGCAAAACAAAATGTGTCATTGGTGGTAACGCTTCTTCCATGGTATCGATTTCATTTTCCAAAAATTCGATATCTGATTCCACAATTCCCAGGTTTTGCAAGCGTGGTTGACCGTTTTTAAGGGTTTCTTTTTCAGGTGGTGTGGCTAAAATAGCTCCGACTGTGAATAATCTATCTTGTACCTCAATTAATACATTTTTGTACAAATCGCTCATGTCTTGGTCGCGAATTAATCCGATATGGGAATTTAATTCATCAACCGTTCCATAACTTTCAATTCTGATATGATGTTTTGGCACACGCGTTCCACCAAACAATGCTGTGGTTCCGGTATCGCCAGTTTTTGTATATACTTTCATTTTTAATATTCTTGAAATTATTTTTTTAATTGTTCACGATACACTTCGATATTCGATTTTACTTTTGGATCTAATTCGGGTTCGGTAATATCGGTTAGTTTTTCCATCTCTTCCCAAATGGTTTTAGCTACAATGTATCTCGCAACACCTTTATCATCAGCTGGAATTATGTACCAAGGCGCAAAATCAGTTGATGTTTTATTGATGGCTTCTTCGTAATATTTCATATAATCTTCCCAACGCTCACGTTCTTTTAAATCGCCAGTGCTGAATTTCCAATTGTCTTCTGGATTTTCTAAACGTTTTAGCAAACGTTCTCTTTGTTCGTCTTTACTCATGTGAAAATAGAACTTCAAAATTTTAGTACCGTTTTGAGAAAGGTGCTTTTCGAAATTCACCATTTGTTCCATTCGATTTTCCCAAAATTGAGGCGTAATATCTTCCACTTTTTCAATCCCTGGCAAGTTTTCAAACAAAATATATTCAGGATGTACTCGAGTTACCAAAACATTTTCATAATGCGTTCGATTAAAAACAGCAAATTTTCCTTTTTCAGGCAAAGCCAAATAATGACGCCATAAATAATCGTGTTCTAATTCGGTTGAATTTGGTGTTTTAAAACTGTGAACCACTACTCCACGCGGATTAAATTCTTTGAAAACCTCACGAATTAAACTGTCTTTCCCACTAGTATCCATGCCTTGCAAGCAAATTAAGAAAGCATGACGATTGTGTGCATACATAGCGTCTTGTTTTTTAGAAAGCTTTTTCTGGATTTTATCTAACGCTAATTCTTCTTGGTCTTTATCAGTATCGATATCTAATTTCGTAGCAAAATCAGCCAACTTAATAGTTGTTTTTACTTTAAAATCTTCAATATTTATGTTTTCCATTTTGTATCGCTTTTTAATAAGTGTAAAAATAGTACTTTTATGGGCAATTTCTGACTTAAAAACTTCATAAAGTTATCGGTAAAAATATGGAAAATTTCAAACTTACAAATCTCTTCACTATAAAAGGTATTGCAGCGCCATCTGGCTTGTTGTACTCACAAAATGTTTTATTTGTTATTTCAGATTCGAGTAATTTTTTATACCAATATGACATCGCAAAAAAACTTTTACTAAAATTCCCATTGGTAAAAGACGCTAAAGAAAACATTGAAAAAGTAAACAAACCCGATTTAGAAAGCATCACACAATATGGCAATCAGCTAATTATGTTAGGCTCTGGGTCAACAGAAAAAAGAAATTCGATGTTCACTTTAGATTTAGGATCCGATGCTTTACAATCACAAAATTTATCAGCTCTATACCAAAAATTAAAAGATGTTGGTTCGTTTACTGATGACCAATTAAATATTGAAGGTGCGATTTATGCGCATCAAACCATGTTACTTTTTCAAAGAGGAAATTCAAAGAATAGTCAAAATGGCATTTTTATTATCCCAAATCATCAAGAAGACGGTATTCGATTTGTACCGATTTCGCTTCCAACACTAGATAATGTAGAAACCACTTTTACCGATGCAATATTGGTTGGCGATAAAATTTATTTCTTGGCTTGCGCCGAAAACACAACATCTACTTATGAAGATGGTGAAGTTTTAGGAACCATTTTAGGCATCATGCACGCACCAACATTTGAAATTATAGATGTTCAATTATTATCGGAACATCAAAAATTTGAAGGTATCACACTTTATAATGAAACAGAAACCGAATTAGAATTTTTACTTTGCGAAGACAATGATACCGAGAATTTAGAAGCTGAAATTTATAAGTTGAACTTTCAGAAATAAATTCGTAACGTTTGATAAGAAAATACTACAAATAAGAAACCAAAAAAATTATGATTAAACATTTTCTTACTCTCGAATGGAAATCTTTTGTTCGGTCGGCATCGTTTAAAACCAATTTGGCTTTTAAAATTTTCATGGCGCTAATATTCTTATATTTTGCTGCGATGTTTGTTTTTGCTGGTATTGGAGCCTTTTACGGAATAAAAAAAGCTGGCTTAGAACCTTTACAAACGGTAAATAAGTTTATGATTTATTATCTTTTTGCCGATATGATGATGCGCTATTTTTTTCAAAAAATTCCAACATTAACAATTAGACCGTTGCTAGTTTTACCAATCAAGAAAAACACAATTGTACATTTTTCTTTAGGCAAAACGGTTTTAAACTATTTTAATACGACACATGCTTTCTTTTTTATTCCATTCAGTATTATTTTACTGATAAATGGATATAGTATATTAGGCGTAATTACTTGGCATTTAGGAATTTTGACCGTGATATTATTCATCAATTTCTTGAATATTTTAATCAACAATAAAGATGTTATCTTCGGAATTGTAGCTACAATTGTTATCGGATTAATTGCTTCTCAATATTATAAATTATTTGATATTACTATTTATACACAACCTTTCTTTCAAGGTTTGTATGAGCATGTTTGGATGGTTTTACTTCCAATTTTTGCCTTAGTAATCATCTATTATTTCACATTTAATTTCTTCAAAAAAGATTTAACGTTAGATGAAAGATTACATATTAAAAAGAGCTTAGCTACTTCAAACGACTTAACTTGGTTGAATCAATTTGGAACTTTAGGAACTTTCTTAAAAAACGACATTAAACTATTAATGCGAAATAAACGAGCAAAAACAACTTTATACATGAGTTTATTTTTCTTGTTTTATGGCTTGATATTTTTTCCACAAGAAATTTATAAAAATTCAGTGATGCAAGCCTTTGCTGCGGTTTTTGTAACGGGTGGATTCTTAATTAACTTTGGACAGTTTGTACCAAGTTGGGACAGTTCTTATTACCAATTAATGATGACACAAAGTATTTCGTACAAAGAATATTTGAATTCTAAATGGTGGCTAATGGTTATTGGAACAGCAATTAGCATGCTTTTAGCTTCCTTTTATATTTTCTTTGGATGGGATGTTTATATTACAATATTGGCTGTTGGTATATATAATATTGGATTTAATTCGTTTTTAGTATTGTTCACAGGCGCTTACACTAGAACTGCGATTGACTTAGAGTCTGCGAAAGGAGCTTTTGGAGATAAAAAAGCGTTCAATGTAAAAACCTTATTATTTTCATTACCACAAATGCTTATTCCAATTTTACTTTTTGGAGTCGGACTTTTAATAGACAATATTTATATTGGAATAGCATTAATTGCCGTTTTTGGACTTTTAGGATTGCTTTTCAAATCGAGACTATTCATGCTTATTGAAAAAATATTTCAGAAAGAAAAATACAATGCTATTGTGGCTTACAAACAAAAAAATTAATTTAAATCCAATAAATTATCATGATACAAGTAAATAATCTTACAAAAAAATATAACGCTACCACGGTTTTAAATATTCAAGAATTAGAAATTCCTAAGGGACAAAGTTTTGGTTTAGTAGGGAATAATGGTGCGGGAAAAACAACTTTTTTTAGTTTATTATTAGATTTAATTGAACCAACTACTGGAGGAATTATCAATCACAATATAGAAGTAAACACAAGCGAAAATTGGAAAAACTTTACAGGCGCTTTTTTAGATGAAAGTTTCTTAATTGGTTATTTAACTGCCGAAGAATATTTCTATTTTATTGGTGAATTACGCGGTCAAAATAAAGCCGATGTTGATGCTTTATTAAAAAAATATGAAGAATTTTTTAATAACGAAATTCTAAATACCAAAAAATATCTTCGCGATTTATCGAAAGGAAATATGAAAAAAGTGGGCATTATTGCTACTTTAATTGGAAATCCAGAAGTAGTGATTTTAGATGAACCATTTGCAAATTTAGATCCAACAACGGTAAACCGATTAAAGAAAATTGTAAAAGAATTAGCCGAAAATCCAGATGTTACCGTTTTAATTTCAAGTCACGATTTAATTCACACTGTAGAAGTTTGTAACCGAATTGTAGCTTTAAATAAGGGTGAAGTAGTTAAAGACATCAACACCTCAGAAGAAACATTGAAAGAATTAGAAGCGTTTTTCGCAGTGTAACACTGTATTATTTCATACTTTTATAATCGCAAGTTTCATCACTTGCGATTTTTTTTTTAAAATATTTTAAAGTCGTCCCAACCTTTTCCTAACTTTTCTGCTCTATATAAAAAAGCGAAGTCAAGAACAAGAACAATGTCAAGTTCAAGTTCAAGTACAAAAAGTAAAAAAATTTGAACATTGAATTTGAACTTGAGTTTGAATTTTGACAATAAAAACATTTTATGGATGTAAAACACATACAAGGCTGCCGAAAACAACACCGCGAAGCGCAACGCTTGGTGTATGAAACTATGGCGCCAAAACTCTATCGTTTGTGTAAACGGTATTTAAAAAAGGAGGAAGAAATTGAAGAAGTATTGGCCGATGCTTTTTTTACCATATTTACAAAAATAGATCAATTAAAAGAGGATTTGGCTTTTGAAGCTTGGGCGCGAAAAATAACGGTGAACAATTGCCTTTTACAAATTAAAAAGAACATCAACTTTAATTTGTATTTGGAAGATGTGAGCTACAATTCACAACCCTTGGCAGATGAAGTCACCGATTTAGAAGAAGAAGATTTGCTCAATTTACTGAATTATATTCCCGATGGATGTCAAACGATTTTTAATTTGTTTGTGATTGAAGGCTATTCGCACAAAGAAATTGCAGAACAATTAGGCATAAGTGAAGGAACATCCAAATCGCAATTGAACGCGGCAAAAAGTAAATTAAAAGAATTGGTAAGAACTTTTTATTATCAAAAAGCAAAATAGTCATGGGAACAGAAGAAAAATTATATAAAAAAATACAACAAGCTGCCGAAAATGCCGAGCAAAAAGACTTTCCAGGTATGGAGAAGATTTGGGCACGCGTTGAAGATAAGTTGGAAACACAAACACTTCAAAAAGAGAAACATTTGTGGAAAAAATTAGCGGTAGCTGCATCAATTGTTTTAGTGGGAACATTAGCCTTTTTCTTACTGCAAGAAAAAGAAAATGTAATAATTCCAGAAAATACGATTACAACGATTGATTCATCAAAAAATAACATTCCAACACCAGAATCGGCGAATGGTTTTGTAAACACCACTCCTGAAATTAAAAAAGAAGCGGAGCAAATTTTGCAGCAACAAATCGTAATTCAGAATAACATTGTGATTAACGATACAATCAATTACAAATCGAAAAAAGAAGTTCTACTTTCTGCTCCTATTGCTATGGAAGAAGTTCAAGAAATGGCAAAAACGAGTTTAGTTCCGAGTTACAATAATAGTATGTCTAATTCAGCATCCATAAATAATTCAGGCTATTTAGCAAAAGGGAAACGTTATGATGTTACAATGAATTCAGCAGAAAAAACTCAAGAAAAAGATAAAAAAACAGCAAATGATGATTTAGTTTTGGTAGATGGAGAATTAACCAAAGAATCCCTTTCTAATTTAAATCCTGATGACATAGATTCAATTATTGAGCTAAAAGAACCTATTTATTTTATTAACGGAGTGGAGTATTCAGAAGAATCGTTATTTGGAAAAAATCCAACGAGTCCGTATGCGCCATTGAGCAAACAAAAAATAGAAAAAATTGAAGTCATCCAACCTGTAGATGCTGTAAAAATTTATGGTAAAAAAGGAGAAAAAGGGGTTGTGATTATTTCAATTAAAAAAAACTAAATCTAATTATGAAAAGGCAATTAACAATACTCTTATTTCTATATTTTGTGACTTCAAATATAGGTTACAGTCAAGAAACCATTATAACAAAACCAAGAAAGTCAGTAACGGCAATCAAAGCTGAAAAACCATTAATTGTAGTAAATGATTCCATTTTAAAATATGAAGTTATGGAACACTTGAATCCGAACGATATCGAATCTGTAACGGTCTTGAAAGATAAAAAAGCAATGGAATTATATGGCGAAAAAGGAAAGTTTGGAGTTATTAAAATAACTACTAAAAATATTTCAAAAAGAAAACTAAGAAAAATTTATAAAGAATTTAAACATGAACTTTAAATTAACAATCATAGCATTATTTTTCTCCTTTGCACTTCATGCACAAGAGAAAAAGCAAAATGATACTATTAAAATCGAAATCAATTCAAATACCAAAACCATTTATTTCTTAGGCGGAATTGCTTCTGTAATCACCAAAGAAGATTTAGCTTTTGCTAAAAAATACAATATTCAATTTCACGATTTTGGTTGCATTGCTCCTACCAATTTTAAGGAATATGAAATTAAAAATGAATTGGTTTTTAATTATCTAAACAAAACTTATGGAAAACAATGGCAAAAAGAAATTAAGCAAAGTGTTATGGGTTTTGAGAAGTGGAAGAAAAAATAATAAAATCTATTAAACATGAAATCGAACTCTTTAAAAATTATAACTTTTATTTTGTTTTATAATATTTCACTGTCACAACCAAAGGACACTATTTACGGTAAAATAAAATCAATAAGAGAACAACTTATCTTTTTAGATGAAAATCGACAAAATTTAAAACTTTTTAGTACTGAAGGTGATTACGGGCATAATGGATTTTTAAGTGAAGAATATACAAAAAGTAGATTTAATATTTGGTGGTATAAAACTTATTGGGTTCATTATATTAATTATTATAAAGAATTTGACAACAACAATAGACTTCTAAAAGTCGTTTGGTATTATAAAAACCAAAGTATATTAAGTTCTTGCGAAAATAAATATGATATTAATGGAAAAATAATCAATCAAGAATTTAATTCATATAAATTGTCAAAAACAGTTAATCAATATGATGATAACAATAATTTGATTTTATCAAAAAATATTGATTCTGATAAAAATTATTCAACTACAAAAAGTGTTTTTAATAAAAAAAATCAAATTATTAGAGAAGAATATTTTAATTCAGAATATCCAAAAGAAAAAAGGATTACGGAATACTATTATGATCTTTTAGGTAATTTAATTGAACTAAAAAAATTTGATGAATATGGCGAAGATTATGGAACTAAATTTGAATATGATATTAAAAATAGAAACACAAAGATTATTAATCATTCACCATTTATTTGGGTAAAAACTAAAACAGGAAGTCGTCAAAAAAGAACCAAAAATGGCAATGACCAAATTAGCAGAGAATTCAAATACGATGAAAAAAATAGAATAATTGAAACTAAATCATATAATCCTAATTTCGATGATGGTAATATTATAGAGTTTTCTGGAAAAGAAGTTACTATTTATGAAAATGACTTGATAAAAAATATTTATTTTTATGACAATAAAGATAGTTTAACTTATTACAAAACATTTGAATATGATAATTTAAATAGAAAGACAAAAGATTATAGTATTTCTCCAAAATATCCTGAAAGTAATATTACATTAGAATATTTTTATAATGAGACTGAATATCCTACTAAATTATTGTATTTAGAAAACGGAATTACAACGCAAGTTGATTTTGAATATGTATTAGATAATAATAAAAATTGGATTGAACAAATAAAATCAGTTAATGGAAAGAAATTATATATTTGGAAAAGAGAATTAGAATATTTTGACTAAAATAACTTTCTAATGTTAGTTATAAACTTTGAGAAGTGGAAGAAAAAATAAGTTTTGGAATGAAATTTGAAACCCTATTTTTATGAAGCAAATAATTATGATTCTTATATTATTTTTATCGAACACGATAATTGGCCAAGAAAACAAAGCTTTACTTGGTAAATGGAAAGTTATTGAGATATACAATAACGATTATTATTATAAAGTTCAAAATGATTCAATAGTTTTATCAGAAAAAACACAAAAGCTCTATCGCAATAAAGTTTCGCAACAAGATTATAAAGCTTCAATTAGAGGAGATAACAGAGAAGTGATTTTCGAATTTAGAAGTGAGAATGAGTTTTATTATTTTTTTTCAGAAAAAGCGATATCACCAACTTTCAAAGGAACTTATGAAATCATCAATAACTTACTATTTTTGGATTTAACAAATCTTGCAAATATTAAAATAAAAAAAGAAGCATCATTCTATTTTAAAGACGGCAATTTGCATTTTACTATGCATTTAGAATCTAACAACCCTTATAATTACACACTCAAGAAGTTATAATTTTAACTTTAAAAGTAAATTTATGAAGAAACTCATATCATTAATAATATTTATTCTATTATCAAGCTGCAAAACTTATACGAAATTCAATAGTAATGAATTAAGTCAATCTGACACCATTTATTATCTTGATTTATCAAATAGAAATTTAAAAACACAACCCGATTTATCAAAATTCACGATTATTGAACTTAATATTTCCAAAAATAGAATAGCTGCTTTTGATGAAAACAAACTTCCAAAAGGAATTCAAAAACTAAATTTTAGTAGCAATAGGATTTCAAAAAAAGTTATTTTTAATAATGTAAGAAATCTTGAATTAGTTAATTTTTCAAATAATAAAATTGAATCTTTTTATTATACAGATGGGATTGTAAAAAACTTAAATTTATCAAACAATAAACTAGTTTCTATGCAAATGCCATTGTATGATGATGTAAGAGCTGATACTTTAAATGTAGCTAATAACAAGCAATTAAAAACATCCGAAATCAACAACATTGGTTTTCCTAGATTTTATAAAAATTTGATTAATTATAGTATTTCAACAAAGAACTAGATAGCATTATCTTTAATTAAATATACCTCGAAATAACATTTTCTAAATCGGCATATTCAAATGGTTTTACTAAGACATCGGTAAGACCATTTTTCTTTTCTAAAATTTCTTTTAGAATATTTTCTTTGTCAGAAGCAGTTAAAGCAATGATAGGCGTTTTAATTCCAAGGTTTCTCATCTTAATAGAAGCTTCAATTCCGTTCATAATTGGCATATTGATATCCATTAAAATAATGTCAAAAGTATTTTGTTCCACTAATTGAAGTGCTTCTAATCCGTTTTCTGCCATTTGGTAGCTGTGACCATTTTTCTCTAGCAGTTTTTTAGTCACCATTTGATTGATCTTATTGTCTTCTACCACTAAAATATTCAAGTTCTTTAACTTTTTCTGAGAATGAGTTTTTAGTTGGTCAGAAGCTACAATTTCATCAGCAGGAATATGAGGAAACATAACTGTAAACTTACTGCCTTCATTAATTTTACTTTCAACTGAAATGCTACCTTTGAACAGTTCAACCAAACGTTTTACAATAGATAATCCAAGTCCTGTTCCTTTGTATTGTTCTTGAAGATTAACATCAACCTGAACAAATTTTTCAAAAATTTTATCAATGTATTCTTCTGGAATTCCAATTCCTGTATCTAAAACCTCTAATTTCAAAAACGAATTATCATTTACCTTGTCTAAAGACAAACTAATTGTAACTTTTCCTTTTTTAGTGAATTTTAATGAATTGCTAGCTAAATTAATTAAAATTTGAGAAAATCGAGTTAAATCAGTTTTGATGTATTGCGGAACATCATCAGCAATTGAAACAATAATCTCGTTTTTATTAGACTTCGCAATCACATTCATTGATTCTTTTATGTGGCCAATTTCTTCTCTAACATTAATGTTCTCATAATTGAATTTAATATCATTATCTTCAATTTTATACACGTTTAAAACATCGTTAATCAAAGTTAAAAGATAGTGAGAAGAAAATTTTAAAGCATTAAAATACGGACTCTTTTTAATTTCTTTGTGTTCGCTTTCTAAAATTTCAGCCATTCCAATTACGCCATACAAAGGTGTTCGCAATTCATGACTCACATTAGATAAAAACTGAGTTTTCAATCGGGTTGCCTCTTCTGATTTTTCTCGAGCCACTTGCAATTGAAAATTATAATCAGACAATTTTTTACTTAAATTTCTATAATTTACAAATCCTTTGAAAATAAAAATCAAAAACACTATTACAAATCCAAGAAACCACAAAACGACTTTATTAAAACGACTTGAAGCTTTCATCTTTTGCTCCTGAATCCTTTTCTCTGTTTCAATTTGTTGCACTTTATATTTATATTCAAGTGCTTCAATATCGCCACCCGCCATTTTTATTTCTATATTTCTTTCCTTACTAAAAAGTTCATCTTGTAATTGATCGTGCTTTTCTAAATAATAAAGCGCTAGGTCTGTTTTTTTATACTTTTTATAAAATGCATAAATCATGGCATAAATGTCCATTTGATGTGATTTATGATATTCAAACTCCTGATGTTGAAAATCGGAAATACATTTTAAATAATTTTTTTCGGCATTAACAAAATCGCCTTGCATTTCATAATAATATCCCATTAACGAATAATACGACATTCCCATTTCATAATCATCCGGCGACATTTTTTTTTCTACTAATTGCAGATAATATTTCCCTTTGTCAAATTCATTTAATTCTAAATATACATCGGCTAAATTAATTTCTGCAAAAGCGATATCTCTTGGTACATCTAACCTCTTGGATAATTCATATGATTTTTGGTAATAATAAAGTCCTTTTTTAGAATCTTTCAGTCTGAAATAATACAAATTACCAATGTTATTATACAAGTAATTTTCTATCGTATCATTTTTGGCTAATAGAGCATAAGAAACTCCAGAATTATAATATTGAATGGATTTTTTTAAATCACCAAATTCTTCAAAATTCAATCCGATGATATTGTAAGAAGCCGCAACCATATCGAACTTATTTCTCTTTAAGGAGTATTCTAGAAGTTGTTGAGAATACATTAAAGATTCGCTACATTTCAAATCGTTTAAGCCTTTTAAAGCTTTATCATATAAACCTCTTGCATACTTATCTTTATATCCAATTCCTTGTCCAAAGGACAGTTGGAAGAAGAATAGCAAACAAAAAAATATAATAGCTTGTTTAAACATTTTTAATCAAAGGGGATTTGTTAAATTTTAGGCTAAAAATGAAATAAATATTTGGGCAAGTATACAAATTTAAAATTTTTATTGAATTGACCAAGAAATATGTCAGAATATTAATAAAAAGATAAACTGAAACAAAACGTTTTAAAACAAAAAAAGCTCCATTTAAGGAGCTTTTTATTATTAATTTAAAAATCTTATTTCTCAATCTCTTTCAAAGAATCCATTTTCTTATGCGCTAAGAATCCTTTAATATCTTCAAAATGTTCTTTTACTCGTTTGTGTCCAAATTCAAATACTTTTTCAGCTAAACCGTCTAAGAAATCACGATCGTGCGATACTAAGATTAAAGTTCCGTCAAAATCGCGTAAAGCATCTTTGATGATGTCTTTGGTTTTCATATCTAAGTGATTCGTTGGCTCATCCAGAATCAAAACATTTACGGGTTCTAATAATAATTTAATCATAGCCAAACGCGTTTTTTCTCCTCCAGAAAGTACTTTTACTTTCTTTTGAATATCGTCTCCTTTGAACATGAACGCGCCTAATAAATCTTTGATTTTTGTACGAACATCACCAACAGCAATTTGGTCAATCGTTTCAAAAATGGTCATTTCTCCATCTAACAATGAGGCTTGGTTTTGTGCAAAATACCCAATTTGAGCATTGTGCCCTACTTCTAACTTACCTTCAAAATCAATTTCTCCCATAATCGCTTTAATCATGGTTGATTTTCCTTCTCCATTTTTCCCAACTAAAGCTACTTTTTGACCACGCTCGATAACCATATTGGCATCTTTGAACACCACATGATCACCATACGTTTTTGATAAACCTTCTACAACAACTGGATATTGCCCAGAACGTGGCGAAGGTGGAAATTTTAATTTCAATGCCGAAGTGTCTATTTCGTCTACTTCGATTGGAACAATTTTTTCCAACATTTTTACACGCGATTGAACCGATTCTGTTTTGGAAAAAGTTCCTCTAAAACGATCAATAAATGCTTGATTTTCTGCGATGAATTTTTGTTGCTCGTCGTAAGCTTTTTGTTGGTGAATTCTTCTATCTTTTCGCAATTCTAAATATTCAGAATATACCGCTTTGTAATCATAAATTCGTCCCATTGTAACTTCAATAGTACGATTGGTAATATTATCAACAAAGGTTTTATCGTGGGAAATTACCATAACCGCTTTTGCCTGATTGATCAAGAAATCCTCTAACCATTGAATACTTTCGATATCCATGTGATTCGTAGGCTCATCTAACAAAATTAAATCGGGTTTTTTCAAAAGGATTTTTGCTAATTCAATTCGCATTCTCCAACCTCCAGAAAATTCGGAAGTTTGTCTCGTAAAATCTTCACGTTCAAAGCCTAACCCTTTTAATACTTTTTCAACTTCGGCTTCATAATTTACTTCTTCGATCGAATAGAATTTTTCAGATAATTCCGAAACGCGTTCAATCAATTTCATGTACTCATCACTTTCATAATCGGTACGAATCGTTAATTGCTCATTGATTTCGTCGATTTCTTTCTTCATGTTCAATACATCAGCAAACGCTTTTGATGTTTCTTCCATCACGGTACAATCATCAGAAGTCAATAAATGCTGAGGCAAATAAGCAATTACAGCATCGCTTGGCGCCGAAATTACACCACGAGTTGGTTTATTTTCTCCGGCAACAATTTTTAAAAGCGTAGATTTTCCTGCTCCATTTTTACCCATTAAGGCAATTTTATCATTTTCATTGATGGCAAAAGTTACTTCGCTAAAAAGAGTGGTTCCGCCAAATTCTACGGCGATGTCGTTTACTGTAATCATTTTTTAAAGTAAAAAGTTATAAGTAAAAAGCTAAAAGGCATTTTACTGAAATTTTTGAAGATGCAAAGATAACTTTAAAATTCAGATTTTGGAATGCTGTAAACACATTTCATAAAATATAGTTAAGTTTTAGTCATACCAATAGAAATCCACTATTTTTACGTTTTAAAATTCACTAAAATGAAAATCAAAACTTTACTTTTATTTTCAGCATTAACAGGTGCTGTTTCCATGCATTCACAAGATAAAAACAAAACTATTATGAATCCGTTTTTTGAAACGTATACTACACCTTATCAAGTTCCTCCATTTGATTTAATTAAAAATGAACATTTTAAACCTGCCATTCTAGAGGGAATCAAAAAACAAGAAACTGAAATCAATTCGATTGTTTCGAACAAAGAAAAACCTACGTTTGACAACACTGTTTTGGCTATGGAAAACTCGGGAAAATTATTAGCAAGAGTTAGTACTGTGTTCTATAATTTAAATAGTGCGAATACCAACGAAGAAATTCAGGCGATTGCAAAAGAATTAGCTCCAAAATTATCAGCACACAATGATAATATATATTTGAATGATGCTTTATTCAAAAGAGTAAAAGTCGTTTGGGACAACCAAAAGAATTTCAAATTGAACAAAGAACAAGCTAAAATCTTAGAAAATTTGTATAAAAACTTCGTACGAAGTGGTGCCAACCTTTCAGAAGAAAACAAAAAACGATTGAGAGAAATCAACTCTGAAATGGCTGTTGCTACTTTAAAATACGGACAAAATATACTAGCTGAAACGAATTCGTACGAATTAGTAATTTCTGATAAAAACGATTTATCAGGTTTACCAAACGAACTTATTGAAACCGCAGCTGCTGATGCAAAAGCAAAAGGAAAAGCTGGAAAATGGGTATTTACTTTATCAAATTCAAGTGTGATGCCATTTTTACAATACAGTTCAAATAGAAAATTACGCCAGGAAATTTGGAATGCTTACCAATTGAGAGCTAACAATGGAAACGACAAAGACAACAAATCATTAGCAATCAAAATTGCAAATTTAAGAGGCGAAAAAGCACGTCTTTTAGGATATGCTACTCATGCTGATTATGTTTTAGAAAAATCGATGGCTAAAAATCCAGAAACAGCTAACAAATTATTGATTGATTTATGGATTCCAGCTTTAAATATGGCAAATAAAGAAGCTGCTGATATTCAAAAAATGATGCAAAAAGAAGGTATTAATGAACCTGTTCAACCTTATGACTGGAGATATTATACCGAAAAAATCAGAAAAGAACGTTTTGATTTAGACGAACAAGAAATGAAACCTTATTTCAGTTTGGAAAAAACAAGAGAAGGTGTTTTTACCGTTTGTAAAAATTTATATGGATTACAATTCAAACAGTTAAACAATGTTCCAAAATACCACGAAGATGTTACCGTTTGGGAAGTAACAGAAGCTAACGGAAGTCACGTTGGAATTTTATACATGGATTTTCACCCAAGAACTTCAAAAAGAGGTGGCGCTTGGATGACTTCATACCGAACTCAAAAAATGGAAAACGGAAAACGTGTAGCTCCTGTAGTTTCTATTGTATGTAATTTCACAAAACCAACAGAAAATGCTCCAGCTTTATTAACTTTCGATGAAGTAAGTACATTCTTTCACGAGTTTGGACACGCTTTACACGGATTATTATCAAACGTAACCTATGAAAGTTTAGCAGGAACAAGTGTTCCAAGAGATTTTGTAGAATTACCATCGCAAATTATGGAAAACTGGGCTGCCGAACCAGAAGTAATGAAAATGTATGCCAAACATTATAAAACTGGTGAAATAATTCCAGATGCATTAATTGAAAAAATGCAAAAAGCAGGCACTTTCGACCAAGGATTTGTAACTACCGAATATTTAGCGGCTTCTATTTTAGATATGGCTTATCATACTCAAAAAGTAGATATAACATCAGATGCTGAAACGTTTGAAAAAGAAGCTATGAACAAAATTAATTTACCAAGTACAATTATTCCAAGATATAGAAGTACGTATTTCAATCACATTTTTGCTGGAGGTTATTCGGCTGGATATTATAGTTATATTTGGTCAGGCGTATTAGATACCGATGCTTTTGAAGTATTTAAAATTAATGGATTGTTCAATTCAGATTATGCAAAATCGTTTAGAAAAAACGTTTTGGAAAAAGGTGGAACAGAAGATCCAATGGAATTATACAAAAGCTTCAGAGGTGCCGAACCAAGTGTTGAGCCACTTCTTAGAAAAAGAGGTTTAGAACAAGTAAAATAATACTAAAAAGCTCCTGAAAATTCAGGAGCTTTGTTTTTTAAATATATTGAGGAAGTTTACAAACTCATCCTAAATTCTTCTAAAACCGGACTAATTTTACCATAATAACGTTCGTCTACAAATAATTCAACTGCTAAATCAGAAGAACCAAATCCAGCCATACGAGCCGATTGTAAGTTATCTTTTTTTACTACTTCAACTCCAACAGCTTCTATTTTTTGTTTTAATGCTTCAGCAAGAATTTCACTTCCCGAAAATACTTTCATTATTCCCATATCTTTTGCTTTACCTAATCTTCTGATTCGAAGAAAAGTGGTTCTATCATTATTCTATCCGCTAAAACTTCTACTCTTTCGGTAATTTGAGAACAGAAAAACAAACGTTGAGTTTTTTCAGCACTCATAGAAAGTCTTTGAATGATTGAGTCTTCGCGTTTACGCAACATTTCTTCTACATCATCAACCACAAACATTTTAATGGTATTCATATTAAATCCTGCAGAAGAAAACATTTCATTGATACGAATTGGCGTTCCAATTAAAACATCCATTCCTAATGAAATTTGGTTTTTATCATAATCCATATCGCCTTTTTCATGCACTCCAAAAACTCGTAAATTTGTGTAATGGTTTAGTTTTTTGAATTGCTCAACAGCTTCCAAAACTTTTTCTTTGTCCTGAACCAAAACCAGAGCACGTGTACTTTCACCCACTGGTTTTTCCATTCTTTGAATTACATTCAATAAAATTGTAGTGGTTTTTCCAGAACCGTTTGGCGATTGAATAACCGCATCAACACCACTTTTAATGGTTGAAAATGTTTCTTGTTGTAACTCATTCGCTTCAATAAAGTCGTTTTCAATTAACGCTTTCTGAAGGTTGGGATTTATTTTTTTTAATTGCATTTTTATTTAGTAATTAGTGAAGAGTGAATAGTAATTAGCAAACTATTCACTAATTACTAATCACTTTTCACTTGGTATTATTTACTCGCAAATAATTGTACGTCTTGTTCCGAAATTTCGCTCCCTCCTAAAATAATTAGACGTTCTACCACATTTCGTAACTCACGGATATTTCCGGTCCAATCGTATTCTTGTAATAGTTTTATGGCTGATTTGGAAAAACTTTTCACAGCATTTCCTTGTTCTGAAGCGATTTTAGCAGCAAAATGCTCTATTAACTCTGGAATATCATCTCTTCTATCATTTAAAGCCGGAACTTTGATTAAAATCACCGCTAAACGATGATACAAATCTTCCCTGAATCTTCCTTCTTCGATTTCCTTTTTTAAATCTTTATTGGTAGCTGCAACCACACGAACATTTACTTTAATGTCTTTGTCTGCTCCTACTCTTTGAATTAAATTTTCTTGTAACGCACGTAAAACTTTAGCCTGAGCTGATAAACTCATATCGCCAATCTCATCTAAGAAAATGGTTCCGCCATCAGCCGCTTCGAATTTTCCTGCTCTGTCTTTTACAGCTGAAGTAAAAGCACCTTTTACGTGACCAAATAATTCACTTTCAATCAATTCTGACGGAATAGCAGCACAGTTTACCTCTATAATAGGAGCAGATGAACGCTCGCTTCTTTCATGTAATTGATGCGCTACTAATTCTTTTCCAGTTCCGTTTGGACCTGTGATTAAAACTCGGGCATCAGTTGGAGCTACTTTATCTATCATATTTTTAATATGATTGATGGCTTCGCTATTGCCTATCATTTCGTAGTTTTTAGAGACTTTCTTTTTCAAGATTTTGTTCTCTACTACTAATTGTTTTTTATCTAATGCATTTCTAACCGTATTCAATAAACGATTCAAATCGGGCGGTTTTGAAATGTAATCAAAAGCTCCTAAACGCATGGTATTTATTGCTGTTTCCAAATCGCCATGACCAGAAATCATGACCATTGGAATTTCAGGTTTTATTTTTTTTACGGCTTCTAACACCTCAACACCGTCCATTTTTGGCATTTTGATATCGCAAAGAATTAAGTCATAATCTTCATTTTTGACTTTTTCAACTCCTTGTAAACCATCTTCTGCTTCTTCAACTTTGTACGAATCATTTTCTTCGGAAAGTATTTTAGTCAATACTCTTCGAATAGCTGCTTCGTCTTCTATGATAAGGATTTTACTCATTATTATGTGTTGGCTTTAATATTTCAACCATTTATATAATTCTTTCCAAGTTGGTTTTTTTCCGTACATTAAAATACCTACTCGGTAGATTTTTGCCGCAAACCAGACTACAAAGATAAACGTTCCGTACAATAAAACTACAGAAAGTGCTAATTGCCATAATGGCACTCCAAAAGGAATACGCATTAGCATCACAATTGGCGAGGTTAATGGAATTAAAGAGAAGACAACTGCGACTGTTCCGTGAGGATCATTCATAACTGTTAAAAACCCAACATAAACCGCTAACATTAAAGGCATAATGATAGGCATTAAAAACTGCTGCGAATCGGTTTCTGAATCTACTGCGGCTCCAATAGCGGCATAAAACGAACTATATAAAAAGTAACCTCCAATGAAGAAAACAACAAATGAAATTAAAATTGAAGCCACTGGGATTTCATTCATATACAAATGAATTTGATCCATGAAATTCGTTGCTACTTCTGCTTGTTCGGCTGTAATTTGCGATGTAGCCACCGCTTCTTGATTGCCTCCCATAAAGAAAGAAGCTCCAATCATGATAGCGCTACCAAGTACAATCCAAATTAAAAATTGTAAAATTCCTGCTAATGAAGTTCCAATGATTTTACCCATCATTAATTTGAAGGGTTTTACCGAAGAAATGATAATTTCGATAATACGATTGGTTTTTTCTTCGATAACACTTCGCATTACCATGTTTCCGTAGATAATAATGAACATCATAATTAAATATCCGAAAGCGAAACCAATAGCAATTTTAATTTCGTTTAAGAATTTTAATCCATCTTCACCTGAAAATTTTGCAAATTGAACTTCCGATTTGATTTTAGCTTTTTCAATTGTATCAGAATTGAATCCCAATTTTTCTAAATTTTCTTTATTTAACTTGGCATCAATAGTTCTTTGCAAAGCCATTAAGAAATCCATTTTTGGACTATCATCCGAAATATAAGTGGTTTTAGTGGCTAATTCTTCAATATTTTTCACTTCTGGAACATAAATTAATCCTTCAAATGCATTGCTTGAAGAATCTTTTGCCTTGTCGTAAGACAAACTCGAAAGATTCACATATTTAATATCTTCTGAATCTTTAAAATCGTTTACAAACACACTAGCTCTATCATGAACTCCAATTGTTTTTACTTCGCCTTTGTTTACACTTGATAAATAAGCGATAAAAAAAGTCATTCCCACAATCAATAACGGACCTAAAAAAGTCATTACGATAAATGATTTATTGCGCACTTTTGCAATAAACTCTCTTTTGATAATTAAAGATAATACGCTCATAATTATTGACTAACGGTTTGAATGAATATATCGTTTACACTTGGAATTTTCTCAACAAAATGTGTCACTTGACCAAATTGCGTTAGGATTGAAAGTAATTCGTTTGAATTGTACTGACCTAAATGCACTTCTAATTTTAAATCATCGTTTAGCGATTTGAAATTGGTTTGATTTAAAGTGAATTTATGTGTTAGTTGCAACATTAAACCTTCAATATTATTAGTAACAATTCCCACTTGGAACGTATTCGTACGATGTTGGCGTTTTACATCTTCCAACTTCCCTTCGATTAATTTATTCGATTTGTGAATTAACGCAATGTAATCGCACATTTCTTCTACAGATTCCATTCGGTGTGTAGAAAAAATTACTGAAGTTCCTTTTTTATTTAATTCAATAATTTCGTCCTTGATTAAATTTGCATTAACTGGGTCGAAACCAGAAAACGGCTCATCTAAAATCAATAATTTAGGATTATGCAATACAGTAACCACAAACTGAATTTTTTGTGCCATCCCTTTTGAAAGTTCCTGAATTTTCTTGTCCCACCAACCTTGAATTTCTAATTTCTCAAACCAATATTTTAATTGTTTTTTAGCCTCAGCTTCTGGCATTCCTTTCAGTTGAGCCAAATACAAACACTGCTCGCCTACTTTCATGGTTTTGTACAAACCGCGTTCTTCGGGCATATAACCAATATATTGTACATGTTCAGGCTTTAACTTTTCTCCATCTAAAAGCACCACACCGCTATCTGGCATGGTAATTTGGTTGATAATACGAATAAGCGATGTTTTTCCGGCACCATTTGGACCTAAAAGTCCGTAGATACTTCCTTTAGGAACTTGTAGCGAAACATTATTAAGTGCCGTATAATTGCCATATTGTTTAACTACATTTTGTACTTCGAGAATATTGCTCATAAATTGAGTGATTTTGTTTATTTATTAGTAGCAAAAAGTGGAATTTGTTACAAAAAAAACCCACCCTTTATTGCTAAAGGATGGGAAAAATTGCTATGAAAAAGAAAAACTCACTCTCCTAAGAAAGTGAGTTTCAAATGTATTAATATTTATTTAATTATGAAAACATATCTTTAACTTTTTCGAAAAAAGATTTATCTGACTTTTCTGGTTTCGGAATAAAGTTTTCATCTGTAAGCATTTTCTCAAAAAATTGCTTTTGTTCTTTGTTTAATGTTTTTGGCGTCCAAACGTTTACATGAACTAATAAATCTCCATTTCCATAAGCATTTATACTTGGAACACCTTTTCCTTTTAATCGTAAAATTTTACCCGATTGAATTCCTTCTTCCAACTTGATACGTACTTTTCCAGAAACGGTATCAATTTCTTTAGAGACACCTAGAGCAGCTTCGGCAAAACTGATATATAAATCATAGTGTAAATTTTCGCCTTCACGTTTTAAGAATTCGTGCTCAATTTCTTCAATGGCTACAATTAAATCACCTGGAATACTGTTAGTTCCTGGAGCTTCATTACCTTTTCCGGCAACTTTTAATTGCATTCCATCAACTACTCCCGCAGGAATTTTGATTGAAACGGTATCTTCATCTAACAACATTCCTTGTGCATCTGCACCAGCAGGTTTTTGGTCTAAAATTTGACCCGAACCACTACAAATATGACAAGTAGTTGCAGTTTGCATTCTACCTAAGATAGTGTTAGCAATTTTCATTATTTGTCCAGAACCGTTACATGTTGGACAAGTTCTATAAGTTACACCTTTAGCCTGAACTTTACGTTTTACTTTGACTTTCTTTTCAACTCCATTAGCAATTTCTTCCAAAGTTAATTTCACTTTGATACGAAGATTGCTTCCTTTTACTCTACGTTGACCTCCGCCACTGCCAAATCCAGAAAATCCGCCACCGCCAAAAGCGCCACCAAAAATATCACCAAACTGACTGAAAATATCATCCATGTTCATGTGCTGACCACCGCCAAATCCACCACCATCAAAAGCTTGGTGACCATATTGATCGTATTTCGCTTTTTTATTAGCATCGCTTAAAACTTCATAAGCTTCGGCAGCTTCTTTGAATTTTTCTTCCGCTTCTTTATTGCCTGGGTTTTTGTCAGGGTGAAATTCGATTGCTTTCTTACGATACGCTTTCTTAATTTCTTCTGGTGTAGCATTTTTTGAAATGCCTAATATTTCGTAAAAATCTTTTTTCATTACATCTTGTATTATAATATGTAGAAAAAGACAAGTAATGACTTGTCTCTACGGTAAAATTATTGTCCGATTACAACCTTTGGGAAACGAATAATTTTGTCTCCTAATTTGTAACCTTTTTCAATTACATCAACAATTTTGCCTTTTAATTTATCGTTTGGTGCTGGAATTTGAGTAATAGCTTCAGCAAAATCGGCATTAAAAGCGTCTCCTGCTCTAACTTCTACTTCTTCCAAACCTTTAGAAACTAAAGTACTTCTCAATTTATCATGAATCAATTGCACACCTGTTACTAATGCTTCATCATCAGACTTAGAAACTTGTGCCCAAGCTCTGTCAAAATCGTCTAAAACTGGCAACATGGCTTGTAAAACTTCTTGATTTGCTGTTTTAAACAAATCGATGCGTTCTTTGGCAGTTCTTCTTTTATAATTTTCAAATTCAGCAAAAAGACGTAGAAATTTATCTTTTTCGTTACTTAATTCTTCTTGCAATTGTTCTTCTACCGACAAATCTGGTGTTGGAATTCCTTGATTTTCTGAAACATTTTCTTCATTAATGTTCTCCTTTTCGATGTTTTCAGTACTTTCTTGATTCATATTTTTGAATATTTTTTTAAACATTTTTACTTTAGTAAATGGGATTGCAAATGTATTGCCAAATGTTTAAAAATGTCAAATTGTCAGCCAAATTTATTTGAATTAAAATTTTAGCAAGCTTTTAAGACAATTTAAAAATTCGATTTATTAAGTTTGTGAGAACTAAAAAAAAATTAAAACATGAAAAAAAGCATCTTAAGTTTATTTGTTTTGGCTACCATTTCTATGAATGTAGCTTGTAAAGGAGAAAAAGAAAATGGTGAAGCTGGCGAAGTAGCAACTGCAACTGCCGAAAGTACAACTTATGTGGTTGATACAAAAGCATCAGCAATTGAATGGATTGGTTCTAAACCAGCTGGAAAACACAACGGAACTATTAATTTAAAATCAGGTGAAGTTGCCGTTAAGAATGATAGTATTCAAAGCGGGAAATTTGTAATCGATATGAATTCGATTGTAGTTACCGATTTGAAAGCAGGTGATGGAAAAGAAGATTTAGAAGCACACTTAAAAGGAACCGGCGATAAAGAAGGAGAAGATCATTTCTTTAATGTAGGGAAATTTCCAGAAGGAATGTTTGAAATTACTTCTATCACTTCTGAAAATGGAAAAGCTACTGTAAATGGAAATTTAACTTTAAAAGGAGTTACAAAACCTGTAACATTTCCTGCAACTGTTGCGTATGAAGGAAACAATATGACTTTAACTTCTGATTCTTTCCAAATTAACAGAACTCAATGGAATGTTAACTACGCTTCAAAATCAATCTTTGATGATTTAAAAGATAAGTTTGTAAACGATGAAATTGAATTGGTTGTAAAATTAAAAGCAACAAAACAATAAAAACAAAAACCGCCAATTGGCGGTTTTTTTATTTCAATAAATCATACAAAGCTTTATCTAAAGAGGCAAACTTGAATTGGAAATTTTCATCTAAAAGCTTACGACAACTTACATGTTGACTCGAAAATAAGATTTGATGCATTTCGCCCAAAATAAGTTTCATTACAAATTTTGGAATATTAGGTAAAAACAAAGGTTTCCCTAGTGTTTTTGCAATTGCTTTTGTTAATTCAGAATTGGTAACCGGATAAGGCGCCACTCCATTATAAATACCAGGTAATCTATTTTCCATAACAAATTGGAAAATAGCTACTAAATCTTGAACATGAATCCAAGATTGGTATTGTTCTCCTGAACCAAACGCTGCTCCTACTCCATATTTAATCGGTTTTGCCATTTCTTGCAAAGCACCACCGTTTTTAGCAAGTACAATTCCGATTCTAATTTTAGAAACGATTATTTCTAATTTTTCAAACTGACTGACTTCGTTTTCCCATTGTTTCACAACATTACCAAGGAAAGAAACATCAATATCTAAATCGGTTTCATGGTAGATATCGGTTAAACTATCTGGATAAATTCCAACAGCTGAAGCCGAAATGATTTGTTTTACTTGATGGGAATTCTTTTGAAGTGTTTTATATAACAACTGTGTTGAAAGTACACGGCTTTCAATAATTTCTTCCTTATAAGCTGTGGTCCATTTTTTTGCCACATTAGCCCCAGCCAAATGAATGATAACTTCAACGTCTGTTAAGGCATTCGTATCAATTTCAGCGTTTTTAGGATTCCAATAAAAACCTTTGTAGTTAGTATTGGTAACTAATTTACTTTTTGATGTGGACAAATAATGAACATTGTGCCCGTTTTGTAGCAACAAATTCACCAATTCTTGTCCAACTAACCCCGTAGCCCCTGTTATTAATACTGTCATTTTCTTTTTCCTTTTTCTCAAATTTACTATCAATAAATAAGGAATGAAAGTAAATTAACTTATGTTTAGGATTAGTTTTAAGTTGAATGCAAGAAGTTGAAAGTTTGGGATTAAAACTTCTAAGCTCTTACTTTAATTGTCCATTCAAATTGCATTTCCGAAACTTGTTCTCCTTTTTCGTTTTTACCAATAGAAGTTAACCAAATCGTTTGTCCTTCATTAGTAGCTACTGCATTTTGAATGGTTTCTTTAATTGCTGTTCCTTGATTACAAGTAAAAGTAATTCTTCCCGTAGCTTTTTTTGTGAATACACTTTTATTTTGAGCCACTAACATTGAGATGTTTTTCTTGCTTTCTTTTATCTGATACATGACTAAAGCTCCCGTTGTAAACTCGGCTGCCATAGCTTGTACAGCAAAATACATGGAATTAAACGGATTCTGGTTAAACCAACGATGTTTTACGGTAACCTCACAAACTTCAGGTGAAATTGACTTAACGCGAACACCACTCCAAAAAGCAGAAGGCAGTTTAAAAAAGGTAAAAAGATTCAGTTTTGCAGGTGTAAACTCCATAATTCATTGATTTATTTTGTAAAAATACAAAAAATACTATGCATTCCTACTATTTTTTTAAATGTTAATTTTATGTTAAATATAAGTACTATGCGTAACAAGATACCTTCTTTTAGACTTATCTTTGTATAAGAAATTAATAGGTAATCTAATTTCAATCATCAAATCAATCATTGCGCAAGCAAAACAAATCAAAAAATGAACAGTCTAATTAAAAAAAACAAGGGGAATTATGAACATTGAAAACACTAAAGCACAAATGCGAAAAGGTGTTTTGGAATTCTGTATCTTATCGGTCTTAAAAGAAAAAGATGCATACACTTCTGAAATATTGGATACGCTAAAAAATGCTAAATTACTAGTTGTGGAAGGCACCGTTTACCCACTACTAACAAGGCTAAAAAACGATGGATTACTAAATTATCGTTGGGAAGAATCAACATCGGGACCACCAAGAAAATATTACGGTTTAACCGATGAAGGCAAAGAATTTTTACAAGAATTAAATGGCACCTGGAAAGAATTAGCAGATGCAGTAAACATAATAACAAGTCAAAACTAAAGGTCATGAACAAAACAATAAGTATAAATTTAGGAGGTTTTTTCTTTCACATTGACGAAGATGCCTATCAAAAATTATCGCGTTATTTTGATGCGGTGAAGCGTTCACTTTCGCCTGATGGAAGAGACGAAATCATGAAAGATATAGAAAGTCGTATTGCCGAACTTTTTCAAGAGCGTTTAAAAAACGATAAACAAGTAGTAAGTTTAAGCGAAATCGAAGAAGTAATTTCGATTATGGGACAACCAGAAGATTATAAAATTGATGACGAAAAAACATCATACCAATCTAGTTCTTCTTCATCAACTAATTTCTATTATCCGTCAAAAAGATTGTATAGAGATAAAGAAAACGGAATGATTGGTGGTGTAATGGCTGGATTAGGTCATTATTTAGGGGTTGATTCGTTGTGGTTAAGAATCTTAATGGTGATATTATTCTTTGGATTTGGAACTGGTTTATTTGTATATATCGTATTATGGATTTTAGTTCCAGAAGCGATTACAACTACTCAAAAACTAGAAATGAAAGGGCAACCCATAACCATCTCTAATATCGAAAAAAAAGTAAAGGAAGGTTTTGATGATATTACTTCGAAAATAAGTAGTATCGACCATGAAAAAATCACCAATACTGCCAAATCAGGAGCTTCAAGAATTGGATCATCAATAGAAGAAGTTATTACCACAATATTCAAAGTATTTGCAAAAATAATAGGTTCATTTATCTTATTTTTCTCAGCAATAGCATTGTTAGGCATTGTTATAACAAGCATTATTATGATATTTTCATCAACAATGCCAGAGAACTATATTTTAAATCACATTCAAACACCAATTGGATTAGAAACACCACTTTGGGCACAAGGAATACTATTTTTATTTGGATTTGGAATTCCGTTATTTTTCTTATTCATTTTAGGATTAAAATTAATGGTTAACAACCTAAGATCGATAGGTAATTATATAAAATATAGCTTATTAGCTGTTTGGATTGTTGCAGTAGGAATTATTATTTCATTGGGAATTAACGAAGCTTCTCAATTAGCTTTTGATGGAAAATCAGTTCAGAAAGAAGTGATTACGATTGCACCAACGGATACGTTGAAAATCAAATTCAAAAACAATGATTTTTATTCGAAAAGTATTTACAGAAATCACGATTTCAAGATAACGCAAGATGAAGGTGATAACGAAATTATTTATTCTAACAATGTGAGTATTGAAATCAAAGAAACTGATGCAGCTGCTCCTTATATGTTAATTGAGAAATTAGCTAATGGAAAATCAACTTCTCAAGCAAAAAAGAGAGCTGAAAAAATTAAATATGAATATAAAATTGAAGGCAACACCATCATTTTAGACAATTATTTATTGACAGCTGTTGAAAATAAATTCAGAGGTCAGGAAGTAGAAATTTATCTTTATTTACCAAAAGGAACTATCTTCCAAACTGATGAAAGTTTTAGTAACTTTGACAGAAGTGATTACGGGTTTTTCGATGAAAACGAATATGATACAAAAAATCCAGTTTATAGAGTAGATGCAGATAAAGTAAGATGTTTAAATTGTTTAGCGGAAGAAAATAGAGAAAACAATGGAATAGAAAATGAAGATTCTTCTGCAACCATCTATTATGACGAGAATGGAGTTTTGATTAAAAAAGAAGTTAAAGTAAATGAAACTGATTCTTCAAAAACCAAAGAAATCATTACAATAAAAACTAAATAAGAACTACTAAAAAATTAAAACATGAAAACGACTTTAAAATTAGTTGCTCTATTCCTAACTCTTAGTCTTGCCTCGTGCAATGCTAATCTAAATTTAGGAGATGGTATTGATGGAAGCGGAAACGTGGTAACCGAAAAAAGAACTATCGACGCTCCTTTTACTAAAATTGATGCCAGTACAGGTGTTGAAGTAATTGTAGAACAAGGCGCAACTACAGAAGTAGAAGTGGAAGTAGATGACAACTTGATGGAGCATATTGTTACAAGAGTTGAAAATGGAACTTTAATTGTAAAAATTGATGGCAACATTAATACAATGGAAAGTGCAATTGTTCGTGTAAGTACAAAAACTATCGAAGGGTTAGAATCTTCTAGTGGTGCAACTATTCGTTCAAAAAACACTTTAAAAGGAACAAATTTAGCTTTAAAATCAAGTAGCGGAAGTACAATTAACACCGATTTAGAATACGAAAAAGTAAGCAGCGAATCAACAAGTGGTAGCGAAATTAAACTATCTGGTAAAGCACTTACTTTAGATACTAAATCGTCAAGCGGAAGTGAAATAGATGCCAAAGACTTAGCTGCAAACGAAATCACAGCTCAATCTACAAGCGGAAGCAATACAACCGTAAATCCAATTGTATTGTTAAATGCAAAAGCCTCTAGCGGAAGTTCTATTGATTATGTTAAAGAACCAAAAAAAGTGATTAAAGAAGAAACTTCTGGCGGAAGTGTGAGCCTTAACTAATTAACAAATAATTAGTATTTAATTAACAGCTTTGTTTCAAGCATTTTATAATTTTACATTAACAACTAAAAACTTCACTCTCATGATTAAGTTGATAATTCAAGTCGTAGAATTTGTTTTTACTTTAGTAGTAAATTTAATAGATTCCATTATATAAAACAATGAAAGCATCAGTATTTAAACTGGTGCTTTTTATTTTTTTCTCCCTATCAGATAGCGTTAATTTTTTTAATCTATTTCTGAAAAAATAAAATTGGAACAAATTTTGTGTATGTTTGTGATATCAAATTATCATAAAAATGACAAAAAAAATATCTTTTCTATTTGCGCTTTTATTTATCACTACAATTGCTGTAGCTCAAAAAAAAGAAAAAATTAAAGGTTCAAAAATTGTAACTGTTTCCGTTAAAGAAATTCCAGCTTTTGAAAATATTGAAATCAATGACAATTTTGAAGTCTTCTTAGTAAAAGCAGATAAAACTTCTCTAGAAATTGAAGCCGATGATAATCTTCACGAAATCATCAATTATGAAGTCGTTGCTGGAACATTAAGAGTTTCGTCTTTGAGAGAAGCTACTGGAGCAAAAAAATTCGCATTACGAATTAACTATACTTCCGATTTAAAATTAATCACTGCAAAAAATGAAAGCTCTGTTCATGCTTTAGCTGATTTAGAATTAGAAAACATTACCGTTAAAAATTATGATAATTCTAGAGCATTCTTAAATGTGAAAGCTAACTATTTTGCGTTAGTTTTAAATGATAAAGCAGAAGCAGAAATCAACGTAAAAGCAGAAAACACTTCTTTGGAATTAAGTAAAAATGCTGAATTAAAAGCTTTAGTTACATCACCTGAATTAAAACTTGACATGTATCAAAAAAGTCAGGCTACAATTGAAGGCAATTCTAATAATGCTAAACTAAGATTAGATAACTCTTCATTACTTATCGCAAAAAAACTAGTAATAGCTACTTTAGATTTAACTATGGAAGGTTATGCAAAGTGCTATGTTAATGTAACAACCAACCTCACTTTATCAGCATCAGGAAAAACTGAAGTAGAACTATTAGGTGAATCAAAAATTCAAATTAATAAATTCATTAATAACGCAACTTTGTCTAAGAAAGAAAAATAAAAAAAGGAGCAATAAAGCTCCTTTTTTTATTCTTGTCCTTTTCCGCCTTTGATGACGTAAGTGTAAAACCAAGTTATGGTAAATGTTGGGACAAAATCTATAAAAGGTACCAATTCTTCTATAAAGCCAAAAATACCAGCTAACTTCCCAATAGTTCCTCTATACATTGTGATTAATAATATTCCTGAAATGGGTGCCCAAACTAAATCGGTTACTTCGGCAAATACAGGAACTAAATATGACAACATTCCTATTCCATCAAACAACAAACTCAAAATTAATTTCGAGGTTTTATCGCTTTTTACGGGTTGAACTGGATTATTAATTGCTTTTTCTATCATTTCTTATTTTGTAAATTCTATTACGAATATACAAAATAGATGCCAAATTATTCTTTATGAATCATTTTATAAAAATCGTCACGGAATTCTTTCTGATTAAAAACTCCACCATACTGCAAAGTTGAAGTATAACTGCTTTCATCTTTAATACCACGACTCGAAACACATAAATGTGTAGCTTCCATCACCACAATCACATTATCAGTTTCTAAAACCGTTTTTAGTTCGTTGAAAATTTGCATAATCATACGCTCTTGTACTTGTGGACGCTTCGCATAATAATCTACAATACGATTTAGTTTAGATAAACCAATTACTTTTCCAGAAGAAACGTAACCAATATGCGCTTTTCCAACAATCGGTAAAAAATGATGCTCGCAAGTTGAGTTGAAACTGATATTCGCCTCCACTAACATTTTATCATATTGATATGAATTGTCAAAAACTGAAATTTTAGGCTTATTCGCAGGATTTAATCCTGAAAATATTTCCTGAACAAACATTTTTGCCACACGATGCGGTGTTCCTTGCAAACTGTCATCAGTTAAGTCTAAACCTAACTCTTTCATGATAATTTCAAAATGGTGTTCAATAACTTCCATTTTTTGAGCATCGGATCTTACAAAAGCATCTGGTCTCAATGGAGTTTCCACTGATGTCATTTGATGATTATCACCGATAATGTCGAATATTTCTTTTTCAATAGTAGTGTTCATAGCAATTTTTCCCTTCTATTTTAATTTCGATTTATAATACTTGCGCAATTTTTCTAATTTTGGTGCAATCACCATTTGACAATAACCTTGACTTGAATTTTGATTGTAATAATTTTGGTGATACTCTTCTGCATTATAAAACACACTAGCCGAAGACACTTTCGTTACAATCTTTTTGTCATATAATTTTTCTTTTTCTAACAACTGAATGTAGTTTTCTGCTTTCGCTTTTTGAGCTTCCGAATGATAGAAAATCTCACTTCTATATTGTGTTCCTACATCGGCACCTTGACGATTTAGAGTGGTTGGATCGTGTGTTGCGAAGAAAACTTCTAATAAATCTTCATACGCTACTTCATTCGGATTAAATGTAATTTGAATCGCTTCTGCATGACCTGTTTCACCCGTACAAATATCCTTGTAAGTTGGGTTTTTAGTTTTCCCACCAATATATCCCGAAACCACTTTCTCTACTCCTTTTATCTCTAAGAAAACTGCTTCGGTACACCAAAAACAGCCTCCAGCAAATGTTGCAACTTCCATACCTTCTTTTACTTTTATTTTTACAGGTTCTTTAAATTCTTCTTCTACGATTGGTTTTTCTTTAGCGGTACATGAACCAAAAACCAAACCCAAAACTAACGACAACCCTTTTAAACTGTTTTTCATAAATTACATTCGTTTATTTTGTTTAACAAATTTACATAAAAATTAAACATAAATACTATTTTAACTAAACTTTATTAATTGAGATACGTGAATAGATTTCGAATAGTTTTTTTATTAGCCAAAAATCTTTGTTTCTTTGTAGAAATGTTCCATTATGATTACGGCAAAAAATCTACATAAATATTACGATTCGCTTCATGTTTTAAAAGGAGTGGATTTACACATTAAAAAAGGAGAAATCGTTTCAATCGTTGGTGCTTCAGGTGCTGGAAAAACGACTTTACTTCAAATTTTAGGCACTTTAGATTTACCAGCCAAACAAAACGATACCGTTTTAGAAATCAATGGAGCATCGGTTTTGAATTTAAAAGACAAAGAACTTTCTAAATTTAGAAACCAACATTTAGGTTTCATTTTTCAGTTTCACCAATTATTACCTGAATTTACAGCATTAGAAAATGTTTGTATTCCGGGATTTATAGCCAATCGCGATAAAAAAGAAGTGGAAACCGAAGCCAAACGTTTATTATCTTATTTAGGTTTAGCCGAAAGAACACATCACAAACCAAGCGAACTTTCTGGTGGTGAACAACAGCGTGTTGCGGTTGCGAGAGCTTTAATCAATAAGCCAGCTGTTATTTTTGCCGATGAACCTTCAGGAAATTTAGATACACATACAGCCGAAAATCTACACGAATTGTTCTTTAAATTGCGTGATGAATTTGGGCAAACCTTCGTAATTGTTACCCATAACGAAGAATTAGCCAACATGGCAGATAGAAAACTAACGATGGTGGATGGGAATATTGTAAGTTCTTAAAATGACACAATCCGAGTTAAAAGAATTTCTTGACGAAAAGGTCGAATTATACAACAATCCGAATTTCATTGAAAGCGATCCAATTCAGATTCCGCATTTGTATTCGGTGAAAGAAGATATTGAAATTTCAGGATTTCTGGCAGCTACAATTGCTTGGGGAAATCGTAAAATGATTATCAACAATGCGAAGAAAATGATGGATTTGATGGGAAATTCACCTTACGATTTTGTCATGAATCATTCGGAAACGCAATTAGAATCGTTAGAAAATTTCGTTCATCGTACTTTTAACGGAAAAGACTTTGTTGGATTCGTTAAAGGTTTACAACATATTTACCAAAATCATAACGGATTAGAAGCCGTGTTTTCGAAAGAAAATCCAACCATGCAACATACGATTTCAGAATTCAAACAATTGTTTTTTGAAGCACCTCATTTAGCTCGAACTGAAAAACATATTTCTGATCCGTTGAATGGTTCGGCTGCGAAACGTATCAACATGTATTTGCGTTGGATGATTCGAAAAGATAACAAAGGTGTCGATTTAGGTATTTGGAACAGCATTTCTCCTAGTCTACTTTCTTGTCCGTTGGATGTGCATTCGGGAAACGTGGCTCGGAAATTAGAATTACTAACTCGCAAACAAAACGATGCTAAAGCTTTAGCGGAATTGGATGAAAATTTAAGAAAGTTAGATTCGAGTGATCCAGTCAAATACGATTTTGCTTTATTTGGATTAGGCGTTTTTGAAGGGTTTTAAAACAAAAAATCCTGCCGAAACAGGATTCTTGTGGAGAAGATGGGGCTCGAATATTGAAATTTCTTAAAATATCAAAAACACTAAAAACAAAGAAACCTCCAACAAATTCAATACTTAAAAGCACTTTTTACAAATATCACTATTGGATAAGTTTGGATAAATTAGGATATTTTAGGACATATGTGGACTAAATGTGGACTAAATTTTGTATCTTTATGGAACATAAAAAGGCAAAAATATGGCATCTATTTACCTACTCCTTCAGAGCAAAAAAAGTCCTGCGGTAATTTACATTCGTTTACGTGATGGACGAACACTTGACATCAAAGCTAAAACAAATTATCATATTGACCCTATCAATTGGGATGATGCTGAACAGCGACCAACAAAGAAAGCTTTAAAAGATATTGATATTGCAAACCTGGATACAGATTTAGCAACATTAAAAAACGACCTATTAAAAGAGTACAATCGTAGTAAAGGAACTAAAGTTGTAGACACTCAATGGTTAAAAGATTTTATAAATCCTCCTCAAGAAGAAATAAAACACCCAGAAAGTGTTCAAGAGTATATTGACACCTATGTTGCACTTAAAAAAATAGATTTAAAGAAAAGCACAATAGCAAAATGTAATGTTATTAAGCAATTAATAATACGTTATCAAGAATACACCAAATTACCTTTATTAATTCGCGATATAGACACAAGATTCAAAATGAATTTTGAAAATTATTGTATTAGTGAAGGTTATGCACCAAACACCACAGCTAGAACTATTAGATTTATAAAAACCGTTTGCAGACATGCAAAAGCTAACGGAGTAGAAACACATTATCAGCTTGATAGCATTAAAGCAAAATACCATAAAGTTGAAAATATCTATTTAGATGAAAAGGAGATTCTAGCAATAGAAAAAATAAAAAGTAAGAATCTAACCGATGGTTTAGAAAATGCACGTGATTGGTTATTGATAAGCTGTTATTGTGGTCAAAGGGTTTCCGATTTTTTACGTTTTGATAAATCAATGATTAGATACGAAAAGAATAAAACAGGAGAATTAAAGCCATTAATCGAGTTTACACAGATTAAAACAGATAAGATAATGACAATACCGCTTCATTCCAAAATCATTGAAATAATGAAGAGATACGACGGTAATTTTCCAAGAAAAATATCAGACCAGCGTTATAATGAGCATATCAAAAAAGTATGTGAGAAAGCAAAAATCAACACTCCTACTCACGGCACATTATTCGACCATGACAAAAAAGAAAAAGTTACAAAAGATTATCCAAAACATTTGTTGGTTTCTTCTCATATTGGAAGAAGAAGCTTTGCAACCAATAATTATGGTAAAATCCCAACATCTTTTTTAATGTACATTACGGGGCATACAACAGAAGCAATGTTTTTAACTTATATTGGAAAAAGCAACAAAGATATTGCTATGGAGTTAACAAATTATTTTTAATTTTGACACATGAAGTGTATTGATTTAAATATAGAAAATTTACATGCTCTTGGTTTAACCGAAGAAATTTTCAAAAATAATTTTGAAGAATGGCTTTTTAAAAACGAAGATTTTTTTGTTGATATAAACAACAGTAAAATTTATGTTGGAAAAGTTAGACTAAAAAAAGACATCCATCAATTATTTGAAATTATAAAAAAAAATCACTTAGACAATGGTGGGAAACTTGAAGATTTTGAAAAGGATATACTAGAAACAAGAGTTAATTTGAAAAAAAAGATTGACAATACACTAGATAATATTCCCGACGAGTTGAAATATGATTTTTTAACAAACTCACTAATAAAACTTGAAGATAAACTAACAGAAAAGAAAGACCAATACTATACTGAAAAATTAAATTCTATTTTGCAGATTGATGACAATCAAGACGTCACAACTCAACAAAATGAACTTAGCAAACAGAATGATAATCCATATCCTAGAATTTTTACAAGCGTTGGTGCTTATTTAAAATTTACAAATCTTCGAAATGAATTTGAAAAAACCAACCAAGACTTAGCTAATTATAGTTTTGTGTTTCACAGAATGAAAAAAGATAATCTAATTTATAAAGATTTAAAGCAAATAGAATATATTGATTTTTTATCATTTTTTGAAATACATCTAGATAGACTTAAACCATTAAGCCAATTAGGTAATAATGATTTAAGAGAAGGCATATATAATAGAATTTAAAAGAGTTTAAAACAACCGTGTCATAAAACACACGATTTCATTCAATCCACAACACGACCTCGTACCAACCTTTGACTTGTTAATCTTAAATATAACAAGTCATGCAAAACAATGCAATTTTACTTCAAACCCTAACTGTTGAACAGCTTCAACAGCTAATAGGTACATCCGTTAGAAACGGTATTCTTGAACTTCAAAAAGAAATTCAAACAAAAGACAATTCAGAAGAATTAATGACCAGAGAAGAAACCTGCCAATTTCTAAAAATTGATAGCAGCACTTTATGGGCATGGACAAACAATGGTAAAGTCAAAGCCTATGGCATAGGTGCAAGACGTTACTACAAAAAGTCTGAAATAATGGAATGTTTAACCCTATTAAAAAAGTAAGCTATGAATAATTTTTATGACGATGCCGAAAAAGTATTAAAAAGGTTAGACGAAAGTGTTGCCTTATTAGTTGCACAAATGAAATTGGGTGGCAAATTAGATCCCGAAGATGTTTTTTTTGATAACGGCGAATTTATGAAACTAATGAACATCAGTAAAAGAACAGCACAGGAATGGAGAAACAAGAAAATTATCGAGTTTTCTCAAGTAGGTAATAAAATCTATTACAGACTTTCAGATATCCAAAGATTACTAAATGATAACTATAACTCTAAGTAACAATGGAACAGATAGCAAACAACAAACTGATGGTTAGTGTTTATCAAGAGTTTAAATACAATTTAGGAGAAAGAAATCTTTTAGAAGTATTACAAGAAATCAAATCCAATAAATATCAAAGTGAAATTAATTCTATCCGATATGCTTTGCATAAAGGAGATGAAAAAACAGCGGAAGAAATCAAAAGTAATTTATTAGGTTTTACAACTTCTGGAACATTTGGAGAAAGCAGAACAAAAGCAAATATAGTAACCTATTCACAAGTAGTATGTTTAGATTTTGATGATATACCATTAACTGAAATAAACAATCTTGTAACGCTTGTAAATACCTGTAGATACACGTTCGCATCATTTATAAGTCCAAGTAACGAAGGTTTAAAAGTATTCATTAAAGTCAATTCAAATGCAGAGCAACACACAACAGTTTACAATCAAATCGCAAATTTTTATAAAGAGTTATCAGGTTATGATTTTGATGCAAAATGTAAAGACATTACCCGATTGTGTTTTGTTTCTTGTGATACAGATTTATTTTTAAATGAAAATGCAGTAATTTTTGAAGTAAAGGAAGAAATAAAACCATTAAAAACAGAACCACAAAAAGAAGTAAAACATGACCTTACAACAGATGAATTATTAGATAAATGCTTAACGTTTACCGAACAAAAAGAACAGTATTACAATGGCAATAGAAACAACTTTATTTTCCTATTCTCATGCAATGCAAACAAGTTTGGTATTTATGAAGATGATACATTGAACTATTGCATTAATAATTTTGATTTAGAAGAAAGAGAGATAAAAGCAACGGTAAACAGTACATATAAAAACCAAAGTGCAGACTTTGCAAAGTTTGCAAAGTTTGCAAACATGCAAAGTTCAAATACAGATAGTGTTATAAATGCAGACAATAATTTTGATGATTATGAAGATTGTCTAAAAGGAACACCTATAATTCCGCAATCGGTTTACGATAACCTACCACCTATTTTGTTTGAAAGCTGTAAAGTATTTACACAAGAAAGAGAAAGAGATGTATATCTTACAGGAGCATTGGCAATTCTTTCAGGTTGTTTACCTAATGTATCAGGCTTATATAGTGGAAGTATTGTTTATCCTAGTTTGTTTTCTTTTATTTTAGCTCCAGCCGCTTCAGGAAAAGGAGCATTGAAATTTGCAAAAGCATTAGCGGACAAATACCACGACAAAACATTAGCTACTTCAATTGAGGATAAAAAGCGATATGATGAAAATTTAGCAGCCTATAAAATGCTAAAATCAAAAGGTAAACTAGAACAAGGTCAAGAAATGCCCCAAGCTCCAAAATTCAAAGTAGTATATATTCCGGCAAGCATAAGTAATGCAAAAATGATGAACCATTTAGAATGGAATGAAGGTAAAGGAATTATTTGTGAAACCGAAGCCGACACAATGGGACAAGCTTTTAAAAATGATTGGGGTGCTTATTCGGATTTATTGAGAAAATGTTTTCATCATGAAAAAGTATCAAAAAGCGTTAAAACCGATGGAGAATATATAGAAGTAAACAATCCGCAACTATCAGTAGCATTATCAGGCACACCAAAACAAGTTTTTAATGTTATTTCATCAGCAGAAGATGGTTTATTTAGTCGATTTATATTCTATGTTTTTAAAACAGATGCAGTATGGTTAGACCCATCACCAAAAGGAAATCCTGTAAATTTAACTGACTATTTCACAACACAATCAAAACTAGTTTTAAAGCTGGTAGAGTTTTATGAAAGAGACGAGATGATTTTACATTTAACTGATGAACAATGGGATAGATTTAACCCTATTTTCAGTTCGTTTTTAGAACAAATAAACACATTTGTCAGCGAAGATGCCTTAAGTATAGTAAAGCGTTTAGGATTGATATTATACCGTTTTTGTATGATTTTCACAGCAATAAGAAAGTTTACAACAAATGACTATCACAAAGAAGTATATTGTTCCGATATTGATTTTGAAACAGCATTAACATTAACTAAAACCTACATTCAACACAGTGTTATAATGTTTACTAATCTACCAAAGCAAGGAGAACAAGGACCATTCAAATCAGGTGAAAATAAAAAGAAATTCTTTGATGCATTACCTAATAAATTCCAGAGAAAAGAAGCAATTGAAATCGGTAAAAAGTTTGATATTGGTGAACGTTCAGTGGGCAACTTTCTAAAATCATGTTTAGGAAAATATTTAGAACAACCAGACTATGGAAATTACAGAAAAATCAACTAAAATTAATTATATAGTTAAACAATAATTATAATGTCTTATTTTTGAGTTTTTATATAGAAATTCAATAATATGAATATAGCACAAATTGAAAACAATCTTCAAAACCTGATTAAAAATTTTAGCAAAGACACGTTCATTTTCGATTTGTTATTGGCTTATGGGTTACCTAAAGCATCAATAACAAGACTTCAAAATGGAAACTTAAATCTTTCTAAGGTTCAAGGCGAAGTATCTTGGAAAAAAAAGGTGCTATTCAAGCCAATTGAAAATGAAGATTTACACGTTGCTATAACCAAATGCAAAGAAGAAGCAAAACAAGAACAACGTTTTATAATCGTAACGGATTATAAGACGTTGTTGGCGGTTGATACAAAAACAAGTGATACACTTGATATTGAACTTGAAGTTTTACCAAATCATTTCGATTTCTTTTTGCCGTGGGCTGGAATGGAAAAAGCAACCCATAAAAATGAAAACCCTGCCGATGTAAAAGCAGCCGAAAAAATGGCAAAGCTTTTTGATGAGATTAAAAAAGACAATCCAGATAATTCAGATGAGTTCATTCACGGTTTAAATGTTTTCTTATCTAGGTTGTTATTTTGCTTTTTTGCAGAAGATACCAATATTTTCAAGAAAGGTCAATTCACAAATGCAATCAGTTCACATACGCAAACTGATGGCAGTGATTTAAGCAATTATCTTGATAAACTATTCGATGTTCTTAATACACATGATAGAAATAGAAAAGACCTTCCTGCTTATCTAAATGAATTTCCTTATGTAAATGGTGGTTTATTTCAACACAAACACAAAACACCAACTTTCACACGTCGTTCTCGTCAGGCTATTATTGATGCAGGAGAGTTAGATTGGTCAGCTATTAATCCCGATATTTTCGGTTCAATGATTCAGGCTGTTATTACACCTGAGCATCGTGGTGGTTTAGGAATGCACTATACCAGTGTACCTAACATTATGAAAGTAATTGAACCTTTGTTTTTAAATGAATTAAATGAAGAGTTTGAAAAAGGTAAATACGAACCAAAAAGACTAAATAAATTATTAGAACGTTTAGGTAAAATCAAAATATTTGATCCTGCGTGTGGTAGTGGTAACTTCCTAATTATAGCTTACAAAGAACTACGTTTTCTAGAAATTAAAATACTTGTTCAATTACAAGAATTACAAAAAGCTGCAACAGGCTTTGAGCCTTATCAATTAGAACTAATTCCAAAAGCACAATTAACATTAGCAGCACAATACCAACCAACATTATTTTCACGCATTGAGTTAGCACAATTCTTTGGTATAGAGTTAGACGATTTTGCTCACGAGATAGCAATTCTATCTTTGTGGTTAGCTCAACACCAAATGAACCAAAAGTTTAAAGAAGTGTTAGGAGAAAGCACCCCAACATTACCATTACAAGCAGGTGGTAATATCGTTCATGGTAACGCTACTAGAGTAGATTGGGAAAAAGTATGTCCTAAAAAGGAAAATGATGAAATCTATATTTTAGGTAATCCACCGTATTTGGGGGGTAAAGGGCAATCCAAGGAACAAAAAGATGATATGGATTTGGTTTTTAAAGGTTTCAAAAACTATAAAGAACTAGACTATATTGCTTGTTGGTTTTTATTAGCTTCAAAATATATTGATAAAAAATCAAAATATGCTTTAGTAACTACAAGTTCAATTTGTGAAGGAGCTCAGGTTGAACAACTTTGGCCTATTATATCTGATTTGGAAAATGAAATATTTTTTGCGTACAAACCATTTAATTGGACAAACAATGCAAAAGACAAAGCAGGTGTTACGTGTTCTATTATTGGTGTACAATATAAAAATGCCAATACAAAGAAATATCTTTTTGATCAAAATCGTAAACTTGAAGTACCTAAAATAAATGGTTATTTGTCGATAGCAAACGATATATATGTTACAAAAAAACAAAATCCATTTTCATCATTACCAATAATGATAACTGGAAATAGTCCTTATGATGGTGGCAATTTAATGTTAACTCCTGAAGAAAAAAATGAATTAATAAACCTTAATCCTAGTTCAAAAAAGTTAATTAGAAAAACATTTGGAGCAAATGAATATATTAATAATATTGAAAGATATTCTTTGTGGATTGATGATGATGATTTAGAATTTGCCAAAAATATAGATATAATAAAAACTAGAATAGATAACAACTATAAGCAGAGATTAGAAGGTGGTGATGTTGCTAGAGGTTTGGCTAGTAGACCTCACCAATTTAGATATCGTCATCAAGGTATAAGTTCTATTATTATTATACCGATTGTTTCATCAAGTAGAAGAGAATATATACCAATGGGTTTATTACCAGCTGATACGATTATTTTAAGTTCTGCTGCTGCAATTTATGATGGCGAAACATATGTGTTTGGTGTAATTAGCTCAAAAATTCACATGTTATGGGTAAAATTAACATCCGGCAAGTTAAGGGGAGATATTAGATATTTAACAGCTTTAAGTTACAACACTTTCCCATTCCCTAAAATTTCAGAAGCTCAAAAACAAGAATTAACACAATGTGTATTTAGAATATTAGAAGAACGAGAAAACCATTCCGAAAAAACATTAGCACAATTATACGACCCAGAGAAAATGCCACAAGGCTTGCGTGAAGCTCATAGGTTAAATGATTTAGCTGTAGAACGTTGTTACCGCAGTAAACCTTTTGAAACAGACGAAGAAAGATTAGAATACCTTTTCAAGTTATACGAACAAATGATTTCAGAGGAAAAAACAAAAGACACGTTATTTAAGGAAGAAAAGAAAGCTAAAAAAAGCAAGAAAGTATGAATGTTGAAGACAAAAATAAAGAATATAAAAGCTTAAAAAAAGCTGTTGGCAAACAAGCCGATTTAAAATCTTTGGCAGAAACTTGTGTTTGCTTTGCAAATGCTCAAGGAGGTGAATTAATAATTGGTATAGAAGATAATGATAAACATCCACCAATAAATCAAAAAATAAAAGTTGACGACATGAATAATGTGGTTAAGCAATTAAGAAGCCTTACGGATGGTGTTGGTATTGTTAATCCCTCAATACAAATACATGATAATGGTTCAGATTATTTTACATTAAGAATATTACCATCAACAAGAGTTATAGCTACAACTTCATCGGGTAAGGTATTAATTAGAATTTCAGATAGTTGTTATCCAGTTGGTAGTGATGAATTAACTAATTTGTCTGCTGAAAAAACTGCTTTTCAATGGGAAATCGTGGCACCTCAAAAAATAACATTAAATGATGTTGAAGCCAACGATGTTATTAATTTTATTAATGATATTAAAAAGTCTGATAAAGTTTCTGACTTCATCAAATTAAAGGATGATTTAGAAATTCTTAGTTTTTATCAATTATTAAGCCCTGATAATTATTTAACAAATTTAGGGGTTTTGTGGTTAGGCAAACCATCACAGCGTGCAAGGTTGAGTTATCCACTTACAATTCAATACATTGTTTACAATGAGCGTGATGAAAAAATTAGAAAAAAAGAGTGGCATTTTCACAATTATAGTCCTAAAGAATTATTATTAGATTTAGAAAAAGAAGCAGTAGAACTAACGTACAGTAGTGAGTTGCCAGATGGTTTGTTTAGAAAAACTGTTAGACAATATCCTAAAGAAGTTGTTAGAGAATTATTAATAAATGCAATTGCTCATAAAAAATACACTATTTCAGGTGATATTTTTATCGAAGTTTATCCTGATAGAATGGTAATAACAAGCCCGGGTAATCTTCCTTTAGGTATAACTAAAGATAATATTTTACATGAAAGACATAGAAGAAACCCACATCTTATTCAAACATTAAGTGATTTAAAACTAATGGAGGGAGAAGGTTCTGGATTTGATTTAGTGTATGAGAAATTAGTTAGAGATGCAAAGCCACTTCCTGTTATTGAAAATGAATTTACAAGGGTTGCTGTAACAGTCTTTTCAGGTGCAATTGATACGGAAGTTATTTCTATTCTTGATTATATAGATAAGCATTTTCAGTTAACACAAAAAGAATATATTGCTTTAGGAATTGTTGCAACTGAAAAGAAAATATTGTCAACGCAATTAGCTTTGAAATTGCAAATGACACAAGAAGATAAAATGAAATCTTGGATTGGTACATTATTAGATAAAAACATATTAATAACAAGAGGAGCAAAAAAGGGTACAGAATATTTATTAAATCCTGATTTATTTGCTCAAGCTAAACTTGATATTAAACCTTCACTAAAAACTATAGAACCTTATGTTTTAGCAGCATTAATAATAGAAGATTTGAAACATAATGGAAATCGTAAAATGTCTGATATTCAGAATAGAATGCCCGATGTACCTAAACAAGATATTCAAAGGACTGTTTATAAAATGGTTGATGATGGTGAGATTGAAATTGAAGGTGGAAAAAAGAATAGAACATATCAAATTCCAAAAAAAAATAAATAAAAAATAAAATCGTAAATAAAAACCGTAATCACAGCAATATCAAGGGTTTATTTATTTATTAGATAAAATATTAAAAAAATAAAACATGCCAAATTTAGTAAACGTATCATACCACCAAACAGGAAAAAGCACAAGCACCAATACAATGGGTATGCGTGAAATGCAATCTCGTGCCTTTGAAGCTCGTGATGCAAAATATTTATTATTAAAAGCACCTCCAGCATCGGGTAAATCTCGTGCATTAATGTTTTTAGCTTTAGATAAAATGATAAATCAAGGCATTAAAAAAGTCATAGTAGCGGTACCGGAACGCTCAATTGGTAGTTCATTTTCTCAAACAGATTTAATGAAAGATGGTTTCTTTGCAAATTGGGAACCAAACGACAATTATAATCTTTGTACTCCTGGCGATGATGGTAGCAGTAGCAAAGTACAAGCCTTTCATAATTTTATGGATAGCGATGAAAAGATTTTGATTTGTACACATGCTACATTACGCTTTGCTTGTGATACATTAGACGAAACTAAATTAAATGATACTTTATTAGCTATTGATGAATTTCACCACGTTTCTGCCGATGTAAACAACAGATTAGGCGAACTATTAAAAGTTATAATGAATAAGTCAACAGCTCATATTATAGCTATGACAGGTTCATATTTCAGAGGTGATAGTGTGCCTATTTTAACACCAGAGAACGAAGCAAAGTTCACTAAAGTAACATATAACTATTACGAACAATTAAACGGTTATAACTACTTAAAATCATTGGGTATTGGGTATCATTTTTACACAGGAAAATATACAGAAGCAATCCTTGATGTGTTAGATACTGATTTAAAAACCATTGTTCATATTCCAAATGTAAACTCAGGAGAAAGTACAAAAGATAAGCATAATGAAGTAGATTTTATTATTGATGCAATAGGTCGTGTTTTAAGACAAGATAGTGAAACAGGAGTTATTTATGTTGAAAGACATACAGATAAAAAGATTATTAAAATTGCTGATTTAGTTGAAGATACACCAAGAGAACGAGATAAAATAGTTAACTATTTACGAAACATTTCTTCTGTTGATGATATGGATTTGATTATAGCATTAGGTATGGCAAAAGAGGGCTTTGATTGGCCTTATTGTGAACATGCCTTAACAGTTGGTTATAGAGGTTCATTAACCGAAATTATTCAAATTATAGGTAGATGTACTAGAGATAGTAATAATAAAACGCATGCTCAATTTACAAATTTAATAGCACAACCCGAAGCAATCCAAGACGATGTTAAGAAAGCCACTAATGATATGCTAAAAGCAATTACAGCATCATTATTAATGGAGCAAGTGTTAGCACCTAATTTCAAATTTAAAACAAAGCTTGACAATGATGATGATGCAGAGCCGGGAACAATCAAAGTAAGAGGTTTTAAAGAGCCAAGTTCAAAAAGAGTTAAAGATATTATCGAAGCTGATTTGAATGACTTAAAAGCTACTATACTGCAAGATGATAACATGTTAAAAACTATGTCAGGTACAATTGATGCAGAAGTAATCAACAGAGTATTAATCCCAAAAATCATTAAAATAAAATATCCTGAATTAACTGAAGATGAAGTTGAAGAAATCAGACAATATGTAGTTGTTGATAGTGTAGTTAAAAGTGGAGAAATTAAAGAAGTTGGCGACCAAAGATTTATTCGTTTAGCAGATAAATTCATTAATATAGATGATATTCATATTGACTTAATTGATGCGGTTAATCCATTCCAAAAAGCTTATGAAATATTATCAAAATCAGTTACTACAAAAGTGTTGAAAGTTATCCAAGATACAATTGAAGCAACTCGTATCAAAATGGATTTTGAAGAAGCCAAAATATTATGGCCCAAAATTGTTGAATTTAAAAAATTACATGATAAAGAACCAAGTCTTAATGCTAATGATCCATTAGAAAGAAGAATGGCAGAATGTATTATTTATTTAAAAGAGGAAAAAAGAAAACGTTTAGCAAATGGATAAAAATTCAGTACTTGACGATATTTTTAATAATGACCCGTTTGATATTCTAAATGTCAAACCAAAATCTTCTGGAGCAAAAACTACAGATGAAAGGTTATTAAATTCTTTTCATGAAATCAATAATTTTGTAGAAAAAAACAAAAGAGAACCACAACCAAACATTTCAAGCGTATCAGAATATCAATTATACACTAGATTAAAAGGAATTAGAGAAAACCCAGAGAAGAAAGAACAATTAAAGGATATAGACACTAATAACCTGCTTGATTTTGAAATAAAAGAGATAAACTCAATTGATGATATTCTAAATGATGATGCCTTTGATTTGTTTGACGACGATACAGATTTATTTGATTTCAAACATACACCTAAACCTGACGAAAGAGTTGCAACAGACTTTGTAGCAAGAAGAAAACCAATGAAAGACTTTGATAAATACGAACATTTATTCAAGGAAATTCAAAAGGATTTAGCTAATGGCAAAAGAAAATTAGTTGATTTCAAAATGGGTAACTTACGTGAGGGTGCATATTATGTTCATAACGGAGTTTTATTCTTATTAGAAGAAATTCAAATCAGTAAGAAAGAACATTATAGAGAAGATGGCACAAGAGTTCGAGAAGATGGAAGAACAAGATGTATTTTCGAAAATGGTACAGTATCAAATATGCTCAAAAGGTCGGTAGAAAAGATATTGTATGCAAATGGTCAAGTAGTATCTGAAAACATAGATAAAGTAAACGAAAGCTTTATTGAGAAGTTTAGCAATATAACTGAGGAAGATGAAGAAGCAGGATTTATTTATGTATTAAGTTCGAAGAGTAAAGATGAAAAAATAGCATCAATAGAAAACCTTTTTAAAATAGGATATTCAAAGGTTGATGTATTAGAAAGAATAAAAAATGCAGAAAAAGAACCAACTTATTTAATGGCTAAAGTCAAAATAGAAAGTGCTTGGAAATGCTACAATATGAACCCACAAAAATTAGAACAACTACTTCATAACTTTTTTGGCAGCTCTTGTTTAAACATTGATATATTTGATGAAAATAAAATTCGTCACACACCTAGAGAATGGTTTATAGCTCCATTAGAAGTTATAGAACAATCAATTCAATTAATTATAAGCGGTGAAATTGTGAATTATAAATATGATATTGTAAATAGGATTATAATTAATAGGTAAAAAAAGTTATTGAAAAATTGGTTGTTAAATTATTATAATATTTTAGATGAGTAGTGATGTTTTTTATTTTATAGGCTTTGTATTTGCAATTTTAATTTTATTCATATTACCAAAAACTAAAGAAATATTTGAAAAAAATATACCTGAGGTCCTAGGTGTTTCATCTGCTTATTTTTATTTACTTGCAGATATAAAAAGTGATTCCTTCAATTTAATCATTTTAGATTATTCTTGGCGTGATATAAATTCTTTGTTAGTTTTTTTTGGTATAGCATTAGCTCTTTTAGCTGTATATCTTAATTTTAAAATAAAATCAAAATTTATTACAAATGAAGAACTAGTTTCAGAACTAGAAATAACAAATAAAAAACTAGAAGTAATTAAAAAAGAATATTATAAATTATGTTCTGACAACTTAAGAATAATATTTAAAAGTTTTTTTGATTTATCAAATGGCTGTGGTAGAGTTAGTGTATATAAGTATGATGGCGATGTTTTTAAACTATTAGGCAGATATTCTAATAATCCATTATACAATAAAAAAGGGCGTGATAGTTATCCTTCAAATGAAGGTTTTATTGCATTAGGCTGGGCAAATGAAATCTATGAAATTTATAACATCCCACAATGGACAAAAAATGGTAAAGATTATAAAAATGCTATTAAGGAATTATGCAATATTTCAGACTCAACATTAAAAAATATTAAAATGAAAAGCTGTTCATTTTTTATATATCGATTAGATAATGAAGATTCTAGACCTCCTTTAGGTATAGTGGTTGTTGAGCAATTACAATCATCACAAATTGACCATCAAAATATGAATGAAATTTTTTCAAGTAACGAACAACAATTATCATTTTTGATAAAATCAATGAAATCTATATAATATTCATATTTATTACCTCATTCATCTGCACAAAAATCGCTCCTAGTCCAAGTATTCCTAGCATCAATTCTTTGTTTGCTTCATTTCGTTAATAACTATTTTTTCAGTAATCCTATTTTCTATTACAATACTTACTTAATTTTGTCTTATGATGAAGTTAAGAAGTTTACATACTACAAAAATATTTGAATTTTACGCACCAGACTATTCAACAGAGTTAGACTTACCTTTTGTTGATGTAGGCATTAGTGCAGGTTTTCCTTCTCCTGCTGATGATTTTATTGAGTTAACTATCGATTTAAATAAGCATCTCATAAAACATAAAGACAGTACTTTCTTTGCTAAAGTAAAAGGTCATTCTATGAAAAACGCAGGTATTTTTGATGGCGATTTATTGGTGATTGATAAAAGTTTAGCACCGCAAGATGGTAAAATTGCAATATGTCAAATCGATGGAGAATTTACTGTAAAAAGAATTAAAATTGAAAAAGATATTGTTTGGCTAATAGCTGAAAACGAAGAATATAAACCTATTAAGGTTACAGAAGAAAACGAACTAATGATTTGGGGAATCGTAATCCATAGCATTAAAACATTTTGATTAGTTATGGATAGATTTAATTTAATTATCAATCATTTAGAAAAAATAAAATCAAACACAGCTAATAACGATGATTATAAATTTATTGAACAAATAATTCAAATTGAATCAGCAAATTACAACTCATTTTCAAAGCTTGTTTATGATATTTTTCTCTTTTTAATTAAAGATGTAAAGGATTCAAATTACACATTTGAAGCTTATAAGTCGTGGTACATTAAAACGATAGAATTAGAAATGTTTTGGGATGGTCGAGATAGTTATCTTATACTTTGGGATATTAGTAACGGAGATAGAAAAACTCTCAAAATAGAAAGTTCCGATATTACTAACTTTAAATTAATTGAAGAATACTTAGAAATAATTTCAAGAAACTAATCACTATTCACTAATTACTAATCACTTAAAAAGAATGTTTGCCTTAGTAGATTGCAATAACTTTTACGCCTCTTGTCAAAGAGTGTTTGAACCGCATTTAATTGGAAAACCAGTAGTAATACTTTCCAATAATGATGGTTGTGTAATTGCACGCTCTAATGAAGCTAAAGCATTAGGAATACCTATGGGTGCTCCTGCATTTGAATTTAAAAAACTTTTTGAAGAAAATAATGTATTTGTCTATTCTTCAAATTATGCGTTGTATGGTGATATGAGTAGTAGAGTAATGAACATACTTGCAACATACACTCCAGAAATAGAAGTATATAGTATTGACGAAGCATTTTTAAAGTTTGAAGGTTTTGAATTATACAATCTTCAAGATTATGGATTTAATATACAAAAGACGGTTACTAAAAGCACAGGCATTCCAATAAGTGTAGGTTTTGCACCAACTAAAGCATTAGCCAAAGTAGCCAATAAGATAGCAAAAAAGTTCCCAGAACGAACAAAAAGCGTCTATGTAATAGATAGTGAAGAAAAGAGAATTAAAGCCCTTAAATGGACTAAAATTGAAGATGTTTGGGGTATTGGAAGAAAACACACAAAACGATTACAAGCAGTAAATGTTTTTAATGCTTATCAATTCACACAATTACACGATGATTGGGTAAAAAAAGAAATGGCAGTTGTAGGGTTGAGATTAAAACACGAATTAGAAGGAAAGCCAACATTGGATTTAGAAACTCCAAAAAGTAAAAAGATGATTGCTACTACTAGATCATTTGAAAAGTCTTTAACTAAATTTGAAGATATATCAGAAAGAGTATCAACATTTACAGCATCTTGTTCAGAAAAATTAAGAAGACAAAACAGCCATTGCAACATGATTATGGTTTTTGTTCTTACTAATTATCATAGAAAAGACCAACCACAATATTCAAGAAACATAGTGATAAATACAGATTTCCCAACCAACTCAACAATAGAGTTAAATCATTATGCACAAATAGGATTAAAAGCAATATTTAAAGAAGGCTATAATTATAAAAAAGCAGGTGTCATAGTAATGGGTTTAACACCAAACAATCAAACACAATTATCACTATTCAATACTTCAAACCCTAAACACCAACCTTTAATGTCGGTAGTTGATAAACTAAATAAAAGCTACGGCAAAAACAAAATCAAGTTCGCTAATCAATCACTTGGCAGACAATGGAAAATGAAACAAGAAAAGTTATCAAAGTCCTACACAACAAGAATTGATGAAATTATTACAATTAAAATATAAAAAAGTTGTATATATTTTATGATATTTACTAGTTGTGCAACATATAATAAAAAACGGTTTAGACTACATCTAAACCGTTTTTTATTTTTGAAATGATTTCTTCTAACTTTTCTTTATTTTTTATCTCTGTTATTTTTTTCTTTACAATACTCTCACTCAAAGTTGCAATTTTTTTACAATAAACATACATAGTATCATGTGGAGGTTTAAATGGAACTGTAACATCAGAATTTGAAATTTCAACACAAAAACCTCCACGAATTTCTTGAGTAGTTATCATCACAATTATATAATCACCAGAAACATTTATTAAAGGATTAGAAACAATAATTGCAGGTCTTGGTTTAAAATTACTTAAATCAGTAAATGGAAAATTTACTATGACAATATCTCCTTGTTTAAACTTCATTATTACATGTAATTTTCCCAGTAATTATCTTCTTCTTTACTCCATATTTCATCGAATGAATCTGTAGAAATAAAATACAAAGTTTTTGTCAATTCATCTTCATTAAGATTAAAATCAACATTTTCGGTTTTATATACAACCATAACATCATTAAAATTTTGATTCAAAATATTTTTATTGAAACGAGGAGATGTTTCAGTATCAATAGTTGATACTACATCATATTCACATTGTGAACTATCAATCTGTGTCGTAGCTATAAAAAACATAATTAATCTTTTAAAGAATTTAAATCTGAAATAAGTTTTTCCGATGCATCATGACAAATTTTAGCGAATCTTAAAAAATGAGGCATTGTCATAATCATTACATGGGACACTTGGGCGGTAGCTTCATGAGTATCCTTAACTGCTAATTTAATTTTCACAGTTTCGTGATTAACATTCAACTGAACTAAATCAGTAAAGATATTCTCTACTTTGTCATCATAAACAAAGCTAATCTCTTTTATATCTTTTTCTTTCATAGGTAAACTATCTGTTTGCAAAAATACAATTTATTTTTTATATAAAGATAAAAAATCGTGCCAAAATATACGTCGCACAACAAGCGTTTGGAAAGATTGCGAATTTTGTAGTAAATTCACGTTTACTTTTCGCAAGAAATTTTATCTTTGATAGAAAATAATCGGTTCCGTAGTTCGCAACATAACAAAGCGTGGAAACGTTCAACATACCTTTTAAAGCATAAAAAATAAAAACATGTGCTTCCATTCAAAACAAACAAAAACAGCTCAAGAAGTTGAAAACAGATTTAAAGCTTCAATAGAAAATAAAGAACTTTTCAAAACTTCAAATAATGTCAACGGTTTTGATTTTGGCTTAAATCCAATTATCATAGATGAAAACCCAAGTACAATTAAACATTTTAATTGGGGATTAATACCTTCATGGTCTAAAGATGAAGACATTAAAAAACTCACTTTAAATGCAAGAATTGAAACAATAGATGACAAACCATCATTTAGAAACTCAATTAATAAAAGATGCTTAGTTATTGCTAATGGTTTTTACGAATGGCAATGGCTAGACAGCAAAGGAAAAAATAAAATCAAATACGAAATAGGTATTGGAAACGAAGATTTATTTGCGTTTGCAGGGCTATATTCTCAATGGGTTAATACAATTACAGGAGAAATAAAAGATACTTATACGATTGTAACAACACAAGCAAATGAATTAATGGCAGAAATTCACAATACAAAAAAAAGAATGCCAATTATTCTAAAACCAGAAGACGAATCAAAATGGTTACAACACGAACCAATTAATAAATTTGCCTTTCCTTATGAAGTAAATTTAGTAGCAAAAGCTTTTCCTACTGATATAATAACTCTATGGTAATTTCTTCTTTTATAAAACCCTTTTCAGTAATAATTGTAGTCCAATAAGGTGATTTATTAGTAATAAGATTAGAATACGCTAAAAGTATATCTTCTTTAGTACTATCTAAGGTCAAACACAAATCTTTGTTATAGGCTATTATTCTAAAAAAAAATCCATCTAATAATAAATCATCTTGATTATCTGCTGTGTTATCAGGCGCATAACCAAAGTAGGTAATGTTGGTATTTGAATCAGTAAGCAGATCCAATAAATCTTGTTTTACAGTCAAAAATAATACTTCGTCTTTTAAGTCATTTGGTACTTTATAATCGTTTATTTCTAGAGTCAAAGAATATTCAATTTCTTCATTTTCATTTATTGAGTCCATAGTAATCGATTAAATAGTTTAGTATTATTGACATACCAAAACTAAATAAAATTATTTAATATCTTTTTTTTATAGTAAATTTGATAAGATAATATTTTAAAGCCATGATAAAAAAACTACTCTTTCTATTAATACCATCATTGTTCTATGCTCAAATTCCAGCATATTACTCTTCAATTGATTTTAGCCAAACAGGAGATAATTTAAAAAACCAATTAACCACTCTAATTACAAATACTCATACTACTAACTTACCATATACCGCAACAGGTGTAACAGACACTTGGGATGCATTATATCAAACAGACTTAAATCCAGTAAATACAAACAATGTTCTATTAGTATATGGTTGGGACGATACAGATGCCGATATTACAAATGATTATTCAAGAAGTCAAACCGCTTCATGTCATACTTCATCATGTAGTGGACTTTGGGTAAGAGAACACGTATATCCTCGTTCATTAGGAACACCTAATTTAGGTTTTGAATTTGCAGGGGCTGATGCGCATCATTTACGTTCAATAGATAGTGATAGAAATAATTCTAGAAGTAATAGAAAATTTGAAGAAGGTAGCGGTATTAATATGTCATACATTACTCTTGCAGGTAATTGGTATCCTGGGAACGAATGGAAAGGAGATGTAGCTCGAATGATAATGTATATGTATGTTCGATACCCATCACAATGTTTGCCTAACAATGTTGGAGTTGGTAGTACTTCATATTCAAACTATGGTGATATGCCAAATGTATTCTTAGATTGGAATGCACAAGACCCAGTCTCACAATACGAAATGAATAGAAACAATATCCTAAACACAATACAAGGTAACAGAAATCCATTTATCGATAATCCTTATTTAGCTACAATAATCTGGAATGGTCCACATGCAACAGATACGTGGGGTGTTTTATCATCAGACGAATTTACATTATCAAATAACTTATTATATCCAACAATTACAAATGATATAATTTATATCAAAAACAACGAGAACAAACAATATAAATATAGCGTTTATAACACATTAGGTCAATTGATAGACACAAATACTGCTACAAATACAATCAATTTATCAGGTAATACAAAAGGTATTTACTTTATTAATCTACAAGTAGACAATAAAACCAAATCATACAAAGTAATATTAAATTAGCAGCGAATGGCTTAGGCTTTCTTGGTTTCCATATTCCTGCTATCCGCTTTTACACGGTATCGCTCCTATCAGGGCTAGACAGCAAACTATAGGCATTCTTGTTATCTTTTTAAAAATAGGTACGCTATCGCTGACGTATTTGCGCCCACCCAGTCCAACGCTTCCCACCGCACAAGTGGTTTTCCCTCCCTTTAACAGCACTTGTTTTCCCCTCAGTAAGTCAATAAAAAAAGGCTCCCTGTTTTCCCAACCCCACGCGCACAGTCCGCCTTTTTTTATCCACTTACACCCTACCAAAAAACAAGAGCTGTTTTTCCCAAAGCTAAACCACCCCAAGCTATGTTTACATAATAAGTGTTATAATGCCTTCCATCTCCCAATGCTACGCCAACGGCAGTTATAACAGTTATTATGTAAAATATCCGCTCCCCAAAGCTCCCACCCGAAATAGGTAAAGTATTTTCATTGTTTTTTGAAGATGCCATAACATAACAAATAAACATTTGTAGTATAAAGAAAATAACCATTTCAAAAGACAAGTCAGGCATCCTCAAAAATCAAATTTGCCCACAAGAGTATATTTTTATATTTGCCAGAACATTGGTAGTAAATTGTTTTTAAGTCGTCTTGATGCTATACAATGTCGTAGAACAATTCAATAAACAAACAAACCCGATTTTAAAAAGACCAATCTAGCATCAAGCCGTCAATAAAAACAATCAGAAAAACCCGTAAAGCAAATAAAAAACTATACCCTTGTTCCGCTTCTGCCAGCGCACTAGGTAGAGTTCAGTAGGGGAAATCTCCCATTTCCCCTAACCCCTTAGGGTGCAATTTTTTTTAAAATAATGCCAGATATCTCCCGCTCCGATTAACGTTTTTCGGTAGGCATTCTTTCAAAAAAAACAGCGTCAATTCCAACCAGTCGGTTAATTCTATTTTGAATGGAAAGTTACGGGCTTCCTTGTGATTGGACAATGGATAAAAAATCGTTTGTTCTTCTTTTTCTTAATTCGTAGATATTCCGTACTTAAATGCACCATAACTCCTATATGAGTGCAGATTATAGATAAATTAGTGCAAAATAAAAAACCCTCTCTTTCGAAAGGGTTTACTTTGCAACATTGCAGACTTTGCAAACTTGCAAACTGATGGTCTTTTTAGAATACTTCTTGAACTTTCATTGCGTTACCTGCATTGAATAAGTAGTAATTTCCTCCAACTTCTTGATAAAACTCAATACCAACACAACCTAAAACAGCAATATTAGTTGTTAAGGTTGGAGAACCTGGCAAAGTTGCTGTAATATCAATTAATGAAGTCACAGCATTAACAGGAGTATAAGCAGAATAAGCAATGTCTGATAACTCGTTTAATGTTGGTTCGGCAGGCTCATAAGCACTTGTAGCAGGATTATAAACAAAATCCGATACAGCAGCTAAGGCATTGATAATTCTAAAATGTGTCGCTCCTGATGGAACATTTAAAAAACTCATTGGATTAAAAGCTGGTAATGATAAAGTACTTTCGTTTCTATCAACTGTTGCAGTTAATGTAAATGGAGCACTAAGAATACCATTAAAAGAAATGTTCTTATTAAAATCCAATCCTCTTAAATATTGAGGTTGTTGTGAAACCAAGACAGCTCTTTGTCCTCTGGCTTCTGAACCATCTTCAATATTTATTTTTTTCATAATAGCAGTTAATCTACCTGTAAATTGGCTATCAGTCATTTGTTTCATTAGAGCTGATAAAGCAATTCTAACAGATTTCCCTGCCATTGCACATGCTGCAAACTCAGACATGTTTTCACGAGTACGAACAAAACCCGGAGCGGTTTTTACTTGCTCTCCTGTTGGTCCTCCTTTTAATCCTGCATAGTAACCAGTGTTACCTTTAATTTTGAAGTGTCTAACTTCCCCAAGTGTTCCGACATACTTAACATGACCTTTTTGTTGTGCCATAATCTTTAAAAATTTAATTGTTTTATTTGAAAAATTTCATTTAAATTTACAACATAAAACACTGATTTACAACGTATTAAATAAAGTAAAATAATGCATTTTAACGCAAAAGAAACAACGATTAAAAAAAACCTTCTGAAAATTGTAAAGTTTGTTGATGGTGATGGAATTATTTTAGAAGATATTATTTCAAAAAAGGAATTTGAAGTTAGATTTTTGGGTATCGATGCACCCGAAATAAATTATTGTAATAAAATAAAACAAGATGAAAAAGAGTTGCAAGTTCCAGCTGCACTATTAATCAAGTTAGGTTATTTATCATTTAACTTTTTAAAAGATCAAGTTAATTTGGGTGATTATTGCACATTAGTACAGGAACAAAATAATTTAGTTGATAAATATGGAAGACATTTAGGCTATCTTATTTTAAACGATGGTAGAGTATTAAACGAAATTATGATAAAAGAAGGCTATGCAAAGCCATATAACGATGTTTTTTGTGAAATGCTGCCTAAGTATCAAAAATTAAGTTTACGCGCTAAATCAAAGAAAAAAGGGCTTTATAAAATTGTAAATAAATTTTAAATTGATTGTGGTCTAAATGTGGTCTAAATCAAAAATAAAAAAACCTTAATAAACTGAATATCAACTATTAAGGTTTTTTAAAAGTGGAGAAGATGGGGCTCGAACCCACGACCTCTTGACTGCCAGTCAAGCACTCTAGCCAACTGAGCTACATCCCCAAAATTTTCACGAATATAGTTTATTTTAAACACATAAGTTTCTTTTTGATTCGATAAAAAATTGAAGTAGTTTTACATTTCTAAAATAAAACCATGCACGCAGATTATATTATCGACCAGAATTTCTCTGATATTACTTATGCTGAAAGCGATGTAAAATACAAAGAATACGAGAATTGCACGTTTACGAATTGCGATTTTAGAGCGTGTTCGTTTATTGCGGTTACGTTTATTGACTGCAACTTTATCGATTGTAATTTTAGAGGTACGAAGATTAACCATGTGTCGTTGCGTGATGTTTGGTTTACGAAATGCGATTTTACTTCGGTGAATTTTGCTATGACGGATCAAATTTTATACGAGTTTCATTTTAAAGACAGCTTACTCGATTATGCTCAGTTTTACAGTTTAAAACTCAAAAAAATGCAATTCATCAATTGCAGTATGATTGCCGTAGATTTTATGGAAAGTGATTTATCAGAAGCGATGTTTGACAATTGCAATTTGAGACATGCTGTTTTTATTGGAACAACGGCTCACAAAACCGATTTTTCAACAAGTTATGATTTCATCATTGACCCTGAAAAAAACAAACTAAAACGTGCTATTTTTTCTTCAGACAATTTAGCTGGACTTTTGAAAAAATATGATTTGGTGATTAAGTAATAAAAACTCCTGATTAATCTCAGGAGTTTTTTTATTCCCAAAACCCAGCAAACACAACTATTTTAAAATAATTTATCTAAAATAACTAAATTTTTATTGTTTTTCAATAAATTTTTATTGACATTTGCAAAGTAATTTTAAACTTTGTAGTTATGTCAAAAACAAACAACTTCGTATTTTGGGGCTTATATGTTATAGCTTGGCTTATTTTTGTTGGCTTATCCATTGAAGCTGGAGCCATAATCGTTAATTTCTTTTTCAGCCTTTATAATCCTGAAATTATTCAAAATCTGTATCAAAAGTTAGACTTAATGGCTATGTATAACGACAGTAAATTAACTTTTTATGGTGTTTATAGCTTTATACTTATCATTTCTATTTTAAAAGCGTTTCTATTTTATGCTGTAATTCATCTAATGCACAAAATGGATTTATCAAAACCGTTCAACACTTTTGTGGCAAAACAAATTTTACTTATTAGTTATTTCACCCTATCGATTGGAATATTAAGTCACATTGCGAGACAAATAGTTAAAAGTTTAATGCATCATGGTTTTGTTCCCGATAACTTAAACCAATTTTGGGCAGACAGCGGCGCTTTTATTTTAATGGGAGGTGTTATCTATATTATCGCGATTATCTTTAAAAAAGGAATCGATATTCAAAACGAAAACGACTTAACCGTATAACGTATGGCAATTGTAGTAAACTTAGATGTGATGATGGCAAAACGCAAAATGTCGCTCAACGAACTTTCGGAAAAAGTAGACATTACCTTAGCCAATTTGTCCATTTTAAAAACAGGAAAGGCAAAAGCAGTACGTTTTAGTACACTTGAGGCCATTTGTAAAGTCTTAGATTGTCAGCCAGGCGATATTTTAGAATTTGTGGAAGATTAGAATTAGGACTTTTTTAACGCTATTGAATTTGTAAGACTGAAAGAATATTCGTAAGTTTAGGTATTAATAATTTAATCCCTTAACGCTATGTTAGTTCAAATTCACACCGACAAAAACATTGAAGGCGGAAGCCGTTTTGCAGAATATTTTACAACCGAAATTAAAAATGAATTAGCACGATTTGACGAAATTGTAACCCGAGTTGAAGTTCATATTACCGATGAAAACGGAAATAAATCTACTCCAAACGACAAAAAATGTGTCATTGAAGCCAAAGTAGAAAAAAAACAACCGATAGCCGTTACCGCTAATGCCGATAGCCCAGAAAAAGCCTTTTTTGAAGCATTAGAAAAAATGCAACGTGTTTTAGATACAACGGTAGAAAAAATAAAAGAACATTAAAAACAAGCAATCCCGAGTTTAGGCTCGGGATTTTTTTGTTTATAAAATGATATTTAAACTAATGTTGTGTTTGATAATTTGTAGGAAATTTTTATTATTTTTGAAAAGCACTAGTTTATAGCGCATATACACCCAAAAATGGGTAGATTGGCGCTACTTTGTAGCGCATATATACAAGTTAGCGGTCATTGTATAAGACGAGCAAGAAAATAATAAACGGAGATATAAAATGAATTTGAAACCAATAATAATTGAAACCCAAAGACTAAAGCTGACTGGTTATTCATCGCAGGATATGAATTTTATTTTTGAAAATTTTAGCAAGGACGAAATAAAGAAAATTTTAGGACACCAGACTGAAGAAGATTATCAGAAGGAAGAATACAAGTACAAAAATGGATACTCATCTTATAATAGGGATTTCATACTTTTTTTACTGACAGAAAAAGTAACAAATACTATTATCGGAGGGAGCGCACTTCATAATTGGAATAAAGAACATCATCGAGCAGAAATAGGTTATATCATATCTGACGAAAATTTTAAACGAAAAGGACTAATGACCGAAGCTGTCAGTGCAGTTATTGATTATGGCTTTAATAAATTAAATTTACACAGAATTGAAGCACATGTTGGAAGCAACAATATTGCTTCTTTGAGAATTATTGAAAATCATCAGTTTACTAAAGACGGGTTATTAAGGCAGCATTATTTTGTAGCTGACAAATACGAAGATTTAAATCTATTTTCATTATTGTATAATGAATATATTGACATAAAAAAAAGTGAAAAAACAACGAACCGCTAACAGCACCTACAAGAAATTGGCGGTTCAGTGGCCAAATTAAGCATTGTGCTCCGTATCAAGTTTAGTGGTGGCAGACAGTTTTCGTCTCCGAAATCGCCAACTTCTTGTAGCTGCAAAACGTTAAAATTAAACCCTAAAAAAGCTGTTTATGGCTACTCGCCATTTTTAAAATATAAACAAAAAAATCCCGAGCTCACACTCGGGATTTTTGTATTATTTTTTATTTTTCTTTTTAGCTTTTGACTTTTTCTTTTTGTCTTTTGCCTTTTGTTTTTTCGCTTTTTGAATAGCTTTTTTCTTCTTAGCTTTTTTCTTAGCTTTTAATTTTGCTTTCTTTTTTGCTTTTTTATCTTTTGCTTTTTTATCTTTTGCTTTTTCTTCGTCTTTCTTACTCATCTTGTCTTTTTTAGATTTATTTTTAAGTTTTTTACTTTTCTCTTTTTTCTCTTTTTCCGCTTTAGGAGAAACAATATCAACAATTGGTTCTTCAACTGTTGGTTTTGCCACAGGAGCTTTTTTTACTTCGGGAGTTATTGGATTAACCGACTTAACTTGAGGCTCTTTAACAGCAACAATTGGTTTTTCAACTTTCTCTACTACTTTTTTAACAGGCGCTTTTGGAGCAGTTGTTCTTTTTACAGGAGCTTTTTTAACCGGTTCATTTAAAGGAGTTACAATTTCTTGTTTTTCTGAAGCTTCAGACGCAGCAATTGCTTTATTATCTTCTGTCATTTTATATATGTTTAATTATTGTTATTGTAATGTAAATTAATTGTTAACAAATTTAATCATTAAATGAATACGCCAATGTTAAGTTTTCATTTCAAGGAAAAACTTAACATTGGAAATAAAAAAATCCCGAGCTCACACTCGGGATTTGTTATTTAGATTCTAAAATCGAGTTCAGAATGACAAAATGCTATTTCAAACCTGCTAAACTCTGCTCAATCATGGCTATTTTTGCTAAAGCGTCGGCTTCTTTTTTGCGTTCGTTTGCAATTACTTGTTCCGGTGCGCCGGCTACGAATTTCTCATTCGAAAGTTTACCTTGTACAGAGCGTAAGAAACCTTTGGTGTAATTTAACTCTTCGGTTAATTTTGCAATTTCTGCTTCTACATCGATGTTTCCTGTAATTGGAATAAAATATTCATTCGATTTCACACGATACGATAATGCGCCATCTACTTTATCAGAAACGTATTCTAAAGTAGTAACATTTCCTAATTTCTGAATCACTGAATCAAAATACGTTGACGCTTTTTCGTTGTTCACTACTTTTAATTCCATCGCATCTTTAAACGGAATGTTTTTGTCTTTACGAATCGTTCTAATTCCAGAAATAACTTCGGTAGCAAAATCAAAATCTGCAATTAATTTTGCATCAAACGATTTAGCTTTTGGCCACTCACCTACTATCAACGCTTGTTCTGGTGTTCTTTCGGCAATATGGTGCCAAATTTCCTCTGTTAAAAACGGCATGAACGGATGTAACAATTTCAAGTTAGCTTCTAACATTTCAATCGCTTTGTCAAACGTAGCGCGGTCGATTGGTTGTTGGTAGCCTGGCTTAATCATTTCTAAGAACCAAGAACAAAAATCGTCCCAAACCAATTTGTAAATCGCCATTAAAGCATCTGATAATCTGTATTTATCAAAATTATCTTCGATTTCGGCTAAGGTTTGTTGCAACTTCGCTTCGTACCATTCGATGGCAACTTTTGAAGCTTCTGGTTGTGCAATATCCGCTACTTCCCAACCTTTGATTAGTTTGAAAGCGTTCCAAATTTTATTAGAGAAACCTTTTCCTTGGTTGCATAATTCTTCGTCGAATAAAATATCATTTCCTGCCGAAGCACTTAATAATAATCCCACACGAACTCCGTCAGCACCAAATTTCTCAATTAGTCCAAGCGGTTCCGGCGAATTCCCTAATGATTTCGACATTTTACGACCTTGTTTATCGCGAACTAATCCCGTTAAATATACGTTTGAAAATGGTTTTTCACCTGCATATTCATACCCTGCAATAATCATACGTGCTACCCAAAAGAATAAAATATCTGGACCCGTAACTAAATCATTGGTAGGATAATAGTATTTAAAATCTTCGTTTTCTGGATTTAAAACACCTCCAAAAACCGCCATTGGCCATAACCATGATGAGAACCAAGTGTCTAATGCGTCAGCGTCTTGTTTTAAGTCAGAAGCTTGAAGCTGTGTATTTCCTGTTCTTACTTTTGCAAGCTCAACTGCTTTTTCAATGTTTTCAGCTACTACAAAATCTTCTTTTCCGTCACCAAAATAGTAAGCCGGAATTTGTTGTCCCCACCACAATTGACGTGAAATATTCCAATCGCGAATATTGTTTAACCAATGCGCATACGTATTGTTAAAACGACTTGGATATAATTTGATTTCGTCTGATTCTAAAACCGCTTTGATGGCTGGTTTTACTAATTCTTCCATGCTTAAGAACCATTGGTCTGATAATCTTGGTTCGATTACCGCTTTGGTTCTTTCAGAAGTTCCTACTTTATTTAAATGTGTTTCAGTTTTTGCTAACGCTCCGATAGTTTCTAGTTCTTTCGAAATCTCTTCACGAACTACAAATCTGTCTTTTCCTTGATAATGCAATCCGAAAGAATTCAAAGTCGCATCTTCATTGAAAATATCGATAATTTCTAAATTGTGTTTATCACCTAAAGTTTTATCGTTTGTATCGTGAGCAGGCGTTACTTTTAAGCAACCCGTACCAAATTCTACATCAACATATTCATCTTCGATGATAGGAATAACTCTACCACAAATAGGAACAATTGCTTTTTTACCTTTTAAATGCGAAAAACGTTCGTCATTTGGATTGATACAAATTGCAGTATCACCAAAAATAGTTTCTGGACGCGTAGTTGCAACGGTTAAGAAATCTTCCGAACCTTCGATTTTATATTTGATAAAGTATAATTTTCCTTGACGTTCTTCAAAGATTACTTCTTCATCAGACAAAGTCGTTTTAGCTTCTGGATCCCAGTTAACCATTCGGTAACCACGATAAATCAAACCTTTGTTGTATAAATCTACAAACGAGTGAATTACAGACGCTGACATATCGTCATCCATCGTAAATTTAGTACGACTCCAATCGCAAGAACATCCTAATTGTTTTAATTGCTCTAAGATGGTTCCGCCGTATTTATCGGTCCATTCCCAAGCGTGTTTTAGGAATTCTTCGCGAGTTAAATCGTTTTTGTTTATACCTTCTTCTTTTAACTTGGCTACTACTTTAGCTTCGGTTGCAATAGAGGCATGGTCAGTTCCTGGCACCCAACAAGCGTTGAACCCTTTTAAACGCGCACGGCGAATTAATACATCTTGAATAGTGTTATTCAACATGTGTCCCATATGTAAGACTCCCGTTACGTTTGGTGGCGGAATTACAATGGTGTACGGCGTTCTGTGGTCGGGTTTGGATGTAAAATAATCATTTTTCATCCAGTAGTCGTACCACTTTTGTTCTACTTCTTTAGCGTTGAATTGTGCAGGAATCATTATATTTTTTTCTTGTTTAATTATTGAATCGTTGAACAGTTTGACTGTTCTTTTTAACATTCCAAAATTTACTTTGGTATGTTTTTTGTATTAGTAACTGCAAAAGTAACTATATCACGAAAATAAAAAAAATGTTAGGAGTAGTTTGTTGGTTGCTTATATTTAATTAATTTTACAACAACCTATTAATTTATAAGATGATGAAAAAATTACTTGTTTATTTAACTGTATTAGTTGGGATGGCTTCATTTGCTCAAACGGGTCCAAAGATTGAGTTTAAAGAGGAAACTATAAACTATGGCGAAGTTGAAAAAGGAAAAGATGATGGGATTAGAGTTTTTGAATTCACGAATACTGGTGATGCTCCGCTTATTATTACCAATGCAAAATCGAGTTGTGGTTGCACTGTGCCTGAATGGCCAAAAGAACCCATTGCACCAAATAGTAAAGGACAAATTAAAGTTCAGTATAATATGAATCCAGGTCCTATTAGTAAAACGATTACAATTGAAAGTAATGCGGTTAACAAACCAAATGGTATGGTTCCTTTACGAATTAAAGGTACAGTTATTGTTAAGGAAGAAATTAGTCCGTTAGTTAAAAAGAAAACGTTTCCAAATTCATAAATAAAAAGTCCCAATTTAGTTGGGACTTTTTTTATAGGATTTTTTCAAGTTTGAATTTAAAGGTCAAAATTTGTCCTTTTCGGTCAACGACTATTGTTATTTGTTTACCATCTTCGGATGTAAATAAATCATTAAAAAAATCAATTTTTACAGTTGTAGCTTTTCTTCCATTTATTTTCAAAACCAAATCACCTTCTTTCAAACCAACTTTAAATCCTGGTGAATTCTCTCTCAAGGCATAAATCTCGTAAACTGGCTGTAATTCGTACTTGAAATCAACCATTTTTTGATTAAAATCCATTGTTTTATCAAATTCATTGCTTTTTCTATCTACAGACGAGATTGTATTTTTCACCCATTTAGATTCTTTATGTTGAATTTCTATGCCAGACATATTGTACTCGAAAGGTGAATTGAAAAGCTTATTTTTTTCAAAATACACAATACTATCTTTATAATTAAAAAACCAATTAAACCTTTTCAAAAATTGACCTCCTATTGAGCCATTTCTACCTTTTGAAATATTTACTCCTTTAAAGAAATCTTTTTCAGGATAGGAAACTAGTGCGTTTTTAATAGAATAATCTGACAAAACAATTTCTTTAACTTTTGAACGTTTACCCGAAACAACACCAGAAAGACCAAATCCTAATACATCAATAAAATAATTAGCACTACAATTAATGGTTTCATTTTCAAACAACCAAAGTCCATCTGCCAAACCTGTATCAACTAATAATTTTAAATTAATTGGAATGCTTTCAACAATAACGGGAATCTCAATATAGGGTTTTCTATTTTCTACAGAAATAGGCGCACTTTTATTTTTTTTTATTTTTCTATTTATTTTTTCAACGTCCCTATGAAGTACAATATACTTGTTTTCATAATTAATTTCAACCAAAAAATGCTCGAAAAAACTAGCTCCTAATATTCCATTAATCTGAATTCCTGTAATATTAACAATATCAATTTCTTGATTTGGGACTACCAAAATATTAAAATTATTATTAGTATATTGTCTTATTGTTAAGATATTTTTTTTTGCTAAATAAGCATCAATTAAATCATTCTTACCTACTCCTTTTATTTTAATTAGTTCCGCTTCTTTTATAAAGATTGAATCATTTACAGGTAGGCTAAATAGCAAACTTTCATCTGAACCAGAATCAACAATTAATTTTAACTTAACTCCATTAAAAATGACATCCACAATAATAAGATTATGCGAAAGTTCAAATGGTATTTTTATTTTATCTTTTTTTGAATTCCAAACAATAGAGTCTTGTGCAAAAGATATTGCAGTATATAAAATTAGTATTCTTAAGAAGAATATTTTTGTCATAAATTTTTTATTCTAAGATAATAAAAACATAAATACAAATAATTGATTTAACATTTTTTAATGTGTTGTTTTACTAATATCACAAAAAAAAATCGCAATTTTGCACATCTTTAAAAAACAAGTCATGCCAAAAGTTTCCGTTAAAGGGCAACAAATGCCAGAATCTCCAATTAGAAAATTGGTTCCATATGCAGAAATTGCTAAGAAAAAAGGTCACAAAGTATATCATTTGAATATTGGGCAACCTGATATTAAAACTCCAGAAGTGGCGCTACAAGCTGTAAAAAATGCCGACATAACGGTATTAGAATATAGTCATTCTGCTGGTTTTGAAAGCTATAGAACTAAACTTTCTCAATACTATAAAAATCACGGATTACCAATAGATACACAAGATATTATCATTACGACGGGTGGCTCAGAAGCTTTGCTTTTTGCTATGGGAAGTACAATGGATACAGATGATGAAATTATTATCCCAGAACCATTTTATGCCAATTATAATGGGTTTTCAACTGCATCAGGCGTAAAAGTTGTTCCAGTAATTTCAGGAATCGAAACTGGTTTTGCTTTGCCTCCAATTGAAGCATTTGAAAAACTGATTACTCCAAAAACAAAAGCAATCTTAATTTGTAATCCTGGTAACCCAACAGGTTATTTATATTCACAAGAAGAAATTTTAAAATTAGCGGAAATTGTTAAGAAACATGATTTGTTCCTAATTGCTGATGAAGTGTATCGCGAATTTATTTACGATGGCGATAAACATTTTTCAGTTATGAATGTTCCTGGATTAGAAGAAAATGCTATCATGATTGATTCGGTTTCTAAACGTTATAGTATGTGTGGAGCACGAATTGGTTGTATTGTTTCAAAAAACAAAGAAGTTATGGCTACTGCTATGAAATTTGCTCAAGCTCGTTTAAGTCCTCCAACTTATGCACAAATTGCAAGCGAAGCTGCTTTAGAAACTCCACAAAGTTATTTTGATGATGTTATTTCAGAATACAAAGATCGTAGAGATACTTTAATTGCCGAATTAAATAAAATTGAAGGTGTAACAGTTGCTACTCCAAAAGGTGCTTTCTATTGTATTGCAAAATTACCTATTGATAATGCGGATAAATTTGCTCAATGGTTGTTAGAATCATACGACTTAAATGGAGAGACAGTTATGGTAGCTCCCGCAGCAGGATTCTATTCTACACCAAATGTTGGGTTAGATGAAGTTCGTATAGCTTATGTTTTAAAGAAAGATGATTTAATCAAATCAGTTCAAATTTTAAAAGAAGCTATTACTGCTTATAATAACAAGTAATAAAAAATTATAAAAAAAGAGTTCACTACTAATAGTGAACTCTTTTTTTGTGAAATAAAAGCAATCCCAAGGATTGCTTTTATTGTTTATCTAATTAGTGAAAAATGCGCTTTAAACTGTTTAGCGACTCCATTTTCTGTGTAATCTAATGAGAACCAGTAATCGGTTGATGGAAGTAATTCTTGATTGTATGTTCCGTCCCAACCCTCGCTATCGTCTGTAGCGCTTAGTTGTTTTATTAATTTACCATAGCGGTCAAAAATATACAACTTAGCATCTGCTTGATTCAAGCCACTGATGTTCCATGTATCATTGATACCATCACCATTCGGTGTGAAG
>NZ_JBBYHT010000001.1:0-1071061 GCF_038289885.1 Flavobacterium helocola | reverse complement strand
TTCAAGTCGCTAGTCTTTTCAATAATAATCGAAAAATCTTACTCTCTCTTAATTTTCAAATCTGTATTGCTACAAATTTGTGCTGTCAATTCAATATGTCTATGAACGTGTCATTCTTTTTTTGTGTGCCTCTCATTCGATTAGCGGGTGCAAAAGTACAACTCTTTTTTAATCTGGCAAGCTTTTTTGAAAAAATTTTTTGTTTATTTTTTCCTGACCACTTACCCAATATTTTTAAGAACTTGTACACCCCAATTCTTTCGTTTCGGGTCGGCAAAGATACTAACTTTACTTTTTATTATCCAAATCTTTTTTTAACTTTTTTTAAAGTTTTTTTGATTTGTTTAATTCTCAGTTTGTGTGTGAACTTCTTCCTTAATGCGGGTGCAAAAGTAGGAATCTTTTTTGTTCTCACAAGCCTTTTATAATCTTTTTTTGTTCTTTTTTTTGATACTTTTCTTAACTCTCTGATAACAAGGATTTAATATTAAAAGTTTTTTTTAGGGGTTTGCCGCAAGGAACACAAAGGTGGCGCAATGGTCGCGAAGGGGATTGTTAAACATATAAGTCATATAAGTGTTTTATTACTTATATATAATGGTGAAAAGTTTATAAAAGGAAGATATATTCCCCTTTACCTCTCTTCGAAGGGAAAATTTCTTCTACATATATATAGTAGTGTTTGTTTAACATATAAGTCATAGAAGTGTTTTGCTACTTATATATAGTGTGGGAAAAGTTCATAAAAGTGGTTAGCGTGTTATGGGCTTAACTGCGTTAAGCAGTTGCCTGCTGCGCAGGAGATTCCTAACCTGCGGAATGACAGCTCGCTATGCGAGGGAAGGATTGCTCGCTTTGCGAGGGATTAGTGCTCGCGTTGCGAGCCAATGGAATAGTTATCTCGAACACTATACGCCTTGGCTAGCCCCGATGGGAGTGGAAATCCTTTTATTGCTTTATTGACTTCGCTCAATTTGAAAAGCAAAAAAAGATTGTAGCGGACAGCGGGACAGATAGTCTTTATGGAATGCGAAACGGCTGCTTCTAAAAAATTAATCGAAACGTATGGCTTTTACCGGTGAAATTTTGGTGATAATGTAGGACGGAATCAATAAAACCAATAAACAAACAATTACTGTTCCTATATTTAATAATGCGATGTGAAGTAAATTAATACTTACTGGCGCTTCATTTACGTAGTAGTTTTCGGGATTGAGTTGAATAACTCCGAAGAATTTTTGAACTAATAATAAAGAAATCGCAATTAAATTCCCCCAAAACAAACCTCGAGCGATTAAATAGAAAGCGTTGTAAAGGAATATTTTTCGGACATTCCAATTGTTAGCACCCATGGCTTTTAGAATTCCGATCATTTGGGTACGTTCTAAAATTAGGACTAATAATGCGACTACCATATTGATGGTGGCTACAACAATCATTACAATTAGAATTACTAAAATATTAAAATCGAACAATTTAAGCCATTCGAAAATGCTGTAATACTTTTCTTCGATGGTAATACTATTATAAGTAGGCGGAATTTCCTTGTAGACTTCCTCACCTTTTTCTTTGATTTTAGAGAAATCATCAATAAAAACTTCAAATGCTCCAACTTCTGTTGGTTGCCATTTATTGATGAGTTGCACGTGGCGAATATCACCTATTATATAAGTAGCATCGAATTCTTGAAAACCTGAGTTGAAAATTCCGGTGATTAGAAAGTTTCTTTTATTTGGCAGTTTTCCGTTGTCTTTCATGAAAAAGGTTAGAAACTTATCGCCTACCTTTAATTGCAGTCGCTTAGCTAAGTATTCCGAAATTAAAACTTCAGTATTTAATTCGGATTTTAGATTTGGAATTTTACCATCAACCAAATATTCTTCCAAATTGGTGAAATTATAATCTTTCCCAACACCTTTATATATGATTCCTTCGAAAGCTTTTTCTGTACGTATGATTCCGGCTTTGCTTGCTACGGCTTGTACATGACTAATACCTTCTACATTTTTGAATTTGGGATAAAAACTTTGATTGATAGAAATCGGTTCAGTGGTGACTTGTGATTGATTGTCATCAAAATTAGAAATAATAATATGTCCGTTGAAAGCCGAAACTTTCTCTCGAATTTTATCTTGAAGTCCAACACCTGTAGCCACCGCCATAATCATCATAATAATTCCGATGGCAATTGCCGTAATCGCAATTTTTATAATTGGCGAAGAAATACTACTTTTATAACTTTTAGCAGCAATTAGTCTTTTGGCTATGAAATATTCTAAATTCAAGGTTTTTATGACATCTAAATTATTCCTCAAAAGTACATTATTATTTTTTTCTTTACTAATCGTTTCGTGTGGAAGTAGTAAAAAGGCTATTCCACAGATAAAACCGAGCAATGACAATGTGACTTTGACTTCCACTTCAACAGATGTTACTTTTAAAACGGGTGCCGAAAACTTTGAAAGTTATTTGCCGCTGTTGAAAGATAAACGTGTTGGAATAGTTACGAATCAAACGGGAATTCTTTCGAAAGAGAAGCATTTAGTCGATTTTTTAATTGAACAAAATATCAATCTTCAGAAAATTTATGCACCTGAACACGGTTTTAGAGGAACAGCTGATGCTGGTGAATTAATCGTAGACGGGAAAGACACCAAAACAAATTTACCGATTATTTCTCTTTACGGAAACAACAAAAAGCCAAAACCAGAGCAATTAGAAGGAATTGATGTCTTGGTTTTTGATTTGCAAGATGTGGGCGCGCGATTTTACACTTATATATCTTCGTTACATTATGTGATGGAAGCTTGTGCGGAAAATAATATTCCGCTTTTGGTCTTAGACCGACCAAATCCGAATGGAACTATTATTGATGGTCCGATTCTAGAGAAGGAACATAAAAGTTTTGTTGGAATGCATGAAATTCCGGTTTTGCATGGCATGACGATTGGTGAATATGCCAAAATGATTAATGGCGAAAATTGGCTAAAAGACAGTTTGCAGTGCGAATTAAAAGTAGCACCTTGTTTGAACTATTCGCATGAAATGAAATATATTTTGCCTGTGAAGCCTTCGCCAAATTTACCAAACGATCAATCGATTAATTTGTATGCGAGTTTGTGTTTTTTTGAAGGTACGAATGTAAGCTTAGGTCGCGGCACCGAAAAACAATTTCAAATTTATGGTTCGCCATTTTTACCCGAAAGTGAGTTTGATTATAGTTTTACTCCGCAACCTAATTTTGGAGCAAAAGATCCAGTTCATAATGGAAAGTTATGCTTTGGCGAAGATTTAACCGAGATTAGAAAAGTACACCGATTGGAATTAAAATGGTTATTGAAAGCTTATGAAAACACTGCTGACAAGACCGTTTTCTTCAATGATTTCTTCACCAAATTAGCCGGAACCAAAAAACTCCGTGAACAAATTGAAGCCGGAATGACTGAAAAAGAGATTAGAAAAACCTGGCAAGAAGGTTTGGAACAGTTTAAGGAAATTAGAGGGAAATATTTGATTTATGAGTAATGATGGATGATGGAAAATTATATTTTTATGAAATTAGTGATTTTGATTACTGAAGAAATACTTTTAGAGAAATTTATTTTCACCTTTTTACTTGGTTTATTATTTATCAGTTTTGGATATTTTTTTCTAAAAAAAGAAACCAAAAATTCCATGATAAAAACAGATAAAGAAGAAAATAAATACAATTCATATTACAAAAAAGTAAATTATCATAAAAACTTAATTGCACTATTTTTAGGATTTTTTATGATTATGCTTTCAGTGATTTTCTTATATCAGTATGTAACTTTTTAAAAAATAGAAATAAAAGTAAATCCTTAAGTAGCAATTTTCTTCATTTTCTCTACAATATCATAAGTTACTAGTATTTTAAGATGGATGATGGAAGAATTAAAACAAAATCAAAGTAAATAAAATGGTTTCAAATATTAACATTACAGAATTTATAGAACGTTTAAATAAAAACACAAAACTTGGAAATCCAAAAATCAAAGGAACTCCATTTGCAGTAATATCTATATCTGGAGAAACTAATAAACCTTTTTTTGGAACATTCGATAAAACTAAATTTGAACTTACTGAAAATGCAACTTTATTTCCAACACCTTTCACCTTTTCAGGAGAAATTAATCCAAAAAGTGATACTCAAACTGAAATAAATTATGAAGTTAAACCTATTGGATTTGGCTATTATTGGTTGAAGTATATGCCGATTATTGGAATTCTTGTATTTAATTTAATTCTTTACACAGAATCAGCGCCTTTAAAAGTATATCTAATAATAAACCCAATTATGTTTAGTTTTATTGTTTTTAGTCGTTTTTATATGTGGCAAAAGAAAAACAAACTTGTAAATGATTTTAAAAGAATTTTCGAAATAGATTAAAAACATCAACTAAGATTCCTAACGGAATGATAAAATTGCGAACAAAACTGAACACTTTCAACTGAACACTGAACACTCTTTAAAGAGGCAACTTCTCCTTCATTTTCTCCACAATATTATAAGCCGCTGGACAAATCGCTACGTTTAGTAACGTTAAATCGGTGATTTGATTGAACTTTTTTCTATCGGTGTGTGGGAATTCTCGGCAGGCTTTTGGGCGAACATCGTAGATGAAACATTTGTTGTCGCTATCTAAAAACGTGCAGGGAACACTTTTTAGAACATAATCTTGGTCTTCATCTATGCGAAGATATTGGTCAATAAACTGCTGTGGTTTTTGACGCAAACTTTTTGAAATTCGTTCAATATCAGCCGAAGTAAATAACGGTCCAGTTGTTTTGCAACAATTGGCACACTCCAAACAATCCGTTTTTTTGAATTCGGCATCGTGTAAATCTTGCATTACATAATCCAAATTCTTGGGTGTTTTCTTTTTTAGCTTGTCAAAATACTTTTTGGTTTCGATATGCGTATCTTTGGCAAGTTTTCCGAGTTCGTTTAAATTTGGCTTTAGCATGAATTAATTTGTTTCAAGTTTCAGGTTTCAAGTTAAGTCACTTTATGTTTTTTATATACGAAAACCCACTGAAGGCAAAGTTAACAACTTGAAACTAAATAAACCTGAAACTTTAAACAAAAAAAGATGAAAGACCTTTTCGGAAAAGCCATTTTAGACTACCAAACCCATAATTCTCCCGAAGATTTAATCACCGAAACTTCTATTTCGGAAGCTGATGAAATGAGCGTTACTTATTTGTTTCGTGATTTTAAAGAGATGCCAAAACTGGAACAAAAAGCGTTGCAATTGGCCAAAGGAAAAGTTTTAGATGTAGGTTGTGGCGCAGGAAGTCATGCTTTGTATTTGCAAGAAAAAGGTTTTGATATTACGGCAATTGATATTTCTGAAAATGCGATTAAAGCTTGTGAATTGAGAGGTTTGAAAAATTGTAAAGTTTCGGATGTTTTGGATTTAGATACTTCTGAAAAATTCGACACCATTCTACTTTTAATGAATGGAACTGGAATTTTCGGAAAAATGAATCACATCCCGGCCTTTTTACAAAAATTGAAATCGCTTTTAAACGAAGGTGGACAAATATTGATTGATAGTTCGGACTTAATATACATGTATGACCAAGACGAAGATGGCGCTTACGAAGTTCCAGCCAATGGTTATTATGGCGAATTAACGTTCACCATTCAATATAAAGGAGAAACCGAAGATACTTTTGATTGGTTATATTTGGATTACAACACCCTACAAAACGCAGCAATTGCAAATGGATTGGAATGTAAACTTATTTTAGAAGGCGAGCATTTTGATTATTTAGCAAAACTAACGATATAAAAACAAAAAATCCCAAAACTAACCATTTGGGATTTTTTGTTTATTTAAAAGTCAAAGGCATTTTCAAATTGATACTTACTGGCTTTCCTCCTCTTGAAGCAGGTTGCCATTTTGGAGCTTTTCGCAAAACGCGAATCAACTCTATTGCCGAATTAGAACCTAAATCCCTGACAACTTTGATGTTTTTTACTTCTCCATTTTCATTAACAGTAAATTCAAAAACAATTTGTCCTTTTTTCTCTACTGTTTGGGTGTCAAAATTTGCAATTATATAATCGTAAAATTTATCAATTCCTCCATTTTGAAATTTGGCTTCGATAAATTCACCTCCTAAATACACTTCATCTTCTCCTCCTAATTGAGAAAAACTCAAGTTTGAAAACAAAACAAAAATTATTAGAAATAAAAACTTCTTCATATAATTAAGGAATATTCAAATATTTATGGGTTTGTAACGAAACTCTCCATTTCGGATTGTTCATTACATAATCAACAATTAATGGTGTCATTTCTTCTTTTTTGCTCCATTCGGGTTGTAAAAATAAAATCGCATTTGGATTTACTTTAGCCGCTTGTTCTTCTGCAAAAATGAAATCGTGTTTGTTGTAGATGATTACTTTTAATTCGTTTGCAATATCGTACGCACTTTGAACAGGTAATTTATTTTTCTTTGGCGACAAACAAAACCAATCCCAAGTTCCCGAAACTTCGTAAGCTCCAGAAGTTTCAATATGTACTTTTAAATTTTGAGCTTTTAGTTTAGAAGTCAACAATGTCATATCCCAAGTCAAAGGCTCACCACCAGTAACCACAACTGTGTCGGCGTATTTTTTTGCATTGGCAACAATGATATCGGTATTGGTTGGAGGATGCAATTCGGCATTCCAACTTTCTTTTACATCGCACCAATGGCAACCTACATCGCAACCGCCAATTCGTATAAAATAAGCTGCTGTTCCTGTATGATATCCTTCGCCTTGAATCGTGTAAAACTCCTCCATTAAAGGCAACATTTCGCCTTTTTCAACCGCTAACTGTGTTTCTTTTTGTAACATCTTAAAACTAAAATAGTCGGCAAAGATACAACTTGGAAGTTAGAATTTAGAAATAAGAAGTTAGAAATTAATTTTCCGCTTGAAGTTGTTCTTGAAATTTCGTCCGATTTTACTACATTTGAAATTCAAAATACATCAAAATGAGCAAGACAGAAGATTTTAGCAAACATATAACAGAAGGTTACGCTTGTAAAGGCGAATTCATCACATTAGGTGGTGGAATTTTAGATGGCGAAGCGGTTCCAAATACACATGTCAATATTCCATTAAAAACTTTAAACCGTCACGGACTAATTGCAGGAGCAACGGGAACTGGAAAAACCAAAACTATTCAAGTGCTTTCAGAACAATTATCGCAAAATGGTATTCCGGTTTTGATGATGGATATTAAAGGAGATTTTTCAGGAATTGCAATGCCTGGAGAAGAAAAATCATTCATTACCGAACGTCATGCTAAAATTTCGATTCCTTACGAAACAAAAGCTTTTCCGGTGGAATTAATGACAATTTCAGAACAAAATGGTGTTCGATTAAGAGCTACAGTTTCTGAATTTGGACCTGTTTTATTCTCTCGAATTTTAGATTTGAATGATACGCAATCAGGTGTGGTTTCAATCATTTTTAAATATTGTGATGATAATAGTTTGCCATTATTGGATTTGAAAGATTTTAAAAAAGTACTTAATTACGCAACCGAAGAAGGAAAAGCCGAATTTGAAGCCGAATACGGAAGAATTTCAACCAGCTCTACAGGTTCAATTTTGAGAAAAATCATCGAATTAGAACAACAAGGTGCAGAATTATTCTTTGGAGAAAAATCATTCGACATTCAAGATTTAATGCGAGTTGACGAAAACGGAAATGGTTATGTCAACATCATGCGTTTAACCGATATTCAAGACAAACCGAAATTATTCTCAACTTTCATGTTGAGTTTGTTAGCCGAAATTTACAATACAATGCCTGAACAAGGTGACGCTGGTCGACCAGAATTAGTGATTTTCATTGATGAAGCGCATTTGATTTTTGACGAAGCCAGCAAGGCGTTATTAAATCAGATTGAAACGATTGTGAAATTAATTCGTTCTAAAGGAATTGGAGTTTATTTCATAACGCAAAATCCGATGGATGTTCCAACAGGCGTTTTGGCACAATTAGGTTTAAAAATTCAGCATGCGTTGAGAGCTTTCACGGCGAATGATAGAAAAGCGATCAAAATGACAGCTGAGAATTATCCTGATACCGATTTTTATGAAACCGATGAAGTGTTAACTTCGTTAGGAATTGGAGAAGCTTTCGTAACAGCATTAAGCGAAAAAGGAACACCAACACCATTAGTAGCAACGATGATGCGAGCTCCAATGAGTAGAATGGATGTTTTAACTGAAAGTGAAATTGAAGCAAGTATTTCAAAATCGAAATTAGCTAAGAAATATAATGAGGTTTTAGATCGTGAAAGTGCTTACGAATTATTAAACAAAAAAATTGCCGAAGCGCAAGAAGTCGCAGCCGAACAAGAAGCAGAAAAACCAACCAGAAAAGCAAAAGAAGAACCAAGTACAACAGAAGTTATTGGGAAATCAATTACCAAAGTGGTGACAAGTGCGAGTTTTATTCGTGGCGCTTTTGGTTTGTTGATGAAGATGTTTAAAAGGTAATAAGCAAAGACTTAATCTCAAAATGAAAAAATATTTTATTCAAAAAGCACCATTTGTAGTTCCAACAACTGATGGGAAATTAATTAAAGAACATCACGGATTGGCTACTACAAATAATTCAGCGATTTCGATTGCTCATATGATTGCGCCACCAGGTTGGAGCGAGCCTTTTCAAACTCCAGAATTTGATGAATATACATATATCATTAAAGGGAAAAAGCAATTCATTATTGAAGATGAAACAGTAGTTTTAGAAACAGGTCAATCCATTAAAATTGAGAAAAATACACGTGTTCAATATTCAAACCCGTTTGATGAACCATGTGAATATTTGGCAATTTGTACGCCAGCTTTTAGTATGGATGCTGTAAATAGAGAAGAATAAAAAAGAGGCAATTGCCTCTTTTTTATTCTAATAATTCTAAGATCTTATTTTCAACTTCTTCCGAATTCCAACTTTCTTGAATATTATCCATTTTCAAAACTTTTTGCATGATTTCATTTTGGAAATCACCAATAGCCATGGCTTCTGAATAAGGTTGTAAACTAAAAGTTACTCTACTATATAATGGCATCCATTTTTCTGGATGTTTGTCGGAAAACCATTTTTCGATTTTCTTTTGCAATAAAAAATTAGCATCCGCAGTTTTCGCACTCATTTCTTCAAAATTTCTTCTGGAAAGTTCGGCAATAGCATCTGCGTTTGGCTTTCTTGAAATTTCATATTCTTTGAAAATTCTATCCCAATCATCACCATATTGTTGCATCAATTCATTCAGAATCGTGATATCTTCAAAACCTGCATTCATTCCGTGACCATAAAACGGCACAATTGCATGTGCAGAATCTCCAATTAAAGCAATTTTATCATTAAATGTCCAAGGGAAACATTTCATAATCGCCAAATAACTATTCGGATTTCTGAAAAAATCGCGCACTAAATCTGGAATTACATCTTTTGTATCTGGGAAATAAGTCGCGAAAAACGAAACTAATTTTTCTTCATTTGTTAACGATTCAAAAGAATTTTCGCCTTCAATTGGCATGAACAAAGTACAAGTAAACGAGTTGTCTAAATTAGCTAATCCCATCAACATGAAATTTCCTCTTGGCCAAATGTGTAAGGAATGAATATCAATTTTTGGAGAACCATCTGCATTGGCTGGAATGTGTAATTCTTTATACCCAATTTTCATGAACTCTTGCGAATAATCAAACATCGATTGACGTTGCATTCTGTGTCTAATTCTTGAAAAAGCACCATCGGCTCCGAAAACTTTGTCGTATTTTAACTCAGTCCAATCGCCTTGTTCCGTTTCGCCTTCCCATAAAGTTGCGGTGGCTAAAGTTACATCCCAAATTTTACGTTCAAAGAAAAATTCTACTCCTTCAGCTTCAGCTAAATCCACCATTTTTCTATTCAAAACGCCTCTTGATAGAGAAAAAATGGCTTCACCTTCTTTTCCGTAATATTGATAATTTAGTTTTCCATCTTGTAAATGGATGGCTCTTTTATCAACTGGAATTCCGATTTTTCTAATTTCCTCATCTAAGCCCACATCTTCCAATGCCTTCCATCCACGATTTGACATCACCAAATTAATGGAACGACCCGAAAACTCAACTGTTCTAATATCGGGACTTCTGTCGTAAACATGTACTATATGTCCAGCTCTTTTTAAATAGATTGCCAATAAAGTTCCTACTAATCCAGAACCTACAACAGCAATTTTTTGTGGCGTTTGCATGAAATTTTTGTAAAAATTTGGACTACAAAAATACGGAATAATAAATTTTAATACCTGACTTTTATCAGATTTTTCATTTTGAAATTTATTTTTGTTTAATTATTTTTAATATTAGTTAAACAAAATGTATCTTTGGATAAAAATTGCTATGAGAAAGATTACGAAAGACGAATTATTTTATATGTCTAAAGTGCCGAGATTGAACTTGGTAAATTGCGTTACAGGTTACAAATCGGCCAACTTAATAGGAACTTGTTCTGAAAATGGCACTTTAAATGTTGCTATTTTCAGTAGTGTTACGCATTTAGGAAGCGAACCACCTTTATTAGGATTTATTTTAAGACCTACAACGGTTCCAAGAGACACTTATAAAAACATAAAAGAATCCGGATTCTTTACTGTAAATCATATTACCGAAGAAATGATTGCCGATGCACATCATACATCCTCAAGTTATGACGAACATACTTCAGAATTCGATAAAACGAATTTAGAACCAGAGTTCATTGACAATCACAAAGTACCATTCGTAAAAGGAAGTCCAGTGCAATTACTTTGTAAATATGTGAACGAATACAAAATTGATGAAAACGATTGCATTCACATCATTGCATCAATTGAAACGATTTATGCTGATGAAAAACTATTTCATAATGATAATTGGATGCAATTGGACAGAGGAAATGTAATCGCCATAAACGGTTTAGATGGTTATGCTGTTCCAAAATTATCAGACAGATTTCATTATGCGCGACCAGACAAACCATCAACTTCCATGTTATAATGGCGCATAAAAAAGTAAATCTTCCCGAAAAAATTTGTAAAACCTGCCTACGTTCTTTTTCTTGGCGAAAAAAATGGGAGAAAAACTGGGAAGAAGTAATGTATTGTAGTGATAAATGCAGAATGAATAAAAATGTCAAAAATCAAGTTCAAGGGCAAGATCAAAAATCAAACATTTAAAATAAGAAACACAGATTTAAAAAATAAGTGAAATCTTTAAAATCTTTTATGAACTTATTCAACGAAATAATTCTACTCAAAATCAACTTATATGACTTACATGTTTAAAAATAAGTTTTAAAATAACACAATGAACGGACTAATATGGTTTAGAAACGATTTGCGCACGATTGACAATCATTCGTTGTACAATGCTTGTAGAGAAAATGAAAAAGTAATTGGAATATATTGTCTTGATCCAAGACATTTTGAAACAACTCAATACGGCTTTAAGAAAACAGAAAAATTCAGAACTCAATTTCTTCTAGAAACGGTAACCGAATTACAACAAAATTTAGCTGAGAAGAATATCTCTTTACTAGTTTATTATGGTTATCCAGAACAATTGATTCCAGAAATAGCGGCAAAATATCAAATTGACACGATTTATATTCAAAACGAATGGACGCAGGAAGAAGTAGATGTAGAAAATGAAGTTCGCAATTTAATTCCAGCGGTGAATTGGAAAACCTATTACGACCAATTTTTATTTCATCCTGATGATGTTCCATATGAGGATTGGGAGAAAATCCCTGAAGTTTTTACAGAATTTAGAAAGCAACTGGAAAAGAAAATTCGAGTGCGACCAACAGTTGCCATCACAGCAAAACCAATTTCAAATGTAATTGAAGAAAAAACAAGTATTCCAACTTTAGAAGATTTAGGATTTGACTCCGAAGCTTCGGAGTTCAAGCAACCGAATAAAACCGCCTTTCCATTTAAAGGTGGCGAAAATCAAGCTAAAAAAAGAATCAAAGACTACTTTTGGGATACCAAAAAACTAGCGGTTTACAAAAAAACTCGAAATGGTTTAGTTGGAAAAGATTACAGTTCGAAACTTTCGGCTTGGTTGGCAAATGGAAGTATTTCAGCACGAATGATTTATTGGGAAGTGCAACAATTTGAGAAAAAAGAAGTCAAAAACGAAGACACCTATTGGTTAATTTTCGAGTTGATTTGGCGTGATTATTTCAAATACATTTCGCTAAAACACGGCAACAAAATTTTTCAATTGAACGGGATTTTGCAAAAAGAATACCATTGGAACCAAAACACAAAAGCTTTCAACCAATGGACAAACGGCACTACACCAGAACATTTCGTGAATGCAAACATGATTGAATTACAAAAAACAGGTTGGATGAGCAATCGCGGTCGTCAAAATGTGGCGAGTTATTGGGCCAAAGAATGGGAACAAGATTGGCGCATTGGCGCAGCGTATTTTGGAAGTATGTTGATTGATTACGATGTGCATAGCAATTATGGTAATTGGATGTACAACTCTGGTGTTGGTAACGATCCGAGAGATAGAAAATTTAACATCAAACGCCAAGCGGAAATGTATGATGGTGACGGAAAATTTCAAAAAATGTGGTTATTTCCTGAATTATTTTAAATGAAAATACTTCGATTACTTTTGGGCGACCAACTCAATTCGGAACATTCTTGGTTTGATAAAGTCAATTCAGATGTGATATTCGTAATGGCGGAAATGCGTCAGGAAACGGATTATGTGAAACATCATATTCAAAAAGTCGTGGCATTTTTTCTTTCAATGCGAAATTTTTCGGAGGAATTGACAAAACGAGGTCATCAAGTTGTTTATTATAAAATTTCGGTTGCGAATAATCCAAAGAATTTGGAACAATTGATTTTGGATTTGGTTGAAAAGAATAAAATCGAGCAATTTGAATACCAATTTCCTGATGAATATCGCTTGGATGAACAATTAAAATCTATTTGTGAAAAACTTTCTATTCCAACAAAAGCCGTTGATTCTGAACATTTTTATACTTCTAGAAATGAGTTGGCTGATTTTTTCAAAAGAAAAAAGCAACTTTTAATGGAAAGTTTCTATCGGATGATGCGAAAAAAACACGATGTTTTAATGGTAGGTAATCAACCGTTAGACGGAAAATGGAATTTTGACCACAACAACCGCAATCAATATAAAAATGAAGTTCCGATTCCGTTTCCTTTGGAATTTCATAAAAATGTGAGTGAAATTATTACCGAAATTGAAAGTCAAAACATTACCACTTTTGGAAGTATTGATGCTGAAAATTTCAATTGGCCGACTTCAAGAAACGAAAGTTTACAATTGATTGACTATTTCTGTGAACATTTGTTGGCGCATTTTGGAACGTATCAAGATTCCTTATTTTCTGGACATAAATTCCTATTTCATTCGCGTCTGTCTTTTGCGATGAATTCTAAAATGATTAGTCCGAAAGAAGTGATTGATAGTGTGATTTCGTATTATTATCAAAATCAAGAAACCATTGAATTGGCTCAAGTGGAAGGTTTTGTGCGACAAATTATTGGTTGGCGCGAATATGTCAGAGGAATTTATTGGAAAGAAATGCCTAATTATGCCCAAATGAACGCATTGGAAAACTATAATCCATTACCTGAATTCTTTTGGACTGGAAAAACCAAGATGAAATGCATGCAACATTCGATTTCCCAAAGTTTATCTGAATCTTATGCGCATCACATTCAGCGATTGATGGTCATTGGAAATTTTTCCTTGTTAGCACAATTACATCCTGATGCAGTTGATGCTTGGTATTTGGGCGTTTACATCGATGCGATTGAATGGGTAGAAATGCCGAATACTCGAGGTATGAGTCAATATGCTGATGGCGGAATTGTGGCGACTAAACCTTATGTTTCTTCAGGAAGTTACATTAATAAAATGAGCAATTATTGTGGCAGTTGTCATTACAAAGTAAAAGAGAAATTGGGCGAAAAAGCATGTCCCTTTAATAGTTTGTATTGGCATTTTTTAGATGAGAAAAAGCAACATTTTGCCAATAATCAAAGAATGAGCATGATGTTAGCCTTACTAAGAAAAATGAAACCTGAAGAATTAGCGGCTACGAAAGAAAAAGCGATTTCGATTTTGGAGGATATCAATGATTTATAAAAAAACCGAAGCTTTTGAAACTTCGGTTTTGAATTTTATTTATTAAATTTAATCTTATTACCTACATTCATCTTTTGAGATTTTGCAAAAACACCACACATGTGGAACAACATTCTTGCTCCTACGTTTCCATCCCAATCGTCATCACCTGGAGCCACTTCTACTAAATCAAATCCGATGATTTCTTTATTAGTTGCTGCTAAACGGTTGAACAAATAAGCGGCTTGCTCAAATGAAAATCCACCCGGAACCGGAGTTCCTGTATTTGGACAATACCAAGGATACATGCCATCAATATCGAAAGAAATACAAACTTTTTCTGGTAACGAAGCGATAATTTGGTCGCATTGTTGCTGCCATGTTTTGCCTTCGAAAGCTTCTTGTTTTAAATCGCTATCAGTGTGAACTAAAACTCTATCGCTTAAAGCTACTTCCACTTCTTGCTCACAGAAATCGCGAATTCCTACTTGTACAATTTTAGAAATTTGCGGAATTTGTAAGGCATTATACATGATAGAAGCGTGTGAATATGTGAATCCTTCGTATGCAATACGTAAATCCATGTGCGCATCTAAATGTAAAATTCCGAAGTTCTCATATTTAGTTGCTAAAGCTTGGTAATAGCCTAATGGAGTAGAATGATCTCCACCTAAAAGTACTACTTTTTTACCTTTATTCATCCAATTAAGCGTTTGCTCACGAACGGCTTCCACCATATCAGAACACGCATAATTGATCTCTTCTAAATCTTTAGTCAAAGATGGATGGTGATCTAGAATCATTCCGCTTTCCAATGCTTTGATGATTGGTGCAGCTTGTTTCTTATATTTTTTAGATTTCTTTTTTAAATCTTGAGCTGGTCTATCTAAATAAATACCTAATTTCCATAATTCAGGAAATTCTTGGTGATTTAAATCTACTTGAAAAGAAGCATCTAAAACCGCATCTGGCCCTTTGGAAGCTCCAGAACCATAACTCACCGTAACTTCCCAAGGCACAGGAATTACAATGATTTCACTTTGCTCTGCCGAAAATGGCAATCCAAAAATAGTAGCATCGGCTAACCCTGGTTGAGAAGGATCAAAATTTTCTAAAATTTGTTCTTTAGTCATGATTTCTTGTAATACTGTTATTCTATACAAAGATAGTTTATTTAACAAAAAAAGCCGAACAAGATGTCCGGCTTTTACTATTTATTTAAAATTTCTTATTGTTTTACAAACTTATGAGATGCTTTTGCATTCATAAAATAAACCATATAAACGCCATTTGCTAAATTAGAAATATCAACTGTAGATTCATTAGTGATAAGGCTTTTTCCTATTACTCTTTGTCCTAGCATATTGTAAATTTCAATTTCTTCATTTTCAAAATTATCCCCTTTGATTGTAATTGTTGTTGAAGCTGGATTAGGATAGATACTGAAAGTGTTTTTTACTACATCATCAATTCCTAAACTTGCCTGAACCACCAAATTGAAATTACAATTTACAGAAGTTCCGCTTGTAGCTGTCATTGTAACAACATGTGTTCCTACAGCAACAACAGTTCCTGCCGCTGGACTTTGAGTTACAACAGCATCACAATTTGAATTGATTGCATTTGCTAAACTAGCAAAACTAGGCACAGTATAATTTCCTAATCCATCAGCCGTTACGGTTTGTGTACCAGGACAGTTGATTCGTAAAGCTATTGCAGGCATTACATAACCTTTAGCAGTATATTCTTCCGTCATAACTTTAATATCTGCACAACTATAATTCATATCTATAGCGGCTTGTCTAACAGCAATAGCTGCATTTTGTTGATTTGTTGTACTATTTGTTAATGCTAAACCTTCAAGAAAAGCAGTATCCGTTTTTACTCTACCTAATCTGTCCCAAATTTTCATATTCACAGTTGCCCAAATTTGACCATCTGAATGAACTTGACCAACCAAACCTCCTGGATACAAAGCAGCATAATTAGTAGTTCTTCCAACCCAACAAGCATTATGACCATCCCAATTAAACATCCAATGATAAGCTGCATCTGCTGATGTCCATTGATTTGGCAACGCTCTACTATGAGACTGTGCCCAATAATCACCAGTTCCTTCGCTTAAACCATTTACTTGTGACAATGAACCTCCGGTTAACCAATCATGTAATCCGTGACCTAATTCATGCCAAATTACATCACCATCTTCTCCATCGTCAACACATCCTTCACCAAAAGACAAATCATTCCCAGCACTAGAATATCTTGAATTATCATTACCGTTTTGACCAGATGGATCAAACCAAAGTATCCCAGCATTTCTAAAAGGACGACAATTGACCCCTAATGTTTCATTTATATAACGTAAACTATTATCTAAACTATAAAAAACATTTGCTGCTTCAAAACCATCTGCATTTCTTGTAAATAAAAAGTTAGGATTAGTTTGTGTAAATAAACCTCTGTTTGGGTTTTCAATATTCTTAATTTCTACATAAGAACTTTTTAATTTAAAAGTCCCTGATACGTTGTCTACTTCTGGCAAGTTAACTAAAACTCTCTGTGCATTTAACTCTGCAGTATCCGCATCATTACCATCAACATAATTACCGGTATAAGCAACTCTAGCAGAAGATAATGGATCTGACAAAAACACCATAGCAGTTCCAGATTCAAAAGTTAATGTAGAATTTGATTCTTTAGTCATGAAAAATTTTGTTTTTCCTGATGTTTTAGTTGTATGTAGATGATTAGTATCGCATTCAGTACCACATTTAATAGCAATATCTTTAACGCTTAAAATAGCACCACTCATCGCATCAATTATAACTTCCCATGAACCTGGATTTTCCTCGAAATTAGTAACTACTCTGTAAATCAGACTTGTGTTTTCTAATTTATTATAAACAAATAAATTTGATTCTTGAACCGAAACCATTCCAGAAACACCAATTTCTTTATCTGCAATTTCAATAGCTCTTTCTTTTGAAATTTGAGGTATTGTATTGATTTGAATAACTTCTTTCGTAATGTTATGATCTGAAAAAGAAATTTCTCCAGAAGGATTAAAATGCACTACAATTTCAGTATCAAAAACAGGTACATTATTAACCATTTGTTGAAAACGTAATGTTTCACCCGATATACTTTTACGTACAAAACGCAAATTAATATCAGAATCTGAATTGATTTTCAATTCTTTTAAATTGGGTTTAATCCATTGTCTTGCAGCAGCTTCCTTTTCAGAAACCTGCGCAACTAAAAGCTGAGTTACTCCAATTATTGAAAACACAAGCGTAAGTAAAGTTTTTTTCATTTTTATGAGTTTGATTTTAAGGTTATTACAAATAAACCAAAAAAACATCAAAAAACACAAAAAAATGTTAAAAAATTACTTATTCAAAATAGATTGTTTCAAAACTTGTCCAAATTCATACATATCTTCGAAAGAACAATAGAATGGTGCTGGTGCTAAACGAATAATTAGATTTGTAGTCTTTAATTTTTCATCATATCCCATTCATCGAGAAAACTACTTTTTTCAATTTCAATAATATCTTTTTCTGAAGGTTTAATTTCGTTTCCATTTACATCATAAAAATTCCAAGTATCAGTTATGTAACCAAAATTTATTTCATCACCACCTTCACAACTTGTTTTTTTATGTTTTTTCCCTATTCTATATTTACCTTTTGCCTTTAAATTTCCATTTTCATGATAGTATTTCCATTCTCCATATTTATAACTATAATAACCATCACAGATTCCACTCACACAACATTGTTTATAAGTATCTAGTTTATAATTCCCTTCAGATTTTAAGTTCCCATTTTTATAAAATTCTCTCCAAAATCCTAATCTAAAATTATTAAACTCTTTATGAAAATCATCTATTGTACCAATGCTTTTAATTTCTCCGCTAACGTAATATTCAGAAATTTCAGTTTTATTAAGGTATTCAACTTCAGTTCTTGAAGTTTTACAACTTACGAAAAACATAAAGGTTAATATATATGGAGATAATCTCATTTTTTTAGTAAAATTAAATTTACACTATTTCTCCAATATCAATCTCTTCAATATTTGTCCAAATTCATACATATCTTCAAAAGAACAATAGAATGGTGCTGGCGCTAAACGAATAACGTTTGGTTCTCTCCAATCGGTAATCACTCCATTTTTCATTAATCTTTCAAACAATTCTCGTCCTTGTCCGTGAAGGTAAACAGATAATTGACAACCACGTTCTTCTTGATTAGCAGGTGTTAGTATTTCAAAATCCGCGCCTTCTAATTCTTTGTCGATTTCATGTAGCACAAATTCTAAATAAGAAGTGATTAGATTTCGTTTTACAATTAATTTATCCATTCCTACTTCTGCAAACATTTCAACCGAAGCTAAATAAGGTGCTAAAGACAAAATAGGTAAATTACTAATTTGCCATCCGTCTGCTCCGTGAACAGGATCAAAATCAGGTTCCATTTTAAAACGACGCTCTTTGTTGTGTCCGTACCAACCTGCGAAACGTTTTAATTCTTTATCATTATGATGTTTTTCGTGAACAAAAAATCCCGAAGCATTTCCTGGCCCAGAATTCATATATTTATAACTACACCAAGCGGCGAAGTCTACATTCCAATCGTGTAATTCTAATTTAATATTTCCAGCAGCGTGTGCTAAATCCCAACCTACATATGCTCCGTGTTTTTGACCTGCAGCTGTAATGGTTTTCATATCAAACACTTGTCCTGTATAATAATTTACGCCACCGATTAAGACTAAAGCTAATTCACTTCCAACTTCCTCAATTTTAGCCAAAACGTCTTCTAAACGGATATTCGCTTCACCTTCTCTGCGCTTGATTTCAACAATAGCATCTTTTGGATCAAAACCATGGAACTTTACTTGACTTTGAAACATGTATTGATCACTTGGGAACGCCTTTTCTTCACAAATGATTTTATATTTATGAGGTGTTGGATTGTAAAACGATACCATTAACAAATGTAGATTTACTGTCAAAGTGTTCATAACTCCAACTTCAGTAGGCTTTGCTCCCACGATTTCACTTAAAGGAACAGCAAAACGTTCTTGGTAATCCCACCAAGGCTTATCAGAATAAAAATGCCCTTCTACTGCTAAATTTGCCCAATCATTCATTACCTCATCAACGTAAGTTTTGGTTCTTTTAGGCTGAAGTCCTAGAGAATTTCCAGTAAAGTAAATTACTTGTTTTCCGTTTACATGCGGAAAATGAAATTCATCTCTATATTTTCTCAATTCATCTTGAGCATCTAAACTTTGTGCGAATTCGCGTGTATTTTGAAAAGTCATTTGTTTGGTTGTTTGGAAAACAAAAGTAGTTAAAAGTTACAAAGTGTCAAAGTGATAAAAAATACGAAAATTGGATTTCAGATTTAGAACGAACAGTAAAATAAAAATCCCAACCTTTCGATTGGGATTTTAAAATTATATGATTAACATCGCGTCTCCGTATGAGTAAAAACGATATTTCTCTTTAATTGCTTCTTCGTAAGCTTTCTTCATTAAATCATGACCGCAAAAAGCAGAAATCATCATTAATAAAGTTGATTTTGGTGTATGGAAATTAGTAATCATACAATCTGCAAGACTAAAATCGTAAGGTGGATAAATAAACTTATTAGTCCAACCCGTATAAGGATTTAAAGTTCTTTGAGAAGAAACTGAACTTTCCATAGCTCTCATAGCGGTAGTTCCTACACAACACACTTTTTTCTTTTTAGCTTTTGCGTTATTTACAATATCACAAGCTTCTTGAGAAATAATCATTTCTTCAGAATCCATTTTGTGTTTTGACAAATCTTCTACCTCAACTGGATTGAAAGTTCCTAAACCTACGTGTAATGTAACCTCAGCAAAATCAACACCTTTAATTTCTAAACGTTTTAATAAGTGTTTAGAAAAGTGTAAACCAGCTGTTGGTGCAGCTACTGCTCCTTCTACTTTTGCGTAAATGGTTTGGTAACGTTCTGCATCTTCTGGTGTAACTTCTCTTTCAATGTATTTTGGAATTGGAGTTTCTCCTAATTCTACTAATTTTTCTCTGAATTCTTCATAAGAACCATCGTATAAGAAACGTAATGTTCTTCCACGAGAAGTTGTATTATCGATAACTTCAGCAACTAACGAATCGTCATCACCAAAGTATAATTTATTTCCAATACGAATTTTACGTGCTGGATCTACTAAAACATCCCATAAACGTTGTTCTGCATTTAATTCTCTTAATAAGAAAACTTCAATACGAGCTCCTGTTTTTTCTTTATTTCCGTATAAACGTGCTGGAAAAACTTTTGTATTATTTAACACCATTACATCGCCATCATCAAAATAATCGATAACGTCTTTAAATAATTTGTGCTCGATAGTATTGGTTTTTCTGTTAACCACCATTAAACGAGATTCGTCACGATTTTCCGTTGGAAACTCAGCTAATAATTCATTTGGTAAATTGAAATTGAAATGAGATAATTTCATTTGAAATTGTTTAAGTGTTTAAAAGTTTAAGTGTTTAAGAATTGTTTTTCATTAAACACAAAAAATTAGTATGCAAATATACGATTATGAAATAGGCGTTGTCAAGTAAATTGAGGTTTATTTTACAAAACCCTTTGTTTACTGGACAACGCCTAAATCTGAAACAAAAAAACTAACTACTTAATTACAATTTTCTTAGTTGCAATATTGTTATCGATATCTTGAATTCTTACCATATACATTCCATTAGCTAAATCAGAAACATTGATTTGTTTTTGATTAGATGAAAGCACTTTTTGCCCTTGAATATTATAAACTTCTATGGATTGAATATCGTTTTCGATTTCTATATTTAGAATATCACGAACTGGGTTTGGATATAATTTTACTTCTAAATTGTTTTGAGAGAAATTTGAAGAAGACAAAGTAGTACCCGAATTATATAAATTGGTTATTTCTGAAGCAGAAATAGCTCTGTCATAAATTTTTAAATCATCTACAAAGCCATTGAAATTTCCAATTCTAAAAAAAGTATTATTAGTATTCAATAATGGTCTGCTTATTTCTCCCTTTAAAATTCCATTTACATAAATTTTAGCAACTCCAGATTCAAAAATAACCACTGCATGATACCAAATTCCCGCAACTGTAGTATTTGAAAAGGACTGATCATATGCATAACCTTGAAAAACTGCATTAACGGAATTCAAATAATAACCAAAAGTATTATAAGTACTAGCTCCACCATAAGCAAATGGACCAGGATAAGTTGTTGTACTGATAGCATTTATTTTATACCAAATTGAAATTGTTCTATCTGTATTTCCTATTGGAATTCCGGGAATTGTGCATTGTCTAAATGCAGCAGCAGTTGTAATCAAACTTTTAGAACTTACATTGAATCTATCTAAGCCATATGCTATTGGATTTGATCCGTCAGAAGAAACAAACTGAACTGAATTAGTTGTATCATAACTATCACCATCAAATTTAAATTCTTTCAACAAACCAAATTCAGTTCCTGCGGGCGGTGCTGGTAAAGTTGTAAAAGTTCCTGTAGTAGAGTAAACGGTTCCATTACTATTAACAGCTTCTACCACATAAAAATAAACAGTTGCTGGAGATAATCCAGTTATGGTTCCATTTCCTGATCCCGAATTTAAAATTGTTCCGTTAGCTAAGGAATTTGTCATTGCACCAGCACTTGTACCCCAAAAAATAGTTATCGCTGATGAACCCACGCCAGCAATTAAAGAATAATTAACAATTGCTGTTGATACTGCTGGAATTGAAGATGTAGGTCCAAAAACCGGAGTAAGTCCAGCTGTTGTAAAAGATCCTACAGTTGAGTAATACAAATTAGATGAAATTTGAACTCGTGCTCTGTAATAATAGGTTGTATTTGGCAACAAACCAGTAAAATCTGCACTATGTGATATAGGGCTAACACTACAGTAATTATTTGCAATTTGCGTTGATGTCATAAAAGATGCCGAAAAAGAACCATTAGTTGCTAATTCTGCTCTATATGAATAAGTCAAACAATTGTTTTGGACTTGAAAATTAATAGTTGCAGATGTTGATGTAACATTTTGATGACTTAAGCTTGGAATAGTAGGTGGTTGCGCATTTCCAAACGAAAATACCATTAAAAATAAAAAGAGTAAACGTGTTTTCATATTAAATAATTTTAAAGTTTAATTCAAAAGTATTCTGAATCCTATCTTAAATTTTCGTTGAGTTTACCAAATCCTATTTTCGGTTAACGAAAAAAGAATGATAAGCGGTTTCGTTAATTAGAAAGTAGGTTTCGTAAACTGAGTTTATTCCTTATATCTTAATTTCCTATATTTGTTATAAATCAAAACTAATTGAAGTTTCTTAAAATCATATTGTTGCTACTTTTTACCCAAATCACCTTTGGGCAAAACCCTTATTATTACAGTATTGACAGAACTAATGGATTACCTTCAAACAGTGTTTATGATATTTTTCAAGATAGTAAAGGATTTATGTGGTTTGCAACAGGTAAAGGATTATGCCGTTATGACGGAAGCGTTTTTAAAACATTTACTTCTGATACTCAAACATCAAAATCGGGTTCATGTATAAACGAAGATAGTTTTGGAAGAATTTGGTATTGTAACTTTGATGGCTACTTATATTACGTTGAAAATGGTGAGTTAAAAAATTTACCTCAAAAAGAATCTGTTGGATACATGAAATATGGGATAATAAAAGACAAACTTTTTTTAATGCAATCTAAAAGTGTAGCAGTTTATGACTTAAAAACATTACAACTAGTATATTCTTACCCAGTACTTAATGAAAACACAAGAGCTACTTTTGTCTCAAACTCTAAATTTTATTTTATTGGAGAATGTATCTACGAAATTGATTATCCAAAAAAAATAAAAACATATTCGCTTACAGAGGATTTTATAAAAACACTAGAAGTTCCAATTGTTCAGAAATTAAAAAATGAATTTTTTGTTGTTTCAAAATTTTCAAATTATTACTACACCTATAAAGATAATCAACTCTCTAAAAAGAAGTTTAATAGTTCTTTCGATTTCATACAAAACCTAGCCACAGTAGATAATTTACCTTGGTTGTGTACTCCTAACGGAATTATAAAATATGAAAATGACAAAGCAACGACTTATTTTTCAGATTTTAATGTATCGTATATTTTTAAAGATAAGCAACAAAACTACTGGATTTCCACGGTAAATAGTGGTTTGTTATTTATTCAAGATTTTAAAAATAATTTTATTCCCTTGTTTCCTAAGCCTACAATTTTTACACCCTATCAAAATCAACTTTTAATAGGAACTGAAAATGATCTTATTTTTGCCTTACAACCGAAAGATTTATCAGTAACTACTGTTTACAAAAACAACAGTAACCATCCAATTAATCAAATTATAGGAAATGAAAAAGATAAAAACATCTATTTTACTTCTACTAAATTTAAAATTTTAGACAATCAGAATATTGTTTCAAACGAAAAATCTTTTGCTATAAAAGACATCAAAAAAATTGATGACACCTATTACTCTTTTGCTGCTAGTGGAATTTGTGGCTTGTTTAAAGTTAGTGACAAAAAAAGCAAATGGGATAATTTGCATAATAAAAACTTAAACGCTCCTTCAAATTTTAATTAAAGTGCCTTAATAAAATCTAACGGAAAATCTACGGCATTTAATCCCACAAACGATTGTATTTATTATGCTACAAACATGGGCCTAAAAGTTGTAAACTTTAATCAAATTAAAGAAATAAAATTTCAAAACAAATCGCTTTACATTACTAATTTACAATCCTACAAAAATGTTGTTTATGCTTTATCTACAAGCGAAGAATTATATAAAATCGATTCGAAAAACACAATTACAAAGGTATCGGTTTTTGAAAAACATCTAAAAGAACGCTTTACCAAATTTAAAATTCAGGAAATTCAATTTTTATTTTTACATCTAACGGAATAATTGAATACAACTTAATTAAAAATAATTATCGCAAAATTTTACCTTTAACTAGCGATTTAGAAGTTACAGATGTAGCCATAATTGAAGACAAAATTTATTTTGCAACTTCAAAAGGAATTATCGTTAAAAATAAATTTAAAAATAAAGAATTCGCAAAACCTGAATTAATTATTAATGAAATTAAAGTCAACGGCATTCTACACAAAGAAAACAATCTAAGCGAATTAGAATACAATCATAATGATATTTCTGTGAATTTTTCGGTGCTTTCTTTTATACCAAACGAAAAAAAGAGTGTCTTATACAAAATAAATGATGGCAATTGGAACCGTTTAGATGCCGATAATAAAAACCTTATTTTATCATCGCTTTCACCAGGTGATTATAATTTGTTTTTAAAAATCGATGCCAATTATGAAACTAAAATAAAGCAAATCGATTTTAAAATCAACAAGCCTTTTTGGCTGAATACCTTTTTCTTGATTTACATGAGTTTGATTATCATAGCGCTATTGTATACGTTTTATAAATATCAAATTCAAAAAATTGAAAAGAAAAATCAGCTTTTATTAGACAAAGTTAATTTAGAAAAGAATTTAAACCAGTCGAAATTAAAAGCGATCAAGTCGCAAATGAATCCGCATTTCTTTTACAATGCGCTTAACACCATTCAGTCTTATATTTTATCTAATGACAAAAAACAGGCCGTTTCTTATTTATCAAAATTTTCAACATTGACCCGAACAATTTTGGAAATGAGTGAGAAAGAAAATATTACGCTTTCTGAAGAAATTAAAACTTTAGGATTATATTTAGATATTGAAAAGGCACGTTTTGATGAAGATTTTAGCTACGAAATGAACATCGCCTACGGAATTGACATTGAAAACATCAAAATTCCTTCGATGCTATTGCAACCTTATGTTGAAAATGCTGTTAAACATGGCTTGCTACATAAAAAAGGAGAAAAGAAACTGACTATCGATTTTGAACGCATATTAGATTCTTTAAAAATCACAATTGATGACAACGGGATTGGACGTCAAAAAAGCGCCGAATTAAATGCCATAAAGAACAAAGATCATTTGTCGTTTGCAACCGAAGCCATGCAAAATCGAATTGCCTTACTGAATCAATACAAACAGAAAAACATTGCCATTAATTTTGACGATAAATTCAATAAAAATGAGCGATCTTTAGGTACAAAAGTAATTATAGAAATTCCTATTACGTATTAAAATGAAAGCCATTATTATAGACGACGAAAAAAGAGCCAGAGTTTCCTTATCGTTACTTTTGCAAGAATATTGCCCTCAAGTTACTATAGTTGCTGAATGCGAAAACTTGCCCGAAGGCGTAAAAGCAATCAGAAAACACCAACCCGATATTGTGTTATTAGACATTGAAATGCCTGGACATAGTGGTTTAGAATTATTAGATTTCTTCGATGAAAATGAAGTGAATTTCTCTATTATTTTTACTACAGCTTATAACGAATATGCTTTAAAGGCATTCAAATTTTCTGCTGTTGATTATTTATTAAAACCAATTATTCCAGAAGAATTAGCCGAAGCCGTTGAACGAGTTGCCAAACAAAAACAACGTTTTGAAAATTTTAGAGCTTTTAAAGAAAATTTACAACAAGAAACCTTAACAAAAATAGCCGTTCCGTCTGGAAACACGTTATTATTTTTAGATACCGATAAAATCATGTATATCAAAGGTGAAGGCGCTTATTCTGAAGTTTTTTGTAGCGATGGCAGCAAACAATTAGTAAGTCGAAACTTAAAGAATTTCGAAGATATTTTATGCTCCGATTCACGATTTTTGCGCATTCATAAATCGTATATCGTAAATTTTAACTTCGTAGTAGCTTTCAATAAATCAGATGGTGGAAGTATTGAATTAGAGAATAAAGCTCAAATTCCGGTTTCTCAAGATAAAGCTCAACAAATCTTAGATCAAATTCAGATTATAAAACGTTAGTGTACTTCTGAACCTACAATTCCTATAATTTTCAAATCTTCCCAAAAATCAGGATACGATTTTGAAACTACTTCTGCTTGATTAATAGTCAAAGAAATTTTCAATGCTAACGGAGCAAAAGCCATAGCCATTCTGTGATCTTGATAAGTATCGATAGCAATGTTTTCATTAATATGATTTGAGGCCTCTAATGTCAGGCTTTCATTAGTAACTGAAATTGTTGCGCCTAACTTTGTTAGTTCTGTTTTTAAAGCTTCTAATCTATCTGTTTCTTTGATTTTTAAAGTGTGTAATCCTGTTAGATGACAACCTATTCCTAATCCAAAGCAAGTCACAGCAATTGTTTGAGCAATGTCAGGACAATTATTTAATTGATAGTTAACAATTGATGATTGATGATTTTTTGTTTTGGTAATAGTAATAGAATTGTCTTCATTAAAAACTGTTTCAACTCCAAAATCTTGGTAAATGTTTGCCAAAGCGCTATCTCCTTGTAAACTATTTTTTTTATAACTAAAAAGTGTAACTTGAAAATCTATTTCAGACAAAGCAACAATGGAATACCAATATGAAGCCGAACTCCAATCGGACTCAATTGTAAATTGTGAATTGTGAATTGTGAATTGTGGTTTTACAGAAATTTTATTTCCAACAAAAGAAGTCTTTACTCCTATTTCATTCAACAAAGTCAAAGTCATTTTTATGTATGGAACGGATGTGATTTCACCTTCAAGAGTTAATTCTAAACCATTTTCTAATTTAGGTGCAATCAACAACAAGGCTGAAATATATTGGCTACTCACATTTGCAGGAAGCGAAACTTTGTTTTGAATCAATTTCTTTCCAATAATTTTTATTGGTGGAAAACCTTCATTTTCTTCATAACTTATATCAGCTCCCAATTGATTTAAAGCATCTACCAAAATTTTAATTGGACGCTCTTTCATTCTGGAAGAACCAGTTAAAACCACTTCTTTTCCTTCTTGGACGGAAAAATAAGCAGTTAAAAATCGCATGGCTGTTCCTGCGTGATGAACATCTACAAGTTGGATGTTGGAAGTTGGAAGTTGGAAGTTTTGCAATGCTTTCAACATAACTTCAGAATCATCGGAATTGGATGTGTTCTCCAAAATTAAATTTGGATATAACGCTTGCAATAGCAACAATCTATTGGTTTCTGACTTGGAACCAGTGATTTTGATGGGTGCTGGATGCTTGATGCTAGATGATTTAAGTAATAAATTCATTATTTGGTAACTATTTTTAATCCGACAATTGATAAAATTAATGTAGTGATGAAAAACACACGCCAAAACGTAGCGGGTTCTTTGAAAACGATGATTCCTACTAAAACACTACCCACAGCTCCAATACCTGTCCAAACGGCATAAGCGGTTCCGATAGGTAATTCTTTGGTTGCTTTTACTAACAATATCATACTGATAGAAAGACACACCAAAAAACCTCCGTACCAAAGTAAAGAAGTGTTTCCTGTTGATTCTTTTGCTTTTCCGAGGCAAGTAGCAAAACCTACTTCGAATAAGCCAGCGATTATGAGTAAAATCCAGTTCAATTTATTTCAATTTATCGTTGTTGTGATGACGGTCGTGATCGCGTTTGGTTTTTAAATCCATTTTTTTATCAAAAGCAGCTTGTAAATCTACACCAGTTTGATTAGCCAAACATAATACCACAAAAACTACATCAGCCAATTCTTCGCCAAGGTCTTTGTTTTTATCGCTTTCTTTTTCTGATTGTTCGCCATAACGACGTGCAATAATTCGAGCTACTTCACCTACTTCTTCTGTAAGCTGAGCCATATTTGTTAATTCATTGAAATAACGAACTCCGTGTTCTTTAATCCAATTATCAACTTCTTGTTGGGAGTTTTTTAGGTTCATTTATTCTTTATTTTTTGTATCAATAATTATTGTAACTGGTCCGTCATTAACTAAAGCTACTCTCATATCGGCTCCAAATTGACCGGTTTGTATTTTTTTACCTAATTCTATTTCCATTTGTTGTACGAAAGATTCGTAAAGCGGAATTGCAATTTCTGGTTTTGAGGCTTTAATATAACTTGGTCGATTTCCTTTTTTGGTTAACGCATGTAATGTGAACTGACTCACAACAATCATCTCACCATCAATATCTTTTAATGACAAATTCATTACTTGGTTTTCATCTTCAAAAATTCTTAAATTGGCTATTTTAGAGGTTAACCAATTGATATCTTCCTGATTATCGGCATCTTCAATTCCTATCAAAACCAATAAACCTTGTTTGATTAGAGCTACAATTTCGCTGTTAATAGTAACTGATGATTCGGAAACTCTTTGAATTACTGCTTTCATTTTAATGTATAAACATCAAAAATATAAAAAATATCAGAAAAGATTTACGGAAATCCGTAAAAACAAATTATTTTCTCGTTTCGTCGCTAGCTCTTCGTTCAGCATCATAAATATCTGCACGATATTGCTCTTCGTCACCCTCTAAAATTTGGGTATAACTTTTATAACGCGACCATGAAATTTCATCGTTTTCTAACGCTTTTTTAATAGCGCAATGCGGTTCGTCTTTATGTAAACAGTTATTGAATTTGCATTGGTCTTTCAAAGCAAAAAACTCTGGAAAATAATCTCCTATTTCTTGTTTTTCCATGTCAACAATTCCAAAACCACGAATCCCTGGCGTATCGATAATTTGCGCTCCAAAAGATAAATCAAACATTTCGGCAAACGTTGTGGTGTGTTTTCCTTGTGCGTGTGATTCCGAAATTTGTTTGGTTTTTAAATTCAAACCTGGTTCTAAAGTATTTACCAAAGTAGATTTCCCAACGCCAGAATGTCCTGAAAACATAGAAACTCTGTCTTTCATTAACGCTTTTAGTTCGTCAATTCCTTTTCCATCTTTTGCAGAAACCCGTAAACATTTGTAACCGATTGAAGAATAAACATGTTGTAAATATAATTGTTCGTCTAATGTTGGGTCATCAAACGTATCAATTTTATTAAAAACGATGACAGCTTCAATTCCGTAGGCTTCTGCTGTAACTAAAAATCGGTCAATAAAACTGGTTGTTGTTGGTGGATTATTGATGGTTACCAATAAAAAAACGACATCAATATTAGAAGCAATAATATGCATTTGATGCGATAAGTTTACTGATTTTCTAACAATGTAATTTTTTCTGTCGTGGATTGCCGTAATTACTCCTGTCGTTTCATCTGTAGTGTTTTCAATATCATAATCTACGATATCGCCAACGGCAATAGGATTGGTACTTTTGATGCCTTTCATTCTAAATTTACCTTTTATACGGCATTCCAAAAAGTCACCATTTTCAGTTTTAATGGTGTACCAACTTCCGGTAGATTTATAAACGATTCCTGTCATTCAAGATTAGAAATTAGAAGTTAACCCTTCGACTAAATCAGGATAACTAAATAAATATTTCAACAAAGATAGTGTTTCTTGTTAAAAATTGTAAATAAAAAAAGACCACTTAAAAAGTGGCCTTAGAAATATTATTTGAATAAATATTAATATTTATATCCAATACCTTTTTTAATAACTTGAGAACCTCCTAATGAATTAGAACTAGCTCCAACAGTTGATTTATCAGCAGTTTGTAAAATAAATGGACAACCCATTTTAGCTGCTTCAATTTTTAATTTCTTTTCTGCTTTTTTATCTCCAGTGTTTCCAGTGTGGTAGTTAATTAAGCCTGTTTTACCTCTTACTTCATCAACTTTCTTCAATCCAGCAATATATGCTTTATCTTCTAAGATAACCACTTTTTCCCAATCAGCTTCTCCGTTGATAACGATTTTTTCAGTAACTTCTTCAACACGTCCTGTTTTTCCATAAACAATTTTCTCAATTGCATATTTACCAATTGTATTTTCTGCATCTTCACCATCATATTTGAAGATAACAGTATACTCTTCTAATTTTACAACTTTACCATCTACAACTTCTCCGTTGTGTTTGTAAATTTTATCAACTTGTGCATTTGCTGCAAAACCTAAGAAAGCTACAGCTAGTAATAAGAATTTTTTCATTTTGTTGTTTTATTTTATGAATTAACAGGTGCGAATTTATAAAAAGATTTTAAATGTTTTATTTTTTTATGAAAAATATTACTTATTTATCACTTTTTCTTGATGACTAATACTTTCTTGGTGTATCGCCTTAAACAAATGCATAACAAATTCGTTACTCAATCCTTTTTCTTCGCCTTCTAAAATCATTTTTCCTAAAATTTCATTCCAGCGTTGGTTTTGTAAAATAGCTACATTTTTTTCCTTTTTAAGCAAACCTATTTTATCGGCTACTTTCATTCGGTTACCCAAAATCTCTAATAGTTTTCCATCAAATTCATCAATTTGCATGCGGAGTTTTGCCATTTTTTGGCTGTATTCGCTTTCATCATCTGACACTTTTCTAACGCGTAAATTAATGAACATTTGCTTTAATGTCTCTGGCGTTACTTGTTGGGCTGCATCACTCCAAGCATTGTCTGGGTCAATATGAGTTTCAATAATTAATCCGTCGTAATTCAAATCTAAAGCTTGTTGCGACACTTCTTGAATCATATCTCTTCTTCCTGTAATGTGCGAAGGATCGCAAATTAAAGGCAAATCTGGGAAACGATTTTGTAAATCGATTGCTATTTGCCACTCGGGATTATTGCGGTATTTTGTTTTTTCGTAAGTAGAAAATCCTCTATGAATTACACCTAATTTCTTAATATTCGCATTGTATAAGCGTTCTAAACCTCCAATCCATAAAGATAAATCAGGATTTACTGGATTTTTTAATAACACGATTTTATCAGTTCCTTGCAAAGCATCTGCAATTTCTTGAACGGCAAATGGATTTACAGTGGTTCTGGCGCCAATCCATAATACATCAATATCGTGCTCCAATGCTAATTTAACGTGGGCAGCCGTTGCTACTTCGGTTGCCATTAATAAACCAGTTTCAGCTTTGGCTTTTTGCATCCATTTTAATCCGATTTCACCCACACCTTCAAATCCACCCGGACGTGTGCGAGGTTTCCAAATTCCCGCTCGGAAAATCGAAACATCAGAATTCTTTAATTCGTGTGCTATTTTTAAAACTTGTTCTTCGGTTTCTGCACTACAAGGTCCTGCAATTACAAGTGGATGATTTAATTGAAAATCATCTAACCAAGTGCGTAATTCTTTTTTATTTTCCATAATCCTTAATTCACTGTAAAATTACTATTTATTCTTAAATTATTATTGTTTACTCTTTTCATATTCGCCTAAAACCTTGAAATGCGTTGTCATAATTTCCATCACTTTTTTTGCCTTTTCAAAATGTTTGTATTTTTCAAAAACCACGTCCACAAAAAAGGCATAAGTAAAAGGCGTTTCAATTATAGGAAGTGATTGAATTTTCGTTAGATTCAATTTGCAATTATTCATAACATTTAAAACCGTTGCCAATGAACCCGGCGTGTCATCCAACTCAAATTTTACTGAAGCTTTATTGATGAGTTCTTTCGGAATTTCTTTGTTGGATGCTTTTAAAACAACAAAACGTGTTTTATTACTTTTTACGGTGTGAATTCCATTTGCAATGATTTCCAAATTATAAATTTCTGCCGCAACGGGTCCGCCAAGAGCACCGATTCCTTTTAATTGATTTTCCTGAATTCGTTTTGCCGCAATTGCAGTGTCTGAACTTTCAACCAACTTTATATGCGGATATTGACTAAAAAAATTAGCACATTGCAACAAAGCAATTGGATGCGAATGCACTTCTTGAATTTCTTCAATAGTTTGCCCAGGAAACACCATCAAATTCATATGTATGTCTAAAAAATGCTCTCCTATAATGTGTAAATCGTATGAATCGATTAAGGCGTAATTAGGCAAAATGGCTCCCGCAATTGAGTTTTCAATCGCCATAATAGCTTTGTCTGACTGGTTATTTTTTAAACTATTAGCTACATCTCTAAATGTAACACATTCATCCAAACCAATTGCTTCACCAAAATAACGATGTGCTACTTGGTGATGAAACGACCCTTGAATTCCCTGAATTGCGACTTTAATTTCCATAATATATGAGCAAAAAAAAATCCCGATTTGCATCGGGATTGTATGTTTATAAAATAAATTTCTTTGATTTATATAATAGCACAACAATCCCTCAACTGTCTCCAGAAGAAATAAAAAGAATTGTTAAAGAAAAATGTACTATTGTTAAGCATTGTGCTCTTTGTTATTTGATTCTGCTAAAGTAATAAAAAAATGAAAACAAAATACTTTTTTAAATAAATTTGAGTTCTTTTAAAAAAAGTTACTTTTGCTAAAATTTACATCATATGTCGATAGAAGTTCAAAATATTTCAAAAAATTACGGAGACCAAAAAGCGTTAGACAACATTAGTTTTTCTGTAAAAAAAGGAGAAATCGTAGGTTTTTTAGGCCCTAATGGTGCCGGAAAATCAACCTTGATGAAAATTTTAACTACTTATTTAACAGCCGATAGCGGAACAGCTGTTGTAAACGAACACGATGTAACTTCAGCTCAAAAAGAAGTGCAGAAGTCGGTTGGGTATTTACCAGAACATAATCCGTTGTATTTGGATTTATATGTGAGAGAATATTTAGCTTTTAATGCCGATTTACATAAAGTTGCCAAATCGAGAATTGATGAAGTAATTGCTTTGACAGGATTAACACCTGAAAGTCATAAGAAAATTGGCGAACTTTCTAAAGGCTATCGTCAACGTGTTGGATTAGCAACGGCTTTATTACACAATCCTGATGTTATGATTTTAGATGAACCCACAACAGGTTTAGATCCAAATCAATTAGTAGAAATTCGTGATTTAATTAAAAACATTGGAAAAGACAAAACGGTTTTTCTATCAACACATATTATGCAAGAAGTAGAAGCTATTTGCGATAGAATTATCATTATCGATAAAGGAAAAATCGTTACCGATAAAAAACTAAACAATCTAGTAGCAGAAGAAGCAGAACAAATTATCGAAGTAGAATTTGATAAAAAAGTTTCTGAATCTGATTTTGTGGCTTTACCAAATTTGAAATCGGCAAAAAATACACATGATTTAGTTTGGGAACTTACTTTTACTACATCAACAGATATGCGACCAGCGTTATTTGATTTTGCTCAAGCCAATAATTTGAGAACGCTACAAATTGTATTGAAAAGCAAAAACTTGGAGCAAATTTTTAGAGAGAAAACAGCTAAGAAGAAATAAAAAAATCTCCTTACAAATAAACCTGTAAGGAGATTTCAAAAAGCTTTGGCTAAAATAAACTAATTCAATGTTGCCAAATACTTTTTTCTTAACTTGAAATAATCGTCATAAACTACAGAAAGCGCGTACGATGACAATTTTTCATCCAAAATAGAACTGTAAATAAAATCCTCTTCTGTAAAGCCATACTTTGAAATGGCATCTTTTATGTAATTTACAGCAGTTTCCTTTTTATTTTGATAGAAATAACAATTGGCTACTTCTATATAAACATCTTTTAAATTTTCACCTTTTGACAATTTGATGTAATTTTCATACTCTTTAATTGCCTCAGTATAATTCTTTTTTTCAGTTAATGACCTAGCTTTTGTTAAGATAGAATCCAATTCATTTGCGAAGGTTAACTGGGAAATGAATAAAATTACGAACGAACAGATAATTTTTTTCATGAGTTTTAGTTTTTTGTTATTATAAATTTACAATTCTTTTTCGAATAAAAAAATATATTTTTATCAATCACACCTATTTTAGCAAGAATAAAATACACATATTTAACATTTTTAATGAATTATAAATAATTTAAATCTTATAAAAGCGATACATTTTAAATTAAAACTTTTAAAACAGATAGAAAACAGAAATATTCGGAAAAATGCACCTCTAAAAAAAAGCTTCAAAATGTTATTAATCGAATTTATAAGCTTTTCGTCGATAAATTTATTACTAAATAGTCAATTAAATATCGTATATCAATTAAGATAACAATTTGTTAATTTAAAGCCTTAATGGTTACAATTTAATAAACAATACTTTTTCAAACACTTAATTTATCTACGAATAAAAACCCTTTGTGGTTTAAAAAAAAATCTCCTGAGTACAAAATACTTAGGAGATTCAACTTTAAAAAAGAATTATAATTAAAAAATTTCTTTTGCAATAGCCTTAACATTTTCAGCCTTTCCCATAGAATAGTAATGTAAAACTGGAATTCCTGCAGCGATTAATTCTTTACTTTGTTGGGTACACCATTCTATACCAATCTGTTTCACAGCATCATTATCTTTTGCCTTCACAACTTCCATAATTAAATCATCAGGCAATTCTAAACTGAATCGGTGTGGAATTAAATTCAATTGTTTCTTCGTAGCAATTGGTTTTAATCCTGGTATAATTGGAACGGTAATTCCAGCCGCTCTGCATTTTGCTACAAAATCGAAGAACTTTTTATTATCAAAAAACATTTGGGTGATGATATAATCAGCGCCGTTTTTAATTTTTTGCTTTACGAAATGAATATCACTATCTAAACTTGGTGCTTCCATGTGTTTTTCTGGATAACCAGCAACTCCGATACAAAAATCAGTTTTTGTTGAATTCTGCAAATCTTCGTCCAAATAAATTCCCTTGTTCAGATTACTGATTTGTGTCACTAATTCCGAAGCATAAGCATGACCTTCTTTTTCAGGTTTGAAATAAATTTCGCTTTTTACGGCATCGCCACGAAGTGCTACTACATTGTCAATTCCTAAGAAATCTAAATCAATCAAAAGATTTTCAGTATCTTCTTTCGTAAAACCGCCACATAAAATATGCGGAATGGCATCCACTTGATATTTATTCTGAATTCCGGCACAAATTCCTACAGTTCCCGGACGTTTTTTAACTACTTTTTTCTGAAGTAAGCCGTTTTCTAATTCTTTGAATTCATATTCCTCACGATGATAGGTTACATCAATAAAGGGCGGATTGAATTCCATCAATGGATCAATGCTATCAAAAATAGATTGAATATTTTGCCCTTTTAAAGGCGGTAAAATTTCGAAGGAAAACAAAGGTTTTCCGTTGGCGTTTTGTATATGTTCAGTTACTTTCATGTTTTTTTTAGTTTCAGGTTTCAGGTTTCAAGTTTCAGGTTAGTTGCGCAACTTTAAACTTGAAACTTGAAACAAATCTTTAATCTGCTAAATTGGGTGAGAGCCATTTTTCGGCTAATTCTACACTACTATTTCTTCTCTTGGCGTAATCTTCTAATTGGTCTTTTTTAATTTTTCCTAAACCAAAATATTTACTTCCTGGATTCGCAAAATAATAACCCGAAACTGATGACGCTGGCCACATCGCCATACTTTCAGTTAACTTCACGCCTATTTCTTGTTCTACATTTAGTAATTTCCAAATCGTTGGCTTTTCCAAATGGTCAGGACAAGCTGGATAACCTGGAGCAGGACGAATTCCTTTGTATTGTTCTTTGATTAACTCATCATTTGACAAAACTTCATCAGAAGCATAACCCCAAATTTCTTTACGCACTTTTAAATGCAAATATTCTGCAAAAGCTTCTGCTAATCTATCTCCCAAAGCTTTTACCAAAATGGAATTATAATCATCTAATTGTTTTTCGAATTCCGAAGCTTTTTCATCAACACCAAAACCAGTTGAAACACAGAAACATCCAATATAATCTTGTTTACCAATTTCTTTTGGAGCAATAAAATCCGCTAAAGCGATATTTGGAGCTCCAACTGTTTTAGCACTCTGTTGTCTTAAACTCAAAAACTTCTCGACTCCGCTCGAAGTGACAACCTCAACATCATCATGATTAATTGTATTCGCTGGAAAAATTCCTAAAATTCCTTTTGCGGTGAACCATTTCTCTTTAACAATCTGAGCAAGCATTTTTTGTGCATCTTCAAACAAATGAGTCGCTTGTTCGCCTACAATTTCATCTGTTAAAATCGCTGGATATTTTCCGTATAATTCCCAAGATTGGAAAAACGGTGTCCAATCGATGAAATCTACTAATTCTGAAAGTTCAACTTCAATTGTTTTTGTTCCTATGAAATTTGGTTTTACTGGTTCGAACGTATCCCAATCGATTTTGAATTTATTTTTACGCGCTTCTTCAATCGATAAGAAATTTTTCTCACGACTTCTATTTAAATATCCTTCTCGAAGTGAATCATATTCCTCACGAAGCGATTTTGCATAAGTAATTTTAGTATCGGGTTGCAATAAATTGGTTGCTACTGTTACCGCACGCGAAGCATCGTTCACATGAACCACGGTTTCTTTATATTCTGGAGCAATTTTCACAGCCGTATGTGCACGTGAAGTTGTAGCACCACCAATCATTACGGGGATTTTGATATTCAATTTATCCATTTCTTTGGCCAAATACACCATTTCGTCCAGCGAAGGCGTAATCAAACCACTCAAACCGATAATATCTACATTTTCTTTAACCGCAACTTCAATGATTTTTTCTGGCGGAACCATCACACCTAAATCAATAATTTCGAAATTATTACACGCTAAAACTACTGAAACTATGTTTTTTCCAATATCATGCACATCGCCTTTTACAGTCGCCATCAATACTTTTCCAGCACTTGACGAAGTAGAACCATCTTTTGAAGCTTCGATATAAGGAAGCAAATAAGCAACCGCTTTTTTCATCACACGAGCCGATTTAACAACTTGTGGCAAGAACATTTTTCCGCTTCCAAACAAATCACCCACTACATTCATTCCAGCCATCAAATTGATTTCGATCACTTCGATTGGTTTTTTGGCTAACTGACGCGCTTCTTCAATATCAATTTCGATAAATTCGTCGATTCCTTTTACTAACGAATGCGTTAATCGCTCTTGAACCGAACCATTTCGCCATTCGGCAATCGCTTTTTCATTCGATTTTACATCGCCTTTGAAACTTTCGGCTAAATCCAATAAACGTTCTGTTGCATCATCTCTTCTATTTAATAAAACATCTTCAACGTGTTCTAATAAAATAGGATCAATTTCATCGTAAATCTCTAACATTTCAGGATTCACAATTCCCATCGTCATTCCATTTTGGATGGCATGGTATAAAAACGCGGAATGCATTGCTTCTCTCACTTTATCGTTTCCACGGAAGGAAAAAGAGACATTACTCACACCACCAGAAATATTCGCATATGGAAGATTTTCGCGAATCCATTTGGTCGCTCGGAAGAAATCTAATGCATTTAATTTATGCTCTTCCATTCCGGTTGCAACTGGAAAAATATTGGGATCAAAAATGATATCTTCAGCAGGAAAACCAACTTGATTAACCAAAATATCATAACTTCTTTTACAGATTTCGATACGTCTTTCGTAAGTATCCGCTTGACCATTTTCGTCAAAAGCCATAACAATTACCGCAGCGCCGTATCGTTTGATTAATTTGGCATGATGAATAAAAGTAGCTTCTCCTTCTTTTAGAGAAATTGAATTTACCACACCTTTTCCTTGAATCACCTTTAAACCTGCTTCAATGATTTCCCATTTTGAAGAATCAATCATAACAGGAACTCTTGCAATATCGGGTTCGGCTGCGATTAGATTTAGGAATTTTGTCATTGCATAGACGCCATCCAACATTCCTTCATCCATGTTGACATCGATGATTTGTGCACCACCTTCTACTTGTTCACGTGCAACCGAAAGCGCTTCGTTGTACTTTTCTTCTTTAATTAATCGAAGAAATTTACGCGAACCTGTTACGTTTGTTCGTTCTCCAACATTAACAAAATTGGTTTCTGGAGTTACAATCAAAGGTTCTAAACCTGATAATTTTAAATATTTATCGGAACTATAACTCATTACTTATTCTTTTATAATGTTTTGCAACAGACTTCCAAAAGACTTTACTATCACTAACATATTGGCAAACCCAACATCGTTGTGAATTTAAAAATGATTCGAAATTTATTTTTATTGTTCTGTTTTTCATTTTTTGATATTTAATAATTGATTAAATCAATTATTGAGACAACGCATGCGTTTTCTCTACACGGGGCGTGGTTTGAATTCTTTTGCTACCTCAGCAATTAATTTGATGTGTTCTGGTGTAGTTCCGCAACATCCACCAATGATATTTACTAAATTTTCCTGTAAATATTCCCGAATTAATTGTTGCATTTCTTCAGGCGTTTGGTCGTATTGTCCGAAGGCATTTGGCAAGCCAGCATTTGGATGTGCTGAAATATTTAACGAGGTATTATTTCCCAATGTTTTTAAATACGGTTTCAATTGGTCTGCTCCTAAAGCGCAATTAAACCCAACACTCAATAAAGGAATATGTGAAATCGAAATTAAAAAAGCTTCCACTGTTTGTCCCGATAATGTTCTTCCAGAAGCATCGGTAATTGTACCTGAAACCATTACTGGAATATCGATATTGCGTTCTTCTTTTACTTCTTCAATAGCAAACAATGCGGCTTTTGCATTTAGGGTATCGAAAATTGTTTCTACCAAAAGTAAATCGCAACCACCATCAATTAAAGCTTCTACTTGTTGTTTGTAAGCGATTTTTAAATCATCAAAATTCACTGCTCTGAAACCTGGATCATTAACATCAGGTGACATTGATGCTGTTCTGTTCGTCGGACCGATGGAACCAGCCACAAATCTCGGCTTATCGGTAAATTCATCCGCTACTTCACGGGCGATTTTAGCCGATTGAAAATTCAATTCGTAGACTAAATCTTCCAAATAATAATCGGCCATTCCAATAGTTGTTCCCGAAAAAGTATTGGTTTCTACAATATCAGCACCGGCTTCAAAATAAGCGCGATGTACTGATTTTACAGCTTCTGGTTGGGTAATGGAAAGCAAATCGTTGTTTCCTTTTAAAGGATGCGGAAAATCTTTGAAGCGATCGCCTCTGAAATCTTCTTCTTCAAATTTATAACGTTGTAACATCGTTCCCATAGCTCCGTCGAGCACGAGAATTCGTTTTTTAATTTCTTCTTGAATTTTTGACATTGGATTCTCTCTCAAAGGCTAATTGCCTATTTTTCTTGATTAACTTAATTTGTTACCGTAGAAAGTTGGAGAGCAATTCTAACGTTATCTGCTTCCGATAAATATCGGAATAGAATGTAGCACCTTTCCACTAGCGCGGGAGGTTGCTAAGCTTTCGCAGGGTCTATTCCCTCCAGCTTTCGTGATAACAAACACTATAATTATGAACACTGCAAATGTAGTGACAAAATTGAAATTATGAAATATTTTCTAAAATTTCATTAAAAATATATTTTTTATAGATTTATATTCCTATTTTAATCTTAAATTAAGAATATAAATCTATAAAATAATTTAAAAAGTTTTATTCTAACGCTTGTTTTAAGTCATTAATTACATCTTGGACGGTTTCCAAACCAACAGAAACGCGCACCAAACCATCAGTAATACTTACCGCCAAACGTTCCTCTTCCGTCAATTTACTATGTGTAGTAGAAGCTGGATGTGTTACAATCGAACGCGTGTCACCTAAATTCGCAGACAACGAACATAATTTGATTTTGTCTAAAAATTTCCTTCCTGCTTCAATTCCTCCTTTAATTTCAAACGCTACAATATTTCCACCTAATTTCATTTGCTTTTTAGCGACTTCATATTGCGGATGCGATTTCAAAAATGGATATTTCACTGAAGCGACATTTGGATTATTTTCTAAAAATTCAGCGACTTTTAAAGCGTTTTCGCAGTGTTTTTCGATACGAACTGGCAAGGTTTCTAAACTTTTAGACAACACCCAAGCGTTGAAAGGCGACAAAGCGGGTCCGGTATTTCGGGAAAACAAATAAATTTCGCGAATTAAATCAGAACGACCAACAGTTACTCCACCTAAAACACGACCTTGACCATCGATTAATTTGGTGGCAGAATGAATCACTAAATCGGCTCCGAATTGAATTGGATTTTGAATATAAGGTGTTGCAAAACAGTTATCGATAATTAAAATTAAATTGTACTTTTTGGCAATTTTACCCAACAATTCTAAATCTAGAATATCAACTGCTGGATTAGTTGGTGATTCTGCGTAAAGTATTTTTGTATTTGGTTGAATGAAATTTTCAATTGTTTCTGGTTTGTTGACATCGAAATAACTCGTCGTAATATTCCATTTTGGAAAATATTTGGTAAACAACGTATGCGTCGAACCAAAAACACTACTTGCAGAAACGATATGATCGCCCGAATTCAATAAAGCAGCAAAAGTAGAATACACCGCTGCCATTCCGGTTGCGAAAGCGTAGCCTTCTTCTGCTCCTTCCATCAAACAAATTTTCTCTACAAATTCGGATGTATTGGGATTGGAAAATCGACTGTAAATATTGCGTTCTTTTTCCTCCGCAAATGAAGCGCGCATGTCTTCAGCATCTTCAAAAACAAAACTTGATGTTAAATATAACGGAACAGAATGTTCTAAATATTGAGTTCGTTCTAATTGCGTTCTAATGGCTTGGGTTTCTAATCCTAAATTTTGATTGCTCATGGTTTTGTTTTTTTTTAAACATATAAGTCATATAAGTTTTACTTGACTTATGATGAATAGTTTAAGTTCATTTAAGCTTAAAAACCTACAAGGTTATGAAAACCTTGCAGGTTGAGTTTATAATTTTTTTTCAGATAAGCGTAAAATATCGCCAAAAACACCTCTAGCGGTTACTGATGCTCCTGCTCCAGCGCCCTGAATTACGATAGGTTGTTCTCCATAAGATTCTGTATAAATTTCGAAAATAGAATCAGAACCTTTTAAAGAACCTAAAGCTGAATTAGCTGGAACGGAAATTAATTTCACTTCTAATTTTCCTTTATCTTGTTGCAAATCACCTGATAATTCTCCGATGTAACGCAACACTTCATTTGGACCTTGAGCGTCTTTGATGTTTTGGTAAATTCCATCTAATTCTGATAAACGTTTTAGAAAATCAGTTGCAGTTCCTTCGCGTAAAGGTTCTGGAATTAGGTTTTGAATTTGGATTTCTTCGAATTCGTTTTGTAGATCTAATTCGCGGGCTAAGATTAATAATTTTCGTCCAACGTCGTTTCCGTTTAAATCTTCTCTTGGATCGGGTTCAGTGAAACCTTTGTCGATGGCTTCTTTTAAAACTTCGCTGAATTTTTTGTCTTCTATCGAAAAATTATTGAACAAATAACTCAATGTTCCAGAGAAAACACCTTTAATCTTAGTGATATTTTCACCTGACAAATGCAGTAATTTAATCGTATCAATCAATGGTAATCCAGCACCAACATTCGTTTCGTATAAATATTCTTTTTGATTTTCTTTTAGTACTTTTCGCAACGTTTTATAAAAATCGAAACTTACGGTATTCGCTACTTTATTTGACGAAATTAAATCGAAACTATTTTCGGCTAGCGAAATATAATTTTCAATGAAAGTCGCACTTGCAGTATTATCAATTGCGATTAAATTTTCTAAATGATGTTCTTTCGCGTAAGCGATAATATCGTCTACTTTATAATCTTGCCCTTTATCTTCTAACGTAGCTTTCCAATTTTCGCTGATTCCGAATTTATTCAACAACACTTTCTTTGAATTCGCGATAGCAAACACATTCAACTTAATCCCTTTTCGCTTTTCGATATTTTTTGCTGATTCTAAAATTTGGGAAATCAAAGTTCCACCAACCGTTCCGTGACCGAAAATGGCGATGTTGATTTTTTTTGCTACACCAAAAATTTCGCCATGAATTACATTTAAAGCACGTTTGAATTCATCTTGACTAATAACCAAACTGATATTTCTTCCCGTAACGGTATTATTCAACAAAATTGGTGTGATTTTATTTCGGATTAAAGCCGTGTAAGGTTTATGGAAATTCGTTAAATCTTGCCCAATAATCGAAATCACGGCAATGTTATCGTTTACCGAAATTTTATTGACATCTTTCGTATAAAAATCGGTTTCAAATTCTTTTTCCAAACCAACCAAAGCTTTCGAAGCCTTATCAGAACTCACGACTAAACCAATTCCTCTTTCCGAAGAACCTTGCGAAATAATACTAACACTAATATCGTTTTCAGCCATCACACGGAAAATTCTTGCATCAACCCCTGTTTTTCCTAATAAACCTCTTCCTTCTAAATTAATCAGCGAAACATTGGTTAAAACTGAAAGCGATTTGATGCCTTCATTGGTTTGCTCGGCAGTGATTAACGTCCCTTCATTTTCAGGATTGAAAGTGTTTAAAATGCGTAATGGAATATTTTTTTCAACCAAAGGAATAATCGTTTTGGCATGTAAAATTTGAGCTCCAAAATTTGCCAACTCATTCGCTTCATTGAAAGACAATCGCTCAATTTTTTTTGCATCAGCTACTAAATCGGGATTAGCGGTAAAAATTCCGTCAACGTGAGTATAATTTTGAAATTCTTCTGCGTTTAAATAATTTGCTAATAAGGAAGCGGTATAATTACTTCCGTTTCTTCCTAAAGTAGTGGTTTCGTTGTGTAACGTTGAACCGATAAAACCTGTCACAATATTTACTTTATCTGAGTTCTTAACAAAATACTCTAGTACATTTTGTTTAGAAATCGCTTCAATAGGTTGCGCATTTCCAAAGTTGGTATCCGTTTTTATTAACTGACGTGAATCTGTAAATTGTGCTTTGATGCTGTTTTCGTTTAAAACATAAGCCACGTATTTTGCGGATAGAATTTCGCCATACGCGATGACTTGGTCTTTGATTTTTTCGCTGTAATCTCCTAAAAGCGAGACACCTTCTAGTAATTTCTGTAAAACCGAAAATTCTTCTACGAAGATATTTTCTCTCAAACCTTCCAATTGGTATTTTTTGAATTGCTCAAAATCCGCTTGAAAATTGATGTTGGCTTGTGCTTTTTTTAGTAAAATTACTAACTCATCTGTAGCGTTACCTCTTGCCGAAACTACGACTGCAATAGGTTCGTTATTGAAATATTTTTGAGCAATGGTTTGAATTACTTTTTGCAATCCTTCTCCGTTTGCTAATGATTTTCCTCCAAATTTTAGTATTTTCATTTGTTTTCTAATTAAATATAGGTTTAAGTATGTTGTTTAATTGTTCGAATTCTATCAAGAAAGCATCGTGTCCGTGTATGGATTTTATTTCGTGATAAAATGTATTGTTTTTGTAGTTTTTGAATTCCTGAAAAGCTATTTTGATTTCGTTTGCTGTAAAAAAATAATCGGTGTCCACACTGATTAAATGAATATTCGATGTGATGCTTTTTATGACTTCCGATTTACTGTTGTTTTTAAAAATATCCGTAGTTCTCAATAAATGATTCATGAGTTTGTAAGCCGAAAGTTGAAATCGATTTTGCAATTTTTCTCCGTGATGCAACAACCAACTTTCCACTTGAAACAATCCTTCCGAATTTTGCAATTTGGTGTGAAATTTTTCTTCTAGTGATTCAGGTGTTCGATACAATAACATAGCATGAATTCTGGCATCATGAATTGGATTTTTAGAATTATTCAGAATTAAATCTTGAATTAATACATTTCCAATCAACCAATCAGAAGCTTTCCAATTTGTTGCTACAGGAATTAAATTCGCAATCGCTTTTGGTCGAACTGCAGCCATTTCCCACGCAATTGCTCCGCCTAAACTTCCACCAATTACCGCAAAAACTTGATTCACTTTAAACGAATCGATTCCTTTCCAAAATAAATTAGCCACATCGTAAGTAGTGAAATCTTGATAGTTCTCAATTAAATTTTCTTCATCATGATAACCGTTTCCAGGAATATTGAAGGCTAAAACCGCATACTTTTTGGTGTCAATAATTTTATTATCACCAATTAACGATTGCCACCAACCGTTTTCACCAATTACTTGCGAATTTCCAGTTAAAGCATGATTCACCACTACCAAAGGCGCAGAACCAACTGGTTGCCCAAACAGTTGATAGGACAAAATCACTTTTGCTTGCATAACTACATTCTGCAATGGAACATTTTGGAATACTATTTTTTGAATTTTACTCATCTTTCTTTTTAAAAAAAGGCTGCCTGTAGGTAGGTCTATCGGCAGCCTTCAAACAAACAAAAACCTAAACTAAATTTTGAACTGGCAATTTTTCGAAAACACTTTGTAAATCAGCTTTCAAGTCTTCAATATCTTCTAATCCAACGGATAAACGAATTAAATCTTTCGTTACTCCAGTTGTGATTTGTTGCTCTTCTGACAATTGTTGGTGCGTTGTACTTGCTGGATGAATGATTAATGATTTCGTATCACCAATATTCGCTAACAATGAGAAAAATTGAGTCTCATCGGCTACTTTTTTAGCTGCTTCATAACCACCTTTTAATCCAAAAGTTACGATACCACTTTGTCCTTCTGGTAAATATTGTTGCGCTAAATCATAATATTTTGAAGAAATTAATCCTGGATAATTTACCCAAGCTACTTCTGAACGTTTTTGCAACCATTTGGCTAATTCCAAAGCATTTTCACTGTGCTTTTTGATTCGGATAGCCAATGTTTCTAATCCTTGAATAATTTGAAATGCATTAAATGGACTTAACGAAGCTCCTAAGTCGCGTAAACCTTCGATTCTAACTTTTGCAATGAACGATGCAGCACCTAAAACTTCATAATATTTCAATCCGTGATAACCTGCTGAAGGTTCTGTGAATTCTGGAAATTTTCCGTTGCTCCAATCGAAATTTCCTGCATCGATGATGACACCTCCAAGCGAAGTTCCATTTCCACCGATGTATTTTGTTAACGAATGAATTACGATGTTTGCTCCGTGTTCAATCGGGTTTAGCAAAAAGGGAGTTGCCACTGTGTTATCCACAATAAAAGGCACTTTGTAAGTTTGTGCGGCTTTTGAAATGGCTTTTAAATCGAGTACATCTAATTTTGGATTTCCTAAACTTTCCGCGAAGAATACTCGGGTATTTTCTTGTGCTGCGTTTAAGAAATTCTCAGGATTTGATGGATCTACGAAGGTCGTTGTGATGCCTAATCTAGGCAAAGTCACGTTTAATAAATTGTACGTTCCACCGTATAAACTGTTAGAAGCCACGATGTGGTCGCCAGCTTTTAACAACGTTAATAAAGCAGTTGAGATGGCTGCAGTTCCTGATGCAGTTACGACAGCTCCAATTCCGCCTTCTAATTTGGCCAAACGTTGTTCTAAGATATCGTTTGTTGGGTTATTTAATCTTGTATAAATAAAACCAGCTTCGGCTAAACCAAAAAGATTGGCAGCGTGGTCTGAGTTATTGAAAACGTATGATGTGGTTTGGTAAATTGGAACGGCTCTTGTTCCTGCGTTTTTAGTGGTATCGTGTCCTGCGTGTAATGCGTTTGTTGCAAATTTATTTGTGCTCATGATATTTTTATTTTTGATGTATTGTATTTTTTAAATGTATTTTTTTGATTTTACTGAGTTTGATTCAGCTACACATTCGACAACATCGTCTTGGATTGTAAATTGCTATTTTCATTATTTTGTTGATTTATAGAAATAAAAAACCTCTGCTTTCGACAGAGGTTATATTGAATTAATTTACTTTTAAAATTATGCAATAGGTTTCCTCTGCGGATTGTTCCACATCATCATACACATATTGCACATTGTAAAGTTCATTTTCTATTTCTTTAAGTTTTACAGGGCAAAATTAGATTTATTTTCTACAATAAAAAAATAAATAGATTATTTTTCTAAATTTTGTTATTTAAATCTATTACTATAGAAAAAATATCTTATTGAGAACAAAATAAAAGTTTATAAATCTAAATTATTTCAAAATCTCAAACAATTTTTAAAAACACCCTAACACTAAACACTATAACTAAGAAAGATACAAATAACAAAGCTGCTTTCTGAGGCAATTTTCCTGCTAATTTTGCCGCAATTGGCGAGGCAATAACCCCACCTAGAATAAGCCCTAAAACAATATACCAATGACTCACTCCTAAAGAGGTAAAAAACACTATTGAAGCAGCAAGTGTTACAAAAAACTCAGCCAAACTAACTGTTCCTACCACATATTTAGACTTTCTTCCTTTTGCCAATAATGTTGATGTGACTATTGGTCCCCAACCTCCTCCTCCAAAAGCATCCATAAATCCTCCTGTGAATCCTAACGCACCTAAAAATTTAATTTTCTTTTTGAACTGAAACTTTTTAAAAGCAATCACGATTAATCGGATACCAATAACAAAAGTATATGCAGATAAAATCAAGTAGGCTAATTTTTCATATTCATTCCCTAAATACACTAAAAATAAAGCGCCTAAAACCGCACCAATTACTCCAAAAGAAGCCAACCAAAAAAGTAATTTCTTGTTTACATTTCCAAATTTGTAATGAGAGAAACCACTTATGGCACTAGAAAACATTTCTGCAGTATGAATACTTCCACTTATGGCGGGCAATTTAATACCTAAAATCATCATACTCGTAGCACAAGTAACCCCATAACCTAAACCCACTGCTCCGTCGATTAATTGGGCAACAAAACCAATCAAAAGCATATAATAAAACTCATTTGGCACCTGACTTAGTCCATTTTGAATATCAGAAAGTGAAACTAAAGTAGAACAACCATACCCAATAAAAAACATTAGAAAAGAAGTCGCCAATGTAAAGGCCAAACGTTTATACTTCTTTGTTTCTCTGCTTTTTTGAAAACCTTCTGTCAACTTATTTAAATCGGCTAATTTTTGACTAAAATCGCCTTTATGCTTGCTTCTAAAATCGTTTAAAATCGTTAAACTATCCTCAATATTATCGGGAATTACTTCTGTAAAATATTCTCGCATTCGCTTTGCAAGAACTGGCGATTTTCCGTTGGGTGAAATAGCTATTTTTAAACTTCCTTTATTTACAATCGAGCCCAAATAAAAATCACATAAAGCCGGTTGGTCGGCCGCATTTACTTTTATTCCTTTTGATTTGGCTAAATCACGGACAGCTAAATTTACTTCTGGCTTATCAGTTGTGATGATAACAAAATCAATATTATGTAAATCTTGTACTACAAAAGGACGCTCAAAAAAAGTAATAGTATTATGAACTCTACCAATTTCAACTAATTTTGGATGAAAATAGGTAGCAACAACTGTAATTCTAATTTCAGGATTTTGTCTGAGTAACGTTTCGGTTTTTTCCAAACCAACATTTCCACCACCAACAATTAGAAAATGAGCGGTTTCGGTTTTTAGAAAAACAGGAAAAAGTGTATTCGTCATAATTAGTTCTGTTTAAGAAATGAAGTGAAAAATTGAAAATCGAATTATGTTTCTATCATAATAATCCGTTCCGCTTTTTTGTTGCTGAAACCAATTCATATAACCCACTTCAAAAGCTAAATTTGGAGTAACTACATAATTTAAACCCAAATAAATCCGGTTTTGATCAAAGGTGTTTTTTACTATTTGATTTCCAATGTTTAACATTACTTCATCTTTTATTTTTAGTATAATTTTATCTGATTCATCAACTCTTAGCAATGGATAATCGAAACCCAATTGATATCGGAAACGGAAATTTGAAAAAGCATATCCCGAAGTCAATTCTCCATTTACTTGATTGTGAAAAAAGCGGGCTTCCAACTGATATTTGTGGTTCATTTTTAATAAACCAAAACGTTCAAAATTTACAAAACCAACACTTGGCCGAAGTTCTGGAACCATTAAATTTGATGCCGAATTTGGATCTTGTGGACTTTGTAAAAACAAAGTCATTCCTAGTAATGTCGACCAATTATTTACTAGTCTCCTTTCGATATTAGCTCTAAAAACCAATTGATGTTGCGCCACTGGATTAATAAAATGACGCTCTTGTATTTCTGAATGGAGTCTCCAATTTGGATTCAATTGCAAAGTATTGTAATAGCCATACCAAATTAACTTTTGATGTTGTGTCTTTTTCTGACCATAACTATTTTGAAAAAGTAGCACTGATAAAACCAATGCTACTTTTAAATGGTTTTTAATCTTTAAAAAAGGTTCTAAAAGCAAAATCTCCAAATGTTTCATCAATTGTTTTGTTAGCTATATAATTTGAAAACAAACTATCTACTTCTTCTAAAATTTGAGTTTCTGTTTGCTTTTCTTTGTATAAAAAATTCAATCTTTCTCCATATCTATCGCCTCCCAACATAAAATTATATTGTCCTGGTCCCGTTCCTATAAATCCAAGCTCTGCTACATAAGGACGACCACAACCGTTTGGACAACCTGTCATTCGTATTGAAATTTCATCCTCAGTTAAACCATGTTTTTCTAATAAAGGTTCAATTTTAGTCACTAATTCTGGCAAATAGCGTTGCGCTTCAGCTAAGGCTAACGGACAAGTTGGTAAAGCCACACAAGCCATCGAACTTTTTCGAAGTGCGCTTACTTGTTTTTCAATATCGTGAGCAACCAATAAAGCTTCAACTTTTGACTTATCTTCATCATTAATTTCTCCTAAAATTAAGTTTTGATTACCCGAAAAAATAAAGTTCGAAATCTTTAATTGAGCTAATTCATACAAGAATTGCTTTTGACAAGACTTCACTACTCCATGCTCTACAAACAATGTATAAAACCATTTACCTTGATGATTTTGTTCCCAACCGAAACGATCATTTCTTTCGGAAAATTTGAATGGTTGCGCTGGTAACAAATCAAATCCGATTCTGCTCTCTAATTCTTTTTTGAAACCCTCCGCCGTTAATTTATCGACAGTGTATTTTAGTCGAGACAATTTTCTATCCACACGGTTACCAAAATCTCGTTGTACTGTTAAAATCTCGTAAACCGCTTTCAGTGTTTTTTCTTCCGTATCGGTAAACCCAATAATACTTCCCAAGCGGGCATATGTATTCGGATTTCCATGTGTTGTAGCTAATCCTCCACCAATTGCAATATTGAATCCTTTCAATACATCATTTTCAATTACAGCAATTAATCCAATATCATTTGCAAAAACATCTACATCATTGCTAGGCGGAATAGCGATTGCGATTTTAAACTTTCGAGGTAAATATCTATCTTCATACAAAGGATCGGCTTCTGCAGAACGTTCATAAATTTTTTCACCATCGATAAAAACCTCATAATATGATTGCGTTTTTGGCAATAATAACGTCGAGATTTTATCTGCATATTCGTAAATCTGTTGATGTATTGGAGAAATTTGCGGATGCGAACTCACAATTACATTTCTGTTGACATCGCCACAAGCAGCAATTGAATCCAATTTTGCGGTATTGAAAGCTTGAATCGTTGGTCTTAATTGATGTTTTAACAATCCGTGTAATTGGACCGTTTGCCTTGTCGTAATTTTCAACGTTCCCGTTCCGAATTGTTCCGAAATTTCATGAGTGGCTAACCATTGTTCTGCTGAAATTACTCCGCCTGGAATTCTTAAACGAATCATAAATGAATACAATTTATCTAGTTTTTTGGCGGCTCTCTCTGCTCTTCGGTCACGGTCGTCTTGCACGTACATACCGTGAAACTTCACTAAAGTTTCGTCGTCTGGTCGGACATTTCCTGTATGATTGTCTAAATCGATACTTTCTTTTAAAGTTCCTCTAAGACCATCGCTTTTGGTCTTGATATATTCTACTGCTGATAATTTTTCGCTCATTTTATTTTGCTTTAGGCATTACGCATTAAGCTTTAGGCATATTGCTTACAGCTTATAGCATATTGCTATTTAATACACGTCTTTTTGATATTTTCCTTGATTTTCTAAGTCTTCTAAAATTTGTTTGGCTTGTTCTTCTGAGATATTTCTCTCTTGAGCAATTACGGCAACAATAGCTTGTTCCACATCTTGACTCATTGGATTTTTTTGACCGCAGATGTAAATGCTTGCTCCGTTTTCTAACCAAGAATTAAATTCTGTTGCTTTTTCACGAATTCTATCTTGCACGTAAATTTTACGTTCTTGGTCACGAGAAAAAGCGGTATCCAATTTGGTTAATACACCTGTGGTTAGCCATTCTTGAATTTCGGTTTGATAATAAAAATCGAGTACAAAATGTTGTTCTCCAAAAAACAACCAGTTTTTCCCTTCGGCGCCAGTGACATCTCTTTCTGCTAAGAAGCTTCTGAAAGGTGCGATTCCAGTTCCTGGTCCAATCATAATAATATCCGTTTCTTCACTTGGCAGTCGGAAATTTTGATTTTTATGAATGTAGAATTCTAGTGATTCATCTATAGGAAAATCGGCTAAAAACTCTGATGCTAAACCTGATTTTATTCCCTCATCTACTTTAAATTTATTCAGATTTACAGTCAAATGTACTTGTCCGTCATGCGCTTCCGAAGACGAAGAAATGGAATACAATCTTGGTGCAATTGGCAAAAGCAAAGCAATTACTTCTTCTAATTTTACTTTTTTAGGTTGGTATTTATGAATTACATCTAACAAATTAGCTTTCTCTTCATTGATTTCAATTTCAAACAACTTTGAAAAAGCTTCTAGTGATTTTTTAGACAAACCTCGAATATTTTTATCCGCAAGAATTGAATAATTTTCTTCATTAAAATACGTTGCAATTGCTTTGATTTCTTCTTCTTTATTTTTCGGAACAATTCCCAAAGCATCGCCAGGTTCATAACTAATTTCGTCATCCGATTCAATTTCAATATGAAAGGTTTCTTTGTTAGAACCTATATCATTCAATACTATCTTATGACTGATTTTTCCTAAATAATTTTTCTTACCAGAAGCAACTATTGAACTTGTTGGTTTGACTTCATTCGTAACATTTGAACCAAAATTTTGAATCACTTTTTGTAATTCTGATTCCCAAATTGAAACCGTTTCAGCAAAATCAACATCTGCTTTTACCAAGGGTAATAAACGATTTGCTCCTTTTTCTGTTAAAGCTTCATCTAACAAAACCCCTGCATTACAAAATAGCGGATAAGAAGAATCTCCAAGTCCTAAAACAGCGAAAGAAACTTTGCTTAAATTCGCATTTGTAGCTTTTAAATTCTCATAAAACGCAACGGCATTCTGAGGAAATTCGCCTTCACCTTGCGTACTCATCACAAACAACACAAGAGTTTCTTTCTCAAGTTTGTTAATATCAAATTGGAACACATCAATCGCTTTAGCTTGAATTTTATTCTTTTTGAAATTCGCTAATAAACTAGAAGCTACTTTTTTAGAATTTCCTGTTTCAGTCCCATAAATAATTAATGGCTTTACAGCAACTGCAATTGGGTTTTCAATAGTTGGAACCGCATTTTTAATCAGATTTTTATCTAAAAACCCAGCTAAATAGCCTTTTGTCCAAATAATTTCTTCTGTTGATGCACTTTGCACCAATTGTTGTAATAGTGATAGTTTAGTTTCAGATAGCATTTTGGTAAATATTTTTATGATTATCGAAATAGGATTCAGATGAATTTTTCTCGGTAAACCAAGCAAAATCAGGATGCAAATTCACTACTTTACCGATGATTAATAAAGTGGGAACATATTCGAATTCTGGTAAAGATTTACTTTGTATTTCTTCAAAAGAAAACACACTTGTTTTTTGATTTGGAGTTGTTGCTTGTTGCACTACAGCAATTCCTTTGGATGTATCAATTCCGAAATTTAAAAGCTGTTTTGTCAGCACATCTAATCGTTGACCGCTCATATAAAAGACCAAAGTATCTTCAGTTGTAGCCCAATCTTGCCATTGATTTTGATTCACAGCGTTTAAATCATACAAGGTTAAAAAACGTACTCCTCTTGAATATTCTCTAGCCGTTAATGGAATTCCTGTATAAGAAGCTGCACCAAAAGCAGCAGAAATTCCTGGGATAATTTCATACGGAATATTATTGCTTTTCACTGCATGTAATTCATCTAATACATTAGAAAAGAGAGTAGCATCACCTCCTTTTAACCTTAACACTAGTTTATCTTGCAATGCAAACTCAACAATAAGTTCGTTAATATCTTTTTGAGGTGTCCAAATTCCTTTTGAACATTGTTTGCCAACATAAATTACTTCAGCATCTTTACGCGCATACTCTTCAATTAATTCAGGCGAAACCAATCTATCGGTTAAAACTACATCTGCTGTTTGCAAATATTTTAGTGCTTTCAGACTTATTAAATCGGGGTCACCAGGACCTGCTCCTGCTAAAATCACCTTTCCTTTTTTTGCTATTTGTATCATTATATTTTTTTGAAATTAGGCATAGAAATGGCTGCTCCGCGTATAAATCGGAGTAAAATCTCTACAATAAATTACTGATTTTTAGAACAATCCTTCTATGGAAAGATATCGTTCTCCGGTATCGTAATTAAAGGTTAACACTACAGCATCATCAGGTAATGAGGCTACTTTTTTTGCTACTGCTGCCAGAGATGCTCCTGTGGAAATTCCTACTAAAATTCCTTCTTGTTTGGCAATATTTCTGGTGTACTCGAAGGCTTCATCTTTTGAAACTTGAATCACCTCATCGATTAAATTTCCGTGATAATTTTCGGGAATAAAACCAGCGCCAATTCCTTGAAGCGGATGTGGTGAAGGACTTCCTCCACTCAAAACCGGTGATAATTCTGGCTCCACTGCAATTACTTTTACATTTGGAAATTTAGCCTTAACAACTGCAGCTACTCCAGAAATATGTCCACCAGTTCCTACACCAGTAATAATATAATCTAATCCATTTGGAAAATCAGCTAAAATTTCTTGAGCAGTTGTTTTTTGATGCACTTCAACATTTGTTGGATTTTTAAACTGTGAAGGCGACCATGCATTTGGTGTTTGAGAAACTAATTCCGCGGCTCTTTCAATAGCTCCTTTCATACCTTTTTCTCTTGGCGTTAAATCAAATTCGGCACCGTAAATTTCCATTAATTTTCTACGTTCCACACTCATCGATTCTGGCATTACTAAAATTACTTTATAGCCTTTCACAGCTGCTACAAGCGCCAATCCAATTCCGGTGTTTCCAGAAGTTGGTTCAATAATCACGCTGTTTGAATTTAGTAATCCTTTTGCTTCGGCATCTTCAATCATTGCTAATGCAATTCTATCTTTTATACTGTTTCCTGGATTCGTTCTTTCTAATTTTATAAATACATTTTTATTAGCTCCGAAAAGCTTATTTATTTTTACAACTGGCGTATTTCCAATGGTTTCTAAGATATTATTTACTTTCATCTTACTAAGTTTTATTTTTTTTAAATACTAAAATCGATAATGTTGTTGTACTCTATTTTTGTTTTCACGATGATTTCGCTTTTATGATACACTAGCGATTGTGCAGGAATGGATTCGGTTATCCATACATTTCCGCCAATTATGGCTCCTTTTCCAATGGTTGTATTTCCTCCTAAAATTGTGGCATTGGCATAAATTATTACATCATCTTCAATCGTAGGATGTCTTTTTTCTTTTGCTTTCTTTTTACTAACACTTAATGCTCCAAGTGTTACACCTTGATAAATTTTAACATTGCTTCCTATTTTTGCTGTCTCACCAATTACAATTCCAGTACCATGATCGATAAAGAAACGCTTTCCTATATTAGCTCCAGGATGAATATCAATACCTGTTTTACTATGTGCCAATTCTGAAAGAACTCTTGGCAAAATATTCACTTTATGCACCCATAAATTATTTGCAATTCGATAAACGAAAATGGCAAAAAAACCAGGATAAGCTAGAAGCACTTCGGCTCTTGATTTTGCAGCTGGATCAAAATCTAAAATAGCTTCTAAATCGGACAACAAATCGGAATGAATTGCAACTAAACTCTCGAAAAATCTATTTGTAAAATCTATTTCCGAAACAACTTCTGATTGCTTTAACAATGTTTGTAACTCATTTCTTAAAATCAATTCCTTTTCTTGAAACGAATCATAGTCCAAACATTCTTCTTGAGTGCAAAACAACCATGCAAATAGATTTTCCAACCAATTTTCTGCTTTGGTTTTATCAAGAAAGTTTCGCTTTTCTTTTAAATTTCTTTGGAATAACAGTTCGCTATTGAAATTGGATTGATTCATATTCTTTTTAATTTTCTAAAAACATTAAAGCGCCCACCGTATTAAATGTGGTTTCATCAATTAGAATAGCATTTCCAGATTTTGCATTTTTATCAAAAGCATCAAAAAACAAGGGTTGATTAGTTTTTAAAGTTATCTGAGCAATATCGTTTAATTTGATTTCTTCTGTTGGTGTGAATTGCCATTCATTAATATTCCATTTTTGATTAATCGATTGAATTTTTACTCTTACATTTTTAAATCGATGCTGTAGCAAATAGGTTTTCCCTAATTGAAGTTGGGCATTATCTAACCAAGAAATCCAAGTATTAATTTGATTGGCTTCTGTTGGTAATTGATTTGATAGTACAATTGTATCACCTCGGCTGACATCAATATTATTCTCAAAATGCAACACCACGTTATCTCCTGCTTTTGCTACATCGATTGTTTTTAAATTGTTTTCGATTTTTACAATTTTAGTTGTTATTCTTGCGGGTAAAATGGTTATCTCATCACCTACTTTGTAACTTCCGCTTAAAACTAAACCAGCATAACCTCGATAATCGTGATTTACTTCATCTTTTGGACGAATGACCCATTGCACCTGAAAACGAGATTCTAGATTTAATGTGGTTTCAACTTCTATATCTTCTAATGTTTCTAACAATGCTTTTCCTTGGTACCAAGACGTATTTTCAGATTTTGTTACGATATTATCCCCAACCAAAGCACTCACTGGTATATAGCTAATTTCGTTATAATTTAATTTTGATTTAATAGTTTCAAAATCAGCTTTAATTTGATTGAAAACCGCTTCAGAGTAGTTTAGTAAATCAATTTTATTCACTGCAATAATTACTTTCTTAAGTCCCATTAACGAGCCAATACTTGCATGTCGCTTGGTTTGTTCTGTAATCCCTTTTCTGGCATCAACAAGAATAATAATCAAATCAGAATTGGAAGCGCCCGTAATCATATTTCTCGTGTATTGTTCATGTCCTGGAGCATCCGCTATAATGAATTTTCTCTTTTTAGTAGAAAAGTATTTGTAAGCCACGTCAATTGTAATCCCTTGTTCACGTTCGGCACGAAGTCCATCGGTAATTAATGACAAATCGATAGCAACACCTTCTTGTTTCGTTTGTTTTTGTAAAACCCCTAATTGATCCGTATGAATACTATCAGAATCATATAAAAGACGCCCAATCAAAGTACTTTTGCCATCGTCTACATTTCCTGCTGTTATAAATCTTAATGTGTTCATGTGTTTTTTGTTTCAAGTTTAAAAATATCCTTGTTTTTTTCTGTCTTCCATGGCTGCTTCTGAGAGTTGATCATCTAAACGAGTTTGTCCTCTTTCACTTATTCTAGTTTGAATAATATCATCAATAATGTCTTGAATAGTTGCTGCTTCAGAAGGAACTGCTGCCGTACATGTCATATCACCAACCGTTCTGTATCGTACTTTTTCAATCACCACCTCATCATCTTCTAAAGGTTGAATAAATTTGGATGTTGCTACCAATTTATCTTGATGAACAATACATTCTCTATCATGTGCAAAGTATAGACTTGGTAATTCAATGTTATATTTTTGAATGTAATTCCAAACATCTAATTCGGTCCAATTACTTATTGGAAAAACCCGAACATTATGTCCTTTTTGCACTTTTCCGTTTAAAATATCCCATAATTCGGGGCGCTGTAATTTTGGATCCCATTGTCCAAAATCATCCCTAACCGAAAAAATACGTTCTTTGGCTCTTGCTTTTTCTTCATCTCTTCTTGCACCACCAATACATGCATCAAATTGATTTTCTTCAATGGCATCCAAAAGAGCATAGGTTTGTAATGCATTTCTCGATGGAAAACGACCTGCCGTTTCTTGCAAATTGTATTTTTTAATACTATCTTCTACCGAAGCAACAATTAGTTTTTCACCAATTTTATTAGCTAAGTAATCTCTAAATTCAATTGCTTCAGGAAAATTATGTCCGGTATCAATATGCACTAAAGGAAACGGAAATTTTCCTGGTCGAAATGCTTTTAATGCTAAGTGCACCAAAACAATGGAATCTTTACCTCCGGAAAATAGTAATGCTGGTTTTTCAAATTGCGCTGCAGTTTCTCTAAGGATATAAATCGCTTCGTTTTCTAATTGTTCTAAATATTGATTTGTTATTGCCATTTTATTTCTTTTTCGGTTAGTAATTTATCTGTGTAAGCCGCATTCTTTTTTTGTTTTATCTTCCCACCACCAACGTCCTGCTCTAAAATCTTCCCCTGGTTTTAACGCTCTGGTACAAGGAGCACAACCAATACTTACAAAGTTTTCATCGTGAAGCGTGTTGTATGGAACTCCAAATTTTTTTAAATACGTTACCACATCTTCTGTTGACCAATTGAGTAATGGATTATATTTGTACAACTGCCTTTCTTCATCCCATTCTATTTTTTTTAAAGTATTTCTATTTTCCGATTGTTCTGCACGTAAACCTGTGATCCAAATCTTAGCGCCTTTTAAAGCTCTTCCCAACGGCGCTACTTTTCTAATAAAACAACACTCTTTTCTTAATTCTATAGTATTATAAAAGGCATTAATTCCATTTTCATTTACGTAGTTTTCTACTTTTTCAGTATTGGGATAATAGGCTTTTATTTTTTTATTATATTGAAGTAATGTTTTATCCCAAACCGCATAGGTTTCCGCAAAAAATCGTCCCGTGTCTAATGTAAATACTTCTATATTGTTTAAATTTTGAGAAAAAATTTCATGCGATATTACTTGATCTTCTATCCCAAAACTGGTCGAAAAAACTATCTTTTCATTAAAATTGTTAGCTAAAAAATCAAGTTCAAGCTCTAGATTATTAGTGGTTTCTAAAAACTGTATAAGCTTTGTATTCATAAATTTATTTTGAGATTAGACATAAAAAAACCTCTGCTTTCGACAGAGGTTATATTGAATTAATTTACTTTTAAAATTATGCAATAGGTTTCCTCTGCGGATTATTCCACATCATCATACACATATTGCACATTGTAAAGTTCATTTTCTATTTCTTTTAATTTGACAGGGCAAAATTAGATTTATTTTCTACAATAAAAAAATAAATAGATTATTTTTCTAAATTTTGTTGTTTAAATTAAATAAAATGGATTTATTTTCATTAAAAATGAATTATTAATGGAAAAATAATCTATAAAAAAGACGGTTTCATAATTCTTCAATTAATAAACTATAAAAAAAAGTGAACAACTATTTGGAATTCAATTTCATTTCATACATTTGCAAACGAAAACAAAGAGGAAAAATTTGAACTGATTGCAACCTCATTAAAAAAATGCTAAAGCAGTATTACTACTCCTTTACGCAATCTCTGCAATTATTTTTCCTCGCTAAATTTTAAAAAATAATTTATTATGGCTTATTTATTTACGTCAGAATCAGTGAGTGAAGGACATCCTGACAAAGTTGCGGATCAAATTTCAGACGCATTAATTGATAACTTTTTAGCATTTGACCCTGAGTCAAAAGTAGCTTGTGAAACTTTAGTTACAACAGGTCAGGTAATTTTAGCTGGAGAAGTAAAATCAAACACTTATTTAGATGTACAAACTATCGCAAGAGATGTAATCAAGAAAATTGGTTATACGAAAAGCGAATATATGTTCGAAGCAAATTCTTGTGGTGTTCTATCTGCAATTCACGAACAATCTGCCGATATTAACCAAGGAGTTGACAGAGCAAGTAAAGAAGAGCAAGGAGCAGGTGACCAAGGAATGATGTTTGGTTACGCAACAAACGAAACTGCTGAATTCATGCCGTTAGCATTGAAATTGTCTCATCAACTATTACAAGATTTAGCGGATTTAAGAAGAGAGAACAAAGAAATCACATACTTACGTCCAGACGCTAAATCTCAAGTTACTTTAGAATATTCTGATGATAACAAACCAGTCCGTATTGATGCTATTGTAGTTTCAACTCAACACGATGATTTTGCTGATGAACCAACGATGTTAGCGAAAATCAAAAAAGACATAATTGAAATTTTGATTCCAAGAGTAATCGCTAAAAATCCTCAATATGCTCATTTATTTAATGATGCTATCAAATACCACATTAACCCAACAGGAAAATTCGTAATTGGAGGACCTCACGGAGATACTGGCTTAACAGGTAGAAAAATTATTGTAGACACTTACGGTGGAAAAGGTGCTCACGGTGGTGGTGCTTTCTCTGGAAAAGACCCATCTAAAGTAGACCGTTCTGCTGCATATGCTACACGTCATATTGCTAAAAATTTAGTAGCTGCAGGTGTTGCTGACGAAATTTTAGTACAAGTTTCTTATGCGATTGGAGTTGCTGAGCCAACATCTATCAACGTAAACACTTACGGAACTGCAAAAGTAAGCTTAACTGATGGAGAAATCAGCAAAGTAGTAGAAAGCATTTTTGATATGCGTCCTTACTTTATTGAACAGCGTTTAAAATTAAGAAATCCAATCTACAGCGAAACAGCTGCTTACGGACATATGGGAAGAACCCCAGAAACTGTAACCAAAACGTTTTCTGCTCCAGGAGGCTTAACAAAAACTGTTTCTGTTGAGTTATTTACTTGGGAAAAATTAGATTTCGTAGACAAAGTAAAAGCAGCTTTTAAATTATAAGCGAGTAACAAATAATAAAAAAGGCTTCAGAGATTATCTGAAGCCTTTCTTTTTGTAAAAAAAATATCAAAATTACTACAAACTATATTGTAGTGAAAATATGATGTATCTCGGCTGAACAAAATATTGAGAAGAATTAAAACTTACTACATTAAAACTATCTCTGTTTATCGATTTTGTATTTAACAAGTTTGTTCCGCTAATTCTATATTCTAATTTCGAATCTTTTTTTCTGTAGTTAATACTTGCCGTTAACAAATCAAAAGTATTATTAATGTTTCCATCTCTCGATCTGAAATCATTATAAGTATAAGTTGATGTCAACGCTAAACCTTCAATAATTCTATAATCTAAAGTTACTGATGGACTATGCGTTGTAAAAACTGCACCTGGATTTTCATTAACATTAATTCCGTAAGCCGCTTCTAAATTAGGCAATTTTTGAAATTGAGTTCCTAAACTCACACGGTAAAATTGATTCCAGTTTTCGATACTTCTAGAAAAATCAACTGCCGGATTTGTTGGATCTGCTGGATTAACAAATAACTGATTGTTTTTCGACCAAGTAATATTAGTTACAGCGCTTGCTTTATAGAATTTTTTAAATGAACGTTGGTACGAAAAAGTTCCTGAAACCGATTCATTTGTAAAATTAGCATTTACTCTATCGCTAATTTGGCTAATTCCGTTGAAAAATGAACGATTAACCACAGGATCTTTAGTCGATGTATAATTCAAAAATGCAAAAATCGTTGTGTAATTAAACAAATTATATTTTGAGTAACGTAAATTATGATTTTGTTGCAATGCATTATCAATGAAACGATTACCCGAACTTAAGGAGTTGAAATTATTTAAAGTAAAACCGTCAACCAATGTATTAACATCGTTAAAAAAGTTACTCATTCTGTAATTATATGTCAACGACTCTGATTTCTTGATATCCCATTGCGCAAATACATCTGGCAAAACTCTGAAGAAATCATCTCGAACTCTTGAGTTCAATTGATCATTGTAAATATTAAATTGGTGAAAATTCACACCTGGATTAAAAGTAAAATTTTTACCAATAATAAATTTATAATGCATTCCTAAATAAGCATCATTAAAACTATACTTCACATCGTTATCAAAAATTAAATCCCCATTATCAGGTAATTGAAAAAGTGAACCATTATCTAACAATTGGAAAATTGACGAATTATAACCTTGATATGAATTTGTATTTCCTAAAGTAATATTTAAAATACTTTTATTATTGATGGTATAATAATAATCTGCTTTGGCATCAACTTTATTTGTTTTTACAAAACGCTCTTGGCGAATATCATAACGACTTTGACCTGATTGAAATCCGATTCCTGGGAATGGATCTTCAAGTAAGCTAGGATTGTAAAACGGATCCTCATCTTGATATAAATGTTGGACTTCTAAAACAAATGTGTTTTTCTCGTTTTTTGTCCAAAACATATTTAAACTTTGTTGAAAAGAAACTGGATCTTGATCTTTAAAAGAAATAATATTATTTGTTCTATCAACATTTCCTGAATTAGAAAAGATAGTAGATTGTGAATTTACTATATTATCTTCCGATTGACTTGAACGACGAAATGTTGCATCATAATCTAATTGAAAATCTGCACTTTTTTTGTATTTCGAACCTAATTTAAAAACCACCAAATTATCTCTTAAACTAGATACATCAGAACGATCTTCAATGGTTTGCAACTCTGATGAATTAGGTTGAAAAATTCCAAAATTAGATTTAGTATTCGTTAGAGTTTTGTTAGAAGAAATCACTCCAAATCCACTAAGATTCCATTTATCTGTAACTTGCTGGGTTAAATTTAAAGCGCCAAACTTTGTATCAAGTTCTAAAGCTCTATCATTTTGAGTGGTTGATATACCTAAGTTATTATTCGAAATTCCGATGTTTGTTCCACTTCTAGCAATTGTATTTCTTGCTCCACCAGTCAAACGAAAGAAATCGCGAATAGAAAAAGGAACTTCTCCAATATTATTGAAATTTGAAATTACATTAGCAGTAGTTTTTGGGCTGTAATAAAATATTTTCGGATTGATTACGTAACGTTCATCTGGTCCGCCACCAACTAAAATATCACCGAACCAAAACTTGTCTTTACCTTTCTTTAGCTTGATATTTAATGCAATATTTTCTTCATTGTTTTCCAAACCTTTTAATTGAGAAACTTCATTGAAATTTCTCAACACTTGCACTTTATCAACAGCATCTGACGGAATGTTTTTTGAACCAATTTTAGTATCGCCTTCAAAAAACTTCTTACCTTCCACTAATAATTGGGTTACTTTTCTCCCTTCAACTTCAATTTCACCATCTTCATTTACTTGAACTCCTGGCAGTTTTTTTAATACATCTTCCAGTTTTCTTTCGGTTCCGGTTTTAAATGAATCAGCATTATAAATTATAGTATCACCACTTATTGAAACTGGCATTTCCTGAACGATTTCTACATCATTTAAAAGCACTCCTCCTTCTTTTAAAGTAATTACTTTTCGAATATTTTCAGTAGTCGTTGTAAATTCTTGATTAAAAGCTTGAAAACCTATAAAACTAACTTTTAATTGATAGGTAGTATTTGATTTGATACTAATTTGAAATTTCCCTTGTTCATTTGAAATCGCATAACCATCCATGGCTTTTGTAGCTTGGTTTACCACCATAATGTTAGCCATTTCTAACGGATTTCCTAGTGTATCTTGAACAATTCCTTCTATTTTAATGTTTTGAGAATAACCAAAGCTAAATGTCAAAATCGACAATACAAAAATTAATTTTTTTATCATTTTATTTATCTAAAATTAATGCCAATTAACGACCCATTCTGAAATTTCCTCCACCTTGACGTCCCATTTCTCTCCATTCTTCCATTTTCTCAGCTACAATTTTGTCGTACTCAGATTGTGTAACTAATTTTCCTTTTTTTGGCGCTTTGATTTCTTTTTTCTCTTTAGGATTAATCACAATTTTAGAACATAAAATTACCGTTTTCCCATCACTTACCTCTAAAATCAAACCTGGTAAACCCCAATAATTTTCTGGCCCTTGATTAATAGGAATATCTGGTGTATACCATGCCGTTACCACAATTTCTTTAGGAACTTCCCATTGGTCCATAAAATTGGTATTACGATCTTGTTTCTTTTCTTCAGTTTTAGTTTCTTCTTGTTTTACTTCTTCTTTCTTTTCATCTTCTTTTTTTCTTCGGAAATTTCTAAAATCAGACTGACTTACAGGTCGCACAGCAGTTGCCTTGAAACACATGTAATTACCAATTTGCTTTGTCTCTCCGGAAAGTTTCCAATCTAACTTTGGTAAAGAATCTTGAACTAAGAACTCTTTTCCAGCAAATTCCTTATCAACACTAAATATTTTCTCCTTCACATTCTTATAATGTGTTCCTCCGCCTCCCATCATAGAAGACATCATTCTAAAACCACCTTGTTGGCCAGCCGCTTCAATTTTTTCTTCCTCAACATAAGTGGAAGCATTTTTATCAAAAGTCAATACAAATGTTTTTTCAAACATTGCTTTCATACGTTCTTCGATTTGTTTTTGCATTTCTGGCGTAATTTCTCTATTTCCTCTAAAATTAGAAGTCATATCTGAAGTACTTGTTTTAGATTCATAAACCGCCATTCCTTGGAAATTTTGTGCATTTATAAATCCAGAAACCATCAAAATTGAAACAAAAAATATTTTTTTCATGATTAAAGTTTATTTGAGTTAACTACAAGACTACTATTACATCGATTTGTTACACAATTTAACTGCTATTTTTGTGTTAAAGTAGTATCTTAGACCCTGATTTTCAAAATTCGTTTAACAATGACGGTAAAAAAAATACTATTTATTTTAATTATAAACTTCTTGTGCTTTTCTTTACAAAGTCAAGAAATTATTTCTGCTGTTAAACAAAGTGATACGAAATTAACATGCGATATTTTTTTAGGATTTGACAATCAAAAAAGTATTTATAGTTTAAAAAACAATATTCTATCAAAAAATAGTGATAGCACAATCTATCAATATAACAATCTAAGTTTAGGGAAAATCACAAGAGTAGACTTTCAAAATCCGCTTCAAATTGTTGTTTTTTATAAAAATTTCAACACTGTAGTCCTTTTAGACAATCAATTAAACGAAATCAAAAAAATAGATTTCAACTTAAAATCAACTCCGGTCACTTTAGAAGCTGTTGCATTGTCTTCCCAAAACCAAATTTGGATTTACGACAGTATTTCATCAAAAATTGGTTTATACAACGTAAATACAGATACTTTTAAATGGATTTCTACGATGCTTGAAAATCCGATATTACACTATGAATCCGATTACACGCATTTTTATTGGACCGATATTAATTTGAGTTTATATCGCATTTCTATTTATGGAACTATTGAAAAATTAGTAATTCTTCCAAAATTTGAAGCTATTCAACTAACAAAAAGCAACAATTTAATTTATCAAATAGAACATCAATTGTATTATTACGACTTAACTTCTAAGAGTAGCAGTAAAATAGCAATTGATGAAAAAATCATTTCAAAATTTTTCTTTAGAGATGGAATTTTGTCTATTTTTACCCAAAATGAAATTACTAATTACAAAATAATTTTACCATAATGCACATAGCAGTAGCAGGAAATATTGGAGCAGGAAAAACAACGTTAACTCGATTATTAGCCAAACATTTTAAATGGGAGCCACACTTTGAAGATGTGGTGGACAATCCGTATTTGGATGATTTTTACCACCAAATGGAGCGTTGGAGTTTTAACCTTCAAATTTATTTCTTAAACAGTCGTTTTCGTCAAGTATTGCAAATTCGTGAAAGTGGTAAAAACATTATTCAAGACCGAACCATTTATGAAGATGCACATATTTTTGCACCTAATCTTCATGCAATGGGATTAATGTCAAATAGAGATTTTAATAATTACACTTCACTTTTCGAATTGATGGAAAGTTTAGTAGGTTCGCCAGACTTATTGATTTATTTAAGAAGTTCGATTCCAAATTTAGTAAGCCAAATTCACAAAAGAGGAAGAGATTACGAAAACTCGATTTCGATTGATTATTTAAGTCGTCTAAACGAAAGATACGAAGCTTGGATTCAAACGTATGATAAAGGTAAATTAGTCATTATTGATGTAGATAATATTGATTTTGTTAACAATCCAGAAGATTTAGGAACCATCATTAATAGAATTGATGCCGAATTAAACGGATTATTTTAGTAATAATTAAACAACTAAACTATGAAAAGACAATCTAAACTAACAGTATTTCTCATACTCTTTTTTTTAACAATAAATTTCACAAAAGCTCAATCTACAATTAATGAGATTACAAATGAGTTCTTTAAAGTTTACGAAAAAAATCCTCAAAAAGCTGTTGATTACATTTTTAGTACAAATAATTGGATGTCGAAAGAAAAAAATTATGATGTTGAAAATGTTAAATCACAATTATCAAATTTCACAGGATTAGTTGGAGATTATCATGGTTACGAAAAAATTACCGAAAAAAGTTTAGGTGAAAGTTTAAAACTTGTAAGTTATATAATTAAGTATGATAGACAGCCCATTCGATTTACTTTTCTTTTTTACAAACCTAAAGACGTGTGGAAAATACAAAACTTCAAATTTGATGATAATTTAGATGCTGAAATTGAAGAATCAGCTAAAATAAATAATTTATAGAACGCCTCAACTAAGGCGTTTTTTTTATTTCATTGTATCAAACAACGATTTCACTTTTATCCCTTTTGCAGCTTTCGACAATTTGATGATTCGCTTCTCATTCGGTAATAAATCAAAATAATTATCTCCAAAAAACAATTCATTTTCTGAAGACAGAAAAACATCTTTTGCTAAAACATCTGAAGAAATTTCAATAGTTACTTCATCAATAATTTTGATTTCGATATTTGGTTTTGATAATTTTAAATCTTTTGGTTTATCAAAAAAGAAAGCACTTACAAAATGATTATCGCCTGAAATAAATTCTAATTTTATATATGAATTTTGAGTATCAATTTCCTTTAATGAAGGAAAAGGCAATAAAATAGCTGACACATTTGAACTAGCATCTGATTTACAATACGCCTTTTTCTCCCATAAAAGTTGACCTTTAAAATTTCTGATTTCAGCTTTTAATTCTCCAGCGTAATTTTGCATTCCATCATTGATAACAAAAAACTTATAAATTCTACTATCCGTTACCTCGGCTGACAAAAGCACGTTCTCAAAACTTCGCTTCGCTTGATAATGAAACGCTTTCCAATTTCCATAATAATCCAACGAACTCCATGACGAAACGGGCCAACAATCATTGAATTGCCAATATAACGTTCCCATACAATATGATTTGGCTCTTCTATGGGCTTCAATTGCGATTTTCATGCCACGAGCTTGAAGTAATTGGGAAACATAAGCATAATCTTCAAAATCTTTTGGAACCACATAATCGCGCTCCATATATTCGTTTATGGTTTCATAACCTGTTGGATGTTTTTGATGATTTTTAAAGGCTTCAGAAGTAAAATTCAAGTCCTCTTTTTTCATCACTTTTTGTAAGGTTTCTAAATTGGGCATGCCTTGAAAACCATATTCGCTCATAAATCGTCCAACTTTTTTCTCATAAATTTCAAACGGTTCTTTTCCCCACCAAACGCCCCAATAATGCGAATCGCCTTGAGTTAAACTTTCTTTTCGTCCCCAACCAATCGATGGCGATGAAGACCAATAAATATTCTTTTCTTTCGGAAGTAAACTATCCAAAGTTTTCGGAATCATTCCGTGAAATACTTTTTTGTAATCGTTCCAAATTTGAGTGGAATCAGCTTTAGTATACTTAAACTGTTTTTGCCAACCCCAATTGTGCCAACCTTCGTCGTTTTCATTATTGCCACACCAAATCGCAATACTTGGATGATTTTGCAAGCGATTTACGTTATCAATTACTTCTTGTTTTACATTTTCAACAAATTTTTCATCGCCTGGATACATCGAACAGGCAAACATAAAATCTTGCCAAACTAAAATTCCGTTAGCATCACAAGCTTCATAAAACGCATCATCAAAATAAACTCCGCCACCCCAAACACGTAGCATATTCATATTCGCTTTTTTGGCATTTTCGACTAAAGAAAAATAAGTAGAATCAGAAACTCGCGGTAAAAAACTATCGGGTGGAACCACATTAGCACCTTTCATAAAAACCGATTTTCCGTTTAATTTGAAATAAAAACTTTTCCCAGTTTGATCTTTTTCCTGAATTAATTCGATGGTTTTAAGTCCAATTTTAAGTTCTTTCTCTTCAATTTTTTGTTGATTTTGTTCCAATGAAAAACGGAAAGCGTATTGATGAGGCACGCCCAAACCGTTGCTCCACCATAAAATGGGATTCGGAATCGACAGTGGAACTTTCACCACATTTTGTCCTTTTTTCAAAATAAAAGGAAACGGTTTTTGACCTAATTTAATTTGATACTTTCCTGATTTTTCAGCAAAAATGGTAAAAATGAAATCTAAATCAGCAACCGTTTTATTCAAAACTTTTTGATTGTATTTTACATTTTCAATTTTAGCCGAATTCCAAAATTTCAATTGGACTTTTTTCCAAATTCCAGCCGTTACAAATCGTGGACCCCAATCCCAGCCGAATTGATATTGCGCTTTTCGAACAAAGACACGCTCTTTTTCAGGTAAAGTATAGGATAGTTTTTTCGCTTCTTCTTTTCCTTTTTGAACTGCTGAATGAAAAACTACCTTTAAATGATTGTTTCCAATTTTCAAATGTGATTTGGCAGAAATTGTCCATTTTCGGAACATATTATCCGCTTCTAAAACTACTTTTCCATTCAAAAAAACAGTCGCATAAGTATCCAAACCCTCAAATTCTAAATCAATATTTTGATTTTCTAGTTCGGATTTCGAAAGAGTAAAATGCGTTTCGTATTCCCAGTTTTCATTTTCAATCCACTGTAATTTTTTTTCATTATTTCCAAAAAACGGATCAGGAATTAATTGGTTTTGAAATAAATCGGTGTGAACAGTTCCGGGAATGGTTGCCTTGTGCTTTTTTGCTTCGTTTTGCTTGTTGAATATCCAGTTTTCGGATGACAAATTGCGATAGGAAGTTTGTGCTGAAATCGAACAGCAAATTAGAATCAAAAACAGAAATATTTTTTTAAACATATAAGTCATTTAAGTTCATTTAAGATTGCAACTTTTTCTTCAATTGAACAATTTCCTCTGGACTAGCAATTTCACTTCCATCGGTAATAGCAGAAGAATGAAACCAATTGGCACTTACCACTTCATTTAATTCCAAAACATTGGTCGAACGCAATCCTCCACCGGGCATTATTTCGATGCGATTATTAGCTTGTTTGACTAATTGTTTTAAAACTTCTTTTCCTTCCATCACATTTGGAAAAGTTCCAGAAGTTAGAATCGTTGAAAATCCGCACGAGATAACATCTTCCACTGCTTTTTCGTAATCAGAAATGGCATCAAAAGCACGATGAAACGTACAAGGAAATGGATTTGCCAATTCAACTAAGACTTTATTTTGTTCGATATTAATCGTATTATCATCTTTCAAAATCCCAAAAACAAATCCGTTGACTCCTAATTTCTTGATGGCTTCGATTTCCGATTTCATTTGTTCAAATTCAGCACCAGAATAGATGAAATTCCCTCCTCTTGGTCGAATCATCACATATAAATCAATAGTCAAATTTTCTCGAGCTTGTTGAATTATTTCTACTGTTGGAGTTGTGCCACCAACTGACATGTTTGCGCATAATTCTACTCTATCAGCTCCAGAATTTTGAGCGATTAAAGCGGATTCAAGGTTAAAACAAGCGATTTCTATTTTTTTCATTATTTCAAAAAGTAATTCGCATCAATTAATTTATTTCCGGTTGCGTCATGAACGGCATAATTGAAACCTCCCTGCACACAATACGAACCGTATTCTCCTTTTTTATTTAAAGCGATGAACCCAACTTGGATATCTTTTAGATTTTTTCCTCTGTTTTGCGTCAGTTTTACAATTCGCATCACCGCTTCTTCACAGGCTTTTTGTGGTGATTTTCCTTGACGCATTAATTCTACTACCAAATGACAACCTGTAATTCGGATTACTTCTTCGCCATGACCTGTTGCGGTTGCAGCACCAATTTCATTATCCACATACAAACCAGCACCGATAATAGGAGAATCACCTACTCTTCCGTGCATTTTGAACGCCATGTCGCTTGTAGTACACGCCCCTGATAAATTGCCTTGCGAGTCTAACGCAATCATTCCTATGGTGTCGTGATTTTCAATGTTTGCTTTTGGTAAATATTCACTCGTTTTCAGCCATTCTTTCCATTCTTTTTCGGAAGCTTCTACTAACAAATTTTCTTTTTTGAATCCTTGTGCGATGGCAAACTGCAAAGCACCTTCGCCAACCAACATTACGTGAGGCGTTTTTTCCATGACCATTCTTGCTACTGAAATGGGATGTTTGATGTGTTCCAAACAAGCTACCGAACCTATATTCGAAAATTCGTCCATGATACAAGCGTCTAATGTTACGCGACCATCTCTATCTGGACGACCGCCGTAACCCACACTTCTTTCATTTACATCACCTTCTGGAATTTTTACTCCTGCTTCAACAGCATCTAAAGCGCGACCTTTATTTTTAAGTACTTGCCAAGCGGCTTCATTGGCTTGCAAGCCGAAATTCCATGTTGAAAGCACAATTGGTTTGTTTACTTTTCCTAAATTGATATCCATTTCAGTTTCATCAGATTTTCCATTGAAAGCCTGAAATGCTACGCCAGCTGTTGCTAATGCTGTTGTTTTTAAAAAATTTCTTCTGTTTGTCATTATTCTACACTTATTTCGTCTACAAATAACCAACTGTTGGAACCTGCTCCTGGATTTCCATCTGCAATGATTCCGTTGTTTTCTGCAATGACTTTTATAAATTGAACATTTTGTTTATCGAATTTCACCACAATTTTTCCTTTATTTTCATGAATTTCATTGGAAGAAACAATCGTAATTGGAATATAATTTTCACCATCTTTTGAAACTGAAATTCCGATGCTTTTTGGATAATAAATCCAACTTCCTTCTGATAAAAGTGTGTTGATGCTGATTTTTGAAATCGTTTCTATTTTTCCTAAATCGATAGTGGCATTCATATCTTTTCCCCAAAAGCCTAACCAATCTCTTCCAAATTTAGAAGTGTTTCCTTTCATTCCATCGACCAAAGTAAAAGGCCCCCCAATACCGTAATTTTCATGCGGTTGATGCACCAATTCAATCTTTTTTCCAGTTGATTTTGTAATGAAAAAGTATTGCTCGATGGTGGCACTTTTAGCTTTACCATTCTCGAAGTAAGCCGCTTTTATGGTTTGATTTGAAGTTACTAGAATTGGTTTTTCGTAAGAAATCGAATTTACATTTGGTTCCGAACCATCGATTGTGTATTTAATACCGTTTGGATTTACTGATTTTAATTCGAAAGCCACACCGTTTTCAGCAGGTTGTACTTTGGAAGTTACTTCGAAAATGGCTTTGCTGTAGTTAATTCCTTTTTTATCATAGATTTCAAAATGTGAAATCAATCTTTTTTCAAATTCTTTGTAATCATTTGGATTTGAAGTTCCCCAAACCACTTCGGAAAGTGCTGCTATTCTTGGGAAAAGCATATATTCAACATGTTTTGGCGTATTGATATATTCCGTCCAAAGATTGGCTTGAGCACCTAAAATATATTTCGATTCTTCATGTGAAAGTTCTTTTGGAATGGGATTGAAAGAATACACTTTTTCGACATTGGTATAACCGCCAAAAGCAATCGGTTCGTTTTTAGGTTCGCCTTGATAATGGTCAAAATAACAATGTGAACCTGGTGACATTACTACAAAATGTTTTTGTTTGGCTGCTGCGATTCCGCCTTCGGTGCCGCGCCAACTCATTACGGCAGCGTTTGGTGCTAGTCCGCCTTCTAAAATTTCGTCCCAGCCGATGATTTTTCGACCTTTACTATTGACGAATTTTTCGATTCTTTGAATGAAATAACTTTGCAATTCGTGCTCGTCTTTTAAGTTTTCGTCTTTGATTCTTTTTTGACAATGTGGACAAGTTTTCCAGCGAACTTTTGGGCATTCATCACCACCGATGTGAATGTATTCAGATGGAAATAAAGCGATTACTTCTGTCAAAATATTTTCTAAAAAAGTAAACGTTTCGTCTTTTGGGCAAAAAACATCTTCTAAAACACCCCACGTTTTTCCCACTTCAAATGGTCCACCTTTACAAGAAAATTCAGGATACGATGCTAAAGCAGCTAAAGCGTGTCCTGGCATTTCGATTTCGGGAACAATGGTGATGTGGCGTTCTTTGGCGTAAGCTACAATTTCTTTGATTTCTTCTTGCGTGTAAAATCCACCATAACGAATGTTGTCGAAAGTTTGGTCGGTGTAATGTCCAATCATGGAGCCGTTTCGCCAGGCACCAACTTCGGTTAATTTTGGATATTTTTTGATTTCGATGCGCCAACCTTGGTCATCGGTTAAATGCCAATGAAAGGTATTCATTTTATACATTGCTAAATAATCAATATATTTTTTGATGAAATCTTTTGGAAAGAAATGACGAGAAACGTCTAAATGCATGCCGCGCCATTGGAATTTGGGTTGATCTGAAATAGAAACTTCTTTTAATTTAATTTCACTTGATTTATCATAAGGAATCATTTGTACTAGAGTTTGGATTCCGTAAAAAACCCCTTGATATGAAAAGGCAGAAATATGAATTTTATTTTTCCAAACTTGAATATCGTATTGTTCTCTATCAAAATTTGTAGTATCAGGAATTTTAACACCAAATTGAATACTATTTTTAGAACGATATTTTGATGAGATTTTTAATTCCAATCCTGTTCTATTATAAATTTCATTTTGAAGATACTTTGCTTCAAAAGAATTTTCATCAGCTACGATTACCGTTTCTTTATTTAAAACAAAATGTCCTTTTTTTATTTTGACTGAATGCGGTTTCGGAATTAAATTAAGATTCTGTTGCGCTACGCTAATTACAGAAATAAGCAACAACAAAGTCAGTATTTTATATTTCATTGGAGTTGTGTTTGTTTGGCTAAAATTAAATAAAAAAACCGCACATTGCTGTGCGGTTTTCATTATTTGTGTCGAAAAAGATTATTTTCCTAGTTCAGCAATTTTTGCTTCTACTTCTAAATCGTCGCCTTCAAAAACTTTTTCTTCTGTAGTTTCTTTACCATCTACTTTTTTAGTGATAGTAACAGTTGCTTTTACTTTTCCGTTATCGTCTTTTACTTTTTTTACATCCATTTTAATGATTTCCTCATGCTTTCCATGGTTGCAATTTTCGTCATGAACATGTCCAGCATCGCCGATGAATTTTCCGTTTTCATCATACATTGCCATACATTTTTCTTTACATTCTTGAGAACAGCCATTGTCTTCACACATTTTAGCACATTCTTCTTTTGTCATATCAGCACATTTAGACATATCGCATTTTCCTGTATCGCAACACATCATTTCTGTTTTTGCACAACAAGCTCCTTTTTCAGTTGTAGCACCATGACCTCCTAAGATTGGAGCGATTACTAAACCAATTAAACACGTTAATTTAATTAAGATGTTCATTGATGGTCCAGAAGTATCTTTGAATGGATCTCCAACAGTATCACCAGTTACTGCTGCTTTGTGAGCATCAGAACCTTTGTATGTCATTTCACCGTTAATCATAACTCCAGCTTCGAAAGATTTTTTAGCGTTATCCCAAGCACCACCAGCGTTATTTTGGAACACAGCCCAAAGTACACCTGAAACGGTAACTCCTGCCATATAACCACCTAACATTTCAGCGATTAATTGATTGTTATCAGCGTAAACTAATTTACCTAATAATACAATTGCAATTGGGAAACCGATTGTTAAGATTCCTGGCAACATCATTTCACGTAAAGCGGCTTTTGTAGAAATTTCAACACATTTTCCGTATTCTGGTTTTCCAGTTCCTTCCATAATTCCTGGGATTTCTTTGAACTGACGACGTACTTCGTACACCATGTCCATTGCTGCTTTTCCTACTGAATTCATTGCTAATGCAGAGAAAACTACAGGAATCATACCTCCAATGAATAACATTGCTAATACCGGCGCTTTGAAGATATTAATTCCGTCAATTCCAGTAAATGTTACATAAGCAGCAAATAAAGCTAACGAAGTCAATGCTGCAGAAGCGATTGCGAAACCTTTTCCAGTTGCAGCTGTTGTGTTACCAACTGAATCTAAAATATCTGTACGAGTACGAACTTCTTTTGGTAATTCACTCATTTCAGCGATTCCACCAGCATTATCAGAGATTGGTCCAAAAGCATCAATAGCTAACTGCATAGCTGTTGTTGCCATCATTGCAGAAGCGGCTAAAGCTACTCCGTAAAATCCTGCTAAAGCATAAGTTGACCAGATTGCAGCAGCAAATAAAATTACTGTTGGGAAAGTAGAAATCATACCTGTTGCTAAACCAGCGATTACGTTAGTTCCTGCTCCAGTTGACGATTTTTGTACGATAGCCATAACAGGTTTTGTACCTAATCCTGTATAATATTCAGTTACTGATGAAATAGCTCCACCAACAAATAATCCAATTAAAGATGCATAGAAAACTCTCATTGAAGAAATCTCTTGAATTCCTTCACCAAAGAATGACATTTGCATAGTTTCTGGCAACATGAAAGTAATTAAGAAAAAACAAGCAATAGCTGTTAAAGCAATAGAAACCCAGTTTCCAATGTTTAATGCTTTTTGAACTTGTGCTTCTTTAGCATCGTCGCTTGAAATTTTAACTAACATTGTTCCAATGATAGAAAATAAAATTCCGAAACCTGCGATTGCCATTGGTAATAAAATTGGTCCAATTCCGCCAAAAGCGTCATCGATTTTACCACCCATATCTTTAATTACATAATTTCCTAAAACCATTGCCGCTAAAACAGTTGCTACATACGAACCGAATAAATCGGCACCCATACCTGCAACGTCTCCAACGTTATCTCCAACGTTATCTGCAATTGTAGCAGGATTACGTGGATCGTCTTCTGGAATACCAGCTTCTACTTTTCCTACTAAGTCAGCACCTACATCGGCAGCTTTTGTATAAATTCCTCCACCAACTCTAGCAAACAATGCGATAGATTCTGCTCCAAGAGAGAAACCAGCTAAAGTTTCTAAAACGATAGTCATGTCATCTGTTGATGTCCATTCTCCGTTCATGAAAAATCTAAAGAATATTATAAAGAATCCGGTTAATCCTAAAACTGCTAAACCGGCAACTCCTAACCCCATTACAGTTCCACCACCAAAAGAAACTTTTAATGCTTGTGGTAAACTTGTACGAGCAGCTTGCGTAGTTCTAACATTAGTTTTAGTTGCGATTTTCATTCCAATATTACCTGCATATGCAGAAAATATAGCTCCGAAAATAAATGCAACAACGATTAACCAATGTGTTGTTGGAACAATAAATGAAATTCCCGCAAGAACAACACTTGCTCCAAGAACAAAAAACGTTAATAATTTGTATTCTGCTTTTAAAAATGCTAAGGCTCCTTCGTAGATGTAATCTGAAATTTCTTTCATTTTTCCATCTCCAGCATCTTGTTTAAGGACCCAAGCGCGTTTGACAGCCATAAATGCTAATCCTAATAGCGCCATTACTATTGGCACATAAATCATCATTGATTCCATAAAATAGTTATTTGGTTTTGTTTGTTAATTATAATCTTACTTTAACAAAAATAAACAAAAAAGGCAATTATACTAACGATAATTGCCTTTTTTGATAAAATTGTTGTAAATATTTTATTTAGTTTTTATAATCTTATTTGTAGCAATGCCATTATTAGAATTTACTTTAAAGAAATAAATTCCAGAACTTAATTTATCAACATCAATAGTATTTAATTTGTCTGTTAAAATTTGTGAAAATAATAATTTCCCAAAAACATCATAAATTTCAAGTGTAGAAGTCTCATTTGTAAGCAATTCTATATTTACATATGTTGAAGCAGGATTTGGGTAAACATTTAATTTTGAATTTAAGTCAAAGCTATTTGCACTCAAAACAGGCATACTAACTTGAATTGAATTTATACTATGATTTGTGAAATTTTGACTTCCTTCATATCCTCCTGCAGAAATATAAAACCTTACCTCATCAACGTCATTAAACGCAGCAGTTAAGATAACAGTATTTGGTAAAAATGGATTATTATAACCTTGAAAAGTTGTAGATGCAACTTCAGTTCCATTTTTATATCCTTTAATTGTATTTACTGCACCTTCTGCTTGACTTTCACCCCAATTTAAATATTGAAACTGATTCAATTTGAATTCAGAACCATTTTCAGATTTAATAGCCATTCCTTTTCTTCCAGTTGCCACATTTGCGGTAATACCTGTGTAAGTTCCAGCGGTGTAAAAACCCGCATTTTCCCATGTTAATGGAGTAACCATTGTTCCATTTACATCTGAAATATTATAAATTTGGATATTAAAATCCGAAATATTAACAGAACCACCGTCACCGTCACTGGCAATGTTGTCCGAAGAAATTCCAGTGTTAGTAGTAAATGTTAATGTTGGAGCTGAGCTAAGCGTTTGTGCAGAACTTAATTGAAAAAAGATAATTGCGACTAAAAATAAAATGTAATTTTTTCTCATAAAAAAAGGTATTAAACTTGTTGCACAAACTTAATACCTTTTATTTGATTATTTACAATTGAAGTTTATTTAATACTAAACAATCCTTCTGGTTTATTTTCAATTTCGTTGAAACGATTGGTACATTTCATTAAAATTTCTTTTGCTTCATTAACGTCTCCCCAACCTTCCACGTCAACTTTTTTGTTTTCCAAATCTTTATAAACTTGGAAAAAATGCTCGATTTCTTTAATTAAGTGTGGATTGACATCACTTAAATCGTTCAATTTATTCCAAATTGGGTCAGAAACTGGTACACAAATCACTTTCTCATCTGGTCCTTTGTCGTCTGCCATATGGAAAACACCGATTGGCTTTACTTCCATTACACAACCTGGAAAAGTTGGCTCGTTTACTAAAACCAAAACATCTAATGGATCACCATCTAATGCTAACGTTTCTGGAATAAATCCGTAATCTGCAGGATACATCATTGACGAAAATAACATTCTGTCAAAACGCATTCTTTTTAATTCAAAATCGTATTCGTATTTGTTTCTACTTCCTCTTGGAATCTCAATCAATACATCAAATGTAGTAATTTTATCTGCTGTCATTTTATCTTATGTTTTTAAAACGGGTGCAAAGTTACCACTATAAAACATGAGAAACAAAAGAGTTTTGCAAAAAAAATATAGGTTTAGAAATAAAAACCAAATGAAGCCCTTACAGCAAATTTTCTAGCATCTGGCATTTCTAAGTAACTTCCTCTCCAAGCAAAATCGACACGCAATACTTTAAAAATATTTCCAATACCTGCGTGATATTCCCAGTACACATCTTCTGGCGCAATATACGTTAAACCTGATGCATTTAACATTACATTTTCATCAGAAACTCTTCCGTAAACACCTTTTATTCCAATGATTTCACGTAAATTTAATTTCCTTAAATAAGGAACCCTTGAAAATAATCTTCCGTTAAAATGGTGTTCAAAATGTAAAGAAGCATATTCATCTGCCACAAAATCGTAGTAATCTAATAAGTTATAAGTGTTTTCGATTACAAACCAAGATTGATTTCCAGGAATTACCCCCATTAAACCAAGTGGCACTTCTCCGAAAATTTTTCCGGTTTCGAAAGTGGTAAATAATCGACCAAAACCACCAATCATAGCTGGTTGACGATAATAAAGTTGCAATTTTTGATAATTAAAATCACTATTTAAAACCCCTTTTAAACCATTACTATAACTTAGGAAAACTCGAGCATAATTAAAATCTACATCCATTCTATCAACACCATAACCAACGGTTTTACGTTTTGGAGTATATTCTGCAACAAAATTTATTTCTGATTGCTTTACTTCACTTTTAATTTCGGTTTGAGTCAAATCAGTGTAATAATCTAAGCTAAATTCACTTGATGCCGATTTTAATGTTCTGTAAGTTAAATTCGTTTGGAAAGTAAAATTCTTTGCTGGCTCTATTTCAAATCCTAAAGTTGTAAGATTCACCGACGTCAATTGGTTATTAACACCACTTGCAAAAAGCGCAGACGAAGCAAAACTTCTTCCTAAAACATCATTAGAAGTTGTCAAACTTACTCCCATTTGTTCGACATCGCGACGATTTCCTACGGATAAAATCAATCTTTTGTTTGGATTCACCATCCATCTACCCGAAATTCCATATTTGAATTGGTTATCTCTAAATCCGTAAGCCGTGTAGCCTTGAATGCGCCACTTATCATTTGAACCAAAATAAGTTCTACCACCAGCTCTTATTCGCTGCCCTTCAACATCGTTATATCCAAAGGTTGAAAATATTGGTCCGTAGTCCATTTTCCATTTTGGAATTTCAATATAACCACTTCCTAAAATTGAGGCAAGACTGTAAATTCGTTTAAAACGCGGCACTTCTTTTAAAGTGTCGAGCATTTTGTAAATTCCAGCTTCGTTTTTATTTAAAGCTTCAAATCGATTGGCTTCCCAATATTCGTCGGGTTTGTTAAAAACAGCATTGTCATAAAAATTTACTTCTTGTTTATAGAATTTATCGTCTTTCTTAATATTGAATTTATGATTTTTAGCAAGCGTTGTTCTTTTTCCGTAAACTCCTTTCGATTCTTCTTTTTTAGAAAAACTAAAATCAGACATCATGTAATCTCTTGTCAATAAAAAAACAGAATCATTTAAAACTTCATATTCTTGCTCTATATAAATTTCTTTTACCCAGTTAATATTGGCACTTTTACTGGCTTCTAAATTAATTTTCTTAATAGCAAAAGTGGTATCGTTTACCCAAAAATCACCTTTAAATGTTAGTTCATTTTTACGTCTTGGATAGTAAACAATATTATAACACCATTTGTTATCAATATACATACTATCGTTTAATACATAATTATAAACATTGATTCCTGTTCTTGACAATGGACTTACGAAATCTTTATCGAAAAACTTTAAGTAATTGTCATAGATATCGAAATCAGCATATAAATCTTTGATGAATGTATTTACTCCATCACCTGAACCAAATCCAGAATTTTTATTGGCTTTTGTAATTTCTTTTGTTTTTTTTGCTTCATTATCGCCATAAACTTCACTTAGTGTTTCGTTGATAAAAATTGGCAAATAGGTTTTTCCTGAAATACTTGAAGTGTCAATTTGGTCAAAAACAAATTCCATTCCTTTAAACACTTTACTATTCATGAAAGCAGAATCGATGGTATTTAAGTCAAATTCAACTTTTTCATACTTATCATATTCGTATTGTTTAAACATTTTGAGTCCGTTCTTTCTTCTACGTTCCCAAATTTTTCGCAATATATCGATAGCTGGATTGTTCTTTTTTGATGTTTTACCTGTATAAATTACAACTTCCTTAAGCTCTGTACCCGACTTCAACTCTATTTTTAACCCCGAATTCAAACCAGGCTTTAAATTAATTTCTTTCTTTTCGAATCCCACATAAGAAACCACTAAAGTGGAATAATTCTCTTTAGATTCAAAATAGAAATTCCCATTTTCATCGGTAATTACTCCTTCTTTTGAGTTTTTAAATATAACATTTGCAAAAGCTACAGGATCACCAAATTCATCAGTTACTTTTCCACCAACCTTGGTTTGCCCAATAACTATTGAGCTTAGAAATAAAAAGAATAATACAATTTTTGTCTTCATAGGAAAAAAAAACTTCATCAGAAAGTTACTGATGAAGTTCCAAATATAATAAGTTAATTATTATTTATACATAACTTTTTTCACAGCCTTAATTACATCTTGCGAATTAGGTAACCATTCTTTTAATAAAGTTGGTGAGTAAGGCGCCGGAGTATCTGCAGTTGTAATTCTTTGAACTGGAGCATCTAAGTAATCAAATGCTTTTTCTTGTACCATATAAGTTATCTCAGAAGCAACTGAAGCAAATGGCCAAGCTTCTTCTAAAACTACTAATCTGTTTGTTTTTTTAACCGAATTTAAAATCGCATCGTAATCCATAGGACGAACCGTTCTTAAATCGATAATTTCACAAGAAATATTTTCTTTTGCTAATTCATCAGCCGCAGCGTAAGCTTCTTTAATGATTTTACCAAATGAAACAATTGTAACATCTGTACCTTCTCTCTTGATATCAGCAACACCTAATGGAATAGTGTATTCTCCTTCTGGCACTTCACCTTTATCACCATACATTTGTTCTGACTCCATGAAAATAACTGGATCATTATCACGAATTGCCGATTTTAATAAACCTTTAGCATCGTAAACAGAAGAAGGAACTACTACTTTTAATCCTGGTGTGTTTGCAAACCAGTTTTCAAAAGCTTGTGAGTGTGTTGCGCCTAACTGACCTGCAGAAGCTGTTGGACCTCTAAATACCATTGGCATTGGAAATTGTCCAGCAGACATTTGACGCATTTTTGCTGCGTTGTTGATAATTTGGTCAATTCCTACTAATGAGAAGTTGAACGTCATGAACTCTACAATAGGACGATTCCCATTCATAGCCGAACCTACAGCGATTCCTGCAAATCCTAACTCCGCGATAGGTGTATCAATTACACGTTTTGGTCCAAATTCATCTAGCATCCCTTTTGAAGCTTTGTAAGCGCCATTATATTCTGCTACTTCTTCACCCATTAAATATATTGATTCATCGCGACGCATTTCTTCGCTCATCGCTTCACAAATAGCTTCTCTAAATTGTATCGTTCTCATGAAATTAATTTCTTTGAATTATGATTGGCAAAAGTAAGAAAAATATAATTATTCTAATTCGTTATTAAAAAAAATGGCAACACTTTCTACTAAAACGTTTTAGCGTTAAAAATATTCAATCAAAACACAAAACACAACTCCGTAATTAAACTATTCCTAAAAAAAAGCTAATTTATCTAAGAAAAACATATTTATTATGCGTGCATAGTTTTTATTTAGAAATTATTTTGTATTTTTGGGACAGAAAATATTCACTAACAAAATACATAAAAATGAAAATATTAGTTTGCATCAGTCACGTACCTGATACTACTTCAAAGATTAATTTTGTCAATGGTGACAGTGAGTTTGACACTAACGGTGTTCAATTTGTAATTAATCCTAATGATGAATTTGGTTTAACAAGAGCCATTTGGTTTAAAGAGCAACAAGGAGCAAATGTTACTGTTGTAAATGTTGGTGGAGCTGACGCTGAAGCAACTTTAAGAAAAGCATTAGCAATTGGAGCAGACGAAGCTATTCGTATCAATGCAAACCCAACAGACGGAATGTTTGTTGCAAAACAATTAGCTGAAGTTGTTAAAAACGGAGGTTATGATTTAGTAATTGCTGGAAAAGAATCGTTAGACTATAATGGTGGAATGGTTCCAGGAATGGTTGCTGGATTATTAGGTTTCAATTTCGTAAACGCTTGTGTTGGTATCGACGTAAATGGAAACGAAGCAAAAGTAACTAGAGAAATTGACGGTGGAAAAGAAACTATTTCTGCAGGTTTACCATTAATTATTGGTGGTCAAAAAGGTTTAGTAGAAGAAAAAGATTTACGTATTCCAAACATGAGAGGAATCATGATGGCAAGAACTAAAGCTTTAACTTTAGTAGAACCAACTGGCGACGCTACTGCAACCAAAGCTGTTAAATTTGAAAAACCGGCTGCTAAATCAGCAGTTAAATTAGTAAATGCTGACAACTTAGATGAGTTAATTAACTTATTACATAACGAAGCGAAAGTTATCTAATTTCAAACCTAAAAATTAAAGAATCATGTCTATATTAATATATGCTGAATCAGCAGAAGGAAAAATTAAAAAAGTAGCATTCGAATTAGCTTCTTACGCAAAAAAAGTAGCTGCTTCAATGGGAACAACAGTTACCGCTGTAACTATTAACAACTCTGACAACAGTGCTTTAGCTGCTTACGGAGTAGACAAAGTTTTAAACGTTTCTAACGATAAATTAAACAATTTTAGCGCAAAAGCATATGCTGATGTAATTGCTCAAGCGGCTAAAAAAGAAGGAACTCAAATTGTATTGGTTTCTTCAACTACAGATAGTTTATATTTAGCTCCACTTGTAGCGGTAGCTTTAGAAGCAGGTTATGCTTCAAATGTTGTAGCGTTACCAGAAAGCACTTCGCCTTTCCAAGTAAAAAGAACTGCTTTCTCAAACAAAGCGTTCAATATTACTGAAATTTCAACTCCAGTAAAAGTATTAGGAATTGCTAAAAACTCTTTCGGATTAGTAGAAAATGCAGCTGCTATGACTGAAGAAAGTTTCGCTCCATCATTAAATGATGCTGATTTCGGGATCAAAGTTGAAAACGTAGAAAAAGTAACTGGAAAAGTAACTATCGCTGATGCTGAAATCGTAGTTTCTGCAGGTCGTGGAATGAAAGGTCCAGAAAACTGGGGAATAATTGAAGAATTAGCTTCTGTTTTAGGTGCTGCAACAGCATGTTCTAAACCAGTTTCTGACATCGGATGGAGACCTCACAGTGAGCACGTTGGACAAACTGGAAAACCAGTAGCTTCTAACTTGTACATTGCAGTTGGAATCTCTGGAGCAATCCAACACATTGCAGGTATTAACTCATCAAAAGTAAAAGTAGTTATCAACACAGATCCAGAAGCACCTTTCTTTAAAGTAGCTGATTATGGTGTTGTAGGTGATGCTTTCACTGTTGTACCTCAATTAATTGAAAAATTAAAAGCATTTAAAGCAAGCAACTCGTAACAAAATAGTTGTTTAAAAAATATATTAAATTAAAATTAGAGTTATCTTTGTTTAGATAGCTCTTTTTTTTATTTTTGGAGCAAATGGCTAACCGTTTTTCTGTTAGCCATTTTCTGACTTTGTGATGGTGTTTAAAAATCCAAATCAGGCATCAAAGAAATGATAATTAACAATTTGAAATGAGTTTAGTAAAATTAACTATAAAAGGTATTTCCTATAGCCAAACGCAAAACGGAGCTTATGCCTTAATCTTAAATGAAGTGGATGGTGATCGAAAACTACCTATCGTTATCGGTGCTTTTGAAGCTCAATCTATTGCTATTGCTTTAGAAAAAGAAATCAAACCACCTCGCCCACTTACACACGATTTATTTAAAAGTTTTGCCGACCGATTTGACATCGTGGTAAAACAAGTGATTATTCATAAGTTAGTTGATGGTGTTTTCTATTCGAGTATTATTTGCGAAAGAGACAAAATCGAAGAAATTATCGACGCTAGAACTTCAGATGCTATTGCGTTAGCGTTACGCTTTAATGCTCCTATTTTTACTTACAAAAACATTTTAGATAAAGCCGGAATTTACCTAAGCATCAATCCTTCTGAAAATGCCGAAAACCAGGAAAACGATGACATTCTTTCTACTCCAGAAACTTTTGGACAAGAAGATGTAGTTGTTCCTGCCGACAGTTATTCAGGATATTCGCTAAAAGAATTATACGAAAAATTAGACGAAGCTGTGCAAAACGAAGACTACGAAAAAGCAGCAAAAATTAGAGATGAAATCTCAAAAAAAGAATCTTAATACTTTAACTATAACAGTATGAATGTAAAATTCAGATTAACGATAATGAACTTTTTCCAGTTCTTCGTTTGGGGAGCTTGGCTTATCACAGTAGCAAATTATTGGTTTGGAACTAAAAATTGGGATGGAGCACAATTTGGAGCTATTTTTTCTACTATGGGAATTGCTTCGATTTTTATGCCAACCCTTTGCGGAATTGTTGCCGACCGATGGATAAATGCTGAAAAATTATACGGAGCGCTTCATATTTTAGGAGGTTTAACACTTTTATATGTTCCACAAGTTAGCAATCCATCTGATTTCTTTTGGGTGATTTTAGTAGCGATGATTTTCTATATGCCAACTATTGCTCTTTCAAATTCAGTTGCTTACAACGCCTTGAAAAAAGGTGGTTTAGATGTGGTGAAAGACTTTCCACCTATTCGCGTTTGGGGAACTATTGGTTTTATTGTAGCCATGTGGATTACCAACTTAACCGGAAACAAAGCTTCTGAAAATCAATTTTACATTGCTGCCATTGCTGCTATTTTCTTAGGATTATACTCCTTTACATTACCAAAATGTGAACCAGAAGGAAATACCACAGAAAACAAATCATTTATGGAACTTATGGGATTAAGTTCGTTTAAATTATTTGCCGATTATAAATTAGCCTTATTCTTTGTATTCAGTATGTTTCTTGGAGCAGCTTTACAATTAACGAATGCTTATGGTGATGTATTTTTAGATGATTTTAAACACGATCCTGTTTACGCTGATTCATTAGTAGTAAAATATTCGACTTTAATTATGTCGATTTCTCAAATTTCAGAAACCTTATTCATCTTAGCGATTCCGTTTTTCTTAAAACGTTTTGGAATCAAACAAGTAATGTTGTTTAGTATGATTGCTTGGGTATTACGTTTCGGATTATTCGCTTACGGTAATCCAGGAGACGGATTATGGATGATTATTTTATCTTGTGTGGTTTACGGAATGGCATTTGATTTCTTTAACATTTCAGGTTCATTATTCGTAGAAACCTCAACCGATTCTAAAATTCGTTCTTCAGCTCAAGGATTATTTATGATGATGACTAACGGTTTCGGTGCGGTTTTAGGAAGTGTTGTCAGCGGACAAATCATCAGCATGTATTTTACAGATGCTGCAACAGGAGAAAAAGATTGGCACAACATATGGTTAACTTTTGCTGCTTACGCTTTAGTAATTGCAATTGCTTTTGCTATTCTATTCAAGCACAAGCATAACCCAAAGGATGTAGCTAATATTACACATTAATTTTATTATTGAAATAAGTTGTTGAAGATTTCAAAAACTTCTGACTTCTAACTTCTAACTTCTGACTTCTGACTTAAAAATGCAACAATATCACGATTTAGTAAAACACGTATTAGCAAACGGCAACCAAAAAGGCGACCGTACAGGAACTGGAACCTTAAGTGTGTTTGGTTACCAAATGCGTTTTGATTTAAGCGAAGGTTTCCCAATGGTAACCACTAAGAAACTACACTTAAAATCGATTATTTACGAATTGTTGTGGTTTTTAAATGGTGACACGAACATCAAATATTTACAAGAAAACGGAGTGAAAATTTGGGACGAATGGGCGGATGAAAATGGCGATTTAGGTCCAGTTTATGGACACCAATGGCGCAATTGGAACAGCGAAGAAATTGACCAAATTACCGAATTAATCGAAACGCTAAAAACCAATCCAAACAGTAGAAGAATGTTGGTTTCTGCCTGGAATCCTAGTGTTTTGCCGGATACTTCGGTTTCGTTTGCTGAAAATGTTGCCAATGGAAAAGCCGCTTTGCCTCCGTGTCATGCTTTTTTTCAATTTTATGTGGCGGATGGAAAATTAAGTTGTCAGTTGTACCAACGCAGTGCTGATATTTTCTTAGGTGTTCCTTTTAATATTGCGTCTTATGCTTTGTTTACGATGATGATTGCACAAGTTTGTGATTTACAAGTAGGCGAATTCATCCACACCTTTGGTGATGCGCATATTTACAACAACCACATGGAGCAGTTAGAATTACAATTGTCTCGTGAGTGCCGACCATTACCAACAATGAAATTAAACCCAGAAATTAAAAATATTTTCGATTTCAAGTTTGAAGATTTTACGTTAGAAGGTTATGACCCACATCCGCATATTAAGGGAGTTGTGGCGGTTTAAAAAAAATCAATAAACGCAACTAAGTAGCGCCAATCTACCCATATTTGGGTGTATATGCGAAACTTTATAGCGCATATATACAAGTTAGCGGATATTTTGGGACGAAAATTGCGTATAAGAAATATTAAAAAAAATAGAAATTGAAACATTGAATATAACGTTATGAAATTAAAACTTTTAAAAATAATCTTTGCGATATTTATCTTTTCAAATTTATCTTTTGGACAATCTAAATCACCATTTTTAATTAATAACGAATTGTTCGAATTACCAGGAAAATGGAAACATATTGGAAAAATTGAGAATTCTGCTCAATGGGGTTTTGCAAATGAAAAGTTAAAACTCACATTGCTTATAAATGTTAGAAAACCAGAAAATTTTGAATTTTACAACAAAGAATTATCTGAATTTGAATTTTTAAATAAATTCTACATCTGGGAAACCGAATTTTGGGCAAAAGATGATAAAAATGTAGAAATTGAAAAAATTGAAACAAACGAACAAGAAAAATATATAATTTGGAGATTAAAGATTATAGATAAAAATATTGAAAGTTTCATTTTTAGCGGAATAAGAAATAACAAATTAATTGGAATAAGTTTATCCGACGAGAATAAAAAAAAGCCGAAAAGCAGAACCGAAAAAATTGAATTTCTGAAAAACATATACTTTAAAAAATAAAAACATCCGCTAACAGGCGTTTGGCAAGATTGCGAATTTTGTGGTGAATTCACGTTTATTTCTCGCAAGAAATTTTATCTTTGATAGAAAATAATCGGTTCCGAAGTTCGCAACCTCGCCAAGCGCCGGAACGTTAAAAATCAACCTCAAAAGTCATTTATGGCTACTCGCCATTTTTAAAGTGTAAAGGAAAATAATTCCTCACAAAATACTTATCTTAGCACTTCAAATAATTTCTATGTTAACCATAATCGCAGCCGCATCCGAAAACAATGCTTTAGGAAAAGATAATCAATTGGTTTGGCATTTGCCAGATGATTTTAAGCGTTTTAAAAGTTTGACTTCAGGACATTATATTGTGATGGGGAGAAAAACTTTCGAAAGTTTCCCGAAACCGTTACCAAATCGTACGCATATTATCATTACTAGACAAAAGGACTACGAAGTTCCAGAAGGTTGTTTAGTAGCGAGTAGTTTACAAAAAGCTATTGATTTGTGTCCAAAAGAGGAAGAAGTTTTCATCATTGGTGGAGGCGAAATCTATAAGCAATCCATCGAAATTGCGGATAAAATCGATTTAACGCGTGTGCATACTACCATTGAAGCGGATACTTTTTTCCCAGAAATTGATACTGATAAATGGGAATTAGTTTTCGAAGAATTCCACACTAAAGACGAAAAACACGATTACGATTTTACTTTTTTAACGTATGTTAAAAGGTAAAATTTTTAAGTTCTTGATTATTAATCGTACTTTTGTTGTCCAAAATTAAGAAAATGTCAAAAAATATAACGCCATACAAAGATTCAGAATTAGGTAAAAAAGAACAAGTTGCTCAAATGTTTGACAACATTTCTGGCAACTATGATGGTCTTAATAAAGTAATTTCTTTTGGCACCGATGCAAAATGGAAGCAAAAAATCTTGAAAATGGTAACGGCAAGTCAGCCAAAATCTATTTTAGATATTGCAACTGGCACGGGTGATTTGGCTATTTTATTTGCAACAACTTCTGCTACTGAAATCATTGGTTTAGATATTTCGCAAGGCATGTTAGACATTGGGAAGAAAAAAATTGCTGCCCAACATTTGGATTCAAAAATTCAAATGGTCTTAGGTGATGGCGAAAACATTCCGTATCCTGATAATTATTTTGATGTAATCACCGTAGCTTATGGCGTTCGTAATTTTGAAAATCTTGAAAAAGGTTTGTCAGAAATCTTAAGAACATTAAAACCTAACGGACAATTTATTATTTTAGAAACTTCGGTTCCTACTAAATTTCCGTTCAAACAAGGTTATGCTTTTCATTCAAAAGTAATTTTACCTTTAATCGGAAAATTGTTTTCTAAAGACAAAACCGCTTACACATACTTATCAAATTCAGCAAACGAATTTCCGTTTGGAGAAGTATTGAACAATATTTTGAGAAAAATTGGGTTTATAGATGTAAAGCATCTACCTCAAACATTTGGAGTAGCTACTATTTATCAAGCATCTAAAAAATAATATGAAGAAGTTTTTATTTTTATTACTTTTTTCCCCTATCCTTTTTGCTCAGGAAGGCATGTTTAGCAAAGACCCAATTATCAATAAAGAAAATTGGAACAAACAGCGCGTTCACTGGGGTTATTACCTTGGATTTAATAGTTTGGATTTTAAAACCGATTATTTATCCGTTACCGAAGATATTGAAGTAGGAACAACTACTGGTTTTAATGTAGGTTTAATCGGAAATCTTAGGTTGGCTGAGTATTTCGATTTACGTTTTGAACCTGGTTTAGTTATAACCCAACGTAATTTAACCTTCCCTAACATTATCGATACTGGGGATCGTTTAAGAGAAGTGAAGTCAACTTATATTTTCTTTCCTGTATTACTAAAATATTCTGCTTTACGAACTGGCAATGTTAGACCTTATTTAGTGGGTGGTGTTTCAACTGCTTTAAATCTTAGTAGTAATGCGGCTTCTCCAGATGACAATTTGAATAATCGTTTTAGAATGACCAAATGGACTAATTTCTACGAAGTAGGATTTGGAATTGATTTATATTTGGAATATTTCATTTTTTCACCATCTATCAGAGGTGTCTTTAGTATGAACGATGAGTTAATTCGCGACAACGACCCTAATAGTCCTTGGACAGGAAATGTGCATGAGATGAAAACGCGTGGTTTCTTCATCAATTTTTCTTTCCACTAAGAGTTAACTTCGTTTAAATTCGCTCAGAATAATGGCTGTAGCGGTTGCAACATTTAAACTTTCTGTAACTTGAAGATTTCCAAAACGTGGAATGGCAATTCGTTCAGAAACTAACTTTTCAACTGAAGACGAAATTCCGTTCGCTTCATTCCCCATGATAATAATTCCTTCTTTTGGTAATTTTTCTTGGTAAATATTTTTTCCATCCATAAAAGTACCAAAAACAGGCAGCTTAGATTTTATTAAAAACGTTTCTAAATTTCCATACACCACATTTACTCTACTGATTGAACCCATAGTAGCTTGAACCACTTTTGGATTATAAATATCTACCGATTCTTCCGAACAAAACAACGTTTCAATTCCAAACCAGTCGCACAAACGAATAATTGTTCCTAAATTTCCAGGATCGCGAACATCATCTAAAGCTACAATTAGTCCCTTTTCAACGAAATCTTTTGATTTTGGCATTTTAAAAACCGCCAAACAAGTATTTGGAGTAGTTAAAGCACTGATTTTCTTTAACTCGGCTTCAGAAATGGCATGAACTTTGTCTTTTGAAACTGTAAGAAAATCTTGCTTTGTTGTAAATAAATCTTGTAATTCAAAGTTAGAATTCAGCAATTCTTGAACTACCTTTACACCTTCGGCAAAGAAAAGTTGTTCTTGTTTTCTATATTTTTTTTGCTGTAAACTCGTTATTAGTTTAATTTGGTTTTTACTAACCATAAAAATTGTATTTTTGACTAACTTTTAAAAAGTGCTTTGAGAAATAATTTATCAAAAATAACATTATTATTTGTAATCGGAACAATAATTTATTCGTGTTCGTTAGTGAAGCGAGTACCCGAAAGTGAAAAGTTATTGACCAAAAACGAAATCTTCGTTAATGACGAATTGAACAAGGAAGACCGCATTAATAATTTAGTGGTACAACAACCTAATACTAAATTTTTAAATTACCCATTTGGACTAACCTTATACAATGCTGCAAAACCAAATCCGGATTCTTCTTACCAAGCTTGGTTGAACAAAAAACCCAATAGAATAAAAAATCTGAATCGTTTTTTATCTGCCAAACAAGTGAATCGATTAGGTAAATCTTTTTTCGTTAGTGGATTATCTAATTTCATGAAAGAAACAGGAGAAGCACCTGTTATTATTGATGAAAAAAAAGCAATACGTTCTAAAGAAAGATTGAGTGGATTTTATTACAACAACGGATTTATTAGAAATACAGTTACAATGTCTATTGATTCTCTTGGAAAGAAAAAGGGAAAAATAGTTTATAAAATAACTACTGGAAAGCCTTACTTTATTGATTCCATTTCTAAATTTATTGAAACTCCAGCAATTGATAGCATGTACACGCTTCAAGAAAAAAAGAGTTTTATAAAAAAAGGCGATCAGTATTCTTATCTTAATTTTGACAATGAAAGAAAAAGAATCACTCAATATCTAAGAAATAATGGTGTGTACCATTTTCAGGAAAGTAACGTAAAATATGATGCTATCATAGATGATTCGGTTCAAAAAATGGACATCAATTTAAAAATTGAAGACCGTTATGTAAAAGATGGCGACACCTTAACAAAGCGTCCATTTACAGTTTATAAAATTAGCCAGGTTAATATTTTTACTAATAATACTTCAAAAAAAGAACGCAATCAGTTTAATGATAGTGTAACGTATCGAAATTTTAATATTTACAGCGCAGGTAAATTAAAATACAAACCTAAAGCTATCACAAACGCCATTTTTATTGAAAAAGGGAAATTATTTAGCGACAACGACAGAACGTTAACTTCAAAATCGTTAAGCAATTTAAAGGTTTTTAATTATCCAAACATTGAATATGTTGAAGACCCTAGTGACAGCACAAACACTTCGCTTATTGCTAACATTTATTTGATGAGTAAACCAAAATATATTTGGCAACCTTCTATTGATGTTACAACTTCCGATGTACAAGAATTTGGAATTAGCGGCAGAATGGCATTTACATGGAGAAACTTATTTAAAAGAGCCGAAACATTTGAGTTATCAGCAAAAGGAAACATTGGTTCTTCTAAAGATTTGGCCAATCCAAATAACGTGTTTTTCAATATTTCTGAATATGGTGTAGAAGGAAAATTAAGTTTTCCAAGAATTGTTTTCCCTTTAGATACAAGAAAAATCATCAAAAAAGAAATGCTGCCTACCACCAATGCGAACATTGGTTTAACCAGTCAAAGAAATATTGGTTTAGACAAGGAAAACTTAACAGGAGTTTTTAATTATAATTGGACTCCAAAACAAAAAAACACCATTCGATTTGACTTATTAAACATTCAGTTTATTAAAAACTTGAATCCTGAAAACTACTTTAACGTTTATACTTCTTCCTACAACACTTTAAATGATTTAGCACAGGATTACAATATTGACCCTGCTAACTTTGAAAATGGAAATTTAACAACACAAGGAGCTGTAAATTTCATCAATGATGTTGAAAACGGAAGTACTTCTTTAAACCCAAGCGACCAAGATTATAAAGTCATACGAAGTATTGGCGAAAGAAGAGAACGTTTAATAGAAAACAACTTAATTGTTTCTTCTGGTATAACATTCTTCCGAAACACTAAAGCAAGCTTATTAGACAATAGTTTTTATTCGATACGAACTAAAATCGAATCCGCAGGAAATGTGCTTTCACTATTAGCGGGTACAAAAAACGAAGATTTGAACCAAAACGGTAACGAAACCATGTTTGGAATTGAATATTCGCAATACATAAAAGGGGAAATCGATTTTATCAAACACTGGGATTTTGGCAAGAAAAACACCTTAGCTATGAGAGCTTTTGCTGGCTTAGCAGTTCCGTTTGGTAATGCTCAATCGATTCCTTTCTCGCGAAGTTATTTTTCTGGAGGTTCAAATGATAACAGAGGTTGGCAAGCCTATAGTCTAGGACCAGGTCGAAGTGGCGGAATTAATGACTTTAACGAAGCCAACTTTAAATTAGCCTACAGTTTAGAATACCGTTTTAGAGTGGGAGGAAATTTCTACAGTGCCTTTTTTGCCGATATTGGAAACATTTGGAATGTATTTGATAATATTACAGATGAAGACTATACTTTTAACGGATTTAGCTCATTTGAAGATTTAGCATTTGGTTCTGGAATTGGTCTACGATATGATTTTGACTTCTTTGTTTTCCGTTTCGATTTAGGTTACAAAGCCTACGACCCAGGAAGAGAAGTCGGCGACCGATGGTTAAAAGGGGTGAACTTTAGCAAAACAGTGCTAAATTTTGGTATTAATTATCCGTTCTAATTTTTTAAATTATTATTTTTGCACAACTATACTAAAAACATACAACTATGAGTCACAATATTAAACCTGGTGTTGCTACCGGAGATCAAGTACAAGAAATCTTTAATTACGCAAAACAAAAAGGATTTGCATTACCTGCTGTTAATGTTGTAGGATCTAGTACTATTAATGGTGTTTTAGAAACAGCTGCAAAATTAAATGCGCCAGTTATCATTCAGTTTTCTAATGGTGGTGCACAATTTAATGCTGGAAAAGGATTGTCTAATGAAAATCAAAAATCAGCTATTTTAGGAGCTGTTGCAGGTGCTAAACATATTCATACTTTAGCTGAAGCTTATGGCGCAACGGTAATTTTACATACCGACCATTGTGCAAAAAATCTTTTACCATGGATTGATGGTTTATTAGATGCTTCAGAAAAACATTTTGCTGAAACTGGAAAACCACTATATAGCTCTCACATGATTGATTTATCGGAAGAACCGATTGAAGAAAATCTTGAAATTTCTAAAAAATATTTAGAAAGAATGAGCAAAATGGGCATGACATTAGAAATCGAATTAGGAATTACTGGTGGTGAAGAAGACGGTGTAGATAATTCTGATGTAGATAGTTCAAAATTATACACACAACCTGATGAAGTAGCTTACGCTTACGAAGAATTAATGAAAGTAAGTCCAAGATTTACTATCGCAGCTTCTTTCGGAAATGTACATGGTGTTTACAAACCCGGAAATGTAAAATTGACTCCAAAAATTCTTAAAAATTCACAAGAATACGTTCAAAATAAATTCAATACTGGTCACAATCCGGTTGATTTTGTTTTCCACGGAGGTTCAGGTTCTACTTTAGAAGAAATTAGAGAAGCTATTTCTTACGGAGTAATCAAAATGAATATCGACACCGATTTACAATTTGCTTTCACAGAAGGAATTCGTGATTATATGACTTCTAAAATCGATTATCTAAAAACACAAATCGGAAGTCCAGACGGAGCAGATAGTCCAAACAAAAAACACTACGATCCAAGAAAATGGGTTCGTGAAGGAGAAGTTACGTTCAACACAAGATTAGAACAAGCTTTTGCCGATTTAAATAACGTAAACACACTTTAATTAACAATTGATAATTGATAATTATAAAATTGTCAATTATCCATTATCCATTAATACTATGGCTTGGTTTAAAAGAAAAGAAAAAGGAATTACAACCGCAACTGAGGACAAAAAAGATGTCCCTAAAGGTTTATGGTACAAATCACCAACAGGAAAAATTATTGACCAAGATGAATTGGCAAGAAACTTATGGGTAAGTCCAGAAGACGATTATCACGTAAGAATTGGAAGTAAAGAATATTTCGAAATTTTATTCGACAATAACGAATTCAAAGAGTTAGATGCGAATTTAACTTCAAAAGATCCATTAAAATTTGAAGACACTAAAAAATATAGTGATCGTTTAAAAGATGTAATGGACAAAACCAAATTAAAAGACGCTATTAGAACTGGTGTTGGAAAATCAAAAGGAAAAGACTTAGTTGTTTCTTGTATGGATTTTGCTTTCATTGGAGGTTCTATGGGAGCTGTTGTAGGTGAAAAAATTGCAAGAGCAATTGATTATTCTATCAAACATAAAATCCCATTTGTAATGATTTCAAAATCAGGTGGAGCTCGTATGATGGAAGCTGCAATGTCTTTAATGCAGTTAGCAAAAACATCTGCAAAATTAGCACAATTGGCAGAAGAAAGAATTCCGTACATTTCATTATGTACTGACCCAACAACGGGCGGAACAACAGCTTCTTATGCTATGCTTGGTGATATCAATATCGGTGAACCAGGAGCTTTAATTGGCTTCGCAGGACCACGTATTGTAAGAGATACAACAGGTAAAGATTTACCAGAAGGTTTCCAAACATCAGAATTCTTATTAGAGCATGGATTCTTAGATTTCATCGCTCACAGAAAAGAGTTGAAAAACAAAATTAACTTGTATTTAGATTTGATTCAAAATCAAGAAATTAGATAAAAACAAAAATCCCGATATCACTATCGGGATTTTTTTATATTTAAAACTTAGCTCGCAAAGCCAGAATAAAATTCTTTCCTGGCGCTACAATTCCAGAACTATACGGACGATAACGTTGGTCGGTGATGTTTTCTAAACCTGCTGTAACGGTAAAGTTTTCGGTAAGCTTATACATCGATTTTAAATTTAAGGTGTACCAACTTGGAGAATATGGATTTCCGTTACCATCAATGGCGTAAATTTCTGGTTTTCCTTTTTCTTCTTCAGCTAAATCTTCGTAAGAAACTTCATCGCTGAATTGCACATTCAATTGTAAATCTAATTTAGAATTAGCATAACCTAAACGACCTACACCAAAAAATGGCGCAGCATGACGAGACGGACTCTTCTCACCATTATCCAATTCTTCTTCTCCTTTTTGAAAATTCAAATCGCCATGAAAATAAAATCCAGTTGCCGATTTTACTTCAATTCCGGCTTGAATTCCGTATACTTTGGCATTGGCTGCGTTTTGAATGGCTTGCACATTACTCAATTCGCCATCATAGATAATCTCGGTAGCGCCATTCAAAGTAAAATCTCTTCTTACCATAGCATTTTCTAGTAAAGTATAATAAGCCGAAACATCCACTTTCACATTTTTACCAAATAATTTAGCTACATTCAAATCTACGTTATACGCATATTCTGCCTTTAAATCAGGATTAGGAACTACTACCGAACCTGGCTCTGAATCAAACACTTTTCCTAAATCATCCACATTAGGAGAACGGAAAGCTGTAGCTACATTAGAACTGATCACCCATTTCGCTGTTGGACGGTACACCAGACCTAAACTTCCAGTTAAAGCGCCATCATTGATTTTTGCTTCGGTAAAAGGAAACGGATAAAAAGTAGTATCAAAATCGGCATCTAATACAAACTGATTGTATCGCAATCCCGCTTGAAGCAACATTTTTTCAGAAAATTTATATTGATCATTTACATAAACACCATACGAATTCCATTTAGATTGTGGATATCGAGCAGGTCCTATTTGACTTGTTCCTGCGACAATATTCTCATCGACTCCTTCCGAAACCACATCGTTCATTACATATTCCACTCCGTAAAAAAGAGAATTTTTAGTACTAATTTTCTTTGTAAAATCGGCATTTACAGAAACTGCATTTACTTTTTCGGTACGAATGGCGCGATTTGGATTATTAAAATTACGACTGATTCTGCTTTCTTCGAAAAACTGATGCGCCACACGAATAGAAAGTTCATCATACGCTTTCGTCGCTTGCATATTAGAAATGGATAAATTATTCATAATCCATTTTTGTGGACCATAATCAAATTCGCCATAACGTGGCATTCCTGAATTGGTATAACGAATATGTCTGTCGTATCGCGAATAACTAGATGTTTCCGAAAAATGAAAACCATATTGGAAATCCCATTTTTCATTAGGTTGAAAACGCACTTTTTGCATCAAATTGATTTGAGAATAAGCCGTTGGTTTCTGTACTAAAGGATCATCATTCGTTACAACTATATCTACTCCATTTTGTCTTTGCACATAAAATGGTCGCAAATATTCATCTGGACCATGACTTCCCATTTTTAAATCGCCAAAATCATTAGAACTGATACTCGTAACCGAAGCCCATTTTTTCCAACCTACATTGGCATCAAAATGTCCGGTTTTTTCATTGTTTGCTGAAGAATATCTAGTAAAAGCACTTCCTGAAACAAATGGTTTTTCTTCCGTTGTAAATTGTGGTGTTAAGGTTTGAAAACTCATTACACCACCAATAGCATCGCTTCCGTAAATAACAGAACTTGGTCCAAACAGCACCTCTGATTTTTCAATTGCAAATGGATCTAACGAAATGACATTTTGAATATTTCCACCTCTAAAAATTGCGGTATTCATTCGCACACCATCAATAGCATACAGCAAACGATTAGTAGCAAAACCACGAATCATAGGACTTCCTCCACCCTGCTGACTTTTTTGCATAAATACTTTCCCTGAAACCGTTAATAAATCGGCTGCGGTTTGCGGATTTTGTAATTGGATATCTTTCTTAGAAATAGAGGTGATTTTTACTGGAATATCACGAGTATTTTGTTTCCAACGATTTGCAGAAACAATTATTTCATCCATTGCCAATAACGAAGCTGTTAAATTCAACTGAAAAGAAGCTAATTCCAACTGATTATAACTCACAATTTGAGTTTCATATCCAAAAGATTGGATGATAATTTTATTAAATCCAACAAAATCAGAAACATCAGCCTGACCTTTGTTATTCGTAATAACGTAGACTTTTTTATCCTCGGAAGCAAGCGTAACCGATTCTAATGGCTCACCCGATTCTTGGTCTTTTATGGTTATTGTTTGAGAAAATAACGTTGTCGTGAATCCAAAAAATATAATGAGTAATAATTGCTTAAGCATTATTTCCGAAATGTTTTAATAATTAGTGAGAACAAATTTACAAAATGATTGTCACTTATTGCCACAAATTACATGCCACTTCTAATAGCTTCCACTGGATCTAACTTAGATGCGGAAATTGCTGGAATAATTCCAGAAATTAATCCGATAAAAGCTGCTAATCCTGAACCTAATAACATATTTGAAGCACTTAAAACAAATTCGAAATCCAAAGCGCTAGACAATATTAAAGCAATAATCCAAACTAAAAACATACCGACAATTCCACCAATTAATGACAAAATAATAGCTTCAAACAAGAATTGAAACAAAATGAATTTATTTTTAGCACCTAATGCTTTTTGAATTCCAATTAAGTTAGTTCTTTCTTTTACCGATACGAACATAATATTAGCAATACCAAATCCTCCCACTAAAAGCGAAAATGCACTAATAATCCAACCAATCATGTTCATTTGACCTATGATGTTATCAATAAAATCGGTAAAACCAGATAATACATTTAGGAAGAAATTATCAATATCTCCTGTTTTTACACCTCTAAAATTTCTCAGTTTTTGAGATAATTCAGCTTTAAACTCTTCAATATCAACACCTTTTTCTGGTTTTATTAAAATTGCTGCACGCAAAGCGTCATTCTCATCACCGTACATTCTTCTTAAAAAATTCACTGGAAAAAATACGGCCACGTCATTACTGTCGCCAAACATACCTTGCCCTTGTTTTTTTAGCACGCCAATAACTGTTAGCTTTTGTCCGTACAAACGAATTTTCTTTCCAATAGGGTCGCTATTTTCAAACAAGCCTTTAGCCACTTCGCTTCCTATTACAATAACAGGACTTCCAGAATTGGATTCGGCTTCATTAAACAATCGTCCCGTTTCAACTTTAATAGGTTCAATATCAAAAAACTCATCTGTTGAAGGTTTCATTCGAATAGAATTCACCGTATTGGATTCGTATTTTACACTTTCGTTTCTAGCGAAGAAATTAAAAGAAATTTTTTCAATACTAGGAACACTTTTTTTCAAATATTCAAATTCATCATAAGATACTTTTGGAAATTGTTCTCTTTTCCAACGAGGCACTTCAGAAGGACCAAACGAAAAATTCATTAAGTAAATGGTATTCATATCCATATCACTCAAATCTTCCTTAATTTTTTTATCCATAGAATCTACCGCAGCCAACACCGCAATAATGGAAAAAATACCAATGGTAACGCCTAACAACGACAAAAGTGTACGCAATTTATTGTTGCGCAACGCGTTAATGGCAAAACTGAAACTCTCTGAAAGTAATCGTAAATATAAAAGCATAATACTGAGCTATTACTATAAGTAGAGTTATGTATGAAAATGTTACAATTGGAGGGAATTTATTTATATTTGAAAACCAAAATCAAGCAAATGAAAAAAATATTTTCATCAATAGTTTTAGTTATTTTAATTACTATCAGTTTATTATTTTACAGATTTAATACCATAAATACAATTCAAAATGAGAAAAAAGAAATATTGTATGAATTTGAGAATTTCTGTATAGAAAACGGAATTCCTGATTCAAAAAAAGAATTTGAAAATTTTGTTATCTATGCAAATCAAATAAATACAGTTAAATATAAAAGTTTTGAGAACGAATATTCTTTTGAAAGAAAAAAAGACAGCGTCACAGTTTCAGTTAAAAATATTCTTAATTTCAATGACAAAAAATTTAATATAATTGAAACAAAAATTGATACCTCAAAAATTTGTGATGAAGATAGATTATTAAAATATTTAAGTTTTAACCAATATTCATCCGATAGTAATTATTTGATATTTAATAAAAAATTAGAATATTTTACAAGTAAAAAACTATGACACAATAAGTGCTAAAAAATACAATGTAATAGATTTCAAAGAAAAACTTAGATTTAAAAAGTTACTTTTCACATTTAAAAACAATAAAATTGCATGTAAATGTAATGACAACTTAAATGAAAAATTGACTGAAAAAATCAAAACCGATTTAAACTCATTTTTCAACAAGAATCCTGATTTAAAAAACAATAAATACAATAAAAATTTTGGTTTTATTTTACATGAGTAAGTAAAATATAAAACAATAAAGTTTGACTATTTTAAGAAGTATAACTACTTTTGCACCACGAAAACAACAACATTTATCTGAGACCTATTCAGATACAACAACACAACACCATGAACACAACAAAAAAAATTGCTTCGGCATTGATTTCTGTATTTGACAAAAACGGTTTAGAACCTATTGTTAAAGCGCTTCACCAAAACAATGTAACCATTTATTCTACCGGCGGAACTGAAACTTTTATTAAAGATTTAGGCATTCCAGTAGTTGCTGTAGAAGATATTACGGCTTTTCCAGAAATTTTAGGAGGAAGAGTAAAAACGTTGCATCCAAAAATCTTCGGTGGTATTTTAAACCGTCAAGACCATGCGGGTGATGTGGAGCAAATGAAAGAATTCAACATTCCGCAAATCGATTTAGTGATTGTGGATTTGTATCCGTTTGAAAAAACTGTTGCTTCTGGTGCTAGCGAACAAGATATTATTGAGAAAATTGATATTGGTGGAATTTCATTAATTAGAGCAGCTGCTAAAAATTTCAAAGACACAGTAATTGTTCCTTCAGTTGAGCAATATGCGCCATTTTTGAATTTCTACACCGAAAATAACGGTGCTACTACTTTAGAAAATAGAAAATTATTAGCTTCAAGAGCTTTTAATGTTTCTTCACATTATGATTCGGCTATTTTTAACTACTTCAATCAAGTTTTTGAAGAACCAGTTTTAAAAATCAGCGAGCAAAACGGAAACGTATTACGTTATGGCGAAAATCCACATCAAAAAGGATTTTTCTATGGCGATTTTGATAAAATGTTTACCAAAGTTCACGGAAAAGAATTGTCATACAACAATTTATTAGACGTTGATGCAGCAGTAAATTTAATGAACGAATTTAAAGGAGACAATCCAACTTTCGCGATTTTAAAACACAATAACGCTTGTGGTTTAGCTACAAGAAACACCATGAAAGAAGCGTATTTAGATGCTTTAGCAGGCGACCCAACTTCAGCTTTTGGTGGAGTTTTAATTGCTAATGGAAAAATTGATGTTGCTACAGCGAATGAAATCAACCAATTGTTCTGCGAAGTGGTAATTGCTCCAGCGTATGACCAAGAGGCGATTGACATTTTAGAAGAAAAGAAAAACAGAATTATCTTAATTCAAAACGAAGTTGAATTGCCACAAACAACCGTTCGTACTTGTTTAAACGGTGTTTTAGTACAAGATAAAGACAATGTTACCGATTCAAAAGAGCATTTAAAAACAGTTACAACGGCAGTTCCAACAGCAGAAGAAATTGAAGATTTATTATTTGCTTCGAAAATTTGTAAACACACTAAATCGAACACGATTGTATTTGCAAAAAACAAACAATTGTGCGCTTCTGGAACAGGACAAACTTCAAGAGTAGATGCTTTACGTCATGCAATTGAAAAAGCAACTTCATTTGAATTTGATTTAACAGGAGCTGTAATGGCAAGTGATGCATTCTTCCCTTTCCCAGACTGTGTAGAAATCGCGAACAAAGCTGGAATTACTGCGGTAATTCAACCAGGAGGTTCTATAAAAGACGAATTAAGTATTAATTATTGCAACGACAATAACATGGCAATGGTATTCACAGGAATCCGTCATTTTAAGCACTAAAATTTACTTAAAAATATAGATTTTTAAAACGCATTAAAATATTATTTTTTAATGCGTTTTTATTTGAAAATATATCAGATAATTTTCATAGTTTTGCTAGTTGAATACTATTATACAAAAAACGCTAAACCCTTCTCTTACTTATGGGATTTTTTGATTTCATGACCGAGGATATCGCTATCGACCTTGGTACCGCAAATACACTAATCATTCACAACGATAAAGTCGTGATTGACAGTCCATCTATTGTTGCCAGAGACCGAATTACGGGCAAAATTATTGCCGTTGGTAAGGAAGCCAACATGATGCAAGGTAAAACTCATGAAAACATCAAAACCATTCGTCCGTTAAAAGATGGAGTTATCGCTGACTTTGATGCTTCAGAGCAGATGATTAAAATGTTTATTAAAAGTATTCCCGCTTTAAAGAAAAAATTATTCACACCAGCACTTCGTATGGTAATTTGTATTCCTTCTGGAATTACAGAAGTGGAAATGCGTGCGGTAAAAGAATCAGCAGAGCGTGTAAATGGTAAAGAAGTGTATTTGATTCATGAACCTATGGCGGCTGCAATTGGTATCGGTTTAGATATTATGCAACCAAAAGGAAACATGATTGTGGATATAGGTGGAGGAACAACAGAAATTGCAGTTATTGCATTAGGTGGAATTGTTTGTGATAAATCGGTTAAAATTGCCGGAGACGTTTTCACAAATGATATCATTTACTACATGAGAACGCAACACAATTTATTTGTTGGAGAAACTACCGCAGAAAAAGTAAAAATTCAAATTGGTGCTGCTACAGAAGATTTAGATAGTCCACCAGAAGATATGGCAGTAGACGGAAGAGATTTATTAACCGGAAAACCAAAACGTGTTGATGTATCGTACCGAGAAATTGCAAAAGCATTAGACAAATCGATTCAACGTATTGAAGATGCGGTTATGGAAACCTTATCACAAACGCCACCGGAATTATCTGCCGATATTTATAACACCGGTATTTACCTAGCAGGTGGAGGTTCGATGTTAAGAGGTTTAGACAAACGAATTTCAATGAAAACAGATTTACCTGTTTACATCGCAGAAGATCCTTTAAGAGCCGTTGTAAGAGGAACGGGAATGACCTTAAAGAATATCAACAAATACAAAGGAATCCTGATTAAATAAAAAATAATCCATGCAGCAAATAATTAATTTTATCATAAAAAACAGCTATCGATTGCTGTTTTTGCTGCTTTTGGGCATCTCATTTTCTTTGATTATAAAATCGCATTCCTACCACAGAAGTGAGTATGTAAATTCGGCTAACGCTGTTACAGGTGCTTACTATGAAAAAGTGAATGAAGCAAACGAATATTTAAGTCTGAAACAAAAAAACAAAGACTTAGCATCTGAAAATGCTTTATTAAAAGAATTGCTTTTCAACAAAAAAGACACCATTTTAACTTCTAAAACCTTATTTAGAAACGACCTTAACAATTACAATGTTGTGGTATCAAAAGTGGTGAAAAATTCGTTTAACTCACGCGAGAATTATATCACTATCAATTCAGGGAAAAATTCAGGAATTGAAGTCGACATGGGTGTTGTAAACGATAAAGGAATTGTAGGTTTAATTGAAAAAACGTCAACTAACTTCTCTACCATTCAAAGTGTTTTGAACACCAAATCGAAGATTAATGCGAAGATTAAAAACTCGAATCACTTTGGTTCTTTAATTTGGGATGGCCGAAATGTTGGTTTTGCTCAACTTATTGATGTGCCTAGATTGGCTTCCTTAAAACATGGAGATTCAATTGTAACAGGTGGAAATTCAGACATTTTTCCAGAGAATATTCCAATTGGAAAAATTGATAAGATTTTTATTGATAAGAAAACAAATTATTACACTATCAATATTCGTTTGTTTAATGACATGACATCGCTTGGTTATGTGTATGTAATTGAAAACAAAAGAAAAAAAGAGAAAAAACAATTAGAATTAGAAACCACAGCACCTAAAAAATAGTGAACAATAACATTTTAAATAGCGTACGTTTTGTTGTTTTTTTACTTCTTCAGATTTTAATATTCAATAATATTAATCTGTTTGGGTATTTAAATCCGTATCCTTATGTGTTATTTATTTTACTATATCCTGTTAACAGCAATAAATCTGTTTTGTTATTGAGTAGTTTTGCTATGGGAATTCTTTTGGATATGTTTTGTAATTCAGGCGGAATTCACACAATGGCATCTTTGGTTTTGGCTTACATAAGACCGTCGCTTTTTAAATTTGCTTTTGGATTGAGTTATGAATATCAAACTGTAAAAATTGCTGATAAAATTTCACCAGAGCGAATTACATTGTTGCTATTAGCGATTTTTATTCATCATTTCATCTTATTCTTTTTTGAATATTTCAGATTCGATTTATTATTGACTGTTTTGTCTCGAACACTATTTAGCACCCTATTTACGTTTATTATATGTTTGTTAACCATCTATTTAATCAAGCCAAGCAATAGACGATGAGAAAAGCTGTTTTACCTGCCGTAATCATTATTACTTCCATTCTTCTGATTGTACGAATTTTCTATCTTCAAGTAATTGATGAAAATTTAAAACTACAATCGGAAAATAATGCTATTAAAAAAGTATTCGATTTTCCAGAAAGAGGTTATATCTATGATCGTAATGGTAAACTTTTAGTTGCCAATCAGCCTTCGTATGATATCATGGTGGTTCCGAGAGAAATCAAAAATATTGATACAACAGAATTTTGTAATTTACTTCACATTACAAAGGAATATTTTATTAAGAAAATTGAAAAAGCGAATGTTTATAGTCCAAGACTTCCTTCGGTTTTCTTATCGCAATTAAACAAGGCGGAATATGCTGCTTTTCAGGAAAAAGAAAGAAAATTTGAAGGATTTTATACGCAAAAACGTTCTTTACGCGATTATCAAGTTAAAGAAGGTGCTAATATTTTCGGATTTATTACACAGGTTAACGAAGCTATTCTTAATAAAAACAAATACTACAATAGTGGTGATTTGATAGGAAAGCAAGGTGTTGAGCAAGAATATGAAGAAATTTTAAGAGGAATTAAAGGCGTTAAATACTTACTTCGTGACAAGCACAATAAAATTATTGGTCCTTACAAAAAAGGGCAATTTGACACCATTGCTCAACAAGGAAAAGATTTAACCTTAACAATTGATCATGAACTTCAAAAATACGGCACCGATTTAATGATTAATAAAAGAGGTGGAATTGTAGCTATCGAACCTAAAACTGGTGAGATTTTGGCTTTAGTTTCTGCACCTACATATGATCCAGCTTTGTTGGTTGGAAGACAACGTTCAAAAAACTATACCGCTTTATACAACGATTCTATATCAAAACCATTGTATGATAGAGGTCTTCAAGCAACGTATCCTCCTGGTTCTCCATTTAAAATTGTTACCGGATTAATTGGACTTCAAGAAGAAGTAATTGATGAACAAACTACTTTTTATTGTAATCATGGAGCTAATTTTGGACGTTTTATGAAATGTCACTGTGGTCTCCACAGCTTACAATTAAACAATGGAACTTATAAATCTTGTAACAGTTATTTTGGAAACACCTACAAAAGAACTATTGAAAAATATAAAGATTCGTATTACAGTGTTGACAATTGGGCCAACCATGTGAAAAGTTTTGGATTGGGTCAATTTTTAGGAACCGATATGCCAATTGGGGCGAAAGGTTTGGTTCCAACATCAAAAATGTATAAAAAAATGTACAATGGATCTCCAATAAGAAGTTCATACATTATTTCGAATTCCATTGGACAAGGTGAAGTTCTAACATCACCAATTCAATTAGCTAATATGATGGCTGTTGTTGCCAATCAAGGTTATTATTATACACCACATATCGTTAAAAAGATAAAAGGCCAACCTTTAGATAAAAAATTTACAACAAAACATTATTCTACTATTGATAAACAATACTTTCCCCCTATAATTCAAGGTTTAGCAGATGTTTACAATAACCCGATAGGTACTGCTGCAGGCTTAAGAGTACAAGGTCTTAATATTTGTGGAAAAACTGGAACTGCTGAAAACAAAATTAGAGTAGCGGGTAAAACTTACCAACTAAAGGATCACTCAATTTTTGTGGCTTTTGCACCGCAAGAAAACCCTACAATTGCTATTGCTGTATTCATTGAAAACGGTTATTGGGGAAGTAGATGGGCTGGACCAATTGCTACTTTAATGGTTGAAAAATATGTAAATGGCAAAATCACTCGTAAAGATTTAGAGGATAGAATGCTAAATGGAAGCTTACTTTCAGAATATGAAAAAATTGAAAATATTATTTTTCAAAGAAAAGTAGATCCAATAAAAGTTCAGGATTCTTTGAACAAAATCAATGTAGAAATTAGCGAAGCCAAAAAAGAAGAAGAGGAAAACTAGATGAAAAATCAAAGCGTAGGAAATAGAATTGACTATATCTCCATATTACTTTACATCGTATTAGTAATCATGGGTTGGATGACTATTTATTCCGCTTCTTTACCTTTAGAAGAAACTTCCATTTTTGATATTTCTCAAATTTACGGTAGACAAATGCTCTTCATTGGTTTAACCATTCCTCTTATTTTTATCATCTTATTCACCGATGCTAAAATTTTTGAACGTCTTTCTTTTGTGTTTTATGGTTTAGGAATTATATTATTACTTGGTTTATTTGTATTTGGAGTTACCAAAAAAGGACAAACCAACTGGTATCAATTTGGCGGATTTGGATTTCAACCTTCCGAATTTGTTAAAACTGCAACTGCTTTATTATTGGCAAAATATTTAAGTTATTCCCAAATTAATTTAAAGTACACTAAACATCAAATAATAGGTTTAGCAATTGTCTTTATACCTGTTTTGCTAATTCTAATGCAGCCCGATGCAGGTAGTGCTATGATTTTCATTTCGCTAATCTTTGTTTTAAACCGTGAAGGATTGCCAAGCTGGTACTTTTTCTCTGGCATAATTGCTATTGCATTGTTCTTTCTATCATTAGTAATTGAACCTATTTATTTAATTGGAATTGTATTTGTAATAATGGTGATTCATTACATATTTAACCGAAAAATTTCAAGAAATCCAATTGTTTACGGATTGCTATATTTAGTTATGGCTGGGTTTGCTTTCTCGGTAAGTTATGTATATGATAGTGTTTTAGAACCGCATCAAAAAGATCGTATCAATGTATTAATTGGTGATGATGTTGACATGAAACGAGAAGGTTACAACCTGAATCAGTCGATGATTGCCATTGGTTCTGGAGGTTTAATTGGTAAAGGTTATCTAGAAGGCACACAAACTAAAGGAGGTTTCGTACCTGAGCAACATACCGACTATATTTTTACAACAGTAGGTGAAGAATGGGGCTTCGTAGGAAGTGTTGTAGTAATTCTACTTTTTGTTGCTTTATTCCTAAGAATTATTTACTTGGCCGAAAATCAAAAAACAAAATTCAGTAGAGTTTATGGCTATTGCGTTGCTACTTATTTATTTACGCATTTCTTTGTAAATATTGCGATGCTTATTAAATTATTCCCAACTATTGGAGTGCCTCTACCCTTTTTCTCTTACGGAGGTTCAAGTTTATGGGCATTTACAATATTACTTTTTATCTTTATTAAGCTAGATGCTAATAAAGTAAATGAGTGGTAAATTTAAAAACTCCAACCTTTATAATCTGATTTAGATTCAAATTGATTTTCAATTGTATCTTCTAATTTAGGATAAAAGTCAATCCCTGTCATTTTTTCAATTTCGTCTACCGAAACCACAAACTCATACAAAGGTTGATTTGAATTTTCATGCGGTACTAAAAAACCAATCATTTTAGAACCATCTTTAGACAGCAGCACTTTGTAAAAATAATTAGGCACCGAAACATCTTCTTTACCTATAGTTTTTAGATTATCGCTCAAAACACCACCAGTTACTACATATAATCCATCACTTTTTACTGCCCAATATCTAACCTTTTCCTCTAAACGATTCCAAACACCCGAATTAAAGTCATGTTCTTGCGGACTAATATTAGACGTAAAAAAAGTTTCGTTATACTCATCAAAGGAACCTTTTCTATCGCCAGCTGGACACAAATGACCTTTATCGTAACCTGAATTTTTATAATTTCTCCAATCGGCCGACACAGATTCCACTAGTGGATCTTGTTCAAAAAAAGGCCTATCAAAATTAGTTGCTTTTACATCTTCACTATCCAAATAGTACGCCACCCATTCGCTTTGTTCGTGCTCTTCAGAATAAGAAAAAACATAAGTATTACGTTTATAAACATCATTTGTGGTTGAAGTTGGCAAAAAATCAAAATCACCAGAAATCACACTTTTATCAACTGAAACCTCATTTTTTTTAATGGAAGTACCTTCATCAATATTAAATTCTTTACAAGAAAATACAGAAACAACTATAAGGAGATAAATGAATCTTTTCATGCTTTGGCTCAGTTTTTGTTATCTTTGTAAAGATAAATTTTAAAATCCAAAATCATGAGAATAAATTTTTTAATTCTAGTAGGTTTGTTTAGTTTGCAATCTGCTTTAGCTCAAGAAACTGTAATTGATAGTGTAAAAGTTAAACAGGAAAAATTAGTTTTAGAGCAACAAAAAGCCGAAAAAGAAAGAATCAAAGCCGAAGAAAAGATAATTAAAGAGCAGCAAAAGGCCGAAAAAGAGCGCCAAAAAGCTTTAAAAGAAGCAGAAAAAGCAAAAAAGGATGCAGAAAAAGCTCAGAAAAAAGCTGAAAAGGAACTAAAACAAGCTGAAAAAGCGGTAGCCCAAAGAGAAAAAGCTAAAAACAATATCGAAAAAGCTAAATCTAAAATTGATAGTAACAAAAAAGATTTAGAAAAAGACAAAGAAAAATTTGAAAAGCTTAGAAGAAAAGGCGTACTAACTCCAGAAGACGAACTAAAATGGAGAGAGAAAATTCTTAAAAAAGAAAACAAAGCTTTAGAACTACAATTAGATTTAGAAAAAGCTGAAAACAAATTAAGAAAACTAGAATAAAAAAAATCCCGATTCAAATGAATCGGGATTTTTTTTATTGATTTAGCGCACTTTATATTTTAACATTACGGATTAATACTACTTTGTTTTCTTCACGTACTGTGTTAAAATATAAATACTTTGGTTTTCTACTCTACCTTCAATCAAATTCGCATCATCCCAAACTAATTTAATGTTATGTACAGCAGCTCCACGTTTTGCGGTAAAAGTAGCGCCTTTTACGTCTAAATCTTTAACTAACACTACTGAGTCGCCATCATGTAAAATAACGCCGTTACTGTCTTTATGCACAACTTTGTTTTCGTCTTCTTCAGCGCCTTCACCGGTTGCTTTTGCCCATTCTAAGGCTTCTTCATCTAAGTACATCATGTCAAGTAAATCGTTGTTTTTCAAACGTGCTAACATACGCCAAGATAAAATTTGAACCGGCAAATGCTCGTTCCACATACTATCTGACAACCCTCTCCAATCGTTTTCATTCATGGTTTCTGGATTTTCAATTTGGTCTTTCAAGTGTTTTGCAACTAAAACCGAATGTTCTAAGCTCTCTGCAGTGTGAGGTGGTAACGTGTACACAACTAAATCATGTTCGGCACCACTAATCTCGCAAACTGAACCACTGCGGTCTTTCAGTTTTTTTTCTATTACACTCATTTTGAATGGATTTTACGTAAATAAATAATTTGAAGCAAAGGTATAAATTGTTACATAACAGCATAAAAAAAAGCAACTTTTTTAAGGAGTTGCTTAAAAATATATTGTTTAAACTATTTTATAAATTGAAAGAAGCTCCAATTGATAAATTAAACTGATTATTATATTTTTCAAATCCTCTAGGGTCATTATCATAATGAGCAATTGGTAATTGTATTTCAGAGTACAAGCCGAAACCATCTGTAATGAAATAGCGAACACCAAAATGCGCACCAAAATTTTTAATCCCAATATTTAATCCAGGATAAATATCTACTTTTTCTTCAATACCAAAAACATCAGCAATGTTAGCACTAAAACGAGCTCTAAGATCAAAACGATCATCAAAATTTGGTTTTTCACCAGCTACTTCTTCAATTCCTAATAAATATAAAGAGGTAAAACCAAACGACATATTTGTTCCTATTCCTCTATCATAAGTGGCAATTATTCCTGAACCTTTTTCTTGTAAGTTGGCTCCAACTTGAAATTTAGTATCTCCTTTTCCTTTAAAAACTTGCGCATTTGACATTTGAACTGCGGCTAATAAACAAATTACGGCTAAAATTTTTTTCATCATATTAAAATTAAAATTGAGTACAAATATAGGGTTAAATTAATTCCTGCCTTTTTCGTTTGGATATAAGTCTGGTAGTGAGTCGCTTTGCCAAAATTCTTTAGTATCAACATCCATGATGGTAAGTTTACCTTTGAAAGCAGCTCCAGTATCCACATTCCAAACGCAGGCTTTATTTACTGGAATTGTTTCATCAATTTTAGTAACAGGTGTGTGTCCAATGAAAATTTCGTTATAAATTTTTAAACGCAATGGATAGGTAATAGCGTCTTTTGAAAGTTGACTATCAATTGCTAAAGCCGTTTCCCACAGGGTTCTATCCCAGTAAAATAAAGGTTTAAAAAATTCGTGTTCCACTCCTTTCATATTGGTAAATCCGGCATGAATAAACAATCGGTTTTTATCATCTAAATGATAATCTTGTAATGACTGTAAAAACTGAATGTGTTTTTCTTTTGTTTCAGCATTAATATTTTGATAGGATAACACTGTAGCTTCACCACCATGTTGAAACCATAATTTTTCATCGATATTTTCGTTATTACCTAATAACCAATCCAATAGAAGTTCGTCGTGATTACCTCGAATAAAAACACAAGGTTGTTTTTTTTGTAATTCTATTAGAAAATCTAAAACGGCAGGCGATTCGCTCCAACCATCTACATAGTCACCTAAAAAAATTAATGTGGCGTTTTCATCACAGTTAATTTTTTTTAGTACTTGAAGTAATGCTTTTAGACCTCCGTGGATGTCTCCAATGACAAATTTTTTCATAAAAACTCAATAAACACTGAAAAATTAAAGTGAAAATATACAGAAAATCTGTAACAACATTATAAAAAGGTATAAGTATCTTTATAATGCAAAAATGGATAAAAAATTCGATTAAAACATAAAAAACAAATAACAAACAATTAAAATTCAATCCCAATGAAAAACACAGTAAAATTATTCGGACTATTAATGGTTAGTATTGTATTATTTTCATGTTCAACAGATGAGCAAGATGAGGACTTAGAAAAAGCCATTAAACTATCAGAAAATATGCAACAAACGCAATCAAGAGAAGGTGATGGAATACAAGAAGAAGGTAATCCACACATAATAATTATAAAAAAAGATTAATAATTTAAAATACTTTAAAAATGAAAACAATTTTAGTTTTACTAGTAAGTTCTTTGTTTTTGTCAAATATACCGGAGAGCAAAGAAAATGATTCAATAGAAAAAGTAATGGCTTATAAGATTGAAAAGACGAGCAACATTAAAACAGAGAGTATAGTAAATTCAAGAGCACCTATAATAATTGTAAAAAGAGATTAATTATTATCTTTAAACACTAAATTTGTTCAAAAGCGAATCTTTTAATTGAGACAGATAATAAGTTTATTTAGTTTAATTTTTCTCGTTGGGTGTAATTCAAACGAGAAAAACCCTGCTATTCAAAAAAAATTAGACTCTTATTTTGATAAAAGTTCAGACGTAAATTTAGAAAAGGAAGTTCGATTAAAATATATTGATTCAGCCGAAAATATTATTCAAGAAGCGAATGAAAATGATTCCATAAAAATTAAAAATTATTTTAAGATTGCGAATCGTTTTTTTATGGTATTGGAGTATGAAAAATATAAAGAAAAAACAAAAGAGATTTTAAAAATTTCTGAATCAATTAATGATTCTTTAAGCATTGCTAAAGCAGAATATTATTTAGGTGATTATTATTTTTCTACCTCTAAAAATGATAGTGCCTATTATTATTATTTATCAGCTGAAAAGAAATATCTAAAAATTAATGATGAATCGAGCCTTGCAAATACCAAATTACACAAAGCTTATATATTATCGTATGAAAAAGATTTTTTAGGGAGCGAGTCAGAAACTATTAAAGTATTAAATATAGCTAAAAAAATTGAAGACCAATCTTTAATATATGAGTGCTATGTTAATTTAGGAAGTGCTTTATCTGGTTTAGGAGATTATGAAAAAGCCTTAGAATACCATCAAAAATCCTTACTTCAAATTAAAAAAATTGAAGACGAAAACTATAAACCAATATTACAAGCTCAAACCTTAAATAATATTGGCTTTGTATATCTAAGCATCAGTAAATTCAACGAAGCAAGTCAAATTTTTGCTGAAGGATTAAAAATTAACAACCTTCAAGAAATCCAACCTGTTTTATACACATCTTTACTTGATAATTTTGCTTATTCTCGATTTAAAATTAATAAAAATGAAGGTTTAAAAGATTTTCAAACAGCTTTAGCGGTAAGAGATGAAATAAATGATGTGTATGGAAAAATTAACAGTAGAATTCATCTTACCGAATATTACCTTTCTCAAAAAGACACTTTAAAAGCACTTCAACTTAATAGTGAAGCCAACAAATTAGCCAAAGAATCGCATTATAACAAAGAAGTTTTGGTAACACTCGATTTCTTTACGAAACTACTTCCCAAAGAAGGCTTATCTTATGCTAGAGATTACATCAAATTGAACGATAGTCTCCAAAAACAAGAAAGAGCTACTCGAAACAAATTGGCTCGAATTGAATTTGAAACCGACGAAATTATTTCTGAAAAAGAAACAATTTCTAACCAACGAAAAATTATTTTGATAGCTTCATTATTAATTATTTCATTTAGTTTTCTATTCTATATAATTCTCTATCAAAGAAGTAAACACAAAGAATTGGTTTTCGCACAGCAGCAACAAGAATCAAACGAAGAAATTTACAGATTAATGCTTAATAATCAGGAAGATATAGATGAAGTTCGAAGAAATGTTAAACGAAATATTGGCTTAGAACTTCATGATAATATTCTAAATAGACTGGCAGGAGTTAGATTTAATTTGTTTTCAATATCTAGAAGACAAGACGAAGAAACCATCAAGAAAGCCCTTGAACACATTGATTATATTAGAGTTATTGAACAAGAAATCAGAGCTTTTTCGCATCATTTACATAATGAATCCGAAATTTATAAAAGTGGTTTTAAAAATATTTTAGAAGAACTTTTGAAAAATCAAAAGGAAACGTATCCACCAGAATGTAATTTCGAAATATATTATGATGATGCAATGAATAATATGAATCCTGAAATCAAAATGAATGTCTATCGGATAATACAAGAAGCGTTTAACAACATTAATAAATATGCTAATGCTAGTAAAATTGCACTAATACTAGACACAGAAGACGATTTTTTACATCTAGAAATAAATGATAATGGCATTGGTTTTAACGAGAAAAAAGTCAAAAACGGAATTGGCTTAAAAAACATGAAAAGCAGAACTGAAGCCATGAAAGGTGAAATCTCTATTACATCCGAAAAAGGAAAAGGTACACTTATAAAGTTAAATGTTCCGTTGGTAAATTAAATAAATTGTAAATTTGAAATAAATAAAATCTCGTGAATAAAACAGACTTACATATTTTAATGATTGACGATCATCCATCAATGATTGAGGGTTATAAAAGCATATTGTCTTTCAACGATCTAGGTTTACGAATAACGACAACTCCAGCTTACAACTGCGAATCGGCATATAATATAATTGACAGCACGCCAGTTTTTAAGGCATTTGATTTTGCTTTTGTTGATTTGAGTTTACCACCATATTTAGAAAAAAACATTAAAAGCGGAGAAGATTTAGCACTTCTTATTAAAAACAAATTCCCAAATTGTAAAATTGTTATTCTTACTTCGCATGCAGAAGCTTTTATTCTAGATGCTATTCAAAAAAACATTGCCCCAAACGGCTTGTTAGTAAAAAGTGATTTTACGGCAGATGAGTTTTTATTAGCATTTGAAAAAATATACAACAATCATTTTTACACAAGTAAAACAGTTGTAGATAATATTGCAGAATTGCATGAAAAAAGTGTTTTCTTGGACGAGAAGAACAGAAAACTAATTACCTTATTAGCTGAAGGTGTAAAAACTAAAAATTTACCTCAACGCATGAATTTATCCATAAGTACAATCGACAAACGAAAAGCACAAATAAAACACTTCTTTAAAATTGAAAAAGGTAGCGACGAAGACATCATTCGCGAAGCTAAAAAGCACGGATTGATCTAAAATTTTTCAAAAAAAGCCCAAAACACTGAAAAATAGAAGTAAAAATATACAGAAAATCTGTAACAATTTTTCTTTTGAATAGAAGTAACTTTATAATCTAAATGATATAGAAAATGAAGTTATATACAAAATTAGTTATCGTGCTGTTAATCCTTAGTCTAATTTGGATTTACTTTATCGTTGATTTAACGTATTATAGCCTTTTTCAAGAAAAGGCAACCTTTTTTAACACTCTTGATTATAGTTTGCAATTCAAATTAGTCTACATATTGGGAGTTCTACTTTTTGTTTCTTATCTGATGCTGATTTTTTTTAAAAAGAACAATAAAAACTTGTACTAATCGTATTTCATTTTTCTTAAAATCCGCATTACTTCTTTAAATGAGACATAAATCATAGGATTTTCTAGTGATTTCAAAAAAGGTTTAGCATCAATTAGTTTTTGTTTCGCTTCATCAAATCCATTCAAGTAACAAATCATTAGAATGTGAGGTAAATTCTCCAAATCTCTTTTTTCTGATTCTTGTAAAGGCAATCCTTTTTGGAGTTTTCCTAATAAGGTCAAATTTGAATTATAAATATGATGCAACATTTTTCGGTTGTATTGAGGAGGCTCAAATAACATTTCTGAATTCATTTTGTAATAGCCATTATCAAAAAAAGTTAATGTTACTTTTTCAAACGGATAATAACTAGTTTTGTCATTTAAACCTAAAGAAACATATTCGGTGATAGAAAACGTACTATCATCATATTCAATGCTAACTTCATCTAATGCCGAATAAAACAACTTCACTTGCTCGTTAATCAATTCAATATCAACTCTAGAATAATATACTTTATCTCGAATTTTCTTTTTATTTCCCGCCCAGCAAACCACAAACAATTCTTTAAAAACATGATAGTTAGAAGGAATGTCTTTATGGCGATTGTTGATGAAATCCAAAACGCTTTCTAACGTATGCGCAATGCTATTACGTGAGCTATTTTCTATGCTAATGACGGTTTCAATATTCTGTTTCGAATACGGAATTTTCTCTTTCGTAGGCGAAGTATTGCTTCCTTTTCTAACAAAAGTACTATTGGCTTCAATAGTGTGAATTCCTTTTTTAAAATAAGAAGTTTTCGATTTGGGTTTTATCGTAACCAATCCTACCACTTTATCTTTTGGAAGATTAGGAAAAGGCACATTTTCGTAGTGAATTTTAGGCGGATTTTCCAAAAAAGCATTCACCAAATTCTGAATTCGGCTATCATCAAAAAAATCATCACCAACGATTTCATTCGATTCGTCTTCAACTCCAACAACAATGTAAGAATTGTTACTTGGATTAGAATTTGAAAGTGCACAAATGTGTTTTAGAAATTTTGCTTTTCCTTCTTTAGTGTGCAAATTCAATTGACGCTTCTTATCATAAAAACTATTCTCATCGTGATGAGATAATATGTTTTTTATAAGAAGGCGCTTGTTTATCATTTTTAAGTGAATAGTTATAAGTAAAAAGTGATTAGCAGAAAAAATGGACTATTTACTAATCACTTTTCACTAATTACTTTTTTAAGGCACTTTATTTCCCATGCTCTCTGTCCAAATAGCGAACCAATCTTGCTTGTCTAATTCCAATGAACACGCTTTCGATAATTGCTGAATTCGTGCCACATTTACAGTTCCGGCAACAGGTAAAATATTCGCAGGATGTTGTAAAATCCAAGCCAATAAAATTAAATCAGAACCTACATGATATTTATCTACAAGCGTAGCTAAAAGCTGTTTTAATCGAAAAGTTTGCTCTGTATTTTCTCTAAAAACAGTTCCTAACGGATTCCAAGCCATGGGCTGAATCTTATGAATTTGCATGTAATCTAGACTTCCATCTAACATAGCTTCATGATGCGTTGCCGAAAATTGCACTTGATTAAATGAAATTTCGGTTTTTTGACGCAAAAGTTCTGTTTGAAAAGGTGTAAAATTAGAAACACCAAAGGATTTAATTTTTCCTTCCGATTTTAATTTTTCAACCGCTTCGGCAATTTCATCAGCTTGCATTAATGGACTTGGTCTATGCAAAAGTAAAGCGTCTAAATAATCTGTTTGTAGATTTTTTAAAGAATTTTCAACTGACCAAATAATGTAATCTTTAGAATATTCATAATGTTTAATGGTATTATTGGGTCTGTTTTCAGAAGTATATTGAATTCCACATTTCGATATCAACTGTAGCTTTTCTCTAGAAATTTTACTTTCATTAAATGCTTTTCCAAATTGAGCTTCGGTTGTGTAACCTCCATAGATATCGGCATGATCAAATGACGTAATTCCGTTTTCCAAATAAAGGTTAATTAAATGGCTCATTTCTTTTGTGTTAAGGTTTTTATCCGAAACACCCCAATTCATTACTCCGGCAATTATAGGTGACAATTTTATTGACATAGCATGTTGTTTTTTTAAAATTTCCTTAAAATTATAAAATAGAATCATAAAACACTCACAAAAAGCACTTTTTTAATCACATTTTAACGCTTAATTAACAACTAAAAATTAAAAAAAATTACAATTTGCAATGTTAAAAAATGTTGTTAATTTCACACCACCAAATTAAACCTTAAAATGGAAGAAAATACATCGAGTTTAGACATAAGAGCAATCAATGAGAAAATAGAAAGAGAAAGTGCTTTTATCGATTTGCTTACAATGGAAATGAACAAAGTTATTGTAGGTCAAAAACAAATGGTAGAACGATTGTTAATTGGACTTTTAGGACAAGGACACATTCTATTAGAAGGAGTTCCCGGATTAGCAAAAACTTTAGCAATTAATACGCTTTCTCAAGCCGTTCACGGTTCGTTTAGTAGAATTCAGTTTACACCAGATTTATTACCTGCAGACGTTGTAGGAACCATGATTTATAATATCAAACAAAACGATTTCACCATTCGTAAAGGACCAATTTTTGCTAATTTCGTTTTAGCCGATGAGATTAACCGTGCTCCTGCAAAAGTACAATCAGCATTGTTAGAAGCTATGCAAGAAAAGCAAGTTACGATTGGTGATGAAACGTTTAAGTTAGACAAACCGTTCTTAGTAATGGCAACCCAAAACCCTGTTGACCAAGAAGGAACATATCCATTACCAGAAGCACAAGTTGACCGTTTTATGTTGAAAGTCGTTATCGATTATCCAAAAATGGAAGACGAGCGTTTGGTTATTCGTCAAAACTTAAAAGGCGCTTTTGAAAAAGTAAACCAAGTGGTTTCTGTTGAACAAATTTTAAGAGCTCAAGAAGCTGTTCGTGAAGTATACATGGACGAGAAAATTGAGAAATACATCTTAGATTTAATCTTCGCAACGCGTTATCCAGAAAAATATAAATTAGAAAGTCTAAAACCATTAATCAGCTTTGGAGCTTCGCCACGTGGAAGTATCAACTTAGCAACTGCTGCTAAGTGTTATGCTTTCATCAAACGTAGAGGTTACGTAATTCCAGAAGACGTTCGTGCCGTTGTGTACGATGTATTACGTCACAGAATCGGAATCACATACGAAGCAGAAGCTGAAAATGTAACTACAGAAGACATTATTAGCAGAATTGTTAACGAAGTTGAAGTGCCTTAATTTTTTGTTTCAAGTTTAAAGTTTCAAGTTAAAGAAACCTGAAACAAAGAGAACCTGAAACCTGAAACAAAATAACAATGGATACCAAAGAAATTCTAAAGAAAGTTCGAAAAATTGAAATCAAAACCCGAAGATTGAGTGATCATATCTTTTCGGGAGAATATCACACGTCTTTTAAAGGACGCGGGATGACGTTTTCAGAAGTGCGCCAATACCAATACGGTGATGACGTAAGAGCTATCGATTGGAATGTAACGGCACGCTACAACGAACCTTTCGTAAAGGTTTTTGAAGAAGAACGCGAATTAACCATGATGTTACTGGTGGATATTTCAGGTTCAGAGAGTTTTGGTACAAAAAACCAACTAAAAAGAGATATGGTTACCGAAATTGCTGCCACATTAGCGTTTTCGGCCACTCAAAATAATGATAAAATTGGTTTGCTTTTATTTTCAGATCAAATCGAATTGTTTATTCCACCTAAAAAAGGAAAATCGCACGTTTTACGAATCATTCGCGAGTTAATCGAATTCGAATCGAAAAGTAAAAAAACCGATTTATCGCAAGCCTTGAAATATTTATCAAGCGTTTTGAAAAAGAAAGCCATTGTGTTTTTAATTTCCGATTTCATGGTGAAAGATTACGAACACACGCTAAAAATCGCTTCAAAACGCCATGATGTAACCGGAATTCGAGTGTTTGACCAACGCGAAGAAAGTATTCCAAACATTGGAATTGTAAATATGTTAGACGCTGAAACTGGCGAAACTCTTTTGGTTGATACCACATCCAAAAAAGTGCGAATGGATTACGAAAAATACTATCGTGAAAACGTAAATTATTTCAAAGATATTTTTTCAAAATGTGGAGCCGGAACAATTAGTTCGAGAGTAGATGAAAGCTATGTAACCAAATTATTAGGTTATTTTAAAGCGCGTAATTAAGAAAAATGAAAAAGAAACTTTACTTATATATTGCTTTATTGTTCGGATTTTTGAGTTTTGCTCAACAAATCTCATCTTCTATTGATTCTACTCAGATTAAAATTGGATCGCAATTCAATTTAACTATCAAAGCAAAAGTAAACGCCAAAGATAAAGTAGTTTTTCCTGCTGGAAAGTTTTTTGGCGCATTGGAAATTTTAGAATCCTATCCAATTGACACAGTAAAAAACGATAACCAATACGAATTAATCAAAAAATACGGGTTAACCCAATTTGATTCGGGACGCTATGTGATTCCGAAATTATTAGTAAAAATCAATCAAAAAGAATTTCGTACTGATTCGCTTTCGATTTTGGTAAACGATGTAAAAGTTGATACTACCAAACAACAAATGTACGACATCAAAGACATCATTGCTACCGAAGAAAAACCGATGAGCGAATGGTGGAAATTACTGATTTTATTGGTGTTGATTATCGCTTCTGGTTTTGCATCGTACTTCATCATCAAAAGATTACAAAAAGAGAAAGAGCAAAAAGAAGAATTTTTCGCTTCGCCAATTGAAAAAGCGATTGCGTATCTTCAAAACTTAGATAAAAAACAATTGGTGCAACGCGGTGATGTCAAAGAATATTATTCTGAAATGACCGATATTACCAGAACGTACATCGAGGAATCGGTTCATATTCCAGCAATGGAAAGTACTTCGAGCGAGTTAATAGAATCACTAAAAAAAGCGATTAAAGACAAGAAAATGTTTGTAAATCGTGAAGATTTGGAAAAATTCAGTCGCGTTTTAGAAAATTCGGATTTAGTAAAATTCGCTAAATCGCAACCTATGTTGTTTGAAATTGAAACTGATAAAAAAATCATTGATAAGTTTTTGTTAATCATCGATAAAGCCTTACCAAGAACCGAAGACCAAGCGGCAATTTTATTCGCTGAAGAAGTTCGCAAGAAAGAAATGCAAAAGCAAAAATTCAAACGTTTGGTGATGTCAATTGGAATCTCGATGTTTTTATTGGTGGCTTCTGTTGTAATTTTCGCTTACACGGTTGGATTCGATTTCATCAAAGACAATTACATTGGACATTCTACCGAAGAATTGTTAGAGAAAGAATGGATAACGTCAGAATATGGAGAACCTGCGATTATTATTTCATCACCTAAAGTTTTAAAACGAACAATTGACGAGAAAATTCAAAATAATCTTCCAGAAAACGTAAAATCAACAAGTCGTTTTATATATGGAAGTATTACAGACGATTTCTCAATTGTTTTAATTACAACCGCTTACAAAGACACAACTAAGATAGATTTAGATTTAGCGCTTGAAGTTGATTTAAAAGAATTAGAAAAGTTTGGAGCTAAAAATATTATCGTAAAAACTGGCGAATTCGAAAACGTAAAAGGACTTTCGGGTAAAAAAGCGTATGGAACTTTTAAAGCTTTTGATCCTGATAGTGAAGAAGTTATCAAAATGCAGTACGACATTATGGTGTTATCGCAACCAGGTGGTGCTCAAGAATTTTTCTTTATGTATAGAGAAGAAGACGAACACGCGAAGCAGATTATTGAGAAAATTCAGAATTCAATCGAACTAAGAAAAGCCAAGAAATAATGGGAAAAGTAACCTTTTTAAATCCGGAATTTTTGTGGTTGTTTTTGGTTTTACCAATTGCAATAGGTTGGTTGTTTTATAAAAGAAACCAACTTTCAGCAACGGTAAAAATGAGTTCGTTGGAACCATTTAAACAAAATAGAACTTTCTTGGCTAAAGCAAAACCTTTTTTATACGTATTGCGAATTTTAGCATTAAGTTCGATAATCATAGCATTAGCAAGACCAAGAAGCGTTGATGTAACTTCAAAATCGAAAACTACAAAAGGAATTGATATTGTAATGGCAATCGACGTTTCGAGTAGTATGTTGGCTAATGATTTAAAACCAAATCGCTTAGAAGCTCTGAAAAAAGTGGCTTCAACGTTTGTGCAAGATAGAATTAACGATAGAATTGGATTAGTAGTTTATGCTGGTGAAAGTTATACGAGAACTCCTGTAACTTCGGATAAAACTATCATTTTACAATCGTTAAAAACCATCGAATATGATGATTCTATTATTGCCGATGGAACAGGAATAGGCGTTGGTTTAGCTACGGCTATTAACCGAATAAAAGACAGCAAAGCGAAAAGCAGAATCATCATTTTATTGACGGATGGTGTGAATAATTCAGGAACCATCGACCCAAGAACCGCTTCCGAAATCGCAAAAGAATACGGTATAAAAGTATATACCATCGGAATTGGAACAAACGGACAAGCAATGTTTCCTGTAGCAAAAGACGCCAATGGAAAATTAGTTTTCAGAATGATGCCAGTAGAAATTGATGAAAAACTGATGAAAGAAATTGCAAAAGCAACCGATGCGAAATATTTTAGAGCTACATCAAATAAGAAATTACAAGCCATTTACGACGAAATTAATAAGTTAGAAACTACAGAAATCCAAGAGAAAAAATTCTACAATTATGATGAAAAATACAAACCTTTCGTTTTAATTGCTTTTGTGTTGTTAGGTGTTGAGGTATTGTTGAGAAATTCAGTTTTTAGAGGAATCGTTTAGAAAAAGAAAAAATGTTTGAATTAGAAAGTCCAATATATTTTTATTTGTTAGCGCTATTACCCATAATAGTGGCACTTTTTCTATTCAATTTGTTTTGGAAAAGAAAAAGACAAGCTGTTTTTGCCGATTTGGAATTATTCAACCAATTAGCTCCAGAAAAATCAAGGTTTAAACCCGCTTTAAAATTAGGTGTTTTGTTGTTGGCATTGGCTTGCATTATAATTGCTTTGGTAAACCCAAAAATGGGAACCAAAATGGAAACCGTAAAACGTCAAGGAATTGATATTGTTTTTGCAGTCGACATTTCCAAAAGTATGCTAGCCGAAGACGTAGCACCAAATAGACTAGAAAAAACCAAGCAAATTGTTTCGCAAATCATTAATCAATTGGGAAATGACCGAGTAGGAATTGTAGGTTATGCCGGAAGCGCTTATCCAGTTTTACCAATGACTACTGATTATAGCATTGCTAAAATGTACTTGCAAAGCATGAATACCAACATGGTTTCTTCGCAAGGAACTGCTTTTAATGATGCCATTCAATTAGCGGTTGATTTCTTTGATGTGAAAGATACTAGCAAGTTAATTATCCTGATTTCCGATGGTGAAGACCATGGCGAAGGCGCAGAAGATGCAATTGAAATGGCTAAAGAAAAAGGCGTTCGTATTTTGACTATTGGAGTGGGAACTGAAAAAGGTGCTCCAATTCCATTACGAGATGATAAAGGAACCATAGCTTCATATAAAAAAGACTCAGAAGGACAAACGGTTACAACAAAATTATATCCTGAAGTTTTAAAAAATATTGCCGATAAAACCAAGTCAAAATATATTGTTGGTACATCAACAAAAGAAGTGGTAGAGGAATTAAAGAAATCATTAGATAAAATAGAAAAATCTGAATTCGAATCACAACAAATAGCCGATTTTGAATCGCAATATCAATGGTTTTTAGCGTTAGGGTTTTTGTTATTATTGGTAGATATTTTCCTTTTGGAGAAAAAAACAGCATGGGTGCAAAAGTTGAACTTATTTAATGAAAAGAAACATGCGTAAGATAGTTTACATATTGCTATTATTGAATTGCATCACGCTTTTCAGTCAAGAAAAAGATAAAAATCTGTACAACGGAAATCAATCGTTTACCGAAAAGAAATACGTGGATTCCGAAGCCGATTATCGGGTAACAGAATCGAAAAAATCACCAAAAAAAGCCGTTGCAGGATATAATTTAGGAAATAGCATTTACCGACAAAATCAGCAAGGTGAAGCGCAAGTCAAATATATTCAAGCATTAGAAGTTGCTAAAACTAAAGAAGAAAAACACCGAATTTATCATAATTTAGGCAACACTTTCATGTTGGAAAAAAAATATGATTTAGCAGCTGATGCTTATAAAAACGCACTTCGAAATAATCCAAAAGATGAAGAAACGCGTTACAATTACGCTTTAGCCAAAAGAAAAAACAAAGATAATCCACCTCCAAAAGACAATAAAAAAGATAATAAAGGTGGCGGTGGTCAGGATAATAAACCACAGCCAAAAGACAAAGACGGTAAAAACGATAAAGGAAACGACAAAAAAGATTCTGATAAAGACAATCAGAATAACAAAGATAAACAAGGCGATAAACAACAAGGAAAAGGAGACGGAGAGAAAAAAGAAGATAAAAACGAAAATCCAAAGCCAAGTGGCGCCGATAAACAACGTATCGATAATATTTTAGATGCGGTTAATAATGCAGAGAAGAAAGTGCAGGACAAAGTAAATGCGAAGAAAGTAAAAGCACGTCCGGTTTCAAATGAAAAAGATTGGTAATTCATGAAAAAGATACTTTTAGTTTTATTTATATCGTTTTTTTATAATTCTGTTTCCGCTCAAGTAAAATTTGAAGCGCAAACAGAAAGAAGCTCTTATGGTTTAAATGAGCGAATTCAATTGGTTTTTTCTATCAATAACGAAGGTGATAATTTTGTACCGCCAAAATTTCCCGGATTTAAAGCTGAAGGTCCATTTATTAATAAGGGAAATCAAACTTCAATTACGATAATTAATGGTAAGGTTACCCAAAAAAGAGAAATTTCAACCCAAGTTATTTATTATTTAACACCTACAAAAAAAGGAACATTTACAATTGCTGCTGCTTCTATCGAGTTTGATGAAACCATTTATAAATCGGCACCCATAAAAATTACGATTACAGATCCTATCCAAATGCCAACCTATCCTGGTCAGCAACCAACGAATGTGAATTATGGAGAAGGAATTCATTTGGTAGCTGAAATGTCAACCAAGAATCCGTATGTGAATGAACCAGTTACCGTGATTTATAAATTGTATTTCGAACCAAGATCAACTGTTGGTAATTTTAGAAATTTCAAAGCACCAAAATACAATGATTTCTGGAGTCAGTACATCGACATGAAACAACTGCGTGCAGAACGTGGAAAGTACAACGGAAAAGATTACAGTATGGTTGTGCTTCGCAAAGTAATTTTGTATCCGTTGGAAGCTGGAGCCAAAACTATAGAACCATTCAAAATTGATTTAGATGCTGAGGTGCCAACAGGCCGTCGTGATTGGTTTGGCGAATACGAAATGCGTGTAATTCAAAAATCACTTTCTACAGGAATGCAAACCATCAATGTAAAACCACTTCCAGAAAACGGAAAACCTGCAGGATTTACAGGTGCGGTTGGAAAATTTGATTTTGTAGTAAAACCATCAAAAACGTCTTTAAAAGCAGGTGAATCTTTAGATTTAGAAGTTAGTGTTTTGGGTAAAGGAAATTTAAAATTATTTACATTACCAAAACCAGTGGTTCCAAGTGCGTTAGAAATGTACGAACCAGCTCATACCGAAAATGTACAAACACCAGTTACGGGTATGACAGGAAAAATTTCGGACAAATACACCATTATTCCTCAATTTAAAGGAAAATATACGATTAAACCAATGGAGTTTTCGTACTATGATTTGGCAAGTAAATCGTACAAAACCATCACTTCAAAAGAAATTACCATTGATGTAGCGGAAGGTGACGGAACATTTGTAGCCAATACACCAAGTGCTAATAAACAAGCCATTCAGAAAAAAGAAGTATTCCAATTCAATAAGTTGAAAACAGAATTTGTTTCTGCTTCTAGAGAAGATTTCTTAGGTTCTGGATTGTTTTATAGTTTGTTATTTGCACCATTATTATTGATTCCAATTGTGATGATTGCCAGAAAACAAAAAGAAGCAAAAGATGCCGATGTTGTAGGAAACCGAGTTAGAAATAATAACCGATTAGTGAAGAAATATTTGTCGGAAGCCAAAAAACAAATGGGTGACAAAGTGCCGTTTTATATGGCAATGGAAAAAGCATTACACAATTTCTTAAAAGCCAAATTACACATCGAAACCGTTGAAATGAGCAAAGACAATATCATTGAATTATTACAACAAAGAAACGCTTCCGAACAAAGTATCTCTCAATTCATGGAATTAATGAACGATTGCGAATTTGCAAGATATGCACCAGCAACAGATATTGCCATGACAAATGATTTTGAACGAGCTGTGGAACGAATTTCAGAACTTGAAAAACAATTGAAATAATGAAAAACAAGATTATACTTTTCCTTTTGTTTTTGGTTTCATTTGCTAATGCAAGCGAATCAATCGATGCTACCTTCAAAAAAGCAAACGATTTATATAACAAAGGTGATTACGAACAAGCGGTTCAATCTTTCGAAAGCATTGTAAACCAAGGTAACGAATCAGCTGATTTATATTTTAATATTGCCAATTGCTATTACAAATTAGGAAAAGTAGCGCCATCGATTTACAATTACGAAAAAGCATTGCTTTTAAACCCAGATGACGAAGCTATTCAAACCAATCTATCATTTGCCCAAAAAACGGCAATAGACGACATTAAAATCCTTCCAGAAGTCGGTTTTAAGAAAATGGTGAAAGAATTTACAAGCACATTTCATTACGATACTTGGGCTTGGATTGCCGTTTTTATTGCTTTGCTGAGTTTACTTTCGTTTTTAGGCTATTATTTTGGAAATACCGTATTTTTAAAACGCACTTTTTTCAGTTTGTTTCTATTGTTTTTAGTTGGAATTGGCGTAACCGTTTTCTCCGCATTTTTACAGAGGAAATTTGATGCGAATTACAATCCAGCCATCGTTTTTGCAGAATCAACGACTTTAAAAGCTGAACCCAAAAACAGTTCTGAAGATGTTGTAACGCTTCACGAAGGCACAAAAGTTTTCGTCTTAGAAGAATTAGGCAACTGGAAACAAGTAGAACTCACCGACAAAACCAAAGCGTGGATTGACAAAGAAGCGATTAAGGAAGTGAAAGCTAAGAATTAGTTTTTTCTTCGGAAACACCTTTCTTCAAACTATCATACCAACCTTCAATCGTAGGATAAATCGCTTTTGAAATATTTTGAATTGGGTTATAAAACATTGAATTATCTTGTGTTTCTTTCGAAAGCAACATGTTATTGATGTTGATTTTCTCAAAAATAAAAAGCACGACACTCAACGCTAAAATGGTTTTCAATAAGCTAAAAATCACTCCAGCAATTTTGTTAATCCAACCTAAAAAAGCAAAATCAGCTAATTTTGTTAAAATTTTCGCGCTTAAATGAATTCCAATCACTACCAACAAAAAAGTGATGATAAAAGCGGTAATTTCAATATATTTCGGATTCCAACTTGGAACAAATCCAGTAAAAATAGCACCTACTAAACTCGAAAATTTAATCGCTAAATAAATTCCAGCAACCAAGGCTAATAGAGAAGCGACTTCCACAAAAAGTCCGTTTTTTAATCCTTTATAAACCGCAAAACCTAATAAAACCGCAAAAACAATATCAATAAAACTCATTTGAAAGAAAATAGAATAAAGAATAAAGAATAAAGATAAAAGAATTGTTGAAAGTAGTTTTCTGTTGTTATCTTTGCAGAAACATTATTGGATTGATGGGAAACTTCGTGCTTCCAGCTTCCAGCTTCAAACTTAAAAAAATGTCAAGAGACGAACAATTAAAACAGCGTTGGGAAAGCGTTGTCACTATATTATCAGAAAAATTTTCAGGCGGAGAAGACCTTGATTTAGAAGGAATTATCTACTTAATCGGTGTACAAGAATTAGGAAAAATTCATGCTACTTTCAAAAAAGACGAAAAAGTAAACCTAATGCACATTGCCATTTGCCGTTTGTTAGAACCTTATGGTTACTACGAATTTGAGTATTTTGATAACGAAGGTTGGCCACATTACAAAGTAAAAGAAGAATTACCACCTTTAAAAGCAGGCGAACAAGCCGTACTAATGAAAGAAGCCATAGTGAGTTACTTTTTAGAGAAAGAATTGATAGAGTAATTAGTGAAGAGTGAAGAGTGATTAGCTTTTCTTCTTTTGTGTTTTTTGCTAATCACTAATTACTAGTTACTATTCACTTTTTTATTTACTAATCACTAAAAATCACTAAATTTGCACCTTTATACAAAGAGCGATGACAGAAACGATTAAAGCCCATATTGAAGAAGTAAAATCTTTTCAAACCGATAATAAAGAACAATTAGAAGCCTTCCGAATCAAGTATTTGGGAAGTAAAGGCTTGTTGAAAGACTTTTTTGCTGAATTCAAAAATGTTCCAAACGAACAAAAGAAAGAATTTGGACAAGTTATCAACGAATTGAAAACTTCGGCAGAAGAAAAGGTAAAAGCCATTCAAGACGCTTTAGAAAATAAAGAAGAAGCAAAAGGAATTTACGGCGACACAACGCGTCCGGGAGAAGCGATGAACATTGGTTCGCGCCATCCAATTTCTATTGTAAAAAATCAAATGATTGATATTTTTTCAACCATTGGTTTCAACGTGTCTGAAGGTCCAGAAATCGAAGACGATTGGCACAATTTTACCGCATTAAATTTACCAGAATATCATCCAGCAAGAGATATGCAGGATACTTTTTTCATTCAAACTAATCCTGATGTTTTATTGCGTACACACACCTCATCAGTGCAAGTGCGTTATATGGAAAACAACAAACCGCCAATCCGTACGATTTCTCCAGGAAGAGTTTTCCGTAACGAGGCAGTTTCTTCGCGTTCACACTGTATTTTCCATCAAGTGGAAGGATTGTATATTGACAAAGACGTTTCGTTTGCCGATTTAAAACAGACGTTGTTGTATTTCACGAAAGAAATGTTCGGAAAATCGAAAATTCGTTTACGTCCTTCGTATTTCCCATTTACAGAACCAAGTGCTGAAATTGATATTTATTGGGGATTAAAAACTGAAACCGATTACAGAATTACCAAAGGAACCGGTTGGTTAGAAATTGGTGGTTGCGGAATGGTAGATCCAAACGTTTTGAAAAACTGCGGCATCAATCCAGACGAACATACTGGTTTCGCTTTCGGAATGGGTGTAGAACGTATTGCTATGTTGTTGTACCAAATTGGTGATATCCGTATGTTTTATGAAAACGATGTACGTTTCTTAGAGCAATTTAAATCAAGTATATAATTTAAATCCTGACAGGTTTCAAAAACCTGTCAGGATTCTTCAGAATATGAAAAAAGATATTATCATCCCAAAAGTAGCAAACGTTCACATTGTAGCCTTTCAAGAATGGAACGACGATTTTATGGAAAATTCTTGGTACGCTTATTTAATAAACGATACCGATGATTTGCTAGAAATGGCTATGGTAGTTTCTCGCGCTTATGGTTTAATCAATGGTGAAGAACGTAGAACAGGAACATTCCGTCATGCGTTTGCCAAAGTAGAACCAAGAACCGCCGTTAAAGTTGAATTGTTAGAAAACAATGTTTTGCAATTGAATAACGAATTCATGCTGTCATACTTCGCAAACGGTCAATTATTCGATAAAACTTTTGTTTTTAGAACCAATTCCATCAACGAAAAAGCTACTGCCGATTTACCAATTATCAACAAAAGAGGCGTTTTTGCAAATTAGATTTTAAAAAACTTACCGCAGATTCGCAGATTGGATTATTAATCTGCGAATCTGCGGTTTTCATTTTTATCTTTTAGATAATCCATAAAATCTGAGTTATCATTCTTTAAAAAAAGAAAATATTTTTACCTTTAAGAAATTTTTTCAACAACACAACATGAAACCATTTCTTATTGCTTTAGCCTTTTTAACTACTACTTTTTCCCAAGCACAAGATTACGCCAAACACGTCAACCCATTTATTGGAACAGGCGGTCACGGACATACTTTTCCTGGTGCAACTGTGCCTTACGGAATGGTACAACTTTCTCCCGATACAAGAATCGATGGCAGTTGGGATGGCTGTGGCGGTTATCATTATTCGGATAATTTGATTTACGGATTTTCGCACACACATTTGAATGGAACCGGTGTTTCAGATTATGGTGATATTATGTTGATGCCAACAATGGGTGAGCCTTCGTTTGATAATAAAGTGTATTCTTCAACTTTTTCGCATGCCAATGAAAAAGCTTCCGCTGGATTTTACTCCGTGAAATTAGACAAACACAATATTGATGTACGTTTGACCACTTCAACTCGTGTGGGATTTCATGAATATACGTTTAATAAAGCTGGTTTAGCTAATATTATTTTAGATTTGAATCATCGCGATAAGCTTTTGGAAGGAAGAATTCGAGTAATCGATGATAAAACTATTGAAGTGTTACGAAGAAGCGAAGCTTGGGCAAGAGATCAATATGTGTATGCACGAATTGAGTTTAACAAACCGATGAACTTCAACAAATTTATATCTGATTCAGTAAGTAATAGAAAAGAATATTCTGGGTCAAAAGTGGCTATGAGTTTCTCAAAACAAGTCAAAAAAGGTGAAAAAATCCTCGTAAAAGTATCGCTTTCACCAACGAGTTATGAAGGAGCCAAATTAAACAGTTCTGAAATCAAAAATTGGGATTTTGATAAAGTTAAGAAAGAAGCAGAAACCCTTTGGAACAAAGAATTATCAAAAATTGAAGTTACTTCCAATGATAAAGACAAGTTAGCGATTTTCTACACGGCTTTGTATCACACCATGATGCAACCGAATATTGCACAAGATTTAGATGGAAAATATCGCGGTAGAGATAACAAAATTCACACAGCAGAAGGATTTGATTACTACACAGTTTTCTCGCTTTGGGATACGTTTAGAGCTGCGCATCCGTTGTATACTTTAATTGATAAAAAACGAACAGCCGATTACATTAACACCTTCATCAAACAATTCGAGCAAGGCGGTAGATTACCGGTTTGGGAATTGGCTTCCAATGAAACCGATTGTATGATTGGCTATCATTCTGTTTCTGTAATTGCAGATGCGATGGCAAAAGGAATTACAGGTTTTGATTACGAAAAAGCCTTTGAAGCCAGTAAAGCTTCTGCTATGCGTGATGTATTAGGTTTGGATGCCTACAAGAAAAACGGCTTCATTTCTATTGACGACGAACACGAAAGCGTTTCCAAAACCTTAGAATATTCTTATGACGATTGGTGTATTGCCCAAATGGCAGCTATTTTGGGGCATTCTGATGATTACCAATATTTCATGATGCGTTCTCAAAACTGGAAAAACCTTTTCAATGGAAAAAATACGTTCATCCAACCTAAGAAAAATGGTGGTTGGGACACACCTTTTGATCCAAAAGAGGTAAATAATAATTTCACTGAGGCTAATGCATGGCAATATACTTTTTTTGTACCTCAAGATATTGATGGTATGATACAGGCTTATGGAGGAAAGGAAAAATTTGAAGCCAAGTTAGATGAAATGTTCACTACTGAAAGTAAAACAACCGGGAGAGAACAAGTTGATATTACGGGTTTAATTGGACAATATGCGCATGGGAACGAACCAAGTCACCATGTTGCGTATTTGTATAATTATGTGGGAAAACCTGAAAAAACAAAAGAAAAAGTACATTACATTTTAGATAATTTTTACACTAATTCGCCAGATGGTTTAATTGGAAATGAAGATTGCGGTCAAATGAGTGCTTGGTATGTGTTGAGTTCGATTGGTAGATATCAGGTTACACCTGCTGAGAATCATTGGGTTTTGACTAAACCATATTTTGATTCAGCCAAAATTCATTTTGAAGACGGAAATAATAAACTAATTTCTAAAGAGAGTAAATTTCAGGATAATGAATATATTGAAAACGAACAAGTTGAAAAAATTAATATTTATCGAGCAGCTGGTAATGATGATATTTTTCCAGTTCCAGTTATCATGGCTTCAAGCAAATCATTTAAAGATATTTTAGAAATTACATTTGATTCATTTCATGATCCTACAGAGTTTTTTTATAGCATAAATAATTCCGAATTTGTTATGTTCAATGAAAAGATAATGTTAGACAAAACAGCAACAATAAGATTTTATTCTGATGATGGTTTTGGTAAAACAAGTGATACCATTTCCGCAACCTTTTTCAAAAAACCAAACAACTACAGCATCAATATAAAATCGGTTTACAATCCGCAATATCATGCGGGTGGTCCAGAAGGGTTGTTAGATGGTATTTTAGGAACAGAGAACTGGAGAAAAGGCGATTGGCAAGGTTACCAAAGTCAGGATTTTGAAGCGGTTGTCGATTTAAAAGAAGTGAAAAACATTTCAGAAATTTCAGCTCGTTTTTTACAAGACCAACGTTCGTGGATTTTAATGCCTACAAAAGTGGAATATTACATTTCGGATGATAATGTGAATTTTACGTATTTCGGTTCGGTAAACAATACGTTAGATCCAAAATTAGAAGAAAATACGATTTTGAATTTCACATCAAACGAAAACAAAGGAAAAAAAGCACGTTACGTAAAAGTTATCGCTAAAAACTTCGGTAAATTACCAGAATGGCATCAAGGCGCTGGTGGCGATGCGTTTATTTTTGTAGATGAGATTACAATAAAATAAAAACCAAATATTAACCGCAGATTCGCAGATTTAAACTAATTAATCTGTGAATCTGCGGTTTTATATTGTGTTGAATAAAAATTAATCCTTATCGGGAAACAACAAAGAAGCGATTACAGACAAGATTAAAGCAGAACCAACAACAGTTAAAGATAAGCTCGTTGGAACGTGGTAGAACGGCGCTATAATCATTTTAGTTCCGATAAAAGCCAAAATAAATCCTAATCCGTATTTCAACTTACTAAACATGTACATAAAGTTCGCCAAAAGGAAATACAATGAACGTAATCCTAAAATCGCAAAAATGTTAGACGTATATAAAATAAATGGATCGTCTGGTGCAATAGCAAAAATAGCTGGAATACTGTCTACAGCAAATAATAAGTCCGTAAACTCAACAATTGCAACCACCACAAATAAAGGTGTTGCCATTCTAATTCCGTTTTGAATGGTGAAGAATTTATCACCATCAAAATTGGGACTCACTTTAAAAAACCTGTGTACTAGCTTTGAACCCGCACTTTTACTAAAATCTTTACTTCCTTCATCTTCTTCATTACTAAAACCAGATTTGATTCCAGCAACAATTAGAATAATTCCGAAAATGGTTAGCAAATAATTAATTTTCACCACTTGACCGAACAATTCCATTTCGGGTAAATACGTATAATTTAGTAACCAAACTCCGGTAAAAATAAAGATTGCTCTAAAAACTAAAGCGCCAATTACACCCCAAAATAATACTTTGTGTTGGGCTTCTTTTGCAACATTGAAGTAACCAAATACCAAGATAAACACGAATAAATTATCAACCGAAAGCGCTTTTTCTATCCAATACGCGCCTTGAAACTGCATGAATTTCTCCGCTCCCATGTAGTGATATATAATACCACTGAATCCCATGGCTAAAGATATCCAAATCACCGACCAAATAGCCGCTTCGCGATTGGAAACTACGTGACCTTTTTTGTTTAAAACTCCTAAATCTAAAACCAACATCGCAATGATGGTAATTGTAAAAGCCGTAATAATACCAGGATGATCAATTAAATGATCGATTGAACCTGTTTTTAATGATAGCATGTATTAATTTAATTTATCTGTTAGTTCTTTAAAAACGGCTTTAGCGTCTTTGTTTTCGTATAAAATTTCGTAAACGGCGTCGATAATCGGAGTATCAGCTCCGTATTCTTTATTTAATTTGTAGGCACTTTTTACAGCGTAATATCCTTCAGCCACCATGCTCATTTCCATTTGTGCTGATTTTACAGTGTAACCTTTTCCAATCATGTTTCCAAACATTCTATTTCGAGAAAATACCGAATATCCAGTAACCAATAAATCGCCCAAATAAGCCGAATTATTAATGTTTCGCTTCATTTTATGTACTTTACGAATGAATTTCTTCATTTCGCGAATACCATTACTCATCAAAACCGCTTGAAAGTTATCGCCATAGCCTAAACCATGCGCTATACCGGCGGCAATAGCATATATGTTCTTTAAAACGGCAGCATATTCTGTTCCAATAATATCATCAGTAGTTTTTGCTTTGATGTAATGTGAGCTCAGATTTTTAGCCACATATTTGGCTTTTTTTCTATCGCTACAAGCAATGGTTAAGTACGATAAACGTTCCATAGCCACCTCTTCCGCATGACAGGGACCCGTAATTACCCCAATATTATCAAATGGAATATCGTATTTGGTATGAAAATGTTCACCAACAATCAAACTCGATTCTGGAACAATTCCTTTAATCGCAGAGAAAATGATTTTTCCTTCTAAACTTTCAGTTAAACTTTCCAATTCTTTACTCAAAAAAGCAGAAGGAACTACAAAAATCACATAATCAGCATAAGCAACTGCTTCGTTGATATCGTTTGTAAGTTTTAATTTATTGGTATCAAACGCAACCGAGCTTAAATAATTTGGGTTGTGTTTTTGATGTTTCAAATGCTCAATAGCATACGTGCTTCGCATGTACCAAGCGATTTCGTCTTGATTTTCACAAAGCATTTTCGCAATTGCAGTAGCCCAACTTCCTCCTCCAATGACGGCAAATTTTGGCTTTTTTTCCATTTTACGATTTAATTTAGAACATCAAAAATAGGCATTTAAAAAGGATTTACAAAAAACGTTTGCGAAACTCTTTTTAATACAAAGGCACGAAGAAAAACTCCGCGCCTTTATTATGATGAATAGGTATTTTTTAATAACTCATTTCTACAATAGTTCTCACTTTTTCTAAAGTGATGTTTTGCTTTTCACCCATGGCTTTCCAACCTCTTTCTTCGAAACGTTTTACGATAAAATCGGCTGTTTTTTCGATGTTTTCTACGTTTTCTGAAATTTTGGTTTTCATGCCCATTTTGTGGAAGAAATCAACCGTTTTTTCAATCGCTTTTTCTGCAATTTCTTCAGTTGAATTGCCTTGAATGTTCCAAACGCGTTGACCGTATTGTGCTAATTTCTCTTTTTTCGTGTCGAACATCACGCGGTATAAATTTGGACCAATTATAGCCAAAGTTCTCGCATGATCAATTTCGTATAAAGCCGTTAATTCATGACCAATCATATGCGTTGCCCAATCCGAAGGAACACCTTTTTGAATTAATCCATTCAATGCCATTGTGGCACTCCAAACAAAGTTGGAAGCCAATTTATAATCACTCGGGTTTTCCACTACATCGGGACCAATTTCAATTAATGTTTGTAAAATACTTTCTGAAATTCGGTCTTGCAATAAAGCATCGTGAGTATAGGTCAAATATTGCTCCATAACGTGTGTGAATGCATCCACAACACCGTTTTGCAATTGTCTTTTTGGTAATGAAGTAATCACGGTTGGATCCACAATTGAAAATACTGGAAACAAAGCGCTTCCGCCAAGCGTTAATTTTTCTTGTGTAGCTTCAATCGTAACCACAGCGCCTGAATTCATTTCAGAACCTGTCGCTGGCAAGGTTAAAACAGTTCCAAAAGGAATTACTTTAGAAGCATCTTTGAATAAAATTCGTTTTTTCAAAATATCGGCTTCGTCACCTTCAAAATTCACAGCTGCCGAAATAAATTTCACGCCATCAATCACACTTCCGCCACCAACAGCTAAAATAAATCCGATTTTTTCAGCACGAATAATTGCAACAGCTTTCATTAAAGTTTCAAATCGAGGATTTGGTTCGATGCCACCAAACTCTACGATATCGTGATTGGGTAAAGCGGCTTTTACTTGGTCGTAAACACCATTTTTGAAGATACTTCCGCCACCATAAGCGATAAGAATTTTAGTATTTGAAGGAACTAATTCAGTTAGTTTTTCAATTTGCCCTTTTCCAAAGACATAATTTACAGGATTGTATAATTCGAAGTTTAGCATAACATTTTATTTTAATTTGTTCAATAATATTTGTGCAACAGGTTTAGATGAAGCAGGGTTTTGTCCTGTAATCAATAGACCATCTTCTACAGCATAGGGATGCCAATTTTCTGTTTTTAAGTAATTTGCACCATTTTCTTTAAATACATCTTGAAGTAAAAACGGAACAACATTAGTTAAACCAACCGCATCTTCTTCTTCGTTTGAAAATCCGGTTACATTTTTTCCTTTAACAAGAAATTCACCATTTATTTTTACGTTTTTCAAAACAGCAGGAGCATGACACACAAATGCAACAGGCTTATTGCTGTTGTAAAAAGTTTCAATTAAAGAAATAGAATTTTTATCATCAACTAAATCCCATAATGGACCATGTCCACCTGGATAGAATACCGCATCATAATTTGCTGGATTTACATCTGACAGTTTAATGGTATTCTTAAGTTTTTCTTGAAGTTCACTATCATTGTCAAATCTTTTTGTGTCTTCAGTTGCAGCACTTGGGTCTTCGCTTTTAGGATCAATTGGTGGTTCGCCTCCTTTTGGGGTTGCAATAGTAATTTCAATTCCTTGGTCTAATAATTCATAATATGGGGCAGCCAATTCTTCAGTCCAATAACCAGTTTTTTCTCCTGTATTTCCTAATTTGTCGTGAGAGGTAACTACAAATAATACTTTTTTCATAACTTTTTCTTTTTAAGAATACAAAGTTACGCAATGGGATTGGGAACGAATGGTAAAGGAATGTTAAGAATGATTTCGATTAGAATTATATTTATTTCTGAAAAAATTCATTGTTTCTATAATTTCTTCAGGGTTTGAATAATTATATAAACCGAAACGTTCCTTCTTACCAGTTATCATAAAGATTTCTAAATAATACGTAGAACTTTTGTGTTTGGGTTCAATCGTAAAACCATAATCATAAATTTGATTCCAAAAATATTGGGTTTTATTAATTTCAATACCTGCTTTTGAAATTTTAATTTCTTCTATTTTTTTTGTTTTATTATACCAAACAAGAAGTATTAAGACAACTAATAAACCGAAAACTAAATATCTACTAAAAACATCTTCAATCGCACGAAAGCCAAAAATAAAAATCATAAATCCGAAAACAAAATATATGTATTTATCAGAGCCTGTATTATTAAAAACGATTTCTTCACTATAATTTTCAATGGTCGAACCGTACTCTTTTGACCTAACAAAATATGGATTGTCAAAAATAGAATCTACTACCGAAAGCTTCTTTTTTGGTTGCTTTTCAATCAGCTTTTCTAGTTCGGCATTTTGCATTCGATTACTTTTTATAAAACATATTATGCTCCACATATTCCCAAACTTTATTCGGTAACATTGGAACCACATTTTTACCGTTTTTAATGCTTTCGCGAATGAAGGTTGAGGATAATTCAATTACTGGCGCACCAACTCTATGAATTTTTTCATGATTTATAAATTGCTCGTCAATTTCACCTGAATTTAGTCGCGGATAAACATAAATATTATGGTTTTGCAAAATAACTTCGTAGTTTTTCCATTTGTGAAGCGAGTTCAAATTGTCTTCGCCCATGATTAAAGAAAATTCGTGTTTTGGAAATTTTTCTTGTAAATGCGCCAAGGTATTTACGGTATAATTCGGCTGTGGTAATTTGAATTCGATATCCGAAGGTTGGATTTTTGGGTAATCTTCCGTTGCCAAATGCACCATGTGCAAACGATGGTAATCATCTAACAAGGTGTTTTTCTGTTTGTGCGGATTATGAGGTGTAACCACCATCCAAATTTGATCCAAATCAGAATGCTCTGCCATATGATTGGCAATAATTAAATGCCCAATGTGAATGGGATTAAACGTTCCGAAATACAGACCTATTTTCATTTTTGTTACACAGAGTTTCACGAAGTTTTACACAGAGTTTCACGAAGTTTTTTGTGCTACTTGGTGCATAACTTAGTGAGACTTTGTGCTATACTTTTTATTTACTAATAAAATCCTTTACCAATTTGTACGCATCTTCTTTTGCCACATCTAAATCATAATTTTTGATGATGGTGTCAAATTGAGGTGCAGTTGCTAATTCTACTGATGCTTTTGCGATACGCATGTTGATTTTGTCTTCGCTTTCTGTAGAACGTTGTTTTAGGCGACGCTTTAATTCGTCAACGCTTGGTGGTTTTACGAAAACCGCTAACGTTTCGTTTGGAAATTTGCTTTTAATACGCAATCCGCCCGCTACATCAATATCAAAAATTACGTGTTTTCCTAAAGCCCAAATTCGTTCTACTTCGGCTTTCAAAGTGCCGTAGAAATTATCGGTGTAGACTTCTTCCCATTCCACGAAATCTTCCGCTTTAATATGCTTTTTGAATTCGTCCCAAGAAATAAAATAATAATCTTTTCCATGTACTTCTTCGCCACGAGGTGCACGCGTTGTACACGAAATCGAAAATTCTAAATTCAAATCGGGTTGGGCTAATAAATGTCTTACTATAGTGGTTTTTCCTGAACCTGATGGCGCAGAGAATACTAATAATTTTCCTTTGGTCATTGTGTTGTTATTTTTGCCACGGATTAAGGGATTATAACGATTTTAATCCGTGAAAATTTGTGTAATCTGTGGCTTAAACTATAAAACGTTTAATACTTGCTCCTTAATCTTTTCCAATTCATCTTTCATCATCACCACCAATTTTTGCATTTCGGTATGATTCGATTTTGAACCCATGGTATTGATTTCTCTTCCCATTTCTTGCGTGATGAAACCTAATTTTCTTCCGTTAGCTTCTGTTCCGTTTAAGGTTTCTAAGAAATAGTTCAAATGGTTGCCCAAACGTACTTTTTCTTCAGTAATGTCGTATTTTTCTAGATAAAAAATCAATTCTTGTTCGAAACGATTTTCATCTACATTGACTTTTAATTCATCTAAAGCAGTACGTAAACGAGTTTTTACGGTTTCAACGCGTTCAGCATCGTAAGAAACCGCTTCGTTCATTAAATTATTGATGTTTGAAATGCGCAATTGGAATTCTTTTTCTAAAGAAGCGCCTTCATCTTTTCTAAAATTCGCGATGTTTTCCAACGCTTCATCAATCACGGTTTGGATTTGTTTCCATTCGTTTTCATCGATTTCGTCGCGCTCGGTTTTTAAAGCATCAGGCATACGAACCGCCATTTTCATCAATTCTGTTTCATCTGCATTTGGAATTACGGCTTTCATTTGGTTAATGTACCCTTTCACAATCGGTACATTGATTTTTGAAGTGGTTTCTTCGCCAGTTACTTCAACATAAAGCGAAAAATCAACTTTTCCACGCTCTAAACGTTGCGAAATTTGATTGCGTAAACCCAATTCCATTTCACGAAAAACCGATGGCATTCGCGTATTTAAGTCTAAACCTTTACTGTTTAGCGATTTGATTTCTACGGTAATTTTTTTGGTTGGTAATTGCAAAGATGCTTTCCCAAAACCCGTCATGGAGTGTATCATACGTTATAAAAATGTCTTCAAAGATAAGAAAATGCCCCCTAACCCCCAAAGGGGGAATAAGTTTGTGTATTTATTTGTGATTTAAAATTATTTAGGAAGTTTTCTCCCCTCCTTTGGAGGGGTTGGGGGAGGCTTTCTGCGTTACCAAATAAACTCCGACAAATATCAACACTGCCGAAATTAATTTCACCAAACTCAAATCGTCTTTTCCTAAACTTACTGCAAAAATAGTGGCAAAAAGTGGTTGTAAATAAATAAAAACCGCTACGGTTGTTGGTTTTAGTTCGCGCATGGAAACTAAATTTAGCAAATACGTTAAGAACGTTGAAAACACCACTACGAAACCAATTTTCCAGAAAATATCCGTTGGTAAATTAGCGAAATCTATAGCTTGAAATTCGCCCCAACCAAAAGGTAATACCATCAAAAAACCAAAAGTATAAATCCATTTTACGAAGGTAAAGGCGTTGTATTTATCCATTAATTTCTTCACGATAATGAGGTAAAATCCGTATGAAACCGCGTTTACAAAAACCAATAAATTTCCTAAACTTGCATTTGTAGCGTTTACCAATGATTTTCCGTATAAAATTAAAGTTATCGTTCCAGCTAAGCCTAAAATGATTCCCAATACTTTTCGGTTTTCCATGCGTTCTTTCATGATGAATGCCGATAAAACAAGCACAATCATAGGTGTTGTAACCATCAAAACGGCTCCCATAATAGGCGAAGTATAACTCAATCCTTTGAAAAAAGTCAGCATATTAAAAGCTACTCCGAAGAACGCAGCTGCAACAATTCGAGGAAAATCTTCTTTAGCAATTTTTTCTTTTGGACCAAAAAAGGAAATCAACCAAAATAACAAAACCGAACCACCAACACGCATTACGATAAACCCGAATGCGTCAACATATTTTGGCATCACATCTTTAGCAATCGTAAAAGTTACGCCGTAAATGATGGAAACTAAGGTGGCGGCAACTAATGCCCAACTTCTTTTAGACACTTTGAAGAGCTTTTGTTAGTTTAAGTATATTAGGTTGCGTGTTCCCGATAAAAATTTCATTATTAAAAATAACAACGGGACGACTCAAAAACGTGTAATGTTCTAAAAGGTATTTTTTGAAATCGGCTTCAGTTAGATTTTTATCTTTTAAACCTAATGATTTATATAACTGAGCTTTTTTGCTGAAAAGCGCTTCGTAACTTCCCGAAAGTTGATACATTTCTTCTAAATCGCTTTCCGAAATTGGATTTTGGCGAATATCGATAAACGTTAATTTATCAGAATTTGGAAGTGATTTGATGATTTTTCGGCAGGTATCACACGAAGCCAAATAGTATATTTTGTTCATTTTGATGTTTTTCAATTTCTGATGCAAAAATACAGCCTTTTGAATTCTAAAAATCAGTAATTTTATAAAAAATTAAGCAATGGAAGCAACTTTTAGAATTTGGGAAACCAGCAGAAATATTTATTTGAAGTTTTTTGATAATTATTCATTAGAACAACTCAATACAATTCCAGCAGGAATGAGCAATAATTTGATTTGGAATTTGGGACACGTAGTTGTTTCCCAACAGAAATTGGTCTATGCTTTATCAGGTTTACCAATGCATATTTCCGATTCGCTTTTTGAGAAATATCAAAATGGATCGCGTCCAGATGGAAAAACTACTCAAGCAGAAGTAGATGAAATCAAGAAATTATTATCCGAAATGGTTGAAAAAACGAAAGCTGATTTTGAAGTCGGAATTTTCAAAGAATATCATCCGTATCAAACCAAAACCGGATTTCATTTAGGAACTTGGAAAGAAGCGATGGAGTTCAATAATTATCATGAAGGAATTCATTTAGGAATTATGATGTCGATTAAAAAGCATATTTAGCGAATTGTTAACGATTCGAAAAGTAGCATCAACCAACTTTTATTTACCTTTGTAAAAATTTTTTAAAATGAAATTCAATACAAAAACGATACATGGTGGACAACATCATGAAAAAGTAACGGGAGCGGTAATGCCTCCTGTGTTTCAAACATCGACTTATGTGCAATCAAGTCCTGGAAAACCAATTGGCGACTACGAATACAGTAGAGCAGCAAACCCAACAAGAACCGCTTTAGAAGATGCTTTAGCAAGTATCGAAAACGGAGCAAGAGGTTTAGCTTTTTCTTCTGGATTAGCAGCAACCGATTGTTTGTTGCGCATGTTCAAAGCAGGTGACGAAATCATCGCAATGGACGATTTATATGGAGGAACATACCGATTATTCACAAGATTATACAAAGATAGCGGTATCAAATTTCATTTTGTAGATATGAATGATTTGGAGAAATTCCAATCGTTAATCAACGAAAACACAAAATTGGTTTGGGTAGAAACACCGACTAATCCATTAATGAAATTAGCGGATATAGCTGCGATTGCTCAGATTACTAAAAAGCACAATATCTTATTTGCTGTAGACAATACTTTTGCAACGCCATATTTACAAAAACCATTGGATTTAGGTGCAGATATTGTAATGCATTCAGCAACTAAATATTTAGGAGGTCACTCAGATGTTATTGCAGGTGCTTTAATTATCAAAGATAAAGCATTAGGCGAAGAATTACATTTCAAACAATTTGCAACTGGAGCAACTTTAGGGCCAATGGATTCTTTCTTGGTTTTAAGAGGAATTAAAACATTGCATTTGCGTGTTCAACGTCATTGCGAAAATGGTGAGAAAGTAGCGGAATATTTAGATAATCATCCTTTAGTGGAAAGAGTGTATTATCCAGGTTTAGCATCACATCCATTTCATGAAATTGCTAAAAAGCAAATGAGTGGTTTTGGAGGAATGGTAACCTTTACTTTCAAATCAGGTAAAAAAGAAGATGCGATTAAATTCTTAGAAAATTTAAAAGTATTCACTTTAGCAGAATCTTTAGGTGGAGTGGAATCGTTAGCGAATCATCCAGCTTTAATGACACACGCTTCTATTCCAGAAGATAAAAGAAAAGAAGTAGGTATTTCAGATGATTTAGTTCGTTTGAGCGTAGGAATTGAAGATATCGAAGATTTATTAGCTGATTTAGAACAAGCTTTTAACTAGTAGAAACAACTAAAAACAAAAAATCCCGATTCTCACGAATCGGGATTTTTTGTTCCTTTTACTTTATTAATTCATACTCAATTTCTGAGTAAATCCTTTTGCTTTAGTTAACAATTTAATATCAGATATGACATTTAAAGTCTCTTCCATATAAATATCCTTTTGCATGTCTTCATGCCAACGCTCTCTTTTTTGTTTCAATAACGTGTCTTTTTCAAACAACGCAACTTCATCGGGTAAAGAAGTAAACTGATACTTGTTTTTATAATCTGAGATAGCTTTAAACTTCTTAATCTTCTCATCTGCAACTGCAATTTCTTTATTAAATTCGTTTAAATTTAAACTGAAATCATTTTCATCTTTACGTTCAAAAATCCATTTTGCATTTTCATCAATAAGATTAAAAGTTGGATTAGCAGCAATTCTTTTCTTACTATTTGCAATTACATTATCATAGTTAATATTTAACGGTTGGTATTTTGCTGGTTCTATTTTATCCCAAGGCAATGCACTTTCTTCATCACGTTCTCCCATATCTAAATAGGCAAAACGATCTGGAAAAACGATATCGCTTTTTACACCTTCTTTTTGAGTTGACCCTCCATTAATTCTATAAAACTTCTGAATAGTTGTTTTTAAGGCTCCTAAATCACCATAAGAATTTCCTCTGATGAATTGATTCAAATCAATCATGTTTTGAACAGTTCCCTTACCATAAGAATGTTTACTACCTACAACAATTCCTCGTTTATAATCTTGAATTGCTGCCGCAAAAATTTCTGAAGCTGATGCCGAGAAATTATTAATCATTACTACAAGTGGTCCATCGTACTGAACTCTTTTATCTGGATCTGGTAAAATTTCAGGGTTTCTTCCTGGAGCTTTTACTTGAACAATTGGCCCTTCTGGAATAAACAACCCTACCATTTTAACAACTGTTTCCAAAGAACCTCCTCCATTATCGCGCAAGTCCATAACAAGACCATCGATGTTTTGTGCTTTTAATTTTTCGATTTCAGCTGCGACGTCTTTGAAGGCATCACGATTTTCTTTGTTTTCAAAACTGATATAAAATTTTGGCAAATAAATAATTCCATATTTTTTACCATCTTTCTCAACTACACTAGATTTAGCAAACGTTTCTTCAGTTTCAACTTCATCTCTAATAATTGAAATAACTTTTATTGTACCGTCAACTTTTTTAACTGTTAATCGAACTTCTGTTCCTTTAGGCCCTTTGATTTTTTTCACTACATCATCCAAACGCATTCCTGCAATATCAAGTGGCTCCTCTTTTCCTTGAGCTACTTTAAGGATTAAATCTCCAGCTTCTAATTCTTTTCCTCTCCAAGCCGGACCACCAGAAATTAATTCTGAAACTTCAACTCCAGATTCTTTCTTTTGTAAACGCGCACCAATTCCTTGGAATGTTCCACTCATACTTACATCAAATTTCTCTTTATCATCTGGAGAAAAATAGAATGTATGTGGATCAAAACGTTCTACAATTGAATTTAAAAATATTGCAAACCAATCGTCTCTTTCTAACTCTTTTTCAATAAAATCAAAATATTCATTTAAAGATTTTAAAGAATTTTCTCTAACTTCTTTTTCAAGCGTCTCAAATGATTTTACTTCATATTTGGCATCATTTTTCTTTTTATCTTCCTCAAGTTGCTCTTTATCTGTAATAGAAGAAAGCGCAGACAACTTTAATTGCTTTCTCCATCTGTCAACTAATTCAGATTTATTTTTACTAAATGGCAGTTTTTCATAATCTACATTTATGCTTTCATTAATCTTGAAATCGAAAGGCTTATCTAAAATTTCTTCATAAATAGCTCTAGATTCTTTCATTCTTTTCAACAAACGAGAATTAGTTAAATTAAAGAATGTTAAATCTTTATTTTTAATCATATCATCAATTTGAGTTTCATATTTACTGAACTCATCTATATCACTTTGTAAAAAGAATCGTTTTGTTGGGTCAATATTGTTCAAATATTTACTGTACACTTTTTTAGAAAAGTCATCATTTAACTCAACCGGACTATAATGTCCTTTTTCTAAAACAAAAGTTAGCAGTTCTAACAAAAGTTTGTCTTTTTCTGGGTCTTCCTTTTTTTCACTAGGAACAAAACTCCACAATATTGCTGATAAAGCAGTTACCAACAATATAACCTTATAATTTCTTTTCATAAATTCCACTATTCGTTTCATTGAAAAATTTTCAACTAAATTAAACAAAAAATCGTGCCACAAGTGTGCAAAATACTATAATTTTTTGTTAAACCAACAAAAATAGGCATACAAAAAAAAGGTTTTGGTTTAAATTATTTAATTTAGCAAAAAATGTACGAAGAATGTCAAAACCACTTATACTGATAACTAACGACGATAGTATTGTTGCACCGGGAATTCGCGCTTTAATTGAAGTAATGAAAGAACTTGGTGATGTTGTAGTTGTTGCTCCAGATAGTCCACAAAGCGCAATGGGACACGCGATTACCATTAACAACACTTTAAAACTAGAAAAAGTACATTTAGACAATGAACTTGAACAAGAATACAGTTGTAGTGGAACTCCAGTAGATTGCGTGAAAATTGCAGTAAACGAAATACTAAAAAGAAAACCCGACTTATGTGTTTCTGGAATTAATCACGGCTCTAATTCTTCAATTAATGTTATTTATTCTGGAACCATGAGTGCTGCGGTTGAAGCTGGAATCGAAGGCATTCCTGCAATCGGATTTTCATTGTTAGATTATAGTTGGGATGCCGATTTTGAACCCATCAAAGGTCATATCAAACAAATTGCATATGAAGTTTTGAAAAATGGTTTACCTGAAGGTGTAATTTTGAATGTTAATTTCCCGAAATTAAGCAAAGAAGAAATAAAAGGAGTAAAAATTTGCCGCCAAGCGAAAGCTATGTGGCAAGAAGAATTTGATAAAAGAACAAATCCACAAGGAAAAGAATATTATTGGTTAACTGGTAAGTTTGTCAATTTAGACAAAGGAACAGATACCGATGAATGGGCTTTAGAAAATGGTTACATTTCGATTGTACCGGTACAATTTGATTTAACTGCACATCATGCAATGCAACAATTGAATTCTTGGGAATTATAAAGAAAAAATAAATGAAATATTACATCATAGCAGGAGAAGCTTCGGGCGATTTACACGGTTCAAACTTAATGAAGGCTTTGTATGAAAAAGATCCATCAGCCGAAATTCGTTTTTGGGGTGGCGATTTGATGCAAAATGTAGGCGGTACTTTAGTCAAACACTATCGTGAATTGGCTTTCATGGGATTTATTGAAGTTATCATGAACCTAAAAACGATTTTGAACAACATCAAAATTTGTAAAAAAGACATTGAAGCATTTCAACCTGATGCGATTATTTTTATCGATTATCCTGGATTTAATATGCGCATTGCGACTTGGGCAAAAGAGCGCAACATTCCAACACATTATTACATTTCACCTCAAATTTGGGCTTGGAAAGAAAATCGCATCAAAGCTATCAAACGCGATGTGGATTTTATGTATGTAATTCTTCCGTTTGAGAAAGATTTTTACGAGAAAAAACACAATTTTCCAGTTCATTTTGTAGGTCATCCGTTAATAGATGCCATTGCAAGTAGAACTGAAGTTTCGGATGAAATTTTCAGAAAAGAAAATCAGTTATCTGAAAAACCAATTATAGCTTTATTACCAGGAAGTCGCCAACAAGAAATTGCTAAAATGCTTTCGATTATGCTTTCGGTAGTGAAAGATTTTCCGGATTATCAATTTGTGATTGCTGGTGCTCCAAGTCAGGAATACGAATTTTACAAAACGTTTTTGACCAATGAAAACGTGAAATTTATTTCGAATAAAACTTATGATTTATTGAGTCATTCTCATGCTGCATTAGTAACTTCTGGAACGGCAACTTTAGAAACCGCTTTATTTAATGTTCCTGAAGTAGTTTGTTATAAAGGAAGTTATATTTCGTACCAAATTGCTAAACGCATTATCACTCTAAAATACATTTCATTGGTAAATTTAATCATGGACAAAGAAGTGGTTAAAGAATTAATTCAAGAAGAATTGAACACAAAAAACTTAAAATTAGAATTGAATAAAATTCTAAATTCCGAAAGTCGCGCTGTGTTATTGAACAATTACACTGAATTGAAACAAAAATTAGGAGGAGAAGGCGCTAGCAAAAAAACAGCCGAATTGATTGTAAATTCTTTTAAAAAATAAAGAAGATTCTCATCATTTTATTAGAAACTTAACTGATTTTTTATATTTTTGGGATGAGAAGTCCCAACTCCTTAAAACTAAATACTACTTCAAAAACAACAGTGATTGAAAGTATTTAAGTTTCCTTTACTTACCATTACCATTAGTTTTGCGATAGGTATTATTGCAGAATATAACTTGCAATGGAGTTTATCAACTCTTATTGTTTCATTGTTTTTGTGTTTAGGGATTTTTTGTTTTCTATTTTGGAAAAGTAAAAAAGCTTTGCTTCAAAATACTCTTTTTGGAATTGCCACTTACCTACTCGCCTTTACTTTAGGAATGATGAGTTTTTATATTCATTCTGATCTAAATTCGAAAAATCATTACTCTAAAAAGTCATTTGAAGAAACGAATTCAATTCGAGCAATCGTTTCAACTACATTAAAACCAAATGAAAAATACAACAAATATTTTATTACACTTTCACATTTTAATGATACAATAGCTTCAGGGCAACTATTACTTTATGTTCCAAAAACAAACTATGAAACCTTACATTCAGGTGATGAAATTTGGTTAAATAATGCCGTTTATCCTATCCCAAAAGCTTTTAATCCGTACCAATTTGATTATTCTAAATACCTTGAAAAGCAGAACGTATTTCATCAAATTTATACTCGTGAAAATCAAATTAAAATCATTCAAACACATAAAACGATTGATTTTTATATTGAAACATTAAGAAATAATCTTAGTAAAAGTTTCGACATTCATCATTTTGAACCCAAAACCAAAGCCATCATTGACGCTTTAATTTTAGGACAACGATTGGAATTAGACAAAGAAACCATTGCCGATTATTCCAATGCTGGTGTAATTCACATTTTAGCTATTTCGGGTTTGCATATTTCCATCATTTACTTCTTTATTGTGTTCTTATTGAAACCTTTAAAAAGAATGAAATTTGGAGCGGAAATTCAATTGTTGATTTTCTTGGGAATTTTATGGTTGTTTGCTTTACTTACCGGCTTGCCAGCTTCGGTAACCAGAGCAGTGACTTTATTTAGTTTCATTAGTATTGGGAATTACTTTAACCAACCAAAAGCGATTTATAACGCCTTGGCTATTTCTGCTTTTCTTATTTTATTAGTGAAACCAAATGCCATTTTTGATATTGGTTTTCAATTGAGTTATGCTGCTGTTTTATCGATTGTGTTATTTCAACCTTTTTATAAGAAGTTTTATTTTACAGACAATAAAATTTCGATTTACTTCACCGATACAATTTTAGTTTCCTTAGCAGCGCAAATTGGTGTTTTACCTTTGAGTTTGTATTATTTTAACCAATTACCTTTATTATTTTTATTAGCTAATTTGGTAATCATTCCGCTATCGAGTTTGGTTTTAATTGTTGGAATTGTGATTTTACCACTTAATTACATTCTTCCTTCTGTTGCGGTTTTTCTTGGGAAAATTTTAGAATTCAGCATTCAATTTATGAACGATTACATTCATTGGATTGCACAATTTAAAAGTGGTATTATTACGAATATTTCGTTTTCTGGTTGGCTGACTTTTTCGTTGTACTTAGTCATAATTGCTTTTGTCTATTGGTTGTATCACGCTAAAGTTAAAAATGTAAAATATATTCTAGGAACACTTTTACTCTTCCAATTGAGTTACATCAGTATAAAATGGAACGAAAACAACAGCAGTGAATTGGTGATTTTCAATGAAAAAACAACGCTAATTGGTATCAAAAATCAAAACAACGTAATGGCTTTTAGCGATATTCCAGAAAATCACAACACTACTTTAAATCACTACACCCGAGGGACATTTTCTGATTCGTTGCGCATTTTTCCATTACAAAACACGATTTCATTTCAGAATAAAAGAATTTTAGTTATTGATAGTTTAGGAATATATAAAACCTCAATTCGTCCTGAAATTATTGTGCTTACCCAAAATCCAAAAATCAATTTATCACGTTTGATTTTAGAAATGAAACCTAAAGAAATTATTGCAGATAAAAGCAATTATAAAAACACCATTAAAGTTTGGGAAGCGACTTGTAGAAAAGAGAAAATCCCTTTTCATGCTATTGCTGAAAAGGGATTCTATAGATTGAAATAATTCTTATTTTTTCTGAATAATCTGATTAGCTCCGTCAATCCAAACTTTTGGACCACCAGCTACATAACCAGAACTTCCTAAAGCATTTAAATTTACTTTAGCGTCAGCCGTTTTTGCAGCACTTACAAACCAAACAGTTGGATATCCTCTAACTTGAAGTTGTTGTTGTAATTGAGCATTTTGCAATTTAATATCTTCTGTTTGGTTATTTTTTCTTGGAAAATCCAATTCAACTAAAACAACATTTTCTTTTGCCCATTTAATAAATTCTGGCGTTTTAAAAACTTCTTTTTGCAAACGAATACACCATCCGCACCAATCGGAACCTGTAAAAAACAAGAACATAGGTTTATTTTCTTTTATAGAAATATCGGTTGCTTTTGACATATCAGTATGCCAAGTTAATTCTTCTTGCGCTTGCATTGACATACTAGTCAAAGTTAAAAACGCTATTACTAAAATCTTCTTCATATTTTAAATTTTATAAAACAAAATTAATCAAATTAGATGCCAGAAAATGTTAACTACTTAACTTCCTGCATTAATTTTTTAACCAAAGGTGATATCGCTATTAAAACAACCCCTGCGATTAAGGCATAAATAGCTAATTGTTGATAGCCATCTGTATAAGTAATTAGCTTTTCTGCCTTTGAGGCATTTTCATTAGCGCTTGACATTCCAGCACCTAAAATACCAGCGACATATTGCCCGTAAGCACTTGCTAAAAACCACATTCCCATCATTACTCCTTGTAATTTTAATGGAGATAGTTTGGTCATGATCGACAACCCGATTGGTGATAAACAAAGTTCTCCAAATGTAATAATGAAATATGCCAATGTAAAAATTTCCAACGAAGTCATTCCATCAATATTAGCAAAAAATCGAGTGAAATAAAACGTATAAAAAGCCAAAGCTAAAAACAAAAATCCTAAACCAAATTTAACAACCGTATTAGGTTCGGCTTTTCTTGAATTCAACCAAACCCAAACCAATCCTAAAAGTGGTGCAAAAATGATTACGAATAAAGAGTTAGCTGCATTATTTACTCCATTTGGATCTAAATTAACACCTAAAAAATCACTATCTAAATTATTAGCAGCAAACAAACTCAATGAACCACCACTTTGCTCAAAAAATGCCCAAAAGAAAATTGAAAAAACAATAAACACCATTGCGGCAATTAATTTTTTATTTTCTTGAATTGAAAAATTTCGCATTTCGTAAACCAAATACAACAATGTAATTGGTCCGATTGTGTACATGAAATAATCAGTATATTCTGGATTGGAAACCATTGTCATAATTAGTGGAATAGCTACTATTGTTCCAATATACGTTGCATATTCATATAATTTTCTTTTCGAATCTTGCAGATGCAATAAAGGAGAAAGTCCAATATTTGCCATACTTTTTTGCGTAAATAGAAAAGTAACTAAACTAATTGTCATTACAATTCCTGCTAAACCAAAAGCTAAGTTCCAAGAATAATTTTTACCTAAATAAATACAAGCGTAACCTCCTAAAAGTGCACCAATATTAATTCCAGAATAAAACAATGAGAAACCAGCATCTCTTCTTGCATCATTGGCTTTGTATAATGTTCCTACCATAGTAGAAATATTAGGTTTAAAAAAACCAGTTCCAATTACAGTAAAAGCTATTCCAAGGAAAAAGAATTGTTTGGGATCGAATGCTAAAATTGCACTCCCGATAATCATCATAATTCCTCCCCAAAAAAGCGATTTTCTATATCCTAGAATTTTATCAGCAAATAATCCCCCAACAAATGTAAAAGCATAAACGAAGGCTTGTGTTGCTCCGTATTGTAAATTAGCCACATCTTCTTTCATGAATAATTCGTGAACCATGAAAAAAGTTAACATACCGCGCATTCCGTAGAAACAGAAACGCTCCCACATTTCGCTAAAGAATAAATACCAAAGTTGTTTTGGATATTTTCCTTCAAAATTTTGAATTTCTTCTATAGTTTGAGTTGCTTGCATCTTAGTGAATTCCTTTTTCTTGCATTACTTTGTTTAGTTGTTTCAATAAAATGAACATTAACAAAGTTGCAAACATTAATAATCCGAAGTTAATCCAAAAGAAGTCTTGCTTGTTATCATAAGTATCCCAAAGACTTGCTAATACACCACTTAATTTATTTCCGATAGAAGTAGATAAAAACCAACCGCCCATCATTAATGAAGTAATGTTCGTTGGACTTAATTTTGAAACTACTGATAATCCCATCGGACTTAAGAATAATTCTCCAATGGTGATTACTCCGTAATTAGCCACTAACCACCAAACACTTACTTTTTCAGAACCGTTTGCTCCCATATTTACAGCAGCAATCATTACTAAAACTGACAAAGCTGAAATTAATAATCCAAATGCGATTTTTGTTGGTGTTGAAGGTTCTTTCTTTCTGCTTCTTAAGAATGTGAAAAAAGCTACGACTAAAGGTGTTAAAATAATAACCCAACCTGGATTAATCGACTGACTTAAATTGGTTGCCCAAAGCGAAACTGTTGCTCCTTCTTCAGGTAATTTATCTTTTGCTACGTTTCTGAAATAAACAGGATAATCTACCGTTTTTTGAACTTCTCCATCCACTTTTTGAATACGGAAACTGGCATCGTATAATTCAACCGTGTCTTTTTTGTATTCTACTTCTTTGGCTAATTTCAATCCATTGAAAACGGTTTGAGTCGTTCCTGTTATTTCTCTATCGGTATAACGGTCTGCCCAAGTGTTTAATGCAGAACCATTCAACTTGAAAACTCCCCAAAATAAAATTACCACTGCGAAAATGGTTAACAAAGCTCCGATTGGTCTTTTGTCTTCCACTTTAGCTTTGAAATACAAACTTCCGTAGAAGAAAATTACTGGAATACAAGCAAAAATAAAGGCATCGGTACTATCCGAACCAAAAATATAACCACCAGGATTTGCTTCAGAAGTTACTCCTTTTAATAACCAACCAATAACTCCAAAAACTGCTGATGGTAATAAAATGAAAAGTACAATTTTATAAAAAGGCATGTCGCCAGGTTGTACTCCTTTTTTATCAGTTTGATTTCCGTAGTGTTTTGTTCCTAATAAGAAAACAATTACACCAATGAACATTCCAACTCCAGCCGCCATGAAGGCATATTGCCAACCTAATAAAATTTGTAAAGCGGCTCCGAAGAAGTTACAAATGAACGCTCCAACGTTAATTCCCATGTAGAAAATGTTGTAGCCTTCATCTTTTTTGTCTTTGAATTTATCCTCAGTATAGAAATTACCTAAAAGTGTTGAGATATTTGGTTTGAAAAAACCGTTCCCTACAATAACTAAAGTCATGGCAATGTAAAGCATTGTAATATCATGAATTCCCATCATGAAATAACCCGCTCCCATCATAATACCACCAATTACGATAGATTTTTTGTAGCCCCAATATCTATCGGCAACTAATCCACCAATAAAAGGTGTTAAGAAGACCAAAGCGATAAAAGTTCCGTATAAATCGGATGCTTCTTTCTCGGTCATAGCGAATCCGGCTTCAACATCTTTAAGATATAAGGTAAAAATACCAATCATTAAATAGTAACCGAAACGCTCCCACATTTCAGATAAAAACAAGTAAGGCAATGCTTTAGGATGACTTTTCCACATAATTTATTGTATTAAAAAAACAAACCTACAAGGGTTTCTTGTAGGTTTGAAAGATATAAAAAATATTTTATTTTATCACTTATTCTGTTTGACCTTCAATATGGTCGTTGTGCATTCTTTTTTCTAACCAAGAACTCAGTACGAAAAGAATGGCTGCAGCAGCTCCCGACATAATAATAAACAAAATGAAAAATTCATACAGGTTAGTAATTTGAAAACCTATAAATGAAGTTGCTCCTCCAGTACCATCTTCACCACCAGGAATTAAAGCACTTAATGTTCCTGCAAATTTGTTAGCCGCAGCATTTGCTAAGAACCAAGTTCCCATCATTAAAGATGATAAACGTAATGGTGCTAATTTAGAAACCATTGATAATCCAATTGGTGATAAACATAATTCTCCAATAGTATGAATTACATAAAGACCAATTAACCACCACATTGAAACTTTTTCACCTAAGCCTAAGCCTTTAACTGCGATTGCAATTACTACGTATCCTAAAGCTACTAAACCAAGTCCAATTGCCATTTTCTTTGGAGAAGACGGCTCTAATTTTCTTGCATATAAGAATCCCCAAACAATCGTCATAATTGGAGCTAAAGAAATAACAGCTAATGGATTTACAGATTGAAAATAGGATGCAGGCATTTCCCAACCAAAAATAGTTCTTTCAGTTTGTCTATCAGCAAATAAAGTTAATGAAGCTCCTGCTTGTTCAAAAGCTCCCCAAAAGAAAATCACGAAAAACGCTAAAAGGAAAATCACCGTTATTCTTTGTGTTTCAATTTTGGTTAAACTTTTATCACTAAAGATTAAAATTGGCATAGCAACCATTGCTCCATAAATGAAATAGCTAATGATATCCACATCGCTTTTAAACATTTGTTTGAAGTTCAACATAAAGAAGATAATTCCTATTGAACCAATAATCATTGCAATACTTTTTGCATCTAATTTCTTAACTACCAATCCAATTTCTTTTCCTTCCTCAGAAATTAAATATTTTTTCTGACCTAATATAAAAGCTACAAGACCAATTAACATTCCAATACCTGCTGCTAAGAATCCCCATTTAAAATCCATAGAACCACAAACTAAAGGAGAAAAGAAAGCTCCTAAATTGATTCCCATGTAAAATATAGTAAATGCACTATCAATTCTTCTATCATTTGCAGGATATAATTGTCCTACCATTGTTGAAATATTCGGCTTAAAGAAACCATTTCCAATAATAATTGCAGTTAAACCCATCCACATCAACGAAACTCCACCATTAACTCCAACTGAAGCACTAAAAAACATAAAGAATTGACCAATTGCCATTAACAGACCTCCGATAATAATACTTCTTCTGTTTCCTAAATATTTATCACACAAGTAACCTCCTAAAAGAGGTGTTAGATATACTAAACCGGTATAACTTCCGTAGATTTCAGAAGCATCGGCATCTTTCATCAATAATACTTTTGTCATGAATAGAATAAAGATGGCTCTCATTCCATAGTAACTGAATCGCTCCCACATTTCTGTGAAGAATAAAAAGTACAACCCTTTAGGATGTCCAGTTTTTACAGCATTGTTTTCCATATAATTAGTTTTAGTTTATTGGTTTATTATAATTTTTCTTTAATAAAATTCGTCATTTTTGTGTACAATTGTAAGCGTGTTTTACCACCGTAAATTCCATGGTTTTTATCTGGATAAATTGCCCAATCAAATTGCTTGTTAGCTTGAACTAATGCTTCCACCATTTTCATTGTATTTTGCACATGTACATTATCATCAGCTGTGCCGTGGATTAACAAGAAGTTTCCTTTTAATTTACTTACGTGATTAATTGGCGAATTGTTATCATAACCACTTGCATTTTCTTGCGGAGTTTGCATGTAACGCTCTGTGTAAATACTATCATAATATCTCCAAGAAGTTACTGGAGCCACAGCTATTGCCATTTTGAACACATCAGCACCTTGGAACAAACAGTTTGACGACATGAATCCGCCATAACTCCAACCAAAAATTCCGATTCTTGAAGCGTCAACGTAGTTATATTTTCCAATTACTTTAGCTGCATCGATTTGATCTTCAACTTCGTATTTTCCTAATTCTTTTTGTGTACATTTTTTGAAAGCAGCTCCTTTGAAACCTGTTCCTCTTCCGTCAACACATGCTACAATGTAACCTTGTTGTGCTAACATCATAAACCAATAATCATTAGTTCCGTTCCAAGTGTTTGCAACTTGTTGTGAACCCGGACCTGAATATTGAAACATGAAAACTGGATATTTCTTAGTAGCATCAAAGTTTTTCGGTTTAATCATCCAAGCGTTTAATTGGTGCCCTTTTTCTGTAGTTAATACAAAGAACTCTTTTGGAGTTACATCATATTTTGCCAATTTAGTTTCAACTGCTTCATTAGAAACTATTGTTTTAACAACTGCTCCCGTTTTTGAATCGTTTAAAGTGTAAGTTGGTGCTGAAGTAGCACTTGAATACGTATTGATAAAGAATTGAAAATTCGGGCTGAATGTTGCTGAATTAGTTCCTTTTTTAGAAGACAATCTCACTTTTGATTTTCCGTCTACTTTAATAGCATAAACGTCTCTGTTGATAGAACCATTTTCTACCGATTGATAATAAATCATTCCAGATTTTTCATCAAATCCGTAATAATTAGTTACTTCCCACTTTCCAGAAGTAATTTGTTTTTTCAATTTACCAGCTCTGTCGTAGTGATAAATATGATTGAAACCATCTTTTTCTGATGTCCAAATGAAACTATTGTCTTTTAAGAAAGTTAAGTTATCAGTAACATCAACATAAGCTGCATCTTTTTCGTTTAAAACAATTTTTGTAGTTCCTGCGTTAGCATCTACAAAATGTAAGTCTAAATTATTTTGGTGACGATTCATTACTTGAACACTTAAAGTAGCCGCGTCATTCGTCCATTTGATTCTTGGAATATAAAAATCTTTATAATCTCCCAAGTTGATTTTCTTAGTAGTTCCTGATTTTAAATCGAAAATATGTAAAGAAACGATTGCATTTTTCTCACCCGCTTTTGGATATTTGAAAACGGTTTGTGTTGGATATAATCCTTCATTGTACATATCCATTGAGAATTCTGGAACTTCGGTTTCATCAAATTTGATGTATGCAATTTTTGTTCCTGTTAAATTCCAATCATAAGCTTTTACGAATGCAAATTCTTCTTCATAAACCCAATCCGTAATACCATTGATGATTTTGTTTTTTTTACCATCATTAGTAATTTGAATACTTGCTCTCGATACTAAATCATGAACATATAAATTGTTTTCAAAAGCATATGAAATTTTAGTTCCATCAGCGCTAAAAGCAGGCTCTTGAATAGCGTTAGTAGTAAAACTACTTACCGTTTTTGAAGGAATATCGTAAATAAAATATTCGGCAGTAAAAGAATGACGGAAAATAGGATTTGATTTAGTAGCAATTAAAATCTTTTTCTCATTTTTATCAAATGAATAACTATCGATTGATGATACTTCTGAGTGATTTTTAGTATCAAAAAGTGTACTTACTTTTTCTAAAGTTGCAAAATCATACAAATCGATTTGATAACTTTTAGAATTTCTGTCATAATTTAACACCGTATATTGGTTGGTGTTTTTCATGGCACTTAAAGCGTCCATTCCTTTAGTTCTGAAGGCACCGCCCCAAATTTCTTCTAAAGTAATTTTTTGCTGAGCTACTACTGATAATGAGCTCACTACAAAAAGCAATACTGCTAAACTGTATTTTTTCATAATAAATATGTTCTTAAAGACCCCAATTTTAGTGAAAATATATGAATTAACCATAATTTTAACTTCATTTAATAAAGTTTTTGATTTTTAAAAAATATTTAACTACATTTATGTTTGAAATGGCAAGATAAATAAATGGCAGTAACACTACAAAATGGATTCTTTTTTTTTTCCAACGCTTTAGTGGTTGCTAATTTGTATGTTTTACTTTATTTAATTTTACTGCTTACCGTTTTTGGGCTGTTTTTTAATTTTCAATTAAAATCGTCTAATATTGATTTTCGAACTTTAAGAAACACAGTAAATCACCATTCTAATTCGCAATATCGCTATTATTTTTTGTATCTCGGATTGATTTTTCCGGTTGCCGAATTGTTCTATTTGATTTTTAATGAATCTAAAAGTGTTAATTCCTATTTTGAATTTCTCATTGGTGCTTTTTGTGTTTTTATTTTCATAATAACATCAAAAAAAGAAATAGCCAAATACAGTTACACCATTTTTAGAATTTGTTTTTATTTATTGCTTTTATCTGTAATTTATGGTTTTTTTAAAGAAAACATGAACTTTCTTTTGTTTTCAAAATATTTATTACTGCTGTTTTTTGCTTTTGCAATTTTTAAACGATTTACCACATATCTAATTTTTATTGGCACTAACTTCATTCTTTTATTTTTTCTTACCATTTTAAAAAATGAAGAAACAATAACCATTGTAACCCTAATAAATGCTTTGTTTATTATTATGATCATTCATTTAGGGCAAATAATACGAAACATTAAAGTAAACGAAAGACTGATTTTTACACAAGATATTATAAACAATACAAACTCAATTATTATTGCTACTGACAGCATAGGCAATGTGCTTTATTGTAATGATTCAATAACTAAAATCCTTGGATATAGTCCAGACGAAGTTTTAGGAAAGGCTTTTTGGCAATTAACAGAAGATGCTGAATTTGAATCAGTTGACCACACTAATAAATTCAAACCAAATGCTGTTTATTTCCGGAAATTAAAGTGTAAAAACGGCGATTATAAGTTTATACAGTGGACCGACTTTAAACAAACTAACAATACTTACGTTGCTACTGGTCAAGATGTAACTTCTAAAATTAGTCTGGAAACAAAATATGCTAATTTGATTCAAAATGCTAAAGACATCATTTATGAAAGTGATCGATATGGCAATATAATCTATGCTAACAAATTTTCAATTCAAACATTAGGCTATAGATTAGAAGAGCTTTTAGGAAGACACTTTAGTGATTTTATTAGAGATGATTTCAAAAGCACCGTATCAAAATTTTATGTCGATTCTATCTCAGAAACAGATGAGTTTGATATTTTAGAATTCCCCATAATTAAAAAAAATGGCAATGAAATTTGGGTGTCACAAAAAGTAACTATCAAAAGAGATGAAAATGATACAGTTTCTGGTTTTTCCTGCATCATTAGAGATATTACCAACACCAAACTTATAGAACTTGAAGAACACAAACGAGTTGAAGAAATTAGTAGATTAAATTCTATATCCAACAAACTATCAACATTAAATTTTTTAACATTTCCAAGCTTAGATGATTTAATAAGACACATCTGTAAAGAAACCGCTATCGGATTGCGAATCGATCGTGTAGCGCTCTGGGATTTCAATGAAGATCACATTGATTTGAAAAATATTTATGTGCATAGTGAAGAAAAACATTATGCCGACTTAAAAATCCCTAAAACAAATATTAACACCTATATTTCAAACATTGAATCTCAACCCATAATTATTGCTTCAAATGTATACAAAGATGATTCTTTAAAGGAATTTACAACAGAATATTTTCCTAAATACGATATTAAATCGTTGTTAGATATTCCTATTTACATTGGAGGCGATCTTAAAAACATTTTATGTATTGAAGCTATTCATGAATTTAGATATTGGACCAACGAAGACATCAATTTTTGTAAAACAGTTGCCGAAATCATAGCGCTAGCAATTGAAACCACAAAAAGGAAAAACGCTGAAAATCAAATCATTTATAAAAATGAAATTTTAACCGCAATTGCAAACGTAACGAGCAACTTATTAATTCATAAAGATAAAAATCAGATTTTTGATACTTCAATTGAACAAATTGGGAAAGTATTAAATGTTGACCGATTGTATTATTTTGAAAACGACATCAAAACAAATTTAATAAGCCAACGTTTTGAATGGGTTTCAAAAACCGATTTGGCAGAAATAGATAATCCAGAACTTCAAAATATGCAGCAGGAAGAATTTGCCGAATTTATGCAAATTGTTTTGAAGAAAAAACCATATATCAATTTAATTAAAAACATACCAGAGGGCAATCTTAAAAATTTATTAGTTACCCAAAATATAGTTTCTATTCTTATAATTCCTCTTTTTGACAAAGACACTTTTTTAGGATTTATTGGCTTTGATGATTGCAAAAATGAACGCATTTGGACTGATGAAGAAATTAGTATTCTTCTTACGCTATCAAACAATATTTCTTCAACCATTATAAGAATCAACAATGAAAAAGCAATTGCTGAAAGCGAAGAAAAATTTAGACTATTAGCCAATAATATTCCTGCTTCTGTTTTTTTAGTTAAATACGATGAAGCAAGAACAAAAGTCTATTTAAATGACGAAATAGAAAAACTTACTGGATATCATCGTGATGATTTTATGAGTAATAAAATTTCATTACTTGATCTTTATCACCCTGAAGAAGAAGAAAAATTAAGACTCATTATTAACGAAGCTTTACAAAAGAGAAAGCCCTACAAAGTAACCTGTCGTATTAGAAAAAAAGACGGATTATATGTATGGGTTGAAGAATACGGAGAAGGAATCATCATAAACAACGAAGTAGCCTATATTGAAGGTGTATTAATTGACATTACCGAAAGAAAAGTAGCTGAAGAAGCTGTAATTGCTAAAGAATTAGCCGAATCTTCAAACAAAGCAAAATCAGAATTTTTAGCCAATATGAGTCATGAAATTCGAACACCATTAAACGGAATTATCGGATTTAGCAATTTACTATTAGGTTCTGATTTAACCGAAATTCAAAAACAACATTTAGAAACCGTAAATCAATCGGCATCTTCATTATTAGATGTGGTAAATGATATTTTAGACATTTCTAAAATTGAAGCAGGAAAATTAATCATCGATAAAGAAAAAACAAGTTTACATGCCATCATCAATCAATCTGTTGATATGATGAAATTTATGGCGCATCAGAAAAATTTGGAACTCATTGTAAATATCCACAAAGAAGTACATTGTGCCATTTGGGTAGATGAAATTAGATTGAAACAAATTTTACAAAACCTACTTAACAACGCTATCAAATTTACTTTAAAAGGACAAATCGAATTAGAAGTTTCGTCTGTAAATATTGACAATAAATCATCAAGAATCAAATTTAGTGTTAAAGATACGGGTATCGGAATCAAAAAAGGAAACAAGAAAAAAATTCTAGAAGCTTTTACACAAGAAGACAATTCTACAACACGAAATTATGGAGGAACTGGACTTGGATTAACCATTACCAACAGTCTTCTTAAATTAATGAACAGTAAATTAGAAATTGATAGCGAACCTAATGTTGGTTCTACTTTTAGTTTTGAATTAGAATTAAAATCAGAATTTTGTAACAACCATTTAAATACAAATAAGCACAACTTTAAAAAAGCTTTAATAATTGAGGACAATCAATTGGTAGCGTCATTAATCCAAAATATGTTGCAAAGCTTTACTATCGATGCTGATGTTTACCAAAATAACCTAGAAAACATTGCTACTTTTATTTCCAAAAATAATTACGATTTATTGCTTTTAGATTTGGAATATTTATCGGAAACAAGAACAATTAACATTATAAACGAGTTAAATGATTTGCCTTCCATATCTATAATTGTAATGCAAAATTCCAATTCGAAATTTAGCGAAACAGGAACCAACAAAAATCTGCAAAGCATCATAAAACCAATAAAAAATGATACTATACAAAATTACATAAACCGAAATAATTCAGATAACAATCAACCAATACAAGATACTAAAGAAGAAGTTTTACTTAACCCAGTTAAAATTTTAATTGTAGATGACAACAAAATAAACATGTTGTTGACCAAAACTCTAATATTAAACAGAGTGCCAAATTGCATCATTTATGAAGCAAGAAATGGTCAAGAAGCTGTTGATTTAGCATTAGAAAACAAACCTGATATTATTTTTATGGACATTCAAATGCCAATAATGAATGGCTACGAAGCTGCAACTGTAATTAGAAAAACAAATCCAAACACTATTATTATCGCCATTACCGCAGGAATTATAACGGGTGAAAAAGAAAAATGTTTAGAAGTTGGTATGAATGATTTTATTATTAAACCAATTGATAAAATTTTATTTGAAACCACTTTATTTAAATGGATAAATAGTCTTCCTAATTAATCCAATTAGTATCTTTGCCTTCTATTTGAAACAAATTCACTGCTATGAATCAAAATGTTAAAGGCTTTTCAAAATTATCTAAAGAAGAAAAAATAAATTGGATTACCAATACCTACTTCGTAAACCCAGAAGAAGCAAAACAAAGCATTGTAAAATATTGGAATTCCGATGAAAGTTTACAAAAATTACATGATGAATTCATCGAAAACACCTTAACCAACTTTTATCTTCCTTATGGAGTAGCTCCAAATTTCATAATTAATGGAAAAAGCTATACTATTCCTATGGCTATCGAAGAAAGTTCGGTGGTAGCGGCTGCTTCAAAAGCGGCGAAATTTTGGGGAGAACGTGGTGGTTTTAAAGCAACAATCATCAATACCGAAAAAATTGGTCAAGTACATTTTCTATTCAATGGAAATACAGAAAAACTAACTGCTTTTTTCAATAAAATAAAACCTATTTTCTTCGATGACACTCAAGAAATCACCAAAAACATGCAAAAGCGTGGTGGCGGAATTTTAGACATCGAACTTAGAGATAAAACCAACGAAATTCCAAATTATTATCAATTGCATGCTACTTTCAATACAAAAGACAGCATGGGTGCGAATTTCATCAATACGTGTTTAGAGCAATTTGCAAAAACATTAGAAAACCAAGCTCATGAATATGCTGATTTTACTTCAGATGAAAAAAATATTCAAATCGTAATGAGTATTCTGAGCAATTTTGTTCCAAATTGTACCGTTCGTGTTGAAGTTTCTTGTCCGATAGATCAACTTTCAGAGGATAAAAACATCGATTCAGCAGAATTTGCTCAAAAATTTGCAACCGCTGTTCGCATTGCCGAAGTAGAACCTTACAGAGCAGTTACTCACAACAAAGGCATCATGAATGGAATTGACGCAGTAGTTTTAGCAACAGGAAACGACTTCAGAGCCGTTGAAGCTGGAATTCACGCTTATGCAAGTAAAGCTGGACAATATGCTAGTTTATCACATGTGAAAATTGAAAGCGATATTTTTACTTTTTGGATGGAAATTCCTTTAGCACTAGGAACTGTAGGAGGTTTAACTTCATTACATCCATTAGTAAAATTCTCAATGGAATTATTAGGAAAACCTTCTGCCGAAGAATTAATGCAAATTGTAGCTGCTGCAGGCTTAGCACAAAACTTTGCTGCTTTACGCTCGCTTACTACAACCGGAATTCAGCAAGGTCACATGAAAATGCACTTAATGAATATTTTAAACCAACACAAAGCTACCAAAGAAGAAAAACAACAAGTGTTAGATTATTTCAAAAACACTACAGTTTCTCATAGTTTGGTTGTCGATTATTTGGAAAAAATCAGAAGTTAATGGAAACCCAAACTTTTTACAGTAACGGAAAATTACTCATAACTGGCGAATATGTTGTTTTAGATGGTGCAAAAGCATTAGCATTGCCTACAAAATTCGGACAAAGTTTAGTAGTAAAACAAGGAACAAAAAACCAAATTAAATGGACGAGTTTTGATTACGACAAAAGTATTTGGTTTAAAGACATTATTTTATTTGAAGAAGTAAAAACTAAAATCACAAACGAAAACAATTCCGCTGTAAAAAATACTTTAATTGAAATTTTACATCAGGCTTTTATTCAAAATCCAACGTTTTTAGAGAAAGAAGGCTACGAAATTGAAACCCATTTAACTTTTCCTCGCCTTTGGGGATTAGGAACATCATCAACATTAATAAACAGCATTGGTGATTGGCTAAACATTGATGCATTTGAATTATTACAAAAAAGTTTTGGCGGAAGCGGATACGATATTGCTTGTGCGAAATCAAATTCTCCAATTGTCTATCATTTAGAAAATGAAAAACCACATTTCAAGGCGATTCATTTTAATCCATCATTCAAAGAAAACATTCATTTTGTGTATTTGAATCAGAAACAAAGCAGCAAAATGGCTATTGCAAATTACATGTCAAAACACCATCATGTAAATGCTGTGATTTCAAAAATCAACACCATTACTTACGATGCCATAGATTGTAAAAAAGGAAAAGAATTCGCCAAACAAATGGAGAAACATGAAATTATAATGAGTGATGTTCTAGAAATTGAAACCATTCAAGAAAAACTTTTTCCAGATTTTAAAGGCGTAATAAAAAGCTTAGGAGCTTGGGGTGGCGATTTTGTAATGGCGATTTCTAAAGAAAACCCTACAGCATATTTCAAAGAAAAAGGTTATCCAGTGGTACTTTCCTATGAAGAAATGATTTTATAATTTCATTTACAAACCAATATAAAACAAAAAAACCACTCATTTGAGTGGTTTTTGTGGTACCTCCAGGGATCGAACCAGGGACACATGGATTTTCAGTCCATTGCTCTACCATCTGAGCTAAGGTACCTTTACAATTTAGAGCATTACTGCTTGTTGATTGCGGGTGCAAATATAGAACGATTTTTATATTTTCCAAAACAAATAATAAAAAAAATCAATTTGTATATTTGCACTTCATAAAACAAAACCATGCTTTTAACAATCGATGTTGGAAATTCAAGAATTAAAGTTGCTGTCTTTGAACACAATAAGCAGCTCGCCTTTTTTATTTTTGAAACAAATGAAGCGCTGAAAAATTTTGAAAATATTTTTAAAAAATATTCAAATCTTCAAAAAATCATCCTTTCTTCGGTTGGAAAATTAGATGAAGAAGTGGTGAATTTCATCAAAAGTCATTTCCAAACAGAAATTATTGACCATAAATCGAAATTTCCTTTCACTAATTTATACGCCACACCAGAAACCTTAGGAATAGACCGAATGGTTTTAGCTGCAGGAGCTACATTAATATACCCAAATCAAAACAGATTAATTATTGATGCCGGAACTTGCATTACGTATGATTTTGTGAATAATGAAAATCAATATTTAGGTGGTGCTATATCGCCCGGAATTAAAATTAGATATAAAAGTTTAAACAATTACACTTCAAAATTACCGTTATTAGCTCTAAGTGAGAATTTCGATATTATAGGAAATAGCACAAAAAGTGCCATTCATAGTGGTGTAATCAATGGCGTAATTTTTGAAATTGAAGGGTTTATTTCACAATATTCCCTTAAAAATCAAGATTTAACAATAATTTTAACAGGAGGAGACACAGAATTTTTGGCTAAAAGATTAAAAAGCACCATATTTGCCAATTCAAATTTCTTATTAGAAAGTTTGAACTTATTATCACTATACACACAAAAAAATGATTAAAAAACTTATAGTATTTGCTAGTATTTTTGTTTCAATAGTCTCTTGGGGACAAGACAATACCGCATCACCTTACTCTTACTATGGATTAGGAGAAGTGAAATTCCGAGGAACTCAAGACGCTAGAGCAATGGGAGGATTGGCAATTACAGGAGATAGTATTCAATTAGGACTAATGAATCCAGCCTCTTATTCAAAACTAAAATTAACCACTTTCGCTGTTGGAGGAACATCTTCTTTTACAAATTTTAGTACTGACACAGAAAAAGAAAAAGCACAGAGAACAAGTTTTGATTATCTAGCTGTTGGCTTACCATTAGGAAAATTCGGTGTAGCTTTTGGATTAATGCCATACTCTGCTGTTGGATATAAAAACGAAAACGTGATTGTTTCAACTGAAGACACTCGCTACTACAGATCTCAAGGAAATGGATATATCAACAAAGTTTTTTTGGGTAGCTCATATACTTTTAATAAAAACTTAAGTATTGGTTTTGATTTTGCATATCATTTTGGAGACATTACAAATGATTTTAATGAACGAATTTTAGCTCCAGATTTTATTCAATACACAACACTTGAGAGAAATATTAGTGAATTAAATGGAGTTTCTTTTAATTTTGGAATGCTTTACAATACTAAAATAAACTCAAAACTTACATTTCAATCGAGCTTAACCTATAGCCCAGAAAGCAAATTGAGCACAAATAACTCTAGAAGCATAGCAACAATTATTTATTCTTCATCAGGAACTGAACTATCAAACGACACTGAAGACATTGTTATACCAAACAAACAAGTAATTATTCCAAGCAAATTAAGCTTAGGTTTTGGATTAGGCGAAAATAAAAAATGGTTGTTAGGAACTGAACTAACATTCACCCAAAATAAAAACTTAGTTAATAGATTTGCCGAAAGCACTTCGGTCGCTTACGAAAACTCAACTCGTTTTGCACTTGGTGGTTATTATATTCCAAAATACGACTCGTTTTCAAACTACTTTGATAGAATTGTTTACAGAGCTGGATTCAAATATGAAAACACAGGTTTAGTATTGAAAAATGAGAGTATAAAAGATTATGGCATGAATTTTGGATTAGGATTACCACTAGGAGTTTCAAAAATCGATTTAGGTTTCGAATTTGGAAAAAGAGGAACTTCATCAAACGGCTTAATTGAAGAAAATTATTTTAATGTAAGTGTTGGGCTAAATCTTGGAGCTAAGTGGTTTGAAAAAAGAAAAATTGATTAATAAATATTTACAGGAAGAAAAAATGAAAACAAAATTAACTTTACTATTTATTGCTATAGCTGGTTTTTTTGTTCAAGCTCAAAACACTGAAGCTTGTACAGAAACCTTGAGCTTAATGACAACTTCAGTTAAAGCTAAAGATGCAACATCTTACGATTATTTAACAACTTTAAGAAAAGATTGTCCTTCTTTCCACAAAAGTATTTACTCTTTTGGAGAATTAGCTATTAAGTTGAAAATTGAAAAAGCAACAACACCTCAAGATAAAGAAAAATACGTTCGTGATTTATTAAAATTATATGATGAGCATGATCAACATTTCCCAAACAATGGTGCTGGGAATAAAATGAAAAAAGGTTTAGCATTGTTTGAAAATAAAATTGGAACTTCAGACGAAGTATATCAATTACTTGATGATGCATTTAAAACTGATTATGCAAATTTCAAATATGCAAAAGCAATGTATGTTTACTTTGAAATCTTAGTAAACAAACACAAAGCAAATAAAGGGGTTGAATTACAACAAGTATTTGATAAATATGACGATATTTCTAAAAAACTTGATGAAGAAGAAAAAGAATTATCAGAAGAGAATGATGGTTTCTTAACAAGAGAAGAAGCTGGACAAGTTTTATCTGACAAAGAAAAAACAAGAAAAGCTAGAATTGAAAATAGTTTAGAAATTTTTGGAAACGTTAGAAATGACATGGATAACATCGTATTAGAATTATCTACTTGCGAAAAACTTATTCCATTCTACCAAAAAGGATTTGAGTTAAATAAAACCAATGAGGAATGGTTAAAAAGAGCTGCAAGCCGTTTAGATGCTAAAGGATGTGATTCTGATCCAATATTCTCAAAAATATCTGAAGCTCTTTACAAATTAAACCCAAGTGCTGATGCAGCATATCAATTAGGTGTAGTAGAAATTCAAAGAAAAAATACTACTAAAGCTTTAGATTATTTCAATCAAGCTGCTAACTTATATACTGACAACACTAAGAAAGCTAATGTGTATTACAGAATTGCTGCAATGTATAGCAAATCAAATAAGGTTCAAGCTCGTACTTATGCAAGAAAAGCTTTATCTGTAAAACCATCTTTCGGTAAAGCTTATTTGTTAATTGCTCAATTATACGGAAGTAGTATTAATGATTGTGGAAATGACCAATTTGAAAAAAGAGCAATGTACTGGTTAGCAGCACAATATTGCGACAAAGCTGGCGCAGTTGATTCATCAATCAAAGCAACAGCAAGTAAAACCGCTGCAAGTTATAGAGCCGCTGCTCCATCTAAAACAGAAATTTTCCAATCTGGAAAAGCAGGGCAAAGAGTTGCTTTTAACTGTTGGGTTGGAGAGAGCATTGTAGTTCCAAGCTTATAAGATGAAGCTATTCATTAAAAATAATATTTTAAACATGGTCACGATATTTATCGTGACTATGTTTTTTTCATGTGAAAGTGACATCAAAAAGGTACAACAACTTAGCGAAACAAGTTTTATACCTACTGGAGAAGCCGACACTTTAAATTTAAAATACACCGATTCTGGCAAAATCAAGTCGATTTTAAAAAGTCCAAAAATGTTGGACTACAGCAATATTAACAATCCTTTTACCGAGTTTCCAAAAGGCATTCACGTAACTTTACTTGACGACAAAGGAAATCCAACAACAGTAGTTGCAGATTACGCCATTTCCTATAAGAAAACAGATATTATTGACTTACAAGGCAATGTTGTCATAAGTTCTCAAAATGGCAAAAAACTAGAAACATCTCAATTGTATTTTGACCAAAAAAACGAGTGGTTCTTTACAGAAAAACATTTTAAATACACTGACGAAGCTGGTGGATATTTAGAAGGTCCAGGAGTAGACTTCAGTAAAGACTTCAAAATTTTTAACATGCAACAAAGTAGTGGTGAAGTAAACACTTCTGACAAATAATTGTTTTGCATTTTCCTTTTTATTACATTTGATAAAATTATTTCACTATGGCTTATTTAAAATTCATCCAATATATCTATTTAATTTTTGCAATTTTCTTCTTATACGATGCTTTTAGAAAATATCAAGAAGGAAAAGAGTTAAGTGACATAGGCTTAAGTCTAATTATTGCTGGTGTTTCGATAGGAATGTTTTTCTTTAGAAGACATTTTCACAACAAATACCAAAAAAAGTAAATCTTAAATGGAGATAGCCATTATTGTAATTTGTTTATTGCTTTCGGCTTTCTTTTCAGGAATGGAAATCGCTTATGTTTCTTCTAACAAAGTGTATTTATCTATTGAGAAAAGACAACAAAACTTTAATGCTTCAATCCTTAATAAACTTACCGAAAAACCTTCTCAGTTTATCACTTCAATGCTCGTTGGAAACAATGTAGTATTAGTCGTTTATGGATTTTACTCTGGAGATTTAATAATAAAATGGCTAGAAAATTATTTTGAACTTACTGCTTTTATTGGATTATTATTACAAACATTAATTTCAACTGCAATTATACTATTGACAGCCGAATTCCTTCCAAAAGTATTTTTTCAGATCTATGCAAATTCGTTTATCAAATTTTTCGCAGTTCCTACATATTTCTTCTACCAATTATTCTTTTGGCCTACAAAGTTTATCATTTGGATTTCAGATATTATCTTAAGAAAGTTCTTTAAAACTCCTGGTGATCAAGTCCAAGAATATTTCAGTAAAGTAGAATTAGGTAACTACATTACGGAACAAATGAACAATGTTTCGCATGATAATGAAATTGATTCCGAAATTCAAATCTTTCAAAACGCATTAGAATTTTCTGATTTGAAAGCAAGAGATATCATGACGCCAAGAACCGAAATTAGTGGTGTTGATATTTTAGATTCGATTTCAGAACTGAAAGATTTATTTATAAAAACGGGTTATTCCAAACTGCTTATTTATCAAAATTCTATTGATGATATTTTAGGTTATGTACATTCTTTCGAATTATTCAAAAAACCAAAAACCATTAAAAGTGTCATGATTCCTGTGGAATATATTCCAGAAACCATTTACATTAAAGATGCTTTAGATTTACTAACCAAAAAAAGAAAAAGTATCGCTGTGGTCTTAGATGAATATGGAGGAACATCTGGCATTATAACTGTGGAAGACATTATTGAACAACTTTTTGGAGAAATTGAAGACGAACACGATTTAGATGAAGAATTGATAGACGAAATCATAGAAGAAAACACGTATTTATTCTCTGCCCGACTAGAAGTTGAATTCTTAAATGAAAAATACAACTTACAAATTCCAGAATCTGATTCGTACACTACTTTAGGTGGTTATATCGTAAATCACACTAAGGAAATTCCGATAAATGAAGAAAAAATTATCATAGAAAATTTCGAAATTATCATCCATTCGGCAAGTAATAAAAAAATCGAATTGGTTCGTTTTTCCATAAAAGAAGAAAAAAGATAAAAATCTTTAAAAAATTGAAGTAAAATATGACTTTACTATTTTATTATTAAATAGATAATTGTATTTTCGCCCTCTGAAAAAAATTAAACACAAATAAAAATGGCAGTTTTATCTAAAATTAGACAACGTTCATTCTTCCTAATTATTATCATTGCTTTAGCATTGTTTTCATTTGTATTAGCAGATGTTATTCAAAGCGGCACATTTAGCGCAGGAGCTAACGATGTAGGTTCGGTTAATGGCACAGACATTGAAGCACAACAATTTATGCAAAATGTTGCTATGATTGAAAAACAAGGACAAGGTACTAGCACAACTCAAGCTATGAATAGCGCTTGGGAACAAGAAGTTAGAAGAATTATCCTTACAGAAGAATTTGACAAATTAGGTTTAAAAATCGGTAGCGAACAATTAATCAACGTTATCAAACAAAATCCTAACTTAGCTCAAAATCCTCAATTTTTGAATGCTGCTGGTCAGTTTGACGAAAATAAATTCAAAGAATCTTTAAAAGGAATCAAAAACGCTCCAGACCAAACTCAATGGTTACAATGGAAAGAATTTGAAAAAAATATTGAAAGATATGCTGTTGAGCAAATGTATAACACTATGATTAAATCAGGTGTTTATACAACTAAAGCTGAAGGTAAATTCCAATACAAATTAGAAAACGATAAAGCAGATTTCGATTATGTAACGGTTGCTTTTTCAACTGTAAACGATGATCAAGTTAAGGTTACTGATGCTGAGATTATCGATTTTATGAAAAAATCACCTAAAAAATACAAATCAGATAATACAACAAGTATTGACTTTGTATTAGTAGAAAACAAACCATCAAAAGAAGATGAGCAAGCTATGTTATCTTCAATTGGTGAAGTTAGAGCTAAATTTGATTCAGTTGCAAATGTTGGAGAATTTGTTAATGCAAACTCTGACATTAAATTTGATTCAACTTATTTAGCTAAAAAAGATTTACCTCTTGATTATCAAGAAGCATTATTCAACTTACCAGTTGGTGGAATTTACGGACCATACGTTTTCAACGGACACCAATGTATTTCTAGAATGATTGCTAAAAAAGGGAATGCAAGCGCAAAAGCAAGTCACATTTTATTAGCTTATAAAGGCGCTCCTCAATCAACTGCAACTAGAACTAAAGAAGAAGCGCAAGCTTTAGCAAATGACTTATTAGCACAAGCAAAAGCTAATCCAGGAAATTTCGCTATGTTAGCTATGACAAATTCTGACGATCCAGGATCTAAAAATAATGGTGGTGAGTACGACAACATTACTCCAGGACAAATGGTTCCTCAATTTAATGATTATGTATTTAATAACGCTATTGGTTCAATTGGTGTTGTTGAAACAGATTTTGGTTTCCACGTAATTAAAGTTACAGACAAATACGATGCTGTTTTAATGGGAACAGTTGCTCAAAAAGTTCAACCATCTGAAGGTACGATTGATGCTATTTACACAAAAGCAAGTCAATTAGAAGCAGATGCTAATGAAAATTCAGATTTTGCAGCTTTAGCTAAAAAAGCAGGATTAGAAGTAATTCCAGCTACTAACTTAAAAGGATTTGACGAATATGTTCAAGGAGTAGGTTCTCAAAGAGAAATCATCAGATGGTCATTCAACAAAGATACTGAAATAGGTGATGTTAGACGTTTTGAAGTTCCTCAAGGTTTTGTTATTGCAAAATTAAAAGATAGAAACGAAAGCGGCTTATTACCTCTTGATATTGCAAAACAATCTGTTGAACCAATCATTAAGAACCAGAAAAAAGCTGAAATTATCAAGAAAAAAATGAGTGGTAGTTCTTTAGAAGCGGTTGCTAAGGCATCTGGCGCTACAGTTCAACCTGCTACTGGTGTTTCTTTAAAAATGCCAGTTCTTCCAAATATTGGTAACGAACCTAAAGTTGTAGGTAAAGCATTTGGATTAGCTGCAGGTAAAACTTCTGAAATTATTGAAGGAAATTCAGGTATGTTTATGGTAAGAGCTAAAGCAGTAACTAAAGCTCCTGAAGTTCCAAGTTACACCACTTATATTACACAAGACAGAACACAAAATCAATCATATGGCGTTTCTAAAGCATATACAGCTTTAAAAGACAAAGCAGATATTAAAGATAATAGAGCTAACTTCTAATATCGATTTTGATTATAAATAAAAAAGAGGCTGATTTTCATCAGCCTCTTTTTTATTTCATTTGTTTGATAGCGTAGGTTACAATTCCCCAAATTATCAACTCGTTTTCTTCTTCAATTTTTATGGGTTGGTATTGAGAATTTTCAGGCATTAAATAAACTTCGTCATTATCTTTCTTGATTCTTTTTACCGTAAACTCGCCATCAATAAGACAAACTGCGATGGCATTATTTCGAGGTTCTAAACTTCTGTCGATTACTAAAATATCACCATCATCAATTCCTGCTCCTATCATGGAATTTCCACTGGCTTTGGCATAAAATGTGGCTTCTCTATTTTTGACTAACAAATGATCCAAACTCAATTTCAATTCTTCAAAATCAGCTGCAGGTGATGGAAAACCAGCTTTTATTCCACCTGAAATAAAAGAAGTTGGAATAGGGTTTTCCAAATCGGGAATAAAGAATGTTATTTTAGGATTTACTTGCATTGCACTTCTATTAATTCGTTAAAATTGGTAGTATATCGTTTCGACAAGTGATTTTGTTTCATTTTCCAAGTGCGTTTCAAATCTTGAGTCGCCAATCGAATTTTACGCTCCCCTATTTTTTCGTGATAAGCGTCCATGACTTCCATTAGTTTTTGAAACTTTGGATTTTCATCATCAAACAAGTGAAACTGTTTTTGATTGGCTGGAATAATTTCGGTAACAATTACACCTGCTTTTTTATAAATAGCGCCTTCTTCATATAATTCTTTCAACATTTTCACTGCCAAACCACTAATTGAAAAAGCGGTATTACTTGGAAAAGACAACGTTTGCAAACGATAAAAACTATATTTTGCTCCGTCTGATCGAAATCTATCTTTGCTCAAATATAAAATCACACCATAACAGCATGAATTTTGTTTTCGCAACTTCTCGGAACAAACACTGGCAAAAGTTACTACACGTTCTTTAAGCTCATTGAAGTCGGATATGTCTTTTTCAAAACTACGAGTCACAGCAATATTTTTCTTAGCTTTTGGTTCTTCCATCTCCAATACAGATTTACCTTCTAATTCGTATTTTAAACGCATTCCTACCACTCCCATTTCTTTTCGAATAAACCACTCGTTGTGTGGCAAAGTAAAGTCGTAGGCGGTTAAAATTCCTTTCGTTTGCATTTTCTTAGTCAAACGATAACCAATTCCCCAAACATCTTCAATTTTAGTCCATTTTAAAGCTTTGATACGTTTTTCATCGGTATCGATTACATAAACACCTTGTGTTCGTTCGTGAAATTTCTTCGCAATTTTATTCGCAATTTTAGACAAAGCTTTTGTAGATGCAAAACCAATCCCTGTTGGAATGCTCAACCATTTTATGATACGTAGTCGAATTTGCAAACCATACTCATGATAATCCACTATGTCGTGACCTGAAAAGTTTAAAAAAGCTTCATCTATACTATAGACCTCAATATTTGGAGTAAAATGTTCTAACGTATTCATAACACGATGACTCAAATCACCATACAATGCATAATTAGAAGAGAAAACTTGAATATTGTGCTGTTTGATTACATCTCGAACTTTAAATTCGGGCGCACCCATAGGAATACCTAGTGCTTTAGCTTCATTACTACGCGAAATTACACAACCATCATTATTAGACAAAACCACGACTGGTTTGCCATTTAATTGAGGCTGAAAAACACGTTCACACGAAACGTAAAAATTATTACAATCAACTAAAGCATACATCATGTAAAGTTACTTCAACTTTTACAAAAAGAAAATGAGTCGATTGTTAATGTTAATAAATTATCGCTTCAAAGAAAAGTGCGCTTTAAAAATTTGTTTTGTCGTGCCATTCTGAGGCAAGTACTCTACTGTGAACCAATAATCAGTAGAAGGCAATGCTTCACCATTGTAAGTTCCATCCCAACCTGAACTCGCAGGCGACATTTGTTTTAAGAATTTACCGTAACGATCAAAAATATTAATTACTGCATCTGGCTGATGACTCAAATCCCAAATATTCCAATTATCGTTAACTCCATCTCCATTTGGAGTGAAATAATTTGGATAATTGATGATATAAATTGGACCTACAATTGTTGGATTACATCCTCCTAAAATATCATAAATATTTACGTAGTATTCCCCTGTTGGTAAATTGGTAAATACATTACTCGATTGATATTCGGTTACAGTTCCATCCGGATAAACCAATTGATAGAGATAATCTCCAAATCCTCCTGTTAAATTTATAGTAATAAACGTGTTGTTTTCAAATGGAGTACTCACCGTAAAATCAGCAACAGCTGGACCCGATTGTACAATAGTTACAGTAGTTGTGTTGTAGTTACAATTGGCTCCCACATCTGGTGTAAGTTTGATAAATTCAACCGTATAAACACCTGCTTGCGAAGCAGTATAACTTGGGCCCGTTCCCATCAAAGTTCCATTCAAAAACCAATTCACGGTAAAAAACGCAGGATTCAAACCTGAATTCATAGTAAATGTTCTCAATACATCACCCGTTTGAGAATCTACACAAATAATTCCACCTTGAATGGTTATATCTAAAAGAGGATGTACTGTAAATGTAAACGAAATTTCGTCATTACAATTTGGATTCCCAATAGCCGAAGCATACACATAATACGTATACGTTCCTGGAGTTGAAACATTCAAGTTCATAATCAAATCCGAAGCATTACCCCCAGATTGAGAATAATAACCAATATTATAAGTTGTCGTTGGTAAAGTTGGTAACACGTAAGTTCCGCATTCTTCATTATCGAAAACCAAGCCCAAAGTAGCTAAGTTGGGTGTTTCGGAAACTATAATATCAAAACTATCTTCTTGCGTACAAATAATTCGGTCTCCATTTACTGCGTAAACATAAATTGTTGTAGTTGTATTTGGCGTATTGAAAATGGTTCCTGGTGGTACAGGATTTACTCCATTTGGATCATAAAAATAACCAATGGTATAATTAAAAGGTGTAGGCGCCACATGTGTTAATGCTGGTAATTGATAATTTTCAAATTCACACACATTCACATTTTGATAATCAGGCAAATTAATACCGTTATAAGTAATGGTGAAAGGCAAGTTAATTTCACAACCTGTTGAAGCATCAATATTGTATAAATAAAAAGTTTCTGTAGTTGAAAAAACTTGTACCGAAGAAACCACTGTTCCTCCGCCACTAGGCCCATCTGAAGCCGTATAAATTGTTCCATTTACTGGTGTTGGTATAGAATAAGGCAAACATTCTGTTCTACTATTGTAAACATCGGCTGGCGGAAACGGATTCAAAGAAATCGTAAAACTCGATTCATTTTCACAGCTATTAGCATCTAATCCGTTATAAATATAATAAGTTCCAGGTGCTAGGTTTAATCCTGTCAAATCAATAATTTGACCTGCATTTAATTGTTGTTGACCAATTACTGTTGGCCCTCCTGATAAAGTATAGTACGTACCATTCGTTAAAACAGGCAAAACAAATTCACCACAATAAACATCACTTACGATTGTATCTACAGGTGGTAACGGATGAATTGTGATGTTGTAATTCAAGTTAGAAGTACAATTAGGTAACGTTGTTGTATTTGTAAAATAATATACAACTTGTGAAGAAGTAATATTCAAATCTGTAATTGGAGTTCCGCCACCATTAGGAGCTGTGAAGTATCCCCCGAAAGGAACTGCTGGCAACGTGTAAGCACCACAACCTGAAACCGCTGTAAAAACAGAAGTATCTACCAAATCGATCAAAAACGGATTATCTAAAGAACAGCTTCCTGGCACACCTGAACTCGTTGTATGCGCTAACTGATTGTAAACGTAATACGTGCCTGGAAAATTAGGCCCGGCAACACTTATTACATCACCTGTAAATAAAGGAGTTCCTGAGCCATTTGGTCCTGAAAAATAATTTCCATTTACTAATACTGGCAAAGTGTAGTTATCACAACTTACAACATCTGCAGGATCATCTGCTAATGGTAATGGGTGAATAAAGAAAATAAATTGTTCATCTCTACATAGTACACTATTAACCTCAGCATAATAATATAAAGTTTCCGTAAAAGTTGCGGCTGTTGCATTTAAATATTCGGTTCCTGCTGGAACAATAACTCCAGTACCTGAAGGCCCTCCTGGTTGTGTATAAAAATTTCCAATATTTGCTGGTGGTGTTGGTACAAGAAATCTACCACAATGGTCTAATTGCGGAACATATTCATCAATTAAAGTAAGATTAAAACTAGATTCATTCGTACAACCATTTACATCCGGACCAGCAAAAATATAATATGTTCCCCCATCAACTAAAATGTCACCTGCATTTAATTGCACTTGTCCTGGTGTTGTTGGCCCGCCTGGCAACAGATAATACGTTCCATTTACAATAACTGGCAATGTAAATTGACTACACTCGATTGGGTCTGGAATATCATCAACAATTGGTAACGGATTAACCGTAATCGTTAGAGAAGTAACATCAAAACAAATTGGATTTGAATTATCTTGAATTCGAATTCCAACAGTAACTGTGGTTGTTCCGTTTGGAATTGTAACAGAAGCCACTGGATTTGTTCCTGAAGTGGCATCCCCAACCGAATTATAATAAGTAACTGTATAATTAACTGGCGATTGTCCATTCAAAACCTCGTTTGTTGTGGCATTTGTAAAAGTATAAGTCGTGCTTCCTTGGCCTTCACAAACTGAAACTGGATTAGGTGGTGTTGCTACAACAGCATTCGTTACAATCAAATCGAAAGTATATTCAGCATCACAAAAATTACCTGTTACGGTGTTGAAAATTTTTATATAAATTGTCTGACCACCTGTACTTGGGTAAGAAGTTAAATTTCCGCTTGGAATTGGATTATTTGCTGTAATATCAGCAGGCGTTTCATAATAAAAAACATCGTAAATAGTAGAGTCAATTCCTAAAGCTACTTCATTATTGGTAGTCAAATTAAAATTATAAGAAGCTGCACCTGTATTACAAGTTAATAAATCAGATGGGTTTGCAACTGCTAAATCTGTAAATACAATAGTATCAGTAATCGTACATGTTCCTCTTACTGCTTCAACAGAATAAGTACCTGCATGAGTAACAATGTAAGATGAATTAGTTTCTCCAGGAATTGGATTACCATTCTCGTACCAAGTATAGGTAAATGTATTATCTAAATTCGTATCCAATTGAACCGTATCACCTGTACAAATAATTTGATCATTCCCTAAATCTAAAGTAGTGGTAAAACTTCCTGCAGCTATAAAAACCGCCGAATCAAAACCAGAATTAGCATAATCACCAATTACCAATCGTATTCTATAAGGTGTATTTGGAATTACCCCCGAGGAAGCATTCATAACCACAGTTTGTCCTCTCATATTTAATGCCGAAGTTGGATTTCCAACATTATATGTTCCGAAAAAACCAGGATTAATAGATGCGCAATTATTATTCGGACTTGAAGGGTCGTTATAAAAACTATTTCTAATTGTAGTTACCGATACCGGAGTACTTGTCCCGGGAATTACTGCTAAGTTATTTGAAACTCCGGAAGATAAATCAGTTAGTACAAAAGCAAAAACATCACTGAACTCACATTGATAAAAACCATATTCATTAGAAGCAAACAAGAAATTAAAACTAAAACTATTCGAAAGCGGAATAAAATCAAACTCTAAATACTCTGCATTAACTATTGGGCTTGTACCTCCATTTGCATCGCTTAATGTTTGTAAAAAAGCATCTCCAGGTGCATTAACCGCGCTACTCAAATTAACACCCATGTATGACCCTTGCGTAAAAGTAGCAACTCCATTTCTAATAATTATTCCTTCTGAAATTGGAAAAGACGAACCATTTTGATTAAAATAAGCAACCGCTTGAGTGGATGAAACCGAAATATTAGAAACTTCAACACATGAATTTCCTAATAACAAATCAACTAACTGAGCTGGCGAATTTGTAGTGTTATCTACCGTTATTGCTTGTGAAAACAAACAACTCGAATATAGAAAGGCGAATATAAAAAGTAAGTTTTTCAAGATTTATATGGGGATTAAAATCATTGATATAAATATAACTAAAAAAGGCTAAACAGGTTTATTTAAATCAAAAAAAAGTTTGAACATTGATAAATATTCAAACTTTTTGTTAATTATTTAGATTTTTGTTAATCGTTCAGCTTCAAAACAGCCATAAATGCTTCTTGAGGAATTTCTACATTTCCTACTTGACGCATACGTTTTTTACCTTTTTTCTGTTTTTCCAAAAGTTTACGTTTACGAGAGATATCTCCACCATAACATTTTGCTGTTACGTCTTTTCTTAAAGCTTTAATCGTTTCACGAGCAATTACTTTAGCTCCAATTGCCGCTTGAATAGGAATATCAAATTGTTGTCTTGGTATCAATTCTTTTAATTTTTCACACATTTTTTTACCAATGTGATACGCATTACTTTCGTGAATTAAGGCCGAAAGTGCATCAACTGGCTGTGCATTTAACAAGACATCTAAACGAACTAATTTTGATTCACGCATTCCAATTGGATGATAATCAAAAGACGCATATCCTTTAGAAACTGTTTTTAATCTATCGTAAAAATCGAATACGATTTCCGCTAACGGCATATCGAAATTCAATTCTACACGTTCGGTAGTTAAATACGTTTGATTGGTAATTACACCACGTTTTTCAATACACAAACTCATAACGTTTCCAACAAAATCCGATTTTGTGATGATGGTTGCTTTGATATATGGTTCTTCTACTCTATCTAATTTAGATGGTTCTGGTAAATCAGATGGATTATTTACAATTAAGATAGTATCAGGTTCTTTTTTAGTGTACGCATGATACGAAACGTTAGGAACAGTAGTAATTACCGTCATATCAAACTCACGTTCTAAACGCTCTTGGATAATTTCCATGTGTAGCATACCTAAGAATCCACATCGGAAACCAAATCCTAATGCAGCTGAACTTTCCGCAGCAAATACTAAAGAAGCATCGTTTAACTGAAGTTTCTCCATCGAAGCACGTAAATCTTCATAATCTTCTGTGTCTACAGGATAAATTCCAGCGAAAACCATTGGTTTTACATCTTCAAAACCTTTAATCATATTTGTTGTAGGCGTTTTTGCATCGGTAATAGTATCTCCTACTTTTACCTCTTTAGCCTCTTTAATTCCAGAAACTAAATAACCTACATCACCTGTTGAAATAACACTTTTGGGTACTTGATTTAATTTTAATGTCCCAACTTCATCGGCAAAATATTCATTACCCGTTGCCATGAATTTAATCTTCTGCCCTTTTTTTATTTCTCCATTAATAACACGGAAAATTACTTCAATTCCTCTAAAAGGATTATAGTGCGAATCGAAAATCAAGGCTTGTAATGGCTCTTCTGGATCTCCTTTTGGAGCCGGAATTTTATCAATAATGGCTGCCAAAATATTTTCAACACCAAAACCGGTTTTACCAGAAGCATGAATAATATCTTCTAATTTACATCCTAATAAATCAATAATATCATCACTAACTTCTTCAGGATTAGCACTTGGTAAATCTACTTTATTTAAAACTGGGATAATTTCCAAGTCATTTTCTAAAGCCAAATATAAATTCGAAATCGTTTGTGCCTGAATACTTTGCGCTGCATCTACAATCAACAAAGCACCTTCACAAGCAGCAATAGAACGAGAAACCTCATACGAGAAATCCACGTGACCTGGAGTATCAATCAAATTCAGAATATATTGTTCCCCTTTGTAGGTATATTCCATTTGAATAGCGTGACTTTTTATAGTAATACCACGTTCGCGTTCTAAGTCCATGTTATCTAGTAACTGAGCCTTTTCTTCACGAGCTGTAACCGTTTGTGTAGCACCTAATAAACGGTCTGCCAACGTACTTTTTCCGTGGTCAATGTGTGCAATAATGCAGAAATTTCTAATGTTTTTCATCTTTCAATGTAAAGTTCATATACAAGAGGCATTTTCATCTTCCAAACTCTTGTTCGTTTAATCTGCAAATATAAGCTAAAGTTTTGGATTTTATACCTGAGAATCTTTGGAAACCTATTCGATTTAAAAAATTCTTATCTTTGCAAAAAATTGAAGCACAATGCCTAAAATTGGTAACATCATACTACCCGATTTTCCTTTATTATTAGCCCCAATGGAAGACGTGAGCGACCCACCATTTCGTCGTTTATGTAAATTACATGGAGCTGATTTAATGTACTCTGAATTTATTTCTTCGGAAGGATTGATTCGTGATGCGGTAAAAAGTAAGCAAAAGTTAGATATTTTTGATTATGAACGCCCTGTGGGAATTCAGATTTTTGGTGGTGATGAAGAAGCAATGGAATTGTCGTCGCGAATTGTGGATGCCGTTCAACCTGATTTAGTAGACATCAATTTTGGTTGTCCTGTAAAAAAAGTAGTTTGTAAAGGCGCTGGTGCTGGCGTTTTGAAGGATGTAGATTTGATGGTACGTTTAACCAAAGCAGTAATCAAAGGAACCAATCTTCCTGTTACAGTTAAAACACGTCTCGGCTGGGATGAAAGTTCCATAAATATTGATGAAGTTGCCGAACGTTTGCAAGATATTGGCGTGCAAGCCTTAACGGTTCATGCCAGAACACGTGCTCAAATGTACAAAGGACATTCAGATTGGAGTCATATTGAACGTGTGAAAAATAATCCAAGAATTACAATGCCAATTTTTGGAAATGGCGATATCGATTCTCCTGAAAAAGCATTGGAATACAAAAACAAATACGGTCTTGACGGAATGATGATTGGTCGCGCCGCGATTGGTTATCCTTGGATTTTTAATGAAATTAAACATTATTTCGCCACAGGAGAAAAACTAGCACCACCAAGCATGAACGACCGAATTGAAGCCGCAAGAAATCACTTAATTTGGAGTATCGAATGGAAAGGCGAACGTTTAGGTATTAACGAAATGCGTCGTCATTATACCAATTATTTCAAAGGCATTCACGGTTTTAAAGAATACAAACAAAAATTGGTTACCACAGATGGAATCAATCAATTATTGGATGTATTTACCGAAATTGAACAGGTGTATGCGGATCATGTTTTTGGAGAATTAAACTAAACCTAAAGATGAAAAAACTAATTAAAATTATTGTTTATATTATAATTATTATTTTCTCTTTAAAACTAATAATTGTCGTTGGAAATTATATTAAAATATCAAATTCCACAGAATATGTAATTGCAAAAAAATTCATCAAAGAAGATTCAAATCTAAAATCTAAAATTGGTGAAATTAAAGATTTTGGCTCGTTTCCGAAAGGAGGAATTCAATGGAAAAATGGTTTAAATTCAGCTCAAATCGAAACTAACGTGATTGGATCAAAAGGAGAAGCTTACGTTATCGCATTTATCAAAGAAAATCATGAAAAAAAGTGGATTTTAGATACATTATTGATTTCAAAAATCGATAAATAATCTACCCATGATACACTCTAGAAAATACAATTTTCCCGTCTTTAATTTCTAAAACTTCCGCAACTAACATATCGGGTTCGCCAGCTACTTGACGGGTGTATTCCATGAAAACTCTGTCCGTATTAGCGGTTAACGAAGTTACTTTGTAGTGTAATGTTGGTAATCTATCAAAAGCATCTTGCCACCAAACACGCATCGCTTCTTTTCCAATGATTAAACCATTAGTTTCAGGTTGACGAATTTTTAATTTCGGACTGAAATGTTGGGCTTCGTCGTCGTATAATTCTAATAATTTCTCTAAGTTTTTCGTATTGAAAGCATCAAACCATTTAATGGCGATTTGTTGTAGTTGATTTGGCATAAAGTTTTATTTTAATTTGAAACAGATAGACATATAGGTTTCATAGTTGTTAAAAAGTCGTTTCACTTTGCATAGAAAACATAGCGTAGTGAAAAATTCATAAAAAAAGGCACAAAGAATAAAATCCTATGTGCCTATGTGTTTCAAAAAAAGCGTTTAGGCATTTTTTAAGTTGATGATTTCTTGTTCGGTTAAGAATCTCCAATCACCTCTTGGTAAATTTTTCTTAGTTAAACCTGCAAAAGTTACACGGTCTACTTTTAAAACATCGTATTTTAAGTGTTCGAAAATTTTACGAACCACTTTTACGTTAGATGTTTTCATTTTGATACCGATTTCACTTTTCGGTTGATCTTCAATATAGGTGATTTCTTCCACAAATACTTTGTGGTCATCAATCATTAATCCTTTTTGGATTTTTTCTAAATCTTCAAATTTCAAATTTTTATCTAACGAAACTTGGTATACTTTAGAAGAACGTTGGTTAGGAACCGTGAATTTCTGAACCATTTCAGTATCATTAGTAAACAACAACAAACCGGTTGTGGTTTTATCCATTCTTCCAACAGGTAATAAATTCGATTTTGAAGCACCACGAACTAAGTCCAATACATTTGCAGAACCTGGAGAATCATCACCAGCCGTTGAAAAGTTTTTAGGCTTGTTCAACAATACATATTCTTTCTTCTCTGGCGTAATATTTACTCCGTCAAACTGAACCACATCGGTTAACTTAACACGGTGACCCATTTCGGTGACAACAACACCATTTACTTTTACATTACCACTTTGAATGTAAATATCCGCATCTCTACGGCTACACATTCCTGAATTAGAAATATAACGATTTAGACGGATTTCGTCTGGATTAGATGGTCTTTTTGGTGATTTAGGAGCTTTTGGAGCATCCGATTTTGCAGCATCTGGCTTCGTTGCAAACTTTGAAGGCGCTTTACGTATTGGCGCATTTCCTCTTGAATTACTATCTTTCTTGTAACCTCCTTGTCTTCCAGAACCTGGGCGACTTTTATCATTATCTTGATGACGTGACATATTATAAACAAATTTCTGCAAAGATATAACTAATATGTTGAAACACACACTTTAGTTTTTTAAATCCTAAAATGTTAGTTGAAACATCTAATAAATAGATATAGAATGAGTTAAAATTAGTTTTTTTCCATGAAATAAAACAGAAGGTTCTATTAAAACAATGCAAAAAACACCCGAAACAATAATGAACTTCAACAAGAAATGAAGTTTCAAATATTCTGTTTTTGTGGTAGCTTTCCATAACATCATGCAAAAAAACAACAAAGCAATTAAGCTCAAATAAAAGTAAATATCCATGTAACCCACATTGTAAATTTCGATTAAGAAATATATGGGAACAATGGTCGAAATGGTTAATATTGAAATGATACTTTTTGCTCTTTTTTCACCAAAAACAACAGGAATAGTCTTATAATCCGAAATTAGATCGCCTTCGATGTTTTCTAAATCTTTAATTAATTCTCGAATTAAAATCAATAAAAACAAAAACGAAGCATGTGCAAAAATGACTTCGTAAAAGTTTTTATAATACATCAAAATCCCGAAGAAAGGCAAAACCGCTAAAACTGCAGCCGTAACGTTTCCAATTAAGAACATTTTTTTCAACTTGTGCGAATAAAACCAAATCAAGAAAATATAAGCCGAAAAAAACAACATCGCTCGCCATGAAATAAAAAACATCAAAAAAGCGACGATGAAATTAATTCCAAAATAGACTTTCAACTTCGTTTCCTGACTTACCAAACGGTCAATCATGGCTTTTTTTGGACGATTAATTAAATCCTTTTTCGCATCGTAAAAATTATTGATGATATAACCCGAAGCAATCGTTAAAGTAGAAGCTAAAACAATTAAAAACAAACGCCAATCAAGAACAATATCTAAAGCACGTTTTTCGGGAGCTAAAATAAATATAGCAGAAAGATATTGCGCCAATGCAACCACCCAAATATTGTATCCTCTAATTACAGAGAAAAAACTGAATATTTTAGTAAGGACTAATTTGGTTTTACGGGTGAGCATGAGTTTTTGTTCAAAGTTTAAAGTTTGAAGTTACCTTCAAACTAAAAACATTAAAAATTATAAACCACTTCTAATTTATAATCTTTCAACGATTCTTTTGCTTTGTCTAAATCTTGGGTAAATCCTAAAATATAACCGCCACCGCCAGAACCACATAATTTCAAATAGTAGTCGTTCGTGTCGATTCCTTTTTGCCACACTTGGTGGAATTGTTCTGGAATCATAGGTTTGAAGTTGTTCAACACTACTTTTGATAATTGTTTGGTGTTTTCCAACAACGATTTCACATCGCCGTGCAAGAAATTTTCCACACAAGCATCGGTATATTTTATGAATTGTGATTTTAACATCGTACGGAAACCGTTATCTTTTAAGTTTTCCATAAAAATAGAAACCATTGGAGCAGTTTCGCCCACTATTCCTGAATCAATTAAGAAAACCGCACCTTTTCCTTGTGTACTTTGTGTTGGAATTCCAGTTGCTTCGATATTATCTTTCGAGTTGATTAAAATTGGAATACTCAAATAACTATTCAACGGATCTAAACCTGAACTTTTTCCATGAAAAAACGATTCCATTTGAGAGAAAATCGTCTTTAATTGCAATAATTTTTCACGCGTTAAATTTTCTAACACCGTGATTTTATCATTAGCATATTTATCATAAATAGCAGCAACCAAAGCACCACTACTTCCTACACCATATCCTTGAGGAATACTTGAATCAAAATACATTCCGCTGTTTACATCTTGCTTTAAAACTTCTAAATTAAAAGTTACTAATTCAGGTTGTTCTGTTTGCAATTGCTCTAAATAAACAACAAATCTTTTTAAACTTTCGTTTGATTTAATTGCACTTTCTGAAGGATTTTCATCTTTCTTCAAAGCACCATTATAGAAATTATAAGGAATTGAAAGTCCTTTCGAGTCTTGGATAATTCCATATTCTCCGAAAAGTAATATTTTTGAGTAAAAAAGTGGTCCTTTCATAAATTTCAGTTTTCTTTTTCAGTAAACAATGAGTAAATGTACAAAATTAATTTGACTTAGCGCCATTCCCAATTTGATCGCAAATATACTGACCATTTTGACAATAGCCAACTAATTCATCTTGAATAAATTGCAATACATTTGCTTTTACATTTTCGGGATACAAAACGTGCACATTTGCACCTGCATCTAACGTAAAACAAACTGGAATTTGGGTTTCCTTTCTGAATTTCCAAATTTTATTAATGATTTCCAATGTATTGGGTTTCATCAAGATAAAATAAGGCATTGAAGTCATCATCATAGCGTGTAGAGTCAAGGCTTCACTTTCTACAATTTTGATGAATTCTGCTACATTTCCTGATGATAAAATGGCTTTAATTTTGGATAAATTTTCATGTGCTTGAGCAAAACGTCTTTCTGCATAAGGATGATTGTGCATTAAATCGTGCCCAACCGTACTCGAAACTTGTTTTTCGCCTTTATCCACCAATAAAATTGTGTCTTGATAGTTTTTAAAGTTAGAATGAATTTCTGAAAATTCCACTCCAAACAAATCAGAACTTCCGTTAATCTCTGTATGATTTCCCCAAAATACGACTTCACCTTTGATACTTCTGCACGCGCTTCCACTTCCTAATCTTGCCAAAAATGAAGCTTTTGAATAAAAATAGTCATCAGAAATAGTTGGATTAACAGCTTTTTCCAAACTCATGATGTTCATTGCTAAAGCTGCCATTCCAGATGCCGAAGAAGCAATTCCCGAACTATGAGGAAAAGTGTTTTGAGTGTCAATTTTGAAATGATATTCCTTTAAAAACGGACAATACTGCTCTATTCTTTCGAAAAATTTTTGAATTTTTGGCTTGAAATCTTCTTTCGGTTTTCCTTCAAAAAGCAAATCGAATGAAAAACTATTGTTTTCCGATTTTTTAACTACTTCTAATTTCGTAATCGTTTTACAATTGTTTAACGTAAAACTTATTGAAGGATTCGCTGGAATTTGATTTTCTTTCTTGCCCCAATATTTTACCAAGGCTATATTACTAGGCGCGCTCCATTCGAAACTAGCGGATTCAATAGAATTATATGAGGTTGCGATAAAATCTTTTTCGGTAAGCATAGCTTAAAATTTTGACAAAAATACCGATTTTGATTGATTTGTTCCCTTGATATTTCGTTAATTTGCCTATAAAATTGAAAACATGAACAAATATCTTAAAATTATATACTGCGTTGCCATCTGTTTAGCTGTTGGTTACTTGTCGAGCAACGTTACGCAATCAAGCATCACTACTTGGTATCCAGAAATCAAAAAGCCTAGTTTTAATCCGCCAAATTGGGTTTTTGCACCGGTTTGGACAATGCTTTTCATTATGATGGGAATTGCTGCAGGAATGGTTTGGAATAAATTAGAATCGAACAAAGAATTGGTGAAAAAAGGATTATTGTTTTTTACTGTTCAGCTACTTTTGAACGCTTTGTGGTCGTATTTATTCTTTGGTTTGAACAATATTTTATTGGCTTTAATCGAAATTATTTTGCTTTGGTTAATCATTTATGAAACCTATCTTATTTTCAAACAAATAGACAAAAGAGCTTCTTATTTATTGATTCCGTATTTAGCTTGGGTTGGTTTTGCAACGATTTTAACAGGTAGCATTTTTTGGCTGAATCGTTAATTAAAATATTATTTAACGATATTTTCAGCTACAATAAATCCGCCTGTCCAAGCATTTTGGAAGTTGAATCCACCTGTAATAGCATCGATATTTAAAATTTCGCCTGCAAAATAAACGTTTGGTAAAATTTTGCTTTCCATGGTTTTGAAATTAACTTCTTTTAAATCGATTCCGCCAGCAGTAACGAATTCTTCTTTAAAAGTACTTTTTCCGTTAACGTGAAATTCGCCATTCGTAAGTTGTTCAATTAACGAATTCAATTGTTTTTTATTTATATCTGCCCATTTGGTTTCCTCTGAAATTCCTGCTGCTTTTACGAGGTTTTCCCAAAGGCGTTTTGGTAATTCGAAATGTGCGTATTTTGAAACTAATTTTTTAGCATTTTCATCTTTGATGTCTTTCAACAAATCAAGCGTTTCTTCAAAAGTAGTTTCGTTTAACCAATTGACTTGAATAGCAAACTGATATTTTTTCTCAGCTAATTCTCTTGCTCCCCAAGCCGAAAGTCTCAAAATTCCTGGACCGCTCATTCCCCAATGCGTAATCAACAAAGGTCCAGACGCTTCTAATTTGGATTTCTTAACCTTTACAGAAGCAATCGCAGAAAGCCCCATTAAATCTTTGATTCGAGGATCTTTGATGTTAAACGTAAACAAAGACGGAACGGGTTCTATAATTGAATGACCCAAATTTTGCAACAATTCCCAAATTTTAGGATTACTTCCGGAAGCCATTACGATTTTCTCACAAGTAAAAACTTCTTGCGTTGTAGTTACTTTCCAATGGGTTTCGGTTTTGTACAATTCTTGAACACTGTGATTAGTTAGAACATCAATTTTTAGCTTTTTAACTGCTTCCTGAAAACAATCGATTATCGTTTGAGAAGAATTGGAAACGGGGAACATTCTTCCATCATCTTCAATTTTAAGTTCTACTCCATGTTTTTCGAACCATTCAATCGTATCACCTGAACAAAACTGGTTAAATGGTCCTTTTAATTCGCGTTCACCGCGAGGATAAAATTTCACTAAATCATTTGGCACAAAACACGCGTGTGTAACATTACATCTTCCACCACCAGAAATGCGTACTTTTTCTAAAACACTTTTTCCTCTTTCAAGAATAGCCACTTTTAAGTTTGGGCTTTTCTCTACAATGTTGATTGCAGTGAAAAATCCGGCAGCGCCACCGCCAATAATAATGATATCGTATTTTGAGTTCAAATGATTTGTTTTAATTTTAAATAAAAGTAGTTATTTTAAAATAAAAAAGCTCCAACTTTCGTTAGAGCTTTTTGTGCGGGTAAAAGGACTCGAACCTTCACACCTTGCGGCACCAGATCCTAAGTCTGGCGTGTCTACCAATTTCACCATACCCGCGACAATTGGAGTGCAAATATAGATATTCGTATATATAAATCAAACAAAAAAGAAAATAATTTCATTAAAACTGATAAACCACTCCTACTCCAAGTAATTGTTTTAACTGAACCTTAGGTCCTTTAATAACTTGAACACCACTTTCTTCTTCTTTCGATTTAATATCATCATCATAAACAATATGTGTTCCAATATTAGCTTTAACATACTGATTTACTGTCATATCCAATTGCAATTGCCAATCTACATCTATATTTCCAAAATTATTTATATAATCTGTATACAAAGCAATTCTGTGCTCAAAATTGATGTTTTTAAACACTTCTTTTTTCCACTGATTGGTAACCAAGATACCCGTTTCATTTCTAACATTTTTACCTTCTCTTACTAAATTTCCGAATTCATCATAAATTGCTTTTTCAACCCCAAAAGCACCTTGATTGGCCAATCTTTGATCAAAAACCATAGTTGTCTTTTGCGTTAAAGGAGAAAGATACAAGTTCAGATTCAAATCTTTTCTCGAATATTCGGCTCCAATACCTAAAAATGCATAAGCGGGTGCAAATGGTTTCGAAATTGCTAAATCAGTATTTGGATAGGCGTAACCATTAGCAAACTGTGTATTAAAATTAAATTTTCCAGCGTAATACCAGTTAGAAATTGTATCTGTTCTAAAACCAAATGTTGAGTTTAATTGGAATTGATCGTCAGTTTTCCTAACATCTTGTTTTTCTTGCTTGTTAATTCCGTATCGAGCAATCAATTCGTTTTTCCAAACTAAATTTTTATTTGTGTATGTTCTAATAAATTGCCCTTTTAATAAACCTGAAACAGAATTATTCCCTCCAGCATTCCAATTCACAAAAGTTATTTGCGAAATATCTAATCCGACAATATTTTCTTTTGACCAATTTGATGTTGAGTCTAGTAATTGTGTTCTAATAATTTGTGCTGAAGATTGTAAGCAAATAAAAAATAGTCCAAAAAGGTAGGCTTTTTTAAACATCTGAATAAGTATTAAATAATTGTTTTAAATGATTAACGTCGATTTTGCAAAGTTGTTGTAATTCAAAAACTGTTCCATGCTCTATGAATGAATCAGGAATTCCAAGATTGATTATTGATTTATTTAAATTATTTGTCGCAATAATTGCACTGATTTGTTCTCCAAAACCACCAGTAATCACTCCGTCTTCAATAGTAATAATGTGGTCGTGAGAATTAATAATAGATTTTACAGCATCTACATCTAATGGTTTTATAAAAGGAAAATGATAATGTGAAAATAATGCTGAATTTTCTACTTCGGTCAAAACTTTCGTTACATTATCTCCAATGGTTCCAGTGGATAAAACAGCAACTTTATTTCCTTTTTGAAGTTCTCTTATCTTTCCGATTTTCATTTTCTCAAAAGGTTGTTCCCAATTCAGATTTTCACCTCTTCCTCTCGGATAACGAATGGCAATGGGATGATTCAATCCTTCTGAAGCGGTAAACATTATATTTCGTAACTCCATTTCGTCTTTTGGAGATGCGATGATTAAGTTCGGAATACAATTCAAATAAGCAATATCAAAAACACCGTGGTGAGTTGCACCATCTTCACCAACCAATCCTGCTCTGTCCAAACAAAAAATAACAGGTAAATTTTGTAAAGCAACATCATGAATTACTTGATCATAAGCACGTTGTAAAAAAGTTGAATAAATATTACAAAAAACAACCATTCCTTGCGTAGCCATTCCTGCAGCTAAAGTAACGGCGTGTTGTTCTGCAATTCCAACGTCAAAAGCTCGTTTTGGAAAAGCTTCCATCATGTAAGTCATTGAACTTCCTGTAGGCATTGCCGGCGTTATTCCAATGATTTTCCCGTTTTGATTAGCTAATTCCACTAATGTGTGTCCAAAAACATCTTGAAATTTGGGCGGTAAATGCGATTCGTCTTTTGGATGGATTTTGCCTGTTTCGGCATCGAATTTTCCCGGAGCGTGATATTTTACTTGGTCTTCTTCGGCTAATTGTAATCCTTTGCCTTTGGTAGTTATAACATGCAAGAATTTCGGACCTTTAACTGATTTTAATCGTTCTAATTCCGAAATCAATTTTGGTAAATCATGCCCATCTATTGGTCCCGAATAATCAAAATTCAAGGATTTGATGATGTTATTTTGTTTCGGATTTTTGCCTTCTTTAACTGCCGTCAAATAATTTTTCAACGCACCAATACTCGGGTCAATTCCAATAGCGTTATCGTTTAATATTACTAATAAATTCGCATCAGTAACTCCAGCATGATTCAAACCTTCAAAAGCCATTCCGCTTGCAATTGAAGCATCACCAATAACTGCAATGTGTTGTTTATCAACTTCTCCTTTTAATTGCGAAGCCAATGCCATTCCTAAAGCTGCAGAAATCGAAGTCGAGGAATGTCCAACACCAAACGTATCATAAATACTTTCACTTCGCTTTGGAAAACCTGAAATTCCGTTCAATTCTCTGTTTGTATGAAAAATATCGCGTCTTTCAGTTAGGATTTTATGTCCGTAAGCTTGATGACCCACATCCCAAACCAACAAATCCTCAGGTGTATTGAAAACATAATGAAGTGCAATCGTTAATTCTACAACACCCAAACTAGCTCCCAAATGCCCTTCTTTCTTCGAAACAATATCAATGATAAAGTCTCTCAATTCTTTGGCTAATTGAGGTAGTTGATTTTCAGGAAGTTTCCTTAAATCGGTAGGATTGTTAATTTTTGAAAGCAAATTTTCCATCACAGCACAAAAGTAAGAATTGGTTATCGTATTTTTGTACTTATGGAGAATATTTTTACCGACGCCTTTTTTATGAAGAAAGCCTTACAGGAAGCGGAATTTGCTTTTGAAAAAGGCGAAATTCCTGTAGGAGCTGTTATTGTTATCGATAATAAAGTAATTGCTCGCACGCATAACTTGACCGAATTGCTTCATGATGTAACCGCTCATGCCGAAATGCAAGCCATAACCAGTGCTGCGAATTTCATAGGCGGAAAATATTTAAAAGATTGTACTTTGTACGTAACGTTAGAACCTTGCCAAATGTGTGCGGGTGCTTTGTATTGGTCCCAAATTTCTAAAATTGTTTTTGGTGCTTCCGATGAAAATCGTGGATTTCAAAAAATGGGAACTCAACTACACCCGAAAACCCAAGTAATTTCTGGTGTTTTAGAAAAAGAATGTGGTGATTTGATGAAGGCTTTTTTTAAAAATAAGAGATAAATTTTTGTAAGTATTTTATTTAAAAATTTTTTTATCTTTACGTAAGAATTTGCACGGTTTTTGTTGTTGCTAAATTGAGAACAAAAACAAACTAACTCTCTAATCTCCTTCCAAATGAAAACAACTCGTTTTTTACAATTGATATTTGTATTGATTGTAGCTTTGTCGTGCTCTAAAAGCGCTAAAGATTTCAATTCTGATTTCTCTCTTTTCAAAGCGTATATCCTCAACTTTAGTTCAGGATTGGTCTCGGCAAATAGCGACATTAGAGTGGTTTTAGCATTTGATAAAAAAGAATGGACAGCCAACGAAGAGTTAGATGAGAATTTGTTTACTATTAGCCCAAGTGTAGATGGAAAAGTAGTAGCGCTTTCTAATAACACCATCGCGTTTATTCCAGAAAAAAAATTAGACCAGAACAAAGAATATCAAGTTACGCTTCATTTGTCGGAATTAACGAATGTTCCTAGCAAATTAAAAGATTTCAAATTCACAATTAAAACCATAAAGCAAGATTTTATGGTAACGACTAATGACTTACAATCGTATAGCAAAGACTACCAATATTTAAACGGAGTAATCACATCGAGCGATGATTTGGATTTTGAAACTGCTAAAAAACTTATTTCTGTTAATCAAGAAGATAAAGCGGTAAAAATTAAGTTTGTCAAAGAGTTAAGCAACAAAAAAGAATACAAATTTGTAATCGATAGCATTAAAAGAGAAGTCGAAGACACTAAAATTAAAATTTCATGGGATGGAACTCCTTTTGATATCGACCAAAAAGGCGAAATGCTCTACGATATTCCTGGAAAAAGTAATTTTAAAATAGTTTCGGCTGAAGTTGAGAAAGACAACAATCTAGTCTTATTATTAAACTTTTCTGACCCATTAAACAGAGATCAAGATTTTTCTGGTTTAGTGCAAGTTGAATCGGCTCTTAATTTACGTTTTGCAACAGCAGGAAATTTATTGAAAGTGTTTTTCAACGAACCTTTAAAAGGCGAACTTTTAGTAGAAGTTTTTCAAGGAATTGAAAGCGAAGACGGCTTCAAAATGAAACAAAATTTTTCCAAAAAAGTTACGTTCGAACAAGTAAAACCTGGAGTTCGTTTCATAAAAAGCGGAACGATTTTACCAAGTTCAAACAACTTGAAAATTAATTTTGAATCGGTAAATCTGAGCGCAGTTGATGTAAAAGTGTATCAAATTTACAAAGACAACATTCTTCAATTCCTGCAAGATAACGAGTTAAACGGAAGTCAAAATCTAAGAAAAGTAGCTCAACCTATTGTTAAAAAAACCATTGCGTTAAATAAAAATAAATTGCAAAATTCCAGCAAATGGAATGCATACGCAATTGATTTATCTAAAATAATCACACCAAATCCGGGCGCTATTTATCGCGTTGAAATATCGTATAAACGTAAATATTCGCTTTACAAATGTACTTCGGCTTACGTTGATGAAGGAAATGAAGAAGAGGAAGAACAAGACGATGAAGTAAGAAGTAGTCAAGATTATTACGACGATTACTATTACGAAGGTTATGATTGGTACGAAAGAGAAGATCCATGTACCGATTCATATTATTATAACAACACTATTTTTACGAATGTTATTGCTTCCGATTTAGGAGTTATTGCAAAACGTGGCGGAAACGGTTCGTATGTTTTTGCCGTGAACAATATTGTTTCAACGCAGCCGGTTGCATCTGCAAAAATTGAATTGTATAATTTTCAACAACAACTCTTAGGAACTATCACAACCGATAGTGAAGGAATAGCAAAAACCGAGTTGAAAAAATATGCCTTTTTTGCGATTGTTACCAAAGACAAAAACACAACTTATGTGAAATTAGATGAAGGACAATCATTGTCTGTTAGTAATTTTGATGTCGGTGGCGAAGAATTACAAAAAGGCTTAAAGGGATTTATTTATGGAGAAAGAGGTGTTTGGCGTCCAGGCGATACTTTGCATTTGGCTTTCATGTTGAATGATGTGGAAAGCAAATTAGAAAAATCGCACCCAATTACTTTTAAGTTAAGCGATCCGCAAGGAAAAATGCGTTACCAAATGGTTCAAAAGTATAATGGCTGGAATCATTACAAATTCAAATTAGCTACAAAAGATAATGATCCAACAGGAAATTGGGAAGTTAAAATTTCTGTAGGTGGGGTACATTTTTACAAAAGCATCAAGATTGAAACCATCAAGCCAAACCGTTTAAAAATTAAAAATAGTTTTGCTGACAAACAACTTTCGGGCAATAGATTAAACGGTGGCGAAGTTGAAGTAGCTTGGTTGCATGGAGCGGTTGCGAAAAACCTGAAAGTAGAAATGCAAGCTAAATTCTTGGAACAACAAACTGTTTTCAAAAAGTATGAGAAATATGATTTTGATGATGAAGTGCGTAAATTTTATACCGAAGAAGTAAACGTTTTTTCAGGAAAAGTTAATGATTTAGGAAAAGCTAAAGTTGCGATTCAACCTAAAATCATAAGTCAAGCACCAGGAAAATTGAAAATGGTTTTCCAAACAAAAGCCTTCGAAAATGGTGGTGATTTTAGTACTGATGTAGCTACAGCAACGTATTCTCCGTATAAAACTTACGTTGGAATAAAAGCTCCAGAACCAAACAAATACGGTTTATTAGAAACTGATAAAGTAAATCGCTATGATATCGTGACTTTAGATGAATTGGGTAAACCAAAATCAGTTAGAAATTTAACGGTTCGTGTATATAAAGTAGAATGGCGTTGGTGGTGGAATTCTGATGGAGATGATTTATCACAATACAATTCTTCGGAAGTAACAACAGCTTACAGAAATTATGTGGTTTCAACTGATGCCTCAGGAAAAGCAAGTGTTCAATTTAAAATTCCAGAAGCAGATTGGGGAAGATATTTAATTCGAGTAGAAGATACTTATGATGGTCATGCAACAAGTTTAACGTCTTATATCGATTGGCCATATTGGTCAGGAAAATCGCGTCAAGGAAGCAGCGAAACAGCAAATATGCTGGTATTTACAACCAACAAAGAAAAATACAATGTTGGAGAAAATGCTATCGTTTCTTTCCCGTCAAGTGAAGGCGGAAGAGCTTTAATTTCAATTGAAAACGGTTCGAAAGTTATTAAAACACTTTGGGCAACCACTAAAAAAGGCGAAACGCAAGTTGAAGTTCCTATCACGGGTGATATGGCGCCAAATGTGTATTTCCATATCTCGTTGTTAAAACCACATGCTTCTACGATAAATGACACGCCAATTAGAATGTACGGAATTTTGCCTGTGGAAGTTATTAATAAAAATACCGTTTTAGAGCCAGAAGTGTCTATTCCTGCGGTATTAAAACCTGAGCAAAAAACTATTGTAAAAGTTAGTGAAAAATCAGGCAAAGAAATGACCTACACCATTGCAATTGTAGATGATGGTTTATTAGATTTAACCCGATTTAAAACACCAAATGCATGGGAAAAATTCTATTCCAGACAAGCACTTGGCGTAAAAACTTGGGATGTTTACGATGATGTAATTGGTGCTTATGGTGGAAAAATCAACCAGATTTTTAGTATTGGTGGTGACCAAGATTTAGCAGGCGGAAATGCCAAAAAAGCCAATAGATTTAAACCAGTTGTCATTTATTTAGGACCATTCAAATTGGAAAAAGGACAAACCAAATCACATACGATTACCTTACCAAATTATGTTGGTTCGGTGCGAACAATGGTTGTTGCAGGTGATGCTAAAACTAGTGCTTACGGAAGTGTAGAAAAAACTTCGTTTGTTAGAAAACCTGTTATGGTTTTAGCTTCAGTGCCAAGAAAAATTTCTCCAAACGAAAGAATTATGTTGCCAGTAACCGTTTTCGCAATGGAAAGCCAAGTGAAAAATGTTAATGTACAATTAAAAACAAATAATGGAGTACGAATCATTGGGAATACAACTCAAAATGTAAGTTTCAGTTCGCCAGATGAAAAAGTAGTCTACTTTAATTTAGAAGTTGGAAGTGCAACAGGAATTGGAAAAATTGAAGTTATTGCCACATCAGGAAAAGAAAAATCGACCTATGCAGTGGAAGTTGACATTACGAATCCAAATCCAATTACCAATGACTATGTGGACATGGTAATTCCGGCAAAAGGTTCCAAAACAATCAATTGGAAAACATTTGGAGTTGCAGGAAGTAATAAAGCAAGATTAGAAGTTTCGTCTTTCCCAACCATTAATTTCAATGGACGATTGAGTTATTTGATTCAGTATCCTCATGGTTGCGTGGAGCAAACGACTTCGGCTATATTTCCACAATTGTATTTGGCGGATATTATGGATGTTGATGCGAACAAAAAAGCAGAAATTCAGCGAAATATCAATGCTGGAATTCAAAAACTAGGTAATTTCCAATTATCAAATGGCGGATTAAGTTATTGGCAAGGAAATAATTATGTAGATGATTGGGCAACTTCTTATGCGGGACATTTCTTAATTGAAGCCGAGAAAAAAGGTTATGTTTTACCAATCGGATTTAAAAATAAATGGATTTCGTTCCAACAATCCGAGGCTAAAAAATGGCGATTCAACGCACAGTATCGTAACGATTTTGCACAAGCGTATCGTTTATACACTTTAGCATTAGCAGGTTCAGCCGATATGGGTTCAATGAACAGATTAAGAGAAACCACTGGAATCTCAAACGAATCTAAATTGCGATTAGCAGCAGCTTATGCTTTAGCAGGTCAAAAGAAAGCCGCGTTATCTTTGATAGGAACAACAACTACGCAAGAAGATAAACGATATGCAGATTATTACTATGGTTCGGAAGAAAGAAATCGAGCTATGGTTTTAGAAACCTACATTTTGGTAGATAACAAAACGAAAGCGTATGAAATGGCAAACAAATTAGCGAAAGATTTATCGTCAAATCGTTATATGAGTACTCAAACTACCGCTTTTGGATTGTATGCTATGTCAAAATTCGCGCTTAAAAATGGTGGAAAAGGTGTGAATATGACGTATTCTATAGCTGGAAAATCAGAAACGGTTAGTTCTAAAAAAGTATTTGTAGATAGAAATTTAGTGGCGAAATACGGTTCTAATTCGGTAACGATTCAAAATAAAAACAGCGGAACACTTTATGTTCGTGTGTTAAATAGTGGTATTTTACCTGTAGGACAAGAAAAAGAAATTCAGAAAAACTTCTCAACCTCGGTAGTTTATAAAGATAGAAAAGGAACTGTTTTAAATTTAAGTTCGGTTAAACAAGGAACTGAAATCGTGGCGCAAGTAACTATTAAAAATCAATCAGATGAAACATTAGAGAATGTAGCTCTTTCGCAAATTGTTCCATCTGGATTTGAAATTATGAATTCACGTTATACCGCTTTTGGAAGTTATGCAGAAAACAAAGCCGATTACATTGACATTCGCGATGATAGAACACAATTCTATTTCGGAATCAGAGCGGGTGAAACCAAAACGTTTACGATGCTATTAAATGCAACTTACTTAGGAAAATATTATTTCCCAGGAGTGCAATGTGAAGCTATGTACGACAATAATTATTTGGCAAGAACCAAAGGACAATGGGTACAAATAGTGAAAGAGTAAGTTGGTTTACTCGATTAAAAACTAAAATTAGAAATAATAAAATTAAAACTGCCATAAGCTTATTGCTTGTGGTAGTTTACTATTTCTCACTCCCAAGACAACTTTTCGAAAACAACTATTCCACTGTAATTGAAAGTCAAGATGGGCAACTTTTAGGAGCTAAAATCGCTTCCGATGGTCAATGGCGTTTTCCGGAAAGTGATAGTGTGCCGCATAAATTTCAGAAATGTATAGTTGCTTTTGAAGACCAGTATTTTTATAAACATTTTGGATTCAACCCAATTTCCATGTATCACGCTTTTAAACAAAATCGAAAAGCAAATCGCGTCGTTCGTGGTGGAAGTACATTAACCCAACAAGTGATTCGTTTGCACCGAAAAGGAAAATCGCGTTCCTATTTTGAAAAAGGAATCGAAATGATTCTTGCAACTCGATTAGAATTTCGTCATTCGAAAGATAAAATTTTAGAATTATATTGTGCTCATGCGCCTTTTGGAAGTAATGTGGTAGGTTTAGAAATGGCATCTTGGAAATATTTTGGATTGCAACCGCATCAATTGTCATGGGCGGAAGCTGCTACTTTAGCAGTTTTACCCAATGCGCCAAGTTTAATTTATCCCGGAAAAAATCAAGAACGATTATTAGGGAAACGTAATCGATTACTAAAGAAATTGTACAATGATAAAGTCATTGATAAAGCAACTTACGAATTATCATTGCAAGAAAGTTTGCCTCAAAAACCGTTTGATGTGCCACAAATCGCGCCTCATTTGGTTCAAAAAGTAGCGAAAGAACATCCAGCGGAAAAAATAAAAACCACCATTCAATTGGATTTGCAAGAACGCACCAACGAAATCGTAAAACAATATTATAACTATTACAAGCAAAATCAAGTCTATAATATTTCTGTTTTGGTGGTGGATGTAAAAACGCGTAACGTAATTACTTATGTTGGTAATAGTCCTACCGATAAAGAGCATCAAAAAGATGTCGATATTATTGAAGCGCCAAGAAGTACAGGAAGTATTTTGAAACCGTATTTGTACGCAGCTATGTTGAATGATGGCTATATTTTGCCGCAAACTTTGGTTCCCGATGTTCCTACCCAAATTTCAGGTTACTCGCCTCAAAATTTTAATTTAACTTATGATGGTGCGGTTCCTGCGAGTAGAGCTTTGGCGCGTTCGTTGAACATTCCGTCGGTTTTGATGTTACAAGATTATTCAGTGAATCAGTTTTATGAAAAATTACAACAATTGAAGTTGCGAAATGTTAACCGACAACCTTCTAATTATGGTTTATCGTTAATTTTAGGTGGTGCCGAATCCAATTTGTGGGATTTATGTAAAGCGTATGCTTATATGTCGTCCACGTTAACGTATTTTAATCAAAACGATTCCAAATATCGTAAGAATGAAATGCTAAATCTAAATTACAATGCCGATTTTCAACCCGATTTTGGAAGTAGTTCACGTCAGAAAAACATTTTTGGTGCTGGCGCTATTTGGCAAACGTTTAATGCGATGAAAGAAGTTAACCGACCAGAAGGTGATGAAGCTTGGAAATTCTACGATTCTTCATTAGAAATCGCATGGAAAACAGGAACAAGTTTTGGAAGCAGAGATGCTTGGGCAATTGGGGTTACCAAAGATTATGTAGTGGGAATTTGGGTAGGAAATGCCACAGGTGAAGGAAGACCATTATTAACTGGAGTTGATAGTGCAGCTCCGATTTTATTTGACGTTTTCAGATTATTACCAAAATCGAAATGGTTTGAAATGCCTTATAACGATTTAGATCCTGTTGAAGTTTGTGAGCTTTCGGGTTATCTAGCACAAGACCATTGCCCGAAAACAAAACAATGGATTCCAAAGACAGCTAAAAAAACAAACAATTGTCCGTATCATAAAATTATTCATTTAGTTAAAAATCAGCAATTTAGAGTCAATAGTAATTGTGAAAGTGTTGATGAAATGATAACCAAATCTTGGTTTGTTCTACCACCGGTTATGGAATGGTATTATAAAAGTAAAAATGTAAGTTATCAGAATTTACCACCATTCAGAAGTGATTGTGTAGATGCTTTGCAAGACAAACGCATGGATTTTATCTATCCAAAAGCCAATACCAAAATCATACTGACGAAAGATTTTGAAAGTAAAGTGCAGCCCGCCATCATCAAAGTAGCACATTCTAATTCAGACGCGGAGTTATTCTGGTATTTAGACGATAAATATGTAGGAACCACAAAAACCTTTCATGAGAAACCTATTTTTGCTACAACAGGATTTCATATCATTACCGTAGTAGATGAATTTGGTAACGAAATCAGAAGAAAAGTGCAATTTGAGAGTGAATAAAAACAAAAAAACCGCTATTCTTTCGAGTAGCGGTTTTTTATTTTTATAGGATACATCCCATATTATTTTACTATAATTTCATTTCCTTCTTTATCAAGGAAGTGATATTCTAGATACGTGTAAGCGTCACGAGGTATAATTTTCACCCATTTCTTATATTCGAAAAACCATTTCGAACGTAATGATGGAAAACCTTTTGTAAGGTATGCTGCCACAAACGGATGCACGTTAAGTACAACTTTTTTATGGTCTTTTATAATGCGTTCAAGGTCAGACGCTATTTTGTCGATGATTAAAATTGGAGCTTCAATTTCCCCGTTTTCATTGTTAGGGTCTTCTTCTCTTGTTTTAATATTAACTTCTGGTCTAACTCTTTGTCTAGTAATTTGAATCAATCCAAATTTGCTAGGAGGCAAGATTTTATGCTTGGCCTTATCGTCACTCATTTCTTCTCTTAAGAAGTCGTACAATACTTTGCGGTTTTCTGGATTTTGCATATCAATGAAATCCACCACAATAATTCCGCCCATGTCTCTAAGTCGTAACTGACGTGCAATTTCAGCTGCAGCAATCATATTAACTTCTAGAGCAGTATCTTCTTGGCTAGTTGCTTTACTTGAACGATTTCCACTGTTCACGTCGATAACGTGTAAAGCTTCGGTATGTTCAATAATTAAATAAGCACCTTTGCTCATGGAAACTGTTTTTCCAAAAGACGTTTTTATTTGTCGTTCAATATTGTATTTCTCAAAAAGAGGCAAGTCTTTTGACTGATAGTGTTTTACGATAGACACTTTATCGGGAGCTATTTCTTGCAAATACTCCTTCGTTTCTAAATACAAATCTTCGTCATCTACATGTATACAAGAAAACGTATCGTTAAATACATCTCTTAATATAGAGGAAGCTTTGTTTAATTCTCCTAAGACTTTTGACGGATGAGGCGCTGTTTGTAAACGTCTGCTCATCGACATCCATCTTTCAAGGAGTGTTTGTAGATCTTTATCAAGTTCGGCTACTTTTTTGCCTTCGGCTACTGTTCGCACAATAACGCCGAATCCTTTTGGTTTAATAGATTGAACCAGTCGTTTTAATCGGTCTTTTTCTTCTCTTGATTCTATTTTTTGTGAAACAGAAACTCGGTCCGAAAAAGGAACTAAAACCACGTATCTTCCCGCTAAAGAAATCTCAGAACTAATTCTGGGACCTTTTGTAGAGATTGGTTCTTTTACTACTTGAACTAAAATCGACTGATTTGGACTTAAGATATCTGTTATAGTCCCATCTTTGTTGATTTCAGCTTCAAAAGGAAAATTTTTGAGTGAATAATCTTTTATTTTACCTGCGCTTACAAGTTTAATGAATTTCATTAAAGAAGGAAGATTTGGACCTAAGTCGTGATAATGCAAAAAAGCATCTTTCTCATGACCTAAATTCACAAATGCGGCATTTAAGCCAGCAACGGGTTTACGGATTTTGGCAATAAAAATATCACCTACCGCAAAATTGCTTTGCTTTTCTTCTTCTTTGTGTAATTCAATTAGTTTTCCATCTTTTAATAAGGCAAAATCTACAGCGTCTGAACCTGATCGAATAATTAACTCTTTGTTCATGCAGTACATTTTTATCCGAACTTTTCGGCAATAGGCAATAAGTAATAAGCAATAGGCGTAAAACGCATACAGCTTAAAGCTTAAGGCTTATGGCTAATTGTAAGGATGGATTAAATAATAATTTTACAGGATTTTTCCCGATAATCAATGTTAAATTGATTAATTTCAATGAACTTTTTTTTCTAAAAAAGAAAAAAGTAGTTTTAAACTACTTTTTCTTTTTATGACGGTTTGCTCTCGCTCTTTTCTTACGTTTGTGAGTTGCTACCTTATGTCTTTTTCTTTTTTTACCACTTGGCATAACATGTTGGTGTTTAGATTAATAAATAGTTTTTATACTGTAACTTCTGTTTTTTCTTTAACGCTTTCTACAAACACTTTAGCAGGTTTAAATGCAGGAATGTTGTGTGCAGGGATTTTAATTGTAGTGTTTTTAGAAATGTTTCTTCCTGTTTTTTCAGCTCTAGTTTTGATGATAAAACTTCCAAAACCTCTTAAATAAACATTGTCACCAGTTTCTAACGAGTTTTTCACTTCTTCCATAAAAGTCTCAACTGTTGCTTGAACATCTCCTTTTTCAAGTCCTAATTTCTCTGAAATTTTCGCTACGATATCTGCTTTCGTCATTTTCTTTCGTATTTATATTTTGTGTATTTTTTTGAGTTTGCAAATATAAGAATTAAAAAAACAATAATTCAACGTTAATTGATTAAATTTTAATTACTAAAGATTTATTTTTGTTGCCTTATAAAAAATCATGGAATTTTCTAACTCTTTAATTCATTGGTATTTACAGAACAAGCGCGATTTACCATGGCGAAACACGACAAATCCATACCCGATTTGGCTCTCAGAAATTATGCTTCAACAGACGCGTGTGGCACAAGGTTTGCCTTATTTTTTGTCTTTTACTGATGCTTTTCCAACAATTTTTGACCTAGCAAATGCCGATGAAGAACAAGTTTTAAAATTATGGCAAGGCCTAGGTTATTATTCCAGAGCCAGAAACTTACATGCTACAGCAAAACAAATCGCTTTTGAATTAAACGGAGAATTTCCACCTTCATATAAAGAATTATTGAAGCTAAAAGGAGTTGGTGAATATACCGCTGCTGCTATTGCTTCTTTTTCGTACAACGAACCTGTTGCGGTTTTAGATGGTAATGTTTTCAGAGTTTTGAGTCGTTATTTTAATGTAGATAGCGATATTTCTTTGCCAAAAACTAAAACAGAATTCCAACAATTAGCGCAAGAAGTTTTAGATAAGAAGAATCCTGCAGTATTTAATCAGGCGATTATGGAATTTGGTGCGCTGCAATGTGTTCCAAAAAATCCGGATTGTAATTCTTGTGTTTTAAATTCGAGTTGTGCGGCTCTTCAACATAAAAAAGTTTCAGAATTACCGGTAAAGTCTAAGAAAACAAAAGTAACGAATCGCTATTTAAATTATTTAATTTTGAAAGATTCGGATTCCAATTATATTGTGCAAAAACGCGAAGGAAAAGGAATTTGGGAAAATTTATATGAGTTTCCCCTTTTAGAAACTGACTTTTTATTGTCTGAAAAAGATGCAATTGATCAGATTTCAAAAATGCAATTCTACAATCAAAAACCTTCAGAAATTTTGATTTTACAAAACGAAATCACGCTTCATAAATTATCGCACCAGCATTTGCATATTCGTTTTTTCGAACTTCGTTTTGCTTCGAAATTACCTGATTCAAAACCTTTTACAGCAATAGAAAAATTACCTTTTCCAATTGTAATTCATAATTTTATGGTTTCAAATTATTTTAATTCGCATTAAATTACTATTTTTGATTAACCCTAATACATTTACAAGCCATGAACGGAACATTAAACAAGGTAATATTGATAGGTCACCTAGGTGATGAAGTAAAAATGCATTACTTCGAAGGAGGCAATTGCATCGGACGTTTTCCATTAGCGACAAACGAAGTATATATCAATAAAACTACTGGAGAAAAAATAACCTCTACAGAATGGCACAACATTGTCGTTCGTAATAAGGCAGCCGAAATCTGTGAAAAATATCTTTCAAAAGGAGATAAAATTTACATTGAAGGACGAATTAAATCGCGTCAATGGCAAGCTGAAGATGGTGCAACAAAATATACTACTGAAATTCAGGTGACCGAATTTACTTTCTTAACGACTAAGAAAGATACAGACTTAAGTAAATCTTCTTTACCAACAGGTAGCGCACCAGATGATTTTAATGTTTAACTAAATTAATTTAATTTGGATCCTGATCCTGCCAGTTTACTTCACACGATAGATTTTGAATTCCTTTTCGGAATAGTAGCAATTGTTATATTGCTCGCTTGTTCTGCCTTTATTTCTGGTTCTGAAGTAGCTCTTTTTTCTTTATCTCAAAAAGATGTAGATGAAATTCTAAATAAAGATTTCAACAAAGGAACTCTTATTTCCAGATTATTAGAAAAACCTAAGAAATTACTAGCTACAATTTTGGTGGCCAATAATTTTGTGAATATCGCCATTGTTATCATTTTCTCTTCTTTTAGTGGCCGATTATTTAACGGAATTGAATCTTCTGTTTTGCGATTTGTTTTAGAAGTTGTAGTGGTGACGTTTTTCATTTTGCTTTTTGGAGAAGTTTTACCTAAAATTTATGCCAATCGAAATAATATGGATTTTTCCCAAAAAGTGGTAATTCCTATTTCGATTTTAAATAATGTTTTATCGCCAATTAGTGTTCCGATGCGAAATGGTATTCTTTTTATTGAAAAGAAACTGAATGTACAAAAAGGAAATTTTTCGGTAAATCAACTCTCACAAGCGTTAGAATTGACTTCACAATCGGATACAACGGATGGCGAACAGAAAATTTTGGAAGGTATTGTGACTTTTGGAAATACTGAAGTGCGTCAAGTAATGAGTCCGAGAATTGATGTTTTTGCTTTAAATATTGAAGAAACTTTTGAAGAAATAATGCCAAAAATTGTCGAAAAAGGTTATTCTAGAATTCCAGTTTATAAAGAAAATATCGACCAAATTGAAGGAATTTTATTTATCAAAGATTTGATTCCACACATTGATAGTGAAACATTTGATTGGGTAACATTACTTCGTCAACCTTTCTTTGTTCCAGAAAATAAAAAATTAGACGATTTATTGAAAGATTTTCAGGGAATGAAAAGCCACTTAGCTGTTGTGGTGGATGAATATGGAGGAACTTCTGGAATTATTTCATTAGAAGATGTTTTGGAAGAAATTGTGGGGGATATTAGTGATGAATTTGATGATGAAGATTTGATTTATTCTCAAATTGATGATAAAAATTTCCTGTTTGAAGGAAAAATTAGCTTGAAAGATTTTTATCGAATAATTGATGTGGATGAAAATGAATTTGAAAGCAAAAAAGGGGAAGCCGAAACTTTAGCAGGTTTCTTACTCGAGATTTCTGGAAATTTCCCAAAGAAAAGACAGAAAATAACGTTTCATAATCTTATTTTTACCATCGAAAATGTAGATAAGAGAAGAATAAAACAAATAAAAGTTACGTTATAAGAATCATGATACAAAATATATTGAAATTAAGTTGTTTGGGATTGTTTTTTGGATTGGTTTCTTGTGGAGACGAAACATTACCAAAACCAAAAGGACATTTGAGTTTGGAATATCCAAAAGCCAAATATTCTAAATTAGATTCGGATTGTACTTTTACTTTTGAAAAAAATGATTTGGCTAACATAAAAGATAAATCATGTGCTTTTGAAATTAATTATCCAAAAATGAAAGCTACGATTTACCTTACTCACAAATCAGTTAATAACGACATCGATAAATTATTGCGCGATGCTCAAACATTAACTTACAATCATGTTGTGAAAGCTGATGATATTATTGAACAGCCTTTTATTAACGACAAGAAAAAAGTGTACGGAATGTTTTATGAAGTAGGTGGAAACGCAGCTACAAACGCTCAGTTTTACGTTACCGATAGTACCAAAAACTTTATAGTAGGAAGCGTTTATTTTTACGCAAAACCAAATTTCGATTCCATTTTACCGGCAGCAAATTATCTAAAAGAAGATATGCGAAGAATTTTAGAAACATTAGAATGGAAATAAAAAAAGCCCTGATAATCTCAGGGCTTTTTTATTACATTTTTTTCGACTCTGTTACTTTGTAGGAATCACCACCAGCTACACTTTCAATGGTTTTGGTTAACGATTCTAAAGATTGTTTTTCAGCATCGAATTTTACGGTTGCAATTTTAGTTTCGAAATCTACTACTGCTTGTCCAACACCTTCTTGACCAGCTAATTTGTTTTCGATTGTTTTAGCACAACCCATAGCGCAAGTCATTCCGTCGATAGTGAAACTTGCAGTCTGCATTTTAGCTAAATCTGCTTCAGAAATCGCTTCTTTTTTAGTTTCTTCTACTGCTACTTCTTTGTTTTCTTGTTTACAACTTGCAAAAGAAAGAGCAATTACAAGCGCTAAACCAATATTTTTTAAATTTTTCATGCCTACAAATGTTAAATTAAAAGTCTCTAAATAAAGACTATGCAAAATTACAAAAATTCATAGTGCTATTTTCAAAATAAAGGCTGAATTTTGACGTATAAAATGGCGCTATGGAAAACAATTCAACAAAATGGTATTTATTAGGCTTTTTAGGCTGTGTTTGGGGAAGTTCATTCATCTTAATGCAATTGGGTTTGAAAGGTGTAAATTCGGTTCAATTAGGAAGTTTACGAATTCTTTTTGCAGCTTTGTTTTTGATTATTGTTGGGTTTAAACAAATTCCTCAAATTCCTTTGCATAAATGGAAATACATTGCGTTAACGGCTTTGTGTGGTACATTTATTCCAGCGTTTTTGTTTGCTTTTGCACTTTCAAAAATTGATGGTTCTATAAGTTCGATTTTAAATTCATTAACTCCTTTAAATACATTATTGGCAGGATTGCTCTTTTTTGGAATGAGCGTGCAACGAAGTCAAGTATTTGGAGTTATTATTGGGTTTATTGGCTGTGCTTTGTTGGTTTTATTTGGTGATGGAGAAAACACTACTGAAAACTATTACTACGCTATCTTAATTGTAATTGCCTCTATTTTTTACGGAATCAATGTCAACTTAATTAAAAAATACTTATCCGATTTAAAACCTTTAACGATTAGCACAGGAAACTTCTTAATTATGTTTTTCCCCGCTTTAATTGTTTTATACTTTACGGGATTTTTTGATATTGTTCACGAAACTAAAGTGCAAACTTCATTAGGCTTTATTGCTATTTTAGGTGTCGTTGGAACTGGATTTTCGAATATTTTATTCTTTAAATTAATTCAGTTGTCGTCTCCTGTTTTTGCTTCTTCGGTCACGTATATTATTCCAGTAGTAGCTTTTATTTTAGGGTATTTATTTATGAATGAAACGCTTTCTGTAATACAATTATTAGGTGCTTTAATTGTTTTAGTTGGCGTTTACTTTTCGAGTAAGAAATAAAAAAAGCGCCCAATTTCTTGAGCGCTTTCTGAATTTCATGTTTTGTTTATTATTTGAAATCTGCATCAGTTACACCTTCGTTAATTTTAACTTCAGTAGTAATTAATTCGATTTCGATACCAACATTCATGATGGTTTTGTATGGGAATTTCAATCCTTTTACATCTTTGTAATCTTGATAGTAAGTAGTTTGTGTCATTTTTTGACCACCTTGCTCTAATTCTTTAGCTTCAGCTACTTTAAATCCAGTTTTTACATCATAGTAATAGGTAGATTTTCCGTTTTTGATTGCATAAGCATCAGCTCCATTGATGTTTTCAATTCCAGTTAAAGTTACATCTTTATCTGTTAATAGTGCTAACTCTTTGAATGTTGTAGCTTCAGCTTGCATATCTTTCAAATCTTGGTCTTTGAAATCTTTTCTTTGACCTTGTTGTACCATGTAAGCTTCTTTTTCGTTAACCACTTGTTTCATCATGGTCATTCCCATAGCTTTCATTTCTACACCCATTTTCTTAGGAGCTGTTTTAACTACTAATTCTAAAGGAGTTCCTTGAACAGTTCCAGCTGACATTACCGCTAACGTTTTTACATTTTTAACCGCTTTTTCTCCACCAATTGAATTGATGTAAGTGTTTAAAACCGTTTGAGCTGTAACTCCTGCAGGAACAGGCTTTTTAACTTCTGGTTTTTCAGTAGGATTACCATATTTGTCAAAGTAGAAAATTGGTAATTTTTCTCTTTTGCTCATCGCTTCTAAACCAGGTAAAACATCCCCAGCTTTTCCTACGATAACCACTCTTGTTTTATCTGATAAGAAATATTTGTTAGCTGCATTTTTAATATCTTCTGCAGTAACTGCGTTGATATTTTTAATGTAGTTTTCATAAAAATCTTCTGGTAAACCTTGAGTTTCTTTATTTAAAGCGTATCCAGCAATAGTTGATGGTTTTTCAATTTGCATTACGAAGTTACCTACGTATTTTGCTTTTGCATTTCTTAAATCTTCTTCAGAAACTAAATCTGTTTTAATTCTTTTTAACTCATTGAAAAATTCAACAACTGCACTATCTGTTACTGTATTTCTAACAGAAGCACTTGAACGGAATTTACTGATATATTTCCCAGAACCAATTGAAGAATAAGCTCCGTATGTCCAACCGTGTTTTTCACGTAAGTTTAAGAATAATCTACCTTCACCACCACCACCTAAAATTTGGTTCGCTAAAAGAACTGAAAAATATTCTTTATCTGTCATTTTTAAATTAGACAAGTTTACTAAAGCAATTTCAGACTGTACTGCATTTGGTGTATCAATAAAATTGATTTGGCTGTATTGAACGTCTTTTGGAGCTGTGTAAGTTAATTGAGGAGCAGTCGCTTTTTTCCATGATCCAAAAAGTCTCTCTACTTCTTTTTTAACTTCTTTAAAGTTAACATCTCCTACAATTACTAAATAAGCATTAGCTGGAACGAAATAAGTATTGTAGTTTAAAATAACGTCATCAAAAGTCACATTTTTTAGCGTTTCTTCGCTTGTATATTCACCTCTGTAATGATCCTTTCCAAAAACTAAAACATCTTCTACTCTACGAGCAATAGCTGACACACTCTTTTCATCTGCTTTTAAACCTTCGATGATTTTTTCTTTTTCTTTTTCGAATTCAGCTTTGTCAAACAACGGATTTAATGCGCCATCTGCCATTAACTCTAAAATTCTTTTTGAATATCTTGAAAGTCCGTTTCCAGATGCACCAGAAGCATAAAAATTAATACTAGCACCTAAGAAATCAATTTCTTCATTAAAAACATCTTTTGTAATAGTTTCTGTTCCATTACCTAACATTCCACTTAAAATATCCGAAACACCTTTTTTACTTCCTTCTGCATAAGGCGGGTTATCTAAAGTAAGATTGAAAGAAACTCTTGGTAATTTGTGATTTTCCACAACTAAAACTTTTAAACCATTCTTAAGTACAAAACTTTGTGGTTTATTAATGTTTATTGTAGGAGCTGGTCCTGCCTTTGGTTGCGGTCTATCTTGTGCTTGCATAGTTATTGTTAAAAATAAACTGGCTGCTATGTATATAAATTTTTTCATATTCTTCAAATCTTAGTTTTGAGCTTTGTCTTTAGCAGGAACATAATCTAAAATCATTCTTTGATTTGAGTTTAGATATTTTTTTGCAATGTCTCTAATTTCTTCTCTTGTAATAGAACGATAAATTTCAATTTCTGTATTGATTAAATTGATATCACCATACAACATATAATATGTTGCTAAATTGTCTGCAATTCCTTCAACAGAAGCATTGTTACTTACATAATTACTTTCAAATTTATTTTGAAGTTTTTGGTAATCTTTTTCAGAAATTAATTCAGTTTGCATATTAACAATTTCCTCATCAATTTCTTTTAAGATAGATTCTGTAGAATTTTCACCCATTGGTAAACCATAGATTAAATACATTCCATAATCTTCTTGACTGTAGTTGAAAGCACCAATTTGTAATGCCATTTTTTTATCGTCTACGATCTTTTTGTATAATTTAGAGCTTTTTCCATCAGAAAGGTAAGCTGAAATCATATCTAAAACTCTAGCATCACGTGTTTTCATTGATGGAGTTCTGTAAGAAGCCACTAACATCGGAATTTGAATGTTTGGATCTTGCCAAGTTGCTTTAAATTCTTTTGTAATTGGCGCTTCTTCAACTTTTTGACGAGTTACAGGAGCTCCTTTAGGAATAGCACTAAAATATTTTTTAACCCATTCTTTCGCTTGTGCTTTGTCAAATTGACCTGCAATTACTAAAACTGCATTATTTGGTACATAGAATTTTTTGTTGAAAGCTAAGAATTCTTCTAAAGTAGCTGCATCTAAATGCTCCATTTCTCCAATGGTTGTCCATTTGTATGGGTGTACTTTAAACATGTTTTCTTTTACAGCTTTAATTAAATTTCCATAAGGCTGATTGTCAACACGTAATCTTTTTTCTTCTTTAACTACTTCATTTTGTGTATCAACACCTTTTTGGTCAATAACAGGATGCATTAATCTTTCAGATTCCATCCAAATAGCTAATTCTAAATTGTTAGAAGGGAAAACTTCATAGTAATACGTTCTGTCATCTGTAGTATTAGCATTGTTGTTTCCTCCATTTGCTGTAACCAATTTAAACCATTCCCCTTTACCAATGTTTTTTGTTCCTTCAAATAAAAGGTGTTCAAAAAAGTGAGCAAAACCAGTGCGGTTAGGTTGTTCGTCTTTAGCTCCTACGTGATACATTACTGAAGTAATAACCACTGGTGCAGAATTGTCTTGATGAAGAACAACGTGTAATCCGTTGTCTAAATCAAATTCCTCGAATGTTACTTTTTGAGCAGAAGCAGTTCCGCCAAGCATTAGTGCAGTACCCAAAGCCATTAAAGATTTTTTCATACGTTATTAATTTGTTTGATATAATTTTAATTAGACGCAATTTCAATATAATGTTACAATAAATTGAAATTTTATTCAAGAAAATTTACTGAAATTATAATTTCTATTATTTTATTAGACAGATAGTTGTTTGGTTTAGAAATTATTGTATATTTGCAACCTTAAAATTTTTAACTAAAATCATTGTTATGTACGCAATCGTAGAGATAGCAGGGCAACAATTCAAAGTAAGCAAAGACCAAAAGGTTTATGTTCACCGTTTAGCTTCAGAAGAAGGAACTAAAGTTTCTTTTGACAAAGTTCTTTTATTAGATGAAAACGGAACAGTAACTTTAGGCGCCCCAGCTGTAGAAGGAGCTTCTGTAGAAGCCAAAGTGTTACAACACTTAAAAGGTGATAAAGTAATCGTTTTCAAAAAGAAAAGAAGAAAAGGTTACAAAAAGAAAAATGGTCACAGACAATCATTCACTCAAATTTTAATTGAGGGGATTTTAGCAAGTGGTTCAACTAAAAAAGCAGCCGCTCCTAAAAAAGAAGCAGCACCAAAGGCTGAAAAATTAGTTGAAACTGTAGAAGAGAAAGCACCAAAAGCAAAAATTTCTAAAAAAGGTGATGATTTAGCTATTGTAGAAGGTATTGGACCAAAAGCTGCTGAAGCATTAGTAGCTGCAGGAATTGATACATTTGCAAAATTAGCTGCTGCATCTGCTGAAGAAGTAAAAGCTATTTTAGATGCATCTACTTCAAAAGTACAACATTTAGATCCAACTACTTGGGCTCAACAAGCACAATTAGCTGCAGATGGTAAAATGGACGAATTAAAAAAATTACAAGATGAATTAAACGGTGGTAAAGCTGTTTAATTATTATTAACTTATAAAACCAAAACATCATGGCTCACAAAAAAGGTGTCGGTAGTTCGAAGAATGGTAGAGAATCAGAATCGAAACGTTTAGGCGTTAAGATTTATGGTGGTCAAGCTGCTATTGCTGGAAACATCATTGTTAGACAAAGAGGTTCTAAGCACAACCCAGGTGAAAATGTTTACATGGGAAAAGATCATACTTTACATGCTAAAGTTGATGGAGTTGTAAAATTCCAAAAGAAAGCGGAAAACAAATCATATGTATCTGTAGTTCCGTTTGAAGCTTAATAATCTTATTTAGCAAACATATTAAAAACCTCTCCAATGGAGAGGTTTTTTTATTTACTTATGTTTGAACTGTGTCAACTTAAATAAATCAAAACTAACTATAAGTACTTAACCAAAAGAGATTACAAAACCATCTCCATAAACAGAAAATCTAAATCATCTACTTTTAAACAAAACAAAAGAGCCAGTTTTTCAACTGGCTCTTTATTATATAAAAACAAACGACTCTAATTAATTACAATCTTTTCTGAATAATTCAACTCAGAACCTGACAATTTAACGATGTAAACTCCGGTAGTTAATCCATTTAAATCCAAAGAATAGTTACCTGAAAAATCAACTGATTTTGTCTTAACTAATCTTCCGTTGATATCAAATAAATCTACTTTTAAATCCCCAACGTAATTTGAGATAGAAATATTAACTAAATCAGTAGCTGGATTAGGGTACATCTTAATGTTATTTGACTGAGAAAAATCAAGCGAAGAAAGTGTTGTATTAGTAAACATTCCTGAGAATACGCCTCTTCCGTAAGTTGTTGCATAAACCATATTGTCATTTCTCATGTCTAAATCCGTAACTTTCACATTACTCATACCATTATAAGACTGTCTCCATACTGGGGTTGCTGTATCAAAGTTGTTACAAAACCAAACCCCTAACTCAGTTCCAATGATCACTTCAGTTGCAAAACCTCCTACGTTCTTAAGTGGATTTGGCAAAATTGCTTTTACAGGAATGTCTGGAAAATTACCTTCTTTGTTCAACCAAGTTGCACCACCATCTTTTGTATACCAAATACTTACTACATTATAATTGTGCATTGTTACAAAAATTTCATTATTGGATGCACCGTATTCCACATCAGAAATACTACCCACAAATGAAGGTCCTGAAATATCAGCCCATACTGGAGTTACATCTGCAGTTGTTAGTCTTAACAATCTACCTAAACGAGTACCTACTAAAAGGGTAGTTGAAGTAGTTGTGTATGGCGAAACAGCAAATGCAGTAGGAGGCGCAGTTAATAAAGCATTTGTTAAATTTGTTCTACCTATTGTTCCAGATTTTATATTAGAATATCTTCTTATTCTAAAAGTTGTTCCATTAGAATAATCTGAATATAGTAAATCTCTATTTGAATCTAACACCATTGGCGCTATAAAGGCTCCGTTATTAACATTGGGATCATTATCATTATCTAATGCTCTAGATGTAACAGTCGATCCTGGAAGAGGTCTAATGTTTATGCTTTCATTGTACACATAATTCGAAATGTAATATTTATCAGCCCCCTGGTCAAACATAGTAAAAGCACCATCACCGCCTTGAGATTGAGTACTACCATTTACATTAGCTGTTGCATTTGCAAAATACTGAGTACCATTGTCTTGTGCACCAGCAGCAAAATAATCTCCTGCTAAAGTCATTCCACTAACAGCTTGAGTTGGAGCAACACCTAAACTATAGAATTGAGTTATATTCAAACCATTAACCCTTGTTGCAATCACAGATGTAGAAGTTGGAGCAGCAGATAAGCTCGATGCATAACTCACACCACCATCATGTGCAAAAATTGCTTGATTAGCATTCCCTGGTCTAAATACCATTGCGTGTTGATCTGCATGCACAACTGAAACCCCTGTTCCAAATGTTGATGACCATTTTGATATTGTTTGCCATGAAGCACCACTATTTGTTGAACGATGAATATCTATTCCTCCTATATAAACAATTGCGTCATTAGTTGGATCCACCTCAATCATCAAATCATAAAAAGCTTGACCTCTACAAAAATCAGTTGCTGATGTACCATGGATACCAGCAGGTTCAGAAACTGGGTTTAAATTTGTAAATGAATTAGTAGTAAGATAAATATCCGCCTCACCTGTTGCTCCATCTTGTACCAAAACATAAATCTTATTTGGATTATTTGCAGAAAGTGCTATTTGAGTTCTACCTGCGTCTTGAATGTAATTTTTTAGAACAAAATTCACACCATTAGTTGATTGAAATATAGTTCCTCCTCCATCACCATAAACCACACTATTAGTTGTAGATACCCAAATAGAATTATCAGACCCTATTTCAATATTATTTGGACAATATTTATTACCATTACCTGTTAAAGATAAATTTAATTCTATCCAAGTTACACCACCATCTACAGACTTATACAATCCATATTGAGGACCTCCTAAAAATGTCGTTGCATTAGCGCTACTATAAAACGAATCTCCCGCAGCAACATATATTTCAGAAACACCTCCATTATTTCTAATTTTGATATCATTAATATGTTGAATTCCCGGAACTAAATTCCCAGTAAACTGTCCTTGAAGCGGCGCAACTAACGTCACATTAATGGTATTAGATGCTATTGCGGATTCTAAAGCATCACCATCAGCTTTAGATATCATAACAGATGGAATTGTAATTGGATCTGTCTCTATACCACCCATTGGCACAGGAGTTCCATCTACGTTATTCATCATTATTACTGCAATCGCGCCAGCATCTTGAGCGTTCTTTATTTTTTGTATAAAAGAACAACTTCCTCTTCTTATTAATGCAATTTTTCCTGAAACTTGAGCCCCATTAGTGAGTCCATTACAACCAAGAGTTGAAGTGCCACCACTACCATCATTAGCCAAAACAATATCCCCAGATAAATCAGCTGTTAACAAAACACCAAATGCTGTAGTTGGATAACACGCATAATTATTAATTAGTGGCGTTGGAGAATTAATTCTCACGAGTGCAGCAGATTGAAAAGATGTAGGGCCAGTTATACCGCCAAATACCTTTGTCCAAGTAAGACCAGCGTTTGTAGATTTCCAAACGCCATCTCCATTTACATCTCCACCAACATATGACTCACCAGTACCTACATAAAAAACATTAGTATTATTTGGATCGTATGCTATAGAAGAAATAGCTAGGTTATCAGGTATATTTACTCGTGTCCAAGCAGTATTTAAAGTGATGTCATTATTTACCCATAATCCACCACTTACTCCACCTGCAAAAACTCTCTTAAAAATTGCATCGTTAGGATCAAACATAATGGCTCTTACTCTTCCCCCAACATTATTGGGCCCTCTTTCAACCCAATTGTTATCAGAAGCATCTCCTGGAGTTCTTCCATTTGCAAGAGCTTCTTGTCTTTCTCTTTGTAATTGCTCTCTTAATTGAATTAATTTTTCAGGTGTAGGTTTACCTGTTTCAGGATTCATTGTCAACTCATACTCCATTTCGTAGTACTTCTTAGGAGGAATGCCCATTGCTTTTCTCTCGTTTTTTGAAAGTTGAAGTGTGTTTTTAAAAGGAGAATTAGCTAAATTTTTGGCGTGCATTTTTCTCACCGCCTTGGCTTGCTTTTTTGTCAATGACTTATTGACAGCTACAACATTTGTAGATTTATTCTCTTTTTCTTTGTTCTTACCAGCACTTGACTGACCAAAACTAAAAGAAAAAAAGAGCAATATACTAAGTAAAAATAGTAATTGTTTTTTCATGGTTAAATTGGGGTTAAATTATTACAATCGCAACAAAATTAGCATTTTACATGAAAATCAAAAATTTTTTACGAATTATTTTTTCATATTCATTTATTTGCTTGAATAGTTTTGTATAATTCTAAAGCTTTACCATCTGTCAATAACGATACAAAGTGACAAATGTGTAAGAGTCTGTCGTACAGATTGTCTTTTTGAAACTGAAAACGTTCAGGCAATAATTTCAATAATAATTCATCATAATTTGAAGCGGTGCCGTTTACTTTGTTATTGTAAGCGGTACAAAAACCATCTAACAAATTATTGATAATTTTATAACCCATTACTTCTTTCTGAATTACCTCCTTACTTTGATATACGTTTTTAATACTTATTTGGATGATATCATTCATTTGCGCTTTGTACTGACTTTTATCCATCAAGGCAAACGGGAATTCTCCAGCCAAAATAGCTTTTTCGTTATCCATAAAAACCGCTACCGCATCATTGATTAAACTTCCAATAGCTAAGGCTCGCAAGTAACTAATTCTATCTTCTTTAGTAAGTAATTCGTTGTATTTTTTGGTGTCGATTCCGTTTTTGACTAGTTTGATTAGATATTCTAATGCGTATTCTTCGGAAATCCAACCTAAATTAATTCCGTCTTCAAAATCGATAATTGTATAACAAATATCATCAGCCGCCTCTACTAAATACGCTAAAGGATGGCGTTCAAAACTAATATCATTTACTGATTTATTTGAAATCAAACCTAAATCGTTTGCAACCTCAGCAAAGAATTCTTTGTCTTGCTGAAAGAAACCATATTTTTTATCACAAATTTTTTGTGTTGGTTTTTTAGGCAAACTTTCTTTTGGATATTTCATAAATGCACCCAAAGTCGCATACGAAATACGCAAACCGCCTTCAATTCCTTCACGAGAAGCTGCTAATACTGAAAATCCGTTGGCATTTCCTTCAAAATCGATTAAATCTTGCCATTGTTTTTCGGTCAATTGGTCTTTGTATTGCAATCCGTTTCCGGTTTTGAAATATTCGCCAATTGCTTTTTCTCCTGAGTGTCCGAAAGGTGGATTTCCAATATCATGAGATAATGCCGCAGCAGCCACAATCGCACCAAAATCATTCGCTTGATAACCATGAACTTCTTGTAAATGCGGATATTTAGCAATAATTTGCTTCCCAACTAAACGTCCCAAAGAACGGCCAACCACAGAAACCTCCAAACTATGCGTTAGTCGGTTGTGTACGAAATCGGTTTTGGAAAGTGGAATGACTTGCGTTTTATCTTGCAAACTTCTAAAAGCGGCAGAAAAAATAATTCGGTCATAATCTACTTCAAAGCCTAAACGGGTGTCGTCTTGTTCTTTTCGTAAACGTTTACTGGTGTCGCCTTGTCTTTTTAAAGACAATAATTGTTCCCACTGCATCATGTGATTTCAGATTGAAGATTTTAGAAACTATTCTTTTTCGTTAGCCAAAAAGAAATTTCTCGATTTTTTTGGATACTGATTGTAACTTTTATCACTCGGATTTACGATTACCGATTTGATGTTGATTTCGTCTCCTAGTTTGAAGTTTTTTTCTGTGTATTGGTAATCCAATAAATATTCGCCACAGAAATAGTTTCCGTCTGCGTCTTTTTCTATAATTCCAGTGTGAACCCCTTTTTTATCTTTTGACATAATCTGTTTATTTTTTTCAAATGTACGAATTGAAACGCAATTTTTTAAAACAAAAACAGCCATCAAATGACAGCTGTTTTCTATGTTATATTCTCTGTATTCTATTCCTAATTAAGAACCACACATTTCGCAATCTTCTGGTCCAGCATTTTTTGCCATTTCAATCATGGCTCTGTATTCTTCAGCTGTCATTTCTACTGGTTCACTTACAACAGCAATGCTTTCTACTTTTTGAGTTGGCTCTTGTATTTCAATTGGTGCCGCTACTTTATCGTTATTTAAAGTAAACTTAATCGCATCAACCGCAGATTTTGTTCTTAAATAATACATTCCTGTTTTTAAACCTGATTTCCAAGCGTAGAAATGCATCGACGTTAATTTCGCATAATTCGCATCTTGCATAAACAAGTTCAACGATTGCGATTGGTCAATGAAATAACCTCTTTGGCGGCTCATATCGATAATATCTTTCATCGACATTTCCCAAACCGTTTTGTATAATTCTTTTAAGTCAGCTGGAATTTGCGCAATGTTTTGCACAGAACCATTGTGACGCATGATTTCTTGTTTCAACGTTTCGTTCCACAAACCTCTTTCTACTAAATCATGTAATAAGTGTTTGTTTACTACAATGAATTCTCCAGAAAGTACTCTTCTTGTATAAATATTAGAAGTATAAGGTTCGAATGCTTCGTTATTTCCTAAAATTTGAGAAGTTGAAGCAGTTGGCATTGGCGCTACTAACAATGAGTTTCTTACTCCGTTTGCCATTACTTCTTTTCTTAAACTTGCCCAATCCCAACGACCAGAAAGTTCTTCGTCTTTGATGTTCCAAAGGTTGTGTTGGAATTCTCCTTTAGAAATTGGTGATCCTTCAAAAGTTGAATATGGTCCTTCTTCTTTAGCCATTTCCATAGAAGCGGTTACGGCTGCAAAGTATAAGGTTTCAAAAATTTCTTGGTTTATTTTTTTAGCTTCATCACTTGTAAAAGGCATTCTCAACAAAATAAAAGCATCAGCTAATCCTTGCACACCTAATCCAATTGGACGGTGACGCATGTTTGAATTTTCTGCTTCTAAAACCGGGTAGTAATTTCTATCGATTACTTTGTTCAAGTTACGCGTTACACGTTTTGTTACGTTATATAACAATTCGTGATTAAAAGCTCCGTTTTCGATGAACATTGGCAAAGAAATAGAAGCCAAGTTACATACTGCAATTTCGTCTGGAGAAGTATACTCCATGATTTCGGTACATAAATTAGACGAACGAATGGTTCCCAAATTCTTTTGGTTCGATTTTCTGTTCGCTGCATCTTTGTACAACATATATGGTGTTCCTGTTTCGATTTGAGATTCAAGAATTTTTTCCCAAAGTTCACGTGCTTTGATGGTTTTTCTACCTTTTCCTTGTGCTTCGTATGAAAGATATAAAGCTTCAAACTCTTCTCCATAAATTTCATCTAAACCTGGACATTCGTTTGGACACATTAACGTCCAAGTTGTATCTTCTTCTACACGTTTCATGAATAAATCGGAAGTCCACATGGCAAAGAATAAATCTCTTGCACGCATTTCTTCTTTACCCGTATTCTTTTTCAAATCTAAAAATTCGAAAATATCAGCATGCCAAGTTTCTAAATAAATAGCGAAACTTCCTTTGCGTTTTCCTCCACCTTGATCTACGTAACGAGCGGTATCATTGAAAACACGTAACATTGGAACAATTCCGTTTGAAGTTCCGTTTGTTCCACGAATGTATGAACCTGTTGCTCTTACATTGTGAATAGCTAAACCGATTCCTCCCGCTGATTGCGAGATTTTTGCTGTTTGTTTTAAGGTATCGTAAATTCCGTCAATACTATCATCTTTCATTGTTAATAAGAAACAAGATGACATTTGAGGTTTTGGAGTTCCTGCATTGAATAATGTTGGTGTAGCATGTGTAAAGAACTTTTTCGACATTAATTCGTAAGTTTCAATTACTGCTTCTAAATCATTCAAGTGAATTCCAACCGAAACACGCATTAACATGTGTTGCGGACGCTCTACGATTTTCCCGTTGATTCTTAATAAATACGAACGTTCTAAGGTTTTAAAACCAAAGTAATCGTAATTAAAATCGCGAGTATATATAATATGAGAATCTAAAAATTCTGCATTGGCTTGAATTACTTCGTGCACCTCATCTGAAAGCAAAGGCGCTTCTTGATTGGTTCTTGGATTCACATAGTGATACATTTCACTCATCGTTTCCGAGAATGACTTGTTGGTGTTTTTATGTAAATTTGAAATAGCGATTCTTGCTGCTAATTGCGCATAATCTGGGTGAGCAATTGTCATAGAAGCCGCTGTTTCAGCTGCTAAATTATCTAATTCTGATGTAGTTACTCCGTCATACAATCCTTCAATAACACGCATGGCTACTTTAACAGCGTCTACTCTGTCATTTAAACCATAACATAGTTTTTTAATTCTATCTGTGATTTTGTCGAACATTACTGGCTCCTTATGGCCATCTCTTTTAACTACATACATACTTTTTTAGTTTTTTTGAAATCAGACAATCCCTTCCCTGCTTTCTGGTTATTTGTAATCTTTTTTTGAATTGAGTTTTACTTCCTAATTCTAACGGAAATATATTTACTTTTAGTACACCGATTAAAAATCAGCGTCAAAACTAATTTTGCTTGATTCTGAATCAGAGTTCATTACTCCTGCTTTTTGATATTCTGCTACACGTTTTTCAAAGAAATTCGTTTTTCCTTGTAACGAAATCATGTCCATAAAATCAAATGGATTTGAAGAATTATATACTCTATCACATCCTAACTCTACTAACAATCTATCGGTTACGAATTCTAAATATTGTGTCATTAAAGTAGCGTTCATTCCAATCAAACTCACTGGAAGCGACTCGGTAATGAATTTTCTTTCAATACGTAAAGCGTCAACGATAATTTCTGTAATTCTTGCTTTTGGTACTTTGTTTACGATGTGATTCGTATGTAAATGAACCGCAAAATCACAATGCATTCCTTCGTCACGAGAAATTAATTCGTTTGAAAAGGTTAATCCTGGCATTAATCCACGTTTTTTCAACCAATAGATAGAACAGAAAGAACCTGAGAAGAAAATTCCTTCTACTGCTGCGAAAGCAATTAATCTTTCTGCGAATGAATCCGATTCAATCCATTTTAAAGCCCACTCCGCTTTTTCTTTAATTGCTGGAAACACTTCAATGGCATGAAACAATTGATTTTTTTCTACCTCATCTTTTACATAAGTATCAATCAACAACGAATAGGTTTCGCTATGAATGTTTTCCATCATAATTTGGAAACCGTAGAAGAATTTTGCTTCTGGATATTGCACTTCGTTAACAAAGTTTTCCGCTAAATTCTCGTTTACAATTCCGTCAGACGCAGCAAAAAATGCTAAGATATGTTTGATGAAATATTTTTCATCATCGTTTAATTTATTGTTCCAATCATTTAAATCGGTATGTAAATCTATTTCTTCTGCTGTCCAAATACACGCTTCTTGTTTTTTGTACCATTCCCATATATCTTGATGTTTGATAGGAAAGATTACAAATCGATCTTTATTTTCTTGCAAAATAGGTTCCACTATAGACATAGCTATTTGATTTTAAAAATGTTAATGATTGGTTAAATTGACTTATTTGGGGATTACAAAGTTTGTCATTTGAAACGAGAAATGAAAGTCAAACTTATTCACAATTGGAGCAAGTTTTTAACAAAGTTGAAAATTGTCAGTAAATTAATATAGGTTTTTTAAAATATTGATAATCAATAAGTTAAAAACAAATAAAACAACTGTTAAAACCTTGTAAGCGATTGATAAATCAACCTCTCACAACGATTTTTGAACCATAAAAATTAGATTATTTTTTCAACTCTTTTGCTACTTTGTCTAATTCGTCAAACCATTGTTGTCCGAATTTTCTAACTAGTGCTTCTTTCACAAATTGATATACTGGAACTCCTAATTCTTGTCCTAACGAACACGCGTCATCGCAAATATGCCATTTGTGGTAATTAACCGCTGCAAAGTCCGAATATTCTTTAATTCGAATAGGATACAAATGACAAGAAACTGGTTTTTTCCAATCTACAATCCCTTGATTGTAGGCTTGTTCGATTCCACAAAGTGCCGTTTTTCCGTCAAAAATCACGTAGGCGCAGTCTTTTCCGTCGATAAGTGGTGTTTCTAATTCACCAAAATCAGAAACCACGTGCGTTCCTTGTTCTTCAATGGCTTTTATTCCTTCAGGACGAAGAAAGGGTTTTACTTTTGGAAAAATTTCAGCTAAAATTTTGGTTTCTTCCTCATCTAAAGGAGCACCTGCATCGCCATCCACACAACAAGCACCTTGACAAGCTGACAAATTGCAAACGAATTCTTTCTCTAAGATTTCTTCGGAAACGATGGTTTTATTTAACTGAAACATATTGGGTTTATTTTAAAGTGCAAAGATAGCAAATGATTTAGGATTGATGATTAACGATTGATGATTTTAGAAATTTAATAAATAGTTATTTTTACATAAAGATTCCCCGAGATTTCATTTGAAAGTTATTCCGTTGATTCGAAACACACCGAGACGTTTAACTTTTTACTTTGCGCTCTTTGCGAAAAAACTTTGCGACTTTGCGTTTAAATCTTAACATTACTTGAACTTGTCCTTGATTTTTGCCCTTGCAATTGATAATGTATCGTTAAATTAAAAACGTTCTTCATTCAATATCCTTATATTTGCACAAATATTCAGTGTTTTATGGATTTAGGAATTAATTGGAAAGACATTTTTACCATCAGCATGATTTTATTTGCTGTGATTGATATTGTAGGAAGCATTCCGATTATTGTGGGTTTACGCAGTAAAATGGGTCACATTCAATCGGAAAAAGCAACTATTGTGGCAGCTGTGATTATGATTGCCTTTTTATTTGTGGGAGAAGAAATTCTAAAATTAATTGGTATTGATGCAAATTCGTTTGCTGTTGCTGGTTCGTTTGTATTGTTTTTTCTTGCCTTAGAAATGATTTTAGGCATACATTTATACAAAGAAGACAATCCGAGTACGGCTTCTATTGTTCCCATTGCGTTTCCATTAATTGCTGGAGCTGGAACGATGACAACTATTTTGTCGCTTCGTGCTGCTTATGACAAAATAAACATTATAATTGCAATTGTTATCAACGTAGTTGTAGTCTATGGCGTGTTGAAATCATCAGGAAAAATTGAACGTTTATTAGGCGTTAACGGATTAGGTGTTATTCGTAAAATATTTGGTGTTATTTTATTGGCAATTGCTGTAAAATTATTCGCCGCAAATGTTAAAGGATTGTTTATTTAGAAATTTATTGAAATGAAAATATTTACTTACGTGGCGGTTGCCATTGCTTTAGCTTTAATTGTTTTTAATCTTTTTCAAATTGATTATAGTAATCCGTTTGAAGGAAATAGTACTATTGCCATCATCGGTGTTGTAGCTGGAATTTGCGCCATCTTATTATTGGTATTATTGCGCTTTTCAAAAATGATTGAAGAGAAAACGAGACAATAATGATCGACGTTTTAATTATTGGCGCTGGAGTTTCAGGCGTTTCGTGTGCTTTGATTTTGGGTTCAGCTCAAAACAAACCTTTTGCAATGGATAAAAAAATTGCGATTGTTGCCCACCAAAAAGCGTCTTCGTTACAAAATGCCATTTTTAATAACGCTTATGGAATTCCCGCAGGAAAATTAGGAAGTGAATTATTGGAAGAAAGTTTGGAACACTTAACCAACTCGTATCCGCACGTACAACAAATTCATGGTGAAAAAGTGCTTTCCATTTCAGGTGAAGCAGGAAATTTCACAGTTTCTACCAACAAATCTTTGCTTCAAGCCAAAATTGTAGTTGTTGCGATTGGAGCTGGAAATCCTTTTACGATTGAAGGTTTGGAATCGTTTGTAATTCCCCATCAAAAAGCTGCTCCTGAGAAAAACAGAATCCAATTAAAAAATACCGACCACTTGGTTACCGAAGGTATTTACACAGCAGGTGTTTTGGCTGGACACAGAAGTCAATTAAGTATCGCCGCAGGAAGTGGCGCTTCAGTAGCAACCGATATTTTAACTTTGTGGAATAACGGAAATCCAGTGCAAGTGCATGATGCTATTGGGAAATAGAATCAACCTTACTTCTTGACATTATATAATTAAAAAGCCCAACAAATACTGGAAAGCTAAAAATAACTAACCAAATCATAGTATGCCTTGGCAATAAATCATAATAGCCATTAAAAAAATATAGACAGGTACAATATAAAATACATATTAATGAATTTTTTCTTGAAACTTGACTATCAGAAAATCGTTTAATATGTTCGCTTTTTGCATGAAACAAATCTTTCTTATAATTTCCGTTTTTGCTAGGCAATAAGTCTGTAAGGAAAAAATAATTTTGCAAAATATAAATAGCTGAAATTCCTAACAAAAAATATTGTATTCCGATGTGAAGTCCTTCAGCAAAATATTCTGAATCTTCAATATTTTTATTTGTAAAAACTCTAAAAATGTTATCTAAAGCAAATGCAAAAACAACTATTGAACTCCAAATACTTAAAACAAGTCTACTTGTCCTAGATAATGGCATATAAAATAAAGAGTGAGAAATTGAGTAAACAGCAAAGAGTAATCCTACAATTAAAAGAATTTTTACAACAATAAAATCAATATTTATAAATCCGTAATCTAAAACCCAATAGATTAATGACAAGGATAATAATAGTGTAATTCCTTCTGTCAACTTTTGTACAATCTTTTCTTTATAAAATATAGCAGAAATAACTACGTAAATAATAACAATTGTTTGAAGCCAAAATTCAATGTGCGATTCTATGTTGTAGTTTACTTCATTTTTTTTGGGCAAAAAAGCTATAAAACTAAAAACATAAGCACCAATAAATTTAAAAAATACAATTTTCCAATCCTTTGAAATCCTATAACTCTCAATAATAACTCCGCTTAATAAAGCAAACAAACTAATCGAAAAAAAACTTCTTTCACTGACAGTAATTTTATAGACAATAAAAAGGGTAAATGCTGAAGCAAAAATTGAAACCCAAACAAAAAAAGGCATCAAATTTATACCTGCTGATTTTCTTTTAGATTTTACGCTAGTTCTTTTCTTTAAACTTAATTTCATATTTTACTTACTCAACACCTTATTCACCATATCTTCTTTTTTCAAAATCAATTGATAATACGCTTTTTCATTAAAAAGTTGACGAACAAACTCAGCGTGAAGATAAAATAACACTTTTTCTTTTTGATTGTCTAAATTAAAAAGCAATCCACCTTTTGCCATGTAAGTTTTGAAGTTGTTGAAATAATTTCCTGAACGAATTTCTTTTTCTAAACCTTCAGTGGTAATTTTTTCAAACTTCTTTCTGTTTTGATCCAATTGTTCAAAGACAAAATAATTCACTAATCCCGATTGCATCAACATCGTTAAACCTTCGGCTCCGTGCGAATCTTCTAACGGTACAAAAATATCTGGCATAATACCGCCACCACCATAAACCAAGCGACCTTTCTTGGTTTTGAATTTTAAGCTATCCGCGATTTTAGTTTTGTCTTTTTCGTATAATTCGCCACTTTCGAAGCGTTTTTCAAATTCGTTAAAGTAGTTTTCGCCTTTATCTTCATACGGTTTTTGAATAGAACGACCCGATGGCGTGAAATATCTTGCAACAGTTAATCGCACAGCCGATCCATCGCCTAATGGCATTTCGCGTTGCACTAATCCTTTTCCGAAAGAACGTCTTCCAAAAACCAAACCTCTATCGTTATCCTGAATAGCTCCTGCTAAAATTTCACTGGCCGAAGCACTATTTTCATTGATTAAAACACTGACTTTCCCTGTTTCGAAAATCCCTTTTTCAGTCGCTAAAGTACTTTCGATTTTATCTTTTTTGTTTTTGGTTTTAACGATTAGTTCTTTGTTTTTTAAGAATTCATCTGCAATTTTTACTGCCGATTCTAAATAACCTCCACCATTATCTCTTAAATCGATAATAATATGATTAGCACCTTCTTTTTTCAATTGGGTTAAACCCGATAAAAATTCATCATACGTTTTTTCAGCAAAGCGATTTATTTTAATGTAACCCGTAGTTTTGTCAACCATTTGAGCTACATCTACACTCTTAATTGGAATAACATCGCGGGTAACGTTTACGGCAAATTTTTTCTTTTCGGATTTTCGATAAACCGTCAATTTTACATTAGAACCTTGTTCGCCTTTTAAGATGGAAAATAACGTATCAGTTTCTAATTTTTTGTTGTACAACTGCAATTTATTCGCAAAGAGAATTCTATCACCTGCTTTTAGACCTGCTTTTTCAGAAGGACCATTTGGAATAGGTTTTATGATGGCTACCGAATCGTTATACATGTAGAAATTTACGCCAATTCCAACGAAATCTCCTCGCATGCTTTGCTCCACTGCAGCTAATTCACTTTTTGGAATGTAAACTGAATGCGGATCGAGTTTCTCAAGAATTCCGTTAACGGTTAAATCTACGATAGAATCAGTATTTAAACTGTCAACATATTCTTTCTCGATGAAATCGATGAGTTTATTGAGTTTGTTTTTGTTAGCATTCTTGCTTAAGAAAGCATTTTCGGTAGAAGGATTGAGTTTACTTCCCAATAACAAACCTGCCGCAACAGCTACTGCGATTACTATTGGAAAATATACTTTATTCATTTTCATTTTAGTCCAAATCTTCAATTAATTCAACCTCAACTCCTGCTTTTCTTAAAAAATCAACTCCGGAAGTATCTTTATATTCTTGATGATACACCACTCTTTTAATGCCCGATTGATGAATTAATTTACTACAATCTTTACAAGGCGAAAGGGTAATATATAACGTAGCATCTTCACACGATTGCGTAGAACGCGCTACTTTTAAAATCGCATTAGCTTCGGCGTGAAGCACGTACCATTTGGTTAAATTGTCTTCGTCTTCACAACAATTTTCAAATCCCGATGGTGTTCCATTGTAACCATCTGAAATAATCATTTTATTTTTAACAATAATTGCACCTACTTTTTTTCGTTGGCAATAGGACAAATTACCCCATTCTTTGGCAATTCGCAAATAAGCTTTATCGTATTTTTCTTTTTTTTCTTTCTTCATTATCGGTTCCAAATTTCGCTTTCAATAATCATTGGCAAAACTACGCCAATTATAAATGCTGACATAACTAAAGCCCAATCTCTTTTTGAAAAACGGAAAAAAGTTTGCACCACATACGAAATGATTAAAACTATAAGTACTACAATTATTTGCGCGGCTTCAATTCCTAATGCGAATTCTAACAAGGGCAGCAATTTATCAGAAGCATTTCCTGGTAAAATTGTTTTAAAGTAATTAGAGAAACCAAGTCCGTGAATGATTCCGAAGAATAAAGTTACGATTGCAACGAAGGTGATACTTTCATTTTTAGAGGATTTTCCAGCGGTAAATAGGTGAAAAATAGCGGTTATAAGAATGGTTATTGGAATTAAAAACTCAACCAAACTGGCTTGAATTTGAACCACTCCATAAACCGACAAAAGCAACGCCAAAGTGTGACCAATGGTGAAAAGCGACACCAAAACAAAGACATTTTTCCCGTCTTTAAAAGCATACGGAATTACCAAAGCCATCAAAAATAAAACGTGGTCGTATGCGTTAATATCTAACACATGCTTAAGACCAATATTAAAATACATCCAAAATTCTGACATAACTACATTTTGTTTGGGGAAATTCAAACTTACGATTTATTTTTAAATGTTTCCAAATTCTCCATCACAAAAGCACATGAAATTGTTTCAAAAAAATAGATTTTTTATGTAATTTTGCAATAATTAAAAACAAACAACATGTCAATTTCAGATTTATTCGATAGCGGTTTTAGAAACAGAAACAAAGGTCATTTTTCAGCAATTGTAAGAGTAGCTTTGTCTGATGGTATTATTGGTCCAGAAGAAAAACACTTCTTAGATAAACTAGCTATCAAATTAGAAATTTCTCAAGCAGAATATGAAGAAATTTTAGAAAATCCTTTAAAATACCCTGTAAATCCGCCTTTATTGCATACACATCGTTTAGAACGTTTATATGATTTATCAAGAATGGTATATGCAGACGAACATGTTTTAGGTGAAAAAGAACACGAATTACTTAAAAAATTCGCTTTAGCATTAGGATTTACAGCAGGAAACGTAGGTTATATTGTAGATAAAGCATTAAAATTAGTAGATATGAATGTGGATTTAGACACCTTCACTTACGAAATGCAACACATGAACAGATAATTCAACCTGTTTTAAAATACAAAAGCACAAATTCGAATGAGTTTGTGCTTTTTTTGTTTAACCTAGCAAACACGCTGTTTTTCATGTGATTACAAAAAAATTAAAATGTTAAATTTTCTAAAATTTAAGAAAATAATTACATTTTTACTTGCTTGGGTCATTTTTTTTTTTTTTATTTAGCCAGTATAACTATAAACAAATTATACAATGAAAAAATTAGTATTAAGTGCCTTATGCGCTTCTGTTTTTTTATTTTCTTGTGCTTCTGCATCAGATGAAAACATTTCAGAAACAACCAAAACAAGCCAAACCCAAGCCAGAACAAGTAGTATTACTAAAACTACTGAAATGATTAATTTTGAAAGTGCTTTAAAAAAGTACATGCAAAACAAACCTTATTTTGATGATACCAAGTTAAAAGAAGAATCAGAAAAAGACATAAGTTTAAATGCTACAAAACTTTTAGTTGCCATAGGCACGCCTGAAAGTGAAATTAAAGAAAATGAGAGCAATGTAAATACATTAATTCCTTTTACTTTAAAAAAATACAGTGCTTTTTTAAACGCAGCTAAAAACTAACTTTTAAACTTATTATCATGAAAAAATATCTTTTTATACTATTTGCAATTGCTCTAGGAACAACTGCAACAGCACAGAAAAAATTATATATCTATAATTTTTCAAGTTATGACGTAACAGTCTCAGACATCATGACAAAACATGTTACTAATTATTATCCTACGCTATTATACAATAATCCTTATATTGTAATTCCCGCAGAAGTAGGAAGCTTTGAATTGTCTAATAATTTATCGAACACACCTCTTTATAGATTCCCTTTTTACTCAACTGCAGATTTAGCAACTACACCTACTTACAGCCCAACCTGGGGAAGATGTTTTAGTTCAACAAATTGCGGCACTTTATCTTCAGCAGGAGCGATGACACTTCAGAGCCCAGCCTCTAATGCACAAGTTTTTCATTGCATAAAATATGAAGATGGCGCAGAAGCAGGTTTATTAGGCACAGGACCATTAGGTGAATCTGAATTGGTTTTAACTAACACAATTGGATATTATGAAGAGTTTGTTTCTGGAACTCTTACAGAATATGTAATTGTTATTCTAAATAATGAATAACTAAAAATAAGGTTGAAAAGTCTAATTTTCAACCTTATTTTTTACAATGTAAATTATGAAAATCCTATTTCTATTTCTATTTTCAATATTTATGTTTTCACAAAGTACACCACCGAGTATTTTGTGGGAGCAAACTTACGCAGATGAAGGTTTGAGAGGAGGAACATCTCTGTTAAGGGTTAACAATAATGAGTTTGTTTTAGCGTCAGGGAATAGTAATAATAATTCTTCTACTTTAATAAAATTAGATACGGAAGGAGAATTAATTTGGGAACAAAATCTTATTAGTAGTTTGAATTATTTTGGAGCTTCCAATCAAAACATAACAAGAGGACAAGACAATTTGTATTATACACTTGCGAATAATTGTGAAAACAGTCAGCAAATAAGCATTCAACAGTTTGATGATAATGGTAGTTTGTTAGAAAATTGGTGTTTGCCAATCGATTATCTTTTCTATTACTCTTGTATCATTTCTACTAATGATGGCGGCTTACTAATTTCGCTTCAACATACTTTAACAAAATTAAATGCTCAAAAAGAAATTCAATGGACTGTGGAAGTTCATCCAGATAATACATTTACAAATTTACTTCAAACTTCAGATGGTCATTTTTTGGCCGTTGGCTCTGGTTATGCTAATCGTGATGAAACAGAAGAAAATTTATTAGGATCTTGCTATTTTGTTAAAATTGACACGAATGGGAATATATTATGGGAAAAAAATTTTGGGGCAGTAAATGCTTTTTCTAATCAAGAATATATTTCTACTGCTATTGAACTGCCTAATGGAAATTATCTTTTAAGTTGTTCCACGAGTGGAGAGGTAAACAACGGTAACTCTTGTATAAATGTTTGGATGGTTACAACCGACACAAATGGAAATATAGTTAATAATTTAACATTAACACCAAATGGCACAAATGGGGGCACCACTTATTCAAAAATTATTTTAGAACCAGATGGTGGTTATGTTGTAGGTGTTTTTAGTAATTGCCAAAGTCCTGAGTCAAATATAGTCTATACTTTTAGACTTATAAAAGCTACTGCTAATAACACAATAGCTTGGGATGTAAGTTTTACAGATGGTATTATTCATGATATTGAAAGAACCTCAGAAGGTGATTATATTGCAGTAGGATCAGATTTTAATCCATCCGTATTTGGTTCTGGTAGTTTAAAAGCCATGAAAATAGGTTGGGAACCTTTATCTACTCCAAGTTTTGAAAACAGTATGAGTCTTTATCCTAATCCGGCACAAGATTTTATTACTATAAAAAATAATTTTTCTGAAAATCAAACTGTCGTTATCTATAACGTTGCTGGACAAACCATCATGAAACAAGAAATTAACCAAAACGAAAATAGGTTAAATATTGCGCAACTGGCTAACGGTATTTATTTTGTTCATCTTCCTGAAAGTAAAACTACGTTGAAGTGGATTAAAGGGTAATTCAAACGGTTTTAAAATACAAAAGCACAAATTCTTAACGAGTTTGTGCTTTTTGTATTCTAATAACAATTTAGTTCATAATCTATAATTAATTGTATCACTCCTTTTTCACCTTTAATCTTCAGTTCATCATTTTTTATTTTATTTGATGTAATTTGACAATCAGATATTTCTCGTAGTACAACATTATTTGAAATTAATCTCGAAAAACCAGTTGCTTCCATATAAGAAATTCTAGTGTTATTTGGTCTAGCAATTATATACACATTTACTGGGGTGTAACTTGGAATTATTGTCTTATACAGCTTTAACTTATTTGAATACATTAAAAGCCCAAAAACTTTATCTTCAATATTATCAAAACGAACTAATTTCCCATCTCTGTAAAAAGTAAAAAACTTCACATCTTTAGGAAGAAACTCCTTTAAATCACCCTTACTGTCTCTTACTGTCAACTTCTCTTCTACATCTAAAACTAACTTGTTTTCAATAGAAAATTCTCTTCTCAGTTTATACTCTCTTAAAGTATCGTTGTTTTTAGTTACAATCTCAAGTTTTGAAGATTGTCCATAGCTGTAAAAAGCTAAAAAACAGAATAAAATGGAAAAAACTTTTGTCATATCTTATAATTTTATTTTAAAAACCTACTTCGCTTTCGCCATAAACTCTTCTGCTTTTTCTACCATGTTTTTACTACCGCAGAAGAATGGAACACGTTGGTGTAATTCTGTCGGTTGAATTTCCATAATTCTTCCAAAACCATCCGAAGCTTTTCCTCCTGCTTGTTCAGCAATAAAAGCCATTGGATTACATTCGTACAACAAACGTAATTTACCATTTGGTGTTTTTGAAGTAGTTGGATATAAGTAAATTCCGCCTTTAATCATGTTTCTATGGAAATCAGAAACTAAACTTCCGATGTATCTTGACGTATAAGGTCTATCACCTTCTTCTAACTGGCAATATTTAATGTAATCTTTCACTCCTTGTGGAAAATGAACATAATTCCCTTCGTTAATCGAGTAAATTTTTCCGTCTTCCGAATATTTCATGTTTGGATGCGACAAGTAGAATGTTCCAATAGCTGGATTTAAAGTAAATCCGTTAACTCCGTGTCCAGTTGTATAAACCAACATGGTTGAAGTTCCATAAATTACATAACCTGCTGCTACTTGATTTACACCTGGTTGCAAGAAATCTTCAATAGTTACTGGAGTTCCAACTGGAGTAATTCTTCTGAAAACTGAAAAAATCGTTCCTACTGAAACATTCACATCAATATTTGAAGAACCATCTAAAGGATCCATCAAAACGACATATTTGTTATTGTGTGAATTATCAGAACCTGCAACCGTAATGAAATCGTCATTTTCTTCCGAACCAATTCCGCAAACAATTTCACGATTGATTAACGTTTGAATAAAAACTTCATTCGCGTAAACGTCTAATTTTTGTTGGTCTTCTCCTTGAATGTTTTGTTCTCCAGCTGCGCCAACAATATCCACTAATCCGGCTTTGTTTACCTTGTAGTTTACTACTTTAGCTGCCAAACGAATGGAGTTAATAATACGAGATAATTCTCCTGTTGAGTACTGAAACGAATTTTGATGTTCAATAATGAATTCGCCTAACGTTCTATTTCTTTCTTCCATTTCGAAAACGATGTAGTTGTGTTTAAGGCACAAATATCGGTAAATTTGTGAAATCAGAGAATTAATTTGAAAAGATGTTTAAGTTAATTTTACTTTTGTAAAAAATTACGAAAAATGATTATCCGAAAAGCCACCAAAAACGACATGCCATCTGTTTTAGAATTGATTCAGGAATTAGCTACTTTTGAAAAAGAACCTGATGCTGTTGTCGTTACCGTTGATGATTTAGTACGCGATGGTTTTTCAGAAAATCCACTTTTTCAATGTTTTGTTGCTGAAGTTGATGGCGAAATTATCGGAATGGCTTTGTTTTATTATCGTTTTTCGACTTGGAAAGGTAAAACCATCCATTTAGAAGATTTAATTGTAAAAGAAAGTAAACGTGGAACAGGTGCCGGATTTGCACTTTACAAAGAAATCATCAAACAAGGAAAAGCCGAAAATGTCCGCAGAATCGAATGGAATGTTTTAGACTGGAACACACCAGCTATTGATTTCTATGAAAAATCAGGCGCTAAAGTTTTAGGTGATTGGCGTGTGGTGCATATGGACGACAAGGGAATTGAACAATTTTTAAACACAACTATATAATTCTTCAAAATGAAAATTTTTAAATTTGGAGGTGCATCGGTTAAAGATGCCGAAGGCGTAAAAAACGTATTACATGTTTTAAACACGGTAGGACACGAAGATGTTTTATTGGTAATTTCCGCCATGGGAAAAACCACGAATGCATTAGAAGTGGTAATCAAAAATTACTTTGATAAATCGAAGGAATTACATGCATCACTTCAAGAAGTTCGAAAGTACCACAACCAAATTTTATTAGACTTATTTGAAGACGAAGAGCACGATGTGTTTTTTGATGTAAATGCGCATTTTGATGATTTAGAATATTTTATTCGCAGTAACAAATCGCCAAATTATAGTTTTGTTTACGACCAAGTGGTGAGCATTGGAGAATTAGTTTCTACTACGATTGTAAGTCATTATTTCAATTATAGCGGATTAAAAAACAATTGGATTGATGTGCGCCCATTAATCAAAACCGACAACAATTACCGGGATGCGCAAGTCGATTGGGAAACCACTCAAAAGTTGATTTCAAAAGGTGTTAAAAAGAAAACCCTAAACATCACACAAGGATTTTTAGGTTCAGATGAGAATAATTTTACAACTACTTTAGGTCGCGAAGGTTCGGATTATACGGCTGCGATTTTTGCTTATTGTTTAGGTGCGGAAAGCGTTACCATTTGGAAAGACGTTCCTGGGGTTTTAAATGCCGATCCTAGATATTTTGAAAATGCGGTTTTATTGAACCAAATTTCCTACAGAGAAGCTATTGAGTTAGCGTTTTACGGAGCTTCGGTTATTCACCCAAAAACGTTACAACCTTTACAGAAAAAGGAAATTCCGTTGTTTGTAAAATCGTTTATCAATCCAACATTAGCAGGAACTAGCGTTTCAAAAGGAGCTGATTTAGAACCACACACGCCTTGTTTCATTGTAAAGAAAAACCAATTGTTGTTATCGTTATCATCAATTGATTTCGATTTCATCATGGAGAATCATATCAGTGAAATCTTTGCTTTGTTTGCGAAATTCAAAGTAAAAGTGAATTTAATTCAAAACACGGCAATTAGTTTCTCAGTTTGTATTGAAGACAAATACAACAACTTTGAAGAGTTACGAAAAGTGTTGGCAAAAAAATTCAAAGTTTCGTATAATGAAAATGTATCGCTTTACACTATCAGACATTTTGACGAAAATGCTTCAAAAGTGGTAGAAACAAACAAAACGATTTTGTTACGCCAGATTTCAAGAGAAACAATGCAGGTGATTACAAAGGAGTAGTCTTAAAATAAATTACCACAGATTCACAGATTACTATTTAAAAAATCTGCGAATCTGCGGTTCAAATAAAATCATTCCTTTTTTCAAACAATAAATACTACTTTTGAAGATTCGGAGTTATAGTATTTATGCAAAAAATTGTTTTTTTAGCTGGATTTCTGTTGTGTTTTTTGGGCAGTTTTGCTCAAGAGACGTTACAATCGTATCCAACTAAAAAAATTGCTTTTTCAAAAGACACCATTTCGATAGAAAAATTCAGTTTAAACAATTCCTTTTTTGAAATTAAAGACAAAAATGGAAAAGTCATCGATACCAGTTTTTACAAGGTAAATTTCCAAAAAGGAACGTTGGTTTTTACCAAAGAAATCACAACTTCCGATTCGTTAGTGGTTCGCTATTCAAAATTTCCAGAGTTTTTAACCAAAACGTATTCTATTTATGATGACGACAAAGTGGTTTCCAACGAAGCCGGAAAATTAGTCGTTTTCAAAAAAGACAAAAACACCAAATTCAAACCTTTCGACGGATTGAATACTTCGGGAAGTATTACACGTGGCGTTACGGTTGGAAACAATCAAAACACGGTAGTGAACTCGAATTTAGATTTACAAATCACAGGAAAAATTTCGGATAAAGTGAGTTTGCGTGCTTCCATTCAAGACAGTAATATTCCGTTGCAAGAAGGCGGTTACTCTCAAAAATTAGATGAATTTGACCAAATTTTCATCGAATTATTTTCGGATAAATGGAACATTCGAGCTGGAGATTTATTTTTAGAAAATCGAAAATCCGCTTTCCTAAATTTTAATAAAAAAGTACAAGGTTTAGCCACTCGATTTACCTTTGGAACACCAGATAAAAAAACCGAAGTCGTTGCTTCTGGAGCTTTGGTCCGTGGACAATATGCCCGAAGTTCATTCGTTGGTCAAGAAGGTAATCAAGGTCCATATAAATTGCGTGGCAACAACAACGAATTGTACGTTTTAGTAATTTCAGGTTCTGAACGGGTTTATGTAAACGGAATTTTGAAAACTCGTGGCGAAAACAACGATTATATCATCGATTACAACGCTGGAGAAATCATTTTTACCTCTTTATTTCCGATTACTTCCGAAATGCGAATCAATGTTGAATACCAATATACGGATAGAAATTACACGCGATTTATAACTTACGGCGGTATTTCGCACGAGCGAGAAAATTGGCAAATTGGTGGTTATGTGTATTCGGAAAGTGATGTGAAAAATCAGCCGTTACAACAAAATTTATCTTCGGAACAAATTGATATTTTGCAAAACGCTGGTGATGATATTTCGCAAATGAATGGACCTTCAGCTTATTTAGATTCCTATTCCGAAAATAAAATTTTGTACAAAAAAGTAATTATTGGTGCTGTAGAAGTTTTTGAATATTCGAATAATCCAACAGACGAATTGTACAATGTGAGATTTTCATTGGTTGGGAATTTTCAAGGAAACTATGTTTTGGTCAACAATCAAGCCGTTGGAAAAATTTATGAATATGTAGCGCCAATTGCAGGAATTCCGCAAGGAAATTATGAACCAATTGTTCGTTTGATTGCGCCTACAAAAATTCAAATGGCAACGATTTTAGGAAATTACAATCCGAACGAGAAAACGCTTTTAGATTTTGAAGTAGCAGTAAGCAACAGCGATCAAAATTTGTATTCGACTTTAGATGACAATAATAACAAAGGTTTTGCTGGGAAATTCAACGGAAAACAACGTGTTTTTGATGGAAAAACCAAAATTGATGCGTTTGCAAATTATCAATTAGTACAAGAAAATTTCAAAACGATTGAACGTTTGTACAACATCGAATTTAATCGTGATTGGAACATCACTTCAATATTATTAGGCAATCAAAGTTTTTTGACTTCGGGATTAGATTTTAATTTCAATAACAAAGGAAAAGCGATTTATCAGTTTGAAAATTTAACTTTTGGCGATTCTTTTTCGGGAAATAAACACACTTTTTCAGGAAGATATGCTGCCAAAAATTGGATGATTTGGAGTAACTCGAGCGTAATGAAAAGCGATTCTGAACTTTCGAATTCGTCTTTTTCTCGAAGTGAAAATCGTACGTCGTATAAATTGGGTAAAAATTGGGTTGGTGCCACGGTGAATTTAGAAGACAATTCGGAAAAACTGAAGACAACCAATGCATTTTCGGCTTTAAGCCAACGTTTTTTAGAATATGGTGCATTTGTAGGAAGAGGCGATTCTACAAAGGTTTTCGTGGAACTAGGATTTTTACAACGTCAGAATGATAGTTTGCAAAACAACCGAATTGAGCGTGTAAATCATTCGAATTCGTATTACTTAAAATCGCAATTAATTAAAACCGAAAAAAGCAATTTGAGCGTGTTTTTAAATTATCGTACTTTGAAATATGAAGATGCCAATTTAAAAGATGAACCATCATTGAATTCACGAATTTTGTATTCGGATAGATTTTTTGGACAATTGATTCAAACTACAACCGCTTATGAAACCAGTTCGGGAACGATAGCACAACAAGAATTTACCTATTTACAAGTAGAACCTGGACAAGGCGTTTACATGTGGAACGATTATAATGGCAACGGAATTCAGGAATTACAAGAGTTTGAAATTGCTCCGTATTCTGATTTAGCGATTTATGTTCGAGTGTTTTTACCGAATCAGGTTTTTGTAAGAACGCATCAAAATAAATTTTCGCAAGCGTTGAATTTCAATTTTAACCAATGGCAAAATGAAAAAGGATTTAAGAAATTCGCTTCGCATTTTTACAATCAAACTTCGTTTTTAATTGATCGAAAAATAAAAAGGAATGGTGCTAATTTCGATTTGAATCCGTTTTCAAAAGAGGAAGAAGAGTTGATTGGTTTGAATACAAATTTTAGAAACAGTTTGTTTTTTAATCGTGGGAAACAACATCATTCAACCACTTATTCATTCTTGTTAAATGAAAATCAGAATTTACTTTCTGTGGGAAGTGTTGCTGCTAAAAACCAATCGCATCAATTGCAATATCAGCATTTGGTAAAGAAAAGTTGGTTGTTTAATCTTTCGGGAAGTACCACTTCAACCGAATCCACTTCCGAGAACTATCCAAATCGAAATTTCGAGATTGACGGTTATCAAATTGAACCAAAAATCGGGTACTTGTTTTCCAAAAATGCGAGTTGGGATATTTTTTACGAATTTCAACAAAAGGAAAATCAAATTGGAGCTTTTGAAACGTTAAAACAAACTCGATTAGGAACATCATTTACCTTCAACAGTGAAAAAGGATTTAGCATGAATGGTGAATTTTCAATGTACAACAATTCGTATGATGGAAATGCTTTATCAGCAGTAGGCTTTCAAATGTTAGAAGGTTTACAGCCTGGCAAAAATCAAACGTGGAGATTGCTTTTACAGAAAAACTTGACGCAATATCTAGACATTAATATCAATTATCAAGGTAGAAACAGCGAAACTAGTAAAACGATTCATACAGGAAACGTCCAGTTAAGAGCTTTTTTTTAGTTAATATTTAGATTAATTCTACATTTCTACTTATTTTTACAAGCTTATTTCAATTTCTTGCAATGAAAAATCTCACAATAAAATTATTTTTTATTTTATTTCTAAATTTTAGTTTTGGACAGTTAAGTAACAAACATTGGTTACCTCCTTTACATTGTAGAGATGCCTCTTCTGTGGATGACCACTATTTATACTTATCTACTCAAGAAACAACTCCTTTTCAAGTTACGGTTACTGATGGTGCTGGAAACCCTTTTGGAACAAGCCCATATACTATTTCAGCAGGCACCCCTTTGACCATAGATATTGGCTTTGGACAAAATACAAAAATGTTTGTTGGACAAGAAAATGTAAACATTGTTTTAAGTGATAGTGGAATCATATTAGAAGGACCCAAGGATTTTTATGTAAGCTTTAGAGTTAGGTCGCAAAACCATGCCGAAATGTTAGTTTCAAAAGGGAAGCCAGGAATTGGAACTAGCTTTAGATTAGGACACATCATAAATGAATCTGCAGATCCAAGAAAATCTTTTGTTACAAGTGTAATGGCAACAGAAGACAATACCAATATTAGTTTGTCTGATTATGATCCAAATGTCGTTTTTACTACAAGTACGGGAATAATAAATGTTGCTTCTCAAAGTTTCTCATTAAATGCCGGACAAAGTATTATTTTTACAGGTTATAGCGATACTTCTGAAAATTTAGATGGTGCTATTGGAGCGTTAATTACTTCGGACAAGCCTGTTGCTGTAAATTCTGGAAATGCATTAGGTGGAATAGAACAAAACAGAGCTGACTTTGCATTAGACCAAATTGTTTCTTCTTCACAAATAGGAAATGAATATATATTTATTGAAGGAAACGGACTTGCAACTATGGAATTACCCTTAATTGTTGCAAATGAAGATAACACCGAAATATTTGTCAATGGTTCTCCAACACCAAATGCTACAATAAATGCTGGTGATTATTATTTAGTTGATAATTCGTTTTACCAAGGCACAACAAATAGAAACATTTATGTTAGAACTTCAAAAAACGTTTACGCTTATCAATTACTAGGTGGCGGAAATGATACTGCTACAGCTGGATTAAATTTCATTCCACCTTTAAGTTGTTTCTTTCAAAATTCGGTAAACATTCCTGATGTTAATATAATTGGAGCAACTTCTTATACAGCAGATTTAATGGTTTTAACTTATGGTTCTGCGACTTTAACATTGAATGGGTCAAATATTCCAAATTCTCAAGCACAATCTGTGCTAGGAAATACTGATTGGGTAACGTACAGAATATCTGGAGTTAGTGGAAATGTAAATATTGAATCAACTGGTCCTTTAGCTGTTGGTGTTTTTGGATTCATTGGTACGTCTTCAGGTTTTGCTGGATATTATTCAGGTTTTGGTAGCAACCCAGAAGATACAGATGTTGCGGTTTGCTCAAATGAAACAGTTAACCTTTTTGAAGCCATAACAGGTAACCCTGGTGAAAACGGCACTTGGACTGTTCCAGCAGGCGGAGCGCCATTAAATAATGATGTTTTTGACCCAACAATCAATATTCCGGGTGAATATATATACCAATTTACAAAAGACTGTAACTCATCACCAACAACAATTCCTGTAAAAGTTAATGTTACCATTCAACAAGCTCCTAATGCGGGAACAAGTTTAACTTATTCAACATGTGTAAACGCTAATTCATTTGACTTATTTACACTATTAGGCACTACCACAACTACTGGAGGAACTTGGTCTTCTGCACTTGCATCTGGAACAAGCATTTTTAATCCAGCTTTAGATTCATCCGGTGTTTATACCTACACTATACCTGAAAATGGTGCATGTCCTGCGGTTTCTGCAAGTGTTACAATAACAAACAATCCAATTCCAACCGCACCGGTGATTTCTAATTTTAGCTTGTGTGACAACAACCTTGACGGAGATGACACAAATGGATTTGTTACTTTTGATTTAACTCAAAAAAGTAATGAAATTTCAACTCTTATTCCTGGATACAACATTACTTATCACACCGATTTATCAGAAGCAATAGCTGGAAGCAACAGCATAACTTCGATATATGAAACGAATAGAATTATTTATGTAAGATTGACAAATACAACTAACGGATGTTATTTTATTGTAACATTTAATCTAGTTGTTAATCCTAAACCTGTAGTTAATGCAATCGTTACTTTAAAACAATGTGATACTGATACAGACGCAAACACAACATTCAATTTAACTCAAGCTAATGTTTTAATTTCTACAGATAGTAATTTAACCTTTTCATATCACAATAGTTTAACTGGAGCTAATAATAACAACGACCTAGTTACTAATGAAGTTGCATTCAATGCAGCTAATGGAAGTACGGTTTGGGCAAGAATAACAAATTCTAATGGTTGTTTTAGAACTTCAAGAGTTAATTTAGTTGTATCAGCTACAACAGTTCCTCAAACCTATAGATATACAATTGATGATGTTTGCGATGATTATTTGAATGCTACAGATCCTAATGGAGATGGAATAGGATATTTTAATTTAACCGAAATTGAACCTGCTTTAACAAACCAATTCCCTACAGGTCAATCGTATACTTTTACTTATTATTTAAATCAAAATGATGCCGAAACGGAGCAAAATGCAATAACTGACATCAATAATTTCAGAAATACAGTTGCCAACAATCAACTTATTTGGGTTCGAATAGAAAGTAATTTATTTGAATGTGCAGGATTAGGTCCATTTTTAGAATTAATTGTTAATCCATTACCTGATACTAATTTAGGAGATGATTTTGTTATCTGTATTGATCCAGTAACAGGAATTGGCTCACAAACTATAAATGCAACACCAATTACGCCTGGAAATTACAGTTACGCCTGGACTCCAGCTAATCCAAGTGGAAATATATCAACTTACAACATTACCACGCCTGGAACTTACGAAGTAACTGTAACAAATTTAGACACCTCATGTAGTTTTACAGATTCTGTTGAGGCTACTTTTTCTTCTGAACCAGCAAGTGTTACTGCCGAACTATTAACGCCAGCTTTTTCTACTGGTTTAGCTACAATTCAAGCTGTAGCAATTGGAGGATTTGGTGTTTATGAATATAGTTTAAACGGAATAGATTGGCAACCAAGTCCTGTTTTCAGTAATTTGCCAAATGGATCTTACACCATTTATGTTAGAGATATTCAAGGTTGTGGTTTACTATTGACTAATACTATTCAAACCATTACTTATCCTAACTATTTTACTCCAAACGGAGATGGTTATAACGATAGATGGAATATTAACTTACCAGAAGAATATCAAGGCTTAATTTCCATTTATGATCGTTATGGTAAATTGATGAAACAAATGAGTCCAGACGGCTTAGGATGGGACGGAACATTCAACGGCGAATTATTGCCTTCTACTGACTATTGGTTTAAAGTTGAGTATAACGAAGACAACATAAGAAAAGAATTTAAATCACATTTTAGTTTAAAAAGATAATTACAAATGGGAACAATAGAAACCATAATTAATGGAAACATTGCTACTTTACTATTTTTTCATCCCTCAAGCAATTCATTTCCAAGTACATTATTACAACAATTAACCGATGAAATTAACACTTTAAGTAAAAATGATTCCGTTTCTATAATTATTTTAAAAAGTGCAGGAACTGGAGCATTTTGTGCAGGTGCCTCATTTGATGAATTACTTTCTGTAAGCAATTATGAAGAAGGTAGTCGCTTCTTTTCTGGATTTGCCAATGTAATCAATGCTATGAGAAAATGTCCTAAATTAATCATTGGAAGAATTCATGGTAAAGCTGTTGGAGGTGGAGTTGGATTAGCTTCTGCTTGTGATTATTCATTCGCAACTACTAAAAGTGAAATCAAACTTTCTGAAATTGCTATTGGAATTGGTCCTTTTGTTATTGAGCCAGCTGTTTCAAGAAAAATTGGAAAAATGGCCATGTCAGAAATGACTCTTAACCCAACCGCTTGGAAAACTTCAAAATGGGCATTTGAAAAAGGATTATTTTCTGAAGTTTTCGAAACCATTGAAGATTTAGACATAAGACTTGAAGAATATACTAAAGAACTTTCATCTTACAATCCCGATGCCTTATTAGAAATGAAGAAAGTGCTTTGGGAAGGAACAAGTCATTGGGACAGTTTACTTTATGAAAGAGCAGCAATTTCTGGAAGGCTAGTATTATCAGATTTTACTAAAAATGCATTAGAAAAATTTAAAAAATGAGAAGTTTAATCATTTTCCTTCAACAAGTTAATGTTGAGCAAAAATTAAAAGACGCTCCAGATGGTCAATATCAAATTGGAGTTCTTATTGGTTCATTTGTACCTTTTATCGTATTAGTCGGAATCGCCTACGCACTTTATTACAGAGCAAAAAAGAAAGAAAAAAATTAAATTAAATAAGATGTCAAACATAAGAATTACCAAACAGTTTAACTTTGAAACAGGCCATGCCCTTTATGGTTACGATGGAAAGTGTAAAAATGTTCACGGGCATAGCTATAAACTATCAGTTACTGTAATTGGAAAACCCATAAAAGACACTTCAAATGTAAAATATGGAATGGTGATTGACTTTGGTGATTTAAAGAAAATTGTCAAAGAACAAATTGTAGACGTGTTTGACCATGCTACTGTTTTCAACAAAAACACACCCCATATTGAGTTGGCACACGAATTAAAATCAAGAGGTCATGACGTAATTTTAGTTGATTATCAACCTACAAGTGAAAATATGGTAATTGATTTTTCTAATAAAATTAAAAATCTTTTACCTGATAGTATAAAACTACATTCTCTCAGATTACAAGAAACTGAAACTTCTTTTGCTGAATGGTTTGCTTCTGATAATGAATAAGGAAAATCTATGAAAATCTATTTCGCATCCGATCAACACTTTGGGGCTCCAACCCCAGAATTAAGTTTTCCTAGAGAACAAAAATTCATTCAATGGCTTGATATTGTTAAGCAAGATGCCGATGCAATTTTTTTATTAGGCGATTTATTCGACTTCTGGTTTGAATACAAAACAGTTGTACCAAAAGGATTTATAAGAGTTTTAGGAAAATTAGCTGAAATTAAGGATTCTGGAATTCCAATCTATTTTTTTGTAGGAAATCACGACTTATGGATGGGCGATTATTTCCAAAAAGAGCTAAATATTCCCGTTTATCACGATAATCAAGAATTTACTTTTAACGATAAAACATTCTTAATAGGCCATGGAGATGGAAAAGGTCCCGGCGACATGGGTTATAAACGAATGAAAAAAGTCTTTACTAATCCGTTTTCAAAATGGTTATTTCGTTGGTTGCATCCTGATATTGGTGTGAAATTAGCCCAATATTTATCCGTAAAAAACAAATTGATTTCAGGGGCAGAAGATGTAAAATATTTAGGAGAAGACAATGAATGGTTAGTGCAATATTGCAAACGAAAGTTAGAAACTAAAGAGTACAATTTCTTCGTTTTTGGTCATCGTCATTTACCATTGGAAATAGAATTGACTGAAAACTCAAAATATGTGAATTTAGGCGATTGGATTGGTTATTTCACTTATGGTGTTTTTGATGGAGAAAAATTGGAATTAAAAGAATTCAAAAACTAAATTGTTTCTAAATCTTTTTCGATATCCAGTTCTCTGAATTTTGGTGAAGCCACAGCGGTAACGCCTACAATTCCTAAGGTCATCATTCCACCAAAAACTACAGCAGGAACTACTCCCATGATTTTGGAAGCCAAGCCGCTTTCAAAAGCTCCTAATTCGTTAGACGAACCCACGAAAATAGAATTTACAGAAGACACGCGACCTCGCATATGATCAGGTGTGTAAATTTGAAGAATGGTTTGTCGAATTACTACTGAAATTCCATCGGTAACTCCACTTAAAAACAAAGCTACTACAGATAACCAAAAGTTAGTTGATAAACCAAAAACGATAATACAAACTCCAAATCCGAAAACAGCTAACAATAACTTTTTACCTGCTTTTTGATGTAACGGAATGGATGTAGCCACTAACATTGTTATTAATCCACCAATAGCTGGTGCGGCTCTTAAAATTCCGAATCCTTCCGAACCCACTTTTAAAATGTCTTGCGCAAAAATAGGCAATAAAGCGACAGCTCCACCAAACAAAACCGCAAACATATCAAGCGAAATCGCATTTAAAATGGTTTTATTTTGAAACACAAAAGACAGACCTTCTTTCAAACTCTTAAAAATAGGTTCACCAATTTTTGGATTTAAAATCGGCTTTCTTTCAATTTGTGTTAGCACGATTAAAGCCATTATCACACAAAAAACCACAAAAACCAACGACCAAAAAACCCCAAACCAACCAATAGCAAATCCCGCCAATGCTGGTCCGATTACAGCCGCCACTTGCCAAGTAGAACTACTCCATGTCGCCGCATTAGGTTGTTCTTTTTTAGGAATAATCAATCCTAATAAACTAAAAACAGACGGAATTAAAAAAGCCCGAATGATTCCGCCAACGAAAACTAAAGCGTAAATTCCGTAAAGAATCGTGCTTTTGGAAAAGGAATCAATAAAATTTGGATGAACTAAAAGACATAACAAGGCGCTAATTGTTGCTAATCCTGAAAAACATTTGATTAACAAACCCTTTTTCTCGTTTTGATCCACAATGTGTCCGGCGAACAATGCCATACTAATTGCAGGAATGATTTCCATTAAACCTATTAATCCCAATGACAACGGATCTTTTGTGATGCGATACACTTCCCACTCAATCAACACAAATTGCATTGACCAAGCCAATACAATAAACAATCGCATGGCTAAAAACCAGCGAAATTCGGGTATTCGTAAAGATGAAAATGGGTCTTTTTTAGCCATTTGAAGCATTAATGTCGCGTAATTGCAGTTGCAAAGTTACAGTATCTTTCCATTCGTTTTCTTCTAAAGAAAAAATTGCATCGAATTTATTTTTATTAGCAACCAAGTCTAATTTATTTCCCAATCCAAAACCAATCGCACCAAAACTTTCCGAATTGCCTTGTTTTACAAATGCTTTCAAATGTTCGTTATCGGAGCCTAATGCTTTTGCATAACCTGAATCGGTTAATCCTTTCGCTAAAAATAACGGTGTCATATTTTCAGGTCCGAATGGTTCAAATTGCTTCAATAAACGAATCAACTTCGGATTAATTTCTGATAACTCTATTTCGGCATCATATGAAATTTCCGGAGTCAATAAATCGGGATGAATGGTTTCTTGAACTACTTTTTCGAAGGCGTTTTTGAAATTTTCATAATTTTCTTCCAAAAGTGTCATACCAGCTGCATACATGTGGCCGCCGAATTGCTCCAAATGTTCGGCACAAGCTTCCAACGCATTATACACATCGAAATCTTTCACAGAACGTGCCGAAGCTGCTAATTTTTCACCACTTTTCGTAAAAACGATCGTTGGGCGATAATAATTCTCTACAAGTCTTGAAGCGACAATTCCGATAACACCTTTGTGCCAATTTTCTTGGTAGACGACAGTTGAAAAACGGTTTTGCTCATTATTTTCTTCGATTTGAAGTAAAGCTTCTTTGGTAATTTGTTTGTCTAATTCTTTTCTATCGGAATTATGCTGTTCGATATCGGAGGCGAATTGTTCCGCTTGATCTAAATCGTATTCGGTTAATAAAGCAACCGCTTCGTTTCCGTGCTTGATTCTTCCAGCTGCATTGATTCTTGGTGCGACGATAAAAACTACATCCGTAATCGTCAAGACTTTTTTCTTTACATTTTGAATCAACGCTTTTATACCTGGTCTTGGATTCGAATTAATCACTTCTAAACCAAATTTCGCTAACACTCGATTTTCACCCGTAATCGGAACAATATCTGCGGCTATGGCTGTTGCAACTAAATCTAAATACAACACTAAATCTTCAATGGTTTGGTTTCTATTTTCGGCTAAAGCCTGAATCAATTTAAATCCGACACCGCAGCCGCATAATTCATCATACGGATACGAACAATCTTCTCGTTTTGGATCTAAAATTGCAACCGCATCGGGCAAAATATCGCCTGGTCGGTGATGGTCGCAAATAATAAAATCGATGTTTTTTGCTTTGGCATAATTCACATGATCAATCGATTTAATACCACAATCCAAAGCGATGATTAAGGAAATATCGTTGTCTTCGGCATAGTCAATACCCATGTAAGAAATGCCGTAACCTTCTGCATATCTATCTGGAATATAGGTCGCAACATTCGGATAAAAACTACGCAAATAACTCGAAACTAAGGAAACAGCGGTTGTTCCATCGACATCGTAATCCCCGAAAACTAAGATGTTTTCGTTATTAGCAATCGCTTTTTCAATTCGCACCACGGCTTTGTCCATATCTTTCATCAGATACGGATTGTGCAAATCGGCTAAAGTGGGACGGAAAAAGGTTTTGGCTTGTTCGAAGGTTTCAATACCTCGCTGAACTAATAATTTTGCGATGATTTCATCGACTTGAAGGGCGCTCTGAATGGCTTGTACTTTTTCTGGATTTGGCTTATATTTTGGATTCCAACGCATAGTTTAATTACGAATTAAAAATTATGAATTATTTTATTTTGGCTTATATAACTGAATTGCAAATGTATAAATATTTTTTAAAATGAATTTTATGAAAGTGCCTCACTTTCGAATTTAAATTCATCCCAACCAAAATTCATAAAATTTCGAATGTTTTGATGGTCAGAATTGCTTGGTGTTTCGAGTACTTTTTGATAATGTTCACCAAAAAGAAAAAGCGTTTCTTCTTTTGTTAGCAGGTATTTTTTTGCAAATGAAAAAACTTTACATGAACCGTTGTTCTGGTTGGCTTCATTCATAAGATTTCCATTTTTGAAGCGTGTTGGCGTAAATGCGAAATTGGCATCAATAACTGCAAGAACATCGGCAAACAAAATAGTTTCAGAATGTTTAATTTTTGTAATTAATTCAACTGTAGTCATATTAAGAATGATAAAAAATTGCTATTTCAACTTTGGCAAACTGACGGAACATTTCCATTACGCCACAATATTTTTCTACGGATAAATTCACCGCTTTTTCTAATTTTTTCTCGTCTAAATTGTTGCCGTAAAAATGGTAGTCCACTTTTACTTTGTGATACGTTTTAGGATGTTCTTCGGTTAGTTCACCTGATGTTTCAATTTTGAAATCGGTTACTTCTAACTTCATTTTTTCGATTAAAGAAGCTACGTCTAAACCTGTGCAACCCGCTAAAGCTGATAGCATCAACGCTTTTGGGCGCAAGCCTTTTCCTTCTCCTCCGTTTTCTGTTCCGGCATCAATTGAAATAATGTCGCCACTTGGGTTAGTGGACTCAAATTGCATGTTACCTTTCCAGGTGGTGGTTATGTTGTGTGTTTCCATAGTTGTAAATATTTAGTTTCGATACAGAAAATTAATCTTTTATTTCGATACCATATTTATCCATTTCCGTATTGCAATTTTTACAAGTGTATCCTCCATATAAAACTTGCCTTTCGTTAGCGGGTTTTCTTATAATCGGCTGTTTTAAATTACATTTTGGACAATAAACTCGTCCAATATTAATTCCAAATTTTGAAAACTTACTGTCTTTTTTTACAAATACTAATGATACAAACATTAATAATCCAACAATAATTCCAATTGTAAATCCACTCATAATTTTCTTTAAAATTTTAAACTTATTTTAAATTAACTAAAATTTACTTCAAACTCTTCCCTCCCACAACCACAACAATCTCTCCTTTAGCCGGTTTTGCTTCAAAGTGTTTTAACACTTCTTCGGCAGTTCCTCTAACGGTTTCTTCGTGTAATTTGGATAATTCTCGAGAAACAGAAACCGATCTGTCGGCTCCAAAATATTGTGCAAATTCGGCTAAGGTTTTGTTTAATTTATGTGGCGATACATAGAAAATCATGGTGCGATATTCTTCTTGCAAAGCTAAAAATCGGGTTTGTCTTCCTTTTTTATCGGGTAAAAAGCCTTCGAATACGAATTTATCATTGGGTAAACCGCTATTCACCAAAGCCGGCACAAAAGCAGTTGCTCCTGGCAAACATTCCACGTCAATTCCGTTTTCCACACAAGCGCGTGTAAGCAAAAATCCTGGATCGGAAATGGCTGGAGTTCCTGCATCGCTAATTAGAGCAATGGTTTCACCTGCTTGCAAGCGCTTCACCAAATTTTCAACGGTTTTGTGTTCGTTGTGCATGTGGTGGCTGTGCATGTGAGTAGCAATTTCGAAGTGTTTTAGCAATTTTCCACTGGTACGCGTGTCTTCTGCTAAAATTAAATCGACTTCTTTTAGTACTTTAATCGCACGAAAAGTCATGTCTTCTAAATTGCCAATAGGCGTTGGAACAATATATAATTTACTCATTTAAAACTATTTACAAACACAGATTTCACGAATTAACACAAATTTTTAAAAACATATAAGTCATGTAAGTTTTTCTAAGTGAATTACTTAAAACGAAAAGTTCATAAAAGGTTGTATAAACGAAATCGCTCTGTGTATCTCTCTAAAAAGAATCTACTTCAAAAAAAACTCGATGAATCTCTGTGTTATTAACTAAACTTTTTCTCGATAATTTCCATAAAACGTGCTTCAAATTCTTCGTTGCCTTCCCAATTGTTATAATCAGGTTTTACGAAATCCAAAACAAAAGATTTTGCTTCTTCAAAACTATCAAACGTATTCAATTGCGAAATTACGCGGTTGAAATCATCCGAACTTCCGCCAAATAATTTCTTCTCAAATCCGATTCTATCGTTCAAGCCAAAAGATATCGTTTTGTTTAATCTGTCGTTTAATGAGCTTATTTTTGGTTCTTGACTTACTTTTTCGAAAGTTGCTTTTACTTCTTCTTCTAATACTTTTGGAGTTTCGGCAACAGGTTCTGGTTGGATTTCTACTGCAACTTCTACTACTACAGGAGTTGGTGCTTCAAAAACTGCTTCAACAACATTAGCTACCTCAGCAGGAACATCTTCCACTTTCACAAAATCCAATTCTTTGTAATCGTGTACCAATAAATCCTCAAACGAAATTTGTTTCGCTGGTTCTTCTGCTTTTGGAGTTTCGGCAACTGGTTCTTCTTCGATTATTTCTTCCTCAATTGGTTCTTCTTCCATTGGAGTCATCAAAACTTCTTCCTCTTCTTCGTCATCTTCCACAATTAATTCTGCGATTACGACTTTTTCTTCCGCAATTGGTTCGGCAATAGTTTCCTCTACTTCTGGAGCAACTTCTACTTTTACTTCTTCCGGAGTTTCAACAACTTTATCCTGAATAGGCGCGTTGAAAACTTCGGTAGGCTTCCCTTCTAATTTCTCAGCTAAAACTTCTTCAGAAATTTCGTTTTTTACCAATTCAAAATTCTCTTCATAAAAACGCAAAATCGTTAATTGATCGTACAAATTTTTAGCTTCTTGCTGTAATTGAACCGTTTCTGAATGGTTTTTTAACTTTAAAATTCGGTGCGCAATACTGATTAATTCAGCAGATATTCTTTTCTTCATAACTTTAGGCTGTAGCGTTTACTATATCGATTGTTTTTTACTATTTTTGTTTTGCTTACAAATGTAGCAGAAAATAATTTTTAACGTACGAAAGATACAAAATGTTTCTCGAAAATACCGTAAATCAACAAGAACAATTTGGCTGGATTGAAGTAATTTGTGGCTCAATGTTTTCGGGCAAAACCGAAGAATTGATTCGCCGCCTAAAACGCGCTCAGTTTGCCAAACAAAAAGTGGAAATCTTTAAACCGGCTGTCGATACAAGATATGACGATGAAATGGTAGTTTCGCACAATAAAAATGAAATTCGTTCTACACCTGTGCCAATTGCTCAAAACATTCGAATTTTAGCACAAGGTTGTGATGTAGTAGGTATTGACGAAGCACAATTTTTCGACGATGAAATTGTTGCCGTTTGTAATGACTTAGCAAATTCAGGAATTCGAGTGATTGTTGCTGGATTGGATATGGATTTTAAAGGAAACCCTTTCGGACCCATGCCAGCGCTTATGGCTACAGCCGAATATGTTACTAAAGTTCACGCGGTTTGTACACGCACTGGAAATTTAGCCCATTATAGTTTTAGAAAATCGGATGATAAAAGACTGGTTATGCTTGGTGAAACCGAAGAATACGAACCATTAAGTCGTGCTGCCTATTTTAAAGCTATACGAGAAAACATGGAAGTGAAAGATGTTGAAATTGTAAACAAGCAAAAAGACGATAATCAATAAATTGAATCTCAACCTAACTCATATTATTTCGTTTTGTAAAGGCGTTTTTCACGGAAATTCGACTGAGTTTACTGCAAGTCATATTTCGATTGACAGCCGTTCGTTACAAAACGGAAATAACACCTTGTTTTTCGCCATAAAAGGACAAAATCACGATGCGCATTTGTATTTGGAAGAGTTGATTACAAAAGGCGTTCGTTATTTTGTGGTCGAATATATTCCCGAACATTTATACGAAAAAGCGAATTTCATTATCGTTGAAAATTCGTTAAAAGCGTTGCAACAAACTGCAATTGGGTATCGAAAAAAATTCGAATTTCCATTTGTGGGAATTACTGGAAGTAACGGAAAAACCATCGTAAAAGAATGGTTGAATTTCTTATTGAGTCCAAATCATTTGATTGTTCGAAATCCGAAAAGTTATAATTCGCAAGTTGGCGTTCCATTATCGATTTTAGCGATTGAAGGAAATTATGATTTGGGAATTTTTGAAGCTGGAATTTCGTTACCCAATGAAATGTCGAATTTGGAACAGATAATTCAACCGAAATATGGGATTTTAACGAATATTGGTTCGGTTCATGATGAAGGTTTTTCGAATCGCGAAGCCAAATTCAAAGAGAAAGTCCAACTTTTTGAAAATTGTTCTAATATTTTCTTGGAAAAGAATACTGAAATTGAAGTTTTACTTCCAGAAAATAGTCAAAAACATACTTGGAGTTTTTCGGATGCAAGCGCAAATCTTTTCGTTTCGAAGAAAAATGAAAATGGCAAAACTGAATTAACTTTCAAAAACGCAACCAACACTTTTAGTATAACAATTCCGTTTTCCGATGAAAATTCGATTGAAAACGTAATTACTTGCGTGAATTTCATGCTGTTTTTAGGAGAAGAAATTGCGTTTATACAAAATAGAGTTTCGGAATTATATCCAGTAGAATTAAGACTTCAAGCTAAAAAAGGAATCAACAATTGTTTGGTAATCGACGATAGTTATTCGGTGGATTATCAATCGTTGAAAATTGCGTTGGATTTCTTAGAACAACAAAAATTACACGATAAAAAAACGATTATTTTATCTGATATTTTCACGAGTGGCATTGCCGTGGAAACGCTTTACAACCAAGTAAAACAATTGCTTTCGAAAAATAAAATCGAGCGCATTATTACCATTGGCGAAACCATCGGAAAACAATTGAATGATTTGCCAAATGTGATTTCGTTTGCCACTACGCAAGAATTTTTACAGCAATTCAATACGCAATCGTTTCAAAACGAAACTATTTTAGTAAAAGGTGCGCGTGGATTTAACTTCCATGAAATTGTAGTTTTGTTGGAAGAGAAAAATCACGAAACCATTTTAGAAATCAATCTCGATGCGATCAGTCACAACCTGAATTTCTACAAATCCAAACTAAAACCTGAAACCAAAATTATGGTCATGGTAAAAGCATTTGGCTACGGAAATGGCGGTTACGAAATTGCGAAATTGCTCGAACATCATAAAGTTGATTATTTAGGCGTAGCATTTGCCGATGAAGGTATCGAATTGCGAAAAGCTGGAATTACAACTCCAATTATGGTTTTAAATCCCGAAAATAGCAGTTTCAGAGCCATGATTGCCTACAACTTAGAACCTGAAATTTATTCGATTACGGGTTTACAAGCGTTTTTAAAAATTGCCCAACACCAAAATATTTCCCATTATCCGATTCATATTAAATTGGATACCGGAATGCATCGCTTGGGATTTGAACCGCATTTGATTGACGAGTTGTGTTCTTTGCTGAAAAACAACAATTTCGTTAAAGTGAAAAGCGTGTTTTCGCATTTAGCTGCGAGTGATGATTTGCAATTTGATGATTTCACGAAATTACAATTTCAACGTTTTGATGCGATGTATTCTGAATTAGAAAAAGTGTTGCCTTCAAAACCAATTCGTCACATTTTAAACACGTCTGGAATTTTCAATTATGCTGAAAAACAGATGGAAATGGTACGATTAGGTATTGGTTTGTATGGTATTGGAAATTCGGAACAAGAATTGAAAGTGTTGGAAAATGTGAGTACTTTAAAAACGATAATTTCCCAAATCAGAGAAGTTTCAGCCGAAGAAAGTATTGGTTACAGCCGAAGATTTCGAGTGACGCAAAAAATGAAAGTCGCTACGATTCCAATTGGTTATGCTGATGGAATAAGAAGAGCTTGGGGCAATGAGAAAGGTTTTGTTACCATCAACAATCAAAAAGCGACTATTTTAGGTTCTATTTGTATGGATATGATGATGGTTGATGTTACGAATATTTCATGTAAAACTGGAGATGAAGTCATTGTTTTTGGGAAAAATCCAAAAGTAACAGAGATGGCAAATGTAATTGGCACGATACCTTATGAGATTCTAACTGGAATTTCGCAACGTGTTAAAAGAATTTTCTACAAAAATTAACATTGTGTTAAAATTTTTGTAAATTCGTAAAACTAAAACAAAAAAACTAACTCTTAAAATTAAAAACTATGGGATTTTTTGCAGATTTTAAAGCCTCTTTAATGAAAGGCGATGTATTAAGCTTAGCTACTGCTGTTGTAATTGGTGGTGCTTTTGGTAAAATTGTTGGCTCTGCAGTTGACGATGTAATTATGCCAATTGTTGGGCTAATAACAGGTGGAATTGATTTTACTCAAAAATTCGTTGCATTAAACGGCGAAAGTTATGCAAATCTTGATGCGGCTAAAGCAGCAGGAGCAGCAGTAATTACTTATGGTAACTTAGTACAAGCTATTATTAACTTCGTAATTATTTCGTTATTTATTTTTGTAGTTTTAAGAGCAGCAGAAAAAGCGAAGAAAAAAGAAGAAGCAGCTCCAGCGGCACCAGCAGGACCATCTCAAGAGGAATTGCTTACACAAATTAGAGATTTATTGAAAAAATAGTCGATACCGCTACATTATATATGCTAATTAAACCACGCCTTTGGCGTGGTATTTTTTTTAGAAATTGATTAGATTTGTTTTAGTTTAAGTTTTGCACGGAATGCAATTCCGCGCTATCAGGTATATTATAATTAATAAAAATATGAATTTAGGTAATTCAGCAATAAGTCTTGTAATTCTAGTTTTTGGATGTTATTTAATGTATTATATATATAAAAAGCCATCACCAATGTCAAATACCAACTTTAAAGGGATTATTGGTAGTTTAGGTTTTATTTATTTAGGATTTATGGGCTTGATTAATAAAATTGACATAATACAAATATTTAAAGATATTTTTAATATTAAGTAAAAAAATCCGTTGCAAAAAACAGATGAATTTAAAAAAGTTGACAGTAAAAATTTACAATCTGCACACGACATACCGAAGTGTTTTTTAAAATCCCGTTACAAATCAAAACTTTTGTTATAATTTCATCAATATTTGCTAAGTCGTTTGAATATTCTATATTTTTGCATCATTAAATAACACACATCAAAATGAGAGTAGCCGTAGTTGGCGCTACCGGTATGGTAGGCGAAATAATGCTTCAAGTATTAGCAGAACGTAATTTTCCTGTAACGGAGTTAATTCCAGTTGCTTCTGAAAAATCAGTTGGGAAAGAAATCGAATGGAAAGGTAACACCTATAAAGTAGTAGGTTTACAAACCGCTGTAGATATGAAACCTGAGATTGCTTTGTTTTCGGCAGGTGGAGAAACTTCTTTAGAATGGGCTCCAAAATTTGCCGCTGTAGGAACAACCGTAATCGATAATTCTTCCGCTTGGAGAATGGACGAAACTAAGAAATTGGTAGTTCCAGAAATCAATGCAAACATTTTAACTAAAGAAGATAAAATTATTGCAAATCCAAACTGTTCAACGATTCAAATGGTAATGGCTTTAGCGCCGTTGCATGCTAAATATGATATCAAACGTATTGTAGTTTCTACTTACCAATCTATTACAGGAACTGGAGTAAAAGCGGTTCGTCAATTAGAAAACGAATATGCGGGAATTCAAGATGAAATGGCGTATAAATATCCAATTCATAGAAATGCGATTCCACAGTGTGATAGTTTTGAAGAAAACGGGTACACGAAAGAAGAAATGAAATTGGTTCGCGAAACGCAAAAAATCTTAAACGACAAAACTATTGCGGTTACTGCAACTGCAATTCGTATTCCAGTCGTTGGCGGACACAGTGAAGCGGTAAACATTCAATTTGAAAACGATTTTGATGTAAACGAAGTGCGTCAAATTTTACACAACACGCCTGGTGTGACGGTTCAAGATAATTTAGAAACGTTTACCTATCCAATGCCAATTTACGCACAAGGAAAAGACGATGTTTTCGTAGGAAGAATCCGAAGAGATGAAAGCCAACCCAACACCATCAACATGTGGATTGTTGCCGATAACTTAAGAAAAGGAGCAGCTACGAATACAATCCAAATTGCGGAATATTTGGTAGCAAATAAGCTAGTGTAATTTTAAACACATAGACACATAGTTTATTTTTATAGATTTAAGGATGTTACACTTTTTGAGTTCACATCAGACTTAAATTCTATATTTCTATGTGTTTCAATACATAACCACGAACTAGCGAATAAGTCATCAAAACTTAAAAATTCGTTAATTCGTGGTTTGTTTTTTGGCTTTGTTCTAAAAGCAGTATATTTGTGATGGTGAAAAAGAAATTATTACATATGAATTTGTTTTTGATGCTTGCAGTATTATTTGCTGTGAGTTATCAATCTATTCACACTTTTTCGCACGATCACCATTTAAAAAAAGAATGTTGTGATGATTCGCATCATTTGAGTTTTAAAACTTCTGAAAAAACGTTTACTGAAAGTGAAGACTGTCCCGTTTGTGATTTCAAATTTGCGGCTTTCCTTTCACCTGAAGTATTTCATTTTGACTTTATTCCTTCGTTTTACGAAATTCCGTATCAATTTAACAGTAAGGAATCTTGTGTTACGTTTGAAGGGAATTCGTTTTACCTTCGCGGTCCGCCTGCTTTAGTTTAAAAATATATTTCGATATCATTACCAAAAATAATGATACGTTATTGTTACATTTAAACTAAAAGAAATGCGATTCTTATCGATATTATTTTTCTTTTTGGTTGGCTTTTTCGGATATACTCAAGTTACGATTACTGGCGTTATTTCGGATGAAAATGGCTTACCACTGAGAGATGCTCACGTACACATTGCCAATAAAACTACTTCAACCGATGTAAACGGAAGTTATGTTTTATCAGGCATTCCAAAAGGGAAACAGAAACTCTATATTTCGTTTATAGGCTATTATGCTATTGAGGAAACTATCGAAATTTCAACCGATTTAACTATCAATCGTCAATTGAAATTAGATGTTACCAAATTAGACGATATCACCATCCAACAACTTTCGAATTCAAAAAGTGAAAGTAGTAACGAACAAGTCTTGAAAAGTGCTACTATTGAAAAATTTAGCAATCAAACCTTGGGTGAAGCCTTGAAAGAAGTTTCTGGAGTTTCTATTTTAAAAACGGGAAGTACTATTGTTAAACCAGTAATTAATGGTTTGCATAGTAATCGTGTGCCAATTATCAATAATAATGTTCGATTAGAAGACCAACAGTGGGGAACCGAACACGCACCTAATTTCGATATCAATGCGGCTGGAAAAATCACAGTGATTAAAGGTGCTTCAGCTTTGCAATATGGCGGTGATGCTATTGGTGGAATTGTTGTCATCGAACCTGAAGTGATTAAAAAAGACACTTTGGTTGGAAAAACAATTCTCAACTTAGCCTCTAACGGAATGGGCGGAAGCTTGAGCTCAAGTCTTCAAAAAGGAAATCGCTATGGTTGGAGTTGGAATGCTTTGGGGACTTTCAAATATTTAGGCGATCGCGAAACGCCAGATTATGTGTTGTCAAATTCTGGAAATCGGGAACAAAATTTTTCGGGAGGCATTCGTTTTGCTAAAGAAAAGTATAATTTCAATGCGATGTACAGTTTTTACAATGCGCAAATTGGAATCATCAAAGCATCTCATATTGGAAATGTGAATGATTTGTACAATTCCATCAACAACCAAGAACCAAGCGTAATTGAACCTTTCACCTACTCGATTGATGCTCCAAAACAAGAAGTACAACATCATTTAGCAAAAGTAAATTACCAAAGATGGCTAAACGAAAACACTTCGATTGATTTACAATATGCGTTTCAATTCAACAATCGTTTAGAATTTGACGTTAGAAGAAATGACGAAAACACTAACAAAGCTGCTTTGGATTTACAATTAGCAACGCATACTTTTTTAGCAGATTATAAAACGAATGTTGGAAATTGGAGATTGAAATCGGGTTTGAATTTGGGTTACCAAAACAATTTTGCGAATCCAAAAACAGGTGTTCGTCCATTAATTCCGAGTTATGAGAAATTGGATGCTGGCTTGTACGGAATTGCGGTTTATAAATTCGACAATGCTACTTCATTAGAATCGGGAATTCGTTATGATTTTTCGACTATCGAAGCAACAAAATATTATTTGAAATCAAGATGGACAGAACGTGGCTATGATGCCGAATTTTCACATTTTATTGTGGGCGAAGAAGGCAATCAATGGTTAACCAAACCTTCTTTTGATTATCATAATATTACAGCAAACATTGGGTTTAGAAAGCAATTTCATCATGAAATGGAATGGTTAGTAAATGTGAGTTTGGCTTCCCGCAATCCAAATCCGTCTGAATTATTTAGCGATGGATTACATCATTCTACTGGTCAAATTGAATTAGGTGATTTGCGCTTGAAAAAAGAGCAAGCGTATAAATTCAATACGACTTTTAAGAAAGATTGGAAATCGTTTCAAGTGCAACTTAATCCGTTTATTAATCGAATTTCAAATTTCATTTATTTGCAACCTATTGGTTTTGAAACTACTATTCGCGGCGCTTTTCCAGTTTGGGAATTCAAACAAACAGAAGCTTTGTTGACAGGTTTCGATGTTAATACCAAATGGAATATTTCCAACCATTTTTCACACGAATTAGGATTGGCTTATGTAAACGGGCAAAATCTAAGTACTGACGAGTATTTAATTGATATGCCTCCATTTGTAATCAATAATAAAATTCAATATAAAAATGAATCTTGGTTCAATTTCGTTAGCGAATTAAAAAGTGAAGTGGTTTTCAGACAAAATCAATTCCCAAATTACAATTTTGAAACCAATATTGTTGTAGATGATGCATTAACTCCTGTCTTGGTTGATATAAGTTCCCCACCAAAAGGCTATCATTTATTGCATTTTTACAGTGAAATGACGTTTAAAATCAATAAAAAAAACAGCTTAACCACTTCTTTCAGTGTACAAAACATTGGAAACACAACGTATCGAGATTACCTAAATCGCCAACGCTTTTTTGTAGACGAAATGGGTAGAAATATTCAAATTCAATTAAAATTTAATTATTAAAAAATCAAAACATGAAAAATTTAAAACTTATCGCGCTATTAGTAATTCCAGTAATATTTTCAACTTCTTGTTCTAACGATGATGCTCCTGTTAACGAGGAAGAAGTTATCACAACTGTAACAACAACGCTTGTTGGAGGTGGACAAACTATTACTTTAACTTCAAGAGATTTAGATGGTGACGGACCAAATGCACCAGTTATAACAGTTTCAGGAAATTTAACAGCAGGAACAACTTACACAGGTTCAACAACATTTTTAAATGAATTAGAAAGTCCGGCTGAAGATATCACAGTAGAAGTGGAAGAAGAAGGAGCTGATCATCAGGTTTTTTACCAACTTCCATCATCTATTGGAACCGTAACTTACACTGATACAGATGCTAATGGAAGACCAATAGGATTAAACTTCACTTTAGTTGCTGGAACTTCTGGCTCAACTGGAACTTTAACTGTAACCTTGAGACACTTACCAAATAAAACCGCTTCTGGAGTTTCGGGTGGTGACATCACAAATGCTGGTGGAAATACGGATGCAGCTGTTAGCTTTTCAGTTGCGGTAAACTAAAAAATTAAATCAAATTTGTTACAAAACGGCTGAAATTTCAGTCGTTTTTGTTTTTTAACAAATCTTTAAAACCCTTTTGAATATCTTTGTTATTCAACAATAAACTTTTTATGAAAAAAACAATAACAATATCGGCTATTGTTTGTACACTTTTTATGAACGCACAAACAACAAAAGTTAATTATCCCGTAACGAAAAAAATCGACCACGTTGACACGTATTTTGGTGAAAAAATTAACGATCCGTATCGTTGGTTAGAAGACGACCGAAGCGCTGAAACGGAAGCTTGGGTAAAAGCTCAAAATGTGGTTACTTATGGTTATTTAGAGCAAATTCCATATAGAAATCAGTTAAAAACTCGCATGGAAAAACTATGGAACTACGAAAAAATTGGAGCTCCATTCAAAGAAGGAAATTATACTTATTATTACAAAAATAACGGACTTCAAAATCAATCGGTTTTATACCGAAAAGATAAAGCAGGTAAAGAAGAAATCTTTTTAGATCCAAATACATTTTCAAAAGACGGAACAACTTCTTTAGGTGGGTTGAATTTCAGCAAAGACGGAAGTTTAGTTGCTTATTCTATTTCAGAAGGCGGTAGCGATTGGAGAAAAGTAATTGTAATGGAAGCTAAAACTAAGAAAATCATCGGCGATACGATTGTGGATGTGAAATTCAGTGGCGTTTCTTGGTACAAAAATGAAGGTTTCTATTATTCAAGCTACGACAAACCTGTTGGAAGTGAATTATCAGCAAAAACAGACCAACACAAATTGTATTACCACAAATTAAACACGGCTCAAAAAACAGATAAATTAGTTTTTGGTGGCGATATAAAAAGAAGATATGTTGGTGGTGGCGTTTCGGAAGATGAGAAATATCTATTTATTTCGGCAGCGAATTCAACTTCTGGAAACGAATTGTATTATTTAGATTTATCAAAACCTAATGCTAAAATCGTAACTTTAATTGACAACTACGAAAATGATAATGATGTTTTAGACAATAAAGGTTCTAAAATTTATTTGGTAACCAATTACAAAGCGCCAAACAAACGCGTTGTAACTTTTGATTTATCAAATCCAGCAAAAGAAAATTGGAAAGATTGCATCGCTGAAACCGAAAATGTATTGTCGCCAAACACTGGTAGCGGTTATATTTTTGCTAGTTATATGAAAGATGCTGTTTCATTCATCAAACAATATGATTACAACGGAAAACTAGTACGCGATATTCAATTACCTGGTGTTGGAACTGCTGGTGGTTTTGGTGGAAAAGAAAAAGAAACTACTTTATATTTTTCGTTTACGAATTATGTAACACCAGGAACTATCTATTCTTTTGATCCAAAAACAGGAAAATCAGCAATCTATCAAAAACCAAAGGTGGATTTTAACTCGGCTGATTACGAGTCAAAACAAGTGTTTTATACTTCAAAAGATGGCACAAAAGTTCCAATGATTATCACGTATAAAAAAGGAACAAAATTAAACGGACAAAATCCAACTGTTTTATATGGTTACGGAGGATTTAATGTGAGCTTAACACCTTCATTTAGTATTGCTAACGCCGTTTGGTTAGAAAACGGAGGAGTTTACGCTGTTGCGAATTTACGTGGTGGTGGTGAATACGGTAAAAAATGGCACGATGCAGGAACGCAATTAAAAAAACAAAACGTTTTTGATGATTTCATTGCTGCAGCTGAATATCTAATCAAAGAAAACTACACTTCATCTGATTATTTAGCGATAAAAGGTGGTTCGAATGGTGGATTATTAGTAGGTGCAGTTATGACACAACGCCCAGATTTAGTAAAAGTGGCGTTACCAGCAGTTGGTGTTTTAGATATGTTACGTTACCACACATTCACCGCTGGAGCAGGTTGGGCTTACGATTACGGAACATCTGAACAAAGCAAGGAAATGTTTGAATACATTAAAGGTTATTCACCAGTTCATAACGTAAAAGCAGGTACAAAATATCCAGCAACTATGGTAACTACAGGAGATCACGATGACCGAGTAGTTCCAGCACACAGTTTTAAATTTGCAGCTGAATTACAAGCTAAACAAGCTGGAGATAACCCGGTTTTAATTCGTATTGATGTAAATGCAGGTCACGGAGCAGGAAAATCGGTTGCTGCTACGATTCAAGAAAATGTGGATATGCAAGTCTTTACGCTTTATAATATGGGTGTTAAAGAATTAAAATAAAAAAGAAATACTAAACTAAAAAAGAGCCATAAGGCTCTTTTTTTTGTAATAAATTCGATAAGTTGCGATTAAAAATATGAAAGTTTTAATTTACAATTACGAATAATGACAAACTTAGTCGTATTTAATATTTCTGGCTAATTGCAACGTCACCATAAAATTGCATCAACACAAAAGCACCTATTAAACTAGAAGCAACACCTTCAAAAAATAAAACGCCACAATATTGAATAATATTTATTTTTCCAACGAAAAAGAAAGTATCCGATAATGTTGTTAAGTAGCTTTCTCCTCCTTTTATGTAGATGAATGCAATTAAACCAACTATTCCTAGAAAAACACCCAATACTCCTGTTATAAATCCTGAAAATAGATTTTCAAAATAGTCCATTTTTCTTCCTTTATCGTAATTATATTTAATGGTTTTATGAATTCCATATAAGACGATAAAAGCATTTAATGAACGTAAATAATTTTTACTTGCCAATCCTAAAAAATCCATTAATAGGAAAAACAACCCGATTCCTAAAAAGATTAGAAATGCATTTTGTAATACTGTTTTATTTTTCATGACTTTCAAAGTTTAGATTAATAAAATTACGAATTTTAATCTAAACTATTGAAAATCAATACATAAAAATAAGTTAAATTAAAAACGGTTATCACCATCAAGCATTCTTCCTAAGCCACCAAGCAAACTTCCTTCCTCTCTTCCACTTCCTCCTGCTTTTGGTGCCGATGCAATAATTCTATCTGCCAAACGTGTAAATGGTAACGACTGAATGTAAACAATTCCAGGCCCACGAAGTGTTGCAAAGAAAACGCCTTCACCTCCAAAAATGGTGTTTTTAATGCCGCCAACAAATTCAATATCGTAATCTACATCTTTTGTAAACCCAACTAAACAGCCTGTGTCTACACGAAGTAATTCTCCTATTTGCAGTTCTTTTCTAGCTAAAGTTCCTCCTGAATGCACAAATGCCATTCCATCACCTTCAATCTTTTGCATAATGAAACCTTCCCCTCCAAATAAACCTGTTCCTAACTTTTTAGAAAATTCAATTCCTACCGAAACTTCTTTTGCAGCGCATAAAAACGAATCTTTTTGACAAATAAACTTTCCTCCAAATTGCTGCAAATCAATTGGAACAATTTTTCCAGGATATGGAGAAGCAAAAGACACTTTACGTGTTCCCATATCTAAATTTTGATAAGCTGTCATAAATAAACTTTCACCTGTTAGGACACGCTTTCCAGCTGAAAGTAATTTACCGAAAATTCCGGCTTGTTGTTCTTGACTCCCGTCTCCAAAAATAGTTTCCATTTTGATGCCGTTTTCCATCATCATGAAACTTCCAGCTTCAGCTACAACCACTTCTTGAGGATCTAATTCGATTTCAACATATTGCATTTCTTCACCATAAATATGGTAATCTATTTCGTGTGCTCTCATAATTTTAGTTTTATTAATTAGTCGAACCGATGATTAAAATGTTACTGTAAAATTTTCAAATCACCCTTTAATCCACTTCAACGTAGTATTACTTTCAGGAAGATGAACAAAATAAATACCGTTAGCAAGTTGCGAAACATCTAAGCTGTTTTCGTTTTGGTTAATTTCTTGTTTGATGATGGTTTGCCCTGCAACGTTATAGATAACTACAGCTTGATTTTCAGTGAAATTATTTTTAACCATAATAAAATCTTGTGCGGGATTTGGATAAATACTCACACTGTTTTCAAAACTTGGAGTGGATAGAGGTTCCCAACCTATTTTCATGGCTTTTAAACTACCTGAACCAAAAACAGATGGATTGTAATCTGTTCCTACTGCAATATAATCGCCTTCGGCAGTTCTTTCTATGTCGTAAATAATGCCATCCGTAAAACTCACATCCCATGCAATTGTATTATTAGAATTAACCTTTATTAATCTAAAAGCATATATAGGAGGACCCGAGGGTGTTGAGCAGTGACTAATCCATGTTCCTACAACATAGCCACCATCAGGTTCTAAAATAATTTTAGAAAAAGACATCGCCGCAGGTGTTCCATTTGATGTTAGTGTAAAACTGTTAATTATGTTACCACTTGAGTCTGTAGTAACCATCCAAGCGTTTGTACAATTACCGATGTTACCATTTTGCAAATCACCATCAGTGTAACAATTTAAAAGAAAATTTCCGTTGGTCATTTCTTTCACGGTACTGACACCTTCAAGTGTAGCATTTGGAGCGCCAAAATTTTTCTCCCAAAGTATGTTTCCATTACTGTCAATTTTAACATAATAACAAAGCCCTGTTTGACTTTCCTCGAGTTCATCACGATTAGCATAACCAACACCAACGGCTAAAAAATGCCCGTCTGAAGTTTCAAGCAAGCTTGTAAAAATGTTTTCATAATGCACTCCTGTAGACCATTGAATCTCTTTTTGAGCATTTAGTTTCGTTACTATATTTTGGCTAGAAATTAATAAACCGCCATCGTTAGTATCAATTATAGAATTGAAACCTGAGCCACCTTGAATTGGGTAACACCAATTAGCTAATAAATTACCTTCATCATCTAGCTGTTGAATACTCGTTTGCTGATTATCTTCACAATTTTTTGCAAGTACATAATATAAATTATCAGTACATTTTGCAATAGTTTGAATTAAGGAATTTTGATAAAAAAAAATATTGTAATTCTGTAACCATATTAAATCTCCGTTTGAATTTATTTTAAGAATAGAATTATACTCATCATCTGGAAAATTCGTTTCGTTTATATTTGCGATGAGAATATATTCATTGGAACTAGCTTTTAATATAGAACTAAATACATTACCTCTGTTTGGCGTGTAATTGTTTTCATAAATTCTCTCCCACAAAATTGTTGGCGGAGTGGTTTGTGAGAATAATAAAAAAGGAAAGAAAAGTAATAGTAATTTTTTCATAACGTATTTATTATTAAAGAGGAAAATCTAATTGATTTTCCTCTTTAAATCTCTAAAATAAATTAAAAGATTACAACAACATACTCAATTAATGTTCCTGTAACAAACTCTTCATAATATCCAATTGTATTAGGTAAAACTAATTCTGTAACACCTAAAGGTCTTGTCCCTAATAAACCAGCACCAGCACCATCATCATATTTTATACAATGAAATACTTGTGCATTAGCAGCATTAGTTTGAGTAGCCATAGCAACAGAGGCTGCTAATGGATTTGTACTACAAATTGTTGCACTTGTGCAACGACCCCATTCATCTACTGGATAAGCTGTAGATTGAAAAGGAAATCTAAATACGGGAGTAGTTGGTATATTATTCGACAATTCGATACTTCCTATTTGGGCTGGAATTGTTATATATGGATAATTATATAATAATGTTGGATAATCATTAGTAACATGTTTTGTCATGATGTCTGAAACTGTTACGTCATAATCGGAAAAATTATAGATGTATAATTTTTTCTGTGCTGTTGCAGTTGTTCCTAGAGCAATTGCAAATAGTATAAAAAGATATTTTTTCATGATAATACGTTTAAAAGTTAGTTTTTAGCTGCGTTTAAAAAAGCACTGTATTTTTTTAAAGTAAAAGGAATTAATGTATTTATATTAGTTTCGTTTTCTTTAATTTCACTTTCAGGTGTGCCTATGGCAATTAAAAGTTTTGTTGCATTTAAACGAATATCTTTTTCTGATTCTTCTTTTATTTTGGCATCATCAAAATAAGGCTTGTTTTGTAGGTACTTTTTTAAAGCACTTTCAAAATTAATCATTTCGGTAGTTTTGGTAATACTACTTGTTCTGGCTTGGGTTTGGCTTGTTTTACTCATTTCTGAAATGTTTTAATCTGATGCAGAAGCACAAGAAAATAAAAATACAGAAACGCATAGCGTACTTAATACTAATTTTTTCATTGTATAATTTGTTTATAGTTATACTTGCTAAATAAATAAAAAAAAAACGAATCAAGCAAGTTAAAATGTAATTATTTTCTTAAAATTTAAAAAATTTAACAATTTAAACTTTATGTAATCGCATGAAAAACAGCGTGTTTGTTAGGACAAACAAAAAAGCACAAACTCATTAGAATTTGTGCTTTTGTATTTTAAAACAGGTTGAAAATAATTAATAATCCAATTTCACGTATCCAATTTCTCTACTAATCTTAGCTTTTCTTCTATTAATGTAAGAAGAAGAATTAGAAGCTTTGTACTTTCTTGGATTTGGTAAAATAGCGGCAATTCCTGCAGCCTCATAACGCGTTAAACTAGATGCATCTTTTCGATACCAATGTTTTGCAGCTGCTTCGGCACCGTAAACGCCATCGCCCATTTCGATACTATTTAAATAGACTTCCATGATGCGTTTTTTACCCCAAATTAGTTCAATTAAAACGGTGTAATACGCTTCTAAACCTTTTCGAACATAACTTCTGCCTTGCCAAAGAAAAACATTTTTTGCCGTTTGCTGCGAAATCGTACTTCCACCTTTTAAACGTTTACCTTTTTGATTATTCTTAAAGGCTTTTTGCATGGCCTCAAAATCGAAACCTGAATGTTCTAAAAAACGTCCGTCTTCACTGGCAATTACAGCTTTTTGAAGATTTAAGGAAATTTCATCTATTGGTACCCATTCGTGACTACAAACCATATCTTTTCCTTCTTCATTGTGTTCTAAAGCCCTCATTCCCATTAGCGGTGTAAACGGAACTGGAACAAATTTGAAAAGTAACACCACTGAAAAACTGATAATGTTAAACCATAAAAAAATCAACCAAAAGAAGCGAAATATCTTTTGACCTGTGGTTCTTTTTTTTGCAGGTGATTTTGGTGATTTACTTTTTGAAGTAGTTCTTTTTGCCATATTATATCAAATCTGCTAATTCTTGTCCGACCAAACTGCCTATTGCAACACCCATTCCACCCATTCGTACTCCGCAATACACGTGATTTGATAATTGCTCTACGATTGGATTTTTATGAGTTCCTACTCCCATGGTGCCACTCCAACGGTGTTCAATTTCGAACGTTTGATGTGGCAAAATTACTGTTTTTAATAACTCTTCCAAACGATTTTGAATCAATTCTGTGGTATCGTGAGAAGTTGTGGTTTCGCCTACAAAATCTAAGTTTCTTCCGCCACCAAAAAGAATTCTATCGTTTATATTTCTGAAATAAAAATACCCTTTATCCAAATGAAAAGTGCCTTTAATATCTAAATTCGGAATTGGTTTTGTAATTAAAACTTGTGCTCGCGCCGGTTTGACTTGATTATTGGTTAATTGTGAAGCAAAACCGTTAGTGGTAAATAAAAGTTTACTGGTTTTGAATGTAATTCCGTTGGTCTCAACCTCAACGAAATCATTTACTTCTTGAAAACTTGTTACCGTTTGACTATTTAAAATCAAGATGTCATTTTGATGTGCTTTTTTTAGTAACGCTTGCATCATATTTCCAGTATCAATTTGGGCTTCAAACGGATTGAAAATCAAATTTTCGAAAATACCTCCAAAATTAAATCGATCTACTTCTTTTGAGAAAACATCGGTTTTAAAAAGTGGTTTAATTATATCATTAATGAAGGATATTTTCTGAATGCATTCATTATAAAACGACTCGTCTTCTTTTAAAAAGAGTTCAAATCCGCCATAAGGTTTTAAATCAATTACGGAATCACCGAGATTTTTTCTTAGCAACTGTAATCCAGCATATCGTTTTTGAATCAATTGAATTACCTCTTCTTCTGTATGGGTTTTTAAATCGTCTATGATTTCGGAAATACTTCCAAAACAAGCAAATCCTGCATTTTTTGTACTCGCTCCTTGTGGTAAAATGCCTTTTTCAAGAATTAAAATTTTTGATGAAGGAAATCGTTCACGCAACGCTAATGCGGTATGCAAACCCACAATTCCACTACCTACAATAGTAAAATCTACGTTTGAAAACCAATTTTTTATTTCCCAATAACTGAGTTGCATGTTGCTAGAATTTTAAAAAGTAAATGTAGTAATTTTTAACATTTAACAGCAACGTTTAATTCAACAAAAAAACCGACAACAGCCGGCTTTGAATTATTTGAAATAAATACACATTCCTATAGAAAACAACAGTTGCTTCTTTAATTTTAGATTTCGCTAATTCAATTCCTGAATTTTCTCTATTTAAAGTAATTAAATGAATTCCAAACTTTGATGAGTCAATTTTTGATAATTAAGGTTTGGAATTAGACACTTTTCTTTGAAGATTCGTGGCTAAAACATCTTCATAAACCTCGCTTAAAACAGCTTGAAATTTCATTTTAATTAATTTAACTACAAATAAACTAAATTAACTTTCGTTATGCAATTTTGACTTTTAAGTAAGAAAAAAAGGCTGTGAAAAACACAGCCTTTAATTTATAAACAAATGATATAGAAAAATAAACAAGTAAGCAAACCATAAAACACAAAGAGAACAATCTCTAATTGATTTTTTATTATTAGTTTCCTTAATTTATCCATTTCAAGTTTATTTAGTTTTTTATCACTTTTTTAACTACTTCCCCTTCTGAAGATTTAATTCTAAATAAATACATTCCTGTTTGCAAGTTGCTAATATCAATTGTGTTTGTATTATTTGACACTTCTTTATTTAAAATTTGTCTACCGTTTAAATCATAAACCGAAACAGAAACATTCGTTAAGTTATTAACCATAATGTTTACATTTCCGTTTGTAGGGTTTGGATATATATTTATGTTTGAAGCAACATCAAAACTAGTTGCATTTAAAGTTGTACAAGTTGTACCTGTAACCATAGGTGAACCCAATAAAAAGTTTGAAGTTGTGCCTGTTCTAGCAAAATTAGTTAACGTACCATTATTGGCATTACCAGATGCATCTGTTAATGTAGTAATAGTTGTATTATCTGCACTATCATTTCCTTGATTAAATTTATAATACGCTACTAAACCTGTTTCACCATTCTGTAATTCACAATCTTTAAGCGCTAAAATATCTGATGCAGACAAAGCTTTGTTCCAAATACGAACTTCGTCAATATCTCCGTTAAGATATCTACCAGCAGGACCTGTTTCATGCATCGCTCCAATAACAACAGGATGAGATGTATTAGTAATCGTTCCGCTTGCACCCCTTGAATTTTCTAAAACACCATCAATATATATTCTGGCAAAAGCACCATCATATGTCACAGCAACATGATGCCAGTTATTATCATCTAATCGAGTTGTACTTTTAAAATCTACAAATGCTCCATTTGCAGCATATGCAATTAATCCATCACCACTCGTTTGAACTCTCCAACTACCATTCCCTTTTGACACAAATGACGTATACACATTTAAATTTGATGTTCTAACCATAAACTCAACAGTCAAATTTGTAGTAAAATCAAAATTAGATTCATTTGGTAATTCTACATAATCATTAACACCATCAAAATTTAAGTGCGTAGCTGGAGCAATTACAGTAACCACAATTTCTGTTCTTGCGCTTTCACAACCATTTGCATTTGTACTTGAAACCCAGTATGAAGTTGAACCAACAGTTGCTGTACTTGGTGTTGGTGCAGTTGTACCTGTTCCGCCAGTAGCAGTTGAGTACCAAAGTAAATTTGAACCGTTTGCGCCAACTGTTGCAGTTAAGGCTGTTGCAGTTGCTCCTTGAGTATAAGTTACTGGTGTAGTAACTGTCGCTACAGAAGGAAGAATATCTATTGGTGAGCCTGCTAACCAGTTTGAAGTTGTTCTTGTTAATTCAAAGTTAGTTAATATACCGTTATTTGCACTAGCAGTGGCATCTGTTAAAGTAGTGATTGCTGTATTATTTGTAGCATCAAAACCTTGATTGAATTTATAATACGAAACTAAGCCTGTCTCGTTACCCTGTAATTCGCAATTTCTTGAATTAGCTATCTGTGTTGCAGTACGAGCAACATTCCAAATACGAACTTCATCAATATCTCCGTTAAGATATCTACCAGCAGGACCTGTTTCACGCATCGCTCCAATAACAACAGGATGAGATGTATTAGTAATCGTTCCGCTTGCACCCCTTGAATTTTCTAAAACACCATCAATATATATTCTGGCAAAAGCACCATCATATGTCACAGCAACATGATGCCAGTTATTATCATCTAATCGAGTTGAACTTTTAAAATCTACAAATGCTCCATTTGCAGCATATGCAATTAATCCATCACCACTCGTTTGAACTCTCCAACTACCATTCCCTTTTGACACAAATGACGTATACACATTTAAATTTGATGTTCTAACCATAAACTCAATAGTCAAATTTGTAGTAAAATCATAATTAGACTCATTTGGTAATTCTACATAATCATTAACCCCATCAAAATTTAAATGCGTTGCTGCAGGACCAGAAATCCAGTTACTTGTTGCACCTGTTAATGTAAAATTTGTAACTGTACCGTTATTTGTACCTGTAGCATCAATAGCAGTTGTAACCGCAACATTATTACCTGCATTTATACCTTGGTTAAAGTTGTAATAAGCAACTAAACCAGTTTCATTACCTACTAATTCAAGGTTTTTAGAATTGTTTATTTCAGTTTGTGTTTTGGCAACACTCCAAAATCTTACATCATCTATATCTCCATGAAATGCTCTTATTGGGCTATAAGAATCTATTTGACTTCCAATTCTTACATTATCATTATTTGTTATTAATGGAGTCCCTACAGTTTGTGTACCTTGTAATACACCGTCTACATATAGTGATTTAAACCCATTATTACAAGTAGCAGCTATGTGATGCCAATTTCCATCATTAACGGAAACAGTTGATACTAAATCATCTGCTGGCCCTGTACCAAATGCAATAAAATCTGAAACTCCAAAACGATGAATTCGTGGCCCTTCAGCTCCTTTAGAAATTACAGTTTGCCATTCTTGAGTAAAAGAAGCTACTCGAATCCAAGCTTCAATTGAAAAAGTAGAAGTAAAATCGAAATTAGATTCATTTGATAATTCTACTCTATCATCAACACCATCAAAATTTAAGTGGGTGGCTGTTTGAGAAAAAGAGGTACTTGCTATAAAAAGCATTCCCATTAAAAAGTAAAGTTTTAGTTTCATAAAATATTTTTTAAAAAAATTTATGAAACAAAACTATCAACTATAATTCTGTAAACATTAAAAATGGTGTGAAAGCACCCGAGTTTGTATGTGAAACAAACCTAAAAAGGAAAATCGTACATTTTTGAAAAAGGAATTTCTTGATTTTCAATAAATAAACTCGAGTTGGTTTTTTTTTGAATTTTGGAACTATTTACAATGTAAGAGCGATGTACTCTAATAAAATTTGGATTTGCTATTTCTTCTAAAAAACCCTCTAATGATTGACGAACGGAATGTTTTTTTGAAGTAGTTTGAATATCTATGTAATTATTATCACTTTTTACAAATAAAATAGCATCATGATTGATTTTTATAAAATCGTATCCGTCTTTAATTGTAATGCTTTTTACTTGTTCCCTTAAAATTGACAATTTAATTGCTGCTAACAAATCATACTTTTTTATAGGTTTTGTTAAATAGGATTCTGGATTTGTTGCCAATGCTTTACTCATTAAACTTTCATCATATTGACCTGTTAAAAATATTACAGTTGCGTTTTTATTTGTTGATTTCGCTAATTCAATTCCTGAGTTTTCTCCATGTAAATTGATGTCCAAAATTATAATTTCGGGTTGAAAATTTTTAAAAGCTTCTATTGCAGTTATGGTCTTATGCGCCATTTCTACATTCTTAAAACCTTCTTTATTTAATGTGGCTTGAATGAAGTCTGCAATAATAATTTCGTCTTCAACAATTAATATTTTAGTATTGAAATCCATTTTTTTAATTAAAGTGATTTGGTAAATGTAAATTGAAAACCTTTAGTTGTTGATATCGAACAATCGACTTCCAATTGCCTACATAATTGATGAATTAATGTTGGTTTTGGAATAGGTTTATTGGTTATTAATTCTCCATTATCTTGATAATTGAAAATTATTTGTTTGTTTTCTAACTTAAAATTAAAATCAATTTGTTTGTGCTCTTGGTTATGAAATGCATGCTTTATAGAGTTGATATACAATTCTGTTACTATCAATCCAATGTACATGGTGTCATCAATTTTTAGCTTAAATGATGCAACTTCAAAATTTGAAATAATATTATTTTGTTTAAATAAATCAGAGAAATTTGAATATATATCATGAAGATAATTTTTAATATCGATTTTCTTTTTATCCTTTGATTTATACAAATGTCTGTGTAAGGTTGCTATAGAACTTATTTTATTTAATATTTTTTTGATTTCGATATTTTCAGAATTATCTGATTTTTCGAGTTGATTATTAATTAAAATAATAATTAATTGTAAATTATTATTAATACGATGATTGGCTTCGCTTAATAAAAACTCATTTTGATCGGATAAAAATTGTAATTTTTGATTTGCTTTTTTTGATTTTCTAAGAAAATAAGCAATTAAAAATGTAATTAAAATAGTAATTACAAATAATCCTGAAATTATTAAAATCTTAGCTTTATTTGACTTTAATTCTTTGTCTTTATTTATAATTTTTAAGGCATTAATTTTTAAAATGTTGTCTTTTTCTTTAGACTTATATTTTGTTTCTAAGTTTAGAACTAATTCTTCTTTTTTTAACTCATTATACTTAGTTGTAAGTTCTGACCTATATTTTAAATATTCATAGGCTTTTTCTGTATTGTTCAATCTAAAATACAGGTTTTGAATGTTTTCATTAAAAATTATTTCATTATAATAAAACTTGTGTTTTTTAGAAAAATTAGCAGCATATAAAGCTACATTTAATGCTTTTTCTAATTGATTGCTTCTTGCTAAAGCCATTATGTAACTTATATAAGCATCAGCTTCTTGCTGGAGTAAGTTATTGCTTTTTGCAAATTGAATTATTTCTTCTAAATATTTTATGGAAGTTTCGTAGTCTTTTTCACGTTCATAAACACCTGCAATCTCCAGTAGAGAATAAAAAATATTATCCTTGTCATTAAGTTTTTTTGCAAGTTTTAGAGACTTTTTTGCATATAAAAGAGTAGAATCTTTAATGTGAAAGTATTCCGTAAAAAGGGCTGCTTTTCTATTGTAGTATTTAGCTAAATAAAGGTCTTTAATTTTATTTTTCTTTAAAATAACTGTCGCTTTTTCTAATTGCGCAACAGATTCAATATGCAGTGATCTTTTTCTGTAAAACTCTGCCATTTTAACGTGATACAAAAACTCTAATTGAATATTATTCGTTTTTTTGATTATTTTATAAGCCTCTGTATAATATTTGTTGGAAGCATTATAATCTAATTGTAGTTTATAAGTTTCTGCTAAACCAACAAACAATTTAATTTTAAGTTCATTGTTTGTGGCTTTTTTTAAATTATTCTCGAAATATATTTTTGCTTCATCTAGTTTGTTTTCATCAATTAGTTTTTCACCAATAGCATAAATAGCATCGTGTTGGGCAAACGACCATTGAAATATAATAAGAAGAAAAAGTATATATGATTTCATTTAAGTTTTCAATTTCTTTTTTCAAGCTACAGGAAATAATACACTATATAAATTTATTAACATCAAATATAGTAAAAAGGCTTAAGTTTTTAGAATCATATGCTCACACCAAACCAAATGCATCAGCAGAATAAATTGAAAAACAAAAAACACTTGCAAGAAGGTTCTTGCAAGTGTTTAATTAATTACTTATTGTCTAATAAATCTGTATCGATTTTTTTAGGACTAGGCATATTTATAAAATTATAATTCTTCAGTATTTTCATTTTTCCTTCTCGATTTAATTGCTTTCATAACCAATGGAAAAGTAGTTACTGCAATTAAAATTAGGATGATTTTTTCGATGTGTTTCTTCAAATCAATACCAAATTCTTCGTTAAAGAATCCGTACAAATAATGACCCGCAAAAACTAAAAGAAACGACCATAAAATCGAACTCAACACATTATAAAACATGAATTTGCTTTTTTGCATGTGGACAATTCCAGCGATAATTGGCACAAATGTTCTTACAATTGGAAGAAACCGAGCAAAAATGATAGCTTTCCCACCGTGTTTTTCAAAAAAGGCTTGGGATTCGTATAAATATTTCTTTTTGAAAAAGAAACTGTCTTCTTTATTATATAAAAACTGACCACTTTTGGCTCCAAACCAATACCCAAAAATATTACCTAAAGTTGCCGCAGTAGCAATCAATAAAGCTAAAATCGTAACATTTGATAAATCATTTGGAATTAAGAAAAATGTTTCTACCAACTCGCGACTATAAATTCCCGAAAGAAACAACAAGCTATCGCCTGGAAGAAAAAACCCAGCAAATAAACCTGTTTCAGCAAAAACAATAAATAAAACCATGTAAATTCCAATAGGCACACCGCCTACTTCCATCGTAATATAGAATTCAGGATTAAAAAGCTTAGTCCAGTGAAAATTATCCATGATGCTCTTCAGGTTTAGATTCCCATTTATCAATTGCAGCAGTTGACAATGCGTTTCCTAAAACATTTGTCATACTTCTTGCCATATCACAAAAATGGTCAATTGGTAAAATCAAAGCAATTCCTTCTGGCGGAATTCCAAACATCGCACAAGTTGCTACTACAACAATTAAAGAGGCTCTTGGTACACCTGCAACACCTTTACTTGTTAGCATTAACACCAATAACATAGTTAATTGCTCTCCCAATGACATATCAATTCCATATACTTGTGCAATAAAAATACTAGCAAAAGTCATGTACATCATACTTCCATCTAAGTTAAACGAATAACCAAGGGGCAATGTAAACGATACAATTTTAGGCTGACAACCAAAACGTTCTAACTCTTCTACCATTTTCGGAAAAACAGCTTCTGAACTTGTAGTTGAAAAAGCAATTAATAATGGACTTTTGATTCTTTGTAATAACACAAATAAACGTTTCCCTAAAATTAAGTAACCTACAATTAACAATAATAACCAAAGAATTACTATTCCAACAAAGAATGCACCCAAATATTTAGCATACAAAGTAAATACTTCAAATCCGTGTTTTGCTATTGCTCCTGCTACAGCACCTAAAACACCAAGTGGAGCAGTCCACATTATATAAGTAACCATTTTTAAAACTACATGAGACACAGTGTCTAGTAGTTTTATAATAGGTTTTGCTTCTTTTTTAGAAAAAGCTGCCAAGGCTACACCGAATAAGATGGAGAAAATTACAATTTGTAAAATTTCATTTGTTGCCAAAGCTTCAAATAAACTTTTTGGAATTACGTGTTTTACAAATTCTTCCAATGAAAATCCTTTTGAATTTTCTAACAACTCTGAAGCACTTGATGTGTCTTCTAATTTTATTGAAGTGCCTTTACCTGGTGCAAAAAAGTTAACCAAAAGCAATCCTAAAAGAAGTGAAATTAGTGAAGCTGAAATAAACCAAGCCATTGCTTTTGCCCCAACTCTTCCTACCATTTTCATATCACCCATTTTAGCAATTCCAACAACAAGTGTTGAAAACACTAATGGGGCAATAATCATTTGAACTAATCGAATGAAAATGGTTCCTAAAAGTTTAATATTCTTTGAAAAAACATCAATTGAATCAGGAAATTGATAATGTACAATTCCGCCCATTGCAACACCTATGATAAGCGAAACAATTATTAATATAAACAGTTTATTATTCTTCACAATGCATATCTATTTTAGATTGTGAAAATAGGTATATTTTTTGAAAAAATTGCTACATTTAGCTTCGTTTTAAAAATAACAGATATGAAAAATTACATTTTTCTCATTTTCAGCATGATAAGTATGAGTACATTAGCACAGCAAAACCTAACTCCAGAAACCTTATGGCAATTAGGAAGAGTAACACCATTAGGAATTTCAAAAGATGGAAAACTTTTAGTTTACAAAGTGGGAACTCCTTCTGTGGAAGAAAATAAAATAAACTCAAAATATTACACGATTCCAGTTCAAGGTGGAAATGCTACTTTGGTGGAAGATTATAAATCATTATTAGCAGATAAAAACGTTTCTCCTGATGGAAAAAACCTATTGTTTTCAAAAGAAGTAAAAGTAGAGAAGTTATTAGGAAAAGATCTTTATCCAGAATTATCAAAAACTACCGCTCAAGTTTATACTGGTTTAGATTATCGTCATTGGGACACTTGGAACGATGGAACACACAACCACGTTTTTTATTCGAAAAACAAAAAAGATGCCGTTGGAATTGATATTATGCCAAACGAACCTTTTGATGCGCCTCAAAAACCTTTTGGTGGTGATGAAGACTACATTTGGTCTCCAGATGGAACAAAAATTATCTACGTTTGTAAAAAGAAAGCCGGAACAGCTTATGCAACCAGCACCAACACCGATTTATATGAATATGATTTAGCAACAAAAATCACAAAAAACCTTACCCAAGGTAATTTAGGTTACGACACCCATCCAATTTTTTCACCAAAAGGAGACTTGTCTTGGTTACAAATGAAACGCGATGGTTTTGAAGCGGATAAAAATGATATTATTGTGCGTCATAAAGGGTTAGACATTAATTTAACTTCAAATTGGGATGGCACAGTTGATAGTTTTTCTTGGAGTAACGATGGAAAAAGAGTGTATTTCGTTGCACCAATTAAGGGAACAAAACAATTATTTTTTATAGAATTTCAAGGATATAAAAAGATTTCATTTGAAGTAAATCAAATTACAGATGGTGATTTTGATGTGAATGCAATTGTTGGTTTTTCAGGAACTTCAGTTTTAGTAACGAGAAACGATATGAATCACGCACCAGAAGTATATTCGTATGATTTAGCAAAGAAAACTTGGAAACAAATTACTAAAGTTAATGATGAAGCTTATGCGAAAATTACTTCTTGTAAAACAGAAAAACGTTGGGTTACGACTACCGATGGTAAAAAGATGTTGGTTTGGGTAATTTTACCTCCAAATTTCGATAAAACTAAAAAATATCCAGCACTTTTATACTGCCAAGGCGGACCACAAAGTGCGTTAACACAATCGTATTCTTTCCGTTGGAATTTCCAATTAATGGCTTCGCAAGGTTATGTAATTGTAGCGCCAAATCGTAGAGGAATGCCAGGACACGGAACGGCTTGGAACGAACAAATTTCAGGTGATTGGGGTGGACAAGTTATGGATGATTACTTATCAGCAATTGACGATGTTGCCAAAGAATCGTACGTAGACAAAACACGTTTAGGTGCTGTTGGTGCGAGTTATGGTGGATATTCCGTGTTTCAATTGGCTGGAATTCACAAAAATCGTTTCAAAACATTCATTTCGCACTGTGGTATTTTCAATACAGAAAGTATGTATGGAACTACAGAAGAAGTTTTCTTTACGAATTGGGATTCTGGTGGTGCTTATTGGGAAAAAGATAATGCTACAGCACAAAAAACCTATAACGAATTCAATCCAATTAAGTTAATCAACAATTGGAATACTCCGATTTTAATTATTCAAGGTGGAAAAGATTACCGTGTGCCAATTGGACAAGGACAAGAAGCTTTTCAAGCCGTACAATTAAAAGGAATCAAAAGTAAATTCTTATTGTTCCCAGATGAAAACCATTGGGTGTTAAAACCTCAAAATGCTTTAGTTTGGCAAAGAGAATTTTTTGGTTGGTTGAAAGAAACACTTTAAAAGTTCAAGGGCAAGAGTAAGTTCAATTTTCAAATTGTTCTTGTTCTTGAATTTGATTTTTGACCTTGAAAATGATGCAATTCCAAGACATAGAACTCACTATAAAAACCTTTCATAAGCATGGCTTAACGAAAGAGGCAGCGCTATGGCTTTTAAAAGTATATGAATTAGAACATCCCAATTTTGCTGGTTTTGAATTTAGAGAAGCCGCAAAACCCGATTTTATTTTAATGACTGCCGAAGGTGAAATTGGAGGCAAACAAATTATTCGCATTCCAGAAAATACATTTGAATTTCCGTTGGTTTTGATGTTGAATTTATTGGCACATGAAATGATGCACGTAAAACAAAAAGCACCAGAAGTTGCTATGCAAGACAAAAACGAGCGCGAATGGCAGGCCTATTACGAAATGTTATTTCACAAAGAATTTCCTCTAATTCCGAAAGCGTCTACTTATCATCAAAAGTTTTTTGCAGAAAAAGCGATGATTTATTACAACCGTTCTGAAAAAGAAGCCAATCCTTTGCGATTGAAATATGAAAATCAGAAAATAGAGATTGAGAAATTAATTAAAAGTTTAGGATAAAAATCTGAATTCAAATTTGAGAAGATTCAACTAAAAAAATGAAAATCGAAAATGAAAAAATACATAATAATCTATTACATAATCGTTAATCTAATCTGTTTAATTCCCAGTATTATAAGTGTGTTTTTAGAATTTGATTTTAAATTTAACACCTTGTTTTTCTTCACTTTCAGTTTGTTAAATGTTATAACCATTTCGTTTGTTTATCTTAATCGAATACCAATACCTTCTTTGTATTTTCTTTCATTAACAAATTTAATTCAAGCTTTTACATTTGTGTTTTTAGGGTTTTCATATAAGTTTTTACTTGGCCCAGATATTTCTTTCTTTATATTTGATGATGGTGATTTATCAGCAAGATTTGCCGCATTACCTTATAACATGATATTCTATGTAAACTCATTTGAAGTTGATAACAATTTTATGTTTGGATTTAATTTTGTGCACTTTTGGCTATTCTTGTTTTTCAATAAATTAATTATTGAAGAAAAAAAACTTAAAACTAATCTTTAGAAATTAAAAGTAACAAACATAAAAAAAGCGATTTCAAATTGAAATCGCTTTTTGCTTTTTTATTCTTGAGGGTCTTTCATTACAAAAGATTCCATGAATTTTGTAGTGTAATTTCCAGCCACATAATCTGGTTCGTCCATTAATTGTCTGTGGAATGGAATGGTAGTTTTGATTCCTTCGATTACGAACTCATCTAAAGCACGCTTCATTTTATTGATAGCCTCTTCTCTCGATTGTGCTGTTGTAATCAACTTAGCAATCATAGAGTCATAATTTGGCGGAATTGTATATCCAGCGTAAACGTGTGTATCTAAACGTACTCCGTGTCCTCCTGGCGCGTGTAAAACTGTAATTTTACCTGGCGAAGGGCGGAAGTCATTATAAGGATCTTCAGCGTTAATACGACATTCTATTGAGTGTAATTGTGGATAGTAGTTTTTTCCTGAAATTGGAATTCCAGCAGCTACCATAATTTGCTCACGAATTAAATCGTAATCAATTACTTGTTCTGTAATAGGATGTTCTACTTGGATACGTGTATTCATTTCCATGAAGTAGAAGTTTCTGTGTTTGTCAACCAAGAATTCAACTGTTCCAGCTCCTTCGTACTTAATGAATTCTGCTGCTTTAACCGCTGCATTACCCATTGCTTCACGTAATTCGTCAGTCATAAAAGGTGACGGAGTTTCCTCTGTCAATTTTTGGTGACGACGTTGAACTGAACAATCTCTTTCTGAAAGGTGACACGCTTTTCCGTAAGAATCTCCAACTACTTGAATTTCAATATGGCGAGGTTCCTCGATTAATTTTTCTAAGTACATGCCATCATTACCAAAAGCAGCAGCAGACTCTTGACGAGCACCTTCCCACGCTTTTAATAAATCTTCTTTTTTCCAAACGGCACGCATTCCTTTTCCACCACCACCAGCAGTTGCTTTAAGCATTACTGGGTAGCCAAATTCATCCGCTAATTTTTCAGCTTCTTCATATGAATCTAAAATTCCAACTGAACCTGGTACACATGGCACACCTGCTTCGATCATAGTTGATTTTGCTGATGCTTTGTCTCCCATACGGTCAATCATTTCTGGAGAAGCTCCAATAAACTTGATTCCGTGCTCTTGACAAATTTTAGAAAATTTAGAATTTTCAGATAAGAATCCGTATCCTGGGTGAATAGCGTCTGCGTTTGTAATTTCGGCAGCAGCTATAATATTTGACATTTTTAAGTAAGAATCCTTACTTGGTGCAGGTCCAATACAAACCGCTTCATCAGCAAATTTTACGTGTAAACTTTCCGCATCAACAGTTGAATAAACCGCAACCGTTTTGATGCCCATTTCTCTACAAGTTCTAATTACACGTAGTGCAATTTCACCTCTATTGGCAATTAATATTTTTTTAAACATGTTCTTTTAATTAGACAATTAGACAATGTGTCAATTAGACAATTATGAAGCAAAAAATCTTACTTCTAACCTCTAATTTCTAACTTTATTAAGATGGATCAACTAAGAATAAAGGTTGATCAAATTCAACTGGAGATGAATCATCTACTAAAACTTTGACAATTTTACCAGAAACTTCAGATTCGATTTCGTTGAATAATTTCATTGCTTCAATTACACAAAGAACATCGCCTTTTCCGATAGTAGAACCTACTTCCACAAACATTGGTTTGTCTGGAGCTGGTTTTCTATAGAAAGTACCAATGATTGGCGATTTTACTGTAATATATTTTGCATTATCATCAGCTGCTGGAGTTGCTGCTGGAGCATCTGCAACCACTGGAGCTGCTGCTATTTGTGGAGCTGCCATTTGAGGCGCCGCTTGCATAGGCATTTGCTGTACATAAGTTGTTGTACTTTCTGTTCCTTCAGCAGTTGTTTTTATGGTGATTTTAAAATCGTCCATTTCTAATTTTACTTCTGTAGCACCTGATTTAGCTACAAATTTGATTAGGTTTTGAATCTCTCTAATATCCATAATATTTGATTTAGTTTAGTTTTGTTTTTATTTAGTGTAAGCCCATTTTAAATAGATAGCACCCCATGTGAATCCGCCACCAAAAGCTGCAAAGATAATGTTATCTCCTTTTTTCAATTGGTTTTCGAAATCTGATAATAATAAAGGTAGGGTTGCCGAAGTGGTATTTCCGTATTTTTGAATGTTGATTAAAACTTTAGCTTCGTCTAATCCCATTCTATTTGCAGTAGCATCAATAATTCTTCTGTTGGCCTGATGTGCTACTAACCAATTGATATCATCGTGAGATAAATTGTTGCGCTCCATGATTTTCTCACTTACATCGGCCATTCCAGAAACGGCGTATTTGAAAACCGTTTTTCCGTCTTGGAAAACAAAATGTTGTTTGTTTTTTACGGTTTCTTCAGTAGCGGGCAAAATAGAACCACCTGCTTCAATTTTTAAGAATTCTCTTCCGATTCCGTCACTTTTCAGAATTTCATCTTGAAGCCCTAATCCTTCTGTATTTGGTTCAAACAAAACAGCTCCTGCTCCATCACCAAAGATGATGCAAGTAGCTCTGTCTGTATAATCGATAATCGATGACATTTTATCAGAACCTATCAATAAAACTTTTTTGTATTTTCCAGATGCGATATAAGCTGAAGCTGTAGACATTCCGTAAAGGAAACTCGAACAAGCAGCTTGCAAATCAAATGCAAAGGCATTCGTTGCTCCAATTTGTGTAGCTACATAAACTCCCGTTGAAGCTACTGGCATATCTGGAGTTGCCGTTGCCATAATCACTAAATCGATATCTTTAGGATCTAAATTGGCTTTTTCTAATAAATTTTGAGCGGCTTTAATCGCCATGAAAGAAGTCCCTTTTCCTTCTTCTTTTAACAATCTTCTTTCTTTAATTCCGGTACGAGTGGTAATCCATTCGTCATTAGTATCTACTAATGTTTCCAATACTTGATTCGACAAAACAAAGTCGGGAACATAAGAACCTACTGCCGTAATTGCTGCTGTTATTTTATTCATCTTCGATTAATTTTTCCTTCTGAATTTTTAAGATTCAAAAAGTGGTGGAAATTACAAAAAAAATTTCAAACGAATCCTATTCATTTTTATTAATTTAAAACGAATGGGTACTTAACAAAAAAACTCTCACAATGTGAGAGTTTTCTCTATTTTTTTGTTGATGCAATTAAGCTACTGCTTCATTTTTATCAATTACAACTTGACCTCTGTAGTACATTTTACCTTCATGCCAATAAGCTCTGTGGTATAAGTGTGCTTCACCAGTAATTGGACATGTTGCGATTTGAGCAACTGTCGCTTTGTAATGTGTTCTTCTCTTATCTCTTCTTGTAGACGACTGTCTTCTCTTAGGATGTGCCATTGTTCTATTTTATTTATCCGTTAATAGTTTTTTTAAATTCTCCCATCTAGGGTCAATATCATTATTTTGTTGTTCTTCTTTTTTGTTTTCTTTTGGAGAAAGCGATTCTAATTTTTCAATTACATCAGACAGCGAACCATCTTTAACACCAGGATGTACTCTTCGTAAAGGCACCGACAATATAATTGATTCATATATATACTGTGCTACATTTACTTGAAACTCGCCATGTGGTAAAATGAGCAACTCCTCATTTTCATCATTAAAGACATCTCCAAACTTAACTAAAAGTTTTAATTTTCCTTTAATTGGCAAATCAAACTCTTCTCCAGACACATCGCAAGGTACATTTACTGTTCCTTTGTGCTTAAAATCGAGTTCAAGCATAGTGCTTTTCTTCTCTAAAACAATATCAACTTTGACTGAAACGGCATTGTATTCGTCGTAATCAAAGTTTTTAAAGAACGTATTATCTATTTGATAATCAAACTGATGCTTCCCTATTTTTAATCCCACGAATGGTATTAAATATTCTTTTAAATCATTCATAACAACAGTTTTACCTTTTTAAAAGGTGTGCAAAGATATAAAATATTTATAAATTCAAACCAGTTGTGAACATTTTTTTGTTTATAACTGTTTTTCTTTTGTTTTTAAAGGGTTTTTAATCAGCTCTTGATAGTCATTTCTTTTGTTATAAATATCAATTGCTAAATAAACTGCCTCTTTAAATGACTCGTGATTAGCCACTCCTTTACCCGCAATTTCATATGCAGTTCCGTGATCGGGAGAAGTTCTAATTTTATTTAACCCTGCTGTGTAATTTACTCCGTTACCAAACGACAACGTTTTGAAAGGAATCAATCCTTGATCATGATAAGTTGCAATTACTGCATCGTATTTTTCATATTGTGCTGAACCAAAAAATCCGTCCGCTGGAAAAGGTCCAAAAACCATGTTTCCTGCTTCAAATAATTTCTTTAATGCTGGTTTTATAATTTTTTCTTCTTCTTGACCAATCACACCATTATCTCCTGAATGTGGATTCAATCCTAAAACAGCCACTTTTGGTTTTTCAATTTCAAAATCTTGCTTCAACGTTTGAATGATGGTTTTAATTTTACTCGAAATTAATTTTTCATTCAAATGTTTCGCTACTTCATTCACTGGAACATGATCAGTAAGTAATCCAACACGTAAATCATCGTGCACCATTAACATTAACGCATCGCCTTCCAACTCTTTATCTAAATAATCAGTGTGACCTGGGAATTTGAATTCTTCTGATTGAATATTATACTTATTAATAGGCGCTGTTACCAAAACATCAACCCATCCTTCTTTTAGCGCTTTAGTAGCTGCAACAAAAGATTTTATAGCATAACTTCCTACAACATCATCATTTTTCCCGAATTCTAAATTTACACCTTCGCGCCAAACATTCAATACATTGATTTTTCCAACAACTAATTGTTCTAATTTATCAATTCCATGAATCGCGACATCTAATTTTAATTCTTTCTTTAAAAAAGAGACGATTTTTACATTCGCAAAAATTACAGGCGTACACAATTCTAACATTCGAGTATCTTCAAATGTTTTTAAAATAACCTCGCTTCCAATACCATTTAAATCTCCAATCGAAATTCCAACAATTATATTTTCTGCTTTTTTAACCATGACAAATGTGATTTATTGCTTACTTTTGATGTGCAAATTTAGTAAAATTAAATCAGTTATGTTTACCGGAATTATAGAAACCCTCGGAATTATAAAAGAAATCGAAAAAGATCAGGAAAACCTGCATGTAACAGTCGAATCCGACATTACTCATGAATTAAAAATTGACCAAAGCGTAGCCCATAATGGCATTTGTTTAACCGTTGTAAAAATTGAAAATAAAAATTACACGGTAACCGCTATTAAAGAAACTATCGACAAGACTTCTATTGGAACTTGGAGTGTGGGTGATGTTGTGAATTTAGAACGCGCCATGAAACTTGGAGACAGACTGGATGGACACATTGTTCAAGGGCACGTAGACCAAACTGGAACTTGTACTAATATTAGAGAAGCAAATGGAAGTTGGGTTTTCACGTTTGAATATGACGCCTCTTTAAACAACATTACAATTGAAAAAGGTTCGATTACGATAAACGGAACAAGTTTGACTGTAGTGAATTCAGGGTTAAACACTTTTAGTGTTGCAATCATTCCCTACACTTTTGATCACACTAATTTTAATACTTTTAAAATTGGCACAACCGTAAATTTAGAATTCGACGTAATTGGAAAATATGTAAGTAGATTGAACGAATTAAGAAAATAAAAAAAGGCTCTTATAAAGAGCCTTTTTTTGTAGATATATATTTCTTAGATAAATAATAACCAGAAACTAATGCCAAAAAGAATAAAACAACTAACCCTCCATCAATTGGTAAACCTGGTGGCGGCGGAGCTGGTGGTGGCGGTGGCGGTGTAACAACTTGTGCAAAAACACCTTGAACACTAAAAAGTACCACTAAAATTGTTATAATTTTATTCATAATTGTTCTCATTGGGCGCAAAAGTATAATTTATATTGCTCTTTTACTAATAAAAGAAATCATTTAATAATAAGTTAATATTACAAGAAATCAACTTATTATAAAATACGAAAATATAAATATTTTTATACTTTACAAGTTATTTTCAGAAAAAAACTTAAAAAAAACTTAAAATTTGTTATTTGTAAGTATTCTCTTCTTAATCTAAAACAATAAAAGTGGTCCCACCTGGGCTCGAACCAGGGACCACCTGATTATGAGTCAGGTGCTCTAACCAACTGAGCTATAGGACCAGTATTGAAGTTGCAATATTAAGACTAATTTTTATGGCAACCAAATCTTTTTTTAAACTTTATTTTATTTCTTGGCAAAGCTCTACTAGCACGCCATTTGTGCCTTTTGGATGAAGAAATGCAACCAATTTATTATCAGCTCCTTTCTTAGGAATCTCATTTAAAACCACAAAACCTTCGTTTTTTAAGCGAATAATTTCTTCATTAATGTCATGTACGTCAAAAGCGATATGATGGATTCCTTCTCCCTTTTTTTCTAAAAATTTAGCGATTGGACTTTCTGGATTGGTTGCTTCTAACAACTCTATTTTATTTGGTCCGTTCATAAAAAAAGAAGTCTTAACTCCTTCGCTAGCTACCTCTTCTTCCTTATATGGTGGCTGTCCAAACAATTTTTCAAACAAAGCATTAGACACATCTAAACTTTTCACCGCAATACCTATATGTTCAATTTTTCTCATTTAATTTCATTATTTTAAGTATAAACAAAGTTAACAAAAAACAACGAATGATTTTTTAAAGACTTTTATATATAAGTACAAAAGAATACGCCTTGATGAATTTTTATGTATTTTTGCATCATGGAAACAAATAGACAAAAAAAAATAGGAGCACTTTTACAGAACGACTTGGTTTCGATTTTGCAAGGTGAAATCCGTAAAAATAATATCAATAACTTAATAATTTCGGTTTCAAAAGTAAATGTAACTTCTGATTTATCGATTGCAAAAGTGCATTTAAGTGTATTCCCTACAGATAAAGCACCAGAAATTTTAGCAGCGGTTAAAAGTAATGCTCCACTTATTAAACACGATTTATCGCAACGTGTAAAAAACCAATTGCGCAAAGTTCCGAATTTGATTTTCTATATCGACGATAGTTTAGATTACATCGAGAAAATTGACAAAGCCTTAACTGGTGATGAAAATCCTATTGAGAATCCAGATTTATTAGAAAAAAGAAAGAAATCGTAATTTGAATCTTTCCTTTTACATAGCCAAACGTTATGCTGTAAGTTTCAGTAAAAACAAAGCAATTAACATCATTACGGGAATTGCTTCTGTTGGAATTATAGCTAGTACGATGGCGCTTTTTGTTTTTTTATCTGTTTTTAGTGGACTCAAAGAATTTAGCTTGAATTTTGCTAATGCTTCTGACCCAGATTTAAGACTAGAAACCACTACTGGAAAAACATTTGTAGTCAACCCAAAGCAGGAAGAATTACTAAAAAAAAGTGAAGCAATTACATCTTACAGTAAAATAATAGAAGAACGAGTTTACTTTATGTATGACAACAAAGAATTAGTTGCTCATATAAAAGGCGTAGACAGCCGATTTATACAAGTAACCGACTTTAACAACCATTTATATGCTGGAGAATGGTTTGAAAATAATTCTGATAACGTAGTTGTTGGCGCTGATATTAGTAGAAAATTAGGCTTAGGATTGTTTGATTATAACAATGGCTTAGAAGCTTATGCTCCAAAACCAGGAAAAGGAAACATCGAAAACCCTAATGAAGCTTTTAATAAAGTTTTATTATTCCCTTCCGGAATTTACTCCATAAATGAGGAATTAGACAGTAAATATGTTTTTTGTTCTATTGATTTGGCACAAAATTTCTTAGGCCTAAAAAATAGTGAGATTACCAATCTTGAAATTAAACTAAAAGTAGGTGCCAACGAAAATCAAGTTAGAGAAGAACTAACTTCTATTTTTGGAAAATCTATCAAAATAAAAAACAGAGCACAACTTAATGACTCGCTCTACAAAATGCTACAATCTGAAAACTTATTTATTTATTTATTCAGCACATTAGTAGTTATACTTACCTTGTTTTGCCTTGCAGGAGCTATTGTAATGATTATTATTGACAAAAGAGACAACCTTAAGACTTTATACAATATTGGCGTTACACAAACATCAATTCGCACTATATTTTTTACTCAAGGAATAATCATTACTATGTTTGGATTATTTATTGGCTTAGGATTAGCAATAGGTATAATTCTACTTCAGCAGCATTTTTCTTTTATCATGATTACACCTACCATGCCTTATCCCGTTCTTTTTGAGTGGCAAAACATGTTAATTGTAATAATGACTATAGTAATACTTGGATTAATTTCTTCTTGGATAGCTTCAGGAACTGTGAATAAAAAGCTTTTTAGTTAATCCGAATCCTTTCCAAAAAACACCTACTGTTTTGGCAAAGGCGCTCCTACTGCAACATCACATCGATGACCTTCTTGACCATGAGGAGGATTCATTCCTGGAGCTGTTGTTGAACCAGCAATTGTTGTTGATCCGTTATTTGAATTAATATTCATCACAGGCTTTTCAGCTGGTTTTTGATTAACAACTTGAGTCATTGTTTGAGGTTGTTTTTTTTCTGCTGGTTTTGAATTTAAAGGCGCTCCAACAGGAATTTCACAACGATGACCTGGTTGACCATGAGGAGGATTCATTCCTGGAGCCGTTTGGGTTTGGGTTTGAGTTGTTTGTTGCGCTTGTTGTTGAACAGCTTGCTGTTGCACTTGACCTTGATTACCAACTCGTTGTTTTAACCAAGCTTCACCTGAAAAAGGTTGGGTTTGTTGTTGTGTTTCTTCAACTGGTTTAACTTCTTCATCCTTTTTACAAGAAACAAAAAACACTGAACCTAATATAATCGCTGAAATTAATTGCTTTTTCATCTTTTTCTTTTTTATAGTTCTCAAAGATAAAACTTTATCTTTTGTTTTGAAAAAGAATGCCAATATTTTGTTTGTTTGAAACAAAAAAACCTCTCATTTCTGAGAGGTTTAGTACCCGGAGTGGGAATCGAACCCACACACCTAAGTACACGAGTTTGAGTCGTGCGCGTCTACCAATTCCGCCATCCGGGCAATGGAAAATGATGGTTATATCATTAAGTGGGTGCAAATGTAAAAAATATTTCTGCAATTCATAAAAAAATAGTTAAAAATATCCTTTCAGAGTTCGATTTTATTTCTAAATTTGCACCTCGTTAACACGACACAACACTAACTAACTACTAAACAATAAATTAACATGCTGTATCAAGAACCAGAAGCAAAAATTTTTGCATGTTCTCAGAGTGTGTATTTAGCTGAACAAATTGCTGAAAAGTATGGAGTTCCGCTAGGTAAGATTACGTTCTCTAAATATAGTGATGGCGAATTTCAGCCTTCTTTTGAAGAGTCAATAAGAGGATTGCGCGTATTCCTAGTTTGTTCTACATTTCCAAGTGCAGACAATTTAATGGAATTATTATTAATGATAGATGCAGCAAAAAGAGCATCTGCCAGACATATTACAGCAGTTATCCCTTACTTTGGTTGGGCAAGACAAGACAGAAAAGACAAGCCAAGAGTGCCAATTGGAGCTAAATTAGTTGCAAAACTTTTAGAAACTGCCGGAGCAACACGAATTATGACCATGGATTTACATGCCGATCAAATTCAAGGTTTCTTTGAAAAACCAGTAGATCACTTGTTTGCTTCAACAATCTTTTTGCCTTATGTGAGAAGTTTAAATTTAGAAAATTTAACCATCGCATCTCCAGATATGGGAGGCTCAAAAAGAGCATATGCCTATTCTAAATTTTTAGAATCTGACGTTGTAGTTTGTTACAAACAAAGAAAAAAAGCGAATGTAATTGATACTATGGAGTTAATTGGAGACGTGAAAGGCAGAAATGTTATTTTAGTTGACGATATGATTGACACCGGAGGAACATTAGCAAAAGCTGCTGATGTAATGATGGAAAAGGGAGCATTAAGCGTAAGAGCAATATGTACACATCCTATTTTATCAGGTGAGGCATACGAAAAAATAGAAAATTCTAAATTATTAGAATTAATTGTTACCGATTCAATTCCGTTACGAAAAGAATCAAACAAAATAAGAGTAGTAAGTTGTGCTCCATTATTTGCAGAAGTAATGCACATGGTACAAAACAACAACTCTATTAGTGGAAAATTTTTGATGTAATCAAGAAACCACTTTAATAAGTATTTATTAATTATATATATTTTACAATGAAATCAATTACGATTAAAGGATCAGAAAGAGAAAACGTAGGTAAAAAGGCAACTAAAGCCGTACGTGATGCTGGAATGGTTCCTTGCGTTATCTACGGAGGAAATCAGCCAGTTCATTTTGTTGCAGACGAAAGAGCATTTAAAGATTTAGTTTACACTCCAAACGCACACACAGTTGTAATTGAGTTAAACGGAACGTCTTACAATGTAATTATGCAAGACATTCAGTTTCACCCAGTTTCTGATAAAATTTTACACATTGACTTTTTCCAATTAAGTGATGATAAAGAAATCATCATGGAAGTACCAGTTAAAATTACAGGAACTTCTCCAGGTGTATTATTAGGAGGTGTTTTACGTTTAAACCAACGTCGTTTAAAAGTGAAAGCTTTACCTAAAAACTTACCTGACTTTGTTGAAGCTAACATTTCAGAATTACAAATGGGTAACAAATTGTATGTAACTAAATTAGAAGCAAACAATTTCAAATTAATGCACCCAGACAACACTGTTGTTTGTCAAGTAAGAATTTCTCGTGCGGCAATGAAAGCTGCTCAAGAAGCTGCAAAAGCAGAAAAAGGTGGAAAAAAGAAAAAATAATTTCTTTACAAACTATACAAAGGAAGCATCAGTTTTTACTGGTGCTTTTTTTATGCTTTATACTTTCTAAACTTTGTACTACTTTTACAGCATGAATTGGTTTTTAAACATATTTAAGAAACGCACACCAGAAGAAAACATTCCAATGAAGAAATTCTTAATTGTTGGGCTTGGGAACATTGGCTCAGAATACGCAAATACGCGACACAATATCGGTTTTAAAATTTTAGATTACATTGCTAATCAGGAGGGAATTTCATTTCAAACACTAAAATTGGGTGAAGTTGCCGAGCTAAAAATAAAAGGAAGAACCTTACTTTTATTAAAACCAAATACTTACATGAACTTAAGCGGTAAAGCGGTAAAATACTGGTTAGAAAAAGAAAACATCGAAAAGGAAAACATGTTGGTTATTACCGATGATTTGAATTTAGCTTTTGGAACTATCCGAATTAAAACTAAAGGAAGTGATGGCGGTCATAACGGACTTAAGAACATTCAATTATTATTAAACTCGACTGAATACCCACGTTTTAGATTTGGCATCAGTGACGCCTTTAAAAAAGGGCAACAAGTCAACTATGTTTTAGGTGAATGGGACACAGAAGAAAAAGAAAAACTAAAAGAACGTCTTGAAATAAGTTCTGAAATAGTAAAATCGTTTGCTTTAGCAGGATTAAACAACACTATGAACACATACAACGGAAAATAAAAAGGGAAGCTAATAGCTTCCCTTTTTCTAAAATTACTAATTCAATTATTGAACTACAATTTTCTTAACTTCTTTTCTAGCTCCGTCTTGTACAGTTACAAGATAAACTCCAGATTGAACATTGCTTAATTGTAAATTCTCATTAAACAAGCCGCTATTTGTATAAGATTTCGAATAAATTTCTCTACCTCTAATATCATGAACATTGACTTTAATTTCACCCGTGTTAGAAGCAAACTGAATATTAAAATTACCATTATTTGGATTTGGATAAATAATCAAATCTGAAATTTTAATTTCATTATCATCAATGCTTAATGGCTGAATTGTACAAATATTCAAACTCCAACTATTAAGTGATCCTCCATCTTGATTAAAACCATCTAATATTCTCAAAGTCCAAACTCCAGTTGAATTTTGTCCATTAAATGCAGACAATAATTGAGATGGCCTAACCGTTCCTGAAATACCTGGATTAGTACCACATACCACATTTGAACCAGAATCGTCAAAAGTAGCATTAATGTTTAGAATACTAGCGCTTGTACAAGGTCGAACAAATAATTGAACTTGAGTTCCTGAAGGCGAAATTAAAGTTGCCGTCATATCATTAATCCATGTATGAGAAACATTCATTGTTATATTAACATCACTTATTACGCCACCTGATGGTATATTTAAAGTTGAGTTAATTGTTACATTAGCAGTTGTAGGAATTGTTAATGGAACATTTGTTGAAGCCACCGTACCAGGACAACTAACAACTCCTGTTGTAAATCTGTATTCAGGACTAAAAGTTCCGCTACAAGCAGAATTCTTAGGTAGAACTCTCCAATAATATGTTGTTCCTTCTAAAAGCCCTGAAACAGCATAACTAGTTGTTGTTGAATTACCACTTGAAATAACATTAGTAAATGCCAAATCGGTTGCAACTTGAACATCATAAGATGTAGCATTACTATCTGCTACCCAAGTTAAGTTTAAACTTACACCTTGACCTACAGAGTTATTCGCTGGAGAACTCAAAGTTGTTGCAGCAAAATTTGAACTTAACAAATCAAAATAAAATGGCGCTGTTTTAGTCACAGCTCCAGAAGTAGCGGTTACGTTAAGTCTGTAAAAACCTGGTGTTACGCCTGTTGTATTTGATACAGTCATAGTAACATTACCTGAAGCAGATATAGAGGCAGGTGAAAACACAACCGTTGTTCCAGGTGGATTTCCAGTAACACTAAATGTAGTTAATCCACTAAATCCTGCTAAAGCATCATATTTAATTGCGTAGGAAACAGAAGATCCTTGACAAATAGCTTTGTTTTGCTCTCCTTCAAGTCCATTAAATGAAATTGCCATTGTACTTGCAGGAGCAGTAATTGTAAAATTAGTATTGGAAACATCAAAAAATATGTTATCCCATCCTTTTACCATAATTCTATTAGTTGTTCCTGCATTATTAGGAACTGTAATTGTCTCAGTACCATCATTAGGAACTTTACTTGCTAACAAAATTGGAAAACTTGTTCCTCCGTTAGTAGATAAATAAATATCAACAAATTTTGCATTTACACCATTTACGTCGGTTCCAGCAACATTCCATGTAACATTTTGATTTGTCCCTGCTTGCCATGACACTACTGTATTAGGCAGATTTACTACAAAAGGTCCTGCCACTCCATCAACTGTTACTTTCATTTCATCAGTAGCTGCTTGACCAACACCCGAATTATTATCTCTAACGGTCAATGAAAAGTTCAAATCTCTCGCTACTGAAGGACAAACCTCCCAAGTATTAGACGTAGCTCCCGTTAATACTGTAGCCATACTTGGCATATATCTTATAGGTGAAGAAGTACCCCAAATAGATCTAAACATAGGCCCTGCAACTCTAGTAGCAACTGGAGCTGCCGTAGTATTAGGATTTTGCGGGTCATTTTGCTCCCAAGTATAAGTTACAGGATCACTTTCAGGATCTGTTCCTTGTCCGACTAACATAAACGCTGTTGATCTTGGAATTACATAATCTCTACCAGCATTAGCTGTTGGAGGATTATTAGTTAAATTAGTCATGGGCAAAGTTGGTTGACTTACACCAAACTTTACATTCTCCATGATATCTCTAATATTTACATACGCGAAATAAGCATCACTGGCTCCTTGAACATTAGTATTACAAATACCTGCATATGCCATAATTGTTGAACCAGAACCCGGTTCAACTTCTGTTAAACCACTTCCTGAACGACATCCTGAACTACTTTGAGTATGATATCCTCCAAATTGATGACCCATTTCATGCGCCACATAATCAATATCAAATGGATCTCCAGTAGGGTTTGCACGGCCTGTCATACCAGTACCTTTATGAAACCCTCCAAAAGGATCATTACTTGTACTACAAACACAGCCAATACATCCTGCATTACCTCCACCAGAAGTGTTAAAATTATGACCGATATCATAATTGTCAAATCCGATATTAGCATCAATAGTAACACCTGTTTGATCGTTAAACTCTCCATTCCAAGGATCAGAATTTGTAGCTCCAATGTAAATTACCGCATCATTATTAGCCACAAAAATCATAGTAATCGCTAAATCATTTTCATAAACACCATTTACACGAGTCATCGTGATTGCCATTTGGGCTTGAACTCTGGCTTTTTGAGTAGCAACAGGATCTGCAGTATTTCCTCTAAATAAATTACCATATTCAGCAGTACATGATTGTGCTAATCTATAAGTTCTCAATACTCTATCATCTGTATCAGCTCTAAACATAGCATTTGCTCTTCTGTCAGTCTCTAAAGACGGTAAATGCGCTCCTTCTGACGTTAAACATTCAAAAGATTGCCCATCACCAATAAGACTTTCTCTGTTATAGATTATATAGTTTTGAGTATCCTCCGTAAAAGGATCAATAAAAGCAGTACTTTTTCCTGCAGACAAAGTCATACTATGTAAACCAAATTCTGTAACAGAAAATCTTGCGGTAGCAGTAACATCATCAATCCCTTTTCCAACATATGATTTTATAGTTGGGAATTTCACTGCTAATCCAGGCTCCATAATAGGTGTTTCTAACACTCGGAAACTTTCTAGTTGACCATTTGCATTTGGCAACTGAATGATAACGTTTGAAGTACCTTGGAATTCTCCTCTTACCGGAGCGTTTCTTAATTGATTTTTTAAATTTTGAAGATCTAATTTCCATAATTTGTACTCTTGTGGAAAAGAAGCTCTTTTAACTTTTGGTTGATTCTCAATAGAATTTTCATCTATTTGTTGCCACAAAGATTTGCTTTGCGCCTTTAAAACAAAGGAAGAAAACACCAAAACAACAATTAGTAATAGTTTTTTCATTGGGGTTAATTTTATGATTAATAAACAAATATAAATTTTTTTATTAATTTTTTAACATAATAGCAAAAAAAAGAGAAGACTTTCGCCTTCTCTTCAATTAAATATATAATATTTTATAATTACTGAACCACAATCTTCTTGGTTTCTTTTATAGGACCATCTTCTACAGTTACTAAATAAACTCCAGACTGAACATTATTCAATTGTAAATTTTCATTGAATAACCCATTATTTGTATAAGATTTCGAGTAGATTTCTCTTCCTCTAATATCATGAACATTTACTTTAATCTCATTTCCTGAATTAGAAGTAAATTGAATATTAAAGTTTCCATTATTAGGGTTTGGATATAAAGTAAAGTTTTCTAGTCCAAAATTTTCAGATGTCAGAGTAGCTTGTACATAACAAACTTCTACAGACCAAGAATTTAATGTTCCTATATCGCCTTGGAAATAATCATTTATAGTTAAGCTCCAATTACCATTAGTCGTTTTCGAATTTAAAGCACTTAATGGTTGATTAGGATTAAAAGTCCCAGAAGTGATAGGGGCTGTACAAACAATTGCTGGAGAACCATCATTAAATGTAATATTATACCCATCTTGGCTATTGCAAATTCTATTTCCTAGAATAACTACTGTACCATCTGGATGAACAACACGTGAAACCAAATCTCTTATCCATTCATGTGTTACATTTACATTTACATTTACATCCGTTATTGTTTGAGAAATTGGAATATTTATGACTGATGTTAAAGTCGGCCCAGCTGTTGAAACAGTTGGACTTGGACCATCAGAAATATTCTGTATTGTATTGTTAGAATATGTATTACATATAGTTTGAAGTGTATAACCTATAGTGAAATTTGGAGAAACAGCGTAAAAAATGTTCCCAACAGCTTCAACAAGAATTCTACAATTTACAGCTGCTGTTGCAGGCATTGTAACTGTTTGATTTCCATCATTAGGCGTATTTGCTACTAAAGTAGAAAATGTAGCTCCACCATCTGTGGAAATTAATATATTTACGTTAGCGGTATTAATTCCGTTTCCTGTAGTACCTGCTACATCCCAAGTAATTGTTTGAGAACTATTAGTGTTCCAAGATGCATTTGCTGCTGGACTTGTTACGGTAAAAGGGCCAGCAGCAGCAACAGTTGTTACTGTCATATTTGCTCTTGCTGTTTGTCCTCCAGTTGGCGTTTGATTATCTCTAACTGTCAATGCGAAATTTAATGTTCTACCAATTGTAGGAGTTACTTCCCAAGTTGGAGCTAAATTACCAGATAAAACACTTTGGAAATTTGGTAAATATCTTTTGTTAGAAGTCGTTGGATTTAAAGATCTGTAAACAGGACCTGTTGTTTGAGTAGATGTCGGAAAATTTGTTCCAGCAGCTGCATTTGTTTGCTCCCAACAATAAGTTAAAGAAGCTCCAGCATTAGCATCTGTTGCATTTCCAGTTAACACAAAAGCAGTTCCTCTTGGAATTGTATAATTTGTTAATGCAGATATAACTGGAGGATTATTTCCATTAGGTGCTTGAGGAGCACAATTTCCTGTACCAATCATAACTGCATTCATACTCGCAATACTTACAGCATGAAAATAAGCGTCTGAGTTTGACTGTACATTCTCCACACAAATTCCAGCATAAGCCATAATTGTAGAGCCACTACCAGGCTCAACAGCGTTGGCACCACTTACATTACCTGCATTACAATTAAATCCAGCTGGATCATCATTAGAACTAAAAGTATGTGGCCCACCGAATTGGTGCCCCATTTCGTGTGCTACATAATCAATGTCATAAGGATCTCCTACGGGAGATGGAGAACCAGTGATTCCTCTTGCTTTGTTAGATGCATTACAAACAACACCTAATCCAGCTAAACCACCACCACCAGTACTCACGGTGTGTCCTATATCATAATTAGCAGAGCCTATTGCGGTATTAATAACTGATTGACTTTCATTTATCAAATTACTTGCATTATCATTTGAAAACGAATCAGCATCAACAAAAATTATCACATCATTATTAGCAACTAAATTCATTCTAAGCGACATATCTCTCTCATAAATTCCATTTACACGAGTCATTGTAACATTCATTGCAGCAAGAACAGCTGCTTTTCTTGCTGCTACAGAACCGCCTGTTAAACCGGCTGCTGCTACATGAAATGCCGCATATTCAATTGTACAAGCCATTGCCAATCTGTATTGTCTAAAAATACCATCAGTAGCTAAAATTTGATTTTCTACTGCACTTCTATTTTGCTCTGCAATCTCCTCGTGATTATCTTGAAAATGACAAGCAAAAGTTCTAACTGCATAAAGATCTTTTCTACTATAAACAATATAATTATTTAGATCCTTAGTATAGGTATCAATGTAATATGTTCCTTGATCTCCTGAAGTAGACATAACGTGTAATCCAAAAAGCGTAACACTAAATCTTAATTTAACAGATGGGTCATCAATACCTACAGCTGCATATGATTTTATATTTGGATATCTATCAGCAAGCCCTTTTTCCATGATTGGTGCCTCATAAACTCTAAATCTAGAAAGCTCCCCTTTTGAATTTGGAAAATTTACAATCGTGTTAGAAAGACTACTTTCGGTATCAATTGGAGCTCCAACCAAAGACTGTTTGAAAGCATTTAAATCTAAATGCATAATTTGATAAACCGACGGCACAGATGCTCGCTCCATCTTTACAAGACCACCTAGCTTCTCTTCAGAAACTTTTGTCCATAATTTACTTTGCCCGTAAGAAAACCCTACAGACAAAATAAACACTAATAAAAAGTGTATTTTTTTTCTCATTTTATGATTATAATTATTTGGTTAGCAAACAAATGTATAAATAATTTGTTAAATCACAAAAAAAGAGAAAGTTAATACTTTCTCTTTTTAATAATTAATGTTGTATATAATTTATTCTATTACAATTTTCTTTGCAGTTTTTCTAGAACCATCTTGAATTCTTACTAAATAAATTCCAGACTCAACATTATCTAATTGAATTGACTCATTGAATAATCCATTATTTTGATACTGTTTATCAAAGATAACTCTTCCTCTTAAATCAAACACAACTACATTAACTTTCTCCGATGATGGAGTAAATTGTATATTGAAAGTTCCATTATTTGGATTAGGATATAATCCTATTTCGTTAAACTCAAAACTATCTGTTGGTAAACTTTGTTGTCTAGCAAAAGAATAAACTCCTTGAATTCCACCAGTAAATGTTGCAGTTAAAGTAACCCCTGTTCCAAAAGAACCAATTGTTACTGGTTGAACTTCTCTTGTAAGCCCATCTCTAACCACATATAATAATGATCTACTATTTCCTGTTACAGCTTCCCAACCAGCAATTTCTGCAGCTGTAAAATAAAATGTAATTGTTGCATTACCACTTACATTATTTCCAGGTGTAATTGTAAACTGTTTTGACATAGCAAAATCCACAACATTTGTAGATGCTCCATATTGTAATGCTCCTGTTCCTGCTCTTGTTACAGCAGTTGTTGTACAAGCATAGTTGCTATTATCATTTACAGTAACTGATGCCATAATGTTATTATTAGCTGTATCTCTATAAAAAGCAGTGCCATTCCCTTTTAATCTATTTTGTCTCGCTGTAGCAACATTAGTTACAGTTTGAATTGCTATTACCTCTTGGGCTGTGACCACAACATTATCAACACCTAAAAGCCACTGACCAGTTGTATCATGGTGTCTAAAAGATATATAAACATTTTGACCTGCAAAAGTATTAGGAATAGCCACATTATAAGTTGCTCCACCCCTAGCTGGAATAACAGCATCAACCAATCTTGTTCCTGCTGTAATGTTAGCCTGACTTCCTGTCGCTGTAGAAATCCAAACCTCATAATTTTCACTAAAAAAAGCCGCATCGCTTGCAGAACCCGCAAAATAACTTAAATTAATGTTGTTGTAGCCTGCTGGTATAGAAATCTGAGGTGTACTCAAAAAATTATTTGGCGAATAATCAACTCCATTCCAAGAATAGGATGCCATAAAATAATCTGCGTAAATTCCAAATGGAGGAGTCCAATTTGATTCTTGAGCTAAAAACCAATCATCATCAGGATTACCATTAGCATCCACAATTGACCAGTTTGAAGCATCTCCATCAGAAAAATTATCACTAAACAAAGTATGATTAATAACTGGCGCAACATTTATATCGTTATCTATAATTGTTACTTGATAAACATCATCTTCATTTGGATTTTTTTGAGCATTTCCCCCATTATTATTTACTGAAAAGGTAACGATCAATTCTTCATTTCCTTCGACATAACCATCATTATAAATTCTTAAAACTAAATTTTGATCTGCAGTAGAACCTGAATTAAAGGTAACCGTTGGTGTAATAAATTCAATATCATTTATACTTGCTGAAGAAGTTCCGCTAACTGAAAAAGTTACTACAGCATTTGCTGAAGGAGCTTTTGAAATACTCATAGGAATTGTAACATCAGTAAAATTACAACTTGCACCTTCACTGTAAGAACTTGGCAATCTCACTGCACATGCAACCCTTTTAAATTGAATATAAGGAGGCTGAGTTGTAGGTTCACAAACTGTCGACACCAGCAAATCATCTCTTCTTGGAGAATTCATTAACACCGCCAACATTCTATCTTTTTGATTTTGAGTAAACATATTCATACATCGATCATCTGAATAATCCATGTAGTTTTCAACTTGTCTCACATTACCACATTGAGTTGGAGCTGCACAAGAAGGACCTGTAGAGTAAAACTGTCCATCACAATTTGGAGTATCTGCACAAAAATCATCTACTGTACAATCACCATCACCCCAAGTATGTCGCAATCCAAACATATGACCAACCTCGTGAGTCATAGTTCTTCCTTTGTCATATTGCGTTCCAGCGTAAGTTCCTGCTGGAAAGATTGTTCTTGACCCCCAAGTATTAAAATTACAAACAACACCATCTGTTGTTGCATTTCCTCCTCCTAAGTCATCTATACATGGATCTGTACCCATACCTTCTAAACCAGAACCTGATGGAAACTGAGCATAACCTAAAGTAGATGACATTCCTCCACCAAATGCGAAAGTCCACATGTTTAAATATTTTGTTGGATCCCAAATAGTAGCTGTTTTAGCAGCTTGAATAGCGTTCATAGAATTATAAGTTGCTATACCTCTATTCACTCTATCAATTCCAGTTGTAGGATTCCCATTAGGATCTACTTGTGCTAAACAAAATTCAATTGTTGTATCTACACCAGCCCCAAAACCAGGAGTTCCTGACATTCTTCTAAAATCTTGATTGAATACCGTAATTTGAGATAAAACTTGTCCATTAGCAATATTTTCATTACTACCTACAGCATCTCCGTTATGAATTACGTGCACTACCACAGGAATTCTAATTACCGAAGGCAATCTCCCGGCTAATCTTAATCTTTTAATCTCTTCTATCTTTGGAGCCAACCAAGCTTCAAAAGCGTCATCTGAAACAGCCAAACCTCTACTTTGTCTATCTTTTTGGTATTCAACAGTAGCACATCTTACAACTCCATTTGGAGCAAAAGTTCTTGCTCTAGCAATCGAAGTTTCAAAATCATCATGCGACTGATTTGTTGAAGGCAAACTTCTTTGACCAAAAGCAAAATAACTAGAAAGAGTAATAACTACTATTAGTAAATTTTTCTTCATTATTAGGTTAATTAAATGTTATAGAAAACAAATGTAATAAAAAAAAACATTTTTTGCTTTTTTTGTTACTTTTTTCAACATATAAGAAATTATCTTTGCATGCTAATCTTTACCATATTGAAAATTTACAAATCCATAAACGAAGTTTTAACTCCAAAAAAAACCATAATCACCATTGGCACTTATGACGGTGTTCATCTTGGACATAAATCTATTTTGGAAAAAATGAAAAACGCAACTCTTGAAAATATTTACGAAAGTGTTGTTTTGACTTTTTTCCCACACCCTAGAATGGTTTTACAACAAGATTCATCTATCAAACTATTAAATACGATTGATGAAAAAGGAGAATTACTTGATAAATTTGGCATTGACAACCTAATCATTCATCCATTTGATGCAGCATTTTCAAACTTATCTGCAGAAGAATTTGTCAAAGAAATTTTAGTTGACAAACTAAACATCCATAAAATAATCATTGGTCACGATCATCGATTTGGTAAAAACAGAAGCGCTGACATTAACGATTTGATTTCTTTTGGAAAAAAATATAATTTTGAAGTAGAACAAATTAGCGCTAAAGAAATTGATGAAATAGCAATAAGTTCGACCAAAATAAGAAAGGCTTTGTTAGAAGGCAATATTAAATTAGCCAATGAATATTTAGGTTATCCTTATTTTATTTCAGGAAAAGTAATTGAGGGTAAAAAAATCGGAAGAACAATCGGATTTCCTACTGCCAACATTTTATTATCTGAAAACTACAAACTACTTCCTAAAAACGGGGTTTACATTGTGTGGAGTAGAATCAATAATGAGTTGCGTTATGGTATGATGAATATTGGCAACAATCCAACCTTAGGCGATAACGAACAATCGATTGAAGTTCACTTTTTTGAACTAAACGAAGATATTTACAACGAAAATTTACAAATATCAATTCTAGAACACATACGAGAAGAACATAAATTCAATTCTATCTCAGAACTTCAAACCCAACTAGAAAAAGATAAAGTGTTTTCTGAAGAATTTATCAAAAACTTAAAATGAAATTCGCATTCAAAGCAATAGACAATAGTCCTTTAATTGTTTTCCGAATATTTTTTGGATTTTTAGTTGCTTGTGAAAGCTTTGGCGCCATACTTACAGGCTGGGTAAAACGTGTTTTAATTGACCCTGAATTTACATTTTCATTTATCGGTTTAGAATGGCTTCAACCTTTACCTGGTTTTGGAATGTATTGCTACTTTTCTTTAATGGGTGTTTTCGGATTAGCCATTATGCTGGGATATCGTTACCGAATTGCTATCACTTCCTATACGATTTTGTGGGCTGGCGTGTATTTCATGCAGAAATCATCTTACAACAATCATTACTACTTATTACTTCTCATAAGTTTTTTACTGATTTTTCTTCCTGCAAATCGATATGCGTCTTTAGATGTAAAACAAAATCGAGTTTCAGAAGAAAAAACAATGCCATATTGGATAAGCTTACTCTTTATCATTCAAGTTGGAATTGTATATGTTTATGCTGCTGTTGCTAAATTTTACCCAGATTGGTTAGATGGCACTTTTACTAAAAATCTTTTATCAGGAACCACCACAAGACCTTTCTTTCTAGAACTTTTTTCTCAAAAATGGTTTTACTTATTTATTGCTTATGCTGGAATATTATTTGACTTATTAATTGTACCCTTTCTATTGTTCAAGAAAACAAGAACTCTTGCCTTAATAGCCTCCATAATCTTTCACATATTTAATTCCATAACACTACAAATTGGAATTTTCCCATTTTTTGCTCTGACTTTTGCTTTGTTTTTTTACGAACCCGAAACCATCAGAAGAATATTCCTTAGAAAAAAGTCAAGGCTTGAAAATGAAAATGTAGACCAAAATTTCTACGGAAAAAAAATCGTTTACTATTTAATGATTCCGTATCTAATAATTCAACTTTTACTTCCGCTTCGTCATCATTTTATTGAAGGCGATGTACTTTGGACAGAAGAAGGACACCGATTAAGCTGGCGCATGATGCTTAGAGAACGTAGTGGCTATATTGTTATTCGCATTAAAGATTTAAAAACCGATGAAGAATCATTTTATGATTACAGCAAAAACCTAACGGACAAACAAGCGCAAAACTTAGCCACAAAACCCGATTTCATTTGGCAATATTGCCAACGTATAAAAGAAAATTTCAAAGGAAAACCTATCGCTATTTACATCGATTGTAAAAACAGCATCAATAGAAAAGAACTAAAAACTTTAATTGACCCAAAATTTGATATGGCAAAAGCCAAATGGGATTATTTTGGACATAATGAATGGGTTTTACTTCATTAAAACAATAAATCCCGATTTTCATCGGGATTTTATTTTATTTATTCATTTCTGTGAAATACTTGTAGAATAACGGAATAGTTTCAATTCCTTTTAAATAATTGAAAACTCCAAAATGCTCGTTTGGTGAGTGAATGGCATCGCTATCTAACCCAAACCCCATTAAAATAGTTTTACTCTTTAATTCCTTCTCAAACAACGCTACAATTGGAATACTTCCCCCAGAACGAACCGGAATTGCAGGTACACCAAAAGTTTCAGTATAGGCTTTGTTTGCAGCTCTATAACCAATACTATCAATTGGAGTTACATAACCTTGTCCACCATGATGCGGTTTTACCACCACTTTCACCGATTTAGGCGCGATACTTTCGAAATGTTTTTTGAATAATTCGGTGATTTCTTCCCAATCTTGATTTGGCACTAAACGCATTGAAATTTTCGCGAAAGCTTTGCTTGCAATAACCGTTTTAGCTCCTTCACCAGTATAGCCACCCCAAATTCCATTTACATCTAATGTAGGGCGGATTGAATTTCTTTCATTAGTAACATAACCCGCTTCACCATGAACTTCTTCGATATCTAAAGCTTTTTTATATTTTTCTAAAGAGAAAGGTGCTTTTGCCATTTCGGCTCTTTCATCAGCAGATAATTCTTCTACTTTATCGTAAAAACCAGGAATGGTAATATGATTGTTTTCATCATGTAACGAAGCAATCATTTTGGTTAATACATTAATTGGATTCGCTACTGCTCCACCGTATAAACCTGAGTGTAAATCTCTATTTGGCCCGGTAACTTCAACCTCAACATAACTTAAACCTCTTAAACCTGTTGTAATAGAAGGTTGTTGATTAGAAATCATTCCGGTATCCGAAATCAAAATCACATCATTTGCTAATTTTTCTTGATTTCTTTCTACAAACCATCCTAAACTTTTTGAACCTACTTCTTCCTCGCCTTCAATCATGAATTTCACATTACAAGGCAAGCAATTGTTTTGAATCATGTATTCAAACGCTTTCACGTGCATGTACATTTGACCTTTGTCATCGCATGCACCACGAGCAAAAATAGCTCCTTCAGGATGAATTTCTGTCGTTTTGATTACTGGTTCAAAAGGTGGCGATGTCCATAATTCCATTGGATCTGGTGGTTGCACATCGTAATGTCCATAAACCAAAACCGTTGGTAAGTTTTTATCGATGATTTTTTCTCCGTAAACAATAGGATAACCTGGTGTTTCGCAAAGTTCTACAAAATCGCAACCTGCTTTTTCTAGACTAGCTTTAACTGCTTCGGCTGTTAATACTACATCATGAGCATAAGCGCTATCTGCACTTACAGAAGGGATTTTTAAAAGTTCGATTAATTCGTTTAAAAAACGTTCTTTATTTTCTTGAACGTATTGTTTTATATTGTCCATTGTGATTGTTTGATAAAGTTCAAAAATACGAAATTGATTTTAAATGAAATAAAAAAAGCCCAATCTTTAATCGATTGGGCTTTTAGTTAAAATACATTTTGAGCTTAAAAAACTATTTTCTTAGTTACTTTAACTCCGTTTTCTAGCGTTACTTGAAAAAATAAAGTAACGTTATTTTTTTGAACTTTTGATGTTTCAAATGTAGTAACACTTACTTCGTTTGAATCTAAAAGTAATTGACCTAACACATTGTAAATTTTCACATTGCTAATTAAAGTTGTATTAGAAACTACTTGAATAGCGTCATTTGAAATCACCATTACTTCATTATCCGACACAAAGTCATTATTCCCTAATATTTCATTATTATATCTCAATACAAATCTATCATTAGATTGACCAATTGTAGCTGTAAATGAATAAGGAGATTGTCTTAAATTGTGAATTAGGTTAAGTTGTTTGTCTTCTAAATAAATTGGTAAGTCAGACGCAACTCCATCTAATGCAGCAATTGCAATTGAGTAATTTCCGTTAGAAGAAATGTTAACTCCTAAATTAACTTTGTCATTCACATCAAGTGGGTATGATTTCCCTTGAATAGTCATCATATCATTATCCAATAACGAATAAATTTTCATTGAAAGCCCTGCAGCTGTAACCGCATCAAAAAGACGATCTTTTTCTGCTGTTGCTCCTTCTGCGTAACCAACTAATGTTCTGTCAGAATTATTAGCACTATCTACAATATCTAACCAAATTCTTGATGTACGAAAATCTTGCACTTCATTATCTATATTTCTGTAGAACTGATTATTAGCATACGTGGCACTTCTCAACGAATTATTGAATGTGATATTTTGAGTTGCTGTTGCACCATCATTCATTTGAACAAAAAAACCTTGCCCCCCTGCTATAAACCCATTAAACCCAGTAGGACCACTTACAGTTCCTAAACCATTATAAGTTATATAATCTGCAGGTGAGTAATTAGATTGTGTAGTACCATAAAAAGGTGACGATATTGCTGAAGATGGTAAATTAGTATGCGTCCATAAACGTATAGCTCCTTCAATATTGGTATTTAGATTTAAGAAATCTAAAGCGCAAATAGACGAAGGATAAGGGTTTCCAACTAAGTTCCAGTTATCATCAAATCTTGTAATTTGAGCGCCATTAGTTCCGTTATAAGAACCTCCTGTAAAATTTCCTCTAAAAATTGCTTTTGTAATTACTCCGTTATTTGGTGTTCCATTAACAAAATTCGTTGTAAAGTTTTGCGTTGTATTAGTAAAATTAACTGGACCTCTGACGATATATCCAGTAGCTGGAATCATTATTTCATTTGCAGCCGCAACCCAATTTCCTAAACCAGAATTTGCATTTGCAATTGTTGGATTCCATTTTAGGATATACGCTAATGGAGTTAGAGGAGAAATAGCATTTACATTAAAATTAGTTACTGGAGATGACCAAAACACATAATCATTCATTCTAATAGAAACCCTTCTCTCATAAGAAATATTTCCTGTATTAACAGCTGCATCATCTATTTGAACTAAAGATCCGTTGTTTAAAACATTTAATGTTCCTGCAACTGTAATGTCGCCAGTAACTGTCATATGTGTATTAGCACCAATAGTAGCAACTGCTCCTGTATTTACTGACAAACTACAACATGTTAAACTACCATTTGTTGTTGTATTATAATCTCCATTAATTATCGCAACTATCTTGTCGTAAGGTACACCATTACTCCATGTTGTTCCATTCCAAGTTGAAGTAACATCACCACAATTAATAATCGATTGAGGACCTAAAGCATATCCACCTGATAAAGAAGAAGTAAAGTTTGCTTGAAAAACAACATTTGTACCAAAAGAGCTTATAATAACCGGTTGCGATTCGATAGTATAAGTAGCGAAATTTACTTGATTTACTACGCTTACAGGATTATTTGCAACTTTAATAACGTATAAATCATTTCTTGATTTTCCAGTTGCGGTTTCCCAAGCTGCTACTTCCGCTTCTGTATAATAAAAAGAAATAGAATAACTTGCAGTAGGGCTGTCATTTTGAGGAATTACTCTAAATGTTTTAGACAAAATTGCATTAGCCACAATAGCATCTGTAAAAGGTGACGTTGGTATACCAGCAGAAGTGTTGCTTCTATCTACATAAACTGTAGTACATCCATAATCAAAACCTGTAATTGCGTTGATACCAGACATAATTCTTCCAGTAGAACTATCCTTAGCGAATAGTTGTCCACTAGACTTTAATGACGTATTACAAGCTGTTGCTAAATTAACATCTGTTTGAACTGGTGTTTCAACTACTGCATTAACTGAAAGATTATCCAACACTAACAAACCTACAGTTGAAATGTTATTTGTATGGCGGAAAACTATATAACCTGTTTGTCCTATAAAAGCATACAAATTATGAGTTCTCAATATAGACGCATTTTGAACTATGGTTGATGATGCTTGTAATGTAGTTCCTGCTGTAATATTAGCTGCTGTTGAAGCATTTGTTGTAAAATAAACTGTATAATTTCCAGCATTAGCACCAAATGCCGCAAATATATAGGACACATTTGCCGAAGTTGCATTTGCAGGAATTGATATTTGAGGTGAAATCAAATAATTATTTGGTGTGGCATTTCCTGCTCCAGCCCCAGATAAATAAGTTCTACTCTTTTCTGAATAAGCACTTCTACCAGAAATAGTGTTTGGAGCAGTTCCAAAACCATCTAAACCGTTAACTAATCCCCAATTTCTTGCGTCTCCATCTGCATCAATTATTGTCCAACCCGTTAAATCTTCAAAATCTTCAGTTAATAAATTAACCGTTTGAGTTAATGTAGGAGCAAAGTCATCATTAACAATTGTAATCTTAAACAGATTTCCTTCATTAGGATTTGCAATGGCATTACCTCCATTAGCGTTAACACTAAAAGAAATTATTAATTCTTCATCAGGCTCAATAATTCCATCATTAAGAACTCTAAATACAAAATTATTATCCGCAGTTAAGCCTGCAGTAAAGGTAACTGTTGGGGTCATTATTTGAATATCTGCTGCATTTGCAACAGAAGCTCCATCAATACTAAAAGTTACAACTGTATTTTGTGAAGCTGCTCTATCAATATTTAAAGGAATTGTAAATTCAGTATAATTACAACCATTACCTTCTATTACGATTTTTGGTGCTCTTACTTCACAAGCCGTTCTTTTAAATTGTATATATGGCGTAGCAACTGGATTACAAACTGTTGAAACAAGCAAATCATCTCTACGAGGTGAATTCATTAACACCGCTAACATTCTATCTTTTTGATCTTGTGTAAAAATACTCATACACGCATCATCAGTATAATCCATGTAATTTTCAATTTGGTCAAGACCCGGTTCAGCAGGACACGAATTTATTCCTGTAGGGCAAGCAAAATTAGGTGCGCCTGCAACAGGTGTATCGGCACAAAAGTCATCAACACCACAACCTCCATCTCCCCAGATATGACGTAATCCAAACATATGTCCTACTTCATGAGTCATAGTTCTTCCTTTATCATAAGCTGTTCCTCCATAATTTCCTGTTGGAAACAATATTCTAGAACCCCATGTAGAATAAGCGCAAACAACTCCATCTGTTGACGCTTCTCCTGTAATACAATCTTCTACTGGCATTCCTTGTAGACCAGAACCCGTTGGGAATTGTGCATACCCTAAAACACTTGCTAAATCTCCTCCAAAATTGAATGTCCACATATTCAAATATTTTGTTGGATCCCAAATTGTAGTAGCTTTTGCTGCTTCAACAGCAGCGCCATTGAAAGATGCAATACCAAGATTTCTTCTGTCAATTCCATTTGTGGGATTTCCGCTTGGATCAATTTGCGCTAAACAAAATTCAATAGTAGTGTCAACACCTATTCCATCACCTGGTGATCCAGCAATCTTTCTGAAATCTTCATTAAAAACTTGAATCTGAGACAATACTTGTCCATTAGCTATATTTTCATTTACTCCAATTGCATCACCATTATGGATAACATGGACAACAACCGGAATAGAAATAACAGCTGGAAGTCTACCTGTTTGACGTAATCGTTTAATTTCGTTAATTTTTGGCGCTAACCAAACCTCAAAAGCCTCATCGGATGGCATTAACCCTTTTTCTTGTTTGCTTTTTGTGTATTCTGTTGTTGCACATCGCACAACTCCATTTGGAGCAAACTGTCGGGCTTGAATTAGATTGTTTGTAAAATTGGAAGTTTGGTTTTTCTCTAAAGTTTTTATATTGGTTGTTAAATCAGTCTTATTTTGTAAAGCTGATTTATTTTGAGACCATAAATTACCTTTAAAAAAAAACACTAAGCATACAATTAGTATTCTTTTTTTCATTTTATTATAGATTTGCTGGGATTACAAATATAAAATGATTTTGTTAATTCCCTAATAAATTAACAAAAAAAGCGACTATAAATAGTCGCCTTTTTAAAAAAAATTTAGAATTATTAGAAAATCAATTTCTTAGCTATTTTTTTGCCATTTTCAAGTGTAACTTGAATAATTAATGGTTCTTTATTTTTTTGAAGTGTATTAATTTCAAATGTATCAGCGTTAACATTTTTCTGGTTAACTAACAGCTGCCCAAGAACATTGTGTATCTGAATACTTTGAATCGTTTCATTACTTGAATAAACTGTAATTACATCAGACGAAGAGATCAATACATCAGAATTGTTTTGAAAATCTTCGTTTCCTAGAGTTTCGTTAGTGTAACGCAATACAAATCTATCGTTTATTATTCCTGAATTTCCAGTAAACGAATACGGATTTTGTCTTAAATCGTGAATAACACCTAAAGTTTTATCTTCTAAATAAATGTTTTGATTATTAGAAAAAAGCCCATCTACTGCAGCAATAGCAATTTTATAAATTCCATTTGAAGGTAATTTAACTCCTAATGGAACTCTATCTTCTTGCTCAAATGGCAATCCTTTTCCTTGTATAGTCATAACCTCTTCACCTATCAAAGAATAAAAATTTTGAGCACTTTTATAATCTGTTAAAGCATCGAACATTCTGTCTTTTCCTGTTGTTGCGCCATCTACATACGCTACTAAAGTTCTGGTCGTTTCATTTGTTGGGCTTTCTAAGTCTAACCAAATTCTATGACGTTCCCCATCTTCACTAGGACCTGAATTTGTGGTATTTGCGTTTCTATAAAAATGACTATTCGAATAATTTTTGTTTCGCATTGCATTGTTAAACAAAGCGGTTGAAGTTGCAGCTGGTCCTGGATTCATTAAAACAAAGAAACCTTGTCCAGCTCCAATAACACCAGGTACTCCAGGTCCGCTTGTAGCTCCTGAACCATTAAGTGTAATGTAATCTCCTGCAGTGTAATTTGAAGCGAAATTATTATAAAAAGGATCTGATATAGCTGTAGTAGGCAATGTACCATGCGTCCAAAGTCTAATAAAACCATCAAGTTCAGTATTCGCGGTTAAGAATGAATTAATGCTAATAGATGATGGATATGGATTTCCTAATAAATTCCAGTTGTCGTCAGTAGCCAATCGCATTACTCCATTTGGACCAGCAGTCCCTGCATTTAAATTAGCACCTCTAGCAATTGTAGGGGTATAAACACCATTATTTGGAACTCCATTATTAAAAGTAGCCGTCCAGTTTTGATTTGCGGTATTACTAAAACCATTTGGAGCTCTTACAATATATCCTTGTCCGCCTAACATAGTTGTTGAAGCATTTACCCAATTTCCTTCTCCTCCATTTGGGTTTAAAATAGTTGGATTCCATTGCCAATGAAAATAAGCTGGTGTTAATGGCGAAATACTATTTACATCAAAACCACTAACTGGTGACGACCAATATACATAATCTTGCAGTTTTACCGAAGCTATTCTTTGGTAAGAAATATTTCCAGTGTTAACACCTAAATCGTTTACTTGTACTAATGAACCGTTATTTAAAACATTTAAAGTACCGTTATTTGTAATATTGTTTTCAATTAATACATAATCTTTTGGACTTACAGTTAATGTAGCACCGCTATTTATTATTAAACTACAACATTCAAAATTTCCATTTATAGCCGAGTCATAATTCCCGTTTATAGTTGCTATTGTACTAATAGTTGGTGGTATTGACCAAGTAGCACCGTTCCAAATTGTAATAGCACGTGTTACTGTAATTACTGACGAGTTGCTGCTTGTGCCACATGGTCCCAAAGCACGCAATCTATAATAAATAGGATTGTTATAAATATTAGTCAAATTAATAGATAAGCTATTTCCTACATTTAAATTTTGGTAACCAACAATAAAAGTTCCTGCTGTAAATGTCGAAGTAGTAGCAACATCTATTACATAACTTGTAGCACCTGCAATTGCACTCCAATTTGCAGTAAAACCATTACAAGAAATAGCCGTAGCAGGTTGCGCAACTGGTCCAGAAAATGCAGTAGTTGTTAATTGAATACTATTAGAAACATTACTTGTTCCGCATGAATACACAGCACGTACTCTATAATGATAAATTGTGTTATTTGTTAAGCCAGTAATATTCAAGCTAGTTACATTACCAACATTTAAAGCTGTGTAACCCGTAACAAACGTTCCTGCAGTAAAGCTATTAGAAGTTGCAACATCTAACACATAAGAAGTTGCGTTAGCAATGGCATTCCAATTGGCTGTAAACGATGTACATGTTATTGTATTCGCAGTGATTGCAGTTGGAGGAGCACCATTTGGCGAGGTAGTAATTATGATGGAATTACTTGGAAAATTACAGGATCCCAAGCTTGAGGTAGCACCAATTACTCTTCTATAATACCTAACTACGTTTGAAGGTCCGGGATTACTAATTGCTGGTGGTGTATAGTTTTCAGAAGTAGCACCAACAATATTTGTAAACGTAATATTATCAGTACTAACTTGCCATTGAAAAGCAATAGTTGGATTAATCGTTCCACCATTGTAAGCAAAAGAAGATCCATCTAAAACTCCTGGCGATACGTTGTTGCAAACTGTAGTGTTTGCAGGAGTTGCAACTGTATTTGAAGCAGCATCAAAAGGCTGAATTCTTAAATCGGCAACATTTTGCCCACCATATTCATAAAAATCGAAAATTAATTCAGCATTTCCATCTAAATAGACCAAAACGTTATTATAGTTAGTTGGCCCTTGTTGTTTCCATTCACTAAAAACTAGAGCTCCATCATTATATAATCGAATACCGTCATCACCTCTCATGCTAATGATATAACAACCCGCAGGTCGCGTAGATAACATTCTATATCTTACGGCAAAAACTTCAGTTCGAATATTGGTACGATTTATCCCATTTGATAATACTGGAAAACATACATTATCACCTCCAAAATTTTCTAATAAAGATTCCGATGAAACATTATAATATCCTACATAATTTGTATTCTGAAAAGGAAATGTATTCTGTGGTGTTGCAGGTGATGTACTACCGCCCGGAGGAGGTGATGTACCCAGCCAATTGTACACATGTCCTACCCAAGTGTTTGTGCCAGATGTTGTTAGATTATCAAAAGTATTTCCAACACCCGTTAATGTAATGGTTAAAGTTACATTACTTGTATTTGTGTGAACACAAGCTCCCTGAGAAACAATAATTTTAATATTTCCAGAAAATGTTGAAGTCCAATTTATTGAAGTTCCGGTTGCACCAGTTGCACTTATAATTTGTGCATTTGTTGTACCATCATAAACGTTAATATTTTCATCAAGTGTAGTATAAACGTCACCAACACTAAATGTATATTGAAAACCTTGAACCACATTAACTGTAACAAATCGATCTGTTCTTGTGGTTACGTTTGTAGATTGACCAGGGTTATCTACACAAAAAGTTTGGATACTTGCTTGGGTATTTGCAACAGGATAAGAACATTGTGAGTAAGACAAATAAGAACTTAAAACAAATAAGAGAGATAAAATTTTCTTCATAAGAACAATGTGTAGAGGTATTTATTCCCTCTTTTTAATTTTTTAATTCATAAAGCCCTTCAAAATAAAGACTTTATAATAATTTTTAAATTTTTTAAATTTTTTGCAAAGGTAATCTAATTTTTAAATTAGATTGCAAAAATAATCATCAAAAAATTATTTTTAGTTAAAATAAATTGCTTAAAACCAATATTATAACAACTTTAACCATTGTTTAGATACAAAAAAGCCCAATCGAAATAGATTGGGCTTTTAAAACATATACAGTTATAGACTAAAAAATCAATTTCTTGGCTATTTTTTTACCATTTTCAAGTGTAACTTGAATAATTAATGGTGCTTTATTTTTTTGTAGTGTATTAATTTCAAATGTATCAGCGTTAACATTTTTCTGGTTAACTAACAGCTGCCCAAGAACATTATGTATCTGAATGCTTTGAATCGTTTCATTACTTGAATAAACTGTAATTACATCAGATGAAGAGATCAATACATCAGAATTGTTTTGAAAATCTTCGTTTCCTAGAGTTTCGTTAGTGTAACGCAATACAAATCTATCGTTTATTATTCCTGAATTTCCAGTAAACGAATACGGATTTTGTCTTAAATCGTGAATAACACCTAAAGTTTTATCTTCTAAATAAATGTTTTGTCCTCTTTCGAATAAACCATCAACAGCACCAATAGCAATTTTATAAATTCCACTTGAGGGTATTTTAACTCCTAATGGAACTCTATCTTCTTGCTCAAATGGCAATCCTTTTCCTTGTATAGTCATAACCTCTTCACCTATCAAAGAATAAAAATTTTGAGCACTTTTATAATCTGTTAAAGCATCGAACATTCTGTCTTTCCCTGTTGTTGCGCCATCTACATAAGCTACTAAAGTTCTGGTCGTTTCATTTGTTGGACTTACTAAATCTAACCAAATTCTATTTCTTTCGATATTTCCACCTGGTCCAGAATTTACAACATTAGCGCTTCTGTAAAATTGATTGTTAGAATACCCAATGTTACGCATTGCATTATTAAATGTAGCCGTTGTAGTAGTAGCCGCACCTGGATTCATTAGAACAAAAAACCCTTGACCCGCTCCAATAACACTTAAAGTACCAGGACCACTTGTAGCCCCTGCACCATTTATTGCAATGTAGTCTGAAGCTGAATAATTATAAGTAAAATCATTATAAAAAGGATCTACAGAAGACGTTGGAAGCGTTCCATGTGTCCATAACCTTACGAAACCATCAAGTTGAGGATTTGCAGTCAAAAACGACCCTATGCTAATTGCAGAAGGATAGGGATTTCCTAGTAAATTCCAGTTGTCGTCATTAACAGTTCTCATTATACCGTTTGGACCAGCAGATCCTGCATTTAAATTAGTTCCTCTTGCGATTGATGGTGTATAAACTCCGTTGTTTGGAACTCCATTATTAAAAGTAGCCGTCCAGTTTTGGTTTACTGTATTGCTAAAGCCGTTTGGAGCTCTTACAATATAACCTTTTCCACCCAACATTGCTGTTGAAGCATTTACCCAATTTCCTTCTCCTCCATTTGGATTTAAAATAGTTGGATTCCATTGCCAATGAAAATAAGCTGGTGTTAATGGCGAAATACTATTTACATCAAAACCACTAACTGGTGACGACCAATACACATAATCTTGCAGTTTTACCGAAGCTATTCTTTGATAAGAAATATTTCCAGTGTTAACACCTAAATCGTTTACTTGTACTAATGAACCGTTATTGAAAACATTTAAAGTACCGTTGTTTGTTAAATCATTTTGAATTAAAACAAAATCATCTGCTTGAATATTTAATGTAAATGTTGCATTTACTAACAAACTACAACATTCAAAATCACCGTGCGAAGTTGTATCATAGTTACCGTTGATGATTGCCAATCTACTTAAATCTGGAGCGCCATTTGACCAAGTTGTTCCATTCCAAGTTGTTGCATTTGTATCTGTAATTTTTATAGCATTAGTAGCTGTATAACAAGTAGCTGTATTCTCTCTAATTTGACAGTAATATTGGTAGTTTATTACTCCAGCAGTTGAAGAAATAGACAAAGAAGCTGTTGTTGCTCCACTATAAATTCCTCCATTTGTGACAGCTGTCCAAGTTGCACCACCTGGTGTAGCAAAAAACCACTGATAAGCTAATGCATTTCCTCCTACAAATCCTTGAGTTCCAGCAGTAGTTAAAACCACCGATGTAGCAGTACAAGATGGTGTGTATGAAGGATGAGTAGTTACACTTGGTGGCACGCCACTCGTAGGAAGCACTAACCCAGCACTTGGCCAACATTGTCCTGAAACTAAAGGAGTAGTGCTCCAGTCTGCAGCCACAAATGTAGTTCTTGCACTTAATGATCCTGTATTTCGAACCATATAATAACCTTTATTGAAATAAGTATGCACATCATCAATAATAACACTTCCATCTGCATTTCTTAATTGAATACCATCATCCCCATTAAAACCGTTATCAATAGTACCATTTGTTGATGCCGGTCCACAACTACCCACTGAAACTTTCAATATTCCTAAAGCTCCAGGTGCAATTGTACCGGTTAAATTAGCATAGTCAATTTCATTTCCATCTCCATAATTAGTTGTTCTCCAAATACTGTAATTTACTAGATCAACTGTGACAGCTGTTCCATTATAAATGGTTATAAATCCTCCTGAATTATCAAATTCATCATGAATATCATAAATAATTAAATCTGTAGTTGCAGCAATTCCTTCACAGGCTGAATTATCTTCAGCTATCACAGTAAAGGAAGAATACGATAAATCACAACCTCCAGCATCTTGTATAGTAATGTTACCCGTTGTAGCCCCTACAGGAACAACAGCTTCGACAACCGATCCTGAAATAACAGTAAATACGGCCGTAGAAGTTCCGAAATTTATAGTTGTTGCTGTTGCAAAACCACTACCATTAATAGTTACAACTGTTCCTACTGGACCTGTAATTGGTGAAATTGAAGAAACAGAAGTAGTTGGTGTACAAACTGTTGCAATACCAACAATATCAAATGTATATGGATTTTCATCTGTATCATTGTTAGCAATATTTACAGTAGCATTACTTGTACCTGCTGCAGACGGACTAAAAGTTACTTCAAAAGTAGTTGAACCACCCGCTACAACAGTTGATGCGGGGTTTACTGATACATAAAAATCCGCAGCATCAACTCCTGTAATAGTTATACTAGAAACATCTAAAGGGTCTGTTCCTGTATTATAGATAGTATACGTATGAGAAATATCATTACCAATTGTTGTTGTACCAAAATCTGTATCATCAGTAGTTGACGCTGAAATATCTCCGTCTGCAATTGTCAATCCATTTCCTTGAACATCAATTTCCACATCAGCTGGTGGAGTATTACATACGCTTATATCATCAAACCACAATAATCTAACATTAGTAACTGTATGAATAAACATCCCTCCAATATAACTACCCGATGTAATTGCTGTATCTGTAACGGTTCCTGCACTAACTTCACCAGAGCCATTTGAATTGTATAATAATTCCCAATCACCTGATGCACTTCTTGTAACTCTTATACAAACATCATCTGAAGCATTCCAATCAAAAGTACTTGTTAAAATTGGTGTGTAAGTAGTTCCAGAAACAGAATAAAGTGTTAATAAATCTGATGAACCAGACATGTTTACCCCCACTGCATAACCATCAGCGGCTGCAGTGAAATTTGAATTCGTTGAAACAATATGAAATACGAATTTATTATTGCTTGTAGGATCAAAACTGCCATTTCGCATACAGAAACTCCATTCGTAATCTGCTGAAGCTAAATTAAGAGCTAAATTAGTATAAAAATAACTTGTCCCAGCTACTGTTGTATTATCTCTAATTTCACCTGTACTAATTGTCCAATCTGAAGTATTAGACCACTGACTTAATGTACCACTAAAATTGTCTGAAAAACAAGAAAGAATAGTAAGTATCAAGGTTTCATTATCAGAACCTATTCCATTTGTAGCTGTAATTGTAATATTAAAACTTCCTGTTACTGTTGGTGTACCAGAAATAATTCCCGTTACAGTATCTATAGATAAACCTGCTGGTAAACCAGTTGCATTATAACTCGTTGGCAAATTTGTTGCCGTAATTGTATATGTAAAAGGCGAACCTTGATTACCAGAAGCCGTTAAACTACTTGTAATTACAGGTGCACTTATTCCATTTCCTTGAATAGCGAAAGTATATGGGTTTTCATTGCTATCATTATTTGCGATGCTTACCGTTGTTGTTCGCAAACCATCAGCCGATGGATCAAAAGTTACTTGAAAAGTCGTGTTTCCTGAAGCCGCAATACTATTTGAAGGAATTGCTGTAACTGTAAAATCAGCTGCATTACCTCCTGAAACAGTAACATACGGACTCGCACCTGTTAAACTTAAAGCTGCAGTTCCTGTATTTTGAATGGTAAATGTTCTTACAATTGTTCCTGAAGCAGTAGAAACAGCACCAAAATCGGTATGGTCAGCTGTATCTGGTGTTACATCTCCTGAAACTATTGAAGCACCATTTCCTTGAAGGTTGATTTCTGGAGAGCTCGAACATGTTGCAGAATGTGCACCTAAACCGGACACATCATCAATATTAAAAATATCCCACTCGGTTGACAATGTGGTAAAAGCCCCTGCTCCAGTTCCTGTTGGATTAACAATTACCCCGCCACATATATTAATCTTTCTACGTAGAGTTCTATCAAGAGTAGAATATCCAGTTGCTGTCCAAGCAGTTCCTGGGTCATTTCCTATTCTTCCAAAAATATCTACATTTGAATTTGTTGAAATTTTATACAATACAATCGCATCATCACCGTTAAAATTTACAGAAGCATTATTTATTCCCGCATAAAGAGTCGAAGCACTATTCTTATAAACAATAACTTGTCCATCGGCAAGAGTCCCAGACAACAAAATATCATTTGTGGTGGTTGCACTACCATTTGCGTACAGTCTCAATCTATAATCTGATAGATTTACCGAAACCCCAGTTCCATTATATATCTCTATATATTTTTCACTCCCAGAGCCTTCTACATATTCAGAGATAAACAATTCTGTAGCCTGTCCCCAACTCGCAACCGAGCAAAATAACGCAACAATAAGTAATTTTAATTTCATAACTTTGAATGAAAATATTAGATTTGGTTAAGTTTTACTTCTTTGTCTAAAAAAAAGCTTAAAAAGGTAAATCATAATTTTTTGATTTTAAAATATTTACTGCATTATCAAATTGTTAACGAATTGAAAACTAATAAATCCGCTTTTTCCTTAAAAGAAATCTATTCTAAAATGGAATACTATTGCGCCTATCAGGAGCGATGTTACAAGGAAGTGGAAGAAAAATTATATTCGTTTTCTGTTAGCCAATCTGAAAAAGAAGAAATTCTGACTTATCTTATTGAAAATAATTTTATTAACGAAGAACGCTTTGCTCAAAGTTTTGTTCGCGGCAAGCACAATTATAAATTTTGGGGTAAAAATCGCATTCTAAACGAACTGAAATTTCGAAATATCTCTTCTCGAAACATTCAAACCGCTCTTAAAGAAATTCCAGAAACTACTTATTTGCATAACTTTCACACCTTAGCGGAAAAAAATTGGGAAACCATCACGGAACGAAAAGGACCAAAAAAGAACAAAAAATTCGTCGATTTCTTACTTCGTAAAGGTTATGAAACGAGTTTAATTTATGAGAAGTTGAAAGAGTTGGAAGTGGGGAGTTAGGAGTTGGGAGTTATTACACAGAGATTCACAGAGTAACATAGAGACACACTGAGCTTTAAAAAAAATTATAAAGTTCTTTGTAAAATTTAACGAAACTTAGCACCCCTTTAAACCGCAGATTCGCAGATTTTAAAAATTTACTTTGTGCTACTTTGTATAACAATAAAACCGCAGATTCGCAGATTTTAAAAATTTACTTGTGCTACTTTGTATAACAATAAAACCGCAGATTCGCAGATTTTAAAAATTTACTTGTGCTACTTTGTATAACAATAAAACCGCAGATTCGCAGATTTTAAAAATTTACTTTGCGCTACTTTGTGTAAAACTTTGCGCTACTTTGTGTAAAAATAAAACCGCAGATTCGCAGATTTTGCATGATGTTGCACGAAGTTTTTACACCGAGCTACACGGAGATTTTTTGAAGTGAATTGTGTTAAAAAGAGATGCTCAGAGGCGTTTTACTTTTTTGATTTAAAGGTGTTAAAGTGAATTGTTTATAGAAGGAATTGTCCCAATGAGGGGACTTTAGGGGTGTAGTGATGCTGATTTAACCGCAAAGTTCGCAAGGTTTTAAAAATTTACTTTGCGCTACTTTGTGTAAAACTTTGCGCTACTTTGTGTAACAATAAAACCGTACTTTTGCAAAAAAAATAATCCATGTTAGAAAATAAAGACCAATCAAGAACCAGTTTATCGCAATTAGGCGAATTTGGTTTAATTGAACACTTAACTAAAAACTTTAGTATTACTCACGAGTCTACACTTAAAAGCATTGGTGACGATGCTGCCGTTTTAGATTTTGGAGATAAAAAAGCGGTAATTTCCACCGATTTATTAGTAGAAGGCGTTCATTTTGATTTGGCGTATATGCCGTTAAAACACTTAGGATATAAAGCGGTTGTTGCGAATGTGTCTGACATTTGTGCGATGAATGCGACTCCAAAACAAATTACAGTTTCGATAGCAGTTTCAAATCGTTTTCCTTTAGAAGCTTTGGAAGAATTGTTTGAAGGAATTACGTTAGCCTCAAAAATTTACAATGTGGATGTAATTGGTGGCGATACGACTTCTTCACAAAAAGGATTAATTATTAGCATTACTGCTATTGGTGAAGCGAATTTAGAAGATATCGTATATAGAAACGGAGCGAAAGAAAACGATTTATTAGTGGTTTCGGGCGACATTGGTGCAGCTTACATGGGATTACAAGTTTTGGAACGCGAAAAACAAGTATTTCAAGTCAACCCAAACAACCAACCTGTTTTAGATGATTACACCTACTTAATCGAACGCCAATTAAAACCAGAAGCGCGTAACGATATTAAAGAATTATTAGAAAAATTAGAAATCAAGCCAACTTCAATGATTGATATTTCGGACGGTTTGTCGTCGGAGATTTTACACTTATGTAAGCAAAGTAATGTAGGTTGTAATTTATACGAAGAGAAAATTCCAGTGGATCCGCAATTGATTAATGTGTGCGAGGAATTTAATTTAGATATCACAACCGTAGCATTAAGCGGCGGCGAAGATTACGAATTGCTTTTCACCATTGCCATGGAAGATTTTGACAAAATTAAAGGTAATCCAAATTTCACCGTAATCGGACATATGGTTGCAGCGACCGAAGGAAATCATTTAATCACAAGAGCAAATACTAAGATTGAATTGAAAGCTAGAGGCTGGAATGCTTTGAGTGAGTAGTGTAAAGTTAAAAAACTATAGCAACGATTTGCTTTCAGTTGTTCTCGATACATTTTTCACAAAATAGCTAAGGCAATTTTATGAAAAACACTCGAAGTGACGCTAGTGGAAAACCGAGAGTTCAGAAAATATAAAAACCCCAAATTTCAGTTGAAGTTTGGGGTTTTTAACATAACAATTAACCTTAAACTATTCCTTTCCTTCCTGAATAATCAATGTAGAAGGTGTGCTTGACAACCAAGTACTTCTGGTTTCAACCAATTTTTTCCAACTATCTAAACTTACCATCATTAAATCTTGTGATTTTAAGAAATCTTTATCTATTTTTTTATCATTTAAAATAGCAATGTGATTTGGAGTAACTTGTTCAATTGCTCTTATTTCTTCTTTTAATTCAATATTGTTTTTTACAATTCCTCTAACATCTAATATCGACACTTGTGATTGATTATTGTAGATTAATTTTTTAGCATATTGAATTAAGAAAATATCTTCTTCATCAAAAATCGGGATGAACACAGTTCCAGCATTTTCAAAATTTTTATCAATTAAAATTCCTAACGGAACTTCTGTTTTATTGATAATGTAACGTGTTCGTTCATCAAAAACATCTTCTTCAAACAAGTTTTCTTTACCTGTGAACGTGTTTAACAACCGGTCTGGGGTAATGATTCGAGTGGTAAATCCTAAAATTTTACCTAATAAACTTCCTTCATAAATAGATTGTCCTAATCCAATTAACAACAAATCAAATTCGCCTTGATTAGCTACTTTGCAAATATCAGCATCAATATCGTTTGACACCTTAAAAAGTGTGGTTACATTAACATTTAGTTCTTGAGAAGTTGACAAAATAGGTTCAAAACTATTTTTTTCATATTCGCCAATACTAAACTGATTCACTTCATTTGCATGCGACAAATGCATAACTGTTAATAACGAATTTTGCTCTTGCTTTTTTGTGAAAAAATGCGCTAAACGGGTTAGAACTTTTCCGTTATTGTTATCTCCGAAAGAAATTAAAACTTTAAACTTAGCTTGTTCAATAATCTTATCTGTAATTTCTGCTACGGATGAAGTCTTGAAAATTCTATCAATTAAACTCAACGCTGGACCTGTCATAAAAGTGGTTACCAAAGCCATAATTACCATCATAGCAAAAACTTGTGGTGTTAAAACGCCTAAGTCGAAACCAATATTTAAAACAACTAATTCCATCAAACCTCGTGTGTTCATTAAGGCGCCAATAGTTAAACTATCTTTCCAATTTTGCCCAACGAATCGAGCGGCTAAAGCACTACCTAAAAATTTACCCACAACGGCAACTAAAACAATAAATCCGGTAACTTTCCATAAATATGGATCATCAATTAATCCGATTTTTGTTCGTAAACCTGTAAAAACAAAAAACAAAGGCAATAATAAAACAATAGAAACGTCTTCGATTTTTTCGATGAAAATATTTCTAAATTTCATGTTATCTGGCATTATAATACCTGCCATAAATGCCCCAAAAAGCGCATGAATTCCAATTACTTCTGTTGCATAGGACGAAATTAGAAGTGTCACAAAAAATATAGCCACTACTGGTTTGCTCATTTTTTCTTGCGTAGCATATAAATCGCCCACGCGTTTTAAAAATGGTCTTACAAATTTAAGCATCAAGAAGACATATGCTACGGCAAGTAATATCACATAAATAGAACTTACAAAAGAACCTGCTTTTACGATAGCAATTACAACCGCTAATAAACACCAAGCCGTAATATCGTCAGCCGCAGCACACGTAATTACCATAGCACCTAATTTCGTTTTATGCAAACCGCGTTCTTGAACAATTCGGGCTAAAACTGGAAAAGCAGTGATACTCATTGCAATTCCTATAAACAAAGCAAAAGATAAAAATTGAACACCTTCAGGTGCAAAAGAAGTATAAATGTAATACGCCAAACAAACTCCTAAAGCAAATGGAATAATTATACTTGCATGACTTATCACTACAGCGTCATGCGCTTTGTTTTTAAGCACTTTTAAATCTAATTCCATTCCTATTACAAACATGAAAAGAATTAAACCAATTTGACTCAAAAACTGCAAATTTGGCAAAGAAGCAACTGGAAATAATAACGCTGAAAATTCTGGAAAATAGTGTCCGAAAAAAGAAGGTCCAAGCATGATTCCAGCAACAATTTCTCCAATTACTGATGGTTGACCAATTTTACGACAAATCCAACCAAATAGTTTGGCTACTAAAATTATGGTGACAATTTGAGCTAACAAAATTGCTAATGGATGTTGCAAATTATGCGTTAGCGAATTGACAAAGTCTTGCCAATTGGAGTTTCCAGAAATTTTTTCTTGCACATTAACATCTTCAAGAATTTTCCCCTGCTTGAAAATCCAATACATTAGAAACGAGAAAAATCCGATAATGACAATATAGAAAATGCTGTTTTTGTAATTCTTCATACTTCTTGTTTTTTGATTAGAATACTTTCAATATTCAATTACAAATTTCTAAATATTCTCTTTTGTAAAATCGGAATTGTAAAAAAGGAACTTGTTTATGTAATGAAAAAAGAAAAAAATGTAATGAAGCCGTTAGAAATTTTTCATTTTCTCTGAAAACTCAACTTTATAACTATTCCCTATAGAAAGCACCAATTTTTTGTTTTGAAATACAATTGAAGTGTCAATTTGGTCGGCTGTAAAAAAAGTCACACATTGCAAGCGAATCATTTCATTCTTATTGATTTGACAATACGAATTAGACGGAAGCAACTGTTTTAATTTTTCAAACGTAATGTTTTTCAAAGTAATGAATTGGTTATCATAAATCATTTGCTTGTCGCGACTATCAATTGCTGATGTTTGGATGTGCAAAATGTTTTCAATTTGTAAAACTGCTTTTCCTTTTTCGGTTTGCCATTGAATGGTTTGAGCAATTGGAGCTGTTTGTTCCTTTCGCAAAAGAGCTTTATCAATTGCCACTTGTAAACGATCTTTTTTTAATGGCTTGGTTAAATAATCAACTGCATTTAATTCAAAAGCTTCCACCGCAAATTCTTTGTAAGCCGTTGTAAACAAAATCATTTTCGATTGAATTAATTGTGCTACTTCTGTTCCTTTTAAACCAGGCATCTCAATATCACAGATACATAAATCGTAGTCTAATTTTTCTTGTTCTTTGATAAAAAGCAATGGATCATTGAATGATTTTACAATTTCAATTTCAGGAATTTGTTCGCAGAGCAACTTCAAATAAGTCAACCCTGGAATTTCATCATCTAACAAAACACATTTAAGTTGTTGCATCTTTGAAATCTATTTTTAATTGTGCTACATAAGAATCGCCATCAATTCCAATATTGAGTCTGTAGTTATTTCCGTAAATTAACTTCAGTCGTTTTTCAAGATTTTGCAATCCGATACCACTGTTTTCCTTTAGTAATTTAGGTTGTGATGATATTTTATTAGAAACCGTAATCTTAAAATAAGCATTTCGACATTCTAAAACAATATTTATAAACGAATCCGAGCTTTGAATATCGGCATGTTTAAAAGCGTTTTCAATTAAATCTACCGTAATTAAGGGCGGAATTACCGGCTTGTTATAAAACGAATCTTCCGTATCAATTTTTGTCTTAACCGATAATTCAAACAACGGACTTAATTTGATTTTATTGACTTCGATAAGTTGTTGTGTAAAATACAATTCGTCTTTTGGAGTCACTCTGTTTTTCTGACTTTCGTATAAAATATAATCCAAAACTCCCGACATTTTATCAATCGAATAATACGTTTGGTACGCGTGCGATTGAATGGAATTTAAAATATTTTTAAACAAATGTGGATTAAGTTTAGAACTGATGTTTTCGAGTTCTAAAAACTTGGCTTTTTCATAAACTTCCGCATTTTGTTTTTGAAAGTCTTGAAGTGTTTGCGTTAGTTTTCTGTTGTAATTCCAAAGCCACAATAATCCTATGATTAATAGAATTAAAACAACACTATATACAATTATCCAATTCATATACTATTTTGAACAAAGTTAAAAAAATAAGACCTTCAAAAAGAAGGTCTTACTACATATTTTAAAGTGTTTATTACATTTTCATCAACCAGTTTCTCATCGAAACTTCGTTGTTGATGATATCGCGTAATTCAGAAATTTTCACTCTATCTTGTTGCATAGAATCTCTATGACGAATGGTTACGGTTTCATCTTCTAAAGTTTGATGATCTACGGTGATACAAAATGGTGTGCCAAGAGCGTCTTGTCTTCTGTAACGTCTTCCTACCGCATCTTTTTCATCGTATGCTACGTTGAAATCCCATTTTAAATCTTCGATGATTTTATTTGCAACTTCTGGCAAACCGTCTTTTTTAACTAATGGTAAAACCGCAGCTTTTGTAGGTGCTAAAACTGAAGGCAAACGTAAAACTGTTCTTGTTGAACCATCTTCTAAGGTTTCTTCTTGTAAAGCTTTTGAAAAAACAGCCAAGAACATTCTGTCTAAACCAACTGAAGTTTCCACCACATAAGGCGTGTAGTTTGAATTGGTGTCGTTGTCAAAATATTGTAATTTTTTTCCTGAAAACTGTTCGTGCGCTTTCAAATCGAAATCAGTTCTTGAGTGAATTCCTTCCAATTCTTTAAATCCGAATGGGAAATTGAATTCGATATCAGCAGCAGCATTTGCATAATGAGCTAATTTTTCATGGTCATGGAAACGATAGTTTTCTTTTCCTAAACCAAGTGACAAATGCCAATTTAAACGTGTTGTTTTCCAGTATTCGTACCATTTCATTTCTTCTCCTGGCTTAACGAAAAACTGCATTTCCATTTGTTCAAATTCGCGCATACGGAAAATAAATTGTCTTGCTACAATTTCGTTTCTAAACGCTTTACCCGTTTGAGCAATCCCGAAAGGAATTTTCATACGACCTGTTTTTTGAACATTTAAGAAGTTTACGAAAATACCTTGAGCCGTTTCAGGACGTAAGTATAAATCCATAGCGCTTTCAGCAGAAGCGCCTAATTTTGTTCCAAACATTAAGTTGAATTGCTTCACATCGGTCCAATTTTTTGAACCGCTATCTGGACAAGCAATTTCTAATTCTTCGATTAAGGCTTTTACATCTGCAAGGTTTTCTGTCTCTAAAGAGCGCGCCATTCTTTCCAGAATTTCCTTCTTTTTAGACAAATATTCCATCACACGAGGATTGGTTGTTTTGTATTGCTCTTCATCAAATGAAGCACCAAAACGCTCACGTGCTTTGTCAATTTCTTTTTGTGCTTTTTGATTTAATTTTTCGGCATAATCCTCAATTAAAACATCGGCACGGTATCTTTTTTTAGAATCTTTATTATCGATTAATGGGTCGTTAAAAGCATCAACGTGACCTGAAGCTTTCCATGTGGTTGGATGCATTAAAATTGCAGCGTCTAAACCTACAATATTTTCGTGCATTTGCACCATTGCTTTCCACCAGTATTCACGGATGTTCTTTTTTAACTCCACACCATTTTGAGCATAGTCATATACTGCGCTTAAACCATCGTAAATTTCGCTTGACGGAAAAATAAATCCGTACTCTTTTGCATGCGAAACTACATTTTTAAAAATATCATCTTGTTTTGCCATACTGCAAAAGTAAAAATAGGAATGTAATAAAGAAAAGAAATTGAAGAATAAAAATAAGAATTATTGATATTCAAAAATTGTGGTGCCAATTTTAACGAAATCATGATAAATATTGATTTTATATTTACCTTTTATAGTTTTCTTTTGATCCAAATTAACATAAGTACAAACATCTGTATCTAATTTCTTATAATTTGCATTTACAGAAGCACTATATTGCAATTTAATATTAGTATCTGATTCAACAAAAGTATCTCCTAACGAAATAATTTGATTTTTTGGGTTTACCACTTGTACATAAATTGTCTTTGAACCTGAATATACCAATTGGTTTTCTTCTAAAGTAAAACAAACTCTTAATTGTTGAATTTTTGCTTCACTCATTTTGTAAGCATCAGAATAAATTTTAACACCTTTTGCATTAACATTCAAAGCTGTAAGTTGAGCTGTTTTACTACCTTTTTTAGAATTTGAAACAATATTCATCTTTGAAAGAATGTCTTTAGAGCCTTGTTGTTTTTTAGCAAAAAAAACAATAGAATCTTCTACTGATTTAAACCTTGAGTTCTGTTTTGTTGATTTTCCTGACCGAACTAACTTAATTTGTTCATCAAATCTTAAACTATCCATTTTATTTTTAGCACTTAAAGAATCGTATTTGTGAAGAATTTCTGTAAGTTGACTTTCTAAAACTTTGTTTTCTAGTTCAGAGTTCTCGGTGTAGTCCTTAAAATCATCTGAGATTTTATAATATTTGACACTTAAAAACAAAGACAAAAGCAGCAATACTAAGATACTTATTTTGGTTATTTTGTTTTTTCTACGTGTCATTTTATAAACTTTTTTTATAAATTTATTCAAAAATGTTAATGTTAGTATAATTAATCGATAAAATGCTGAAATATCTGATAAACTTACTTTTTCCAAAACTTTGCTTAGGTTGCAACGCTTTATTACTCAATAATGAGAAAATTATTTGTAGCGAATGCAATCATAATTTACCTATTACTAATCATCATATTTTGGAGCACAATGATACAACAAAAAAATTTTATGGCATAATTCCTATAGAATTTAGTGCGTCAATGCTGTATTTTCATCATAAAGGTATTGTTCAAAATTTAATTCATAATTTGAAATATAAAAATCATCAAGAAGTGGGTTCCTTGCTTGGAAAATGGTATGCAAAAGATTTAGAAAATGTTAGCCAAATACAAACTGTCTCGGAAATTATTCCCGTTCCATTACATAAAAAAAGATTAGAAGAACGAGGTTATAATCAAGTTACTACTTTTTGTGAAGCTTTGTCAAAAGAACTTGAAATACCTTATAATCCAAACCTTTTATACAGAAGTCGTTATTCCAAAACACAAACCAAAAAAGACAAAGAAAATAGAAAAGATATTGCCAACTCCTTATTTGATGTGAATTTCACCGAAGCTGACCAAAACAAACATTTCTTACTTGTTGACGACGTAATGACATCAGGCGCTACACTTGAATCTTGCGCAAAGGCATTGTTAAAAATTCCAAACAGCAAAGTTAGTGTTGTAACCATTGCCTATACGCTATCATAAAAATTACTAAAAATTGTATGTTTGTACTAATTATAGTCGTTATTTTGTAACCACATTATTTGAGAAAATGACAAAATTTAAATACATAGCTTTTTTATTAGCAAGTCTTTTATTATTAACCAATTGCGCTAAGCGCGGAACCATTACTGGTGGTGATAAAGATACCATTGCTCCTAAAATCATCAATAGTAATCCAGATAATTTTACTACCAATTTCAAAGGAAACGAGATCAAAATTAGCTTTAACGAATTAATCAAGGTAAAAGACATTAACAAACAATTGATTATTTCTCCTCCAATGAAAAAGCAACCCATTATTGTACCACAAGGAAGTGCTAGTAAATTCATTTCAATTAAAATTTTAGATACTTTGGCACCAAATACGACTTATAGTTTCAATTTTGGACAAAGTATTACCGATAATAACGAAGGAAATTCGTATTCGCAATTCAAATATGTTTTTTCGACAGGAAATTATGTAGATTCTTTAACTGTGGTTGGAAAAGTAAAAGATGCTTACGAACAAAAACCAGATAATTTTGTTTCGATAATGCTCTATGATGCTCAAACATTTACTGATTCAACAGTATTTAAAGAAACACCTCTTTATATTACCAACACTCTAGACAGTTTAAAAGTCTTTTCATTGGAAAACCTAAAGGAAGGCTCTTATAAAATTGTAGCCATGAAAGACGTAGCTGGTAATAACAAATACAATCCAGCAATAGATAAAATTGGATTTATTGACTATCCAATTACAGTTCCTACCTCAGATATGTTTGAATTAGAATTGTTTCAAGAAAAGAAACCTTTTAAAGCAGACAAACCATCACAGGAAAGTAACAACAAGCTTTTCTTAGGATACGAAGGTGATTTTAAAAACACTAAAGTTACAGCTTCTTATGGTAACACTGAAGTACCAATTAAAATTGCCAAATTCCCTGAAAAAAACAAAGATTCTATTCGAATTTTTTATCCAAAAATGAAAATGGACTCTTTACAAATTTCTGTCACTAACAAAGACTATTCTAAAACTTTTAATGCAAAGCTAAAAGATTTAAAAGAAGCAGATTCGCTAGACATTGAAAACAAAACAGGTGGTATTTTAGCGTTTAGAGACGCATTCGTTCTTAAATCAAAAACACCAATAATCGCTATTGATGAATCTAAAATTGTATTACGAAGTAAAGATTCTACAACTGTAAAATTTACCTCAAAATATATTGATTTTGATCAGGAAATTGTTTTTGATTTTGAGAAGAAAGAAGATGAAAAGTATACCATTGAATTACTTCCTGGTGCTATCAAAGACTTTTACGAAACCACAAACGATTCACTAAAATATAATTTTAGTACCAAGCAACTTTCTGATTATGGAAATTTAAAAATCAACATTTCAAACATTAAACGCTTTCCATTTATCGTTGAATTGATGGATAAAAATGAAGTTTTGTATAAAATGAGTTCAACAAAAGAAACAAGTGTTTATTTTGAAACCATTGAACCAAAATTATATACGATAAGAATCATCTACGACGATAATTCCGATAATGAATGGACAACAGGAAATTACCTTGCTAAAAAACAAGCCGAAGAAATTATCTATTTCCCAAAACTAATTGATGTTAGGGCAAACTGGGATGTAGAGCAAGATTTTATTTTGGATTAGAGGATTGTAAAATCATCCCTGTCGTTAAGAAAGTTCAATTTTTGACGTGTTTCTTGTTGGGCGTTTTTATCCAATTCGAAGATAAAAACTCCTAATTCATCTTCGCAATCCACAATTGTATTTCCTAAAAAGTCAGTTGCCTTAGAATGTCCAGGATATTCTAATTTATTGGCATCTTCGCCTGTTCTATTAACACCAATGGTGTAGCACATATTTTCAATGGCACGCGCTTTTAAAAGAGCATCCCAAGCGTTAATTCGTGGTTTTGGCCAATTGGCAACGTACAATAACAAGTCGTAATTTTCAACATTCCTAACAAAAACCGGGAATCGCAAATCGTAGCAAATTTGTAGACAAATATTCCAATTATTATAATTTACGATTACTTTTTCAATTCCTTTTGTGTACACTTTATCTTCGCCAGCTAAGGTGAATAAATGTCTTTTGTTGTAAAACTGCACTTCGCCAGATGGAAAAACAAACACCATTCGGTTATAGAAATTTCCGTTTTCTTTTATTACTAAACTGCCCGTTATGGCACAAGTTTTCTTTTTTGCTAATTCTTTTAACCAAGCCATTGTTTCGCCTTCCATAGTTTCAGCTATAGCAGATGGATTCATGGTAAAACCTGAAGTGAACATTTCTGGCAAGACAAATAAATCAAATGATTCGTCTTCATTTAAGAAATATTCCTCAATGAATGTTCGATTGATTTCTGGATTTTCCCAAGCTAATTTGGTTTGAAAAAGGGCTACTTTCATTTATCTTATTTTTATTGAATACTCCCATTTATCTGATGGGTGATTATTAGAAATTGACGGTATTAAAACTAATGGCACTCCTCCAATAATGAAGCTTCCTCCAATAATTGCACCCCAACCTCCGGTACCAACTGTTACCACACCAGCAATTATCGCAAAAGAACCATAAACAATGAAAATAGGATTTGCTATGGTCCCAAAAAGTGACTTTTTCTTCATTTTTATGATGTCTTCTAACAGTATAACTTTTTCTTCAATTATAATACTTATGGAATCCTTTATTGTGAATCTTCCATAAAGTTTTTGACCATCTTTTGTCCATACCTTAATACGCTTGTTCTCCTTAATTTCTTTGGTAAAATTAGAATTTAACTTTTGAATAACTAAAGTGTTACTTTGCGATATAACAGCAATTGAAAAAAGAAAGAAAAACAAAAGAAATAGCTGTTTCATATTGACTAATTTATCAGGTTAAAAATACCATTTTATTCTTTCATTTAAGAATGTTTAAGAAATATTTAAAAACAAAAAACGCATCCAAATGAATGAATGCGTTTTTATTATTTTTAAGATTCTATGAATTACTTCACAGATGCTTTTAAAAATTCTCTGTTCATACGAGCAATGTTTTCTAATGAAATGCCTTTTGGACATTCAATTTCACATGCTCCAGTATTCGTACAATTTCCGAAACCTTCTTCGTCCATTTGACGTACCATGTTTAAAACACGTTGTGTAGCTTCAACTTTACCTTGTGGTAATAAAGCGTATTGAGATACTTTTGCTCCAACGAATAACATCGCAGAACCATTTTTACAAGTAGCCACACAAGCTCCACAACCAATACAAGCTGCTGCTTCAAACGCTTTGTCTGCATCAACTTTAGGAACTGGAATTGAGTTAGCATCAATAGTATTTCCAGAAGTGTTTACTGATACGAAACCACCTGCTTGCTGAATTCTATCAAAAGCGGTTCTGTCAACAACTAAATCTTTGATTACAGGGAAAGCCTTACTTCTCCATGGTTCGATGTAAATTGTGTCACCATCGTTGAACATTCTCATGTGTAACTGACATGTTGTGATTCCAGTGTCAGGTCCATGAGCACGTCCATTAATGTATAATGAACAAGATCCACAAATTCCTTCACGACAATCGTGATCAAAGGCAACTGGCTCTTTTCTTTCGTTAATTAATTGCTCGTTTAATTGGTCTAACATTTCCAAAAACGAACTTGCAGTAGAAACATTATCTAATTTATAAGTTTCTATGCTACCTTTAGAATTAGCATTCTTTTGACGCCAAATTTTAAGGTTTATATTGATATTTTTTGCTGCACTCATAATATTTTATTTGTAATTTCTAGCTGCAATTTTAATTTCTTCGTATTTCAATTCTTCTTTGTGAAGTTCTTCTCTACTGATATCATCTCCTTTGTATTCCCAAGCTCCAACAAATTTGAAGTTTTCGTCATCACGTAAAGTTTCACCTTCAGCATCTTGATATTCTTCACGGAAGTGACCTCCACAAGATTCTTTACGTTGTAAAGCATCCATTGCCATCAACTGACCTAATTCGATGAAATCGGCAACTCTTAATACTTTTTCTAACTCAGGATTTAATTCGTCTGCACTTCCAGGAACATAAACTTCTTTGTAGAAATCTTCTTTTAATTGAGCGATTTCAGCAATAGCTTCTGTTAATCCTTTTTCATTACGACCCATTCCTACTTTATTCCACATAATCAAACCTAATTTTTTATGGAAATAATCAACCGATTTTGTACCGTTGTTGTTTAAGAATTTGCTAATTGAATCTTTTACTCTTGCTTCTGCTTCTAAGAATTCTGGAGAATCTGTTGAGATTTTTCCAGTTCTAATTTCGTCAGCTAAATAGTTAGAAATTGTGTAAGGCAATACAAAATATCCATCAGCTAAACCTTGCATTAAAGCAGAAGCTCCTAAACGGTTTGCTCCGTGGTCAGAGAAGTTAGCTTCACCTGCTACGAAACAACCTGGAATAGTAGATTGTAAGTTATAATCAACCCAAACACCACCCATTGTATAGTGAACTGCTGGGTAAATTTTCATCGGAGTTTCATAAGGATTTTCATCCGTGATTTTTTGATACATCGTAAACAAGTTACCATATTTCTCTTCTAACCACTGTTTTCCTAAAGCAGTAATCTCTTCTGGAGTTGGATTGTGATTCCCTTTTGCGTACGCCGATTGTTTACCTTTAGTTTGAATTTCTGTTGAGAAATCTAAGTAAACACCTTCATTTGTATCATTAGCTTCGATACCATGTCCAGCATCACAAACTTCTTTTGCAGCTCTTGAAGCCACATCACGAGGTACTAAATTTCCAAAAGCTGGATATTTTCTCTCTAAATAATAATCTCTATCTTCTTCAGCAATTTGTGTTGGTTTCAATTTACCCGCTCTAATTGCTTCTGCATCTTCTTTTTTCTTTGGTACCCAAATACGTCCTGAGTTACGTAACGATTCAGACATCAACGTTAATTTTGACTGATTAGTTCCGTGAACTGGAATACATGTTGGGTGAATTTGTACATAACATGGATTTGCAAATAACGCTCCTTGTTTGTGGATTTTCCATCCAGCCGTTACGTTACTTCCCATAGCATTTGTAGAAAGGAAATATACGTTTCCGTAACCTCCAGATGCAATAACAACAGCATGAGCTGAATGTCTTTCGATTTCTCCTGTAATCAAGTTACGAGCGATAATTCCACGAGCTTTTCCATCTACTTTAACTAAATCTAACATTTCGTGACGGTTGTACATTTTTACACGTCCTAACCCAATTTGTCTTGATAAAGCAGAATATGCTCCTAATAATAATTGTTGTCCTGTTTGTCCAGCAGCGTAGAAAGTACGTTGTACTTGCGTTCCACCAAACGAACGGTTATCTAACATTCCGCCATATTCGCGAGCGAAAGGAACTCCTTGAGCCACACATTGGTCGATAATATTTCCAGAAACTTCTGCTAAACGGTGAACGTTTGCTTCACGCGCACGGTAGTCACCACCTTTAATTGTATCATAAAAAAGACGGTAAATACTATCACCATCATTTTGATAATTTTTTGCTGCATTGATACCTCCTTGAGCCGCAATTGAGTGTGCACGACGTGGAGAATCTTGAAAACAGAATGCTTTTACATTGTAGCCCATTTCTCCAAGAGAAGCGGCAGCAGAAGCACCTGCTAAACCAGTTCCTACCACAATAATATCGATTTTTGGTCTATTATTTGGAGCAACTAATTTCAAGTGATTTTTATGATCGGTCCATTTGTCTTTTAATGGACCTGCTGGTATTTTAGAATCTAACTTCATAATATATACTGATGTTGATTATTTTTTAAAATGTAAGAAGATTGGAATAATTGCAAATAATAGTGGAACTATAATTGCAAATGCTCTTCCGAAAAACTTGATTGCTGGTGTTAATTTTGAACTAGTAGCTCCAAGCGATTGAAAAGCACTTTGAAAACCATGCCATAAGTGAAATGCCAAAGCTAACATTGCTAAAACATAACCGATTGTAAAAAACAATCCGTATTTAGCATCTTTAAAAAAGTCTACAGTTAATTTGTACAAATCTTTGTAACCTTCAAAAATGACTTCACCCGTTTTTTTGTTTACGATTTTAGTCATGTCTTGCACTTCTAGATCGTATTGCCCTTGTGTTTGCATTTTGATTGTCTCAAAAAATTCTTTAGATAATTTTCCGCTTTGATCCAATTGCATGTAAGGCATTTGAGAATCTTTTGTTCCCACTAACTGAATTTGTTTTTGCCCCATACCATTGTCCATTTCTTTTTGAACTAATGGCATGTTTTTGTCAAAATGCATTTTAGCCCAAAAATTCACCATGTGTGTAGCTATAAACACCATGATAACTGTTCCTAAAACTGCCATATTTCTTGAAGCTAAACTGCTTGAAGAACCATCTGTTTTAGCATAACCAACCGGTCTTGCTTTTTTGTTTTGGATTGTTAACATAATTCCATCAATAGCATGGAATAAAATTGAAATGTAAGTAAGATAAGAAAGTAACTTAACTGCTGGATTGGTGGTCATGAATAATGCATATTCATTAAATTGCTGACTGGTTCCGAAAATCAATTGAAGATTTCCTGCCAAATGCCCCGCCAAAAACAAGCATAGAAATAAACCTGTAAGAGCCATCCAGTATTTTTTTACGATAGATGACTTTAATAGTGCCGATTTTGCCATAATTTTTATTTGATTGTACTAGTTTAATAAAAAATCAAACAAAAATAAGGCTATTTGAAATTAACTACAACCTTTTCGAGCTAATTTATAATGATTTTAAAATGAATTTAACTATCGTTGAATATCAGGAGCTTAGTTGCTTAAAATCATGGAAATATATACTATCTTAGCAAATATACTTATTTAACATAAGTAGGAATCAATCCTCTTAAGCCCATATCAACCACATTTTCACCTATTGAAGGCTCATATTTACCATCTGAAGTAACTTCTTGCCATTCAAAACTATTGTTAGAGGAAAGTGATAAAGTAATAACTACATCTCGCGTTTCATTACCATTAATAATAAGATTTTGAGCAAATTTTCCAGTTACCACACATGAGCCAGAAGGGATTGGTGAAGTTGCTGCAATTGGGTTTGGAACCGTTGTAGCGCCAGCAGGTGCTTGCCCTGAAGTAGCATAAGGAAAATCATTCAAAGCAAAAGCCCAATAACCTTGTAGTCGATTTGCATTAACAGGAAAAGAGTTATTGCCAATAGAATGTGTTGTGATGTACGAATTATATCCAACAAAACTTGCTAATTTACCTTGATAATCTGTACCATTATTGCGAATTGAAATATTATATTCTTGGTAAGCCAAAGAAACTCGAACATATTCATAGTTTCCTTGCGCTACTTGACTTAATGGAATTCTCAAAAAAGCTTCGCCTTCACCTACCACAACGGCTTTACTAAAATCAATTGCAACCGAACCTCCTTGAGTGGTTTCATCTGCATGGTACAAAACAGTTCCTTCTGTTAGTTGAGTATAAGCTGTGGGCGCCAACTCAAAATAATGAGCACTAATTTTCCTAAAATCAGGTGATTGTGCTGCGTGACCAGATGGAATAGTAGCAGGTTGACCCAAATTATTCAATCGCACTTGATTAGGATCAAATTGGAATTTGACTATTAAATGAGGCTCTTCTGATACATCGTCTGAATCCTCACAAGAGAAAAAGGCAAATACACCTACTATTAAAGAGAATAAAACTACAAATTTCTTCATACTATCGATTGTTTTCTAACCCTGATTGGAGTGATAGCTCCCGATAAAATCGGGACTATAACGGAAAGCAGGAATCCAACATTAAACAAAACCCAAACGTTTGGTTTCTAAATTAAGACGATTTTAATATGTTTTTGTTACGTCTTCATCTATAACGAGAATAAAGTCCGCTTTATTGTAATGTTCGGCTTCTAATTTTGTAATATCTTTTTGTTCAACCATGGCAATGGTAACAATTTGTATATCAGCATCTAAATTTCTTAAATACCAATTGATTCCTTCGTAATTATCTGAATGATAGGTTCCGTTGTAATGTACAAAAATGCTGTTTTCTTTTCTGTTTTTATTGATGAAATAAGCCATTGTAGCGTCTTTTATGGCTTGTGCTTTTGGCATTTTCTCTCCAGCATGACCGCCTTGCATACTCATCATCCCTTTATATCCTGGCAAATTAATATCAAATTCTATTGGCAATGGAGCAATCCACGATTTTTCTAGAACAGAAAGCGAATCCAAAGCCACTAAATCTTTTTTAAATACCAATGAAGCATATCTACGTGGCACATTTGTAGCGATAAAATTAATTTTTTTGTCTTTTGCAAAATCAACTAAAGGTTTGTAATCGGTTTTATAATTTTTCCAAAGACGAGCCGAAGAATCCAATTGTTTTTGATTGATTTCGCCTTTTAAGTATTGGTCGAGTTGCTTTTGATTATCAGCTTCAATCATTTCTGCACCTAAAACCAAATCTTTATTTTCGGCTAAATCTTTAGTGAGCTCTAATTGTAACCAATGTACAACAGAATTATCATGATATTCGCCAAACAAAACAACTTCAGACTTTTCTCCAGCTTTTAAGAGTTTTTCATACGATGCTTTTTTGCCTTTTTTATCAAAAATTTGATAGGCTTTCTTATCTTGAGCCACAGAAGACAAGGATAAAACAATCGCTAAATACAGAATTAGATTTTTCATATTCTATTTTTTTGGAGCTGAAACTTCAAATGATTTGCTTTCTGATACTTTATCTTTTGATACTGTCATTTTGTATTTCCCAACAGGCAAATAAAACTTCTTGTTTTCAGCTTCTTTAATTTTGATGTTTTTATCTTTTTTATTCAACTTTTCAGCCACTTCTTTAGAAAGCGAATAATCATATTCAATCGAATTCAATCCTTTTTTAGCTGCTACTTTTTGAGTATGAACTACTATTCCTGATTCATTTGTAACAGAAATATTTACCATTTCATCAGTATTTGAATAGAACCAAATATCTTGAGAAGGTTCACTAGGTTTTCCCCAGGCGTAATTTTGAGTTCCCCATCGGTCTGATTTTGTTCTATCGTTTACTTTAAATAAATGAATATTTTTAGCCAAAACATCTTTAGTCAATTCCTGAACTTTAGAAATATCCATTTTATAAATTGAACGACCATGAGTTCCAACAATTAATTCTTTTGCTTTCGTTTGAATTACCGCATCATGAATCGCCACTTTTGGCATTCCTTTTGAGAAATCTTGCCAATTCGCTCCTTTGTCTACCGAAATGAATAAACCATTATCCGTTCCAACATATAAAATATTCTCATTTGCTGAATCTTCAACAATTACGTTCACTGCTTGAGTTAATCCATTCGAAATTGAAGTCCAAGTCGCACCAAAATCTTCCGAAACATAAGCATAACTTTCAAAATTATCGTTTCTGTAACCATTCAAAGTCACGTAAACTCTTTCTTTTTTATGAGACGAAGCGACAACTCTTGAAACCCATAAATTTTGAGGTAAATTACCTGAAATCAATTGCCAAGAAACACCGCCATCTTTCGAAACATGAATTTTCCCATCATCGGAACCTGCATAAAGTAATCCAAATTGGAATTTACTTTCTGAAATAGTCGAAATAGTTCCAAAAGCTACATTTCCTTCTTTAGCCCCGTTTGTTAAATCGCCTGAAATTCTTTCCCAAGTTTCGCCTTGATTCATGGAACGCTGTAAAAACTCCGAACCCATGTACAAAATATCTTGGTTGTGCGATGATAATAAAATCGGCGTTTGCCAATTAAAACGATATGGTTTTTCGCCTTTTGGTGCTTTTGGCGTGATGTAATCAAACTTAACTTCTTTCTGATTGATTTTGTAGTAGTTTCCAAATTGATATCCCGTAAATACTACATTTGGATTGCGACTATCAATTTGAATTTGCATACCATCACCACCAATTAATTCTTGATACGGATATTTCCCTTCTTGATGCCAAGCTACATTGTGTGAGTAATTATTTGATCCAAACCAAACGCCGTTATCTTGCATCCCGCCATATACATTATAATTTTCTTGATAATCCACATTAACCGCATACAACTGACCTAATGCTTCATTATTGCATTTTATCCAATGTGCTCCGTTATCATACGAGATATTCACACCGCCATCGTTTCCGTTAATAATGTGATTTGGATTTTCAGGATTTACCCAGGTTACGTGATGATCGGCATGCACATTTTCTTTTGAAATTACAGTAAATGTTTTTCCACCATCTTCCGAAAATAACAACGGAACACCACCAATATAAACACGATTTTGATTTTTCTCATCTACCGAAATGTTCGCGAAGTAATAACCATAGGTATAAAACATATCATCGATATAATTCTGATTCGCTTTTTTCCAAGATTTTCCGCCATCTTCCGATTGGTAAACTTCGCAACCAATTACTTCTGTTTCAAATAACGCTTTATTCGCATCAGACAAAACGGCTAAAACTTCTTTTGGTTCCATATTATTATCAGCAACCCAATTTTTAATGTTTTCCGCACGATATTTATCTCTGAAACCACTTTCTTTCAAAGCAATATTTAGTTCCTTGTTCGAAATTTCCATGAAATCAGCTCCAGGAGTTGACAACATCGTAGTCAATTTATTTTTTGAAGCTGTTTTTGGTCGTTTGTTCTGATTATCAACAACGGCATAAATTACGTTTTCATTGAATAATGCCAAACCAATTCTTCCTACACCTTCATTCGATGGAAATCCGCTTTCTTTGGTTGAAATTAATTTCCAAGAAGTTCCGCCGTCTTCACTTTTATAAATGCCTGATTTTTCTCCATCACCATCAAAATGCCACGCTTTTCTATCTTTTTGCCAAGACGCCGCAAAAATGATTTTTGGATTGTTTTTAGAAACGGCTAAATCAATAATTCCAGTATCTTCCGCAACAAACAAAGTTTGTTTCCAAGATTTACCACCATCAATTGATTTGTAAATTCCGCGCTCTTTGTTGGTTGTATATAAGTGACCAACAGCTGCTACTACAATTTCATTCAAGTTACTTGGGTTGACCCAAATTCGGCTAATATGATGCGAATCTTTTAATCCTAAATTTTCCCAAGTTTTTCCTTTATCCGAAGATTTTAAAACGCCAACTCCAGCATAAGACGAGCGCGAAGCATTCACTTCACCAGTTCCTACCCAAATTGTTCCAGAATTCCAATCTACCGTAACTGAACCACAATTAACCGTTTCTGCCGAATCCATCAATGGAGTGAAAGAAGTTCCGTTGTTGTTGGTATACCAAAGTCCGCCTGTTGCATAAGCGACATAAAATTCGGTTGGGTTTTTAGGATTTACGGCTAAATCTACCACACGACCACTCATAATCGTTGGCCCGATATTATTAGCCTCTACTTGATTAAACAAAGAATTTTGAGCGATTGCCGATTGCACAATCAATAAAAACAGGATAGTAATTTGCTTCATCTTGAAAAAATTTGTTGAAAATTAGCCAAAACATTGCACTTCTACAAAATTTCTAAAGTATTTAACAACTTTTCATTTTTATCTTATTAATTTTGAAAAACATTTTTTTCTACCACATAGAAACATAGAATTTTGATTCTTTAGAAAAGGCAACTTATTCATTTTAGTAAACATAGTTCAAACTATCTGAAAATGAAATGCTATATTTTCTCAAACTTTTTAGTCAAACCTATGTACCTATGTGGTTAAAATTTAAACATTAAAAAATATTTACATCATGAAATACCATCAAATAGACCGCGATTTATACGTTAAAAACAGAGCTAAGTTTACAGCTCAAATGAAACCTAACAGCGTTGCGGTATTCAATTCAAACGATATTTATCCGGTAAGTGCTGATAGTACTTTGCCTTTTGCACAACATAGAGATATTTTATATTTATCAGGAGTGGATCAAGAAGAAAGTATTTTATTGCTTTTTCCTGATGCGCCTTACGAACATTTGAAAGAAATTTTATTCTTAAAAGAAACAAACGAGCATATTGCTATTTGGGAAGGTGAAAAACTTACTAAAGAAAGAGCTTTTGAAGTTTCTGGAATTAAATCGGTGATTTGGTTACAAGATTTCCACAAAACGTTGAAAGAAGTAATGGCGTATGCTGAAACAATTTACATCAACACCAACGAACATTACAGAGCTGTTATTGAAACAGAAACTCGTGAAGCGCGTTTTATCAAATGGTGGAAAGAAAATTATCCAGCACATAAAGTAGAAAAATCAAATCATATTTTACAAAGATTGCGTTCGGTAAAAGAAAGCGAAGAATTGGATTTAATCCAAAAAGCGTGTGATATTACCGAAAAAGGTTTTAGAAGAGTGTTGCAATTCGTAAAACCAAACGTTATGGAATATGAAATTGAAGCTGAATTTGCGCATGAATTCTTAAGAAATCGTTCGAAAGGTTTTGCTTACACGCCAATTATTGCTTCAGGAAACAATGCAAATGTGTTACATTACATTGAAAACAACCAACAATGTAAAGCTGGCGATTTGATTTTGCTTGATGTTGGTGCAGAATATGCCAATTATTCAAGTGATATGACGCGTATGGTTCCGGTTTCGGGTCGTTTTACAGACAGACAAAAAGCAGTTTATAATGCGGTTTTAAATGTGAAAAATGAAGCTACTAAAATGTTGGTTCCAGGAACTTTATGGAAACAATATCATGTAGAAGTGGGTAAAATCATGACTTCTGAATTACTTGGTTTAGGGTTAATCGATAAAGCCGATGTACAAAACGAAAATCCAGATTGGCCAGCGTATAAAAAATATTTCATGCACGGAACAAGTCACCACATGGGATTAGATACACACGATTATGGATTATTACACGAACCGATGCAAGCCAACATGGTATTTACAGTTGAGCCAGGAATTTACATTCCGAAAGAAGGTTTTGGTATTCGTTTAGAAGACGATATGGTGATTCAAGAAAAAGGTGCTGCATTCAACTTAATGCGCAATATTCCGATTGAAATTGAAGAAATTGAATCGATAATGAATTCTTAATTAGAGAAAAGATACAAGAAGAAAGAAAAAAGACGGTTTACGAAAGTGAGCCGTTTTTTTATTCCCAAAATTTAAGTACTTAACGAAAAAACTTTGCGGGCTTTGCGTTTAAACTCTACCTTTGCCTTTATGAAAACCACGAACTTCAAAAACACTAAAATCAGTTACACCGACCAAGGAAAAGGAACGGCTGTGGTTTTATTGCATGGTTTTTTGGAAAATCAATCGATGTGGAAAGCGTTTATTCCTGAATTAGTTAAAAAACACCGCATCATTACTATCGATTTATTAGGTCATGGTGAAACAGAATGTCTAGGTTATGTCCACACGATGGAAGACCAAGCCGATATGGTGCATCATGTGTTGCACGAATTAAAAATCAGGAAAGCGGTTTTGATTGGACATTCGATGGGCGGTTATGTGGCGTTGGCTTTCGCCGAATTATATCCTGATAATGTCAAAGGAATTGTATTACAAAATTCCACTTCAAGAGCTGATAGCGACGAACGAAAAACAAATCGTGACAGAGCTATTGTGGCGGTGAAGCAAAATTATTCGGCTTTTATTCGCATGAGTATTGCTAATTTGTTCAGTGAAGACAATCGTGAACGTTTAGCGGATATTATCGAAGAAGTAAAATTAGAAGCTTTAAAAACACCACTTCAAGGCATTGTTGCTGCGTTAGAAGGCATGAAAATTAGAAAAGACCGCGAAGTTATTTTACATTTTGCGCCTTATCCTATTCAACTCATTTTAGGTAAAAAAGACCCAGTTTTAAATTACAAAGAAAATTTAGAACAAATCGAAGGCACGCAAGTACAACTCACCACTTTTGAAGACGGCCACATGAGTCATTTTGAAAATCAATCGGAATTGTTAGCGGTTTTGAGTGGTTTTTTAAAGAAAATTTAAAATTTGCAAAAAAGCAACCCTTTTTAAAATGCTTTTATCTATTTAGCTTTTTTAGTTTGTTATAAACTTCAACATATATTGGCGTTTCGATGTTGTGTTTTAAGCCTTGGTCAATTACATATCCTGTTAGTGATTGCAACTCGTTACACGCTTTTTTGTTCTTAAAATCGGAATGCATAGAAGATGTTGTTTCAAATGGTAACGATTTCAATTTGTGGATTGTCAATTCGGTTATGTTTTCTGCAATTTCAATGTTGTTGGCTTGAGCAATTTGTTTCACTTCATTAATTAAGGCTGTAACTTTTTCTATGTGATTTTCAGTTACAACTTCGCCAATACTTTTATCAAAAAACGTTGTGGCGGTTGCTGTTGGCGAAATAAAAATAAATTTCTCCCAAACAATTGTTGCAATATTTTGCGAAAGTGTCGCTTCAATAGTTGCTTGCTTAAAAATGGTTTCAAAATGTTTTAATTTTTTATCAGAAATATTGTCACCGCCAAAATATAACGTTTGAATATTACCCATATTTTCAATAACACCTGGCTGTTTTAAACGAGAAACAATATAAACACAACCGCTTAAAATTGTATTATTTGGAAGTATCTTCTGAATTTTTTCATTGCTATCAACACCATTTAATAGTGGCAAAATAAATGTTTTGTCGTTGATGCAAGGTAATAATTGATGTACAACTGCTTCAACATCATAACTTTTTGTGCAAATTATTATCAAATCTGCAACACCAATTTCCTTTGGATTATCGGTTGCAATTATTGGATTGGCTACAAACTCATTTTCGCCTTTAATTATTTTTAAGCCATTGTTTTGTATTTCGAGCAAGTGTTGTCCACGGGCAAAAAAACAAATTTCAATTTCTTTATCATCACAATATTGTTTTGCCAACAGTCCGCCAAAATATCCACCAACGCCACCAATTCCGGCTATTACTATTTTTGTTTTTGTCATTTTTCTGCTTTTTTTGATTGATTAAAATAATCATTCTGCAAATTCAAAACTTTGCACAATTGTTTTATGTTTTGAATTCTATTACACTTTTTCCTTAAACGGAATTTCTGGATTGAAAATTTCCAGAATCAATTTTTCTAATTCCGATTTTAGATCTTCTAAGATTTCGTTTGAAATAACAAGTTCAGCATCTCTTCCTTTTCCTAATCCGAAAGGTAAAAAACCGTTTTTCATGTTTTTGAACGAAACTATTCCGGCCGAAACTTCTCGGTTTTGCTTTAATTCATGATTTTCAAACATCAACGCATAACACAACAACTGAATAATTTTTTCGTTTTTAATATCGGAAGTCAAATCAGTGAAATCGTTAATTTTTAAACTATTCCCATCCACTTTCCCGGTTTTGTAATCGATGATTCTGATGGCGCCGTTCCTTTCTTCGATTCGGTCAACTTTACCCGCAATTTTTATTGGAAATGGTAAAGATCTTACTTCGATTTCACAAGATAAACTCGCTTCCAACAATAGTACTTTTATCGCTTGACCTTCTTCGATATCTTTCTTTTCCAATTGTAGAAAATTGTAAACATTTCGTTTCGCCACTTCAAAAGCTAACAGGTTTTTACCTTTTGTGATTTCGCCTTCTTTGTAAATTTCTTTGAAATGTTTTAAAATGACTTCGTCAATTTTTGCTTCCATCGCTTCAATATGATGCAATGCCAAAAACTGATTCAAATAGGGTGTATATAATTCTTCCAACGCATTGTGAATGATAGTTCCCAATGTATTTACAGCAATGTTTTCTTCCACTTCATCGGCTTCGTTAATGCGCAAAATACGTTGCATATAAAACTGTAACGGATTTCGAATATAATTCGTTAAAGACGATGGCGAAAATCCTTTATCGGTTGCGATTTCGTGCAAACGTGTTAGGATTTTATCCGTTTTTGGAATGGTAACGGGTTCGTACGCTTTTTCGGGTAAAACGGCATTGTAAATGGTACTTGAAATAGTATGACTTGGCTGTTTCTCAATCTCTAATTGCGTGATGAAACGACTTTTTTCACCAGCATCGATTCCTTCGTTGTCGGTGTTATAAAGCAACCAAACGTTTTTAGCGCGCAACAACAAATGATAAAAGTGATAGCAATAAATCGCATCTTTTTCTTTGTACGTTGGTAAGCCTAGTTCTTTCTTTACATCATATGGAATAAATGAATTTTGAGATTTTCCAGCTGGAAATTTACCTTCGTTTACTGAAGTGATTATCACATTTTCAAAATCCAATACACGGCTTTCTAAAACACCCATTACTTGAAGACCACTCAAAGGTTCGCCTTCGAAAGAAACTTCCGCTAAATCGATAATTTGCTTGTAAATTGCTTGTAACGATTGTAAACTTTCGATTTGATTATAGGTTTCGTGATAATTGGTTAATTTATTAATTGTTTTAAACACCGAATACACGAAAGCTTTTGTTACTTTCTCTTCACTATCATCGTTACTTAAATAGGATTTTATGGTGAGTAAAATCGAATTCAAATTCGCTAAAATATCGGAAATAGAATCGTCCCAACGTGTGAATAATAATTCAAAGAATTTATTTTCTGTGTTTGGATATTTTTCTTCGTATAAACTGAATAATTTTTGATTAGAGAAGAAGGTAAAATTGTTATTATTAATAACTTTTACGACTTCTTCCACTTTACAATATGGCTCAACCAAAGGATGATTTAGAATATCTAAAACTTCTTTATAATAGAAGGTGTAGCTTTTTTCGTTTCGTTGTTTGGCATTGGTATGCAACTTGAACAACTTACTAATCAACAGTTGCGCTGGATTATTTTTACTTAGATAACCCATTGTAATATTCAACGCCTCAACTGATTCTGGCAAACCATATAAAACTGGAAGCAATAGATTTTCATCGCCTAGAACAACGGCTGTTTTCTCTAAATTTGGGTTTTCACATTGAATTTTTTCAATAATAGTTCCTACAATTTTAGCTTGACCGATGCTTTTTGGCGTACCAATAATTTCAATGTTTTTAGCTTCACTAAAATGATTCACCACCCATTCGAAATTTTGGTTTACAAAAGGCTTCCATTCTTTTTTAAACTTTCGAATGAATAAACCTGCATCGTGATACGAATCATCCAAAAAAACCTCATCGATATCCCAATAGATTTTGGCTTTATTCTCGCTGGCTAAATGTTTGAAAATTCTTTCTTCGGCTTGATTTAGTGCATTGAAACCTGCGAAGTAAATTTGATTGGTAATTGTTGTGGTAAACGAAGCTAAGTTTTTCACTGCTTCTCTATACAATAAACCTTGATAACCGATTCCCTTTTTTAATAAATGATTGTAAAAAGATTCGTAGTATAAAGGTAATTTAGCCCAAAACTCTAAATGTGTATCTATTAGTTTGGTGGTATTTGATGGTTCTAAATTCCAACGTTTCAAAGCTTCAATATCTTCTAAATAAGAAAACACATGGCTTGGATCTAATAGATATCTATCGATTTCATTAAAATCTTGAATAGCAGTTTTTGCCCAAGTAGCAAATTCTTCAAACGATTGTTGTTTGGCTTTTTCGGTAACTGAAAGATAGACTTCGTAGAATTCAAATAAAAATTCAATGGGATCAATCGTGCGAAGACCAGAAATTTCTTGAATAAAATCTTCAATACTTATTATAGTTGGCGCAAATGAAGTGGTTTCTAATTGATTTTTTAAACATTCCAAAAGAAACACTTTGGCTCTTTTATTCGGTAAAACAATCAAACAATTTGATAATTCAATATCAGATTGAGATAATATGGTTTGGCTTAACTTATCTAAAAAAGTATTTTGTTTCATTTTATAAAAATAAAAAAACGTCCCGAAATATCGGGACGTTTCCTATTATATTTTACAAAGAAATTATTTAACTAATTTCACTTCTACTCTTCTGTTGTTAGCTTTACCTTTAGAAGTTTTGTTAGAATCTACTGGCATAGACTCACCAAAACCTTTAGAAGATAATCTTGAAGCATCGATACCTTGCTCAATTAAGAAATTCTTAACTGCAGCAGCTCTATCTTCAGATAATTTTTGGTTCATTGCATCTTTACCATCAGAATCTGTATGTCCTTCTAATGAGAACTTAGCAGTAGGATACTCTTTTAAGATAGCAGCCATTGCTTGTAAAACTGGCATTGTTTGTTTTTGGAAAGAAGCTTTACCTGAGTTAAACAAGATAGTTTTACCGTAATCATTTAATTTTTTCATTGTTTCGTCAGAAACTTCTGGACAACCATTGTTAGCAACAGTACCAGCTACAGTTGGACATTTGTCATCTTTATCAGCAACACCGTCACCGTCAGTATCAGGCCATGGACAACCAGCGTTATCTTTAGCACCAGCTACAGTAGGACATTTGTCATCTTTATCAGCAACACCGTCACCGTCAGCATCTGGACATCCGTTCATCATTTTAGTTCCTTTGTCTTCTGGACAAGCATCTTCTGAATTAATGATTCCATCTCCATCATTATCAGGACAACCGTTTAATTCTTTAGTTCCAACTTCTTCTGGACAAGCGTCTTCTGAATCTTGGATACCATCTTTATCTGTATCAGGACATCCTTTGAATTCTGGTAAACCAGCAACTTCAGGACATGCGTCATCTTTGTCATAAATTCCATCACCGTCTGTATCTTTACCTCCAAATTTGAAAGTAATACCAGCGAAATGTTGGATATGAGTTGGAACATCAAGATCAGCAACTCTGTTATCATCAAATGAATGTTTGTAAACAGATTGTAACTGTAAACCTACATTTTCAGTAACCCAAAATGTTAATCCTAAACCACCATTTACAGTTCCAGCAGATGCATCACCAAAAAAGTTATAACCACCACCTACATTGATAGATGGATCTAACCATTTAGATTTCAACATTTCCATGAAACTATATTTAATAGTAGCATCAAATGCGAAATAATTTAAATCTCCAGGATTTACAACTAAATCAGTATAATCAGTTGTTAAATCTCTTTCAACCCACTTGTTAATTCTGTTAACAGAACCAGTTAATCCAAAAGAAAAACCATCACCTACATATCTTGATACATTAACATAGGAAACAGCAGGAACTATATTCCAGTTTTCTTTCACGTTAGCTAATTGGATCCATTTTGGACTATCGTTTCCAACAGCACTTACTTTAGTGTCTACTCCGTTAGCACCAAAAGAGATTGCCCACGGGTTGTTGCTGTCTTGCGCTTGAGTTGTCATACCTGCAAACAATAAAGCGGCAGCAAATAATTTGTTAAGATGTTTCATACTTGTTTTTTATTTAATTACAATGCGTTATAATTGGAACAAAAGTAATACGTTTTTTTTAACTACAAAAAGTTTTGTTAAAAAAAATTACTTATTTGTCGGATTTTACTTGATTATTCCTAAATTTTTGGCAACTTCAGTGAAAGCTTCTATAGCTTTATCCAAATGTGCTTGTGTATGCGCAGCTGATAATTGCACTCTAATACGAGCTTTATCCTTTGGAACAACTGGAAAGAAAAACCCTATAACATAGATTCCTTTTTTTAACAGTTCTTCTGCCATTATTTGCGATAATTTAGCATCATATAGCATAACAGGCACAATTGCAGAGTCTCCATCGATGAAATCTATGCCTGCTTTTCTTAATCCAGCTTTGAAATAATTCGTATTCCACTCTAATTTATCTCTAAGTGTAGTGTCTTTTTCTAATAATTCAAAAACTTTTAAAGAAGCTCCTACAATAGAAGGTGCTAACGAGTTAGAAAATAAATATGGACGCGAACGTTGGCGTAAAATTTCAATCACTTCTTTTTTAGCGGTTGTATAACCACCCATTGCACCACCTAAAGCTTTCCCTAAAGTCCCTGTGATGATATCCACTCTTCCCATTACACCTTTAGCTTCTAATGTCCCTTTTCCTGTTGCTCCAATGAAACCCGCTGCGTGGCATTCATCAACCATTACTAAAGCATCATACTTATCGGCTAAATCGCAAATTTTGTCTAATGGCGCCACTAATCCGTCCATTGAAAAAACTCCATCAGTTACAATAAGCTTAAAACGATGACCAGCTTCAGTAGCTTTAATCAATTGTTGCTCTAAATCTTCCATATTGGAATTTTCATAACGATAACGTGCTGCTTTACATAAACGAACCCCGTCGATAATGGAAGCATGATTCAAAGAATCGGAAATAATACAATCTTCTTCTCCTAGTAAAGGTTCAAAAACTCCTCCGTTAGCATCAAAAGCGGCTGCATATAAAATAGTATCTTCTGTTCCGTAGAAATTAGCGATTTTTTGTTCTAATTCTTTGTGGATATCTTGAGTTCCACAAATAAAACGTACTGATGACATTCCGAAACCATGAGAATCTAAAGCGTCTTTCGCTGCTTGAACCACTTCTGGATGTGATGATAATCCTAAATAATTGTTCGCACAAAAATTTAAAACCGTTTCTCCAGTAGAAATTGTAATTTCTGCTCCTTGAGGTGACGTAATAATGCGTTCTTTTTTAAATAATCCGTTTTCTTGAATGGTATTTAATTCGTTTTGTAGGTGTTGTTGGATTTTTCCGTACATAATATATTAATCGTTTATGGTTGTGTTAATGGTTACAAAGTTACTATTTCTATACTTTCTCCTATATATATGAGTGCTTTTTTTGCAACGGTATAATTCATTTCTTGTAAAGCCAATTCATATTCTTCCAATTGTGCTTTGTGTTTGTTGTGTTTTTCTCCTGTTTTATAATCTAATAAATACGCAACATTATTCTTAATTACAACTCTATCTGGTTTGCTATTTTTTGTGGCTTTTTTAATGATATTTTGCTCATTAAACACTTTGGCTTCAGGTTCAAAATATTCTTTTAATTCCGAATGATTGACAATGTTTTGAATCGTTTCTTTGAAAACTTCTTGTTGAGAAAACGTAATCAATCCTAATTCTGTTGCTTTTTGAATGGCTAAATCCACATCGTCTTTCGTATGAATAAACGCCATGATTTCATGCAAAATATTCCCAAAATTAATTGCATCTTGCTGAATGGTTCCCCACATTAAAGCTTCGCGTTGTGCAATTTTGATGTTTTTTGGATTTAACTTATTGATTACAATACCAATTTGATTGTTTTTACCTTCGTGAGCTTTGTTAGTTGAAATTCGGGTTGGATTACCAAATTCGTATTCCAATTTTGCGTCTTCATATTTGCCTGAATTCTGTAAAAACTCTATAAAATAATACGATAAATTATTGGTAACCAAATCGCCTTTTTTGGTTGTAAGTTTATTCGAAATCACATACAATTGTTCTTCAGCTCTCGTTAATGCAACATATAAAACGTTAATCGTATCTAAAACTTCTTCTTGGTTTTTGGTTTGAAAAATGGTTTTTGCTTCGTTTCCGTAACTTTCGACTTCTTTTCTGTTATTGATTAACGCTTTTGGCAAATCAATATTCGAATCTTCTAACGGAATCCAAAGTTTATCTTTAATTTTTCTCGAAAAATCTTCCTCGGCAAACGGAAAAATCACAACTGGAAATTCCAAACCTTTTGATTTGTGAATCGTCATGATGCGAACTGCGTTTGTTCCTTCTGGTGACGGAATACTTTTTTGGTAGCCAATTTTGTCCCAATACTCCAAGAAATCCGCAATGCTCGATTGTACTTTTACATCTTTTTCTAACACCAAATCCAAGAAATATTGCAAATACGAAGTATTCACTTTGTCATTTAAAAACGTCGCAATCAAAATTTCGACTGCTTCATACAGCGATTTTTTCTTGCAATTTTTGAACGAAATATCAATTCCGATGGTTTTCAAAAACGTTTCTAATTCTTCCGAATTTTTATCTTTTGCAGTCAAAATAAAATCATGAATTGCTACTTCTGATTGCAAATATTTCGCAATAAAATACAAGAAATAGACTTTTGACTCATCATCTTTTGGGTTTTTCAAATAACGAAGCAACGCAATCAACAACTTCACTTCGGTTGCATTTTGAATCAATAACGTTTCAGAAGACAAGATCGGAACACTGTTTTCGGTTAAGAAATTCGCCAACTTAATTCCAGGTGCTTTTGTTCGCGTAAGCAACACGATATCTTTATATTCAAATCCGTTTGCGATACATTTTTCAATCGTTCTTAACGTTTGATTCAAGTAAAATTTATCTTTTACCGAAATCGAATCGTTGTCCGAATCAAAACCTTCGACTTCAGTTTCGTCTTCTGGCACTTCGATGAACGACAAATTCACATAACCACCGTTTTTGGAATTGATTTCTTGATGTGAAAGATTTTCGTATAAATTTTCATAATCTGGATTTTCGAATTTATCAGATAATTGCTTGAAAAACGCATTATTAAACTGAATTACTTCGCTAAAACTACGATAATTGGTTCCTAAACGAAGCGTTTTTTTGTCTTTATTAGAAAACGGATTATACTTTTTGTCTTCTTTTGCTAAATCGATAAATTGTTCGGCTTTTCCACCACGCCAACGGTAAATGGCTTGTTTTGGATCACCAACCAACATCAAAGTTCCTTGCTGACCAAAATCGTCTTGACCAGAAAGCGCGTTATCAATTAGCGGAATTAAATTTTGCCATTGCATTACCGAAGTGTCTTGAAATTCATCGATGAAATAATGACGGTATTTTTCGCCCAAACGCTCGTAAATAAAAGGCGCTGGTTGGTTTTGAATTTCGTTGTGAATGATTTTATTGAAATCGGAAATCGAAACTAAATTTTGCTCTTCTTGAATTTGTTTGAATTCTTGATAAATCGTGTTTAACAACGACAAGGGGTTTAGATTTTGGAGAAAAGCTTCATACATTGAAATTTTTCCCGCTTTTTCATTGATTGCAATAACCGAAGTTAAAATTTCAGAAGCATTTTCATCAATAAAATCTTTATCAGATTGTGGAACCGTCTTTGAATAAGGCGATTTTGTTCCGTCTAAATAATTAATTATCGTTTCGTTTATAGCAATTTTATCCGCTGCAACTTTTTCTAAATGATTGGGAACATAACTGGAATAAAACGATTTTCGAGAAACACCATTTCCATCAATCAAACCCAAAACGCTTTGAGCAATAGCTTTACATTCCGATTTTAACTCTTTATTTTCCTCCTGCAATTTCTTTTTGATTACACCAAAATCATCCAAACTCTTATCAGCCATTTCTTTGATTTCTTCCGAATTATTTTCGTTTGTAATCAGTTGGGCAACCTTTAATAATTCGGCAGAAATGTCCCAATTTTTATCGTCGTCGGTTTTTTCTTTTGAAAATTCGATTAATAATTTAGTCAAATTTACATCATCACCAGCTTTAGAAATGACTAAATCGATGGCTTCTTGCAAAAGTGAATCGGTTTCCAACGAAACTTCAAAATTCGGTGGCAAATTCAAATCTTGAGCAAATGTTCGGATAACTTTATGCGTGAATTTATCAATCGTAGAAATATCAAACGCCGCATAATTATGAATGATATTTTTGATTATGGCTTTCGATTTATCTTTTAAAGTGGCAATGCTCAATTTAGTTTCAGCCGAAACATCTTTTAGCAATTCCATCGCTTTATCGGAAGTGGTATCAATGGAAAACTCGTACAAACTGGAAACAATTCGGCTTTTCATTTCTTCCACCGCTTTGTTGGTAAACGTAATGGCGAGAATTTTTCGATACGCATCATCATTAGTGGCTAAGAAAAGAATTTTTAAATACTCTTTCGTTAGCGTGTATGTTTTTCCGGAGCCAGCCGAAGCGTCGTATATGGTGAAAGCAGTTGTGTTCAAATGTTATATTTATCTTAATAATAGTGGTATAGAAACTATCTATTTTTGATTCCGAAGTTTAATTTGTAAATTTGGTGAAAATATTACTAATCTAAAAATAAAATATTATGGCTTTTGAATTACCACAATTACCTTATGCATACGATGCATTAGAACCACATATTGATGCAAGAACAATGGAAATTCACCATTCTAAGCACCATAATGCTTACGTTACTAACTTAAACGCTGCAATTGCCGGAACAGATTTAGAAGGAAAATCTATTGAAGATTTAATGAAGAATTTAGATATGAACAATATGGCAGTTCGTAACAATGGTGGTGGACATTATAATCACACAATGTTTTGGGAAATTATGTCGCCAAATGGTGGTGGATTACCAACAGGTGATTTAGCTAATGCTATTGATGCTGCGTTTGGTTCATTTGATGCTTTTAAAGCAGAATTTTCTAAAGCGGGAGCTACTCGTTTTGGTTCAGGATGGGCTTGGTTATGTGTGAAAGACGGAAAATTAGAAGTTTGTTCTACTCCAAACCAAGACAACCCAATTATGCCAGGTGTTGCTTGTGGTGGACAACCAATCTTAGGAATGGATGTTTGGGAACACGCTTATTATTTAAATTATCAAAACAGACGTCCTGATTATATGGAAGCATTCTTTAATGTAATTAACTGGACAGAAGTAGCAAAACGTTTTGCTGCAGCGAAATAATTCAGAATAAATAAAATTAAAAAAGGCGAGGATTTTTAATCCTCGCCTTTTTTGTTACCAAGTTTATTAAAATAAAAAAGGTGAAATTGCTTTCACCCTTTTTGCCCCAAATCTACCATAAAACTTAACCTACTAATTTTCTGGTAGGACTAAAGTAGTACAAGATAAAATGCTTGCATAAAAAAATTGTTGAATAACACAAAAACTCGACGAAATGCAATTTAAAAAAACAAAACAGTTATTTTTTTAATTTTTTATAACAAATCTCTAAGTTTTTGGGCAAAAAAAAAGGCACGCATTGCGTACCCTTTTTGCCCCAAATCTACCATAAAACTTAACCTACTAATTTTCTGGTAGAGCTAAAGTAGTATAAGATACTATGCTTGCATAAAAAAATTGTTAAACGAATTAAAAAGTCGATGAAATGCAATTTTTACATAAAATAACACCCTTATTTTAGTTAAAACTTACTTTTTGGGCAAAAAAAAAGGCACGCATTGCGTACCCTTTTTGCCCCAAATCTACCATAAAACTTAACCTACTAATTTTCTGGTAGAGCTAAAGTATGGTGAGATTTTGTATTACTATAAAAAAATTGTTAAACGAAATAAAAAGTCGATGAAACGCATATTTTAATAAGCTCGAGCATCTTTTCCTTCATAAAAATTCATGAATGCACGATTTACTACACGATTTCCTCCATCGGTTGGATAATCTCCTGTGAAATACCAATCGCCTAAATTCTTTGGACAAGCAATATGTAAATCTTCTACTGTTTGATAAATGATTTTTACTGCTGCTTTTGTGTCTTCTGGCGTAAGCATTTCGGCAATTTTATCTGAAATTTCTTGATCAGTGAATGGCGCATAAATTTCTTTTACATAATTCACTACATCAGCATCACTAAAATCTTCTTGTGCTTTCGATTTTTGATATACTTCTTCTACTATATGATATAAATTGCGTTCTTTTAATAAATCTAAAGCTGCTCTGAAAGCCACTAAACCTTCTAATTTCGCCATATCAATTCCGTAACAATCTGGGTAACGAATTTGAGGAGCCGATGAAACCACAACAATTTTCTTTGGATGCAAACGATCCATCATTTTAATAATACTTTGTTTTAAGGTAGTTCCTCTCACAATACTATCATCAATAATAACCAAATTATCGGTTGGTTTTACCACGCCATACGTTACATCATACACGTGAGCTACTAAATCATCACGACTGCTATCTTCAGTAATAAACGTTCTTAATTTGGCATCTTTAATTGCGATTTTTTCCGTTCTGATTTTAACTGAAAGCAATTCTTTCAAGGTATCTTCAGTCAATGTATCTTTTTGCTCGATAATCATTTTGGCTTTTCTCTGATTTAAGAAATCTTGAGCCGCTTCTGACATTCCGTAAAAAGAAGTTTCTGCAGTATTTGGAATAAAAGAGAAAACGGTGTTGTCGGTATCGTTATCAATTGCTTTTAGAACACTTGGAAAGATTAATTTTCCTAATTCTTTACGTTCTCTGTAGATTTCGGCATCGCTTCCGCGAGAAAAATAAATGCGTTCAAACGAACATGCTTTTTTGATTAATGGTGTTCTTACTTCCTGAATAGAAACATTTCCGTTTTTCTTGATGATGATAGCACTTCCTGGAGTTAATTCTTGCACTTTTTCGAAAGGTACATTGAAAACCGTTTGAATTACCGGGCGTTCTGAAGCGACTACCACAATTTCATCATCTTCGTAGAAATACGCAGGACGAATTCCGGCAGGATCGCGCAAAACAAACGAATCGCCATGACCAAAAAGTCCAGCCATTGCATAACCTCCATCGAAATTACGAGAAGCACGTTCTAAAATGCGTTGTACATTTAATCGTTCGCCAATAATTGGTGAAGCTTCTTGTTTAGAGAAACCTTCTAATTTGCATTGTTTGTATAATTCGGTAACCTCATCATCTAAGAAATGTCCGATTTTTTCCATTACGGTAACAGTATCGGCCATTTGTTTTGGATGTTGTCCTAAGTCAATTAAGTTTTGAAACAACTCCTTTACGTTAGTCATATTGAAATTCCCAGCCACAATTAAATTACGATGCATCCAATTGTTTTGACGTAAAAATGGGTGAACACTTTCGATGCTATTTTTACCGAAAGTTCCATAACGAACGTGACCTAAAAACAATTCTCCCAAATACGGAATATTTTGTTTTTGAAGTGCCACATTGTTTTGATATTCTGGATGTTCTTCTAACTCGCGACTGATTCTGTCGTTAATTTGAGCGAAGATATCCTTAATAGGTTGCGGGTCGTTTGAACGAATACGGCTGATGTATCTTTCTCCTGGATTTACATCCAATTTAATACTCGCTAATCCAGCTCCGTCTTGACCGCGGTTGTGTTGCTTCTCCATAAGTAAGTACATTTTTTGTACACCATAGAAAGCGGTTCCGTATTTTTCTTTATAGAATTCTAACGGTTTTTTTAATCGTAGTAATGCAATTCCACATTCGTGTTGTATAGCGTCACTCATAAGTTGTTGTGTTGTTGTAGGTTGTTGTAATTCTTATTCTTTTTGAAACAAAAAATGCCCCGAAATTTCGAGGCACGTTTTTATTCTTCTAATTCTATTTCAAATTGTGTTAAGGCTTTGAATTGTTTCAAACGCGCATTCACTTCATTTTTATCTAAATTCTCCATTCGTTCTGTTCCAAATTTCTCCACACAGAAAGAAGCTAAATTTGAACCGTAAATAATAGCGTTTTTCAAATTGCTAAACGAAATGTTCTCTGATTGTGCAATGTAACCTGCAAAACCACCTGCGAAAGTATCACCAGCACCTGTTGGATCAAATACTTCTTCTAATGGTAAAGCTGGAGCAAAGAAAACCTCTTTGTTGTGGAACAATAACGCTCCGTGTTCTCCTTTTTTGATAACCACATATTTTGGTCCCATGGTATGGATTTTAGCCGCTGCTTTTACCAAAGAATATTCTCCTGATAACTGACGCGCTTCTTCATCGTTGATTGTGATTACATCTACACGTTTAATCACGTCTAATAATTCTGGTAAGGCACAATCCATCCAAAAGTTCATTGTATCTAAAACAACTAACTTTGGTCTTTCAGACATTTGGTTTAAAACACCTGATTGTACAATTGGGTGTAAGTTTCCTAATAAAACTACATCTGAATTTTTATACGCTTGTGGCACAACTGGATTAAAATCAGCCAAAACGTTTAATTCAGTAACTAAAGTATCTCGAGAATTTAAGTCGTTGTGGTATTTTCCACTCCAAAAGAAGGTTTTTCCACCTTTTACGATTTCGATTCCTTCTATATTAACTCCTTTATTTTCTAATAAATCTAAATATTCCTTTGGAAAATCTTCACCAACCACAGAAACTACTGCTGCATCTACATTAAAAAAGTTAGACGCTAAACCAATGTAAGTCGCAGCTCCACCTAAAATTTTGTCTGTTTTTCCGAAAGGCGTTTCAATAGCATCAAAAGCTACTGTTCCTACTATTAATAGTTTGTTCATTAAATTGAATTTGAAATAAGGTGCAAAGATAAGTTTTTGTTTAGAAGTTTAAAAGTTTATGAGTTTAAAAGTTTAAAAGGTTTTGAAGGTTAGGATTTTGCACATATTTATGATCAAAAACCTTATTCATAAATTAATTTTATGACTATCATAATTTAATACTTTCTAATTTTTTAACAATTTTAATAGCTAAAGAATATTTTTGAAAAAATTTTAATAAATAAAAAACAAAAAAACTTATGAAAAAAATTAAATTCTTAATGCTTTTTGCTCTATTTACAGTTTCTGTTAGTGCGCAAGACTATGTTGATATTTTTAAATTATCTTTAAATAATGCGACATTAGGAAATGTAGACAATGACTACGAAACAAGTGTAAACAATCTAAATATGGAACTTTACTATCCTAAAAAGTTATCTGAAAAAGCTGTTTTATTAACTGGATTTACGGTTGAAAACACACGATTAAATTTTTCCCAAGCTTCAGAAAGAACTAGTTTAACTATGACACGTTTAAACTTAGGAATGAAATACCAACATTCTGAAAAATGGTCGGGCACCTATGTTTTTCTTCCAAAAATAGCATCAGATTTTGATAATATTGGTTCAAATGATTTCCAATTTGGAGGATTAGCTGTTTTAGATTATCAATACAATGAAACTTCAAAAGTTAAATTTGGATTATATGCTTCGTCAGAAAACCATGGTTCTACTATTACACCATTAATTGGTATTTGGCATCGATCAAAAAACAATAAATTTTACATAAATGCTACATTACCAATTCGTATGGATGCAAATTACGCATTAACTAAAAAATTTAGTGTAGGTACTGACTTACTTACCTCAATTAAATCCTATAATTTATCAGAATTTAATTCAGACTTTTATACCCAAGAAGAATCGATTCGTTTTGCTATGTATGCAGCACTTGGGTTAATGGAAAACTCAATCATTTTGAGAGGAAAAGTTGGATTTGACACAACAGATTATGGTGTGTACAGCAGTAACGAAAAAGTGGGGGCACAAGTCTTGACATTTCCATTGAGTACTGATAAAAGAAACCGACTAAATTCGGAATTTGATTCTTCTATATATCTAGGATTTGACGCGATTTACCGATTCGATTTAACAAAAGAAACTAAATAATTACAAGGAGCTGAAAAGCTCCTTTTTTATTACAACAACTTCCCTTCTTCTCGCTCATAAAACTCATCAATCGATAATTTTTCTTGTTGCGAAGCCATAACAGCTAATTCATCGCAGCGTTCATTTTGCGGATGACTGTTGTGTCCTTTTACCCATTGAAAATCAACTTGGTGTTTTCGGTAAATTTTTAAGAAACGCATCCATAAATCTGGATTTTTCTTGGCTTTGAAGTTGATTTTTTCCCACTGAAAAACCCAACGCTTTTCTACCGAATCGACCACATATTTCGAATCCGAAACGACTAAGACTTTGGTTTTTGGGTTTTTTAATTTTTCTAAACCTACAATTACCGCTAATAATTCCATTCTATTATTGGTAGACAATCGGAAACCTTCGTAAAATTCTTTTTTATAAGGTGTTCCCACCATTTCCATCACAACGCCATAGCCAGCCGGACCAGGATTTCCCTTGGCAGCGCCGTCTGTATATATGTGGACTTCGTGAGGCATTTATTATTTTTCTGAATTTATTATTTTAATAGAATTTATTAATTCTTCATATAAAATCGAGTTGTCTTCTTTATTTTCTTCCTCTATAAAATTAATGTTAATATAAAATTTTCCTACGGGAATTAAAACCTTGTATGACTTTAATTTATATTCAACATTTTCGATTTTTAAAGTGTAACTAAATATTGTTCTAATAATTTTAGTACCTTCTATATCTACTATATTCGATTTTTCAATAAAATGCAAATTTTTAAAAGTAGCTTTGTTTTGCTCTAATGATAAATAAAGCGCTTTTTGCAACTCTAAAATATCTTTTGTTGGGTTTTTATCTACTCTAATATTAATAGTAGGGATAGCTCCTAAATATTTGCCTTTTTGATACTTCGACAATGTGATATATTCAATAGATTTATCAACTTGTTTTGAAAATCTGTCAATTTCATCCTTATTTAAATCAAATTGATTAATATTAGAAACTATTTGATTTCTATTATAAGCAAACCAACCTTCAGGATTATTCATGCTAAATCCAAATTCTTTCAACTCAATCTTATCTTGACTAAAAACAAAATTTAAATGAAAAATGAAAATTATTAGGAATTTAAAATGTAAAGTTTTCATAAATTAGTTTATTAGCTTTCCTATTACTTCAGGAAAATATTGATGTTCTAATTCGTGAATTTTATGCGCAATTTCTTCCGCGGTTTTGCAATCTTCGATATTTACTGATTTTTGAAAAATAAATTCGCCTTCATCGTAATGTTCGTTTACATAATGAATGGTAATTCCGGTTTCTTTTTCATTATTATCTAAAACTGCTTGATGCACATTCATGCCATACATCCCTTTTCCGCCATATTTTGGCAGTAAGGCAGGATGAATATTAATCACTTTTGGATATTCTTTTAATATAGACTCAGGAAATTTTAGTAGAAATCCGGCTAAAACAATTAAATCAGGTTGAAACTGATGTAATTTTTCCAAGACAAAACCTTCATTTAATTGCGCTTTGTTAAAAACCACTGAAGAAATGTTATGATTTTTTGCTCTATCTAACACTTTGGCATCTGGTTTGTTAGAAAAGATGGCGACTACAGTTCCTTGGTTATTTTTTTTAAAATACCTGATTATTTCTTCGGCATTTGAGCCATTTCCGGAAGCAAAAAGCACAATATTCTTCATTTTCTATTGATTTCTTCCCACAAAAAAAAGAATAAAATTTGGTAAAAAATAAAAAAAAGAAGCCTTTGTGAATTATTTTTTTTAAATTCGTGGTCACATTTAGTAACAAAAAGGTTGTTTTAAAATAAAGTTTTTTATTTTTGCCAACAAATTAAATTAAAAATTAAAAGATTATGTCAGACATTGCATCAAGAGTAAAAGCGATTATCGTAGACAAATTAGGTGTTGACGAAAACGAAGTTGTAACAGAAGCTAGCTTCACAAACGATTTAGGAGCTGATTCATTAGACACTGTTGAGCTTATTATGGAGTTCGAAAAAGAATTTGATATTCAAATTCCAGACGACCAAGCTGAAAACATTGCTACTGTAGGTCAAGCTATTTCTTACATCGAAGAAGCTAAAAAATAATAAATAAAACGCCCGTGTGCATTTTTTTGCATGCGGGTTTTTATTATTTTAAGAAATTAGACTATTTTTGATTGAATTTCAATCACATTATATTGAAATACCCTTGTCTCTTTACTATTATAAACTAAAGAAAACACGGGTATTATTTGTTTAAACGATATTTTAAAAATAAGGATATGCAATTAAAGCGTGTTGTTGTAACTGGCCTTGGAGCATTAACCCCAATAGGAAATTCCATTCAAGAATACTGGGATGGTTTAATTAATGGGAAAAGTGGTGCTGCACCCATAACGTATTACGATACAGAAAAACATAAAACAAAATTTGCGTGCGAAGTAAAAAACTTCAACATCGAAGATTATATGGATCGTAAAGAATCGCGCCGATTGGATAAATTTGCTCAATATGCCATTGCTGCAAGTGACGAAGCGATTAAAGACGCTGGAATTACTTCAGATAACGTAAACAAACATAGAGTAGGTGTAATTTGGGGTGCTGGTATTGGAGGTTTAGAAACTTTCCAAGATGAAGTAATATATTATGCTAAAGGTGATGGAACGCCAAAGTTCAATCCTTTCTTTATTCCTAAAATGATTGCCGATATTGCTCCAGCTCATATTTCTATGAGAAATGGCTATATGGGTCCTAATTATACCACTGTTTCAGCTTGTGCTTCTTCGGCTAATGCCTTAATTGATGCCTTCAACTACATTCGTTTAGGAATGTGTGATGTTATCATTTCAGGTGGATCTGAAGCGGCTGTAACCATTGCAGGAATGGGTGGATTTAATTCTATGCACGCCTTATCAACAAGAAACGAAAGTCCAGAAACAGCTTCAAGACCTTTTGATGCTACTCGTGACGGTTTTGTACTTGGAGAAGGTGCTGGTGCATTAGTTTTAGAAGAGTACGAACATGCAAAGGCACGTGGTGCTAAAATTTACTGTGAAATTGGTGGTGGAGGAATGTCTTCTGATGCTTACCATTTAACAGCTCCACATCCAGAAGGAATTGGAGTAATTGCAGTAATGGAAAACACATTGCGTGATGCTGGAATGTCTCCAGAGCAAGTTGATCACATCAACACACACGGAACTTCTACACCTCTTGGTGATGTTGCCGAATTAAAAGCAATTAGTCATGTTTTTGGCGCTCATGCTAAAAATATTAATATCAACTCAACTAAATCGATGACAGGACATTTACTTGGTGCTGCTGGTGCTATCGAAGCAATTGCTTCTATTTTAGCTATGCAACATAGTATTGTTCCTCCAACGATTAACCATACTGTTGTAGATGAAAACATTAACCCAGAATTAAACTTAACTTTAAATAAAGCGCAAAAACGTGAAATTAAAGTAGCGATGAGCAATACGTTTGGTTTTGGTGGACACAATGCTTGTGTATTGTTTAAAAAATTGGAAGACTAAACACATGCGTCGTTTATTTAATAAAATAAGAAAAAACTCCCGTTCTCCAGAAGACGGGATTTTTTTTGAAAAAATTACCAAAATACTAGGTTTTGAACCTATAGAGCTTAGATATTACAAAAAAGCATTTACGCACCGCTCTACCAACAAAGTAGACGAGAAAGGAAATCCGTTCAATTATGAGCGTTTAGAATTTTTAGGCGATGCCATGCTAGGTAGTGTAATTGCTGCTCATTTATATAATGAAGTACCATCGGGAGACGAAGGGTATTTAACTAAAATGCGTTCAAAAATTGTCAGTAGAGAACATTTAAACGAACTTGGACGTGATTTTAACTTGCTTCAATTTGTAGAAAGTAAAATCAATTCAAATCAGTTTGGTGACAATATTCACGGTAATTTATTTGAAGCATTTATTGGCGCTATTTATTTAGACAGAGGTTTTACATATTGCGAAAAGTTTATCCAAAATAAAATCATCAAACAATATGTAGATATTGCCAAATTAGAAGGAAAAGTTATCAGCTACAAAAGTTTAATCATTGAATGGTGTCAGAAAGAAAAAATGTCTTTCTTTTTTGATTTTGTGGAAGATAACGGTATCGAAGGTCAGAAATATTTTGGGGTAAAATTGCTTATCGACCAAAAAATTATTGCCAGAGCAAGAGCCACTTCTAAGAAAAAAGCAGAAGAAAAAGCATCACAACGTGCTTATTTTGCTTTACAAGAAAAAATTTCAAAAAAATAACCCAGTACTAAAACGTTTGCGTTACTAAATAAACGTTAAGAACACGTAAACAGGTGCTTTTTAAACGATTTTAGTCTTATCTTTACAACTTAAATTCTGGTAATGGCCATTCATAAAATTCAAATAAACGATTTTGTTTCAGATGATTATGAGCTTATTGCCGTGCATTCATCTTTAGATGATTACAAATTGGCTTATATGCTGAACAAGGAATTAGGCGTTCAATTAAGTAAAAATCTTGCTTATGTAGAAATTGCCATTCCCGAAGGAAAAAGCGCTTTTAGTAATTACATTTTTGATGATGAAAAAAACGATGTTGTTTGGACGTTAATCGAAAACAAAACGACGATTATCAATTCCAACAAGCAAACAACCTCATTATTTGAGCAAGTAGACATCACTGTTTTTTTACTACCCGAATTTAAAAAAGCCGATTACCTTATTAAAATTGAAAATATCGATTACGGATTTGACTCAGAATTCATAATTGAGAAAATTCAGGAAATTAAAAATGTAACTACGGCTTACGCGATTGATATCACGAACTTAAAATCTAAAAATAATTTAATTTTTTAATTAAAATGCCAACAAACAAAAAGACTAAAATTGTAGCTACGCTAGGCCCAGCCTGTAGTACAAAAGAAGTAATAAAAAAAATGATTGATGCCGGAGTTAACGTATTTAGAGTTAACTTTTCGCACGCCGATTATACTGATGTTACCGAACGCATCCAAATGATTAGAGAGCTAAACGATGAGTTTGGCTATACAACTTCAATTTTAGGCGATTTACAAGGTCCAAAATTACGCGTAGGTGTAATGAAAGAAGATGTGGTAGTAAACAAAGGCGATATTATTACCTTCACTACTGCAGAAGATATCTTAGGAACAGCTTCGAGAGTGTACATGAACTACAAAGAATTTCCAAAAGATGTAAATCCAGGAGAAAGAATTTTATTAGACGACGGAAAATTAATTTTTGAAGTTACTAAAACCGATAAAAACACCGAAGTTGAAGCAGTTGTGGTGCAAGGTGGCCCTTTGAGATCAAAAAAAGGAGTAAACTTACCTAACACTAAAGTTTCGTTACCTGCTTTAACTGAAAAAGACATTCGCGATGCGATTTTTGCGATTGAAAATAAAGTCGACTGGATTGCTTTATCGTTTGTGAGAACACCAAAAGACTTAGAAGATTTACAAGATTTAATTGCAAAACATTCCGATCATAAAATTCCAATTATTGCCAAAATTGAAAAACCAGAAGCGGTTGAAAACATTGACAAAATTGTAGCGTTTTGTGATGGTTTGATGGTTGCTCGTGGCGATTTAGGTGTGGAAGTTCCAGCGGAAGAAGTGCCTTTGATTCAGAAAAAATTGATTCACAGAGCAAAAACAGCTCGTATTCCGGTAATTGTGGCAACACAAATGATGGAAACTATGATCACATCATTAACACCAACACGTGCCGAAGTAAACGACGTAGCCAATTCGGTTATGGATGGAGCGGATGCCGTAATGTTATCAGGAGAAACTTCTGTAGGAAATTATCCTGTGGAAGTTATTGAAACCATGACTCGTATTATTGAAAGCGTGGAAGATTCGCCACTTATTAAAGTGCCAATTTCGCAACCACAAATAAAAAACAGTCGTTATATTACCAAATCGATTTGTTATCACGCGGCTCAAATGGCTGACACCATTAATGCAAAAGCGATTACAACCTTAACAAATTCTGGTTATACTGCGTTTCAAATTTCGGCTTGGCGCCCAAAATCGCACATTTTAGTATTTACTTCTAACCGAAGAATTTTAACGCAATTGAACCTTTTATGGGGTGTAAGAGCATATTTCTATGACAAATTAGTAAGTACAGATGACACGATTGATGACATCAATACCATTTGTCAAGAAAAAAAATACGTTAAAAAAGGTGATATGGTAGTTAACTTAGCTGCAATGCCTATCGTAGCGAAAGGAATGGTAAATACATTAAGAGTTTCTGAAATAGAATAATCTCAATGCTACATAAAAAAACGAGTGCTAAAGATATTTTTAGCACTCGTTTTTGTTTTATATATGTTCGTTTTAAGCTGCTATTTTTTCAAACGCAATAAAATTAGTTACTTCTCCTTTGTGATTGAAAATTGGAAATCCTTTGATGTGACATTTATACAACGAACCATCTTTGCAATAATTAATTACATTTTTCTCAAACGGTACTTTGTTTAAAATGGCTTTTCTAATTTCGTTGCTCACTTGTAAATCGGTTTTAGCGCCTTGAAACATTTTTGGTGAGTTCCCAATGACTTCTTGTGCTTCGTAACCGTTCATTTTTTTGATGTTTTTACTAGCGAAAACAATTTTTAATTGTGCATCAGTAACCACAATTACGGTTTCGTCTTGTAAACTTTCTTTATAATCCCAAACTGATTTCCATTGATTTTTATTAGCTATTTGATGTAACGAATTTACATCGTGAAGCAATACATTAGTTTGCAACAAATACTGAGAATAAATATCCCAAGACACTAGCGGCATTGCTTTTATAGCGCCATTTTCATGCTGTTTTGCAAACGCAGCATCGTAAACTTTGAACTCCATAACGATTGTAATTTGGGATAAAACTAAAAAGAAAAACGAACCAATAGCTATAAAAAACGAACTTTAACGCTTGTTTAAGTAACTAAAACTCAAACTTCAATTGCACTGAAACACTTTTTTGAGGTAAAGTGGTTTTGGTTTTTTCTTCGTTGTTTAAATTGTGAATGGAAATACCTAGTAATCGAACGGAGTTTCTCAAACGCTCTTGATAGAGTAAATCTTTAGCAACGTCTAAAATGATGTTCTTGTCGTTTACAAAATACGGCAATGTTTTGCTTCGGGTTTGTAAGGTGAAATCGGAATATTTTATTTTTAGGGTGATGGTTTTTCCTGAGATTTTGCTTTTTTGGAGGCGTTTTTCTAATTCTTTGGCAATACTTAGCAAACGTTCTTCCATGAAAATTTCAGAAGATAAATTCTCTCCAAAAGTACGCTCTGCCCCTACTGATTTTATTTTTCGGTTGGGTTTTACCGAGCTGTTGTGAATGCCACGCACAATTTGGTAGTAATGCAAACCGCTGTTTCCAAAGTGCTTTTCGAGATACTCTAACGGTTTTTGCTTTAAATCATAACCTGTAAATATGCCTAATTGATACATTTTTTCAGCCGTAACTTTGCCTACACCATAGAATTTTTTAACGTCTAATTTTTCTAAAAAGGTTTCTACCTCATCTGGATTTACCGTTTTTTGTCCGTTCGGTTTGTTGTAATCGGAAGCAATTTTGGCTACAAATTTATTTACGGAAATTCCTGCCGAAGCCGTAAGTCCAACTTCTTCAAAAATGCGTTTTCTGATTTCTTGAGCAATTAAAGTCGCACTGGGATTGCCTTTTTTGTTTTCGGTTACGTCTAAATAGGCTTCATCGAGCGATAATGGTTCGACTAAATCGGTGTAATCGAGGAATATCTTTCTGATTTTCTTCGAAATTTCTTTGTAACGGTCAAATCGTGGTCGCACAAAAATTAAATCGGGACATAATTTCTTCGCTTGAATGCCACTAATTGCACTTCGAACACCAAATTTTCTAGCTTCATAACTTGCTGCTGAAACCACACCACGAACTTCGCTTCCACCTACCGCCAAAGGTTTTCCTTTCAGCTCAGGATTGTCCATTTGCTCTACCGATGCATAAAACGCATCCATGTCAACGTGAATTATTTTTCGGTAGTGCTCGCTCATAAATTATTCTGTAGGAAAAAAGAAACTCATTGGTTTTCTAAAGAAATGTTGTTTGATTGACGTAATAATCGGACGTAACTCCGCCAACGGAATATTGCGCGAACGAAACGCCAACCCAAGCGACAAACTAAAACTCACAATAAAGTTGACAAAACCAATAATTCCGATGCCTAAAATGCCCCAAAATAACATCACGTTATTCACCATATAATCGGCTCCGTAAACTGCTAAAGCTAAGTTTCCGCTGGCAAATGTAATATGTCGAATATCTAAATTTAATCCTAAAAACAAACCTATTGAAGCCGTACTTCCTAAGAAAACACCGAACCAAAAGTTAGAAATGATTCCTGCCCAATAGCGTTCGTACCATTTTGAAATTTTTTCAGCTCTGGCTTTTCCGAAGTTTAATTTTAACAACGGATGTTCTTGAATTCGGTAATACACATCAAAATGTTTATCACGATTGGCAATACTTCCTGAGATAATTCCAGATAAAAACAAGAAAAACCCAGCAATAGCGGCATGAAAAATCGCCATAGAATGTATCGGACTTAAATCGGTAACTAATTTTTGCCATTTGGTTTCGGCAATATTGTAATCAAACGCTAAATCGATTAACCAAATTCCTAAAAGCGCTACTGGAAAAGCCATCACGACATTTCCCACAAAGGCAATAAACTGCGAACGAAACAATCGAGCGAATAAAATGGCAAAACTACTATGCTTTTCACCATCACCATTGGCTTGCTTTTTTAAACCATCTTCCAAAGCGCTAATTAACGCTGCGGCCGTCATGGCTGGCTGTTTGGTAGCCAAAGTAAATCCTAAAACATAAATAGCAATAAAACCAAACGAATAATTCATACTATAGAAAAAAGCATGACCAAAGTCAGATGCTTCCACTTTTGACAATAGTAATTTTATAATACACAAAAAACCCACAATCAAACCACCGCCAAGCGCTGCGTATAACATTTTGAAATATTCGGTTTTCGATTCGGTAATATAATGTTCGCCAGTTTTTGCGGTGTGTTGCGTAATTTCGTAAGACAACAATTGCGTGCTTTCGGCAAACAATTTCCTAACATTGGTTTTTAAACAATTGTATTTAATTAGTTTGATGGCTAATTCTATCGATTTTGATTTCTTTTCTTCGGGTTTATCAATCACTAAAAGTGGCATCAAAACACCAATGCGATACAAATGTTGTTTTATGCTTAATAGGTTTTGGTTAACACGTAACGAAATTCCATATTTAGAAGAGTTTTGAAAGGCTTTCTCAACAAATTCGTTACATTGTTTATATAACACCAATAATTGCTTGAAATTGATATCTGATGAAGTCGTATGAAATTCCGATTCTTTATTTCGGATGGTTTTTTCAATAGCGTATAATTCTTTTTCAAAAGCCGCAAAGGGACTTTCTAAACCAGAATATTCGGGCACCATTTTCATTACATCGGTTTCTAAAGCTTTTCCACTGGTACGTTGCGACAACAGATTTATGGCTTCCATTACTTCGTATAAAGGCGCATTAGGTTCCACTGATTCGTAAATGGTTTCAAATTGAAATAAATCGAATAGAGTTTCTAATTCTGCTTTCGGAATTTTATTAATCCAAATTGGATCAGAATCAACATAAAAAATCTGATTTAAAACGTATTGTAAAGTGTCTTTTGGTGCTTGATATGGCAGGATTTTAGCGAAAATTCTCTTTTTTACTTCGTAAAAGAAATCGATGTCTTGTAAAATTCCAGCATCGGTTAAAATGGCATCGAAATTTTTATTTTGCAACACAGTTTTTAAATAGGCTACAAAATTTTCTCTTTCCGTTTGATGATTCGTAAAGAACTCAATTATAGGGAAAATACTAAATTTTTCAAGTTTTTTTGGACTTTTCGGACGAATAGCATTCACCAATTGAACCAATATATCGATATCGTTCTCTTCGTTTTTCCAAAGCTGCAATTCATTAAAATACTTTTTAATAATAGCATCGGGTGTTGTATTCGTTTTTCTTCGTAGCATATTCCTGATTTAGGTCTAATATGGGTAAAGATACAAATTGAAAGGTTTTTTTCGTAATTTAGATGCCTAAATAAATATTAAATTTTGGTAGAAATAGAACGCAAATTCCTGGTTACCAATCGAGATTTCATCTCAGAAAGCAGCGAAAACTTTAGAATTGTTCAAGGTTATCTGAATTCAAATCCTGAACGAACCGTTAGAGTTAGAATTAAAGGTGACAAGGGTTTTTTAACCATAAAAGGTAAAGGAAACGATTCGGGCATGAGCCGTTTTGAATGGGAAAAAGAAATTGCTATTTCTGAAGCCGAAGCTTTATTATCACTTTGTGAAAAAGGCGCAATTGATAAAATTCGATATAACGTGATGCATGAAAATCATCTTTTTGAGGTCGATGTTTTTTTTGGCGAAAACGAAGGTTTAATTGTAGCCGAAATTGAACTACAATCGGAAAATGAATCTTTTTCTAAACCCAATTGGTTAGGTGAAGAAGTCACTTCCGATGAACGCTATTATAATGCTTATTTAAGTAACCACCCTTTTAAATCTTGGTAAAATGAAAGCTCTTTTTGGAATACTTGCACTAGTTTTATTGTTTGCTTGCGGTTCTAACACCGTGGTTTATCCTGACAAACCGAAGACCAATCACGAAACTTTTAGCTACAAAGAAGGCGACACTACGTATGTGATGCAAAAATATTTTTTGGTGATGCTTAAAAAAGGTCCTAACCGTGAACATTCTAAAGAAGAAGCGGCGGAAATTCAGAAAAAGCACATGGAACATATCAATTGGTTAGCTAAAACCAATAAAATCAGTGTTGCAGGTCCGTCTGATAAACACGAAACTATTGCGGGATTTTTACTTTTTAATACCGAAACCATGAAAGAAGCGGATAGCTTAGCTAATCTTGATCCAGCCGTAAAAGCAGGAAGATTGGTTGTTGAAACGGTGCCTTGGTGGGCTTCTAAAGGAAGTAAATTGAAATAATTATTCTACGATTTCTAAACTCACACGTAAAAGCGAGCGTCCGTTATTGTGAGAAATGTCTAAAAATGGACGTTTTGCCAAATCGATTTCTCTATTTCGAGTATGTGGTCCTCTATCGTTGATGGTTACGATAACGCTTTTGTTATTGGCTAAATTGGTGACTTTTACTTTCGTTCCAAATTTTAGCGTTTTATGAGCGGCCGTATATTTTTTGTTACTAAAAACTTGTCCGCTTGCGGTTCTTCTTCCGTTTAATTTGTCAGAATAATGCGAAGCTTCAACGTTTTTCTTGTATAGTTTAGTTTTTAGATTGGCTATAGAATCGGCTACTCGAATTGAGTCTGATTTTTTTATCGAATCTAAAATTTGAAGCGAATCTTTTTTCTTAACCGTATCATTTAAAGAAGCTTTTCTAACGAAACCTGATTTTGTTCCATTAGAAAAGCTTACTAATGCAGTAACAAGTAATACAAACGATATTATTAGGATATTTTTCTTCATAATTTTATGATTTTGTAAACTTATTACCAAAGATTGTACCAAAGACTAATTGAACCAATTAGCCCAAGGAAGTCTTGATAAGATTAACACTAAACCTAATGTATAGAAAACGGCAATCTTTTTGAATTTTCCGTTGTTACTTTCTTCTTTTTTATGTTTCGACCATCCGATTGTGATTACTGCTAATGCAATAATGTTAACTAAAGGATGCTCTAACGAAGTCAAACGCATAGCAGCGTCTTTCATGTTTCCTAATTGCCCAGCGCCAAGTGGAGAAACAAAATACAAAATCAATCCAATTAATAATTGAATGTGACAAATAATCAAGGTAAATAAAGACAAGCGTAAATCTTTGTCTGTAAATATTTTTTTAGAAGTTAATCCAAAAATGGCATTAAATGAAGCCAATAACAATAAGCCTAAAGCGGCATACGCTAAAATAGAGTGAACAGATTGAATAGTTTCGTACATACCTAATTTTTTAAAAGTGAATTACAAATATAGGAAATTAAAAAACCTCTTACTCAAAAAAATGAATAAGAGGTTTTAGTAATCAACTTTAAATTACTAGAAATTATAACGCAACGTAAAATTCCAAGTTCTTCCTAAGCCAAAGAATCCTTGGTTTCCATCGGCGATACCTTTATAAACTCTACCATTTGATTGATATGTTCCTAAAGAAGGATTCGTTGAACTTATATCATCTGTTACCTTAATGTTTGATCTCAATTCTGACAAATAAACCTCATTAAAAACGTTATTCATATTGAATCTGAAACTTACTGAATTTTGCTTTTCTTTACCTACTAACATTTTGTATGAAATACCTGCATCAACTACATCATAACTTGGTAATTCTAAATTATCTTTAGCAGCTACATTAGCATATAATTTGTCATAGTTTCTCCAATCAGCGTCGATTGAAAAACGTGGTAAAAATTCATATTTTGCTCCTAATCCCCATGTCGTTTGAGCAGCATCTCCAACTTTTCCTCCATCTAAATCTGTTTCCGTAACTAATAAAGGATTTAAATTTTCATCTCTTGTTGTTCTGATTGCATTTCCATCATATTCCCAATTCCCAGCAGATGCAAAACCTCTAAGTTCAAAATTATCTAAAGGCTTATAGGCAAAATCTAGTTCTAAACCAGAATGCACTTGTTTTACACCTTGATCTTCAATAAATAATACATCTCCAGCCAATACAGGTGTTGTTCCAATTGTTGCATTTGCAGATTGAACTATAGACCTTGCTACAACTCTATCTTCCCAAGTAGTTCTGTAAGCGTTTAAATTTGCATTAAACTTTTTTGATTTAAAAGAATATCCTGCTTCTAAGCCTAATACTTTTTCATTTTCTGTCAATGGATTAACTTGATTTGTGAAGTTTAGATAAACATTGTCATGGTATGGTTGGCGAGAATAATAACCCGCATTTGCATAAACTGAATGCTTTTCAGCGAAAATATATGCAGCACCTCCTTTTACGTTATAACCAACGTTTGAAACTTTTTCAGAATCTTGGAATTCATCTTGGTAATCATAATAATCAAATCTTTGGTGTGACTGATTAGAAATTGCTCCTTGGAAAAAAGTTGAGAAATTGTTTTTTGAATATTCTAATTGACCGAAAACTCCTCCGTAAGAAATTGTTTCGCTATAATCATAATCAATTTTTTGATTATCTTCAGCAGAATTAAAGAAAGAATACCAAGGATTGATATTATAAGACTGGTTAACCGTATTAGTTCCTAAAGGCAAAGAGTTGTTTGAAAAGTGAGTGTTATCTCTTAATCTTCTTGTTTCATACCAACCATCAAGACCTAAAAAATTACTAACTTGACGATAGTGATCACCATTGTAAGTTCTTAAATCTAAACCAAAATTCAAATTTAAGTTTTCATTTAATTCTTTTTTGAAATTAGTAACTAAACCATACCATGCATGATTATTCATAGATGCTCTAATTACATAATTATTGTTTCTGTTTGGGTCTGAACTTTCCGCAGAACCTATTCCATCAGCATCTGCAATATTATTTGCATAAATTGCATCAAAATCTACATAACCTTCTGAAGTAGTTCTTTTCCCTCTACCGTAATTACCAGTTCCTCCTCCACGACCCCAAGAAGCATAAAGTACAGTTGATAAAGATGTTGTCTCGTTTATGTTAAAATCCCAGTTTAAATTAGCTACTGGCTTATGGTAAAAATTAGTTCTTTCAGAAAGATAATTCCCATTTAAAGTTCCCCAATTGTTATTATATTTTCTTCCATATTGTAAATATGAACTAATGGTTTTTGTAAAATTTTGATCGTGAGATTGAGGTGCTCCAGTAATTAAGAAATTGAAATTATGCTTATCATTTGGTTTATATCCAAAAGAAATAAAATAATTTTGACCTTCTCCTCTTGTTCCTTGATTATATCCATCTCCTTGCCAGTGTGACATTAATACACTCATACCAAATCCTTTTGCATTCATACCCGTATTATAGGCGAGTGTTGATTTGAAATAATCATTATTTGCTACACCCATAGAAGCAAAACCACCTTCTTTTTTATCTGTTGCTTTTGTTACAAAGTTTACTGTTCCACCAACAGAAGAAATGGCTAATTTCGAAGAACCTAAACCTCTTTGAATCTGAATAAAGTTTGCAATATCAGACATTCCAGACCAGTTTGACCAATACATTAGACCATCTTCCATTCCATTAATTGGTTGTCCATTTAATAAAAATGCTGTATTATCTTGTTGGAAACCACGAACAGTAATTCTGGAATCCCCATAACCTCCAGCCTGACCTGCCACATAAACTGATGGCGTATTTACCATTGCTTGTGTAACATCTGCTGTACCAACTTTCTCTTGAATTTCAACAGCTTTAATTGTTGAAACTGCTATAGGTGTCTTGCGCTCTTTAGCAACGTCGATAATTCCTTTACCAATAACAACAACTTCTTGTAATTGACTAGCATCTGTTAGTAATATAATATTACCTAAGTCAACTGAGTTATTTGCAATATTAAATGAAATCGTCTTAGTTTCAAAACCCAGATAAGAAATAACAATTTGTCCAGATTTAACCTCCGTTGACAACTCAAATTTACCATCAAAATCTGTAGTAGTGCCTTTTGTAGTGCCTTTTATAGTAATACTTGCACCTGAAAGCGGCTGATTAAACTCACCATCTATAACAGTTCCTTTAACCTTTGATTGAGAAAATACTGTTAGGGTTGATAAAAACATAAACCCAATTAGTAATGCATTTTTAAAAATTTTCATTTGCTGTGTTTTTTAAAATATTTTTTGCAAATTTCTTACAAGAATTTATTTTTAATGTTAAGACAATGTTAACAAACGAATTCAATCTATTAAAAAACAATCACATAACTTTTTAACTTTTTTTTTGTTTTTTATCGACAAAAATGTTGTTGAAAAAGAAAATCCTCAACTTTTCAATCGAGGATTTTTATCTTTTGTAGATAATTTTATTTATTTCAGATAATTTTTCAATAAAAAAGAAGTAGAACTATCATGTGTTTTCACTTCTTTTGACAATATTTCATCAAATATTGAGTTTGCTAATTGCTTACCGAGTTCAACACCCCATTGATCATAACTAAAAATGTTCCAAATAATTCCTTGAACAAAAATTTTGTGTTCATACATTGCCACCAATGCGCCTAATGTTTCTGGAGTTAATTTATTGATAAGAATGGTATTGGTTGGTTTATTTCCTGTAAACACTTTAAAAGGCAATAGAAAATCAGCTTTTTCCCCTGAAATTCCTTGCTTTTCGAATTCTGCTTTTACTTGTGCTTCGGTTTTACCCATTAATAAGGCTTCGGTTTGCGCAAAGAAATTCGACATCAATTTGTCATGATGTTCTTTGTTTCCGTAAAGCGGTTGTTTGAATCCGATGAAATCCGTTGGAATTAATTTGGTTCCTTGATGAATCAATTGAAAAAAAGCGTGTTGGGAATTCGTCCCTGGTTCGCCCCAAATAATCGTTCCGGTTTGATAATTTACTGGTTTTCCATCTCTACCAATACTTTTTCCGTTACTTTCCATAATACCTTGTTGCAAGTATGGCGCTAACTTCTGTAAATATTGTGTGTACGGAATAAAAGCTTCGCTTTCGGCACCAAAAAAGTTGTTGTACCAAATGCTTAATAAAGCTAAAATTACCGGAATATTTTTGTCGAAAGATTCGTTTTTGAAATGTTCGTCCATTTCGTTGGCACCTTTCAATAATTTATCGAAATTATCAAATCCAACTGCTAAACTTACCGATAAACCTACAGCACTCCATAATGAAAAACGACCTCCAACCCAATCCCACATTGGAAAAACGTTGTCTGGATTAATTCCGAATTCGGTTACTTTTTGAATATTGGTTGAAACCGCTACGAAATGCTTCGCTACATCTTCTTGTGAAGCCGATTGTAAGAACCAACTTCTGATAGTTTCTGCATTTGATAAGGTTTCTTGTGTAGTGAAAGTTTTAGAAACTACTACAAATAAAGTCGTTTCTGGATTTAATTTTTTGATAACTTCGTTAACGTGATCGCCATCTACATTGGAAACAAAATGAATATTTAAATGATTTTTATAGAATTGTAATGCTTCTACAATCATGGCTGGACCTAAATCAGAACCACCGATTCCAATATTTACGATATCGGTAAATGGTTTTCCTGTGAATCCTTTTCTATTTCCTGTGATAACTTCGTTAGAGAAGTTTTTGATTTCATTTTTAACCGAATACACTTCTGGCATTACGTTAACGCCATCAACCAAAACATTGGCTGATTCTTTAGCGCGTAAAGCGGTGTGTAAAACGGCTCTGTTCTCGGTTTGATTGATTATATCGCCTTGAAAATAACTGGAAATCGCTTGTTTTAATTCAACTTCGTTAGCTAAATTTAATAACAAATCTAATGTTTCTTGGTTGGCAATATTTTTAGAATAATCTATTAAAAAATCATTCCATTGAATGTGAAATTTTTCAGCTCTTTTTGCATCGGAAGCAAACAAATCTTTCATGGAAGTTGCTTGCATTTTTTCGAAGTGCGATTGTATTTTTTGCCAAGCTTCAGTTTGTGACGGATTTACTTTCGATAGCGCCATTATTCTTTAAATTTTACTGCAGTTATACTATCCAATTCTTTCTTTAAAGGAGCAATATGCGCTAAATATTTTTGTTTGTGAGAATCATTCATCGGTTCGGCATTAGGTAATTTCAGCCTAAGCGGGTCAACTTGCACACCATTTTTCCAGAAACGATAACAAACATGAGGTCCGGTTGCTAAACCTGTGCTTCCTACTTTACCAATTACTTGTCCCTGAGATACACGTTGGCCATTTCTCACCGATATTTTAGACATGTGTAAGTATTGAGTGGAATAAGTAGAACTGTGACGGACTTTTACAAAATTTCCATTTCCTGCGGTGTAACCTGTTCGTTCTACAACTCCTGATGCGGTGGTTTTAATTGGTGTTCCGTGAGGTGCTGCGTAATCAGTTCCATTATGAGCTTTGAAGCGCATTTGTACCGGATGAAAACGTCTGCCTGAAAAACGAGACGAAATTCTAAAATAATCCAATGGTGCTTTTAAGAACATACTTTTTAAACCTTTTCCATTTTCATCATAAAAATCTTCCTGTTTCTGATTTTCAGACAATTTATATGGAAAGGCAAAAATCTTTTTCCCTTTATTTTCAAAATAAGAAGCTTCGATACTTTCTACACCAACATAAATAGAATCATCGATGTAACGTTCATTAATCGTAACCGCAAATTTATCGCCTTTTTGAATTTTAAAGAAATCGACTGTGTAAGCATAAATATTGGCTAATTTATTCGCTAAACCAGCGCTAACTCCAGCATTGCTTAAAGTTTCAGATAATGAACCTTCTATCTCAGCCGCTACGACTCTTCTTCTTAAAGTAGTAGGTTTTTGTTTATTAGATACAACAATAGAATCTCTAAAATCAACCACAGTGTAATTAATTCTGTCTTCTATGTAAACTAAAGCTTGTAGTGTATTTGGCTTTTTCTTGTCTAAAAATAAAATATATGGTTTCCCTGCTTTTATTCGTCGAACATTGAATGAATCCTTTACTTTTTCAGTAACGTCGTGGATTCGTAAACTATCTTTTAATGGGAATTTTTCTAGTAATTTTCCAAACGTATCACCCGAACGAATTGTATCTCTAACCACTTTATAGTCGTTAAATGTAAATCCGAATTCTTTTATGATAGGTTCTTTTTTAACTGTTGCTTTTTTTGCTTTCTCTGTCTCTTCTTTCGAATTACAAGCGGTAAAAAAAGTAACAAATAAAATGGCTAGTACTAAATATCTCAATGTTTTTTGTTTTGTGCGCTATGCGGTTATTCTCCCCAGTTATCTAATTCTTCTTTCGTCCATAATTCAGGGAAGAATATTCTTTTTTGGTATTTTGGTAACATGTATTTTTTCCAATCGCTTCCACCTGTAGCTTCGTGATTTCCTGGAACACTCTCGATGTATTTTTTTGCCGCGTTAAAGTGGCCCATTACCCAAGTAATATTAACGGTTTTGTCGTAATGACGCATAGCAGCTACTAATTCAGGATTTTTTTGGTCAGCTTCTGGTAATTGTTTGAATTTTCTCCACAAATTAATTGTGTTGTATTCTTCCATCCAATCTAAGAACACTTTTTTGTATTTTCTTTCGAATTCCAAAATTAAATACGATTTTTCGCCTGTATGATAATCTTTACCAGCTGCTTGCCAATACAAATGCTCAAAAGCGTGTTCGTATGGTGTATTTCTATCAATAGTTGCTCTAAAACGGTTATCGATTAAGTTGATTAAATCGGTAGAGCTAAATTCTATTAAACGATACTGTGCCGATTGAAATCCACTTGCTGGTGTTAAAGTGTTTCTGAATTTTAGATATTGTTCAGGCTCCATTCCGTCTTTCATAATATCGAAAGAAGTGGTAAGCATATCAAAATAACGACTAATTCTTCCTAATTTTTCAGTAAAATAATCAGTTGTTGGTTTTTCGTTATGACACAATTGGTTCATTTCCCAAAGAATCATTTTGAACAACAACTCGTTTACTTGATGATACATTACAAAAACCATTTCGTCTGGCAAAGTGGTTCGTTGTGTTTGAAGACTCAAAAGCGCATCAGTTTGGATATAATCCCAATAGGTAATGGGTTTAGCCCAAAGCAAACCTTCCAAATGAGTGGATGTGTTTTGATTGATGGCTTCAAATTTATCATGAAGTTGATCTAATTGTTCCTGAATTTTGGGAGTAACTTCCATTATTTATCTACTTTAACTTTGAATGAATGTTTTAAACCTTTAAAAGCTTCTAAATCAGCTTTGATAGAACCAACAGCTAAACTCGCCTTTAAACGGATTGGGATTTTATTGTCATCGTCTGAAATCCAAACGGTTAAACTTTCTTCTTCTTTAAAAACTCTACCTGCTTGCACATAAGGTCTAAAAATCATGCAAGAAACTTTTCCAAATTTAGTTTTTATATCTTCTCTACCAACAAATTTTAACTTAAACTTTGTGGTTTCATCATCAAAAAACATATCAATTGCAATAGATTCTCCTACTTTTAATTTATCTATTTTAGGATGGTTTCTTAAGTAATAAAATGAAGACACAATATCTTGAATATCCTCAGGAACCGAGAACGTTTTTTCGGTTTTGTGTTTGTAATCTTTAACTAAAACTGTGTTTCGTTCTTGATTAAAAAAACCTTCTTGATTTTTAGTATAACCTCCTTCATCAATTTTTCTAACAAATTGATACGGTTTTCCTGTTTGTTTGTCGAAATAACTTTCATAATTATCATCAACTTCAAAGAAAAACTTAGCCATTCCTACAGTCCAACCTTTTCCAACTACATGATGTACTTTTTTGTTGTTTTTAACGGCGTCTTTAATTTCTAATGAAGCATAACCGGCATTTACCATTCCGTAATGGATTCGAAGTTTGAACCACTCACCAGTAGTGTATGCATTTTCCTGAACTACGAATGAATTTGTAGTAACAAAAAGAATAAGAAGTAGCGCAATTTTTTTCATGGTTTATTCATTTTTAGAAATGAAAATGCAATTTCCGTTCCAAAAATACTAAAACAAAAAAACCCAGTCAAAAATATGACTGAGTTTTTATGCTATTAACCAACCAAAAAACTATAAATTATGAAAATTTATTACAAAGCAAGGCAAACTACCTCCTTGTTTTGCGAGTGCAAAGGTATATATGTTTTTGAATTATTCTTAGCTAAATTTCAACTTTAACATTTTTTTATCAAAAATGACACCACTACAACGTTATAATTTGATGATTTGTTAATGATTTGGTCTTTTTATAATGTACCTCGCAATTCTTGCTCACGCTCAATTGACTCAAAAAGGGCTTTAAAGTTACCTGCACCGAATCCTCTAGCACCCATTCTTTGAATAATTTCGAAGAAAAGTGTTGGACGATCTTCAACTGGCTTGGTAAAAATTTGCAATAAATATCCTTCTTCGTCAGCATCAATCATGATACCTAATTTTTGAAGTTCATTAATATCTTCTTTGAATTTATCCATGTGATCTTTTAATCTTTCTGGAATTGCATCGTAATATGCTTGCGGCGGAGTACTTAAAAACTCGATACCTCTTGCACGCATTTCAGCAACTGTAGTTAAGATGTCATCTGTTGCTACTGCAATGTGCTGTACACCTTCACCCTCATAAAAATCTAAATATTCTTCAATTTGAGAACGTTTTTTCCCTTCTGCTGGTTCATTGATAGGGAATTTAATTCTTCCGTTACCATTAGACATTACTTTAGACATCAAAGCTGAATATTCCGTAGTAATCTGTTTGTCGTCGAATGAAAGAAAATTCACAAATCCCATAACATCTTCAAACCATTTTACAGCTTCATTCATTCTGTTCCAACCCGTGTTACCCACCATGTGGTCTATAAATTTTAACCCCACTGGTTCTGGATTGTAATCTGATTTCCATTCACTGTATCCTGGTAAAAAGATTCCGTTATAATTTTTGCGTTCTACAAAAATGAAAACAGTTTCTCCGTATGCGCCATAGATACCCGCACGAACAACTTCTCCATTTTCGTCTTTTTCAACTACTGGTTCAAAATATGGTTTTGCACCACGCTTTGTAGTTTCTTCAAAAGAATAACGTGCATCTTCTACCCAAAGTGCAATAACTTTAACACCATCTCCGTGTTTTTTTACGTGTTCGCCAATTAAAGAATCGCTATTCAAAGCGGTTGTTAATACCAAACGGATTTTATCTTGCTTTAAAACATAAGAAGCCCTGTCTTTTACGCCAGTTTCTAATCCTGCATATGCTAATGATTGAAATCCGAAAGCTGTTTTGTAAAAATGAGCCGCTTGTTTTGCGTTACCTACGTAAAACTCTACGTAATCTGTTCCCATTAAAGGTAAAAAGTCTTGTGCTCCTTCAAATATTTTTTCTAATCCGTATTCTACTGATTTTATTTCTTGTGCCATAATTCTTAAATTTTATTTTTCCGCTCTCATAGAATCTACAAAAGTGGAATCTATATAAATGGAATCGTTATTATAATTTTCTTCAATTTCTTCTTCCAAATAAATGGAATCGTTAACTTCTTGATTTTTAATTTGATCTAATCTGTTTTCTATGATGTCGGAAAAACCAACTTGATAAACCACAACCGCAACTATTATTACTATAAAATACATTGCTGATAAAATAGTTGTTACCAAACAAATGATTTTTCCAACATATACATTTTGTCTACTTTGGTGTGAATATACTGTTGGATTTGCTTCATACTCTTTAAGACTTTTTATTGAAAGAACTAATCCTACAACTCCTAAAATTAACGAAACAAAAACTACTAATCCACAACAAAATCCTAAGATCATAATTACAAAAGCAATTATTCCAAGTATTAAAGCTGTTGGGTCGGCTGATAATTTATTATAATTCATTAGTCTAACCAAGATTGAAAGTACGTGTCATCAGCAATACCCATAGCGTCTTCTGTAACCATTAAAGGCTTGAAAGTATCTACCATTACGGCTAATTCTAACGTTTCTTTTTTACCAATACTTCTTTCTGCTGCTCCTGGGTGTGGTCCGTGAGGGATTCCTGCAGGATGTAACGAAATATTCCCTGGTTTTACATCATTTCTACTCATAAAATCACCATCTACATAGTATAAAACCTCATCGGCATCAATATTACTATGATTGTAAGGTGCTGGAATTGATAATGGGTGATAATCGTATAATCTTGGAACAAACGAACAAATTACAAATGCATTTGTTTCAAAAGTTTGATGAACTGGTGGTGGTAAATGAATTCTTCCTGTAATTGGTTCGAAATCATGTATTGAAAAGGCATAAGGATAATTAAACCCATCATATCCAATAACATCAAACGGATGCGAAGCATACACCATTTCGAAAATTTCGTCTTTTTTCTTTACTTTGATTACGAAATCTCCTTTTTCATTGTAAGTTTCTAATTCTTCTGGACGACGAATATCTCTCTCGCAAAACGGCGAATGTTCTAATAATTGTCCGAACCAGTTTCTATATTGTTTTGGTGTATAAACTGGCGAATGTGATTCTACGATAAACAAGCGATTGTCTTCGGTATCGAAATCGATTTTGTAAATCATTCCTCTTGGAACTACTAAGTAATCGCCATATTTGAAATCTAAATTTCCTAACATGGTTCTTAGTTTTCCAGTTCCTTGATGAATGAAGATTACTTCATCTGAATCGGTATTTTTATAAAAATAATCGGTTGTTGATTTTCTTGGTGCTGCTAAAACGATGTGACAATCAGAATTCGTTAAAACAATTTTTCTACTTTCTAGAAAATCGTCTTGAGGTGCAATATCAAAACCTCTTAATTTATAAGACTGAATGTTATTTGACTTTGCGATTTTTGGCGAAACACTATATTGTCTTCTGATTTCTTTAACCTGAGTAGGTCTTTGTTCGTGATATGAATTGGTTGACATTCCGTCAAAACCAACTGTTCCAAACAATTGCTCATAATACAAATCTCCGTTTGGTTTACGGAATTGTGTATGACGTTTGCGAGGAATTTCTCCTAATTTGTGATATATTGGCATTTTTTCTTTTATTAAAAGTTCTAAAATAGCTTTTAGCAAGATTACAAAATCCTGCTGTAAATCGAAAAGAAGTTATGCTCACTCAGGATTTCTCTTGATGAGGAACTTTAAATGCGAAAGTAAGTCTGTCCAATTTTTCATCATTACAAATATCGAAAAAAATATTTTAAAACCAAAACCCTACTGAAAACCAAGTGTGATGATCTTTAGTTTCTGGCGACCAGGAGTGTTTAATTTCAACCGGTCCAATTACAGTTTCCATCCCATAACCAAAGGAATAACCCGAATAATTTGGCTGTACAAACCAAGTCTCTATGGTGTCAAAAATTTTATTTCCAACATTAGCAAAGTTAGCACTAAAATTCAAATGATGCTTCTTAAAAATCTCATAATCTGCTGTTAATAAAAGTTTTACATAACTATCTCCAGCAATACTTAAAAAATCATAACCAAAAAAGGGCTTGATGTTATTTACTTGTTGAAATCCGTAACCTCCTAAAATAAAATCAAAATAAGAAATACTTCTTTCGCCTACTGCAAAACCACCTTCAGTTTGAAATTTAAGCGTCATATTTTTAAAAACGGTTTGTGCAACACCAAAATCAGCTTTTGCTACTGAAAATCGTTCAAAATTATTTTTATAATCAGATGAATAAACATAAGAACGTATCTCAGAATTAAAATTCCAGCCAGTTCTTGGAAAATACTTTTTATCAAATGAGTCATATTTTACAAAACCAAATACCGACAGATAATCACTACTATCAAAAACAGGATCAGTATTCTCTAGTGTTTCCGATTCCAATTTTAAAACTTTAAATTCTAATCCACCTCCTAAAGAAAACTTTTGAGCAAAAATCGTTTGCAAATACGCTTGGTTACTCAAGTCGAAAAAATCTACATTAATTGCATTGGCTGTTGAGTTAAAAACAACGTCATCGGCAATATTACTAGTAATATTTCTATTAAATGTCGTTAACTTTGAATTGAACCCAAAACTCCAATGAAAGCCATTATCAATATAATAATCAAAATTATATCGAATATTATCTCCTAATATAACATCTAAAGAAGCAACGTCATTCTTTGCTATTAATCTTTTTTTGGTGTAATTCAATAAAATTCCACTTTTAAATAAATCATCATAGTGCAATCCAAATTTCAAGAACGTATTATTGTCATTTTCCTTTAATTGCAAAATTAATTTGTCGCCATCTTGCATTTTTTCAAATGAATAATTGATAGCGCTAAAATTTTGTGTAGCATTTAAATTTAAAATTCCCTTTTGCAATTGGGCATTAGAAATTTTGATATTTCTTTTGAACTTTAATTTCCCTACAATGTATGCGCGAGTATAATTATCCAGTTTATTAAACACAATATCTTTGATATAAATAGAATCTTGAAAGACTATTTTTTTATCATTTTTTGAATTTGAATTTCCATATGGCGCTAGTTCCTTTATAAATTCTAACGCTTTTTCTTTCCCTTTTGCAATAATTTCATTGCCTTTTTCAAAATCTACAACGGTATAGCCTTTAATGTCTGGTTTGATGTAAATATCAGTTGCTTTTTGTTTTCCCTCCATTTTTTCAATCATGGAAAAATTATTAATCTGTGCTAAAACCGATGTTACGCCTTTCAATTCTTCTCGGGTTTTTAAACCATCCTGAACGTCAACACCAATTATAATATCCAATCCTCTTGCTTTTAGTTCTTCAACAGGATAATTATCTATAACACCACCGTCAATCAACAATCTTCCGTTCATTTCAACTGGGCTGTACAACGTAGGCAACGCACCACTGGCAATCATGTTTTGAGCTAAGATTCCTGAGTCTAAAACCACTTTTTCACCTGTTTCAGCATCAGTTGCAATACATAAAAACGGAATGGGTAACTCGTCAAAATCTCTTATATGACTTACTTGTTGTGTTAAAGAAGAAATTAGATTAAAATTATAAAGGCCTTTAGATAAACCAGAAGGTAAACCTAATTTGAATTTATTAAACGGTAGCGTTAAGGCGTAAATCTCATCATTTCGTTTTTCGTAAAACGATTTTGATTCCCTAGGTGTGTAATCTTGAAGTAAGGCATCTACGTCAATTTTAGAAAAAATAGAATCTAATTGCTCTGCATTATATCCAGACGCGTACAATCCGCCCACGATGGCTCCCATACTGGTTCCTGCAATGTAATCTACCTTAATTCCAAGCGAATCAATTACTTTAAGAACACCAATATGCGCCAATCCTTTTGCACCACCTCCACTAAGCACAAGTCCTACTTTTGGTCGCTGATTTTCTTGTCCTAAGCTGATTTGGGTAAAAATTAGTAGGCTTACAAACAAGAGCAGTTTTTTCATTTCTTTTTATAGGGATTTATTCTTGTAAAAGTCGGAAATTTTTTTGGCTTTTGAAACACCTACAACTTCAGAAATTGCTTTTTCGTCGGCATTTTGCAATCTTTTAACACTTTTGAAATGTTTCATTAATGTAATCATGGTTTTTTCGCCAATTCCAGGAATACTTTCTAAGCTATTCGTTAACGCTGATTTACTTCGTTTATCGCGATGATGTGTGATTCCAAATCGGTGCGCTTCGTTTCTTAAAAACTGAATCACTTTCAAGGTTTCCGATTTTTTATCCAAATACAAAGGTGCCGAATCACCCGGATAAAACAATTCTTCCAGACGTTTTGCAATTCCGATAATAGCTATTTTACCTCGCAAACCTAAATCATCAATACTTTTTAATGCCGATGACAATTGCCCTTTTCCTCCATCAATAATAATCAATTGTGGTAAGGGCTGATTTTCCTCTAACATGCGTTTGTATCTACGATAAACGACTTCTTCCATTGAAGCAAAATCATTTGGACCTTCAACCGTTTTGATATTGAAATGACGATAATCTTTTTTACTCGGTTTTCCATCTTTAAACACTACGCAAGCCGAAACTGGATTGGTTCCTTGAATATTCGAGTTATCAAAACATTCAATATGTCTTGGTTCAACCGATAAACGCAAATCTTTTTGCATTTGCGCCATGATGCGATTGGTGTGTCGCTCTGGATCAACGATTTGAATTTGTTTTAATTGGTCTAATCGATAATATTTGGCATTACGTTCTGATAATTCTAAAATTTGCTTTTTATCGCCTAATTGAGGCACTGTAACTTTGATGTTTTCTCCTAAATCAATTGGAAAGGGAACAACAATTTCTCTAGAATTCAAGTGAAAACGTTCACGTAATTCTACTACGGCTAATTCTAACAATTCTTCGTTGGTTTCGTCTAATTTTTTCTTCAATTCCAATGTATGCGAACGAACAATTGCACCGTGCGAAATTTGTAAAAAATTCACATACGCCATTGTTTCATCGGAAATAATCGAAAACACATCTAAATTGGATATTTTCGGATTCAAAATTGTGGAACGCGATTGGTAATTTTCTAAAACCTCGATTTTTTCTTTGATTTTTTGCGCTTCTTCAAACTTCATTTCCATCGCCAAATCAGTCATTAATTTCTTGAAATCTTTTAAACTTTCTTTGAAATTTCCCTTTAATATTTGACGAATTTTTTCAATCTGACTTTGATAATGCTCCAATGACTCATACCCTTCACATGGTCCTTTGCAATTGCCAATATGATATTCCAAACACACTTTAAATTTCCCCGAATCGATATTTGCTTTCGATAAATCGTAATTACAAGTTCGCAGGGGATACAATTCTTTGATTAAATCTAGAATTGTATGAACAGTTTTAAAACTGGTGTAAGGTCCAAAATATTCAGAACCATCTTTAATCATTTTTCGAGTGGAAAATATTCGAGGAAAACGTTCATTTTTGATGCAAATCCAAGGATAGGTTTTATCATCGCGAAGCAACACATTATAACGCGGTTGCAGCTTTTTAATTAAGTTGTTTTCCAACAATAACGCATCGGTTTCTGTTGGAACTACAATGTGTTTTATCGCAACAATTTTCTTAACTAAAACCGACGTTTTATAATTATCGTGATTCTTCGTGAAATACGATTGAACGCGCTTTTTTAAATTTTTCGCCTTCCCAACATATAGAATTTTTCCATCCTTATCATAATACTGATACACACCCGGATTATCAGGCAAAGTTTGGATTTGAAGTTCTAATGGTGTTTGCATTTTAAAAAAAGAGGTAAAGAACAAAGATAAGAGAATTGTTTGAATTGGCACGCGGATGAAACGAATGCTTTGCAGCGCTTATTGGAGCGTTGTTTTTTACACAGAGATTCACGGAGCTTTTTTTGATTTTGATGCTTTTGAAAAGAGTTACACAGAGACGCTTTACTTTTAAACTTTTCATTTCTTCAATCTGCGTTCCAAAAAAATATTGATTTTTGAACTTGAACTTGCCCTTGTTCTTGAACTTTTCGTATTTTTAACACCTTAGAATCAACCAAATGACAGCCTCAAAACCACTTGTAATCCTTAAAGAAACCATTTTAGCTGGCGAAAGCAAAACCATTAATATGGAAATTGCCAAGTTGCACACCATGAATAAATTGAAGATTCCAATAATTGTGGAGCGTTCAAAAATTGATGGTCCAACGGTTTTATTCACCGCTTGTTTGCACGGCGACGAAATCAATGGTACCGAAATTGTGCGTCAGTTAATCATTCAAAAAATCAACAAACCAAAACGCGGAACGATAATTTGTATTCCGATTATCAATATTTTCGGATTTGTAAATCAAACTAGAGAATTTCCTGATGGTCGCGATTTGAATCGAGTTTTTCCTGGAAGTAAAACAGGTTCTTTGGCGAGTCGTTTTGCGTATTATATTTTAAAAGATATTATTCCGCACGTAGATTATGCCATCGATTTTCATGCGGGTGGTGCGAGTCGATTTAATGCTCCGCAAATTAGAATAGTACCAGAAAACCCTGAATTAAAGCAACTTTCCGATGTTTTTAATGCGCCTTTTACATTGTATTCGAAGAATATTTCGGGTTCGTTCCGAAATTCTTGCGATAAATTAGGCATAAAAATGTTGCTTTTTGAAGGTGGAAAATCATTGGATTTAAATCTTCAAGTTACCGAAGAAGCCGTGGAAGGAACCAAGCGCTTTTTGGATCATTTAGAAATGCTAAATCCGAGAAAAAAAGCAGCAAAAAAAGACAACAAAACCATCTATATAGAAAAATCGAGTTGGATTAGAGCGAAATATTCAGGCATGTTTCATGGTTTAACTACGATTGGAAGTTTTGTAAAAAAAGGCGAATTACTAGCTACTATTTCTGACCCATATGGAAAAGTAGAACATAAAATGAAAGCGCCACATGAAGGTTATGTAATTAATGTAAATGATGCGCCTATTATTTACCAAGGTGATGCTATTTTTCATATTTCTACTCACTTAGAATCAGAAAGCTAACAATTATCATGTTTTTATTGAATTAGTACCTGTAATTTCGTCAAAATTTTTAGGTATGAACTTCTGGAAAAAACTAACAAACGAAGAAAGAAAAGTAAGAATTGATAAAGCCTTACACGATAATGTTAACTTCTCAAAAGACGCTTCTTTAGGCTATCCGGCTTCTAAGTTAGATAGTCGCGTTTTTTATGATGATGCGCCTTTTTTGAAAGATGCACCCACGCTTCAAACCTATGTTGCGAATCCAAATAACATTGGATGTCACACTTTTGGCACTTCTGAAAAAGCGTTTTATGGTACACAAGAAATTGAACGTGAAGTTTTAAATGTAATTGCTGTTGATATTTTCAAAGCTAAAGAAAACGAATTCGACGGTTATATCGCTCCTGGCGGAACGGAAGCCAACATTCAAGCGATTTGGGTTTTTAGAAATGAATTTCTACATAATTTTGATGCGAAATTAGACGAAATTGCCATTTTAGCATCGGAAGACACACATTATTCAATTCCCAAAGCTTCTAATTTATTGCAAATCGATTGGTTGAAAATTCCTGTAGCTTTTGAAAATCGTGAAATAGATGTGAATGCATTGGATAACATCATTTCAGAAGCTAAAAATAAAGGTAAAAAATACTTCATTGCCGTTTCCAATATGGGAACAACCATGTTTGGTTCAGTTGATAATCCTGATGATTATACTTCGATATTAGAAAAACATAACGTTACTTACCGTTTGCACATTGATGGTGCTTATGGCGGATTTGTGTATCCGTTTAGCAATCAAAAATCGAATATCAACTTCAGTAATCCTAAAATTAGTTCGATTACGATTGATGCACACAAAATGTTGCAAGCGCCTTATGGAACAGGTGTTTTTGTTTGCCGAAAAGGTTTAATCGAAAACGTATTGACCAAAGAAGCAGAATACGTAGAAGGCATGGATTTAACGCTTTGCGGAAGTCGTTCTGGTGCAAATGCCGTAGCGGTTTGGATGATTTTATTTACTTATGGCGCTTATGGTTGGTTCGAAAAAGTGAGCATTTTACAAATGCGTACTCAATTTTTATGTAACGAATTAGACCATTTAAACATAAAATATTTCCGTGAACCATTTATAAATATCGTAACGATTCATTCGGAATCGATTCCAGAAAAAATTGCTGAAAAGTACGATTTGGTTCCGCAACAACACAACAAAAACAACAAATGGTACAAAATTGTGTTAATGGATCACGTAGAAGTAGAACATTTGACTAAATTTATAGACGAATTGAAAGCGTCTGTAAATGGATAAGAAATCGTTAAGGCAAAAGGCAAAAGCTGAAAGGCAAAAGTTAACTCAAGAGGAAATCGAAGACAAAAGTTTAGCGATTGCGAACCAATTGTTGCGAATGAACATTTGGGACAAATTGTATTACCATTTGTTTTTAACCATTGAAGAGCAAAAAGAAATCAATACCGAATATATTCTGCAAATTTTAGCGGGAAAAGATAAAGAAATCGTTATTTCGAAGTGCGAGTTTGCTACTTTAGGAATGACGCATTTTTTATTAACGGATAATACCAAAATCAAAAAGAACAGTTACAACGTTCCAGAACCGGTTGATGGTTTAGAAGTGCCTGATGCGAAAATTGATGTGGTTTTTGTGCCGCTTTTAGCTTATGACAAGCGAGGAAATCGCGTTGGCTACGGAAAAGGGTTTTACGATAACTTTTTAAGCAAATGCAAGCCCGAAACGATTAAAATTGGATTATCGTTCTTTCCTCCAGAAGAAAAAATTGACGATGTTTCAGAAAGTGATGTGAAATTGGATTTTTGTGTGACGCCTGAGGGAGTTATTTCTTTTGAAAACTCCTAATCAATTCAACTAAACCATAGATAACAATATGGGTTATAACAAAAATTCCACCTGAAAAAAGAACTGCTAATGAATTTCCTCCTTTAAAATTGTCTTCATCTAAAAAAACATAAAACATCAGAAAGAAATAGATTAAAAAAATAATCAAATTCACTTTATATATAATTCTTTTAGTAAAAAATAGTCCTAAAAAGAAATATATAAATACCGAAAAATACACAAAGTATAAAAGTGTAAATTCAGAATCTGTCGGAAACATTATTCTTGAGTTTGAATAGTTTCTTCCTCTTTATCCGCATGAGCAAACGCTCTTTTATTAAATACAATCAAAATCCCAACACCAGTTGAAATCGCTACATCGGCTACATTGAAAATGGCATTGAAGAAAGTAAAGTGTTTGCCGCCCCAAATTGGTAACCAAGAAGGTAAGTTTCCTTCCCACATTGGAAAATAAAACATATCTACTACTTCACCGTGAAACCAAGTACCGTATGGTTGGTCAGAGAAAGCTGTTGCCACTTGATGATAACTATCGTTAAAAATGACACCGTAAAAAACCGAATCGATAATGTTTCCTAAAGCGCCTGTAAAAATCAAAGCAATAGCTACGATTAAATAATTTGATGCTTTTTTTCTTACCGAATCCCACAACCACCAAGCGATTCCACCTACGGCTACGATACGGAATAAAGTTAAGATTAATTTTCCATGTTCGCCAGGAATTTCAGCACCCCAAGCCATACCTTCATTTTCTATAAAATGAATTTGAAACCATTCTAAACCCATTACTTTTATTGATTCTCCAATAAAAAAATGCGTCTTGATGTAGATTTTCGAAATCTGATCAATTAATAAAATAGCAATGATTAAAATATAGGCTTTCTTTAACGACATGTTCAATTTTTTTGCAAAAGTAGTAGTTTTTATCAAATAAAAAACGCCCCAAACGGAGCGTTAGTATAATTTTGTAAAAAGATTAACGTTGCAAGTTTTTTGCTTCGATACTCATAGTTGCATGAGGAACGATTTTTAAACGCTCTTTACTTATTAATTTGCCTGTAACTTTACACAAACCATAGGTTTTGTTTTCGATACGAATTAAGGCATTTTTTAAATCTCTAATAAATTTTTCTTGACGAATAGCTAGTTGTGAATTGGCTTCTTTACTCATTGTTTCACTACCTTCTTCAAATGCTTTAAACGTTGGCGATGTATCATCAGTTCCGTTGTTTAAGTCATTCATGTAAGCACTCTTAATAAGCTCTAAATCACCTTTAGCCTTTTCTAATTTCGCTTGAATTAACGCTTTGAATTCAGCCAAATCAGCGTCTGAATATCTAATTTGCTCCTCTACCATAATTTCAATATTTTTTTATAGTTATACGTCGATTAAAAACCTTTCGGTTCTTATTTTGAAATTAATATACTTGTTTTTATATCATCAAACTCAATTTCCGTACCATTTTCAAGGTTTTCCACAAAAATTAACGATTCGGTTAAAGTTTCTGACTTAATATACGATTCATTAGCTAAAACGGCTTCCTCAACTTGAGCATTTTTTTCCATTTTAACGGTAATCTTGTCAGTTACTTCAAAACCAGAGTCTTTTCTGATATTTTGGATTCTGTTGATTAACTCTCTCGCGATACCTTCTTTTCTTAATTCATCGGAAATCGTAATGTCTAACGCTACCGTAATTCCGTTTGAATTGGCTACTAACCAACCCGGGATATCTTGTGAAGAAATCTCTACATCTTCTAGTGATAAAGTTATACTTTTTCCTGAAATATCCATAACCAGCTCACCATCACGCTCTAATTTAGCAATTTCTTCTTGCCCAAAACCTTGTATCTCTTTGGAAATCAATCCCATATCCTTACCAAAACGCGGTCCCAATGTTTTGAAATTGGGCTTAATTTGCTTCACTAAAACACCTGAAGCATCGTCTAATAACTCAATTTCTTTTACGTTTACCTCAGCCATAATTAAGTCAGAAACTGCCTCAATTTCAGCACGCTGATTGTCGTCAAGTACTGGAATCATTACCTTTTGCAACGGTTGACGCACTTTGATCATTTCCTTCTTACGAAGCGATAAAACTAATGAAGAAACCGTTTGTGCTTTCAACATTTTGCTCTCTAACGACTTATCAACAAAGTTTTCAACCGAAACTGGAAATTTCGCCAAATGTACACTTTCAAATGACTCAGAACCTGTAGCTTGTGTTAAATCTCTGTAAAGTTTATCCATAAAGAATGGTGCAATTGGAGCCGAAAGCTTTGCTACCGTTACCAAACACGTATAAAGCGTTTGATAAGCTGCAATTTTATCTTGCGCATAATCACCTTTCCAGAATCTTCTTCTACATAAACGAACGTACCAGTTACTCAAGTTTTCTTGAACAAAATCAGAAATAGCACGAGCGGCTTTTGTTGGTTCGTAATCTGCATACGCTTCATCCACTACTTGAATTAAAGTATGTAATTCGGATAAAATCCAACGGTCGATTTCTGGTCTTTCTTCTAATGGAACTTCCGCTTCAGAATAAGTAAATCCATCAATATTAGCATATAACGAGAAGAACGAATACGTATTATAAAGTGTTCCGAAGAATTTTCTACGAACCTCAGCCACACCTTCGATATCAAATTTTAAGTTGTCCCAAGGATTTGCATTCGAAATCATGTACCAACGTGTAGCATCTGGACCGTATTCTGCCAAAGTAGTAAATGGATCCACCGCATTTCCTAAACGTTTCGACATTTTTTGTCCGTTTTTGTCCAAAACTAATCCGTTTGAAACTACGTTTTTGTAGGCAATTTTATCGAAAACTAAAGTTCCAATCGCGTGTAATGTATAAAACCAACCACGTGTTTGGTCAACACCTTCCGCGATAAAATCGGCTGGAAATGCTTTATTTTCATCAATTAATTCTTTATTCTCAAATGGATAATGCCATTGTGCATAAGGCATCGCACCTGAATCGAACCAAACGTCAATTAAGTCAGTTTCGCGATTCATTGGTTTTCCTGATGGAGAAACTAAAACAATTCCGTCTACTACGTTTTTGTGTAAATCCACTAAATCGTAATTGGCTTCGCTCATGTCTCCAATTTTGAATCCTTTGTATGGATTTTCTGTTTGGAAACCAGCAGCGATTGATTTTTCGATTTCGTTGTACAATTCTTCAACTGAACCAACCAACATTTCTTCGGTTCCATCTTCACTTCTCCAAATTGGTAAAGGAATTCCCCAATATCTTGAACGTGATAAGTTCCAATCATTTGCGTTTTTCAACCAATTTCCGAAACGACCTTCTCCAGTTGCTTTTGGCTTCCAGTTGATGGTTTCGTTTAAATCGAACATTCTATCTTTGATTTCGGTTACTTTGATGAACCAAGAATCTAATGGATAATATAAAATTGGTTTGTCTGTTCTCCAACAATGTGGGTAACTGTGTACGTATTTTTCAACCTTAAAGGCTTTGTTTTCTTCTTTTAATTGGATTGCGATTTCTACGTCAGCTGAGCGTTCTGGCGCTTCTCCGTCGTTGTAATATTCGTTTTTAACATATTTCCCAGAATAATCACCTAAACCTTGAATAAATCTTCCTTGTAAGTCTACCAATGGAACAGGATTTCCGTTTTCATCTAAAACCAACATTGGTGGCACTTCTGGTGTTGCTTCTTTGGCAACTTTAGCATCATCAGCTCCGAAAGTTGGTGCTGTGTGTACAATTCCAGTTCCGTCTTCTGTAGTAACGAAATCACCTGAAATTACTCGAAACGCATTTTCTGGATTTTGATACGGTAAAGCTAATGGCAATAATTGTTCGTAACGAATTCCTACTAAATCAGCACCTTTAAACTCAGTTAAAATTTCATATGGAATAGGGTCTTTTACTTCAATTGGTTTAGCCCATGTAGGCATATCTTCTTTAAACAATTCATTTCTTCTTTCTTTAATTGAATTGTATTCACTAAGAAATAATGCCTGCTTATAATCCAAGTTAAACATTCTATTGAATGTCTCATTAAAATTATCATTATATTCCATCAACTTATTAGAAGATTGAATAGAAGCTTGAAGCTTATCTAATTCATCTTCAAATTTTAAAGTGTTTAAAACCTTTAAAGAATATGCTTTAAAATCCTCTTTATTTTGTGATTCAAAATAACGCTTACCGAATTGTTTCCCAACTAAATTCTTAGCTAAAACCACATTTACAGGTTCAAAAGTATATTGATTGAACGTTTTTACTAAAACATAATCGATTTTTGGACCAACGGTTAACGCTGTATTTGATGGCAACGTCCAAGGTGTAGTCGTCCAAGCTAAGAAATGAACCGTTCCAAAACCTTGTAAAAAGCTTGGTAAGGCTTCCTCTTTTGCTTTGAATTGTGCTACAATCGTAGTATCCGTAACATCACGGTATGAACCTGGCTGATTCACTTCGTGCGAAGACAAACCTGTTCCGGCTTTTGGTGAATAGGGCTGAATTGTGTAGCCTTTGTATAGTAAATCTTTGTTGTAAATTTGTTTTAGCAACCACCAAACCGTTTCCATGTACTTGGATTTGTACGTCACATATGGATCTTCCATATCTACCCAATATCCCATTTTTTCGGTAAGGTCGTTCCATACGTCAGTGTAACGCATAACGGTTCTTTTACACGCTTCGTTGTATTCGGTAACTGAAATGGTTTTTCCGATGTCTTCTTTGGTGATGCCTAATTCTTTTTCGGTACCTAATTCTACAGGCAAACCATGCGTATCCCAGCCTGCTTTACGCTTAACTTGGTAGCCTTTTTGAGTTTTATAACGACAAAAAATATCTTTGATAGCACGTGCCATTACGTGGTGAATTCCAGGCAAACCATTTGCTGATGGTGGTCCTTCAAAAAACACGTAAGGTGTAGCTCCTTCACGAGAAGTTACCGATTGTTCAAAGATGTTATTTTTCTTCCAAAAATCAAGAACTTCTGATGCTACTGTTGGCAAGTCAAGTCCTTTGTATTCAGTAAATTTTGTGCTCATTTTGTCGCTTTCTTAAATCAATTTGCGAAAGTAATGATTTAAAGGTAAAAGGCAAAAAGTAAAAGGTAAAAGTTAAGACTTAGGAAAAAACTTCTTTTAAAACTTCTAACGATTTTGGTTTTTTAAAGCCATCGAGATGTAAGGTGTAGAAATCTAAGAGGATTTTCAGCAAAATTTGACGTTCTATTCCAGCAAATACTTTTTGGTCGGCATCAAATTTTAAATCCAATAATTTTTTGAACAAATGCGTTTCGTGTTCGGTTAACGAATTTACACTTTGAAAAGGCGTAAAATAACCTTCTTTAGTATCGAAAAAAGGAAAATCTATTTCGGTTACATCGGGATAAAAACCAAGATATTTAGTAACTTCCATCATTAAAATTAGATGAAAATTCGTCATTTCGTCGTGTGTATCTAACCAAAGTAGCGCCGTTTCTAAAAACGAGAATAAATTTTGGTTTTTTTCTTCTTCTTTGATGGCGTGATGCAGAATTTCGGAGAGAAAAATTACAATCGTACTTTTAACAATATCTGTATTTATAGTGTAATAGCTGTGCGCTAATCGGATTTCTTTAAAATGTTCGAGCGTGCCTTTATTCTTGTGATTGGCTTCGATTTCAATAATCGTTAATGGCTGAAAATAAGCGATTTTTTGATTGGCTTTTTTATTAGAATAAGCGCTTTGTACAAAATAACTTTTTAAACCATCTGATTGTGTAAAACACTTTACAATCAAGCTTTTTTCTTGAAACTTTAAGGAAGAAAGTACGATGGCTTTAGTTTTGACTAGCATTGATATTCTTTTTTTTATAATATGAATTTATCCCAACGATACAAAAAACAAAAATGATTCCTTGTAATGGCATCATAAACCTTGAGCAATTGATTGGACCTGTAATTAAAATACAATAAAAAAACAGCATTATTATGTAATTCAAGTAAAAACTATATCTGTTGAAGATTAAAGCATAAGAAAATAAAAAAACCTTCAATATAGCAAACAAAAAAACTGGAATTAAAAGTAAATAGAGAACAAAAAAATTGTTTTCAAATAAACTTGAAAACCGCTTCTTACCATTTAAAATTTCCAAAAAACCTTGATTTCCATCCTCTTTCTTGAAAAATGTCATTAAATCAAAACGACCAGGATCTAAAACTCCTCTAAAAGCATTTACAACATGATAAAAAGTATATCTAAAAAAATCATCTTTAATTGTTGAAATTCCTATTTGTTTTAAGTATTCATTTTGTTTTTGAAAATCCATTTTCTTATACTCTCCATTATAAATTGAATCTAACCATACTTGAGCTTTTTTTGGAGAGTCTGTAAATGATTTAAAATAAAACAAATTATAATTAATTAGGTTTTTATTTTCTATTGAAGAAAAATGCTTGTAACCCGTTCGTGTTTCGTTATGATGTAAATATAATTGTAAAAGTATAATGGGAAGAAATATGAAAAAACTAAAAACCTTTTTCTTAAAAAAGAAAATAAAAAAGTAAACAAAATTCAAAAATATAAATGGATAAAATACAGGTTTAGTAAAAGCTAATAAAATGGTTAAGATTTGAATGAAGAAAAAATTACGATTTGACCATTTTTGTGTGAAAAGCCAAAACTTTAAATTAATTAATAACATCAATAACCATTCAGACATAATTAATTGAGAATATATAAAAATTGATGGAGTTAAAAGAAAAAAAAGAACATGATAAGGTCTTATTTGGACGTTAAATTTTTTTAAAATTTGAACCAAAATAAAACTATTTGAAAAAGCAAAAAATGTCTGAATAAGAATTATAATTTCAATTTTGAACTTTAAAAGAAAAGATAGAAATAAAGGGTAAAAAAATGGTCTTTTGGTTAATAATGAAGGGTTAATACTTGAGTCAAAAAACATTTGATTAGAAATGTACTTTGCTATTTCGATGTATTCATAGGAATCTACTAAAAAATAATTTTTTGACAATATTCTAAAAAAATAGAAAAAAAGAAAAAGTATAGCTAGAGATAGATAAAATCGTTTTTCGTTTGAATCTAATTGAATATTCATAACTATCTAATAATCATAACTTTTTTAACGGTAGAATCGGTTCCATCTTGACTTGCTACAAAAATCATATAAACTCCGGATGCTACTTTATGTTTTCCGAAAGCTTTGGTGTCCCATTCAATAGTTCCTCCTGATGAAGTGGTTTCATAAACTAAATTCCCTTCGATATCTGTGATTTTGATATTAGCTTTGTCGGTTAAACCGCTAATTTTTACTGTTCCTGAAAATTCTGGTCGTACTGGATTTGGGTATACAAAAACATCTCCTAAACTATCACTTGGTTTAGTTGAAGTTCCTAAAAACGAAACAATTCCTTTATCTGTGGCAAAAAACACTTCTCCAGATACTCCATCAATTTCAATATCTAATACATTATTACTGGGTAATGGTGAATTACCTTTGTCAAAGCGGTAAATGGTTTGCTGACCGTTTGAAGAAACTAAGAAAACACCTCCATCTGCAATTGAAACCCATTTTCTATTGGCTCCATCTACAGCAATATCTAAAATAGGTTGCTGAAAGAACAGTTCTTGAGCCAAATCACCTTCTTGAATAATAATTGGAAAAACGTCTAATTCTGTTTCTGAAATAAATCTGTCAACACTAGATAAGACTCGCAAACCAGCCATTGTTCCAATCCACAATTGATTGCGGTTATCTATAGCCACACAATTTACAACCGTAGTAGGAAGATCTGCATTTTCTTGGTTAATTACAATAAACTTATTACTGTAATTTTCATTAAAAGCTACAACTCCGTCATTATAAGCAGGTATCCATTTGGTACTATTTTTATCGATAGACATTGCGTTATATCTTCCGGTAGATAAATTTGCTGTTATTCCAGATAAATTATAGGATTGCCATTGTCCGTTAGCTCTTAAAACTTTGATTCCTCTATTTACATACGCATTTGTTACCCAAAGATTGCCTTCTCTATCAAAGGCTGGACTATTAATTCGAATATCAACATAAGTTGGATTCCCTGGCAAAACTAGAGACTCTAGCCCATTTGCACCTGTGTTTGTATTATTGAACAATTCAATTGTGTTTCCAAACATTTTTAAGAGTCCAGAAAAATATGACGTTACATATACTTGATTTTGGTTAGATGGATTAATTGCAATATCCGACAAAGATTTTGCACCACTTAAATCGCTATATGGAATTATATCCCAACCTTGATCTGCTGTAAATGTACTAATGCCTAATTCATCAAGTGGATAAGGATTAAATGACTGACTATAATCGCCATGTACTACCCAAATTTTATTAGTCGCTTTTTTTAATCTAAAAGTGCTGTTTTGAAGGGGTCCGTTTGGAGACATTGCAGTAAATACCGTCGGATTTGACAAACTCGTTGAAAACAACCCTTCTTTCTCAGTTCCAATGTATATAATTCCTCCAACAACAGAAGCAGCTGTAAAGCGCACAGTAAAATTGGGAATTTGAGTTATATGAGCTAAAATTGAAAATGATTGATTTAAAACATACACGTTGTTTTGAGTAGTTACTATAAGCTCCGTTCCGTTTGTCTTTAATTTTAATCCTGCTTGATTATGATTTAAAATCTCAAATGCTGTACCTCCATTAAATCGATACGTTCTAGCGTTTGCGTTTGTTGCAATCAATTGATTATTAAAAGTTACGATTCCAAACCAAAATCCAGCATCAAAAGTTTGCCATTGACTAAAATCAAACAAATTAGGATTATTTAAATTTGCTTTTCTAATGCCAAAACTTCTTGTAACGGCATAAATTTCATTATTAAAAACGGTGGTTTGAAGCACTTCTGTTTCTTCTCCTGATGTACCAATAAAATAGGTTGAAATAAATTCAGATGTAGCAATATCGATTACAGAAATTCCATAATCTGTAGCAATATACAAGCGACCATTGAATTCATAAAAATCATTAATTTTCTTTTTGTTAGGTGGCACAGGCACTTCTTCAATAACATCTACTTTAGTAGTAACAGAACCATCTGCATTTTGTATTAAAATTAAACCATTATTATTTCCAACAAATGTTTTATTAAAAGCATCTGAATGGTGAATTGTAGTTATAACATCTGGTTTTAACCCTGTAATTGAATTGTAAACATTCAAATTAGAAGATGCGACTACTTGTGAAAAAAGAGCATTTTGAGTCGAGGCAAACACGGCATTAGTCGACGATTCAACATCTACAATTTCATTGTAAGAAAAATAACCTTTCCACAATTGATTGCTTTGTTGCCCAAAAAAATAATGGGAAATAAAAAATATAAAAATATAAATCGCTTTTTTCATCGCAAGTATTTAATACAAATATACTACAAACGTATTAATTTTAATTTTGATATATTTCATAAAAGAAAAAAGCCCTTTTAGTTTCCTAAAAGAGCTTTTTATATAATTCAAAGTTTGTTATTATACTACACCTTGAGCTAACATAGCGTCAGCCACTTTAACGAAACCAGCAATATTGGCTCCTTTAACATAGTTTACATAACCATCTTCTTCTGTTCCGTATTTTTTACACTGACTGTGAATACCTGTCATGATGTCTTTTAAACGAGCATCTACTTCTTCACTTGTCCAGTTTAAACGAATAGAGTTTTGTGTCATCTCTAAACCAGATGCTGCAACACCTCCTGCATTAGCTGCTTTTCCTGGAGCAAATAAAACTTTTGCATCTAAGAATTGCTTGATAGCATCTAATGTACATGGCATGTTTGCTGCTTCAGTTACACACATAACACCATTTGCAATTAATTTTTTTGCATCTTCTTCATTTAATTCGTTTTGAGTTGCACAAGGAATAGCGATATCCACTTTTGCTTCCCATGGACTTTTTCCTTTGTGGAAAACAGCACTTGGGAATTTTTCAGCAAAACTTTCAGCTCTATTGTTTCCGCTAGCTCTCATTTCTAACATGAATTCGATTTTCTCTCCAGAAATTCCGTCAGCATCATAAATATATCCATCAGGACCTGAAATGGTAACTAATTTACCTCCCAATTCATTCACTTTTAAAGCTACTCCCCAAGCCACATTTCCAAAACCAGAAATAGCAACTGTTTTCCCTTCAATTGTTTCACCTTTGGTTCTCAACATTTGTTGAGTAAAATAAACTACACCATAACCTGTTGCTTCTGGACGAATTAAAGAACCTCCATAAGCTAACCCTTTTCCAGTTAAAACTCCTGTAAATTCATTTCTTATTCTCTTATATTGACCAAACATGTATCCAATTTCTCTTGCTCCAACACCGATATCTCCGGCAGGAACGTCTAAATCTGGACCAATATGACGGCATAATTCTGTCATAAACGATTGGCAAAAACGCATAACTTCAGCGTCTGATTTTCCTTGTGGATCAAAATCAGAACCTCCTTTTCCACCTCCCATAGGAAGTGTAGTTAAACTATTTTTAAATACTTGTTCAAAAGCTAAAAACTTAAGTACTGATAAATTTACTGTTGGATGAAAACGAAGACCTCCTTTGTAAGGTCCGATTGCAGAATTCATCTGAATACGGAAACCTCTGTTTACTTGGATTTCTCCTTTATCATCAACCCATGGCACTCTGAAAATCACTGAACGCTCTGGCTCAGCCATTCTTAGAAGTACATTTTTTCCATCATACTTTTTTTCATTGGCAATAAAAGGCATTACTGTTTCAGCAAATTCTTTTACTGCTTGTAAAAACTCAGGCTCGTTTGGATTTTTGGCCTCAACAAGCGCCATAAAATCATTAATTTTTTGTTCCATTATACTATTAAACTTGTAGCTAAACTAATTCGTTAAATATGTTTTTTTACTTAAATTATCAAATTCGCAAAATTTAAGTCGACAAATATACATTTTAAAAATTACTTGGTATATTTTTAAGAAAAATTTATACCACTTGTTATCTAATATTTAACTAATCGTATTAAGTTGTGTTTTTTACACAAGAAAAACATTCTTTTTTTTTTGAAGTGCAGTTTGTTTTTATATATTTGTCCGATAATGGAAAAATTTTAGCGATGACTAAAAAAATTAAATACCTATTAATGTTGCTTTTAGGAGCAAATTTATCAATGACTGCACAATTTGGCTTCTCTCATGAAGTTGGAGCATTTGTTGGAGGAGTTGCTTTTCAATCTGATTTTGGAGTAAGACACGATTTTGAAACTAATGCTGGAAACACAGGCTTTGGTATTGGTTTAGTTCACTATATGAATTTTGCTTATCGTGCAGAATGTAATTGTTACACTCCTGAAACTTATTTTAACGATCACTTCAAAGTACGCTCTGAGTTATCTTACAATAGTACTCAATTACAACACTTTGGTAAATGGGTAGACAGAAGTTCAATTACAGCAGCTCAATTAAGAGCAATGAAAGGTGAAGCTAAGGTTACTGATATTGGTATGCAATTAGAGTTTTTTCCATTAAGTATTCGTGAATTTACAGCTACTGATGGCGCTTGGGCTCCATTTATTGGTTTAGGTGCTCACTATACTTTTTTCCAAAACGGGACTTACTCTGAATTAGGTCCGATGGATACTCCAATTTCTACTCCAATTAAATACTACGGAGCTTGGTCTAAAGAAGGTGGTAGTACTTGGTCGGTTGTTTCAAGTGTTGGAACACGTTATAAATTAACTGAATTATCTGATTTATTTGCTGAAGTAAGATGGCAATATTATTTTTCTGACTGGGTTGACGGTTTAAATCCTAATCCTGAAATTTATACAGAAAACAAAGCGAACGACTGGAACTTATGGTTTCATGTAGGTTACATTTATTATTTAGATTAATATATATTTTAAAACATAATAAAAAAATCCCGATTCTCACGAATCGGGATTTTTTGTTTTTAGTTATTTAAAAGCTAGTTCTAATACGCTAAATAAATTAAAAACACATCATGCGTATGGCTCGAATATCTTTTGACTAATACAAATCTTAAAGTATTAAGAAAACCCTGCAAATTTGATTTGTGGGGTTTTGGTTTTACTTTTTTCTTCTTTCTATAATTATTATTTTTTGGAAAACTTTAGACAACTAGTATAACACAATAATAATTTGTATTTTTATCTTTATGAATAAAGAAAAGTCAAAATTATTTAGAAAAGTAAATACCAAAACTTTTAATGTACACCATAATTTTGGTAGCGACTTTAAAAACACAAGAAACAAAAAGAAGGAAACTTTAGAGCAAACTAAAGGAAAAATGTCTGGTAAAACCGAAAGAGGATTAGATTATACACCTCTATTTAGATTTTTGTTGTCAAAAGTAGGTAAAAACTGGGATGAAGTTTTTAGTGAAGCTAAGTCTAGATTAGATAAAACAAATCCTATTTTTTCCATGGTAGCTTTAAGAGAAGAAGATAAAAAAGATTACATCGGAATTGGTGAATCTTCTTATTTTTCTGGTTTATATGTTGATGAAAATGGGGTGTTACAGCTTTGTAATGCCGATTTAAAAGCTGTTGACATGAAACCATTCTGTGATTGTTGTACCCATACATTCAACGGAAAATTATTTGGAACTGAATAAAAAATCAATTTAAATAAACAAAAAACCCTGCAATCATCTTGCAGGGTTTTTCTATATCCAAAAAGTAACTAATCACTAATTACTTTTCACTAATCACTTATTTTAAAAATCAAACTTAATACCTTGAGCCAACGGTAACGCTGTACCGTAGTTAATGGTGTTAGTTTGTCTTCTCATGTAAGCTTTCCATGCATCAGAACCTGATTCACGGCCACCACCTGTTTCTTTTTCACCGCCAAAAGCACCACCAATTTCAGCACCTGAAGTTCCAATGTTTACATTAGCAATACCACAATCAGAACCCGCAGCAGAAAGGAATAATTCCATTTCTCTCATGTTGTTAGTAAAGATAGAAGAAGATAATCCTTGAGGAACTGCATTTTGCATAGCAATCGCTTCTTCAATTGTGCTGTATTTCATTACATATAAAACTGGAGCAAAAGTTTCGTGTTGTACGATTTCGAACTCGTTTTTAGCTTCAATAATACATGGTTTTACATAACAACCACTTTCGTATCCTTTTCCTTCTAAAACACCACCTTCTACAATTACTCTTCCGCCTTCAGCTTTCGCTTTTGCAATCGCATCTAAATAGTCTTGAACCGCACCTTTATCGATAAGTGGTCCCACGTGATTGTTAGCGTCTAATGGATTTCCTATTTTTAACTGTGCATACGCTTTAGCTAAAACGTCTAATGTTTTATCGTAAACACTTTCGTGAACAATTAATCTACGAGTTGAAGTACAACGTTGACCTGCTGTTCCTACCGCTCCAAATACCGCTCCTACCAATACCATTGATAAATCAGCTTCTTGAGAAACGATAATCGCGTTGTTTCCACCTAATTCTAAAATGGTATTTCCAAAACGCTCAGCTACCGTTTTTGATACGTGACGACCAATTCTTGTAGAACCTGTAAACGATACTAATGGAATACGTTTGTCGTTATTGATTAAATCACCCGATTCGTTACCAACCACTAAACAGCTGATTCCTTCTGGTAAATTGTTTCTTTCTAATACCGTTTGAATGATGTTTTGACATGCTACACCACATAAAGGCGTTTTTGAACTTGGTTTCCAAATACAAACATCACCACAAATCCAAGCTAACATCGTGTTCCAAGACCAAACTGCTACCGGGAAGTTGAAAGCCGAAATGATTCCAACAATTCCAAACGGATGCCATTGCTCATACATTCTGTGCATTGGACGCTCTGAATGCATCGTTAATCCGTGTAATTGACGTGATAAACCTACTGCGAAATCACAGATATCAATCATTTCCTGAACTTCTCCAAGACCTTCTTGATACGATTTACCCATTTCAAAAGACACTAATTTTCCTAATGCTTCTTTATGTTTACGTAATTCTTCTCCCATTTGACGCACGATTTCCCCTCTTTTTGGAGCCGGAACCAAACGCCATGTTTTGAAAGCTTCTTCTGCAGCACTCATTGCTGTTTCGTAATCTTCTTTTGTTGAAGATTTTACTTTTCCAATCAAATCTCCTGTTGCTGGTGAATATGATTCGATGATTTTTCCGTTAGAAAACCACTTTGTTCCAGTAGAAGTTCCTTCGTTAATTTCTTTAATGCCTAATTGTTGCAAAGCTTCTTGCATACCAAATTGAATTGCTGCTTCAGATATCATTTTATAACTTTTTATTCGGTTTTTGTTAAATTTTTACAAATGTAAAAAATATATTTTAATAATTATGTGTCTCAAGTTACACAGCTGTTTTTTAACTATTTCTTAGTCGTAAACTTAGGATTGGTTTCCATTACAGTACCACATTTTTTACATGTTCTTTTCTCTTCCGAATTGTAGAACGTACTAAAATGTGGAAGAAAGTCTTTTTCAATGTCGTGTAATTCGAAATATACTTCGTGTAATTTATGATTGCAATTATCACAAAACCAAAGTAAACCATCATTGAATCCTTTTCCAGCGCGTTTTCTTTCGATTACCAATCCCACTGAACCAGCTGTTCTTGCTGGTGAATGCGGTACTTTAGCAGGATGCAAATACATATCGCCTGGTCCTAATTTCATTGCTTTCTTTATACCATCTTCCTGAACATAGATGGTAATTTCACCTTCTAATTGATAAAACAACTCTTCTGTTTCATTGTAGTGATAGTCTTTTCGCGCATTGGGTCCACCCACTACCATAACAATATAATCATCTGAAGATTCATCATAAATGGTTTTGTTTCCAACCGGTGGCTTCAAAAACTGTCGGTTTTCTTCAATCCAATGATTAAGATTAAATGGTTTTTTAATTTTCATCTTATGCAATTTAAAAAGGTAAAGTTACTAAAAAGAAAAAAGGTTAGCTGCATTTTATTGCAAACTAACCTTATTAAATTATTATGATTGGAATTACTTCACTTCTTTTACTAAATAAATATAAACTGGAAAGTGATCTGAAAATCCTGGAACTCCGTTTTGATTACGAAGTGGATATCCTTTCCATTGTCCTGTTTTTTGAATTAAGAAAGGCTTGTTATAAATACCTGCTTTCCAATATTTAAATGAACCATAATCATTATTATCGGCTGGAACCAGTTGTTGACTTACCATAATTTGATCGAAAATATCTCCTGAATCTCTGTAGAATAAAGAAGCATGTCCCTCTTTTGCCATTTGCTCAAATGGATTGTAAACATCTCTTGGCTCTTTTAATTCTGTTTTTTTCAGTTTAGCACCGATACCTTGTTTTACACTTTTGTTGTAAGCTCCGTCATTTAAATCTCCCATAGTAATAAACTTAGCATTTGGGTTGATTTTGATAATAGAATCCATGATTTTTCTGTTCAATCTACCAGCTGCTTCGCGATAAGGGCTACTTCTTTTTTCACCTCCAGAACGTGATGGCCAGTGGTTTACAATTACATTAATTTCTTCCCCATCTAATAAACCTGTAACTAAAAGTTGATCACGTGTATAAATTCTTTTGGTTTTTTTATCGTAGTTTACATTTTCTTCCACCTCTTCCTCTTCTTTTTTGTCTTTTTTATCAGATGCAGATTCTGTTTCATAAACGTATAACGGAACATTTATATAACTTGTAGGTTGAAAATGTTTTTCTTGATATAAAAACCCAACATCAATTCCACGTTTATCTGGAGAATCAAAGTGAACAACTTTATATCCTTTATTTATTAAAGTAGGATGTTTCACTAAGTCTTCTAAAACTCTTCTATTTTCAATTTCGCAAGCGCCAATAATAACTGGAGAGTTTTTTTGAGCTTCGCTAGTACCTAACTCGATAAGAACACGACTTAGGTTATCTAATTTCTTTTTATAATTTTTTGAATTCCAACCATTTACTGGCGTATATTCTTCATCGTAAGTGTCTGGATCATTAATTGTGTCAAATAAGTTCTCGAAATTATAAAATGCAACCGTATGCACTTTAAATTTTTTATCTTGAGAAAAAGCACTATTTACAGATAAAATCACGGTAAATACGACCAAAAGGTGTTTAATTTTCATAAATCAAATGTTATATTAATATCAAGTTTATTACAAATTGGGTGCCAAAGGTAAATAATATTATTAAAAGTTATACATTTGCAGGCTGTTAAGTTTTAAACCACTTAACGTTAAATAAGTATTAATAATAATATTCTTTATGAAAAAACTTGTATTGAGCACTTTACTAGTGCTGCAAGCCGTTTTTGTTTTTGCACAGCAAAATCCAGCCTTAAAAGGTAAGGTTATCGATGCTAAAAGTCAAAAACCATTACAAAACGTAGTTGCTGAAATTAGAAACACGACTCAAACCGTATTGACTAATTTCAATGGTGACTTTGTATTCCAAACTATCCCTTCAGGTGATCAAGTATTGATTATCAAAACTTCGGGATATATCCAACAAACTCTTGTGATTGAGGCAACTACTGGAGAGGCTATCGATTTAGGCGTTGTTTTATTAGAGGAAGACATTACTTCTGAACAACAATTAAGTTTAGTTACAATTACAGAAAACGACTTAGGTGATGATAACAGTGGCTCTGAAAGTACGGCAGGTTTATTACAAGCTACAAGAGATACTTATCAGCAAGCAGCTGCTTTCAACTGGGGTCAAGCGCGTTTTAGAATTAGAGGTTTAGACAATGAAAATGGTACCACAATGATAAATGGTATCGTAATGAATAAAATATACGATGGTAGACCACAATGGGGAAACTGGGGTGGATTAAATGACGCCACTAGAAACCAAGAATTTACAATGGGTTCTAAACCTTCAGACTACACTTTTGGGGGGCCTTTAGGAACACAAGAAATTAACACAAGAGCTTCTTTTTACCGTCCAGGTTCAAGAATTTCGATGTCTGGAACGAATACTAACTATAGCTGGAGATTAATGGGAACTCATGCTTCAGGAATGAACAAAGACGGATGGGCGTTTGTGGTTTCAGCATCAAGAAGATGGGCTCAAGAAGGTTATTTTGAAGGAACAGATTATGCTGCAAATTCGTTGTTTGCCAGTGTTGAGAAAAAGTTTAATGACAAACATAGTTTAAACTTAACTGCAATCTACGCTCAAAACAGTAGAGGTAAAAATTCACCAAACACTAAAGAAGTAACTGATTTAATGGGTGTTGAATACAACTCTTACTGGGGATGGCAAGATGGTAAAAAACGTAATTCTAGAGATAAAGATTTAGAAGAACCTATTACTATGTTATCACATTACTGGAAATTATCTGAAAAAACGACATTAAATACAAATGTTGCATTCCAAACAGGTCGTATCGGGAATTCAAGACTAGACTTTCAAGGTGGTAATAATCCAGATCCAACTTACTACAGAAATTTACCAAGTTATTATTTGAATTATCACACAGCTTCTGGTGTTTGGCAACCAAACTATCCACAAGCAGATATTGCTAGAGATTATTTCTTAGCTAATAGTCAGATTGATTGGACTGCAATGTATTTAGCTAATCAAAATAGTGCAAATGCAGGAAGAAGTATTTATGTATTGTATGAAGACAGAACAGATGATAATTTATTAAGTGCAAATACTATTTTAAATTCAAACCTTTCTGATAATATAAGTTTAAATGCTGGAGCTAACTTCAGAAAGTTAAGATCTCACAATTTCCAAAACGTATTAGATTTATTAGGAGGTCAATATTTCTCTGATGTAGATCAATTTTTTACAGGAGATGCTTCACAACCAGACTTAAATAATCCAAACAGACAAGTTGTAGAAGGTGATAAATATGGTTACAATTATTTATTACATGCTTTAACTTTTGATGGATTTACTCAATTTAAGTTTACTTATGACAAAGCAGACTTTTATTTAGCTCAATCATTTTCTAGAACTGAATACCAAAGAGAAGGTATTTATAGAAATGGTATTTATGCAGACAACTCATTTGGAAAAAGCGATAGAATTGTTTTTGAAAACTTTGGTTTCAAAGGAGGTTTAACTTATAAACTTACAGGTAGACACTTATTAGACTTTAATGGACTTTACATGACTAAAGCGCCAACATTAAGAAATTCATTTTCTAATGCACGTTTGAATAATGTAATTACTCCAGACATTACTAGCGAATCTGTAGTTAGTGCAGATGGTAGTTACATCATTAGAGCACCTAAATTTAAAGGTCGTTTAACAGGTTTTTACTCAAAAATTCAAGACGCTACAGAAATTTCATTTTTCTATGCAGAAAACATTGGTGATACTGAAGGGGACGAAGATTCATTCGTAAGTGAAATCGTTACTGGAATCGAAAAACAAAATATGGGAGTTGAATTAGGTTTAGAATACCAAATTACTTCAACTATTAAAGCAACTGCTGCTGCGTCTTACGGACAATACATTTATTCAGACAACGCAAAACTGAAAACGAATGACGACAATATTGCTGCTACAGGAAACGATCCAATTACAGACTTTGGAACTGTATATTTAAAAAATTACCGCCAACCTGGCATGCCACAAACAGCTGCTTCTTTTGGTTTAGAATATAGAGACCCTAACTTCTGGTGGATTGGAGCAAATGTAAACTATTTAGGAAACACTTATTTAGATGTTTCAAGTGTTTTAAGAACCGACAACTTTAGTCTTGACAATTCTGGTGTATCATTCCCAGGAGCAACTGAAGAAAATGTTAGAGAAGTATTAAAACAAGAAGAATTTGATGGTTTTACACTTGTAAACTTAACAGGTGGAAAATCTTGGAGAATTAGCAAAGCTAATCGTAATACTGTTGGTTTCTTCGCATCTATTAACAACGTTTTTGATATCCAATATAAAACAGGTGGATTTGAACAATCTCGTAAGGCAACTTACCCAGATTTACAGCAGGATTTAGCAAGTGGAACTCGTGCTTTTGGACCTAAATATTTTTACGGTTATGGAAGAACATTCTTTGTTAACTTCTACATTAATTTCTAAAAAAATTTACTATGAAAAATAATTTTTTAAAATCAATTTTCTTGTTAGCACTTAGTACAAGTGCTTTAACAAGTTGTGTAGGAGATGATGATTATGTTATTCCTACCTTAAATGTGCCTCTTTTTAGTGAGGGGTTCGAAACGAATTGGAATGATTGGACAAAAATCAGTGTAACAGGCGCGCAAGAATGGAGACTAGATACTCAATTTGGAAATCCTGGTAGTTGTGCTGTAATGTCTGGATTTGCTTCGGGTTCGAATAATGTTAACGAAGACTGGTTAATTTCTCCTGAAATTGATTTAAGTTCAGAAGAAGGAGCAATGTTAACATTCCAAACAGCTTCAAGATTTACAGGTAACCCATTAGAAATCAAAATTTCTACTGATTATACTACAGGAAATCCAAATGCTGCAACTTGGACAAATTTATCGGCTACATTAGATACTAATACAGCCTCTTTCGTTTGGACAAATTCTGGGAACATTGATATCTCTTCATTTGTTGGTGGAAATGTACGTATTGCATTCAGATATACTTCAACAAGTAGTGCCTCAACAACTTGGGAAGTTGACAACATACTAATTCTCAAAAATTAATAGCTATGAAAAATTTAAAACTTATTTTAACTGTCGGTTTACTTTCAGCTCTTGTTGGTTGTGTAAACGGTGACGATTATGGTAGTCCTGATTTATCAGGAGAATGTGTAGATATTACTGCAACAAAAACAGTTCAAGAAATTGCAACTTTAGCAAATGCAACTGCGCAGCAATACACAAATGATGATTTTATTGAAGCTTATGTTACTTCAAGTGATGAAGGTGGAAACTTCTACAAGTCTATTTCATTAATTTCTCTTGATGGAAACAAAGGATTTACTATGCCAGTTGATGCATACAACTTATATACTAAATTTGAGCCTGGTAGAAAAGTTACTATTAATATGAAAAATAGACATTTTCATAACAATAGTCAAATTGCTTCTTTAGAAATTGGTTCATTATACAATAATGACACTCCTGACAATCCTAGTGATGACAGAGTAGGAAGAATTTCTGGTGTAGAATATGAAAATGTAATAAATCGTTCTTGTACAAAAGTTGATGAAGAAACAATTGTAAAACGAATGACTATTGCACAAGCAAAAAACAATCTAAACACCAACATGTTGATTGAATTTGATGCTGTTCAGTTTACAGATGGTTCAGTTGGCGGTAAGTATTATGATGATAATTATCCTGCATTAAACTTTACAAGCCCAACTTATCCAAGTAATATTGGTGGTGCTACTAATCATGAAATAATTGATCAATCTGGAAATAGAATTTTTGTTCGTGTTAGTGAGTTCGCAAATTTTTCTGGAAATCAAATCCCTGCTTTAAGTGGAAAAATCAGAGGTGTATTAACAAAATACAACAGTGACTTCCAATTTATGGTAAGAACTATTAATGATGTAAATTTAACTAATCCAAGGTTTGATTCTTCTCCACCAATTGGAGGTTCAGCAATTGTTTATGATGCAACTCTAAATGAGCCTTTCACTTCATATACAACTACAAATCAAAGAAACTTCCCAAAATACATTAATGATGCTGCAGTTGGAAGTAGATATTGGGAAAGAAAAGTATTTGGAACACCATCTAATACTTACATTCAGATGTCTTCTTTTGGAGGAACACCAGAAGCAAACAGATCATTGTTTATTGTTCCTGTTAATATGACAGCAGCAAATACGCTTTCATTCGAAACAAAAGCTGGTTTTGCAAATGGAAATGTTTTAAAAGTATATTACACAACTAATTATGTTCCGGGGACACAAATTACCTCAGCAACGTTAATAGACATTACATCTAGTTTTACCATTTCACCAGGTTTACCAAGTGGTTATCCTGCTTCTTTTACTCCAAGTGGTGTTTACAACATTCCTGCTGGAGTTACTGGTAACGGTTTCTTCGTATTTGAATATGTTGGAAATGGTACTGGTGGTCCAACTACAACAATGCAATTAGACAATATTGTAATCAACTAATTACAATTTCTATAAAAACAAACGCGACTCGATTTGAGTCGCTTTTTTTATGCTTGCTATTTCGTACCTTTGTATTCTTAAAGAACGATTATGTTAGAGAAAGAAGTTATTGACTTTGAAAAATCAATAGTAGTAGGAATTGTTACGCAAAACCAAAGTGAAGAGAAACTAAACGAATATCTTGACGAATTGGAGTTTTTGACCTTTACAGCTGGAGGAACAGTTGTAAAACGTTTTTCCCAAAAAATGGACAAACCAAATCCGAAAACTTTTGTTGGAACTGGTAAATTAGAAGAAATTAAATATTACATCAAAGACAACAATATCACAACTGTAATCTTTGATGACGAATTAACGCCATCTCAATCCAAAAACATCACCAAAGAATTAGACTGTAAAGTATTAGATAGAACCAATCTTATCTTAGATATCTTCGCGCAACGAGCGGAAACCTCTTATGCAAGAACACAAGTAGAATTAGCCCAATGTCAATATTTACTACCTCGCTTAACTGGGATGTGGACGCACTTAGAACGTCAAAAAGGGGGAATTGGAATGCGCGGTCCCGGTGAAACTGAAATTGAAACCGACCGTCGTATAGTACGCGATAGAATATCATTACTGAAAGATAAAATTAAAGTTATCGACAAACAAATGGCAACCCAACGAAGTAATCGTGGTGCCATGGTTCGTGTTGCTTTGGTGGGTTATACCAATGTTGGAAAATCAACTTTAATGAATGCTGTTGGGAAAAGTGATGTGTTTGTAGAAAATAAACTGTTCGCAACCCTTGACACAACAGTTCGTAAAACTGTAATTAAGAATTTGCCGTTTCTTTTAAGCGACACGGTTGGTTTTATTAGAAAACTACCAACACAATTAGTTGAATCGTTTAAAAGTACGTTAGATGAAGTTAGAGAAGCAGATTTATTACTTCATGTGGTTGATATTTCACATCCTGAATTTGAAGACCATATTGCATCAGTAAATAAAATTTTATTAGATATTAAAAGTGCTGATAAACCGACTATTATGGTTTTTAATAAAATTGATGCTTTTAAATCCGTTTATTTTGATGAAAACGATTTGAGTGTTGAAAAGACAACTAAACATTACACTTTGGAAGATTGGAAAAGAACCTGGATGAGCAAACTAGGTGAAAACAACACTTTATTTATTTCGGCAACCGAAAAAGCCAACTTTGAAGAATTTAGAGAAAAGGTTTACGAAGCAGTCAGAGAAATTCATATTACTCGATTTCCATACAACAAGTTTTTATATCCAGATTATAAAGATGCTGTTGAAAATGAATAAAAAAAGACCTCAATTGAGGTCTTTTTGTTTTATTTAAGCTATTTTGAATTAGAAACCATAATTCACACCTAAACCAATAATTTGTTTGGTTTGAAAGCCTCTAAATGCATTGTCATCATAAATCGTTTGAAACGCAAAGTTTGTAGATAAGTATTTGTTGATTTTCATCACAATGTTCAACTGGTAATCAATATCAACATTTTGCGGATCTTCTAAATAGTTAGAATAAAAATTCAAGATGTTTTCTACCGAAACATTCTCCATGATATTGAATTTATAATAACCATTAACCGCGGCTCCTAATTCATATCGAGTTGTTTCTCCTTGTTCTACTCCAAAAGACGAACCAAATTCTGTAAAATGATCGTGAACTACAATTAATTTTGAAGTTGCTGGTGCAATATTTACTTTTAAATTATCACTTTTCTTCCATAACATACCTGGTCCAAATTGAAAAAAGGCAGGTGAAAAGAAATGTGAAATTTTTACAGTTTGAGTTGCTGGATCTAAACCTGTATCCATTTGTGTTTTGAAATTGAAAAAGGCAGAATAAAACCACTCACCAGAAGCCTTTTTTCCTAAAAGAGAATTCAATTCAATTCTATCGTCGGTTTTTTGAGTATCAGCTCCTTTAATTTTGGTTAAACCGTAAGAAACAATCCATTTGTTATCCCAATTCCAATCGCCGTTTTTATAATTGAAATCATAATTAAATCCAACATTTCCAGCGAAGTTATTTTGACCACCCGCTTGCCAATTACTAAAAGAAGATTGATTAGCTAAAAAGGTAAAAACGCCTTTTCTGGTCCAATGTTTTGTTGTATCAACTGTTGTTTCTTGAGCAATACTAACCGATGAAACAAATAGTATCAATAAAAAAAGTCTTTTCATTCCTTAAATTTTTAAAATTAAAGGCGCAAAGGTACTTATTTTTGTTTAAACAATGGGACTGCTGAACAAGCTTCGCCAAACATGACGCTTTTAGCAACTTTCATTAATTTTTGAATCGCTAAAGTATATACTTGATTGGGTACCGATTTTTTAGAACAACCTTTCAAAATTACTGGTTTTTGAAAATAATCGGTATAATCGAGTTTGTTCAAAATATCTTGATACCATTCGATAACTGCTAATTCTTTATTTCCGTGAATTACTTTTAAAGCATGGGGCGCTAAATAAACCGAAACTAAAGCAAATGACCATGCTGGCAAAATAGCATCTGTTGAACAATACAAAGCAACATATTTGTCTTCAAATTGAGACCAATCGTTGTTTTTTAATTGTGCTCTAAAATCAGATTCTTTTAAAATGAATCCTTCCAACAACCATTGCGAAATATCTAAATCTACTACATGATTATCTGGATAGTAATCTTCTAAATCGAATACCATCAAAGAACTTTGCGCAACTTTATTTACTATTTCGTCCATTTGAAAAGTTTCAAGTCTCAAGTTTCAAGTTGAACAACCTGTAACTTGAAACATTAAACAAATTTTACAACATTCCTAATTCTAATTTTGCTTCTTCGCTCATTAAATCTTTGCTCCAAGGCGGATCAAAAGTAATTTCTACTTCGCATGATTTTACAGCATCAATAGATTTTACTTTTTCCTCAACTTCTTGAGGTAAAGTCTCCGCTACTGGGCAGTTAGGTGAAGTTAGCGTCATTAAGATTTTTACATCGTTATCTTCATTAATCATCACATCGTAGATTAAACCTAATTCGTAAATATCTACTGGAATCTCTGGGTCAAAAATTCCTTTTAAAACTTTGACAACGTCTTCGCCTAAGTTGATTGTATCGTTAAATTCTTCCATTATTTTAATTATTTTCTGTTAATAATTCGACTGTCTCAAAAACAGTTACGATTTTAATTAAACCAAATTTCTGATTCGAAAAAATAATATCCGTACCTATTTTTGGGTTAAGTTTGTTGTTAAAAAGCACCTTATTATTTTGAATATATTCTTTAGTTTGGCTTAAATAATTTCCTTCTAGAAATGTATCATCATTATATTCAATTTTTTTAAACATTTCAGAAAAGTTAAAAGAATACGATGAAGATGGATATTTGTAATAAATTTTTTGCTTATTATAATCTAGTATTATAGTATATTTAAATTTTTGATAATTTTCATTAAAATGTGTTCTAAAAAGATTTTTTAATTCAAAATCATCTCTTTTAATCTGTAATGTTGTTTTATTTTTTTTTGTGTCATATACACCTTCTATTTGTTCATTAGAATGATAAAGAATACCCACAAGCTTAGTTTTATTTTCATTTTTAAAACTACTAACGGGTAAGAAAAATTCACTATTCAACGAATCGTTTGAAAACTTTGTTTTTCTTGGTTTAAGGTATGGAAAATCAATAGCAAACATTAAAGAATCACCATAAACATTTGAATCCTTGATTCTATAATTAGATTTTTTTAAATAGGTAAAATAAATTTTATCTTCTTTATTTTTATCTATCTTCTCTTGAGAAAAAAGGAAATTAAAAAAAATTAAAGCAAAAAATAAATACTTGTCTTTTTTCATAACTATCTTCTCGATTCAAATGCCAAAGCATACATTTTTATTTGTTTTATCATTGAAACCAAACCGTTCGCTCTTGTTGGTGATAAATGTTCTTTTAATCCTATTTCGTCAATAAAATCGGTATTAGCATCCAAAATTGCTGCTGGTGTTTGGTTTGAAAACGCTCGGATTAAAATAGCAATAATTCCTTTAGTTAAAATCGCATCACTATCTGCTGTGAAAACAATTTTTCCATCTTTTTCTTCACCATGAACCCAAACTTTTGATTGGCACCCTTTGATGATGTTTTCATCTACTTTATATTGTTCATCAATTAAAGGAAGAGATTTTCCTAATTCAATGATGTATTCATAACGTTGCATCCAATCGTCAAACATCGAAAACTCATCTACAATTTCGTTTTGTATATCTTTAATGGTCATTATTTATTTAATTTTTCGGCAACTACTATTAACTCATTTACAAAAGCTTCTATCTCTTTTGGAGGAAAACCTCCATCAAATTCAGAAGAAGTGTACGTATCTTTTTCATTAGTAAACGATAATGTTGCTATTGGTGCTCCATCATAGAATCGTTTTTGAGTTGGGTCTTTTAAAGAACTTAAACCGTTCAAATCAATTTTTTGATATAAATCCAATAATTTTTTATAATCTTCTTTTTTTAATTCCCAAAAAGCTGGTTTTGCACCATGAGCAGTAACAACAAAAATTTTCCCTTCGTTGATTGATATTTTTCGGTACATTCCTCTTGTCGTTTCTTGATAAACCACAACCGGTAAGTTTAAAATTTGATTTTCCAAATTTGATTCCGTATTTACAATTTTTTCTTCATCTTGGATTGTGGCATCTTTACACTTACAACTGGTAAAAAAACTCATCATACTAAAAACTAATGCGAATAATTTCATAATAACATTTTTTAAGATAACATCATTTGCGCTTTTTTAACCGCTTCTACAAAGATATCAATTTCTTCCTTGGTATTATAAAAAGCAAAACTTGCTCTTATCGTTCCAGGAATATTGAAAAAATTCATAATAGGTTGGGCGCAATGATGACCGGTTCTAACCGCTATACCTAACTTATCTATAATTGTGCCAATGTCATACGGGTGAATACCATCGATATTAAACGAAATGACTGAAGCTTTATTTTCACTCGTTCCGTAAATCGTTAAACCTTCTATTTCTTGTAATCTTTTGGTTCCGTAATCTAATAATTCTTGTTCGTAAGCTGCAATATTATCAAAACCAATTGCATTCATATAATCAATTGCGGTTCCTAAAACAATTCCACCTTCGATATTTGGAGTTCCGGCTTCGAATTTATGTGGTAAATCAGCGTAAGTTGTTTTCTCGAATGTTACTTCGGCAATCATTTCGCCTCCACCTTGATAGGGTGGCAATTTTCGCAACCATTCTTCTTTTCCGTACAAAATTCCAACGCCTGTTGGTCCGCAAACTTTATGTCCCGAAAACACATAAAAATCACAATCCAATGCTTGCACATCTGGACGTAAATGAGGAGTTGCTTGTGCTCCATCGATTAAAACAGCTGCTCCTACTCCATGTGCTTTTTTAATGATGTATTCAATTGGGTTAACCGTTCCTAATGCATTTGAAATGTGATTAACTGTTACAATTTTAGTTTTTTCGGAAAGTAATTTGTCGAATGCTGAAATGATTAATTCTCCTTTTTCATTCATTGGAATTACGACCAACTTTGCTCCAGTTTTTTCACATAAAAATTGCCAAGGCACAATGTTACTATGGTGTTCCAAAGCGGATACCATCACCTCATCGCCTGCTTTTAATAAACTTGCAAAACCATTCGCCACCAAGTTAATTCCGAAAGTCGTTCCCGAAGTAAAAATGATTTCGTGATTGTGTTTTGCGTTTAAGTGATTTTGAATCGTATTTCGCGACACTTCATAAGCATCCGTAGCCAATTGACTCAACGTATGCACACCACGGTGAATATTCGCATTGATTTCACTGTAATATTTAGAAATAGCATCGATAACCACTTGCGGCTTTTGCGAAGTAGCTCCGTTATCAAAATAGACCAAGGGTTTGCCATTTACTTTTTGCGATAAAATGGGAAAATCAGCTCTTACTTTTTGAACATCAAACATATTGATATTTTTTATTTTTTATAAAACAAAACCGCAATAAAGCGGCTTTATATACTACAAATCAAATCCCATATTAACTCCTAATTTATCAGCAATAATTCTACCGATTTTAGCTTTTAATTCTGGTATTTTGATGCTGTTGGTTACTTCGCTTGTAAACGCATACATCAATAAAGCTTTCGCTTCTTTTTTCGGAATTCCGCGTTGTTGCATGTAAAACATCGCACTTTCGTCTAATTGTCCAATCGTACAACCGTGTGAACATTTTACATCATCGGCAAAAATTTCCAATTGTGGTTTTGCGTTTATAGTCGCTTTATCGCCAATTAAAATGTTGTTATTTTGTTGGAATGCATCGGTTTTTTGCGCTTCTTTTTCTACGAAGATTTTTCCATTGAAAACTCCGGTTGAGTTATCGTGCAAAATCGTTTTATAGTTTTGGTGACTTTCGCAATTTGGAGTTGCATGTTGTACCAAAGTATAATGATCTACGTGTTGTTTGTCGCCAATAATGGTAATTCCTTTTAACGTTGAATCGATTCGTTCTCCTTGGTGATAGAAATTCAAGTTGTTTCTGGTGATGTTTCCACCAAACGAAAACGTATGTACTGCTACTCTACTCTCTTGCTTTTGCGCAATGTAAGTATTGTCAATCAAATTCGCAGTTTGCACATCGTTTTGAACTTTATAATAGTCTACAATCGCACGTTTTTGAGCGAAAATTTCGGTAACCGAATTCGTTAAAACTGGATTAGAATTCAAACTTTGATGACGTTCTACGATTTGCACGTGAGCGTTTTCACCTACGATAATTAAGTTTCGAGGTTGTACCATCAAAGCCGCTTCATTTCCGGTTGAGAAATAGATGATTTCGATAGGCTTTTCAACCACTTTACTTTTTGGAATATTGATATACGCACCTTCCAATGAAAAAGCGGTATTTAGAGAAGTCAAACTCTCTTCTTTACTTGCAATTTGATTGAAATACGTATCAATTACCATTTTATATTTAGGTTTGCTCAAAGCCGAAGCCATCAAACAAACATCTAAACCGTCGTGCGTTGTAGAAGACAAAAACGAACTAAAAATTCCGTCAATAAAAACTACTTTGTAAGTGTCAATTTCGTGTAAGAAATACTTTTTTACGTCTTTAAATTCGATTGCATTTTCTTTCTTTGGGAAAACCGAAAAATCATTTTTCAAAATCGCATTTAACGACGTGTATTTCCAAGCTTCTTCTTTTTTAGTAGGGAAACCTTTGTTTTCGAAATTTTTTATGGCGTGATTTCGAACTTCGTGCAAATCTTCATTGTCTTTGATTTTTTCTTCAAAGGCCATGAAAGAAGCTAACATTTTATCTTTTAATTCCATTGTCCAATATTTTGTTTCAGGTTTCAAGTTTCAGGTTATTGGAACTTGTTTCCTTTGAAATCTTTCTTGTTTAAATAAGTGATGAAATTTTTAATTTTACCGCTTAAGTTTTCATATTTATTCTTCAAATCTTTAAACTGTTCTTCCGAAATATACTCGCAATCATAAAGTCTATAAATTTGAGATCTGGTTTCTCCTGCCGAACCTTTTGCTACAGATAAAATTGGCGAAATTCCAAATTTCCATCTCTTTCAAAACCTTCAGCAATATTATCCATTACGGAACCAGATGATGCTTTTATTTGTTCTTTAAATCTAAAATCAGTTTTTAAATCTGTTTCTTTTGAAAGAATAAAAACTTCTTTTGCTAATTTTCTAGCTTCTTGCCAAATTTCTAAATCTTCGAACTTTGTAATTGTTGCCATGGCGTATATAAAATTAAATTTGTCGTGTGTATAAATGAGGTTCTAAAAACCTGAAACTTGAAACCTGAAACGAATTAAACCAACTCGTTTTTAATCCAGTCGTAACCTTTTTCTTCTAACTCTAAAGCTAAATCAGCTCCACCCGTTTTTACGATTTTCCCGTCCATTAAAACGTGAACGAAATCTGGAACAATATAATCTAACAAACGTTGGTAGTGCGTAATGACTAACACCGCGTTGTTTTCGTTTTTCAATTTATTTACACCGTTAGCCACAATTCGTAACGCATCGATATCTAAACCTGAATCGGTTTCGTCCAAAATTGCGATTTTTGGCTCTAACATTGCCATTTGGAAGATTTCATTACGTTTCTTCTCACCACCTGAAAAACCTTCGTTTAACGAACGCGACAAGAATTTTCTGTCCATTTCCAATAATTCTGATTTTTCACGAATTAACTTCAGCATTTCGTTAGCTGGCATTTCCTCTTTTCCGTTGGCTTTTCTACTTTCGTTGATAGCTGTTTTGATGAAATTTGTCACCGAAACACCTGGAATTTCAACTGGATATTGGAACGATAAGAAAACACCTTTATGAGCTCTTTCTTCTGGAGCTAATTCTGAAATTTCTTCACCGTCTAAAAAGATTTCTCCTTGAGAAACTTCGTAATTTTCGTTTCCAGCAATGATTGAAGATAACGTTGATTTTCCGGCACCGTTTGGTCCCATAATCGCATGAACTTCTCCTGCCTTAATTTCAAGGTTGATTCCTTTTAATATTTCTTTGTCTTCTACCGAAGCGTGTAAGTTTTTTATTTGTAACATTTTGTAAATGTGTTATTTATTCTAATTTATGATTGATTATCCTACAGAGCCTTCTAACGAAATTTCCAATAATTTTTGGGCTTCCACTGCAAATTCCATTGGTAATTTATTCAATACTTCTTTACTGAATCCGTTTACGATTAAGGCTATGGCTTTTTCTGTTGGGATTCCCCGTTGGTTGCAATAGAATACTTGATCTTCTCCAATTTTTGAAGTCGTAGCTTCGTGTTCAATTTTTGCCGAAGCATTTTTACTTTCGATATATGGAAAAGTATGTGCGCCACAATTATTTCCCATTAAAAGCGAATCACATTGAGAGAAATTACGTGCGTTTTCAGCTCTTGCTCCTATTTGTACTAATCCTCTATAACTATTTTGTGATTTTCCAGCAGAAATTCCTTTGGAAATAATTGTTGACTTTGAGTTTTTACCCAAGTGAATCATTTTCGTTCCTGTATCTGCTTGTTGGAAATTATTAGTAACGGCTATCGAATAAAATTCACCAATTGAATTGTCACCTTTTAAAACTACCGATGGATATTTCCAGGTTACTGCCGAACCCGTTTCTACTTGTGTCCAAGAAATTTTAGCGTTTTTCTCGCATAAACCTCTTTTGGTTACGAAATTATAAACACCACCTTTTCCTTCTTTATTTCCAGGATACCAGTTTTGAACCGTTGAATATTTAATTTCGGCATCGTCCATTGCAATTAATTCCACAACGGCTGCGTGCAATTGGTTTTCATCACGGCTTGGAGCCGTACAACCTTCCAAATACGAAACATAACTTCCTTCGTCCGCAATTAACAATGTTCTTTCAAACTGACCTGTTCCGCCTTGATTGATTCTGAAATACGTTGATAATTCCATAGGACAACGAACGCCTTTTGGAATGTAACAGAAACTTCCGTCAGAAAAAACCGCCGAATTTAAAGCGGCATAGAAATTATCTTTCTGCGGGACAATAGTTCCTAAATATTTTCGAACTAATTCTGGATGTTCTTTGATAGCTTCCGAAATCGAACAGAAAATAATGCCTTTTTCGTTTAATGTTTTCTTAAAAGTCGTTGCTACAGAAACCGAATCTACAACGATATCAATCGCTACATTGTTCATTTTCTTTTGTTCATCAACCGAAATTCCTAACTTTTTGTACATCGCTAAAAGTTCTGGATCAACGTCTTCTAATTTTTTATTTGGATCGGCTTTTTTAGGTGCCGAATAATACGAAATCGCTTGAAAATCTGGTTTTTCATAATGCACATTTGCCCATTCTGGCTCAACCATTTCTAACCAAGCACGAAAAGCTTCTAAACGCCATTCCGTCATCCATTCTGGCTCTTCTTTTTTCTTTGAAATGGCACGAACAATGTCTTCATTTAATCCAATAGGAAACGTTTCCGAGTCCAATTCTGTATAAAATCCGTATTCGTATTCTTTATTTTCTAATTCGACTTTTAAGTCGTCTTCAGTATATTTACTCATATCTTTTGATTTATAGAGAGAAACTCTCTCCACATCCACACGTTCTTTGTGCATTTGGATTGTTAAAAACAAATCCTTTTCCGTTTAAACCACCCGAAAACTCTAATATAGTTCCTGCCAAATAAAGAAAACTCTTTTTCTCAACGGCAATTTTTACATTATTATCTTCAAATATTTTATCGTTTTCTCCTATTTCTTTGTCAAATTTTAAATCATAAGACAAACCCGAGCAACCACCACTTTTTACGCCTACTCGCACGTAATCTTTGGCTGCATCAAAACCATCTTCTTGCATCATGCTGATGATTTTTTTACTTGCTGTATCAGATACTTTAATCATTTCTTATTTTGATTTTGTCTAAATTAACTGCAAAGATAATCCATAAATTGCTTTTTACAAGAGTTGCTAACATTTTTATAACTTATAGATTCATAGTTTCTATTTATAGTATTTTTTGTAATTTGGCTGAAAATTGTTTTGATCATGAAATTACACCCAATTGAAGCTGGAAATTTTAAATTAGATGGTGGCGCTATGTTTGGCGTGGTGCCTAAAACCATTTGGAATAAAACCAATCCAGCCGACGAAAATAACCTAATTGATATTGCTGCGAGATGCTTATTAATTGAAGACGGAAACCGATTGACGTTGATTGATACCGGAATGGGAAACAAACAATCGGATAAATTTTTTGGATATTATTCGCTTTGGGGCAATCATTCTTTAGATAAATCCTTAAAAAATGCTGGTTTTCATCGCGATGATATTACTGATGTCTTCATGACGCATTTGCATTTTGACCATTGTGGTGGAAGTGTAAATTGGAACAAAGACAAAACGGGTTACGAAGTCGCTTTTAAAAATGCTAAGTTTTGGACTAATGACAATCATTGGGAATGGGCAACGAAACCAAACGCTCGTGAAAAAGCATCATTTTTGCATGAAAATTTAATCCCAATGCAAGAAAGCGGACAATTACAATTTATCAATCGCCCTGATAGTGATTTTGGTTTTTCAAGCGAATTAGGTTTCGATATTTTCTACGCTGATGGTCATACCGAAAAACAAATGTTACCACACATCAATTATAATGGAAAAACCATTGTTTTTTGTGCCGATATGCTACCAACTGCGGGCCATATTCCAATACCATATGTAACTGGATACGACACAAGACCTTTGATGTCAATGGATGAAAAGCAAATATTTTTAAATAACGCTGCCGACAATAATTATTATTTGTGGCTAGAACACGACGCTCACAATCAAATTATAACAGTTCAACATACCGAAAAAGGAATTCGATTAAAAGAAATTTTCAAATGTGAAGACATTTTAAAATAAAGTTAAAAACAACTATAACTGTAACAAATACAAAACACTTCAGTCCAATAACTGAAATTAATTAATTGAGAATATGAAGAAAATTTTTAGACCACTGTATTTAAGCTTAGCTTTAGGACTTGTTTTAGCAAGTTGTGGATCACAAAAAATGGTATCAACTCCGGTTGAAAATATTGATAATTTACCTTTAAAAACAACTCCAGTTGCTGAGAAAGACTTACAACGTTGGAGTCATTTAGATTTGGTAAAAGATACGCTTCCTGGAATGAGTGTAGACAAAGCTTATAAAGAATTACTTAAGGGCAAAAAAGGACAAAAAGTTATCGTAGGAATCGTAGATTCTGGTGTAGACATCAACCACGAAGATTTAAAAGCGGTTATTTGGACCAATCCAAAAGAAATTGCTGGAAATAAAATTGACGATGACAAAAACGGTTACGTTGATGATATGCATGGATGGAATTTCTTAGGAAATGCTGTTCACGAACAATTAGAAATGACGCGTATTGTTAAAAAAGGTCCTGGAACTCCAGATTATGATAAAGCGAAAGCAAAATTAGAAGAAGAATTAAAAGGACTTACACCTCAAAAACAGCAATTAGATTTTATTGTAAATGCTGAAAAACAATTAACTACTTACTTTAAGAAAAGCAATTTCACATTAGAAGAAGTAAAAGCAATTCCTGCGACTGAAACATCTTTGGCTCAACCAAAAGCTGTTTTTATGCAAGTTTTAAGCACAACATCAAAAGCAGATTTCGACAAACAAATTGAAGAATATAAAGACTATGTTTACGGACAATTAAATTACAACTTAAATGTTGATTTTGATGGAAGAAAAATCGTTGGCGATAATCCAAACGATTTAAAAGACACTAAATATGGAAACAACAATGTAGTTGGTCCAGAGCCAAAAGAAGCTAAGCACGGAACGCATGTTGCTGGAATTGTAGCTCAAGTTAGAGGGAACAATAAAGGTGGAGATGGTGTTACAAACAACGCTCAAATATTAACCGTTAGAGCCGTTCCAAATGGTGATGAATATGATAAAGATATCGCTTTAGGAATTCGTTATGCAGTAGATAATGGTGCAAAAGTAATCAACGGTTCTTTTGGAAAATATTTTTCTCAAAACAAAGAATGGGTTATCGACGCCATCAAATATGCAGAATCGAAAGACGTTTTAGTAGTTATCGCTGCTGGAAACGAATCGTATGATTTAGATGTTACTAATAAATATCCGAACGATACGTATGACAACTCTCCAGAATATGCAAAAAATGTTTTAATTATCGGAGCTTTAGCGCCAAGTTATGGAAGCAAAATGGTAGCTGATTTTTCTAATTACGGAAAAAACAATGTTGATATTTTTGCACCAGGAGAAAAAATTTATGCTACTACTCCATTAAACACTTACGAATATTTACAAGGAACTTCAATGGCTTCGCCTAACGTAGCAGGTGTAGCAACATTAATTCGTTCTTACTATCCAAGCTTAACTGCAGTTCAAGTAAAACAAATTATTATGGAAAGTGGTACTCCGTTGAAAAACACAGTAACTATTGGAGAAGACAAACACAAAGCTAATTTTGCTGACGCATCAAAATCAGGTAGAATCGTAAATGCATACAATGCATTATTATTAGCTGAAAAAATGTCGAAAAAATAAAAATTTCACTACTTTAGTAAAACCAAAACCTACAGGTTCTCAAATTCTTGTAGGTTTTTCTTTTTAAAAAATGATTATGAAAAAATTACTTTTTTTACTTACTTCTTGTATTGGTTTCGCACAAAACAATCCAAATCCAGGTTATTGGCAACAACATGTTGATTATAAAATGGATGTGAAAATGGATGTGAAAAAATTCCAATATACTGGAAAACAAGAAATTGTTTATACCAACAATTCTAACGATACACTACACAAAGTGTATTATCATTTGTACAATAATGCGTTTCAACCTGGAAGCGAAATGGACGCAAGACTTCAAGCCATTTCTGATCCTGATAAGCGAATGGTGAAAACCTTTAAAAAAGAAGGTAAAGATGTAAAAGAAAGTAGAATTAGCACTTTAAAACCGAATGAAATTGGGTATTTAAACATCGCTAATTTCAAACAAGATGGTGTTGCCGCAACCACAAAAGTAGAAGGAACCATTTTAGAAGTAACTTTAGCAAAACCTATTTTACCAAAACAAAAAACAACACTTTCATTAGATTTTGATGGTCAAGTACCGTTGCAAATTCGTCGCTCGGGAAGAATTTCTGAAGAAGGCGTGGCTTTATCGATGACACAATGGTATCCAAAATTATGCGAATATGATTTCGAAGGATGGCACGCTAATCCATACATAGCAAGAGAATTTCATGGTGTTTGGGGAAATTTTGATGTAAAAATTACGATTGACAAAGCCTACACAATTGGTGGAACAGGTTATTTACAAAACAAAAACGAAATCGGTCATGGTTATCAAGATGCAGGTGTACAAGTCGTTTATCCTAAGAAAACCAAAACCTTAACTTGGCATTTTTACGCACCAAACGTGCATGATTTTGCTTGGGGAGCGGATAACGAGTTCATTCACGATATGATTTTAGGTCCAAACAATGTAGAATTGCATTTCTTGTACAAAAACAAGAAAGAGAATTTAGAAAATTGGAAAAAAATGCAACCTAAAACTGCGGAATTACTAGCGTTTTTTAATGAAAACGTTGGGCCTTATCCGTACAAACAATATTCAGTTATTCAAGGTGGTGATGGCGGAATGGAATATGGTATGAGTACCTTAATCACTGGAAATAGATCTTTTGGAAGTTTAGTTGGTGTAACCGCTCACGAAATGGCACATTCATGGTTCCAATTTGTTTTAGCCACTAACGAAACCAAACACGAATGGATGGACGAAGGATTTACCTCTTACATTTCTAATTTAGCAATGAACAAGGTATTGCCTCCTAAAAAACCTGAAGTTCCTTATGAAGATGCATATAATAATTACATTTATTTAGCAAAATCTGGGAAAGAACAACCGTTATCCACTCACGCCGATCGTTATGATTTGAATATGGCGTATGGTATTTCAGCTTATAGTAAAGGAGAAGTATTTTTAGTACAATTAGGTTATTTAATTGGGCAAGAAAACCTCAACAAAACCATCAAACGATATTACAACGAGTATAAATTTACGCATCCAACTCCAAACGATATCAAACGTGTTGCAGAAAAAGTTTCGGGTGCTAATTTAGATTGGTATTTGTTAGATTGGACATTAACCACTAACACTATCGATTACGGGATCAAAGAAGTTTCTGAAGCGAATGCCGCTAATACAAAAGTAGTTTTTGAAAGAAAAGGAAGAATGCCAATGCCATTAGACATTATGGTAGAATACACCGACGGAACCAAAGAATTTTTCTACATTCCAAACACCTTAATGCGTTGGGAAAAACCAAATCCCTATGCCGGAATCAAAGGAAATGTATTAAAAGGTTGGGATTGGGCATTTCCAACATTCACTTTTGAAATTGCAAAACCAAAAGCAAAAATAAAATCCATCACCATTGACCCAGAAAACTTAATGGCAGATGTAAATAAAGAAGATAATATCTTTCCAAAAAAATAAAATTTAAAAGCGACTTTCGGGTCGCTTTTTTTGTGTTCATTTTCAATTGTTGAGATGATAATTGTCATGATTTGCGTGTTTTGTCTTTCGTAATTTTAATGTGCTAAAAATGCAACTAAAATTAGTTATTCATTTAAAAAACATAAAGTCATGAGCATTGCAACCAAAGACATTAGAAACGTGGTATTTCTTGGGCATTCAGGTTCTGGAAAAACCACCTTTATCGAGACCATGTTATTTGAAAGTGGGGTAATTCCACGTCGTGGTTCGGTTGAAAATCACAATACCATTTCGGATTTTACCGATTTAGAACACGAAAGAGAAAACACCCTATACAGTCACTTAATGCATGTTAAATGGCACAACAACAAAATCAACATCATAGACACTCCAGGTTTCGATGATTTTATTGGCGAAGTAGTTTCTTCACTTAAAGTTGCCGATACCGCTGTAATTCTTCTAAATGCGGCTTCTGGCGTAGAAGTAGGCACTGAAATTGTTTGGGAATACGTTCAAAACTATCAAACGCCTGCTTTTTTTGTTATCAATCAAATGGATCAACCAAAAGCAGATTTTGAAACTACTTTAGAGCAAGCGGTAAATCGCTTTGGGAATAAGGTAATTCCGATTCAATATCCTTACAATTCAGGTGAAAAATTTAATAGTATTATCGATGTGCTTCGTATGTCGATGTATGTTTTCCCAGAAAATGGTGGAAAACCAGAAAAAATGCCAATTCCTGCCTCTGAATTAGAAAAAGCAAATGCGCTTCATAATGCATTAGTAGAAGCTGCTGCTGAAAATGAAGAAGGTTTAATGGAAAAATACTTTGAAAAAGGTAATTTAGATGAAGAAGAATTAGCAAAAGGATTAACCATTGCGCTTGCTAATCAACAAATATTTCCAGTTTTCTGTGCTTCTGGATTAAAAGATATCGGAAGTGGAAGAATCATGGGATTCCTTGATGATATTGCGCCATCTCCAGCTGACAGACCGGCCCAAAAATTAGAAAATGGAGGCGAATTAAAATGCGATGCTTCAGACAAAACCACCATTTTTATTTACAAAACCCTTTCTGAACCTCAAGTAGGAACGGTTTATTATTTCAAAGTGCTTTCGGGCGAATTGAATGCTGGCGATGAATTAGCTAATGCCGATAATGATGAAATCGAACGCCTAACTCAAATTTTTGAAACCGAAGGTAAACAAAGAACTTCAGTAGAAAAATTAGTTGCAGGAGATTTGGGCGTAACTGTTCGATTGAAATTTGGACATTCAAACAACACATTGAATGCTAAAGGTGTAGAAAGAAAAGTAAGAAAAATGCAATTTCCTGATAGCAGAATTAGAAAAGCGGTTGCTACTGCTAATCTTGCCGATATGGAAAAAATGATTAAAGCATTCCATCAAATTGAAGAAGAAGATTTGACTTTTAAAGTGGAACAATCTTCGGAATTAAAACAAACTATTGTTAACGGTCAAGGACAATTGCATTTGGATTTAATCAAACATCGTGTTGAAAATGAAAACAATATCGAAATCGTTTTTGAAGAACCAAAAGTACCGTATCGTGAAACCATAACTAAAGCCGCAAAAGCCGAATACCGTCATAAAAAACAAAGCGGTGGCGCAGGGCAATTTGGCGAAGTTCATTTAACGATTGAGCCATATTATGATGATATGCCAGAACCACAAGGCGTAAACATTCGCAACAAAGAAATTGAGGAATTGCCTTGGGGTGGAAAATTTGCGTTCTATTGGTGTATTGTGGGTGGCGCTATTGATAATAGATACGCTACTGCTATCAAAAAAGGCATCATGCAATCCATGACCGAAGGTCCGTTAACGGGTTCTAATTGTCAAAACATTCGCGTTTGTATTTACGATGGTAAAATGCATGCGGTAGATAGTAATGATATTTCGTTCCAATTAGCCGCTTCTCATGCGTTTAAAGAAGCTTTTAACGGAGCAAGACCTCAGCTTTTAGAGCCTTACTATCAACTTGAGGTGCTTTGCGAAGATGCGTACACCGGAGACGTAATGGGCGATTTACAAACACGAAGAGCCATCATTCAAGGTATGGACACCGATGGTCATTATCAAAAAATTATTTCCGAAGTGCCATTAGCCGAACTCAAAGATTACGGCTCAACACTTCGTTCATTAACACAAGGAAAAGCAAAATTCAAATTGGAATTTAGTAATTATCAACTGGTTCCAACTCATGTTCAGGAAAGTTTAGTTATAAGCAATGCGGTTTTATCTGAATAATGAATGAATTTTGATTCTGGAAAAGCTTCTTCAAATTGAGGAAGCTTTTTTTGTGCGTATTTTTTACGGTTTAAAAAATAAAATGAGAAAATAAAAAATTTACTACTGATTATTAGTAAATTAGTATAAAATATAATCGGGTGGAAATTTTAGATAAAAATAAAACGGTATCACAATTAACAATACTATACATCTTAGTGGTTGTTGCCTTTTCCTTTTTTGATTTGAAATCATTTCCCATTCTTGAATTTCTGTTAGGTAGTATTCGGATTCCGCTTCTTATTTTAATGTATTTTCTTGCTTCAAAAATCAAAAGCACACTCTATTTCAGTGCTTTAATTTTGTTCTTTTTTGCCTATTTATTCTTTAGAGAAAATTCGCCTTTCTTTAATTTTATTGGAGCTATCATTTCACTTGCTTATCGCATATTAATCTTCATCATCGTTTATAAAAGTATTGAAAATAAAAATTGGTTGGCGATAGTTTTAGCTTCTATTCCTTTCTTTTTTATCTATCTATATGCGTTACTTTTGATAGAAAGCGAAGTGAAAATAGATTTTTATCCATGGGTTGTAAACGGATTTTTAACTTCTTTCATTGGCGGAATTGCTACTTATAATTTCCTTTTTCAAGATAAGAAAAGGTTATACTGGTTAATTATAAGCGCCATTTTGTTTGTGATTCAAATTGGAGTTTTCTTAATCAACAAATATTACTATCCTGATGAAATTTTAAGAATGTTAACCATTATTTTGTTTGGAATTTCCAACTTCACTTTTTACAAATTTGTAATACTACAAGAAGAATTAAAACTTAAATACACATCTTAGTTTAAAGTTTTCTAACTTTGCTACATGAAATTCACTTATCCCAAACACGAAAAATTAAAAAGCAAAACCACGATTGACTTGTTGTTTTCGGAAGGGAAATCGGTTTCAAAATATCCGTTACGTTTGGTTTATGTAGAAAATACAGAACCTAATGCGGAACTCATTAAAATGGGTGTTTCAGTCTCTAAAAAATACTTTAAAAAAGCGGTAGATCGCAATTATTTCAAACGTGTTTTGCGCGAAACCTATCGTTTAAACAAGCATCTTTTGATTGATAATTTAGAAAAACCACATGCGTTTATGTTTTTCTATCAAACAAAAGAGCGACTTTCCTATCAAGAAATTGAAGAGAAAACCATCCAACTTTTTCAAAAATTCAACGAAAGGCAGAAGTAAATTGCACTTTTGGTTTAATTTTTGCTCAAGATTCTTTACTTTCGTAAACTAGTATAATTCAATACTTCAACATGAAAAAATATTTCAGAGGAAAAATTATCATTCCTGTTCTGGCTGCGGGTTTCTTATTTGTGGGTGTTAGTTTCAAGAACGACTTTTTTGAAATTGCCAAGCAAATTGAAATCTTTACTGGACTTTTCAAAACCGTTAACCAAAATTACGTGGATGAAACCAATCCGGGTGAAATGATGGATAACGCCATAAAAAACATGTTGAAAGAATTAGATCCGTACACAGTTTTCTTTAACGAACAAGACGTTTTAAAATTCAAAATCAACAATACGGGCGAATACACTGGTATTGGCGCTATGGTGCAACGCAAGGAAGGAAAAGTTTTTCTAAAAGAAATTTACAAAGGCTTTCCAGCCGATAAAGCCGGTTTAAAAGCTGGTGATGAGGTAATTCAAATTGGAGATATTAGCTTAAAAGAATACAAAGAAGACGCTTCGCAATTGTTTCGTGGCGCAAAAAACACGAAAGTTGAAATTCAATACATTCGTCAAGGAAAAACGCAGAACGCAACTATTATTTTAGATGATGTTGAAATTAAAGCAGTTCCGTTTTTCTCGCTTTTAAAAGACAATACAGGTTACATTGTTTTAACGAAATTTACTGAAAAGGCGAGCTTTGAAACCAAAGCAGCATTGTTAGAACTTAAAAAACAAGGCGCTACCAAAATCATTTTAGATTTAAGAGGAAATCCGGGTGGTTTATTGCATGAAGCGGTTAACATTTGCAATCTTTTTGTTCCTAAAAACGAATTGATTGTAACCACAAAATCGAAAAATCCAAAACACAATTTAGAATATCGTACCAAAAACGAACCTATCGATTTAGAAATTCCGATTGCAGTTATTGTGGACGGGAAAAGTGCTTCGGCTTCAGAAATTGTGGCGGGTGCGATTCAGGATTTAGATAGAGGTGTAATTTTAGGAACCAGAAGTTTTGGAAAAGGATTGGTACAACGTCCATTGGATTTGTCTTATGGTACGCAAGTTAAAGTTACGATTTCAAGATATTACACCCCTTCTGGAAGATGTATTCAGGCTTTGGATTATTCGAAAAAAGACGAAAACGGAAAAGCAATCAAGAAAAATCAAACTGAATTCACTGCCTTCAAAACCAAAGCAGGAAGAACGGTTTATGATGGTGGTGGTGTTTTACCCGATATAGAAATTGAAGAAACAAAAATGGCAACCATTACGGATGCTGTAGTTAAAACAGATGCAATTTTTAACTTTGCTACGCAATGGTATTATAAAAACCCAACCGTTTCAGGAATTCCTACCATTTCAGATGCTGATTTTATTGCGTTTAAGACCTTTTTAAAACAAGAGAAAATCAGTTTAGACACCGAAACCAATAAAGCGCTTAAAAACGTGCTTGAAACGGCTAAAAAAGAAAAAATTGACACTCAAATTACGAATGAATACAAGCAATTAGAATTGGCTATTGAGAAAAATCAGGAAATGGAATTGGACAAAAACAAGAACCAAATCAAGAAACTAATTCAGGAAGATTTAATCACACGTTACCAATATCGCGAAGGTTTATATCAATTTTATACCAAAGAAAACTTGGAAATTGAAAAAGCCATTTCGCTTTTAAACAATCAAACGCAATACAAATCGATATTAAAAAAATAAGATGACACGTTTATTTTCCCTACTATTTTTACTTTTCACAGTAGTATCCTTTGCTCAAGAAGAAGAAGAAGTTCACTCTATATTTTTCGAGTTTGACAGATACAATTTAAAAGAAGAACAAGCCAATGCCGTAGTAGCATTCGTTAGCAAAATTGACACTTCGCGCATCGAATCGGTTCAGATTTTTGGCTATTGTGATGATAGAGGAAAAGATGCTTACAATTACACCTTATCAACTAACAGAGCCAATACCGTTAAAAACAAGCTAATTGAAAGAGGTATCAAAAGTAAAATTATCATTACGCTTGAAGGAAAAGGCAGAATCATGCTTGATGAAGACATGCAAACCAACGTTCCTGAAGCGCGTTCTAAAAACCGAAGAGTGGACGTAGTTGTAAATTTCAAACCCATTGTAATTGAAGATTTAAAAATTCCTGGCGTTTATAGTACGATTAAAAAAGATAGAATTGTAGGTGATAGAATTTACTTAGACCACGTTTTGTTTGAAAGAGGAAGCAGTCAATTAACCTACAAAGCCAAGAAAGAATTAGACCGAATTGCCTTAGAATTACACAAATACAAAAACATTCACTTCGAGATTCAAGGTCATGTTTGTTGTACACCAACCTTCCAAAAAGAAGCTGTTGATCGTGATACTAAAAAGCGTGAATTATCAATAAATCGTGCTAAAAGAGTGTACAATTACTTTTTGATGAAGCGTATTAGTAAAGTTCGAATGAGCTATAAAGGCTATGGTAATACCCAATCTTTAAAACAAGGAAGTACTTTGGATAGAAGAGTGGAGCTTTTAATTACTAAAAATGATGTGGTTAAAGTAGAACCGAAGAAGTAGATTAAAAAAACGCATCATGAAATATTTCTTTTTTTGTATAGTAACTCTTTTTACTACTATTGCTTTTTCTCAAAAAAAAGGAACCATAACCTATAATTTCAAAATTTTAGAGGATGAAAAATTCATTAAAAACGAAGTTATTGGTAAGTATTACTTACAAGCAATTGAAGGTGCAAAGCATCTTAAATTTGAATTGACATTCAATGATTCCATTTCAGAATTTAAACTCATGAAAAACATGGCTTTGGATGGAGAAAATTTAAATGAGGCTATAATGAATAGCAGATCTAGAAAAGAAATTTACATATTCAAAAATAAAATCTATCGTAATAATTATGGCAGTCTTTTTAAAGAAAATGAGTTTTTAATAATAGATCCTTTAAACCAAAATTGGGTGTATACAAATGAATCCAAAATCATCGATGGCTACACTTGTTATAAGGCAACTAATGAATATATAGTGGATAATGGAAAAATCTTCAAACATCCAGTAATTGCTTGGTTTTGTCCACAAATTCCTATTTCAATTGGACCTAGAGGATATGGTGGTCTTCCTGGTTTGATATTAGAATTACAAGAGTGGAATAGTGTTTTTGGTGTTGAAAAAATTGCGTTTTCAAATGATATTAAAGAAATTGTATTACCAAAAGAAGGTAAAATAATTAGTGAGCAAGAATATCAAAATAAAGTTGGTGAAGCAGTAAACAGGGAATTCAGAAGCAATTAATTAACAAAAAGTATGGTTTTTTGATACATTATGTTAAAAGTTAAAAAGACAAATCAAGGATATTGTTTTTTTAATTAGTTTACATTGTATTTGTAAAGCCAAAATCATGAATATACTAATCGTTGACGACCATTCTGGATATTTAGAATCGCTTAAAAGTATTGTTACTTATGCGTTTGAAGATGCAAAAAATCTTGAAATCACAAAAAGTCAAAATTGTGAAAATGCTATCCAAATTATTAAACAGCATGTAGCAATAAATAAAACATTTGATCTTGCTATTATTGATTACATCATGCCTCCATACAATGAAGAAGAAATCAATAATGGTGGTGATTTATGCACATACCTTAAAAAAGTTATGCCTACTTGTAAAACTGTAATTAACACAGGCATATTAGAAGATTTTACATTGTTTGAGATTGATCAAAAAGTAAAGCCCGATACACTAACCTTAAAAAGCGATTTAAGTGTTGAGGATTATATAAAAGTTATGCAAGAAATTATGCAAGGCAAAAAATTTAAAAGTCCCTACGTTACAGAAAGAATTAATGAAATATGGAAACACAAAACCTTTACTCAAGAACAAAACAGAAAAATTGTAGAGTTATTAGCCTTGGGATACAAAATAAAAGAAATTGCAAATGCATTGTCTTTGTCTGAGGTTGCTATTCAAAAACGTATTGTAAAAATTAAAGAAACTTTAGAAATAAAAGATTGTAATACCAGCATTTTAAGAGAAGCTAAACGCAGAGGTTATGTTTAACCAAACCAACATGTATGGTTTTATAATACATTTTGTTAAATTTAATAGTTGCCATTTTGAAGTTCATCTTTAAATATTAAAATTTGATTTGGATATCCAAAATAAACTATTAATTTTAAAATTTAAACAAAATGAAAAAAATGATTTTTAGTGCCGTAGCACTTGTAGCGTTTTCTTTTGCTGGTATGGCAAATGAAGTAAAAGAGAAAAAAACTGAAGTTAAAACAACAGAATCAATGGATTGTCAAGACCAAGCTGACTATGAATATGAATTAGCCTTACTTTTTGGTATGAATGAAAATCAAGCTATTTTACACTCTAATGTTTGGTATGCAATTTGCTCAGGATATACTTCAATCAATCCAAGTATATTAAAATATATTAATTAATAAAAATTGGCTGATGTACTTAAGTACATCAGCCAAAAAACAAAACAAAATGAAAAGAAAAATTTCAATTATACTATTATTTATGAATTTAGCCACTTCGTATTCTCAAAACATAAAAAAAGTTGAATATGGTGTGCTTTTTAATATTGAAGAAATCACAGATGAAAGAATGAAAAATTCTTTTTTTATAAAAACAATAAATGAACATAAAGAAAATATATTTTTTGATTTAATTTTCAATGACAGCGTTTCAAATTTTAAAACGCAAGAACTATTAAATGTTGAGAACAAAGGAAAAATAAATTATGCATCATACATGGTTATTGATGGAGAATATTATTTTAATTCAAAATCTTCAATTTTAATAAAAAAACTAGATGATTTGGATTATATAATTACCAACAAATTAAATTGGACGTTACACACTGAAGAAAAAATCATTGATGGTATGAAGTGTTACAAAGCTACTTCTGAAAAAACTGTAATAAATTCTAAAGGAAAATTTGTTTTTCCTATTACCGCTTGGTATACGCCAGATTTGCCATACTCATTTGGCCCAGGAATTTTTATTGGTTTACCAGGTTTAGTTTTAGAAGTTCGCGATAGAAACTTTGTGATTTTTGCAAAAAAAATTGATTTAAAAAGCAACGAAAAGGTTAAAGAAATTTCCATGAATAAAACAATTACTGAAGAAGAATATTTAAAAAAAATCTTGAATAAAAATTAATTTCTTTGAAAGATTATTTAAAACTTATATTTCTGTTTTTCCCTTTATTCTCACTTTCCCAAACCTTAACCGGCACAGTGAAAGATTCCCTTGGAAACCCATTACAAAATGCCAATGTAATTGCTAAACCTTTAGTGGAAAAACAAGGGTTAAAATTTGCTATTGCCGATCATTTGGGGCGTTACAAATTAGAATTAGAAAAAGATGTTCCGTATGAAGTTCGAGTTTCGTATTTAGGTTTTGTAGAAGAAATCTTAAATCTTCCGGCAAATTTTTCGCAAAAAGAACACCATTTTAAACTCAAAGAAAACGGGCAAGAATTAAAAGAAATCACCATAACCTACGATTACAAACCGGTTGTGGTTAAAAAAGATACTTTAATTTATGATGTAAAAGCTTTTGCTAATGGCAACGAACGCAAACTTAAAGAACAATTAGAAAAATTGCCTGGAGTTGAAGTAGATAAAAACGGAGGCGTAACCGTTCAGGGCAAAAAAGTAACTAAGTTTTTAGTAGAAAATAAATCGTTTTTTGGTGGTGGCACCAAATTAGGCGTAGAAAATATTCCTGCTGATGCCGTAGATAAAGTTGAAGTAATAGACAACTTTAACGAAGTTGGTTTTCTAAAACAAGTTTCCGATTCTGAAGACTTGGCCATGAACATCAAACTGAAAGAAGACAAAAAGAAATTCATTTTTGGTGATGTTGATGCAGGTGCCGAAGTTGCTGATGATAATGGGTTTTATTTAGGTCACGCTGCTTTGTTTTATTATGCGCCAAAAACGAATGTGAGTTTCATTGGCGACCTCAACAACATTGGTAAACGTACTTTTTCTTTTCAAGACATGATGCGTTTTCAAGGTGGTACTAGTAGTTTTATTTCGGGAAGAAAACAATTGACCGATTTGTATTCGTTTGCAAACGATAACACCGATGTCATAGAAAATAAATCGCAATTTAGCGCTTTGAACTTTCGCCAAGAAATCAATTCTAAATTAGATGTGGAAGGTTTTGCTATTTTTTCTAAACTTTTTACCAGTACTTTAACCGAAAGTTCTATCGAATATCTTCAAAACACAACCGCAACCTCAGAAGAACGCATCAATAAAGGTGAAAATAAATCGATTTTAGGCATTGGAAACATAAAACTAAACTACACGCCCAACACCAAAGAGAAATGGTTTTACAACGGCCAATTTCAATCGAGCGCCAATGACATGACTTCGGTTTTAAATTCAAGACTCGATGGACAACAAACTTCTTTTGAAACGTTGAATTCAGCTGATAATGTTCAAATCAAGCAGTTTTTAGAATGGCATAAACAAGTAAATTCGAAACATACGACCACTTTGGTCATCAATCAAAGTTACGACAATCAAAAACCCATCAATACTTGGTTAACCGATACTGAATTCTTAACTGGATTAATTCCGTTAGAAAATGATTCATTTTACAACATTCAGCAAGTAAAAAAAGTAAAAAATAGTAGTGTTGATGCACTTTTTAAACATTATTGGATTATCAACAATTACAATCATTTGTATACCAATGTTGGAAATAATTTAGGAACAACACAACTACAAATCACCGAAAAACAATACCTAACCGACGGAACAATCAATGATTTTGCTACCGACGGTTTTGGTAACGATATGGATTATTTGCTAAATGATTTGTATTTAGGTTTAGAATATAAGTTTAAAATTGGAAAATGGGTGAACAAACCTGCCATTTATGCCCATTACTATCATTTGAAAACGCAACAAATTGCAGCTGATTACACCTTAAACAACACATTTTTACAACCTAGTTGGTTAAGCGAATACGAATTCAATCAATCGGAAAACTTAAAATTCAATTATCGTTTGGTGAATGAATTTCCAGAAGCGAATCGTTTGTTAGAACGTTATACTTTACAAAGTTATAATTCGGTTTTTAGAGGAAATGCGTTGTTGCGAAACGAACGTTTTCATAATGCAACTTTAAACTATTCCAAAACCAGTATGTATCGCGGCATCATGTTGTTTGCTAATGCAAGTTTTACCAAAAAAGTAAGAACCATTCGTAATGAAATTGGTTTAGATGGCATCAATCAATTTACAACGCCAACCATTACGGATAATCCAGAAACTACTTATCGTATTTATGGAAATATTGATAAAAAAATTCACAAATTTAGATTGGGTTTAAATGCAAATTTATCTTGGTTCAACTACGTTCAAACGGTAAATAATCAAACGATAATCAACGATAGAAATAATCAAAGTATTGGAATTAAGTTACGAACAGCCAACAAAAAATGGCCAAGTGCAAGTATAAGTTATAATAAAATGTTTAGTCAATTTTCAGGATTAACCAATTCATCGCTAACTTCAGATAGATTGGGTTTTGATTTTGATATCGATTTTTGGAAACATTTCAATTTTAAAACCGATTACGAAGTAACGTTCAACGAAAACAGCAACAACATTGCAACTGATTTTAGAATTGCCAATGCGTATTTGAGTTATCAAAAGAAAAACAACCCGTTCCGTTTTGAACTTTCGGCACAGAATTACTTGAATAATGGTACTAAAATCAACAACTCTTTCTCCGATTTTATGATTTCAAGTTCTACAACATACACATTACCGAGAATTGTAATGTTGACGATTAGTTATAAGTTGTAGCAAGAGCAAAAATCAAATTCAAAAATCAAGGGCAAATTCAAACAAAATTTCAAAACTTGAAACCTGAAACAAAATCTTAGTGAGCTTTGTGCCTTCTTTGTGTTCGTTGTGTTTAAAAGAAACGCTTAACAGCGTGACAAAATAGAAGTAAAATGGCTCTGTGGAACTCTACTCAACACATTTTATATCAAAAAAACTCGGAGAATCTCTGTGAAAAATTAACTCCTCTTCATCTGAATATGCGGAATATCATCTTCTAAATACATTTCACTGGTTTGGATAAATCCGTGTGATTCGTAGAATTTTTTGAGATATTCTTGAGCTGAAATGGTTATAGCGGTTTCATTGAAATTTTCTTTAATCGCTTCAATAGAAACGCGCATTAAATCGTGACCGAATTTTTTATCGCGATACTTTGGGCTTACCACAACTCGTCCAATCGAAGTTTCATCAAAATAATAGCCTTTGTTGAACAAACGAGAATACGCTGCTAAATCGCCATTGTAATAGCCTAAAACGTGAAGTGCTTTCTCGTCTTTGCCATCAATGTCTTGATAAACGCAATTTTGCTCCACTACAAATACTTCTGAGCGAAGTTGTAGCAAAGAATATAGTTCAACTGTAGAAAGTTCGTTAAATCGCTTTATTTTGAATGTTATTTCCATGATAAAAAAGAAGTTCCCTTTGAAGGGAACTTGATATTATTTTAAAAACTTTACCGACTGAATTATCGCTTCCAATTCGAAAACTAAATCACGCTTCGATTTTGACGGATTATAAGTGAATCCTTCTAAAATTAAATAGCGGTTATTTTTTGTGTCTTTGATTGCGTAATTAACAAATGGTCCAGCCATGAAATCGTTTTTCAATTCCCAAGTTCCTTTGGTTAAATACGTTTTTTTACCTGCAACGTTTACATCAAACAAATAAGGAGCATAAGCTGCTTCCGTAATCATCCATGTATTTGGTAGTGTTCCGTGAATGTTAGCTTTTCCTATTTCATCACGCATTGCTGTAATGTTAGCGATGATATTATTATCTTTTTCTACTTTCTCAATTGGAACCTGATAAATTAAAATACTATTATAACCTGAGGTAAATTCTTTTCTTAACCAAATGAAATTATCTTTTACCATATCGTATTTATAACCAAAACCAATTTGCAAACTCACACCAAACTTACTTTGCACTTGAGTATCTTGAACCAACGATTTTTTCATTCGGATTTGATTCTCAATTACTTCCGATGCTTTGATTGTTTTAATAATCTCGGCTGATTTTTCTTCTAAAACCTTTAAAACATCTTCGGTATCTGTACCAGAAATGAAAAATACGTTTTGTGGTTTTGCATATTTGTTGGTATTCGAAGCATATCCAGCTTCTTTATCTTTTTTAACAATGATTATGTTTCGACTTTTGCGAACAAATCCTTCAAAAACCTTTGTTGGATATTGATTTAAAGTAAACAATGGTTCTTCTTGTGGTAAACCATCTACTGGAGCGGCAAACTTTTTACGAATGCTGTCTCCAATTTCTCCGTTCCATAGGTTGTCATCAATAATAATAGAAACATTATTGATTTTACCATTAGAATCTGATAAAATGGCTTGCGTTTCTTCTTTAGAGTTTTCTTTACAAGATAAAAACGATAAGGCTACGAAAGTTAAAACTGCTAATTTTTTCATGGGGTAAAACAATTGATTATCCGTTAATTTTTAATTTCATTCCGGGTTGAATATTATCACCGCTAATATCGTTCCATTTTTTAATATCTTCTATGGAAACGCCTGGAAATTGTTTTGAAATTGAAAATAATGAATCACCACTTTTAACGGTATAAGTCCCGTCGTTATTAGATTTAGACTCTGTTTTAACGATTACTTTTTTATCCGAATAAATTTTTAATTTTTTTCCTGCCTGTATGGTATTTCCTTTTATGCTATTCCATTTTTTTAGTTCAGTTATGGAAACATTATACTTATCGGCAATTTTTCCTAAACTTTCACCACTTTTGATGGTGTGGAATTGAGTTTTTCGCTCAAATTTAGGTTTACTTACATAAGTAGAATCCGCAGTAGATGCTATCGAATCTTTTGAAGTGGAAGCAATGAATTCTGATTTTGTTTTTTCTTTATAGGTTTCTAAATAATTTAAATAAGCGTAAATTTTCTCTTCGTTAGAAACAAATAATCCCATTTTATTTTTTGGCAAACGCAAGTAATGCGGTTCATCTGCTTCAAACGGAATTACTTTTAATTTATAAATCGGATTTAAAAACTCTAATTGCTCTTCCGAAATATCCAATAAATCCGAAATATGTTTGAAAGACATTTGCTTTTTCACCATAATCGTATCCGTTTCAAAATACGTTAATGGTGCTTTTTTAGGCATAATTCCGTGCTCTTTTTTGAACTCGTAAATGTAAAAAGTCGCTAAAAATGCAGGAACATAATTCGCCGTCTCTTTCGGAAGGTTTTTACGAATATTCCAATAATTTTGGCTTCCGCCCGAACGACGAATTGCTTTTGAAACATTTCCAGGTCCGCAATTGTACGCCGCTAAAACCATGCTCCAATCGCCAAAAATTCCATATAAACTTGATAAATATTGACAAGCTGCTTCGGTAGCTTTTAACGGATCGTAACGCTCATCAACATAAGAAGTAACTTCTAAATTGTATTGTTTTCCTGTTGGGTACATAAATTGCCATAATCCAGATGCGCCAACTCTAGATTTCGCTCTAGGATTTAATGCTGATTCAACGATAGCTAAATATTTCAATTCCAACGGAATGTTATATTTTGCTAAATGCTCTTCAAACATTGGAAAATAATATTCAGATACCGCCATTAAACGCTCAAATGCTTTTGGACGGTTTTTCAAAAACGCTTTAATGGTGTTTTCTAAAGCCGGATTGTATTCGATATTAAAAGGCGATTTCGCATCCATTTTAGCCAATCGCTTTTTTAATAATTCAGTAGATAACTCATAACTTACTTCGGTATCTGCATTGAAATTCGAAATATCGGAAAACATATTATCAGACAATTCTGTGCTTGCTAATTCCGACAACCAACGTTCATCAATACAATTACTTGTGCTATGATTTACAAAAGTTGTTTTCAAAGAATCCAAATAGGACATTTTTGGCAACGGAAGTAAATTTTCTTTTTCTGCATTCTCTTGTCCGAAACTGAAAAGCGACAGAAAAAGGGATGTTATTATAATTGTTTTTTTCATTCTGTTTTTTGTTTTTGGGGCATGCTAATCATTAATAACTTAATAACCAGCGTTTTATTGTATTCTTAATCTAAAATAGCTGCAATACCAGGTAAGGTTCTACCTTCCAGCATTTCTAACATCGCTCCACCACCAGTAGAAACGTAACTCATCTTTGGCTCTAATCCAAATTGTTTTACAGCCGCAACACTATCGCCACCACCAACAAGTGAAAAAGCACCATTTGCAGTCGATTCTGCAATATATTCTCCTAACGAAATTGTTCCGTTTGCAAAATTTTCCATTTCAAAAACACCTAATGGACCGTTCCAAAGAATCGTTTTAGAATCTAAGATAATGCGTTTGATAATTTCTAACGATTTTGGGCCTGCATCTAAACCTTGCCAACCGTCAGGAATTTTATTCACATCTACCACTTGTGTATTGGCGTCATTTGAAAAGGCATCGGCTGCAACAACATCAACTGGTAAGTGAATTTGAACACCTTTTTCTTTAGCTTGTTTTAAAATTTCGATTGCCAATTCTAATTTATCGTCTTCACAAATTGAATTTCCGATTTTTCCACCCAATGCTTTTATAAACGTAAACGTCATTCCACCACCAATAATCATGTGGTTTACTTTATCTAATATATTTTCAATAACCGTAATTTTCGAAGAAACTTTACTTCCTCCTAAAATCGCAACAACTGGTTTTTCTGAATTTTTCAATACTTTTTCGATACTTTCAATTTCTTTCGCTAACAAATAACCAAAGCATTTTGCCTCTTTAAAAAATTGAGCAATAATGGTTGTGGAAGCGTGTGCTCTGTGAGCCGTTCCAAAAGCATCGTTCACATAAATATCACCTAAAGAAGCTAATTTTTTAGAAAATTCCACATCTCCTTTTTCTTCTTCAGCATAAAAACGTAAGTTTTCTAATAATAAAATTTCGCCCGGTTGAAGATTTTTTGCTGCATTTTCAGCAATTTCTCCTATACAATCTGAAGCAAAGTGTACTTTTTGACCTAAAATTTCTTCCGTTTTTGCAACGATATGTTGTAACGAATATTTTGCTTCAACACCTTTTGGTCTTCCTAAGTGACTCATTAAAATTACACTTCCGCCATCTTTCAATATTTTGTCAATTGTAGGCTTTGCAGCCTCGATTCTTGTAGCATCTGTAACTTTAAAATTTTCATCTAAAGGCACATTGAAGTCTACTCGGATAATTGCTTTTTTATTATTGAAATTGAAGTCGTTAAGTGTTTTCATTTATAGATTTTTTAATTCGAATGATTGCAAATATAAATTATTGTATCTTAAATCTTTATAACAAATATCATATTTTGTGTTTTTTTTAAATGTTGCAAAACCAATTTTTTGATTTCTTTTCTACCAATTTTGGTAATTTTTGATTAGGTTTGTTCCATGCTTTTCAAAGATATTTTAGGACAAGAACATATTAAAAATCACCTAACTAAGAGTGCCGAAGCCGGAAGAATTCCGCACGCTCAGTTATTTGTGGGACCCGAAGGTTGCGGAACGCTTCCTATGGCGATTGCGTATGCGCAATATATTTTGTGTGGTAATGTAGGTGGAGAAAATGTAGGAGATAATTCAGCTTGTAACCTAAAATTTGAACATTTTTCGCATCCCGATTTGCATTTTGTTTTTCCGGTTGCTACAACCGACAGTGTTAAAAGTCATGCTACTAGCGATCATTTCATGATAGAATGGCGTCAATTTTTAACCGAATCGCCTTACGGAAGTTTGTTTGATTGGTTGAAAAACCTTGGAATTCAAAATAAACAAGGGTTAATTGGAGTTGATGAAGCTACTGAAATCAATAAAAAATTATCATTAAAAGCCTACGAAGGTGGTTACAAAGTAATGATTATTTGGATGGCTGATAAAATGAATGGTCCTTCGGCAAATAAATTATTGAAATTATTAGAAGAACCGCCAGCCAAAACCGTTTTCATTTTAATTACCGAAAGCACCAGCGATATGTTGCAAACGATTCTTTCGCGATGTCAAGTGATTGATTTTATTGGTTTGAGTGAAAGTGTAATTGCAGAAGCTTTGGTTTCACGTGAAAATTGTGAACCAACTATTGCTAAAAAAATCGCGCATCAAAGCGAAGGAAATTACAACAAAGCATTACATATTTTAAGAAAAGAGGATGATGAATATCCTTTTGACGAATGGTTTGTAGAATGGGTAAGAAGTGCTTTTCGTGCCAAAGGAAATGCTGCTGCAATAAACGATTTAATTGTTTGGAGCGAAAACATTGCATCCACAGGAAGGGAAACGCAAAAACAATTTTTACATTATTGCATTCATTTCTTTAGACAGGCTTTATTGTTAAATTATCAGGCAAAAGAACTTGTTTTCTTAGAAACAAAAGTGCCAAAATTTGAATTGGAAAAATTTGCTCCGTTTGTAAATGGTGCAAATATTACAGATATTTACAAAGAATTAGAAGACGCTATTTACCACATTGAACGCAACGGAAATAGCAAAATTATCCTAACCGATTTGTCAATAAAATTAACTCGATTAATCCACAAAAACGCATAATTATGACACAAGTAGCTCCACTATTAGTTTTGGCTTTTTTAGCAATTACCTTTTTACAATCTGGATATGATAAAATTAAAGACTGGAAAGGCAATGTAGAATGGTTAAATGGTCATTTTTCAAATACTGTTTTAGCTAAGCAAGTGCCTTTGGCTTTGGGAATTGTATTGCTTTTAGAAATCGTTTCGGGTGTTTTATGTGTTTCTGGAATTATTCAAAACATCATGCAAGATAGTGTTATTCGTGGTTTAGGATTTTATGGTGCCATTTTATCTTGTATTACACTACTTTTTCTTTTATTTGGACAACGATTAGCAAAAGATTATGATGGTGCTAGAACGATTGTAATTTATTTTATTCCTGCTGTTTTATTGGTTTTTTGGTTGAATTAATTTAATATTTTCTTCGATTAAAGAGTGGTATAAAATATTTCAGTACCTTTGAAGTGTGAACATTCACTAACATATGATTACTACAAACGACATATCAAACAGACAACTTGAAATCATTGAAGTTTCAGGAAAAATACTTATAGAAAAAGGAATTAAAGGATTAACAACAAAAACAGTTGCTTCTGAAATGAATTTTTCTGAAAGTGCCATTTATCGTCATTTCAAATCAAAGGAAGAAATTTTAGTTGCCTTATTAAAGCTACTAAAACAAAATATGCATATTAGGTTAGCATCCGAACTTAAAGTTGAAAATACAGCAGCTGAAAACTTTAAAGCTGTTTTTGCAAGCCAGTTCAATTATTTTAAAAGAAATCCGCACTTTGTTGTAGCTGTTTTATCAGATGGCTTATTAGACGAATCAACAGAAATCAAAGCCATAATTCTTCAATTGATGCAAAACAAAATGCAGTTGATATCACAAATTTTAGAACATGGAAAACAAAAAAAGGAATTCACAAATGAAATTTCAACCGAAGATTTATTGCCTATAATTTTAGGCTCATTTCGATTTCAAATGTTAAAATGGAAACTTTCTGGTTTTCAATACGACATCGCTGTAGAAGGTAACAAAACTATTGATAACTTATTGATTTTAATACAAAAGAAATAAAAAACAGCATGAAAAAGTTAGTAAACATTCACAAACTACTACGAAAAGAATTTTTAATATTCTTTTGGATATTTAGTGGATTAAATAGTTTTTCTCAGGAAGAAAAAGTCGTCAATTCACTACCAGAATTACTACAACTTTCCAAAGAAAAAAATTATGCTTTGCAAAATGCAACATTGCAAACACAATTAGCTAATTTGACTAAAAAAACTGCCGTTGGAAATATATTAAATCCAAGAATTCCTGCATCAGCTCAATCCTTGAATAATTTTGAACAACAAGTAAGTTTTTTACCAGGAACCATATTTGGTTTGCCTGAAGGAACCTTTAAAGAAGTTACTATGGGACAACAATATACCAGCACTTTTTCGGTACAACCTCAATTTGATATTTTAAATTTTGGAAGTATTGCCCAAGTTAAAAGCGCAAAAATCAACGAACAATTAGTTGACAATCAAAACAAAATCAATGAGCAAAACATTTATAATCAAATTAATGGCGTGTATTTTAACTTGCTTTCGTTTGAAGTTCAGAAAAAAATTCTCCAAGAAAACATCAAAATTGGCGAAAATTTAGTTTTAATCAACCAAAACAAGTTTAACGAGGGAATTACAAGAAAACAAGATATAAATGAAGCAGAAGCTAATTTAATTGCGCTACAAGATAAATTATCGCAACTTATCTTGAACGAAAAAATACAAAATCAAAGTTTGGCACTTTTTTTAGAAAATGAATTTGATTTAAAACTTACAGAGCAGCTTTCACATTATGAAAATATAGAAGAATTGGTATCAACCAACTCTAATTTTAAAAGCGAAAACTACAAGTTACAATACCAAATGATGCAACAAGATTTAAAAATTGCTCGTTTACAACAATTGCCCGTTTTGTCGTTTATTTCTTCTTTTAACTGGCAAAACCTAAGTAATGAAAACTATTTTGATGCGAATTCTAATTGGGTTAATTTCAACTATGTTGGTTTAAAAGTTACTTGGGATTTTCCAACAAACGTGCAAAAATTAGCCACTGTTTACAATAAAAAAATTCAATTAAATCAATTGAAAAATAATAAAGAACATGCCGAAAAAGAAAATGAATTTGCTAATAAACAATTGGAAATTGAGTACGAAAAAGCGATTGAGCAATACAAAAATTTCAAAAAAATATATGTGCTAAAAAAAGACACTTTTGAAAAAAATTTCAATCAATATCAAGAACAAATTTTACCATTAGACAAACTATTAATTTCGCAAAACGATTTGCTAATCAGCGAAATAAACATGGTTAATGCTCTGGCAAACATAGGATTCTCAAAAAATAAAATTGTGATAAACAACAACTAAAAAAATATTCAAAATGAAAAACAACATTCTTATTTTACTAGTGCTTTCTACTTTGTTTTCATGTGGAACAAAAGAAGAAGGAAAGCCTGTTGTACAAGATATTAAAGAATTAGTTTTTGCTTCGGGCGAATTAGAATGGGACAATTCCTATAATCTAACCGCTCAAACCGACGGGATTTTAGTAAATGCAACTTTTGACGTTGGAAATAAAGTAACTGAAAACCAAATTATTGCTTCAATTGACAATAAAACCAATGAAAACAATACCGTTTCAGCTAAAGATTTGGTAGTTATTTCCAAAGAAAACTTAACGGATAATTCTCCTGCCTTGCAACAATTACAACAAAATATAAAGTTTGCAGAAAGCAAATACCAGCAAGATAAAACACAAGCCGAACGCTACAAAAGATTATACAATTTGCAAAGTATTGCCAAAGTTGAATATGAAAACATGCAATTAGTCGCTGAAAATTCATTGTCGCAATTGAATGCTTTGAAAAAACAGTATCAACAAGTTTTACAGCAATCCAAACAAAATTACATCAACATTGAAAATCAATTCAAAAACAATCAAGTGGTTTTAGGGTATAATAAATTAATTATTCCACAAAAAGGAACAATTATTAAGAAGATGAAATTCTCTGGTGATTATGTGAAAAAAGGAGATGTAATAGCTGTAATCGCAGATGAAAATAAAGTGGAAGGCGTTTTAAATGTAGATGAAAATAGTATTGGAAAAGTAAAAATTGGTCAGACTGTTTTTGTGAAATTAAACACCAATAAAAACGAAGTTTTTAATGCGAAAGTAAGTAAAATATTAGCCGCTTTTGATGAGCAAACACAATCGTTTATTTGTAAAGTAATTTTTGATAAACCTTTAAATACTTCGCTGTATGGAACGCAATTAGAAGCTAATATTTTAGTTGGAGAAAAGAAAAATGCACTATTAATTCCAAGAAACTTTCTAGGTTTTGGAAACAAAGTAATGATAAAAGGGAAAGACGAAGCAGTTATCGTGAAAACAGGAATAGTTTCTACAGAATTTGTAGAAGTTTTAGAAGGAATTACTAAAGAAGATGTTTTATTACCTTTAAAACCCTAAGCTATGAACATCAATACCGAAATAGCAAAAACGTATATTATTTCCAACAAAAAATTAACTGCTGTTGCGGCTGCTGGTGTAGTTTTAGGGATGTCAATTTATATTTTCATGAATTGCATGCTAGTTGGTTTTGATGTAAGTTCTAGCGCCAGTATTTTTAAAACAACTGCGCATATTCGAGTTTATAAAGATGATGAAATAAGTAAGGTTTTAGTAAAAAATTCCAATGAAAATTACTTGATTATTAATCCGAAAATTGTTCCTACCAATAATACAATTATCAATCCGAATTTAATTTCTGAAACCATATTAAAACAACCCGAAGTTACAGTCGTAACGCCTCAAGTTAATGTAAATGTTTTCTATAACAACGGGAAATCTCAAATATCTGGTTTAGCAATTGGCATAAAACCTGAAGAAGCGAATGTGATGTACAACATCAAATCGTTTATGGCGGAAGGTAATTTTGACCTTTTAAAATCGAATCCAAACGGAATTATCATTGGAAGTGGAATTGCTGAAAAAATGAATGCAAAAATTGGAGATAATATCAACTTAACTTCTTCAAAAAGTGTAAATAAAACGTATAAAGTCGTAGGTATTTTTAAAACCAATAATTCAAAAGTTGATAAAACAAATTCCTATGTAAATTTAGCCAGTTCTCAACAATTATTGAAGGAGGGAGCGTCTTATATAACTGACATTAACGTTAATATTATTGACCCAGAAAAGGCAAAAACAATAGCAGAAAAACTCTCTAATTTAACAGGTTATAAAGCAGAAGGATGGAAAGAAGCTAACGAAACTTTTATGGCTGCCAATAAAATGCGAAAAATCATCATCACGTTTGTTTCCTTCACTATTTTACTAGTGGCTGGTTTTGGAATTTATAACATTTTAAACATGACGGTTTCCCAAAAAATTAATGATATTGCCATTTTAAAAGCTATGGGTTTTAAAGGAAAAGATGTTATTAGAATATTTGTAACACAAGCGGTAGCCATTGGAATCATGGGGGTTATTGGCGGAATGATTATCGCAACCGTTTTAATAACTATTTTAAAAAATGTATATGTAGGTGGTGATATTGGCTATTTCCCAATTGATTATGAACCTTTAAAATATTTGCAAGGTGTTCTTATTGGTTTGGTAATTACTTTTTTCGCTGGATACATTCCTGCTAAAAAAGCGGCACAAGTGGATCCTGTTACCATTTTTAGAAAATAAATTATGCGACAAACTATACTAAAAACCGAAAATGTAGATAAATATTTCTCCGATCCAATTGAATTTCAAGTGTTGAAAAACATTTCTTTTGAAGTTCAAAAAGGAGAATTTCTATCCATGGTGGGGAAATCGGGCAGTGGAAAATCTACGTTGCTATATGTTTTGTCAACTATGGATACCGAATATAAAGGAAATTTATTTATTGATAACGAATTAATGACGGGTTTATCTACCGATAAATTAGCAGCAATTCGAAATGAAAAAATTGGATTTGTCTTCCAATTTCATTACTTGCTTTCTGAGTTTACATGTTTAAAAAATGTCATGATTCCCGCAATTAAACTTGGGAAATATTCCGAAATAGAAATCGAAGAAAAAGCATACGAAAAACTAAAAATCCTTGGGTTAGAAGATCAAGCTTTAAAACCAGCAAATAAACTATCGGGAGGGCAACAACAACGAGTTGCAATTGCTCGTGCATTAATAAACGACCCATTATTAATCATGGGTGACGAACCTACTGGGAATTTAGACAGTAAAAACACGAATATTGTTTTTGATATTTTTCAGGAATTAACTCAAAACTATGGTCAAACCATTATCGCAGTAACACACGATGATGATTTTGCAAAGAAAAGTGACCGAATTATAGAAATGAAAGATGGGTTAATTATTTAAACTCGCTTTATACAAACGTAATTCATCCCAGGAAAATTTATCGCCGTGAATTTCTTTTAATTCGCCTAAACTTTCGCCTTTAAAATCTTTAAAAGCAGCTTTTAAATCGGATATTTTATCTTCTGGTAAAATGTCAGAAAGTTGCACTATTTCCATTTGAATCAACTTGGTAAAATGGTTGTAGATGGTTTGTGGAGTGAGTTTTCGTTGCTTTGCAATTTCGTAAATTGATAGGTTCTGTTTCCACAATTCCAAAGTATCTTCGATAGTAGATTTCTTTGGTTCTTTTGTTTTTTTCTTTTTCGAATCGGTGTAATACGAAACCTCTTCGTCGTCTTCCACTAAAGCAGCTTTCGAAGTTCTAAAGCGCTCAGCAACAACCACTAACTTGTTGATTTTGTAAGTACTCATGTCTTCCGAAATTAAATTTTTCTTCGAAATTTCTTTTCCTTCGACAATGATGTTGGTGAGCAATTTTGCTTTTTTAAGTTGTAAAATCGCTTTGATTTGAAGTTCTTCTAAAACCAATAATTCATCATAAAAAGCTTTTACTTTTTTGATGCGTTTTACTTCTTCAATTTTCAATAACAATTCTTCGGCAACGTTATCTAACGTTTTAAAAAAGTACTGATAAGCCGCATCACATCGTTCTTTAACAAATTTGATATCCAGATTTTCATCGTAGAAAATTTTCTGTAATTGGGACATAAATTTCCCCGAAGGTTCTAAAATTTCGGCGATTTTATCGTGTTGGATTTTTGCCCAGTCGTTATGCTTTGTTTTTGGCGATTTTGGTGCTTCGGAATTATAACTGAACAAATGATTGCGCCATTCTTGACCTAATTCTTTGAAATCAAATGAATTAAGCAATGTATTCAACCAAAAAAATAATGTTTCTTTAGCTAACGAATGTTGTAAGATTTCTTCGGAAGCTTTGTTTTCAGCATAATTCAGCACTTCTTCATCACTCGAAATGCCATTCATTCGCAACGGAGAAAGCAAAATAAGCCCTTTTAACGAACGCAAACGTGACAAAGCCACATATGCTTGTCCGGGCGCAAAAACTTGCGAAACATCGAGAGCTGCTTTGTCGAAAGTTAGTCCTTGACTTTTATGAACGGTAATCGCCCAAGCCAATTTGATAGGGTAGTGGACAAAAGTTCCAATGACTTCTTCTTCAATTTCTTTAGTATTTTCGTTGACTTTGTAACGAATGTTTTGCCATTCATAACGTTCTACTTCGATGGTTTTGTTTTCCTCTGGAAAATGAACAAAAATTTCCTTTTCGGTTAACGAACTGATAACGCCCATTTTTCCGTTGAAGAATTGCTTTTCGAAATTCAAATCGTTTTTAATAAACATGACTTGTGCCCCGACTTTTAGTTGCAATTTTTCTTCTAACGGATATATTTTTTCTGGAAAATCAGCTGTGATTTCTGGTAAATAGGTGAATTGCTTTCCTTCTAAATCTTCTAAAGATTTTGAATTTATTGTATCTGCTTTGGAATTATGCGTGGTTAAAATGATAAAACCTTTATTTTTCTTCAGATCAAAATTGGGTTGTACAAATTGATTCAGAATTTTAACATCTTCTGAAGTGATTTTATTGTGACGTAAATTGTTCAAAACATCAATAAATTCGGCATCTGTTTGACGGAAAATCTTATCTAATTCGATATATAAAGGCGGATATTGCTGAATAATGTGCGAATGAAAAAAGAACATGCCTCGATAGTAACTCTTCAGCATTTCCCATTCTTCATTTTTTACCACTGGTGGTAATTGTAGTAAATCTCCTATAAATAAAACTTGAGCTCCGCCGAAAGGTCTTTCATTTCTGCGTACTTTTCGCATCATAAAATCCATCGCATCTAATACATCAGCACGCAACATAGATACTTCATCAATTACCAACAATTCCATATTTCGAATTACGGAACGTTTCACGTTATTCATTTTGAAATGGCGTCCTAACGAATCACGATTTTCGAATTTTACAGTGTCTGAAAAATGTGGAAGTTGCTTATTGTCAGGAATAAAGGCGGCAAAAGGCAATTGAAACATCGAGTGAATAGTAACGCCATTTGCATTCAAAGCGGCAATTCCTGTAGGTGCTACAACGACAGTGTTTTTGTGTGTTGTAGCGATAATTTCTTTTAAAAGTGTGGTTTTTCCGGTTCCTGCTTTTCCGGTGAGGAAGATGGATTTATTGGTTTGATTAATAAATCGGAGGGTGTAAGTGGCTGCGGCTGATAATGATTCCATTTGGCATATAAATTTGAAATACAAATATATAGAAACGATTAGAAATAAAAAAGTCCCGATTACTCGGGACTTTCAATTATTTTTTTTCTTCTTCCTTAGTGGCTACTTTATCGTCTTTCTTAGTAGCTTTATAAGTATCATTAAGCTCTTTTAAAACTTCTTTTGTGATATCATAACCATCTTTAGCGTAAAGAACTGTTGCAGCATCACCTGTTCCGTAGATGTAATCATATCCTTTTTTCTTTCCGTAATCTTTAATGAATTTTTTAACTTCACTAATTAAAGTGTCTTTCAAAACAGCACCTTCTTGCTGTAGTTGTTGAATTAAAGCATTTTGCTCAATTCCTAATTGTTGCTCTCTTTGTTGTAATTCTGCACCTTTTTGTTGTGCCCATTGAGGTCCTTTAGCTTGTGCATTTTGACGGAAACTTTGTGCTTCAGCTTGGAAAGCACGAACTTTAGCTTCTAATGGACGACCTAATTCTTCAGATTTAACATTGAATTTTGCGTCTTCATCTTTGAATTTTTCGTATTTCTCAATTAATTCAGCAGTATCTATATATGCAGTTTTAAAATCTTTTGAACTTGTTTCTGTTTTGTTACATGCTAAAACGCTTAATGCAACACCTAAAATCAATACTAATTTTTTCATCGTTGTATATTGGTAATTAATAATTTTTCGTAAAAGTAATAATAAGTTGTAAAGTAACAAATTTGTTGCTTTTTTATTTATTTTTCAACTATAAGATTTTCTTATTTCAATTTTAAAATTTGATAGATTCAAGCTATTAAAAACAACTTTCATAAATCGATTAAGTCAAATCTTTAAAAAAAGACAATAAATCTTGTCGAAATAGATAAAAAACTGTCTAAAATCGCTTTAAAATGATTTTTACTTGTTTTTTAGCACGTAAATATGCGATGAAAACTCCTTTTTAAAGAATCCCGACACATTTGAGATCAAACCGATAAAAAATCCAGAAATGAAATTCATTTTACCAGTTTTATATTTTTCTGATAAAAGTGACACATAAAAACTATCAAACCACATTGGTTTAATATCTTCAAGATTCATGTTTTGTTTATCGAATAATTTTTCGATTGCTGATTTTGAAAAATGCCACAAATGTCTTGGCACATCATAAGCGGCCCAAAACTCTTTATAATGATTTGCATCGTACGATTTGAAATTTGGAACGGCAATAATAATAGTTCCAGAAGGTTTCAACAAACGTTTTAATTCCGCTACTTGATGTTCAACATCTGGAACGTGTTCTAAAACGTGCCACATGGTAATCACATCAAATGAATTACTTTCTAACTTTTCAATCGTATCGCCAAATTTAATTCCTTTTCCAACAGCAATTCCTTTTGCTTTATCATTAGGCTCAATTCCTAAGATTTCCCAATTCTGATTTTTACATTCCAAAAGGAAATCTCCAGTTCCAGCACCAATATCTAAAATTCTTCCTTTCAAAGGTTGGTGTGAATTAATCAAACTGACTTTATCGCGAATCGCTTTTCTTTTGATGAAGTGATACATCTTTTCAAATAGCGTACGTTTTCCATCGGTGTGCGAAATATAATCTTCAAATTCGTAATACGAACCTAATTTATCTAAAGTAGGTTGCGGATGCGTTTTTAAGATTTGATATTCTTCATTTAACAACAAGGAAAAAGATTCTCCAGAAACTGAAAAATCTTTAACGGTAATAAAACTTTTATCTTCTAAAAAATTCATTTATTATATTTTTATGCGAAAGGCTTATTTTAATAGGGTTGACGGCGTTGTTTCACGTGAAACATTTTTACTGAACACTAAAAACTGAACACTGAACACTTTCTTATCTTCCCATGTATATTAACAACACCGAAATATCACTTGGCGAAACTCCGCTAATTCGTGATGCTTGTGCGATAGTTCTTGGTCGAATTTTATTTAATTTTTGTTTGGCTTCAATTGAAATTGATTGGATTTTATCAAAATTGAAATTATCTGGAATAACCATGTCTTCTAAACGAGTTAGTTTATCAGCATTATTTTTTTCCTTTTCGATATAACCAGAATACTTCACTTGGATTTCGGCTTGCTCAACTACTTCTTGATCTAAATCGTGTTCTTCAATATAAGCTGCTACTTTTTTAAATTTTCTAAAATCTTCCAAATCCAATTGTGGACGAGAAAACACTTTAAACATTTTATCAGGTTGACTCATTGGTGCAGAACCTTTAGCTTCTAATATTGGATTTGCTTCTTCTGGTTTTAGACTTGTTTCTCTAAAGAAATTTACCATTGCATCCGATTGAGAGAATTTTTGTTCCATGCGAATCAAACGCTCTTCTTTAGCTAATCCAATTTCAAATGCTTTTGGCGTTAATCTAAAATCTGCATTATCTTGACGAAGTAATGTTCTATACTCAGCACGAGAAGTAAACATTCGATATGGTTCTTCTGTACCTTTAGTAATTAAGTCGTCAATTAAAACTCCAATATACGCTTCGTCTCTTTTTAATATAAACGGTTCTCTATTCTGAACTTTTAAAGCTGCATTTATTCCAGCCATTAAACCTTGAGATGCTGCTTCTTCGTAACCAGTTGTTCCATTTATTTGTCCAGCGAAATACAAACCTTCAACTAATTTAGTTTCTAAGGTGTGTTGTAATTGCGTAGGAGGGAAGTAATCGTATTCAATAGCATAACCAGGTCTGAAAAATTTCACATTCTCGAATCCGGCTACCGAACGTAAAGCTTTGAACTGAACATCTTCTGGCAAAGAAGTTGAGAATCCGTTGATATAATATTCACAAGTTGTCCAACCTTCAGGTTCAACAAAAAGTTGGTGACGTTCTTTATCTGCAAAACGATTAATCTTATCTTCAATCGAAGGACAATATCTCGGACCTAAACTTTTAATTCTTCCGTTGAACATTGGACTTCTATCAAAACCTTCACGTAAAATATCGTGCACTTCTAACGAAGTATACGACATCCAACAAGAACGTTGTGTTTTTAATGGAGCGGTCAAATTCGAATACGAAAACTTTTCTGGAACATCATCGCCAGGTTGTTCTGTCATTTTAGAAAAATCCAAAGAACGACCATCTACTCGTGGAGGTGTTCCAGTTTTCATTCTTCCTGATTCGAAACCTAATTTTACTAAATCTTCTGTGATTCCGAAAGAAGCACTTTCTCCTGCGCGACCACCACCAAATTGTTTGTCACCAATATGAATCAAACCATTTAAAAAAGTTCCGTTTGTCAACACAACTGACTTTGCTTTGATTTCCACTCCAAGTGAAGTTTTCACCCCTACAATCTTTCCATTCTTTGCTAAAATTCCAGCCACCATTTCTTGGTAGAAATCTAAGTTCGGAGTATTCTCCAACATAGTTCTCCATTCGTCCGAAAAACGCATTCTGTCCGATTGCACTCTTGGCGACCACATCGCAGGTCCTTTTGATTTATTCAACATCTTGAATTGGATCGCGGTCTTGTCAGAAACAATTCCAGAATATCCTCCCAAGGCATCAATCTCACGCACAATTTGTCCTTTTGCAATTCCTCCCATAGCAGGATTACAGGACATCTGTGCAATGTTTTGAAGATTCATTGTCACCAAAAGTGTAGAGCACCCCATGTTGGCAGCAGCAGCAGCAGCTTCACAACCGGCGTGACCAGCACCCACAACAATTACATCATATTGATTTAAAAACATCTTTTATAAAAATTATGTTCCACGTGAAACATTTAAAAAAATTCTAGTTTATAAGCTTAATGTTCCACGTGAAACATTTGCATTTTTTCTTCTTCTTTAGAACGCATTAAAGCTTCATCTTTTGGAGATTTATCTTTGTAACCACAATAGTGTAAAACACCATGAGACAAAACGCGTTTTAGTTCCTCTTCAAAAGAAACGTTAAAATCATTAGCGTTATCCTTTACTCGCTCAACAGAAACAAAAATATCGCCTTGTATTAAATTTCCTACCGTGTAGTCAAAGCTAATAATATCAGTTAGAGTATCGTGATCTAGATACTCAACATTGATTTTATGTAGGTATTCGTCATCACAAAAGATATAATTGATTTCACCTTCATCAAATCCTTCGGATTCGATAATACGGGAAATCCAATCTTCATATTGCTCTTCGTTGTCGAGTTCGAAATCTGTTTCGTAATTAAAACTAATCATTGCTTTTAAAATAGTTTTGAACCTTCTGGTTAAAATTGGGTTGCAAAGGTAAGCTTTGTCTGTTTAATATTTCAACACTATTCAGATATTCTTTTAATTCCTTTGAAAGTGGAGTAGTGTTACCATTATAGTTTTTGTCATTCGTTTTAGATTGACGTTTAGTATCTTCTCCTTGTTGCTGAATCGCTTTTTCTAATTTTAAAAGTTCGTGTTTTAAATTCAACATCTTTTGCAAGGTCTCATTTTTAAAACCTTTATTAATTAGTTGTTTTTCGATATCCTTCATTTGATTCAAAGCATTCTGACCTTGACCTGTCATTCCTTCTTTTTCTAATGCTTTTTGTAAAGCATCACGCAATTGTCTTTGCTCTTTTAAAATATCTAATACTTTACCAGCGTTTCCTTCAGAACCATTTTCGCCATCTTCACCATTCTCACCAGATTGTCCCTTTTGTTTTCCTTGACCGGGTTTTTCACCTGGCTTATCTCCGGGTTTATCGCCAGGCTTATCTCCAGGTTTCATTCCATCTTTCATTTTCTCACCAAGGCCTTCTTGTTGCTTGATGATATCTGGAAGTTGCATTCCACCTTTGCCTTGTCCCGGTTTTGGCTTCCCTTTTCCAGAGCCTTGACCTTGAATTTCCATGTTCATTTCACTTTGAACATTACTTAAATAATCCGCTAAACGATTGGCAGAAGTTAAAACGTATTGTTGATGTGAAGCTCCTTTTTGAATATTATTGTCCGCTAAAGTTTCTAAAGTCTTGTCTAAATTATAATGGATTTCACCAACTTCATTCAGAATCGTTTCGGTAATTTTTGGATTACGTAAAGCAACAGCAAACAAACTATCGTCAACGTGTTTGAATTGTAATTTTAAATCTTGCTGCTTTTTTAATACTTTATTCAGTTGTAAAGAACGTACTTCAGATGAATTTGTAGTCTTAATTAAACTCTCTTCGTCGAATGAAAAAGCTAATAAATTATCAAGTATCTGACGTAACAATTTAGCATCTTCTTGCATTTGTTCCATTTCACCCGATTGCATAGATTGGGCCATTTTTTGACTCATCTGTTTCATATTTGCAGCAGCAGATTTTTGCTTCGGTTTTGCTTTCTGTTGGTTTTGTTTTTGCAATTCCTGAGAAGCTTTCTCCATGTCTTTTTTTACATCCTCTTGTTCATTCTTATCATTAGGAATATCCATTGGAGCTTTTAATTCTTTGTTTTCTTTATCTAGTTCTTCAAGTTCTTTCTTTATGTCGTCAAACTCTTTATTGATAGCGTCTTGATTTTCCTTATTATTTTCTTTAGCATCATCTGCTAATTTTTCTTCCTTCTCCGCTAACTTATCTAATTTATCCGCAATTTGTTCCGCCTTTTGTTCAACATAAAAACGTTTCGTCAATTCAACTAACTGTTCTAAATTCTGTTGTTGATTTTTTGCATTTTGTTTTAGTTTATCAGCTTTATCAAACAATTGATCTTTCTCTAATTTCTTAGAAAGCTCTTCTAATTCTTTAAGCAATTTTTCATTTTTATCTGCTTGCTTTTCAGCTTCTTCTAAACGGCGTAATAATTCTTCTTTGTCTTTATCTTGTGATTTTGGATTAAATTCTTCCAAATTCTCCGTTAACTTTTTAGTGAATTCTTTCATCATTTCGTCTTGTTGTTTTTGACGATTGATAAAATCTTCGACTTTCTTTTGATCTTTGAAATCTAAATTAGATTTCTCTTTATTCATTTTTTGAAGTTTGTCTAATTCCGAAATTTGCTTCTCTTGATTTTGAAGTGATTTTTCTAAACTATTGATGTTTTCATTCTGCTCTTGCAACTGTTTGTCTTCCTTTTGGTCTTCAGTCAATTCATAATGAAGAAAAATAGATGATTTTGTGCTTTTATAATTGTTAACTACATCATTATCAAATACTTCAAAGTAAAATTCGTAATTAACACCTTCTTCAATGGATAAACCATTAGGAAACGAATAAATAAATTGATCCACCGCTTGTTTATTGATAGCTAAATTAGCTTTTCGAACTGCATTTGGATTTCCTTTCGGATAAAAAACAACTTGCAATTTTGATAAACCATGATCATCGGCAACTTGACCAATCATCATTTTAGATTTTAACTTTAATGAATTTGGAGCAATTTGAACTGAAATAGTTGGATATTGATCTTTGATAGTTGCAATTTGATAAGACAATTTTTCGAACTCGTTGATGTTTGTATTCGATGTAATTACTTCGTAACTTAAATTATCCGATATTCTTCTTGAAAGCGAAAAGTTATTTTCCTTAGAAGCAAAAACACTCACTTGATTATTCGTTTTGAAACTTACTTTATCTGTTGCTAAAGCATTAATTCTCCAAGTTACAACCGTACCTTCAGGAACCACAGCATTTCCAGTTCCTTGAATCACTTCCGATTTTTTACCTAAATAGGAAGGATATTGCAAGACCATTTCAAAGTTGGCAATCGTTGGAACATCTACCACATCAATCTGATACTCTTTCGAATTTAATCCATTCGCTAAAAGCGAAAAAGTAACATCTTTTGACAATTTAGAAAACGTATATTCAAAAACTCCTGGTTTTGTGGTTTGTAAAAAATATTCTTCATCACCTATTTGAATAGCAATATTTTCAGGCATCACTTTTCCTTGTGTTTTCACTTGTAAAACAAAATCGGAATTCTGTTGTGCTGTTAATGATTTATTCAATACTACAAATTCAAATGGAGCTGGTGGTGCGTATTTGGTTTCATAATTTACAACACGTGCAAAACTATTAGAAATGATTTCAGAATTTCCAGTCACAAAAAACAAAATCAATAATAGAATTGGAATAATCGCATAAGGCAAAAACTTCTTGTTCTTAGCAAAATTCACTGCATTAGAAAAAGGAATTGGTTGTAACGAAGCAGCTTTTTGTTCGATTGAAGCCGCCAATAATTCGGACGTTTGACTTTGATTTGCCAATTGTAAAAAGTTTAACAACTTGTCTTTTACTTCCGAAAAGTGATTTCCAATAATTTCTGAAGCTTGTTCGTAATTAATTCCTTGTTGTAATTTGAATAATTTAAACAACGGGAATGCGATAAATCGAATCAATAAAAATGATTCAACTCCAACGAACAACCAGAACAAAATGGTTCTTCCAGATGTAGATAACCATAAAAAGTACTCAATCAATAAGGTAAAAATGAAATACAACAAACCTAATCCGATGAAAAGAATGACTCCTTTTATCAGTTCATTGGTGTAAAACTTCTTGATAAACGCTTCGAGTTTATCGAAAATGATGCCTTTTGCTTCCAAAATTGTTGATATACTGTTTATAACCGATAAAATTACAACATCTTGCGTGATTAGTCAATAGGTTTTTAGTGAAAGTTAACATTTACAGAATGGGATTGTTAATAACCATGAGATTTTCTAAATTCTAAATTCTTACTTCTAATTTGTAATCGTATCTTTGCACAACACTTCGACAAGCTCAGTGTGACAATAAAGAAAAATAAAAATAAAATGTCAAAACAAGTTAGAGTAAGATTTGCACCAAGTCCAACTGGACCTCTGCATATTGGTGGTGTTCGTACCGCTTTATTCAATTATTTATTTGCCAAAAAACATGGTGGTACTTTCTATTTACGAATCGAAGATACCGATCAAACGCGTTTTGTTCCAGGAGCAGAAGCTTATATTTTTGAAGCTTTAGAATGGTTAGGAATTGCGCCAGAAGAAACCGTTGGAAAGAATGAAAAATTTGGACCATATCGTCAAAGCGAACGTAAAGCGATGTATCAACAATATGCGGATCAATTGATAAATTCAGGTTGGGCGTATTATGCTTTTGATACGGCTGAGAGTTTGGATGCGATGCGAAAAGAAGCTGAAGCAAATGGAAATACATTCATTTATAATCATTCGGTTAGAGAACAATTGGATAACTCGTTGACGGTTTCACGTGAAAAAGTTGCGGAACGAATTGCAAACGGAGAACACTATGTTATCCGTTTTAAAACACCTGTGAATGAAATTTTAGAATTAAAAGACATCATTCGTGGCGATATTAAATTTGATACCAATTTATTAGACGATAAAGTTTTGTTCAAATCGGATGGAATGCCAACCTATCATTTAGCGAATATTGTGGATGACCATTTGATGGAAACTTCGCATGTAATTCGTGGTGAAGAATGGTTACCATCAATGCCATTACACGTTTTATTATACAAAGCATTTGGTTGGAACGCACCAGAATTTGCGCATTTACCATTGATTTTAAAACCAATTGGAAACGGAAAATTATCAAAACGTGATGGTGATAAAATGGGATTCCCTGTATTTCCATTAGAATGGAAAACGGAAGAAGGCACTTCATCGGGCTATAGAGAAAACGGATTTTTCCCAGAAGCGGTGATCAACTTTTTAGCTTTATTAGGCTGGAATGACGGAACCGAACAAGAGATTTTCTCATTAGAAGAATTGGTAGAAAAATTTGATTTAAACCGAATTCACAAAGCAGGAGCGAAGTTTGACCCTGAGAAAAACAAATGGTTCAATCATCAGTATTTACAAAAGCAAAGTGATGCAAGTTTAGCGGAAAGCTTTAAAACTATTTTAGATAAAAAAGGAATCTCGACTTCACTCGATTTGACAAAGATTGTGGGAATGATTAAAGAAAGAGCGCATTTCGTAAATGAGTTTTGGGATTTAGCCGATTATTTCTTTGAAGCGCCAACATCATACGATGAAAAAGCAGCTAAAAACTGGAAAGAGGAAACACCAGGTTTAATGCAACAAGTGATTTCTGAATTGAATAAAATAGAAGATTTTACATCCGTTAACATCGAAACCTTATTAAAAGAATGGATGACAACAAATGAAATTGGAATGGGGAAAGTAATGCAACCCTTACGATTGAGTTTAGTAGGTGCTCTAAAAGGACCACATTTATTCGACATTATCGAAATGATAGGGAAAGCCGAAACGGTGAAGAGAATAGAAAAAGCAATCGCTAGTTTATAAAAGAAAAGCCCTGAATTATCAGGGCTTTTTTATTAAAGATATATCGTAATCTGACCACTAATCAAACCTATATTTCCTTTCATTTTTTCGCCAAGTAACTTAACGTTGTCGTTGTTTTTTAAGTTGCCGAAGAAGTTGGTTAAACCATATTGATAACCTATTCTTGCTCTTACGTTTTTAACCCCACCATTAATTCCCACATAGAAATTGGCGTTAATTTTAGAAACATCTACAATGTCTTTGGCAATTAAACCGGGTTGATCTAACAATAAATTGTTTTCGTCATCTTTATCAATTCCTAATTTACCATTTACTTGTAAAACCGGACCAAATTCTAAATTCAAATGGTCTTCAATTGCCACATAACTTGGTACAATATAAATTTGAACCGCCGACATTTTAAAATTCGTTTGCGTTTGTTGCAATCCTTTTAGTGTTGGAATAGAGAAATTACTATCGGTAAAAAACATCCCAAAACTCATTTGCCAGTTGTTATAATAGTTTCCTCTAACACTGAAACCACCAATCCAACCGCTTTCTGGAGTTACTGTAAAATTATCTGTATAAATATTCAATTGGGTTAAACCTGCACCAATACCAATTCTGTTACTGTCTTTAAAACCACGTTGCGCCATTGCAACTGTTGAAATCATAAGGAAAACGAAAGCTAATTTCTTCATCTGTAAAAATTTAAGCGCCAAAAGTAAACTTAAAAATTGGTTTTTGTAACTTTTTACTTTAAAAAGCGTATAATAGGTATAACTAAAACTATAAAATCATGGAGTTTATCATGTTCCCTCTTATTTTCGTTGGATTAATTGTCCTTTTATCTTCTTTCTTCACTGTAAAACAACAAACAGTTGTTGTTGTGGAACGTTTTGGAAAATTTCTTAGCTTGAGAAATTCTGGTTTACATTTAAAAATTCCAGTTGTGGATAGAATTGCGGGTCGAGTTAATCTAAGAATTCAACAATTAGATGTTATCATCGAAACCAAAACTAAAGATAACGTATTCGTTAAAATGAAAGTTTCGGTTCAGTTTAAAGTATTACAAGAAAAAGCATACGAAGCGTTTTATAAATTAGAATATCCTCACGATCAAATTACGTCGTATGTATTTGACGTTGTGCGTGCTGAAGTTCCAAAATTAAAATTAGACGACGTTTTTGAGCGTAAAGATGATATTGCAGTTGCGGTAAAACGTGAGTTAAACGAAGCGATGACGACTTATGGTTATGACATTATCAATACTTTAATTACAGATATTGATCCAGATATTCAAGTTAAAAATGCGATGAACCGTATTAACGCGGCTGACCGTGAAAAAACTGCTGCAGAATATGAAGCAGAAGCAGGAAGAATCAGAATTGTTGCCAAAGCAAAAGCAGAAGCAGAAAGTAAAAGACTTCAAGGTCAAGGTATTGCAGACCAAAGAAGAGAAATTGCTCGTGGTTTAGTAGAATCAGTTGATGTGTTAAACAAAGTTGGAATTAATTCTCAAGAAGCTTCGGCATTAATTGTTGTAACGCAACATTACGATACTTTACAAGCGATTGGTGCAGATGCAAATAGTAATTTAATTTTATTACCAAACTCACCTCAAGCTGGAAGTGATATGTTAAACAACATGGTTGCTTCTTTTAGTGCATCTAACCAAGTAGGTGAAATGATGAAAAAAGGAAACATCAAAAAAGGTGCTAAGAAGCATCAAAAAGACGAATTTGGAACAGAAGAAGAATCTGAAGAAGTATAAATAAATGCTGAACTAATCCCGAAACTTCGGGACGGCATGACAAAAATGAAAACCATCAATTTTTAATTGGTGGTTTTTTTTTATTTATATAAGTGCGTAAAACTGAATAAGAGTGAAATATATAAGAGATAAAAAAAATTATATAATGAATTGACATATAATTAGTTAACCTTTGTGTATATTAAACTAATCAAAAAAAATATGCCATTAATCAATATTTTAATCGTCCTTGTTATTGTTGGGTTCCTGCTTTGGTTAGTAAACAATTACATACCAATGGATGGCAAGATTAAAAAAATTGTCAACATTATTGTTTTAATTGTTGTTGTTATTTGGGTGCTGAAAGCTTTTGGGCTTTTAAGCAAACTTACCAGCATACAAGTATAACTATTTCAAAAATTAATAAATAATATCATATGAATCTCAAAAGAATCTTTGGAGCAATACTTACTTTACTAGGAATCGGTGGACTTATCTATGCTGCTTATCTATTTTAAATAGTGGCGGAACTACACAAAATATTAAAATGCTTGCAACCTATGGAATTTTTGGTCTTGTATTTTTTATTTCGGGAATCAATCTTGTTCGTACAACAAAAGATGAAGCGTAATTTATTTTTGAATCAAAAGTAAGACAACTGCAATTTTACAAGAATAACTTTTTTATCATCGATGATAAAAATTTGGTGAAAAATAATTTATCTGATTAAAAAGTCGAAAATCAAGGTAAAAAGAGTCAAAAATTAAAATAAAGCGATTTTAGCCACTTTTATAAACCAAGATGTAAAAACACTTTACCTAAAAAAGTTTTTTTCTTACAATTCATTTATGAAAGTCACTTTTTTAAGTTTTAAATTATTAAAAATTAATTTTTGATAGATTTTATTAATAATAATTTTTAGTGATGATTTTTTAATTCTTTATCAAGATTTTATATAAAACAAAAACGTGTCAGGTTTTGAAAATCTGACACGTTTAAAATATGATTAAGATGCTGAACTAAAATCAGCATGACAAAAATTGAAATTTTTTATTGTTCTGAAATTTTTGCCCAAGTATCTCTAAGTCCAACCGTTTTGTTGAAAACTAATTTTTCAGCTGTTGAATCTCTATCTACACAGAAATATCCTAAACGTTGAAATTGGAAATGATCTAATTCTTTTGAAGTAATTAAACTTGGTTCCACATAACCTGTAATTACTTTTAATGAATTTGGATTGATAAATTCTTTAAAATCAACTTCTTTATCTTTATCTGGACTTTCATTGGTAAATAATCTGTCATACACACGAACTTCTGCTTCTTTTGCATGAGGAATAGAAACCCAATGAATCGTTCCTTTTACTTTTCTTTGGCTTGCTTCTGTTCCGCTTCCTGATTTAGAATCTACGTCGTAAGTAGCATGAATTTCGGTAATATTTCCGTTTTCATCTTTTACAACTGATTCACCTTTAATGATATACGCATTTTTCAAACGGACTTCAGTTCCTAAAGTTAATCGGAAAAATTTCTTGTGTGCTTCTTCTTGAAAATCTTCTCTTTCGATATATAATTCTTTAGAAAATGGCACTTTTCTGTAGGTCATTACTTCTTCTTCCGGATTATTTTCGGCTTCTAACCATTCTTCTTGACCTTCAGGATAATTCGTAATTACTAATTTCACTGGATCTAAAACGGCCATTACACGAGGTGCAACTTTGTTCAAATCTTCACGAACACAGAATTCTAAAAGCGAAACATCAATCAAATTATCACGTTTTGCAATACCGATTGTATTAGCAAAATTTACAATAGAATTTGGCGTATAACCTCTTCTTCTCATTCCAGAAATCGTACTCATACGAGGATCATCCCAACCTGTAACATGCTTTTCTTCAACTAATTGCAATAATTTACGTTTAGAAACAACCGTATGTGATAAATTTCTACGTGCAAATTCTCTTTGCTTTGGACGCACCTTTGTTGGGTCGTAAATTTGATTCAAAAACCAATCATATAATTCACGGTGAGGCAAAAATTCTAACGTACAAAATGAATGCGAAATTTGCTCTAAATAATCACTTTCACCATGCGCCCAGTCGTACATTGGATAAATACACCAATCGTTTCCTGTTCTGTGGTGATGTGCGTGCATGATGCGGTAAATAATAGGATCACGCATCAACATATTGTTAGCGCCCATCGAAATTTTAGCACGTAAAACATGAGTTCCTTTTTCGAATTCTCCGTTTTTCATACGTGTAAATAAGTCCAAATTTTCTTCGATAGAACGATTTCTGTAAGGAGAATCGGTTCCAGGTTGCGTAGGAGTTCCTTTTTGTTGCGCCATTTCTTCCGAAGTTTGGCTATCCACATACGCTTTATCTTTTTTGATTAATTCCACTGCCCAATCATACAATTGTTGGAAATAATCAGAAGCATAACATTCTTTATCCCATTTAAAACCAAGCCATTCTACATCGCGTTTAATCGCATCTACATATTCTTGCTCTTCTTTAGATGGATTGGTATCGTCGAAACGAAGATTTACTGGTGCTTTGTAATCGATTCCTAAACCAAAATTTAAGCAAATAGCACTAGCATGACCTACGTGTAAATACCCATTTGGTTCTGGTGGAAAACGAAAACGTAATTTATCTGCTGACAAACCATTTTTTAAATCTTCTTCAATGATTTGTTCTATAAAATTCAATGATTTTTCTTCTGTTGACATAGTATCAAAAATTTATGCAAAGATATATAAAGTTTCATGGTTTAATACCTTAAAAATGGCTAAAAATTGGTAAATTTGGTATATAATAAAAGAAAAAATGGGAACTATTAAATTACAAAATATCAGAACATTCTCTTATCATGGTTGTTTGATAGAAGAAGGAAAAATTGGCTCAGATTATAGTGTAGATTTAGAAATTAAAACCGATTTGCGTAAATCTTCTCAAACAGATGAATTGGCTGATACCGTTGATTATGTGTTGTTGAATAAAATTGTAGTGGAAGAAATGGCGATTCGTTCTAAATTATTAGAACATGTTGCACAGCGCATTATCACTAGATGTTTTGCGGAAATTCCGTCGATTTCTAGAATAAAATTAGCGGTTTCTAAATTGAATCCTCCTATTGGTGGCGATGTAGAAGCGGTTACAATAGAAATGGAAGAGTTTAGAAATTAACTCTTCCACTTGTTTTTAATCTATTTTATACACTCTATTTTTGTACATATTACTTGATGCCACAATATGAGCAAGTGCATCTTTAGCTAATTCTTCGTTTAAAGCAACCGGAATTAATTCAGTGTCACTTTTTACTTTAAACTGCAATGGTTTTGTATTTGGATTTAAGATAACAATATCATCTTCTACTCTAAAAGCATAGGTTTCATGGAATAACATAATGGTTCTTCCTTTTGTACCTTTTGGTAATTTTAATAAATTTCTTCCTGGCATTGGCGATTTAGTTGTGATACCTGATAAAGCTAAAACCGTTGATGGAATATCCATTTGACTTGCTAAATTTTCATAGGTAATGCCTTTTGCAACATTTGGTGCAATGATTAAAGCCGGAATATGAAATTTATTTACTGGAACTAAGTTTTTACCGTAAGTTCTAGTATTATGATCAGCGATAACTACAAAAATGGTGTTCTTATAATATGGTTCTTTTTTAGCCAATTCGAAGAATTTACCAATAGAAAAATCAGCATATTTCATTGCATTATGAACAGAATTTTTAGGTTGTTCATAAAGTTGAATTCTTCCTTCAGGAAACTCAAAAGGTTCGTGATTTGAAGTTGAAAACATCAAAGAAAAGAAAGGTTTATTACCAAGATTTTTGTAATATTCATTAGCTTTCACTGCTAAATCTTCGTCGGAATATCCCCAAGTTCCTTTCATCGCATATTTTTTTCCATCGTTGTCAAAATCAGTCTCATCAATAATATTTTTGAATCCATTTCCATTGAAAAAAGATGCCATATTATCAAAATTTGCCATTCCACCATAAATGAAACTCGTATCATAATTTTGACGTCCAAACGCATCTGCTAATGTAAAAAATCCTTGTTGTGAACCACCTAATTTCACAATACTTTCTGATGGATTAGGTAAAAATCCAGCGGTTACTTGCTCAATACCTCTTACACTTCGAGTTCCGGTACAATATAAATTGGTAAATAATAATCCTTCTTTTGATAATTTATCTAATTCAGGTGTTAAAGGTAAACCGTTTAAACATCCTACATATTCAGCTCCTAGACTTTCTTGTAAAAAGATTACCACGTTGTATTTTGGTTGTGGAGCATCTGGTTTTTGAAGGTGTAAAAAAGGAACTTTACCTGGAATAAATTCGGTAACATCCATGTATTTTTTTACACGAGTATAAGCCTCTAATTCGTCCATTTTACCGTATTTCTTAACATCACCTTCATTCTTCATCGAATAAGCTGCAAATGCAACTGTGTAAAGCGAATTTAATCCCAATGAGTTCGTCATTTGATCGGAACAAAAGATGGCATTACTAGCATTTATAGGACGTTTAGAAGTTAAACTTCCACGAGCACCCCAAAACAAGAAAAAAGCAACAACTAAAAACAAAAGTAATTTGGTTTTATAGTTACTTTCTTGAGGATAAAATATTTTTTTACCATGTTTAAAAGCAAAAAACAAAGCAATTCCAAGTAAAATAGTAGTAATGATTAAAGAAGGTAAATAACTTTTTAATAAGGTTCCTACTACTTCTTTTGGATAAATAAGATAATCTAAAAACAAGCGATTTGGACGCGTATCGTATTGATTGATAAAATCTAATGTTGATAATTCCATCAACAGAAACAAAAACAAGAAGAAGATAAAGTAAATATTAAAGAACTTTTTGAAGTGTTTTAAAACCGAATCGGGAAGTAATGAAATTAAAACCGTTGGTAAAAATGCGATGTAACACATTAAAATTAAATCGAAACGAAGACCAATTAGAAACAATTGTCCATAGTTAGGATTCTCCACAACACGTTCTTTGAACACAAAAAACAAAAGAATTCTACTAATAGTGGTTATAGATAAACCGATTAAGAAAAAACTAAATATGGGTTTTAAGTAACGTAAATTCTTCATAATTAATCAACTATTTGTTTTGCACAAAATTAAACTTTAAAACTAAATATTTGTACTTAATAAATGCTTAATATTTTTGGAAAAGAGGAAATAAAATGTAAATTTGCAGTCCGTTCAAATAATGGCGTCGTGGCCGAGCGGCTAGGCAGCGGTCTGCAAAACCGTCTACCCCGGTTCGAATCCGGGCGATGCCTCTAAAGAGTTACTAGAAATAGTAGCTCTTTTTTTTTGTTTAAATTTTTAAGAAAAATTAATTAAAGATATTCCGGGCGATGCTTCTAAAACCTTCTAAGAAATCAGGAGGTTTTTTTGTGGGATAATTTTTAGAAAAAATTAATTAAAGATATATCGAATCCGGGTGATTCCTTCAAAACCTTCAAAGAAACTTGTGGGTTTTATAGGGTAATCTTAGGGAAAATTAATTATTATTTACTTTATAATCATTTATAAATTCTAATATAACTTCTTGTCTATATTCACCATATTTGATAATAAAATCATTAGTTGGGAAAATAATAAGATAATTTCCGCATTTTAATGCATTAGGGAAAATCAAATCTTCAATAATTTTGTTTTTATCTCTGATAGTTTTTTTTGAATCATAATGATATGTTTTATCAGTTACAAAAAACTGTTTAACATTTTTATTTTTCTTAAAAAAGTTTTTATACTGATAATCACTTAAATAAAATTCAATGCAAGGTCTTTGATTAACAGCTTTTTCATCGATATAAAAATTTATTACTATAACATCAGATAAATTAATTTTTGTATCCGTTAATAATTCAAGTTCTGAAATAATTTTTGTTTTTTTAGAAGAGTCTAATATACCTACCTTGTAGTGTTCAAATAACTCAAAACGTTTATTTGATTTTACTAATTTAAGTGTATTAATTGTGTCACTTTCAAAAATACTATAACCTACATCAGACCTTTTTAATTTTTTTAAAAAAGTTTCACTATTAATAGTATCATTATTCACATCTATTAAAATCTCTTTTTTTAAATCTTGTGAATACCCATAAAAACTAATTATAAATAGAAATAATAGTAGCTTTTTCATAGTATGAAGTTTTAAAATTATTCAGAAACAGCGGTATCAGGTAACAACTTATTGGTAATCATTTCTTTTTCTTTTGGGAAGAAACCTTGTAGGATAAAAAACAAACCAAAAATTGAGATAACTAAACTAATTACTCTTTTAATTTTATAGATGTTTGCTGGAATTAATTTGTGTTTCAACTGTTTTGCTAATAGAATTTTAGCGACATCAAAAGCTAAGTAAAACGCTAAAATTGCAGCAAAAAAGATGGAAATTCTTGAAGTATTCATTTCCATTTGTGGTCCATAGGTTATGATAATCATCATCCAAAAACCTAGTACTCCAATGTTAATGAAATTCAATAAAAACCCTTTAAAAAACAATGCGAAGTAATTCTTTTTAGGAATATTATCATCGTCTTGTTCCTCGTCTTGTTGTTTTTTAAAATTACGCTTTAGCATAATAAAGGAAGCTAAACCATAAACCAACATGATAATTCCGCCAATAATAAACAAAGTGGGATTATCTTTTAATTGTTCTAGTAGTTGATTGGTACTTAAATAAGCAATTAAAATAAAGATAATATCACCAAAAACAATTCCTAAGTCAAAAACAAAAGCTGCTCTAAACCCTTTAGTAATACTGGTTTCAAGTAATACAAAAAAACCAGGACCAATTGAAAAAGCTAACAAAAGTCCCCAAGGAATTGCGGTAAGTATATCGTGTAAATGCAAATTGTGAAGTTAAAAGTTTGAACTACGAAGTTAAGAAATTATTTAGCTTGTTCGATAGTTCCTCCAGCGATTTTCTTTTCGTTAATTTGTTTTGGTTTCCCATAAATAGTGATTTCGCCACCAGCTCTTGTTTTAGCATCCACAAAATCAGTTGCATATACATTTGCCATTCCACCAGCATTTACAGTTACAACGGTTTGCTATGTTTTACAATCTTGACCATCGTATTTTCCACCTGAATTCGATACAATATCTTGATTTTTTACAGTTCCTTTTGTAGTTACAATACTTCCTTGTGAAACACGAACTTGTAATCTATCCGCTTGTAAATTAGTTAATTTAATTTCAGAACCTTCTTTACAAATGATATCAAAATTAATGGCAGAAATTTCATCTTTTGAAGAAACTCTACTTCCTTCATTTGCTTCTACAGCGTCTAATTTTTTGTAATAAACGGTAGCGGAAACATCGTCACCACTTAACATTTTAGTTAAAGGCATTCTGATTTTTAATTCGCCACTTTTATTAATTACTTCAACTTCTTGCGAATTTGCTCCAGTTAAAACTATTTTATTTTCAGATGAAGCAACTAAGTTGACATCAATTTTATCAAATGCGGTTACTTTGGTAAAATCACCTACGTTTTTTTCATTTTGTGCTATTCCAAATGAAAAAATGGAACAAGTTATAAAGGTTAAAAATGTGTTTTTCATATTATTATAGATTTAGATGCTGAAACAAGTTCAGCATGACAAAAATTAATTATTCATTCTTTCTCAAATAATGAAAATCCAATTGTTTTTTCACTAAATCGGCATTTTTTACTTTAACGTAAATTTCGTCTCCTAATTGTAAAATATTTTTAGAAACTTCACCTACTAATGCATATTGTTTATCATCAAAAGTGTAATAATCATCTTTTATTTCACGAATACGAACCATTCCTTCGCATTTGTTTTCGATGATTTCTACATAAATTCCCCATTCGGTTACACCAGAAATTACACCTAAAAATTCTTGATCTTTATGGTCTTGCATGTATTTCACTTGCATGTATTTCACAGAATCGCGTTCGGCTTGAGCGGCTAAACCTTCCATTTGTGAAGAATGCACGCATTTTTCTTCGTATTCTTCTTCACTTACACTTTTTCCGCCATCTATGTAATATTGTAACAAACGGTGTGCCATAACATCAGGATAACGTCGAATTGGCGAGGTAAAGTGACTATAATAATCAAATGCTAATCCGTAGTGACCAATATTTTCAGTTGAATATGCAGCTTTACTCATACTTCGAATTGTAAGCGTATCCACTAAATTTTGTTCTTTTTTACCTTGAACTTCTTCTAATAAATTATTCAACGAACTCGAAATATCTTTCTTAGAACGGAAATTTATCGAATAACCAAACTTAGCAATCACAGTTTGAAGATTGATTAATTTATCTTCATTTGGTTCATCGTGAATTCTGTAAATAAAGGTTTTCTTTTGTTTTCCAATGAATTCTGCTACTTTTCTATTGGCTAACAACATGAATTCTTCAATCAAATGATTCGCATCTTTACTTTGTTTGAAGTACACACCAATTGGTTCTGCATCTTCATTTAAATTGAATTTTACTTCTACTTTATCAAACGAAATCGCTCCAGCTGCCATTCTTTTTCTTCGAAGAATTTTAGCTAATTCATCCATTTTTAAAGTGGCATCAACAATTGGTTTTGGAACAATGTATTCGTTTCCAGTTAATGAAATTTCGGCTGGAATAACGTCTGATTTTGTTTCGATGATACTCTGAGCTTCTTCATATGCAAAACGTTGGTCAGAATACGTTACTGTTCGTCCAAACCATGCATCTAAAACTTCTGCTTTATTGTTTAATTGAAAAACAGCTGAAAATGTATATTTTTCTTCATGAGGACGAAGTGAACAAGCAAAGTTAGATAACACTTCTGGTAACATTGGAACTACTCTATCTACTAAATAAACCGAAGTAGCTCTTTTATAAGCTTCATCATCTAAAATAGTTCCTTCTTGAAGATAATGCGAAACATCGGCAATATGAACACCAATTTCGTAATTTCCATTTTCTAAGACTTGAAACGATAACGCGTCATCAAAATCTTTTGCATCTTTTGGATCAATCGTAAACGTTAAAACATCACGCATATCGCGACGTTTTTTAATTTCTTCTTCTGTTATTGAAGTATCAATTTTATTCGCATACGCTTCTACTTCAATTGGAAAATCGTATGGTAAACCATATTCAGCTAAAATCGCGTGAATTTCGGTGTTATGTTCGCCTGGTTTTCCTAATACTTTTATTACCGAACCAAAAGGAGAATCGGCTTTTTTAGGCCAATCTTCTAAAGTTACTAAAACAACATCTCCGTGTTCTGCATCACCAATTTTATTTTTTGGAATAAAAATATCGGTATACATTTTAGCATTAGCAGTGGTTACGAAAGCAAAGTTTTTTTGCACATCGATAACCCCAACAAATTCTGATTTTTTACGTTCTAAAATTTCTAAAACTTCTGCTTCTGGTTTACGTGAACTTCTTCTGTTGTAGATATAAGCTTTCACTTTATCGCCATCTAAAGCATGATTTAAGTTAATAAACGGAACAAAAACATCGTCTTCTAATTCGTCACAGACAAAATATCCTGTTTTACGAGAGGTCATATCAATAACTCCTTCGTAATATTCGGCTTTGGAAATAATTTGATATTTTCCAATTTCAGTTTCGTGAATTTTATCTTGTGCTTTAAGTATTTTTAAATCTCTAATTATTTCGTTTCGGCTTTTGGTATCGCTTAACTCTAAAACAGCAGCTATTTGCTTGTAATTAAAAGATTTAGAAGGTTCTCTTGAAAGTATTTTAAATATTTGTGCAGTAAAATCTTTTGGTTTATTTCCTAATTTTTTTGGTTTCTTACTCATTGTATCATTTTCAATTATTGGTTAAAGTTACAAAATACAACAATGTAAAACGAAAATGTATTTCAGTTTTAATATAAAAATAACTTATCGTAACTTTATAAAGTAAATCAATTCAGATGGAAAATTTTGTAACCGTTGCTGTTTTTAACTACCAACACGAAACTTTAATTATTAAAAATTTATTAGAGCAAGAAGGTATTGCTTACTTTTTTGAAAACGAAACTATCGTTGGAATCGATCCATTTGCTACAATTGCTTATGGCGGAATCAAATTAAAAGTACATCTAAACGATGAAGCAACAGTGAAAGAAATTCTAAAAAAACTAAACGAAGACGATTATTTAAAAATTGTTTAATTTTTTAAAAGCTGAAAGTTTTCAACATATATTAAAAACAACAAAAAATATTTTTAATTAAATTTAAATTTATTATGGTTATTATAGCGTGTTAATATGTGGAATAAGTTTTTTTAAAGAATAAGTTTTTAAAAGTTATCGTTACTTATACAACGTAATTAACAATTTAAAAATTTAGTAAAGAACTGAAAATAAGACTTTCTAAATTCTTTCTTTTGTAGTTATCAACAGTTGTTGAAAATAGATTTTATATTCGTTTTGTAAATAACTTCAATTATTGATTTCTGTTGAAAACTGATTTTTTTCTATTGATAACTTTTCTAAAAATTCGTGAAACTAAATTAGGATTTTTAATTCCGGTTTTGGATTACAAATTTTTTCTTTACAACCTAAAAAAACTTCTAAATTTCTATCCAAAGTTGTTAACAATAATTGTTAAATTAAGGTTAACTGATTATCAAGGATTTACGTAAAGAAGTTAACAATGTGTAATTTTTAGTTTACTTTCTTATATAATTCACTGATTTTAAAGGATTTGTTTAAAAAAATATCAAAATAAGAATCATATTATTATTACTCCTTTATCTTTAGTATTTTTGCATATACAAAACACACAACAACTTATGAAAATTTCAATTGGAAACGACCACGCTGGTCCAGATTATAAAAAAGCTATTGTTCAATATTTAGAAGAAAAAGGACATACCATTTTTAATCACGGAACCGATACTTTTGATAGTGTAGATTATCCTGATTTTGGTCATCCAGTAGCTTATGATGTGGAAAGTAAAAAAGCTGATTTAGGAATTGTAATCTGCGGTTCAGGAAACGGAATTGCAATGACAGCTAACAAACACCAAGATATTCGTTGTGCACTTTGTTGGACAAAAGAAATTGCTGCTTTAGCACGTCAACATAATGATGCGAATATTATTAGTATTCCAGCACGTTATACTTCTATTCAACAAGCTATAGAAATGGTAGATACGTTTTTAAACACTCCTTTTGAAGGCGGAAGACACGGTAATCGTGTGAAAAAAATCGCTTGTAAATAATAAAACTCACACATGAAAAATATTCTTTTATTTTTTCTAACTTTTTTATCAATTGAATATATTAATGCTCAAGACAATAATTTCAGAGAATTAATAGAATCCAATTTTTATGATGATAAATTTACATTAGAGAAAATGTCTTTAAAAGGAAAAGTTAAGTCTATTACAACTTATATTTCTGAAGTTTTAGAAAACCCTAAACCACAGGAATATAAAAAAAGTAAACTTTATTTTTTTGACTTTGAATTTAATGAAAATGGAAAATTAGTTTCAAGAGGTATTATTGAAGGACCTTCTTATTTTCCAAAAGAATATAGTTTTAAGGATACAATAATTTACACTTTTGAAGGTAAATTAAAGGAGATTATTCGATTAAGAGATGGATTTAGAAAAAACAATATTTATTTTGACTCTAACGAAAATAAAATTAAAGACATAAGCTCCACTATTGATTCACCTTCAATAGATAAAATGAATACTTATTATTTTAAGAGTTATAAATATGATAAAAATAATAATAATATTATTGAAGAAATTGAATACGAACCAATAACAGGTAATGATACTTTAAAAAAAGAAATTTCAAATAAATATACATATACTTATGAAGGAAAAAATATTATTTCGATAAAACAAGAAATTGAAATAATAAATGTACTAAGTAATTCTTTTGGGCAAAAAAAAGGAGAAGTTCCAATCATTACAACTAGAAAATATAATGATTCAAATAAAATAATTGAAGAAAAATGTGAATCTAAGGTTTTAAGTTATACAACTAAATATGAATACGACTCTAATGGAGATTTAAAAAAAATTATTTATAATTCAACAGAAGTAAAATCCATAACTACATTTAAAAACAACCTTATTGTAAATAAAATTCTTCAGAATACAAAAAAAGGAATAAATGAAAACAATACCTATGAATATGAATTTGATTCAAAAGGAAATGTTATTAAAATTGTATTTACAAATACAAATAATTACAGCAAAATAGTTCTTGTAGAACGAAAAATAATTTATTATGAATAAGAGTTTTATATTTTTATTGTTTTCTTCATTAATATTTGCTCAAAATAGTTTAATAAAAAGAAATTTGAAAGGAAATGTACAGTCTGTAAATTATTCTTTTGACATAGTTTCAAAAAGTATTGATCACGATGACTGTAAAAATGTTATAAAAAATATAAATCCATTTTATAATACTACAAATGCTTCTATTTTTTTATTTGAAAACAAAGATATTGTAATTTTAAACTCCTTTGAAGAGTTTAATAAAAATGGATTTCTAATTAAATATAAACCAATACATGATTTAGAAGACGCATATTCAATTCAAAATAAACAAATTGAGTTAATTTATAAAGAACTACAATCAGAAATTAAAAACTTTAATTTTCCACAATATCCTAGTTATTTGAGTTTTATACCTATTGAAAAACCCTATACTTTTTTTATTAAAGAAATGGATAAAACTTATGATTTAAACCCTAATTTTTCAAATTTTACAATTCAAAATGATAAAATAATTGCTCTTAAACAATACGATACTATTAAATACAGTAAAGATGAAATTTTAGAAAATAATGTTATAAATACAAAGTTTATTTATGATGTTCAAGGAAAAATAATTAAAAAAGAAGTTATTTATAGAGATGACTCTAGATCATTTGAAGATAAATATATTTCAGATGTTTATAAATATTTTTATGATGAAGAGAATCGTATTAATAGATTTCAAATGTTTAGAAATAATAAATTTGAATTGCAAGAAATTTATAACATTGACAAAAAAAATAACTTAATTTCAATAGAAAAACATCAAAAAGTAGATAGCTATTCAACAGGAAATTTATTCAGTAATAAAGCTGTTTTTTATTTTGATAAATTTAATAATATTAACAAGGTTGATTTTTATGATAATGATTATGGTATTCAACTTTTAAACGTTTTTCAATTTGAATACGAGTATGATAAGAACAAAAATTGGATAGTTTCGAAGATGTTTTTAAATAATCAACCAATTGCCGTGTTTAATCGAACAATTGTTTATTATTAGTAAATCTTAAACATAAATTTTTAGTAACTTTAGAATAAAATAAATTCTAATGCAATTACTTAATTTACCAATTATCTCAAAATTTTATAAAAAAAGGAATCCCAATTCTCACAAAGGAACGCATGGTCATGCTTTGTTAATTGCAGGAAGTACAGACAAAATGGGAGCTGCTATAATTGCTTCAAAAGCTTGCTTACGTTCTGGAGTTGGTTTATTGACAGTTGCTTTTTATCCAGAAAACAAAAGTGTTCTATTCAATTCGATTCCCGAAGCAATGTATGCCAATTCTTGTGTGATGAATGATTTATCACTTTATCAAGCTATTGGAATTGGTCCTGGAATTGGTGTTGATGAAATCAGTCTGCAATACATTTACGAATTGTACGAAAATAAAATTCCCGTTGTTTTTGATGCTGATGCTTTAAATTTAATATCGAAATATAAAATCGATTGGAATAACTTTAATTTTCCATTTGTTTTAACTCCACATCCAAAAGAATTTGATAGACTATTTGGCGAACATGATTCTGAATCCGAAAGAAGAATTACAGCGATTCAAAAAGCGGCAGCTTTAAATTGTGTCATCGTTTTAAAAGGACACAAAACGTTTATCACTGACGGAATTCACACTTTTGAAAACACTACAGGAAATTCAGGTTTAGCAAAAGGCGGTTCTGGAGATGCGTTAACTGGAATGATTACTTCATTTTTAGCACAAGGTTATACTACTTTAGAATCGGCTATTTTAGGAGTTTATCTTCACGGATTGGCAGCTGATATTACACTTCAAATGCAAAGCGAAGAAAGCATGTTAATAACAGATGTTATTGAAAATATCGGTTTAGCTTTTAAACATTTGAATTCCGAAATACAATAAAACAACCTGAAGTATCGCAATTGCGTAGAAACTCAAAATAAAAGAAAATTTATTGGTTTTGTGTTTGAAAAAATTCATTCCTATTAATCCTCCAATAGTTCCACCAATTCCAGCTAATAAAAGCAAATTGAATTCCGAAATACGTCTTTTATTGTTTTTAGCTTGCCATTTATCGTAGCCAAAAGTTAAAAAACAAAGGCTGTTAATCACAATTAAATAAATAAATAGTACTTCCAAAAGCTAATAATTTTGTCCAAAGATAGTATTTTAGCAGTTCAATTTTTATTTACAATGACCAATATTCAATTCATTCAAAACCAAACCAACATTGCTCCAAAAAGCATTGAAGCTACTATAAAATTACTTTCAGAAGATTGTACGATTCCTTTTATTTCGCGTTACCGAAAAGACCAAACTGGAAATTTAGATGAGGTACAAATTGAAGCGATTTCTAAATTAAATAAGCAATTTGACGAAATTATCAAGCGAAAAGAAAGTATTCTAAAATCGATTGAAGAACAAAATGCGCTTTCACCTGAATTGAAATCGAAAATCGAAAACAGTTTTGATTTACAAGAATTGGAAGATTTCTATTTACCCTACAAAAAGAAGAAAAAAACCAAAGCCGATGTCGCTCGTGAAAACGGATTGGAATCTTTGGCAAAAATTATCATGAGCCAAAATAATGATGATATTGAGTTTTTAGCCTCGAAATATTTGAATGCAAACGTTAAAAACGAAGACGAAGCCTTACAAGGTGCTCGCGATATTATTGCCGAATGGATAAACGAAAATATTTTTATTCGTAAAAATTTACGTCGCTTATTCCAACGAAAAGCAGAAATCACAACAAAGGTGGTAAAAACCAAAAAAGACGACGAAGGAGCTCAAAAATTCTCACAATATTTCGATTGGGCAGAACCTATTTCAAAAGCACCATCACATCGTTTATTAGCGATGTTGCGTGCCGAAGCTGAAGGTTTTGTGAAACTAAATGTCGCAATCGAAAAAGAAGAAGCGTTAGATTTTATAGAAGAAAATATCATCAAAAATAAAAATTCTGATGCAACCGAACATTTAAAATTAGCTATAAAAGACAGTTACAAACGTTTGTTAGAACCCGCTATTTCAAATGAAACGTTGCAAGAGGCAAAAGCCAAAGCCGATATCAAAGCGATTGATGTGTTTTCCGAAAATCTACGTCAGTTATTGTTAGCGCCACCATTAGGTGAAAAACGAATTTTAGCCATCGACCCAGGTTATAGAACCGGTTGTAAAGTGGTTTGCTTGGATGAAAAAGGCGATTTATTGAACAACGAAACTATTTATCCACATGCACCACAAAACGATACCGCCATGGCGATGAAAAAAATTCGTTCGATGGTGAATGCGTATAATATTGAAGCGATTTCTATTGGTAACGGAACCGCTTCTCGCGAAACGGAATTTTTCATTAAAAAAATTGCTTTTGACAAACCAGTCCAAGTTTTTGTAGTTTCGGAAGCGGGTGCATCGGTGTATTCAGCGAGTAAAATTGCGCGTGAAGAATTCTCAAATTATGATGTAACCGTTCGTGGTTCGGTTTCTATTGGAAGACGACTTTCAGATCCTTTGGCAGAATTGGTAAAAATTGACCCAAAATCAATTGGTGTTGGACAATATCAACACGATGTTGATCAAACTAAATTACAATCTGCTTTAGATAGTACAGTGATGAGTTGCGTGAATTCTGTTGGAATTAATATCAACACAGCTAGTAAATCGTTGTTGAGTTATGTTTCAGGAATTGGTGAAAAAATGGCGGAAAATATTGTGGCGTATCGTTCAGAAAATGGACCTTTTGAAGATAGAAAGCAATTGAAAAAAGTACCGCGTTTAGGTAAAAAAGCGTTCCAACAAGCAGCAGCTTTCGTTAGAATTCGCGATGGGAAAAATCCGTTGGATAATTCGGCTGTGCATCCAGAAGCGTATCCTATTGTGGAAAAAATGGCAAAAGATTTGGGAATCAAAACCAATGAATTGATTGCCAATAAAGAAAAAATCGCTCAAATAAAACCTGAGAATTATATCACGGCAGAAATTGGAATTTTAACCTTAAAAGATATTTTAAAAGAGCTAGAAAAACCAGGATTAGACCCAAGAAAAGCCGCAAAAATTTTCGAATTTGACCCGAATGTAAAAACCATAAAAGATTTACGAACAGGCATGATTTTACCAGGAATTGTGAATAACATTACCGCTTTTGGTTGTTTTGTGGATGTGGGAATTAAAGAAAGTGGTTTGGTTCACATTTCGCAATTAAAAGAAGGTTATGTTTCCGATGTAAACGAAGTGGTAAAAATGCATCAACACGTTCAAGTGAAAGTCGTTGAGGTCGATGAAGCCAGAAAACGCATTCAGTTGACGATGATTTTATAATAAAGAAAATCCCAAACTCTAAATTTAGAATTTGGGATTTATTATTTTCAAACTAAAGAAAACTTATTCTTTTTCTTTAGTTTCTTCTTCTTTTTTAGAATTTGCTGGTTGGTCGTCTTTGGCAGCGTTTTTAAATTCTTTAATACCTGTTCCAATTCCTTTCATTAATTCTGGAATTTTTTTACCACCAAAAAGTAAAACTACAATAGCGATAATTAATATTACTTGCATAGGGCCTATTACTCCCAAAAATATGGTTAAAGCATTCATGATTTTAGTATTTTAAAGTACAAAGATATAAAGAAATTACCAAATCATTATTTTTTAACGATTTATTATCAGGTTTCAATTTACAAACACGTTGTATTTAGTATATTTGTGATATAAATTAATGCAATAAATGGCTAACAAAAAGCTAAAACGTCAGTTACTTCTTAAAAAGTTATACAACAAAAGAAGATTAGTTATTCTTAACGAAGATACTTTTGAAGAAACGTTTTCATTAAAATTAAACTTAATGAATGTCTTTGTTGTGGGAACCATTGGTGCCATTTTAATCATTTTTGTAACTACTTATATTATTGCTTTTACACCTTTACGCGAATATATTCCAGGTTATGCTTCTTCAAAATTAAAACAAGATGCATTGGAAATGGCAATAAAATCAGACTCTCTTGAAAAATCGGTAAAAATCAACAATGCTTATATTGCCTCTATCAAAAAAGTATTAACAGGAGATTTAGAGTATGCAAAGCTGAACAAAGATTCTATCAAAGCTCTAGATGTTTCTGATATAGATGTTTCTGGACTTTCACCAACAGAAAAAGAGCAAGAATTAAGAGATCAAGTTATTAAAGAAGATAAATATAATGTATTTGAATCTTCAACGCCTAAAGTAAGTTTTGTTTTGTTTCCGCCCGCACAAGGAAGTATTTTACAAAAATATAATGCAGGAAATAAACATTTAGCCGTTACAATCGCACTTACAAATAACACACCAATAAAATCCGTTGGAGCCGGAACCATCATTTTTTCCGATTGGACACCAAGTTCAGGTTATGTGGTGATTGTACGCCATAAAGATGATATTTTATCGGTGTATAAAAATGCAGCTTCTGTAACTAAAAAACAAGGAAACACGGTAAAAGCAGGAGAAGTTATTGCTCTTGCAGGAAATGCAAATACAGTTCAAAATTCGGGCGCTACGTTGCATTTTGAATTATGGAAAGATGGTTTCCCAATTGACCCAACGCAGTTTATCAATTTCAATTAACATGTCAGTAAAAGCTTTTGCAGCAAAATTATTTGCAAAAAGAATTCACGCTAAAACTCAAAAATGGGCCAATAATCCTGTTGAAACCCAACAAAAAGTTTTTGAAGAATTAATCAGAGAAGCGGCTCAAACGCAATTTGGAAAAGACCACGATTTTGGTTCGATAAAAAGTCATTCCGATTTTGTTCAAAAAGTGCCTGTTCGTGATTACGAAGGATTAAAACACTATGTTGATAAAGTCGTAAAAGGCGAAGAGAATGTACTTTGGAAAGGAAAACCTTTATATTTTGCTAAAACTTCTGGAACTACTTCGGGTGCGAAGTATATTCCGTTAACAAAAGAATCGATGCCATTTCATATTCAAGCGGCACGAAATGCGATTTTGAGTTACATTTATGAAACAGGGAAAGCCAATTTTGTTTCAGGAAAAATGATTTTCTTGCAAGGGAGTCCCATTTTAGAAGAGAAAAACGGTATCAAACTCGGAAGATTATCCGGAATTGTAGCGCATTTTGTTCCAAAATATCTACAAAAAAACCGAATGCCAAGTTGGGAAACCAATTGCATTGAAGATTGGGAAACTAAAGTCAATGCTATTGTTGAAGAAACCATCAATGAAGATATGTCAGTGATTTCAGGTATTCCATCTTGGGTGCAAATGTACTTTGAGAAACTAGCAGCAAAAGCAGGAAAACCTGTTGGAGAAATCTTTAAAAACTTCAATTTGTTTATTTATGGTGGTGTGAATTACGAACCCTATCGAGCGAAATTTGAAAATTTAATCGGAAGAAAAGTCGATTCGATAGAATTATTTCCAGCTTCTGAAGGCTTTTTTGCTTACCAAGATTCTCAGAAGGAAAAAGGAATGCTATTGCTATTAAATTCTGGAATTTTCTACGAATTCATAAAAGCAGACGAGTTTTTCACCGAAAATCCAAAACGTTATACCATTGGAGAAGTAGAATTAGGTGTTAATTACGTTTTAATCATTTCCACGAATGCTGGACTTTGGGCATATAATATTGGTGATACTATTCAGTTTACGAGTTTAAAACCATATCGTGTTATAGTTTCGGGAAGAATCAAGCATTATATTTCCGCTTTTGGCGAACACGTAATTGGAAAAGAAGTGGAATCGGCTTTAAAAGAAGCAATGGAAGGAACTGATGTTCGAGTAAATGAATTCACAGTCGCACCACAAATTACACCAACCGAAGGTTTACCATATCACGAATGGTTCATTGAATTTGAAAATGAACCAACCAATTTAGAAGATTTCGCATTAAAAATCGACGCTGCCATGCGCAAGCAAAACGTGTATTACGATGATTTGATTGTTGGGAATGTTTTGCGAACGTTAATAATTACAAGTGTTCCAAAAAATGGTTTCCAAAACTATATGAAATCGATAGGTAAATTAGGTGGACAAAATAAATTACCAAGATTAAGCAACGATAGAAAAATTGCTCAGTTTTTTGAGATAAAAGAATAAAGATGAAAGAAAAAAGAGTGATTTGGATTTTTTTGATTGTTTCACAATTTGCTTTTTCACAAATCCGTGGTGTAGTGAAAGACAGTATTTCGGGCGAACCGATTCCGTTTGTGAATATTTGGGTGGAGAATGAAACTGTTGGAACTACTTCGGAAGCGGATGGAAGTTTTTTCTTGGAAGCATCCAAAGAAAAAAACATTGTGATTTCAGTTTTAGGTTATGAAAGGAAAACGATTAAAGGAAGTCAAATTTCTGTTGTTCAATTGAAACCTATGGCTTACGATTTACGAGAAGTAGTGATATTGAATAAAAAACAATCCAAACAAATTGAAATAGGCGATATCAAAAACGCTATTTTTCAATCGTTTGACAACGGACCCAAAATCGAAGCCAAGTTCTTTCCATACCAGTCTTCGTATAGCAAAACAAAGTTTATAAAAGAAGTAACGATTTTCACAGACAGCAGAATTGAAGAAGCCACTATAAAACTTCACTTTTACAGTGTGGATGAAAACGGTTATCCAGGCGAAGAATTATTAACTAAAGATTATGTTGTTACTTTGAAAAAAGGAGTTATCAAACATCGTTTTAATATATCGCAATTTGATTTAGTTTTTCCAGAAAAAGGAATGTTTGTGGCGTATGAAAAGTTGTTAATTGAAAGTAATAAAACCGGCACTAAATACCAACCTTATGTGTTATATAACTATGTAGAAAGAGATTTCTTTTATACTTATGCTTACGGAAAATGGAGTAAGCAATCAGGGAATAATTTGGAGAAAATAAGTGTAAATGAACCCTCAATAAACCTAATCTTAACCAATTAAAAATAAAAATCGTACTTTTGCAGGTTAGAAAAACAAAATATTAATGAAAGACATTAAAAACATTTCGCGTTCTAGAGCGCAAGAGTCCTCAGCAGCTATTGAGCGACTGTACATTACCATGAGACATTTATTTAACAGAGGTTTCTATAAACCTATGGGTGTTTCAGGAGAAACTTTAAGAGAAGCTTTATTAGCGCTTCGACCAGAAATTTACGGTTCTATTGCCGAAGAAAAGGTAGAATTAAACGGACTTTTATACGTAATTGAACGTTTACCCATTGGAATTGAAGAATGCCGTTACATCAACTTAACTTCTGATGAAGGCTATTCAAATTCGCACTTTAAAGCGATAGTTCCTCCAAAAAGAAGAAGAAATTGTTACCGTATTGACGACGAACAAATGAATGTGGAAATCACACGCGGACGTTCGGATATTTACGATATTTTAACGCATTTGACCTTTATTTTTATCGAATCACACAAAATTAAAGATAGAGTTTTAATTGATGAAGAAGGAAGATTTACACGCGATTGGGAAAAGTTAGAATTAGCGGCAAAACAAACTAAAAAATTACCTTTAATTGAACGTGAAAAAGCAATTTCTCACGCAGCAAATGTATTAGGAAGAACGTTCGCTGAAGTACAAGATATTTATGATGATTTTGCTACAGCTGAAGCGCCAGATAGATTTTTACACGTGGTATATTGGTTAGGAAAATTAGCTATCGAAGAGGTGGTTGACAATAACAAAAGAACCATAACTTTCAGTCCAATTTTAAGAGAAAGATTAGGTCATCATATTTACGGCGAAATTTGGGCAAACAACATTAAAGAAGTTTTAGTAAAAAACTATTTGATTGAAAGACCAATTCATATCATAAGTGCAAATATGCACAGTGTAATGAATTCTATTTTTGCTGAACCGGTTTTAGGAAAAAAATATAAAGATGCAGCTGATTTTCAAATATTTGAAGATTTAAGTAGTTCTAATAATAAAGAGTTACGCAAGAAAGTGGAAGATTTTGCGTTACAACACGGAATGATTTCATTGCCTGATACATCTGGAACTAATATTGACGTACAAATTTTTGATACAGCTAAAATTGATATTAAAAAAACAGCTTTTGCTAAAGCGAATTTAGGTGAAAACAAACCCGTTTTAATTGTAATGGATTATGCGTTTGGTGAGCAAGCCTATGAAACTATTGACGAATTATTGAAACCCTACAAAATTGCTAAAAACAAACTGTTTTTAAATGTGGAATCGGTTTCAATCATGGGTAAAGCTGGAATTTTAGAAGGTGGAAAAGGCGATATCATGATTCCAACAGCACACGTGAATGAAGGAACGGCAGATAATTATTTCTTTGAAAACGAATTAAAAGCAGAAATGTTGAAAGGAAATGATATTCCGGTTTTTGAAGGACCAATGATTACGGTTTTAGGAACATCGCTTCAAAACAGAGATTTATTGAAATTTTTCCACGAATCTACTTGGGAAGCTATCGGATTAGAAATGGAAGGAGCATATTATCAAAAAGCGATTCAATCGGCATCAAAAATTAGAAAAAGTATCAATCCAAATGTAAAAGTTAGATACGCCTATTATGCTTCTGATAATCCATTAGAAACAGGAAGTACATTGGCATCAGGAGGATTAGGAACTACTGGAGTAAAACCTACGTATTTAATTACGATTAAAATATTAGAACAAATCTTTAACGTAAAATAAGCATTAATGAGCACAAATTCTCAAGATCAAGAAATCGATTTAGGACAAATTGGAACCGGTATTAAAAACTTTTTCAATGGAATAGTGAATTCAATTTTCGATTTTATATTTTTTGTAAAAAAGAAGATTGTAATTATTGGACTTTTGTTTGTAGTTGGAGTTGTTTTAGCTTTTTTATTAGACCCAAAAATTTACAATCATGAAATTTCAGTAATTCCTAATTTTGGAAGTAATGAGTATTTGTACCAAAAAATAGAACAAATTGACACCAAACTTAGGGAAGAAGATGACTCTTTTTTTAAAGAATTGGGTATAAAAAATCCTAAAGATGTTGTTGGAATTGAAATTGAGGCATATCCTGCTATTTATAATTTTGTTAATAATAAAGAGCAAGAAAATAATTTTGAATTAATCAAATTAATGGCTGAAGATGGTGATATTGATAAAATAATGCAGGGAGAAATAACCAGTAAAAATTATTACCACCATAAAATTTCTATCAAAACTAAAGGAAAGTTGAAAAAAGAAGAGTTTATTACTCCAGTTTTAAACTACTTGAATGCCAATCCTTATTTTGAAATTCAGCAAAAAGTATATCAAAAAAATTTAGCGGATAAAATCGCTTTAAATGATTCTTTAGTTAAGCAAATTGATAATTTGATTGTGTTATTGTCCTCTAACAACTCTTCAGGAACAATCTCAATATCTGAGAAAAACAGTATTCCTGAATTAGTTGAAAAGAAAGATCGTTTAATCTCTGAAAAGCAATATTTGTTAACTAATGTAAATATCTTTGATAAGATAATTAAAGAAGAAAGTAGTATTATAAACATTAGAGATTATAAGCCTTTGTTTTTAAATAATAAGATTTTATTTCCAGTAATTTTAATTTTAATGTATCTTATATTATATTCATTATTAAATACTTACAAAAATCAAGAAACTAGAATTAAAAACTAATGAAAAACATATTAGTTACTGGCGGTGCCGGATTTATTGGAGCTAATTTTGTTCCCTATTTTATAGAAAATAATCCAGAATATCATTTGGTAAATTTAGATTTATTAACCTATGCTGGAAATTTAGAAAATGTATCAGAAGTTGAAAATCACCCAAGATATACTTTTGTGCAAGGCGATATTTGTGATAGAAACTTTGTTGAAGAATTATTCCAAAAATATCAATTTCATGATGTGATTCACTTTGCAGCAGAAAGTCATGTAGATAATTCAATTTCGGGTCCAGAAGCCTTTATTAAAACCAATGTTTTAGGAACGTTTAATTTATTAGATACCGCAAGAAAACTTTGGATGTCGGCTCCAAATCAATATAATGTTGGATTTGAAAATTCGCGTTTTCACCACGTTTCTACGGATGAGGTTTATGGAACTTTAGGCGAAACGGGTTTGTTTGAAGAAACCACTCCTTATGCGCCAAATAGTCCATATTCAGCTTCAAAAGCAGGTTCCGACATGATAGTGAGAAGTTATTTCCACACTTACGGAATGAACGTTGTAACCACAAATTGTTCCAACAATTATGGACCAAAACAACATGACGAAAAGTTAATTCCAACCATTATTCGTAAAGCTATAAAGGGAGAAAACATTCCTATTTATGGAGATGGTAAAAACGTGCGTGATTGGTTGTATGTTTTAGATCATTGCAAAGGAATTGAATTAGCTTTCAAAACAGGAAGATCAGGAGAAACCTACAATATTGGCGGAAGAAACGAACGTAATAATTTGTACATCGTAGATACTGTTTGTTCTATTTTGAATGAATTACAACCCAAATCTGAAGGGAAATATCAAGATCAAATTACATTTGTGAAAGACAGGCCAGGTCATGATTTGCGTTATGCCATTGATGCTTCAAAAATTGAAAATGAATTAGGTTGGAAAGCGGATGAAAATTTTGAATCGGGAATTTTGAAAACAGTTCGTTGGTATTTAGAAAAATTTAAAAAATAAATAAACAACACCTAAGGTTTATATGGGATATGTACGGGATATGTACGGGATATCTATTAAGTATCTACCTATTTATACATAATAGAAATGAAGGGAATTATATTAGCTGGAGGTTCAGGCACACGATTACATCCGTTAACATTGGCGGTCAGTAAACAATTAATGCCAATTTATGATAAACCGATGATTTACTATCCATTATCAACCTTGATGTGGGCAGGAATCAGCGAAATTTTAATTATTTCAACACCGCACGATTTACCTTTATTTCGCCAATTATTAGGCGATGGAAAATCATTAGGATGTAAATTTGAATATGCAGTTCAAGAACATCCAAACGGATTAGCCGAAGCATTTATTATCGGAAAAGAATTCATTGGAAACGATAAAGTAGCTTTAATCCTTGGAGATAATATTTTCTACGGAACAGGTTTGGCCGAATTATTACAAGAAAACAGTAATCCAAACGGAGGAATTGTATACGCATACCATGTTCACGACCCAGAACGTTATGGAGTAGTAGAATTTGATGGCGCTGGAAAAGTTTTATCTATCGAAGAAAAACCAACGCATCCAAAATCAAATTTTGCGGTTCCAGGAATTTATTTTTATGATAATCAAGTAGTTGAAATAGCAGCAAACATTAAACCAAGTCCGCGAGGAGAATTAGAAATCACTGATATTAACAAAGCTTATTTGGAACAAGGAAATTTACAAGTTTCTATTTTGGATAGAGGAACTGCTTGGTTAGATACGGGAACATTTCAATCGTTAATGCAAGCTGGACAGTTTGTACAAGTAATTGAAGAGCGTCAAGGATTAAAAATTGGTGCAATTGAAGAAGCGGCTTATAAAATGGGTTTCATCAATGCTGAACAATTAAAAAAATTAGCAGAACCGTTATTAAAAAGTGGTTACGGAAAACATTTAATGAGCTTAATTTAATTAGCCAATATGCCAATATTCAATGTGCCATTGAAGATAATTGGCTAATTGACATATCGTCCAATTGACACATTATTTTTATGAAATTTATAGAAACCAAACTTAAAGGATGTTTTATCCTTGAACCTAAAATAATTAAAGATGAACGAGGTTACTTCATGGAAAGTTTTAACGAAAAGACTTTTCAAGAAGGAGTTGGGCAAAAAGTAACTTTTGTGCAAGACAATCAATCGTTTTCAAATAAAGGTGTTTTAAGAGGATTACATTATCAATGTGGTTCTCATGCACAAGCTAAGTTAGTTCGTGTACTTGATGGAGAAGTTTTAGATGTTGCAGTAGATTTACGTCCAGAATCAGATACATTTGGTCAATATGAGGCGGTTTTGCTTTCGGCAGAAAATCAAACCCAGTTTTTTGTACCAAGAGGTTTTGCTCATGGATTTTTAGTGTTATCTGAAACAGCTACATTTTTTTATAAATGCGATAATTTTTATAATAAAGAATCTGAAGGAGGCCTAATGTATAACGATAATACCGTTAATATCGATTGGAATTTTCCTGTTCAAGATTTAATTATTTCTGATAAAGATAAAGTATTACCTAATTTACAAAATGCTAAAAAAGTATGGTAGTATTGGTAACAGGAGCAAATGGGCAGTTAGGACAAGCTATTCAATCTATTTCTGGAAAATATCCTGAAATAGATTTTGTGTTTTGTTCTTCTTCTGACTTAGATATTACTAATTTAGAAAATTGTCAAGTTGTTTTTGATGAGTTTAAACCTCAATTTTGTATCAATGCAGCGGCTTACACAGCGGTTGACAAAGCCGAAAGTGAACCAGCGAAAGCTTTTGATATCAATGCAAACGGTGCAGAAAACTTAGCCATTACTTGCAAAAAATTCAACACCATTTTAATCCATATTTCTACTGATTTTGTTTTTGATGCCTATTTTTCTGAAGGAATCGCCTATTATGATAGAGAACTTAGATTGCCTTTAAAAAGTAATTTAGGCCTTACAGAAACCGATGTGCCTTTTCCAAGTGGTGTTTATGGTTTAACAAAATTACAAGGAGAACAAGCTATTCAAGCTAATTGGGAGAAGCATTTTATTATTAGAACTTCTTGGGTATATTCTCAATTTGGAAACAACTTTATGAAAACCATGCTGCGATTAGCTTTGGAACGTGTTAGTCTTTCTGTTGTTGCAGACCAAATTGGAACACCAACAAACGCTGTTGATTTAGCTGAGGTTTTGATAGTTATAATGGTTTCAAGTTTCAAGTTTCAGGTTTCAAGTTTTGGAATTTACAATTTCAGTAACGAAGGGCAATGTTCTTGGTATGATTTTGCTAATGAAATATTTCGCCAAAATGGAGTTTCAATAGATTTAAAACCTATTCGAACTTCAGCCTATCCTACGCCAGCCAAAAGGCCAGCGTATAGTGTTTTAGATAAAACAAAAATTAGAAGCACATTTGATATTAAAATTAATGATTGGCAAACTAGTTTAAGTGCATGTTTAAAACAATTGTAAATTCATGAAAAAAACAATTTTACTTTTTTGCTTTTCCTTCTTTTTTTCTTTCTCTCAAGAAAAAGCATCAACCTATTTTGATGTGCAACTTTTCAGAGGAAATGTTTATAAACACACCAACGATATTGGCCATTTAATCACAGGTCATCCCGACGGATTTTTGCTAAGTTACAACTGGAAAACCTTTGGAAAAAAAGAATGGCAACAAGTCTACAATTATCCCGATTATGGTATTTCATATCATTATTTAGACTTCAAAAACCAATATTTAGGGGTTAATCATGCGGTTGGAGTACATTATAACTTTTATTTTTTCAAGCGTCAGTTGATGTTTCGAATTTCGCAAGGTATTGGTATGACTTCGTCTCCTTATGACAAGGAAACCAACAACAAAAACAATGCATTCGGAACTAAATTCATGGACAATAACTACTTTTTATTACAATATAAGAAGGAAAACATCATTGATAAAATAGGCTTACAAGCAGGATTTATGCTGACTCATTTTTCTAATGGAAGATTTAAAGCACCCAACAGTGGCATTAATACGATTGCTTTTAACGTGGGATTGAATTATAATTTTAATGATAAACAAGAATTTATAGTTGATTCGTTACCATCAAAAGACACTTACAAAGAACGAATCAAATACAATATCGCTTTTAGAACAGGAATTTCAGAAGGACCTGTTCCACATTTGGGTCAACGTCAATTTTATCACATTGGTTTGTATGCCGATAAACGAATTGGAAGAAAAAGTGCTTTACAACTTGGTACGGATGTTTTCTTTTCCAGATATTTACAAGATTATATAGAATTTGTATCGGTAGCTTTTCCAGAGAGTCATCATTCTTATGCTGATCCAGACACCGATTATAAACGAATCGGATTGTTTGTTGGACACGAGTTGTTTATTAATAAGTTATCCATTGAAGCACAGGTTGGTTATTATGTTTATAAGCCCCTTGATTATGAAATTGATCTGTACCAAAGAATAGGCATAAAATATTATCTTTATAAAAATATTTTTACTGGTGTAGGTTTAAAAACGCACGGCGGAAGAGCCGAAGCTATTGAAGCTACTATTGGTGTACGATTATAATATGAAAAAATTTGTTTTACATATCGTTTCTATATGTTGCCTAATTTTGGTAACCAGTTGTGGTATTTCTGAAGATTGTTTCAAAGGAAATGGTAATCCAATTACCCAAACGTTTCCATTAGAAAATTTCACTAAAATTAAAGTTTACGACGGCGTAGGTTTAGTGGTAAAAGATGGTCCAATTTATGAAGTTAAAGTAGTAACATCAGATAATATTATTGATGATATAGATGTGAAATTAAATGGTGATATGCTTGTTGTTAAAGACAATTCAACTTGTAATATTGCCCGTGATTATGGACAAACCACGGTTTATGTAACCGCTCCAAATTTAACAGAAATTCATTCTAAAACTGATCAAGAAATAAGAAGTGATGGAGTTTTAAATTATTCTGATTTAAAATTGTTTTCAATTGATATTAGCGATGGTGCTGGAACTGGCGACTTTAGATTGGCATTAAATAGCACTAATTTTTATGTGGAAAGCAATAACGTTTCCAATTTTTATTTAACCGGACAAACAGAAAATTTACATGTTTTTTTCTCTTGGGGAAATGGAATTTTTTATGGAGAAAATTTAGTTGCTAATACCATTACATTTTATCACAGAGGTTCAAATGATGTGATATTGTTTCCTATTAATTCAATTTCAGGAGATATTTACAGTACCGGAAATGTAGTTTTGAAAAATATTCCAAATTTACCACCAACTGTTATTCAACATTTTAGAGGTAGATTAATAATGAATTAAAAATATAGTCTTATTGATATACTATTTTTTTTCAATAATTGAATTGACTTTTGCTTCAAAATTTTCTAGAATAGTGTTTTCAGAAAAATTATCGAGAACAAAATGTTTTGCTTTTTCTCCAACTTGTGAAGCAATATTTTTTTCTTTTTTTATTTCTAGAAGATAATCAACAACTTGTTTTGTGTTGTTTTCTGAGAAAAAGCCACTAAGATTATTTTCTTTAAAAATTTTTGCTACTTCAGAGTCTTTGTTTCCTGTTATAATTGAAGGTTTTCCACTGGCCATCATTCCAAGAATTTTTGATGGCATTACGGTATCTTGAACATCTGTTTTTTGAAATAAAAAATGAACATTGGCACTACACAAAAGATTATTTAATTCATTGTAAGGTACAGGCTCATAAAACTTGATAAAAGAAAATGCTGCCAATTTAGTTTTTAATTTTTGCATATAAGCACCATCACCAACAATAACGATTTCTAAATCATTATCAGCATTTATTTCTTTACAAAAATTCTCAAAAAAAAGCCAATCTTGTTTTTCTCCTACATTTCCTGAATAAAGCAATGTAAATTTATCTGGATTAATGTAGTTGTGTTGTTTTGCAATAGTTGGATTTATATTGTTGACAGAAACCCAATTTGGAAAATAAAAAATAGATTTAAATTTAGTTTTTCCAATCGCTTTTTCCATCATATTATAACTGATGCTGCTAATTATAGTTGCTTTATTAAATAAAAATGTTTCAAAGTTCAAGACCATCATTTTGATTAGATTTCCAAAAAAATTCGTGTTTAATAATCCAGACTGAAATGCTAAATCAAATTCGAAATCTTGAACATGAATCCATAATTTTGCATTTTTCTTTTTGGCTAATATATAGGCTGGAAGAATAGAAAGTGTTAAAGGAACAAGGCAAATAACTAAATCCGTCTCTTTAATTTTTTTGGTGTTTTGAAAACTACCCCAAGTTAAACTTAGCATTAATTTAATTCTACCCAAAAAAGTAACTTTTTTAGGCACAAATTGTTTGTATCTAAATACAGTTATACCATCGATTATTTCGGTAAAATAAGTATTTTTGTCTTTATAGGTTTCTGCAATTTTCCATTTAGGATAATATGGAAAACCTGTTATTACTGAAACATCATAACCTTTGTTTGATAAAAAAGTTGCAAATTGAGAAGTATATAACCCTATTGCGGTGTCTTCTGGAGCATAATTTCCAGTAAAAATTGTAATAGTTTTTTTCGTGTTCAACTTTTTTTTACAAAAATATAATTTATTAAACAATTAGGTAAAAAAACATAAAATAAAATGAAGATTTATTTAGACAATATTATTTTTTCTAAAGTAAAAAACGGAGGCGTTTCTAATTATTGGTATGAATTAATTGAATATTTAGAAAAACAAAACCAAGATGAGTTAACTTATTTTGAAAGTATTGATGCCAAAGAAAATTTTCATAGAAAAAAACTCAATTTATCTTCACAAAGCATAAAAGAAGTAAAATCAGACTCCATTCATAGATTTATGCCGATATCTTATACTTCAGATGAGAAATTAATTTTTCATTCAAGTTATTATAGAGGTTTAAATGGTTGTAAAAATAAAATCGAAGTTACTACTGTACATGACTTCATTCATAGTTATTATTCTAGTTTTCCTAAAAAGCAACTGCATAATTTTTTGAAGTTTAACGCTATAAAAAGATCAAAAGGAATTATTTGTATTTCTCACAATACCTTCAATGATTTAAACAAATTTTACACTTTAAAAAAGAATCAAAGAGCTACAGTGATTCATAATGGAGTTAGTAATGATTATTTTCCGATTAAAGAGTATACATTAAAAGAGCAACAGTTTATCGCAGATAAAAAATTGGCTGATGATTTTATATTATTTGTAGGTGGCAGAAAAGGATATAAAAACTTTGATTTTGTGGTTTCGGTTGTAAATGATAATCCTCTGTTAAAAATTGTAGTTGTTGGTGGTGGTGAAATTACGGAAGATGAAAAGAAATTATTTTCAGATGATGCTTTACTGAGAGTTACTCATTTAAAATCAGTAGAAAATTTTGAATTAAATGTTTTGTTTAACCTTGCAAAAGCATTGGTTTATCCATCAAGTTATGAAGGTTTTGGAATTCCGGTAGTAGAGGCAATGCGAGCTGGTTGTCCAGTTATTAGTATTGACAACGCTATTATTAGAGAGGTTGCAGAAAAGTCTGCTATATTGTTGGATGCTTTATCAGTTTCTGAATTTAACGCAAAATTTTCCAATTTGAATCGCTCAGATTTTAGATCTTCTGTTATTGAAATGGGTTTTGAAGCCTCTAAAAATTATAGTTGGCAAAAATGTAGTAGAGAAACTAGAGAGTTTTATGATTCTTTGGAGAGTTTAGGATAGAAAACAAAATAAGACAAAAAGAAGGAATATAATATCATCCCATTTTCTCTTTCAATAATATTTTCGGTTAAGAAGTTTAATAAAAAATATATTAATATACTCATAGCCAAGTGATTATTGTTTTTTAAAAATTCAGAAATAACGTTATACAATCCTAAAAAATAGATTATAAGCCCTATAATACCAGTTGTTAATAGAATACTAAAGTATTGATTATGACAATTGTAAGTTTTTATTGATAAGTCTATTCCTTTTTCAACATAACATGGGTCTAATTGTTGTTGCGTATTTCCAACACCATATCCAATAAACGGACTTTCTGAAATCTTTAGAATTGAACAATCGTAAATTTTATATCTAATTGCAGTTGAAGATGATGGATTTTCTAATGCATTTGAACTAGTGATTTCATCAAAACGATTAAAATTTTTATATTTTGGTAAATATTGTATTGCTATAAAAGTAGTTACTATAAAAAAGAAAACTCCAATTATGGTTTTTCTAATTTTGAAATAATTTAATAAGAGATAAATTAAAGAAATTAAAAAAAATATAATCGGTCCTTTTCTCATTAAAATGGCCAGAATTACGCAAAAGAACAATATTAAAACTCCACTAATTATTTTTGTTTTAAAGTTTTTTGTTTCTCTAATTAAATACATTAGGATTAACATGGAAACACCTATATAAAGCGACAAATAAATAGGATGAATAGAATATAGGCCTAATCTTATATTAATTAAATTAGAGTAGTGTATGATGGTTTGTGAAAAAGTAAATTCTTGATTCCAAAAATATAAAAAGCTAAAAATTATAAATATAAAATTTGATAGTATAAACCCCAAAAAAACTTTATTTTGTAATGTTTTAGTAATTTTAAAAGAAGATTTTGTTAGAAGCCCAAATATTATTGGAAAAACTAGTATTGAAGCCATTGTAGATATTCTATTAAAACCTTTGTTAAAAGTTAATGAATACGTTAAACTCAATATAAAGAGAAATAATAAAATGCTAATAGAAAACAATTTTTTATATTCAAATTCTTTCTTTTCCAAATTATTATTTACGCTATAAATTATTGTAAAAATTAAAAATAAAGCAATGCCATAAGCCTTAAATTTATTTGGAATTACAAGTGTTATAGAGTTAATAAGTAATAATATTTGAATAAAATTTTCAGAAAAAAGTTTACTTTTTAGCATAGTAGTTTATAAATAGAAAAAATATTTTAGGTAAATATACAACAGCAAACAAAAAAGCCATTATATAAGCAAATCCGCTTGTTAAATCTCCTCTTAGGAAATACATTAAATAGATTGCGAAATAAAATGCAAATATAGATTTTAGTATATCTCCACTTTGTAACCATTTTATCATTTTAACAAAAACAAAGCTAAGAATAACCGCAAAAAGTAAGATACCTATAAAACCAAAATTTATATAACCTTCTGAAATATATGGATTTGACAAATTATCCCAATTAAACTTATATTTATCAATTAGATAATTTCCAACAACAAAGCCTGTTGTGTCTGGTTTTGATTCCCAAATACTTCTTGGAACAAAGAAAAATAAGCTACATAGCAATTGTTCTCCATAAACGATTGTTTTATTATCAAAATAATCAATAGTGGCTAAAAAATTTGGATAAGCATCATAATGTAGAGAATTAAATGCGTCTGCAACACTCAAATATTCAATGTTTTTATATAGTAAAATTGGTTTTGCGATCATTTGCGACAACGAATATCTAGAATGCGTAATAATAGACATTAAAGGGAAAAAGAATACCATTGAAACGAACATAAATCTTAATACCTTGTAATTATCAGACAAATATTTTCTAAAAAATAAAAATAACAAAGTAATATATAACGGACCCAATGCATTTCTTTTTTCAGTTAAGGGATTTTTCAGAATTAATAAAATTGTTAAAAATCCTATAAAGAAAAACAATACAAACTTATAATTTTTAGAAGTCCTATCTTTTGATTTTAAATAAAAATAAGACAATATTATACCTGCTAAAGGAATAAAAAACAAGAATTTTTGAACTATTAAATATTTTGAAACAGAAGTTTGCTCTGCTTCTTCATAATATTCATGCTGAAATTGAAAAATGACCGTTTGAATATTAATTAAAAAAACAATTATACAGAATAGAAATAAAAACAATAAGACAATTGGTGTGTTTTTATACTCTTTTTTAATGGTAGTTTTTGTAGTAATTATTTTTTTAAAGTAAAGATAAAAAAATGCAAAAACACAATTAAAAATTAAAATGTATAGATTAGCTCTTATACAAATACTTTCATAAAAAGGAAAAGCTTGAATAAATGATCCAGTGCCTTTATATCCAACACTTACAATTTCATTTATTTGAATTAATGGTGCAACAATAAAAAACAATAAATTAAAAACAATAAAAACACTTAGAAAAGGAGAAAACTCTTTTTCAACTCTAATGTTATAATAGGTAAAGCCTAATAAAACTAAAAGATTTACAAGAAATGAACTTTTAGTTAAAATAGGAACTTCTAGAAAAACAAACATTACTAGAAATACAATACTAATAATTTTTAAAAAAGTTGTTTTACCCATTTGTTTGATTTTAATAAAAAAAGGCACATTAAGTGCCTTTTGATAAAATAATATTGTTGTTTTTATTTTCCTCTAAAATACTTATCCAACTTTTCGTTTACCACAATGTTAGACATAAAAACAGGTCCTTTTTTACCATCAACAGGAACTATTTTGTAAATGTTTGGAGATTTAGTATCAACTACTAAACTAGTATTAGGAGACCAATTAGTTGTAGTAATCCAATCACTATTATCAATTATAGCATCTCCATGAGTAATTTGAATACCTTTTATTTCAATTGATTCTGCATCTTGGTTATTTCCAACATCTAAACGTATTACCTTTGGATAATCTCCAATAGGAAGTACAAATGTGGTTTTTTGAAAACCATCCGTACCAATAACTTGAGTTGTCATTTCAGTACTTCCATCAATTGGTGTATTAATGTCTTTACTGTAAAAAATTTTAAAAGTATCGTTTAACAAATACTTGTGTTCTATCGTTAATTCAACAGGGTTTGTTTCAGGTTTATTTTGATCTTCGTTATCTTTTTCGCTTTTACCACATGAAAAAGTTAAAAACAATAAGCAAACTAGTGAAGGAATAAAATTTGTTTTCATTTTTTAAGTATAAATTTTGTGCAAATATATAAATTAAATTCAAATGTTAATAAATTTTTTTTATTAACGGTTACAAATAAAATTAAAGGTTATTTGTAGTACCAAATGTATTTATTGCTTTTGGTCATATTAGTATATTTTTTACCTTTAAAAATATATTCTGGGACATTTAAATTTAATATCAATACATCTAAATTTGAATCATCTTGGGATATTTTTTTAGTAACATTGTTTACATTAATTGATTTTAATGATATTTTATCATAATAATATGAGTTGAATAAAGGATATTCCCAATCGGATAGTGTTAAACCAACAATTTTAGGTTTGTCTTCATTCATTAAATTAATTATCTCGTTATAATCTTCAAAAAGAGGAAGTTGATTACTAAAATATTTTAAGAGTCTTTCATCTTTAATATTAATATCTTTTGTATACTTTAAATCCGTTTTAATAGGTCTCAAACTATTATATGTAAAATAGAAACAGAAATTTAAGGATATTATTAAGATTAATGGTAAAATATAAATTGTTTTTTTAGTTATATTTAAAAATTGTCCTATTATGATAGTACCAATAATAAACATAGGTATGTGTAATCTAGTATGCCACGGTTGCCATTTTAAATAAATGCAAAAAATAAATATCTGTAATATTAAAATAATTAAAGGAATCAGAGATTTATATTCCTTTTTATAAAAAGAATAGAGGATCAAACATAAAGAAGTAATTAAAAGAAGAAGAAAATGAAATGTATTTGGTACTAAATCCTCATGAGTTTCATAATTTAGAGGAGTTGAGTATTTGGAGTTGTTATAGTTTAATTTTGGATCATCTATAGAAACGTCAATTTCCTGGTGTAAGTCATGAATAACATCTTCATAGATGTTGTTAATAGGATAGCCCATATGCAAACCTATATTTTTTAGTAAATTAGAGCTAAAAAACGCAAAATTCATTTCTTGATTCGAGTACATGTTGTTTTCAACTTCATCAATATTTAAAATATGATTATTTACAGCATAATTTCGTGAAAAATGACCAATATTTATAATAGATAAAATAAAAACAGATAGCAAGCCATATAATATTGGTTTAAATTTCATTTCAAGTAACATCTGTTTTACTAAAAAAAACAGAAATATTAATAACGCTGGAAATAAAAAAATATAAAAAGTTCCTTTAGTTAGCATCCCTAATCCAATGGAAATACCAAGAAATAAATAGTTTGACAATGTTGATTCTTTGTAACATTTATATAAGAACAATATTGAAGTTAAAATAAAAAAAGCACAAACGATATCGTTTTTAGTTGTTGATGCTTGTAATAAAACAGATGGGGTTGTAATGCAGAATAAATATGAAATTAATTTTGATGATCTTCCAACTCCAAAAACATTTAATATTTCATTCAAAGGAAATAAACAGAAAACTAAAAACAGTAACTGAATTGAATTCGAAAAATAATCATTTCCCTGTAAAACATTCACGTGCATAATGATATATTCTGCAAAAGGAGGTTGGTATAAATGTCTTAAAATATGAGTAGGAAAATGATTCAAATTCTCATTCCCCAACCAATACATAATCCGAGACATGTGGTAAGTTAATGAATCCCAGTTATTTGGAGGATATATTATCCCTTGAAAAAGTATAAGTAAAAATATCAGACAGATTATTATAAAATATATTTTTTGGGTAACGGTAAAGCATTTTATTTTTTTTAAGAAACAAAACAAATCAATTTTAGACTTAGTTTTAAAAATTAAAAAAATTAAAATGATTGAAACAACTAACCAACTAATAATTATACCATATAAATTTAAATTATTCATTAAGCTTAAAAGCTCGGTTATAAAATAAGTGGTAAATCCAAAACTAAGTATTGATTTAATAATATTTACAGAAATTGAACTATTAAATCTTAAATTTAGAAATAATGTGAAAAAGAGAAGTATTGTTAAAAAAATCAGCATAAATATTTAGTTAAAATAATTTATTTCATTTTAAATAATCCATATTTTAAAATACAATATATGGCTCTAAAGCCATCTTTCCAGCCTATTTTCTTTCCTTCTTCATACGTTCGCCCATAGTATGAGATTCCTACTTCATAAATTCGAATTTTTGGAATTCTTGAAATTTTAGCGGTTACTTCCGGCTCAAAGCCAAATCTTTTTTCTTGTAATGGTATCGACTGTATAATTTTGGCATTAAACATTTTATAACAAGTTTCCATATCTGTTAAATTTAGATTGGTAAACATATTAGATAAAAAAGTAAGGAATTTATTTCCTAGTGTGTGCCAAAAAAACAAAATTCTATGTGGGTTTCCTCCCATAAATCTACTCCCATAAACCACATCAGCAAAACCATCTAAAACAGGTTTTAGTAATAAATTATACTCTTCTGGATCATATTCTAAATCGGCATCTTGAATAATAAGATATTCACCAGTAGCTTTTTGAATTCCCGAATGTAAAGCAGCTCCTTTTCCTTTATTAACCTCGTGTTTAAAATATTGTATGTTTAAACTTGGATTTTGAGCCATGTAGTTTTTTACAGCTTCTTCGGTATTGTCTTTAGAGCAATCGTTTACAATTATAATCTCTTTTTCAATATTATTTAATAAAGTTACACGTTGTAATTTATCTAAAATAAAATGAATGGTTGGTCCTTCGTTATAAGCAGGAATTACTATAGATAGTTTGTTGAATAAATTTTCCATCATGTTTAGTTTTTAAAAAATACGCCATCCACTTCAAGAAGTTCCCCTGTTTTTTTGTTATAGTGTCCGCTTTCAATAGTGGTTAGTTTGAATCCTAAGTTTTTTAGATTAGCACTCATTTCTTCAAAAGTTAAGCTGCCTTCATAAGAAGGTATTAATGCCATTTCTATTTGAATTCCTATGATGTTTTGTAATGAGTTTACAGCACCATCAAGCACCATTTTTTCATAACCTTGCGTATCAATTTTTAAGTATATGTTTTTGCCTTTTATTTTTAAGTCTTCAAAAATACTATCTAATTTTTTGATTTTTATAGTTTCTTTTTTAATAAAAGTTGCTTCGGGAGCGCTTTCTGTAAGTTGTGGTAAATCTTTTAAAATTGAACTACTTACTGAGTTTTTAGAGATGTTTATAGTAGACTCGCCATCTCGTTCTCCTAATGACATGTTATAAACTTCCCAAGAATTATCTTTAGAAGCCGTTTTTTGAAGTTTTTGAAAAGCCTCTGAAGTAGGCTCAAACGAAATAATTTTCCCTTGGTAACCAATGTTTCTTAACTCAGCGCCATATTGACCAATGTTAGCACCAACGTCTATGATTACATCAATGTTGTAATTTTTTAATAGTTTAATTCTACGGTCTAGTTCTGGTGTAGGATACTTTAAAATTTCTAATCCACAGGTATTGTTTATGGCTCTTTTTATCTTCAATAAAAAGCTTTTGTTTTTATATATAAAATTATTCATTTTCCGAGAGTTTATTAACTAAAGCGTAACATTTATAAGGTATAATTATTACCCAAAACAACATTAAAATTAGCGTTGAAATCATTACACTATTTATTCCAAAGCCCAAATCTACAAAAAAATAGGATAAGGGTATTTTTACAAGTACACTTATTACTAAAATACTAATGTAAGTATTTAAATTACCAATTCCATTTAAAAAAAAGCTATAAAAGGTAGCAAATATTCTTAAAAGTGTTACAATTCCTGTTAGAAGTATTAAATAAGTCGGAATTATTATGGCTTCTTTGATCCATATAGAGATAATAAATGGGCTAATTATCATACCTATTGATACTAAAACGCAAATAGCAATGAAAGAGTAGTTAAATTTTTTAAACGAGTTTAATAAGGCCGATTTATTTTTTTCAATATAGTTTTTTGCAAACATAGACCAAAGAGGGGATATAGCAGCAAAAAGTATCATTAAAGGAAATTGAAAAAGCTTATTAACTATTTCGTATGGCGTTACGAGTGTTGGATTAAATGCATTTGAAATAATATAATTATCAAATGAAAACACAATTAACATTCCAACTTGGATGACCATATATTTGAATCCTAATTTTAAAATTCCTTTCAAAAATTCGCTACCTGTTTTTAATTTTGTGGCTAGGTTTAGCGAGGTCATTTTAAAAAAACGAAACGTATAGAAAAGGTTTACTAAAAAAGTAAATAATCCATTTATTATAGAAATTGCAATTAACTTTTCGGTTGCATTTATTTTTGGGAATAAAGAGATGAGTAGAAAAAACAGTACCAATAACCCAATTTGGTTTACGGCTAAAGATTCTTCAGAATATTTTCCTTTTAAATAAGCTACATAAAGCGATTTATGAATGTTTGCCACAAAGTTGATGCAAAAGAAAAATACGTTTAAAATAAAAAGAAAGGAAACAAATAAATTACTGTGAAAATCAATGTTGAAAAGTGATTTTAAATCAACAACAAACGAAAGCAAAAAAAAACCTAAAAAAATAAAAAGAGCTATGTAACCCGATATTTTATAGGTAGATTTTATATAACTTTTTATGAGCTCAAATTTCTCTTCATGAACTAAAACCGGTATTTTTGTTTTTAATGAGCTTTGAATGCCAAAATCCATTAACAAAACCAATTGAAACAAAGTAAATACTAATACCCAAAGCCCATAATTTTCATCTCCTAAATAATCCAATAATATTCTTATAGATACAAACAAAGAAATCCCAGAGATTCCTTTGTAAATACCACTCATGATTAAATGATTATTTGAGATTTTATTTAGCATTATTTAAAAGAAGAAAAATTTGTTTGATGTAACCAATCAATTGTTTTTTGAATTCCGTCGTTAAGGTCTATTTTATGTTTCCAACCCAAATTATTAATTTTTGAAACGTCTAATAGTTTTCTTGGGGTGCCATCTGGTTTTGTAGTATCAAAAACTAATTCACCTTTAAAACCAACCTTTTCTTTTATAGTCTCAGCTAATTCTTTAATTGAAATTTCAACTCCAGTGCCTACGTTTATGGTTGATTCTTCGTTGTAATGTAGCATTAAAAACAAACAAGCTTCGGCTAAATCATCAACATATAAAAACTCTCTCAAAGGAGTGCCTGTTCCCCAAACGGTTACATTTTTTTCGTTTTTGTTTTTGGCTTCAACAAATTTTCTCAATAAAGCAGGTAAAACATGTGAGTTTTCTATGTTGAAATTATCATTAATGCCATATAAATTGGTAGGCATAGCAGAAATAAATTGGCAACCATATTGTTTTTTATAAAACTTACACATTTCAACACCTGAAATTTTAGCTATTGCGTAAGCTTCATTTGTTGGCTCCAAAGTGTCTGTTAACAAACTATTTTCATTTATGGGTTGTTGTGCAAATTTTGGATAAATGCACGAGCTTCCTAAAAATAATAGTTTTTTCACATTGTTAAGATATGCATGATGTATAACATTGTTTTGAATCATCATGTTGTCATACAAAAACTCCGCAGGATAGGTATTGTTTGCATAAATCCCACCTACTTTTGCGGCCGCTAAAAAAACATATTCTGGTTTATTTTTTTCAAAAAAAGCAGCCACCGCTTCTTGATTTCTTAAATCTAAAGCTTTAGAATTTGGTAAAAGTAAGTTCTCATAACCATTTTTTTGTAATTCTCTTACAATTGCAGAACCTACCATTCCATTTGCACCAGCTACAAAAATTTTAGATGCTTTTTCCATTTTTAATTTCTTTTTACATAATCTAAATCGTGCTGAACCATTATTTTAACCAATTCTTCAAAAGAAGTTCTGGTTGGATTCCAGCCCAATTGGTTTTTTGCTTTACTTGGATCACCTAATAATGTTTCTACTTCGGCAGGACGGTAATAATTTGGATCAACCTCAATTAATATTTTGCCTGTTTCTTTACAAATTCCTTTTTCGTTTTCATTTGTTCCTTCCCAAACAATTGTGATACCAACTTCTTTAAATGCTAATTCACAAAATTCGCGTACAGAGTGTTGTTCGCCAGTTGCAATTACATAATCTTCAGGCACATCTTGTTGTAACATGAGCCACATACATTCTACATAATCTTTTGCATAACCCCAATCTCTAAGAGAATTTAAATTACCTAAATATAGTTTTTCTTGCAAACCGTGCTTAATTCTTGCAGCAGCCAAAGTAATTTTTCGGGTTACAAAAGTTTCTCCTCTACGTTCTGATTCGTGATTAAAAAGAATTCCGTTAACAGCAAAAATGTTATACGATTCTCTATAGTTTTTAGTAATCCAAAACGCATAAATTTTTGCAACACCGTAAGGACTTCTTGGATAAAATGGAGTTGTTTCGGTTTGAGGAATTTCTTGCACTTTTCCAAACAATTCAGAAGTAGATGCTTGATAAATTTTAGTTTTCTGTTCTAAACCACAAATTCGAATAGCTTCTAATAATCTTAGTGTACCTATTCCATCTGTTTCTGCAGTGTATTCTGGTAACTCAAAAGAAACTTTTACATGCGATTGCGCGGCTAAGTTGTAAATTTCGTCTGGTTTTATTTGTTGGATTAATCGAATCAAATTGGTAGAATCCGTCATATCACCATAATGAAGTTTGATTTTTTGTTTTGAATGCAAATCTTTTATTAATGATTCTATGTATAAATGCTCAATTCTTTCTGTATTAAAAGTTGAACTTCTTCTTATTATACCATGAACTTGATATCCTTTTTCTAACAATAGTTCAGCCAAATATGAACCATCTTGACCGTTAATTCCTGTAATTAATGCTGTTTTCATTTATTTTTTATAATTTTTTATCTCTTCTTCAAGTAATATATCTAAAACGGCAAAAAGTTTAAATCATATTGCCAATTTAATTCTTTTTTTGCTTTTTCGTTAGTTCCATAAATATCTTCAATATCAGACGGTCTGTATAGCGTTTTATCAATAATACATTTAGATTTGGAAATGTTCAATCGATCAAAAACATAATAAATAATTTCTTTTAGACTAACTGATTGCCCAGAACAAACCAAATAATCTGAGGCAGTTTCCTGTTGAAGCATTAAATACATTGCTTCTACATATTTTGGGGTATAACCAAAATCTCTTTTAATATCAATATTACCAACTTTTAAATCATCTTTTTTATTTAATGAAATCTCTAAACTTTCACGAATTACTTTTTTTACGACGAAGTTTTCATTTCTTAAATAGGATTCCGCAAGATATAAACATATCATAGCTTTCTCTATAATTTACACAAGTGTAATGAGCGGCAACTTTAGAAATAGCATATGGACTAACAGGATGAATTACACTTTCCTCGTTTATAGGAAGGTTTTTTACTCTTCCAAACATTTCGCTACTACTGGCTTGATATAGTTTTATTTTCGGATTTATTTTTTTTATAGATTCAATTAAATTAAAAACACTAATGGTATTAAATTCAAAAGTAGTAATTGGCTGCAAGTAAGATTGAAAAACAGAACTTTGAGCTGCTAAGTTATAAATTTCGTCAGGGTTTATGTCGTTTATTGTTTTTTCTACTTCACTTATGTTTAATAAATCACAGTAAACAAATTCAATTTCATTGTTGATTTTTAAATATTCTAAATTAGAGAAACTTTTTAAATTAGTTCTAACAATACCAAAAACTTTATAATTGTTTGATAACAATAATTTTGCTAAATAAGCACCATCTTGACCACTAATTCCTGTAACTATAGCTTTTTTCACTTAAAAAAGATTTAAATGCAAATATAAAATTATAAAGATAGTAAAGAATTTTTTTCTATATATAAATTCAATAATACATTGTTTATAATTAAAATTATTATATAACTTGCAATAAATATAAAACAATCAACATTAACTTTAAAAAATGAGTAATCTTTATTCAAATATTGTTGAACTTTTCAAAAGGATAATAATTAACACAAAAGATGGGGGTTTATTTATATTTATACTTTTGGTTTTAATAACAATTCCTTTTGCAAATATATTAAACAGCATTTGTATTGGAATTTTATTTACTTTCTCGTTGGTTTTTTTTAATAAAAATAATTTTAATAAAAACACATCGCTATTTTTACCAATAGTACTTTATGCATTAATGGCTTTGTCTTTTTTTTGGTCAATAGATAAATCGACTTCTATAAAATCATTATTAAAAGAGATTTCTTTATTGTTGATACCTCTAGTTTTTATATTTTCGAAAACAATATTTAAGCAAGAAAAAGATAAAATCATTAAATATTTTAGTTGTTCTATTGTTGTAGTTTCAATATATTTTATAGTTAGAGCATTTTTAAACTACTTTATTAATGATACCAATATTTTTTTTGGTCATGAATTAGTAACTAAAGAGTTAAATGCTGTTCACTATTCTGTTTTTGTTAGTTTTTCTTTATTATATTTTATAACGCATGAGGCGAATACTTTAAAAACAATAATAATTCAGCTTTTTTTAGTTTCATTTTTATTTTTACTTCAATCAAAAACAGTCATAATAACAACGGTTTTCTTGATTTCTCTTTATTTTTTCTTCTATTCAAAAACAGCTAATAAAATGCGATTGCGAAACATTGTCATGCTAGTAATTGTGTTTTTTTCATTTCTTTTTTTTCATAGAATAAAAGAAAAAATCGAATTTGAATTTCAATTGAATAAGGATAATAATATTGGACATACCGTTATTCCTAAAGAAATTGTTGGTAATCGAATAATTAGTATGAAGGAGGCTTGGGAAAATGATAAATTTGAACAAAGCGATTTTTTTTCAGGAGCATCTTTTCGAGTATATCAGTTTAGAATGTTTTTAGAAATAATGAAAGAAGAAAATGTTTTTTTTCAAGGTTTAGGACTTAATGCATCATATAAAATGTTGGAAGAAAAAGGCTTGAAATACAACGTTTTTCAAGGAAATGAAACCACAGAAGGGTATCAAAAGAAAAACTTTCACAACCAATATATTCAGGTTTTTTCTGAGTTAGGGTTCATAGGATTTGTTTTCTTGATTTTAATTTTATTCGTAAACCTTAAAAACGCATTAAAAAATAAAGATTTTACCCATATTGTTTTTGCAAGTCTAATGATAAGCTTATTTTTGACCGAATCTTTTTTGTGGAGACAAAGAGGTGTTGTGTTTTTTACAGTTTTTTATTGTTTGTTCAACACAATTCATTTATCAGAAAAAGAAAATAAAATAAAATGAAAAGAATATTAATTACAGGTGCAGCGGGTTTTCTTGGCTCACATCTTTGCGATAGATTTATTAAAGAAGGTTATTTTGTTATCGGAATGGATAACTTAATTACGGGTGATTTAAAAAATATAGAACATTTATTTAAAGATAAAAATTTCGAATTTTACCATCATGATATTACCAAGTTTGTTCATGTACCAGGTAAATTAGATTACATTTTACACTTTGCATCACCAGCAAGCCCAATTGATTATTTAAAAATTCCAATCCAAACTTTAAAAGTAGGTTCACTTGGAACTCATAATTTGTTAGGTTTGGCACGTGTTAAAAATGCTAGAATTCTTATTGCATCCACTTCTGAAGTTTACGGAGATCCTTTAGTTCATCCACAAACAGAAGAATATTATGGAAACGTAAATACAATTGGCCCAAGAGGTGTTTATGATGAAGCTAAGCGTTTTCAAGAGTCTATAACCATGGCCTACCATACTTTTCATGGGGTAGAAACCAGAATTGTACGTATTTTTAACACATACGGACCAAGAATGCGATTAAACGATGGTCGTGTAATTCCAGCATTTATTGGACAAGCACTTCGTGGCGAAGATTTAACTATTTTTGGCGATGGAAGTCAAACGCGTTCATTCTGTTATGTTGACGACCAAGTAGAAGGAATTTTCAGATTATTACACTCAGACTACCATTTACCTGTAAATATTGGAAATCCAGACGAAATCACCATTAAAGATTTTGCTGAAGAAATTATAAAGTTAACAGGAACCAATCAAAAAGTGGTATATCATCCGTTGCCAATTAATGATCCAATGCAAAGACAGCCTGATACGACCAAAGCAAGAGAAATTTTAGGTTGGGAAGCAAAAGTGTCAAGATCCGAAGGCATGAAAATTACGTATGATTATTTTAAGACACTTTCTTCGGAAGAGTTGTTAAAAGAAGAACATAAAGATTTTACAAAATATATTCACTAATTGAAGAACAAAACAGGAAGATACTCAGTATATATTAGACCCATACAAACACTTTTAGATTTAATTATAATAAATTTATTGATACTTGTTTGTATGCGATCTGCTATGAGTAATATTGGCTATCATTCAATAGTTTCTATTTTTTGGCTGATAATTTCTTACTATTCAGGTTATTATGAGGTATATAGATATAGTAAAGGTTTTCAAATTTTAGGAAAACTATTAAAGCAATTCTTTTTTATTAGCTTAATTACATTTGCTTATGTTGGTTTCAAATATAAATATGTAACAGCAGATGAAATTGGTTTTTATATATTTTGTTCATTTATTTCAGTTGGATTTTTAAAATTTTCAATTTTCTTTTTATTAAAAAAATATCGTCTTTTATATGGTGGAAATTACAGAAATGTAATTATAGTAGGTAACGGTAAAAATGTTGACGAGTTAATAGAATTTTTCTCAAACAATCCCGATTATGGATATAATTTAAACCATGTTTTTGATTTAAAAAAGAATAAGAAAACCGAATTAGGAGAATGTAAAAACTATGTTATTGAACATAAAATAGATGAGATATACGCATCAATAAGCACGCTTACTAATAGGGAAATCAACAATTTAATTCATTTTTCGGATAATAATTTAAAAACAATTAAATTTTTACCAGACAGTAAAAATACTTTTTTAAGAAATTTAGCTGTTGAATACTATGATTATATTCCAATCATATCGTTACGAACTATTCCATTAGATAAAGAAGTAAATAAACGATTAAAACGAGTTTTTGATTTAGTTTTTTCTTTACTAATAATTATCTGCCTGCTTTCTTGGTTGACTCCCATAATTGCTCTCTTAATTTTAATTGAATCAAAAGGACCAATTTTTTTCAAACAAAAAAGAAACGGCTTAAACTATGAAGAATTTTATTGTTATAAATTCCGTTCGATGCATCTAAATCCAATTGCTGATTTAGAACAAGTACAAAAAAACGACCCAAGAATTACAAGAGTTGGTAAGTTTATTCGTAAAACAAGTATTGATGAATTGCCTCAGTTTTTTAATGTTTTGTTAGGAGATATGTCGGTAGTTGGACCAAGACCTCACATGGTAAGTCACACAGAAATGTACGCTAAAACAGTTGATAAATTCATGGTACGTCATTTTATAAAACCAGGAATAACAGGATTAGCCCAAACCAATGGATTTAGAGGAGAAGTAGAAACAGAAAAAGATATCATAAATAGAGTAAAATATGATATTTTCTATCTGGAAAACTGGTCTATTTTGTTAGACATTAAAATCATTTTTGCCACAGTGATTAACGCCATTAAAGGCGATAAAAAAGCCTACTAATGAACGCTTTAGTCTCCATAATCACACCATCTTATAATTCCGCAAAATATATTGCTGAAACGATAAAATCAGTGCAAAATCAAACCTATCAAAATTGGGAAATGATTATTGTAGATGATGGTTCATCTGATGAAACGGAAAGTGTAGTTTTATCTATAATCCAAAACGATAATCGTATTCAATTTCATAAATTAAATCAAAATTCAGGTCCAGCCGTTGCCCGAAATACTGGAATTGAGAAAGCCTCAGGTGATTACATGACGTTTATTGATGCTGATGATATTTGGTTCCCAACTTTCATCGAAAATAATATCAAAACTATTCAAGAAACCGGAATTCCGTTTGTGTTTTCCTCTTATAAAAGAGCCAATGAAGAATTAGAATTTGTGTATTCTGATTTTATTGTTCCAAGTAAAGTTACTTATACCGATATTTTAAAATCCAATTCAATTAGCTGTTTAACGGCATTTTTAGATATAAAAAAATTAGGTAAAAAGTACATGCCACTTATCCGAAAACGTCAAGATATGGGTTTGTGGTTGAATTATTTGAAAGTGATTCCATTCGCTCACGGAATCCAAGAAACTCAAGCTATTTATAGAATTAGAGAAAATTCACTTTCCAGAAAAAAAGCGGATTTAATTAAATACCAATGGCAATTTTATAGAGAAGTTGAAAAACTGAATGTTTTTCAATCGGCTTATTATATGTTGCATTGGATGTATCGCGGTTTTATGAAGTATAGAAATTAGTTTTCGACTTCGCTCAAACTGACAAATGAATCATAAATTTGATTGAAATTGCTTCAATTTCCCTCTTTTTGTTCTTTCCAAAACTTCTTTTCGGTTGTAGGTAAAATGCAAGCCAGGTTCTAAATATTTAGCAATTGCTTTTTCAATTTCTTGAATTTGCTCCGAAGTCAATTCTACCGAACTCACATAATCAATATCAAAACTATCCAATTTTGTTTGGCGTACGATGAATTCTTTTACGTTTCCATCATCTTCAATAATACTTTTGGTTACGTAGTAAAAGGTTAATCCAGGGGATTTTTTTCCACTTGGTAAAAGCGCCACATCACTGGTTCTTCCAATTAATTTTTTCAGAATGGGTTTTTTCAATGTGCTTTTTTCATCTAAAATCCCAATATCGCCAATTTCATAACGAATGAATGGATGCGCTTTATTGTATAACGAAGTAATCACCACTTTTCCTTCCTTTCCATATGGAACTGGTTGATTATTTTCATCCAAAATCTCCACAAACAAGGTTTCCGAATTTACTTGCCATTCGTCATTCGGATTTTGGAATGCAATTAAATCTAATTCCGAAGCACCATATTCATTCACAACTGGAATTCCCAAATGTTTTTCCAGCAGAATTTTATCTTCTTCAAACAACATTTCCGATGTCACCATACAAACTTTCAAGGTGGGACAAACATCGGTTAGAATGATATTTCGAGCTTGTAAAAACTTTCCAAAAAGCACAATCGAACTCGTGTAACCATTAATGTAATCAAACTTTTTCGTTTTAAAATGTTCCAAAACGCCATCTAAAATCGTATCCGATAAATCAAAAATCGGGAAACGATATCGTTTACTCAAAAAGTCTTTTAAACGTTCTTTTCTGTACCCAATAAAATCCAAAGGAATCCCATAAAATCGCGCTTGAAACGACGAATTGAAATCAACACCATACCAACCAAATCGATGAATTATGGAAGCCCAAGTTATGGCATGCGCTTCTTTATCCTTAGCAAAGACAAACGGATCACCACTCGAACCCGAAGTTTTATTCACAAAGACAGTTTTTTCAGAATAGCCTTTTGACAGTCTATCTTTTAAAGGTTTTTGTAAATCTTTTTTAGTTAGAACGGGTAAATCATTCCAATTTTCAAAGCTGTCTTTCCCAACTAAATTCTGATAAAAAGGATTATTTTTCAAATGAAATTCCACAATTTCTCGCTTTTTAGTTTCGAGATAATCTGGATAATCTGCTTCCGAAATTTGTAGAATTTTCTCAAAATCAGCTTGAGCTTTCGCAATAGGAAAACCGCTTAATTTTAAAGAAAGATGAAACAAGTTGAACATTCGTTGGAATTTATCCAAAAGTAATAAATCTGAAAATAATCTTTCTTCTTTTTTCTTTTTTCTTTCTTCTTAAGAAATAGTACTTTTGCCAAACAACATAACAACACTCAAAATGACTATTTTACTACTTGGTTCTGGCGGTCGCGAACACGCACTGGCTTGGAAAATGCTTCAATCTTCAAAATGTACTTCACTTTTTGTTGCGCCTGGAAATGCAGGAACAGCAAACATCGCAAAAAACATAGAGTTAAATCCCAATGATTTTGATGCCGTTAAAGCTTTTGTTTTAGAAGAAAAAGTAGAAATGGTTGTGGTCGGACCAGAAGATCCATTGGTTTTAGGAATTTATGATTTCTTCAAAAATGATGCTGAAATCAATCACATTCCAGTAATCGGACCATCAAAAGTTGGGGCACAATTAGAAGGAAGTAAAGAATTTGCCAAAGAATTTTTAGTAAAGCACAATATTCCAACTGCTCGTTACGAAAGTTTTACAAAAGAAACTGTTGAAAAAGGATGCGATTTTTTGGAAACATTGAAACCGCCATACGTTTTAAAAGCCGATGGTTTAGCTGCTGGAAAAGGCGTTTTAATATTATCTGATTTAGAAGAAGCGAAAACGGAATTAAGAAATATGTTAGTGGGAGCTAAGTTTGGACAAGCGAGTTCAAAAGTAGTCATCGAAGAATTTTTAGACGGAATAGAATTAAGTTGTTTCGTTTTAACTGATGGAAAATCATATAAAGTATTACCAACCGCAAAAGATTACAAAAGAATCGGAGAAGGCGATACTGGATTAAACACAGGTGGAATGGGAGCAGTATCTCCGGTTCCATTTGCGGATGCAGTTTTATTAGAAAAAATTGAAACTCGAATTGTAAAACCAACCATTGCAGGTTTACAAAAAGACGGAATCGAATATAAAGGATTTGTTTTTATTGGATTAATCAACGTGAAAGGCGAACCAATGGTTATCGAATACAACGTTCGTATGGGAGATCCAGAAACGGAAGTAGTGATGCCAAGACTAAAAAGTGATTTAGTTGAAATTTTTGAAGCGATTGGAAATCAGGAATTAGAAAAAATCACTTTAGAAATCGATGAAAGAGCAGCTACTACAATTATGGTTGTTTCAGGCGGTTATCCAGAAGACTATGAGAAAGGAAAAGAGATTTTCGGATTGGAAAATATCACGGATTCTATTCCATTTCATGCGGGAACAAAATTAGAAAACGGAAAAGTTGTGACTAATGGAGGACGCGTAATTGCTGTAACTTCGTATGGTAATGTCTTTCAAGAAGCCATAAAAAAATCTTATCAAAGTATAGCTAAGCTACAATTTGATAAGATGTATTTTAGAACAGATATTGGTAAGGATTTATAATCCTTGCTAATATCTTATAAGATTATTTTAAAAATGAGTGTGCAGTTGTATCTTGCTCATCTTCATTGTTTGCTTTGAAGATGTTCAATTGCTTAATCCAATAAGTCATAGCTCCACAACAGATTATAATAAAAATCCAGTTTAAGATATTTGCAGTCCACCAATTAGTTAATTCTAGTTCTCTTAACCAATCCATTGGTAAGAATAAAAAATCTACGAAAAGTGATTGTATTCCTTCAAAAAATGATTTCATTTTGATAAAGTATTATATTTACACCACAAAAATATAAAATATTCGCATGTTAGCAAGCGTTTTTAGTAAAACAAGACCATTTAATTATTTAGTAATAGGAATTCTGTCGCTTTTTTTCTTTTCTATAAAGATAATTGCGTTGGCTAAACCTACTGCAGACTGGGTTTACTATGCCGAGCAGTTTGGTTTATATGTCTTGCTTTTCGCTTCTTTATTCATTCTAAATTTCATTACACTTAAAAACGGATTGACTAAAGGTAACAATTATGCGTTGTTTTTATTCTTTGTTTTTTTATTGTTCTTTTCTTCCATTTTCCAAAATAAGAACATTATTATTTCTAATTTTCTATTGCTTTTAGCCTTGAGAAGGTTAATTTCATTAAAATCTTTACTTCAAACAAAAGAGAAAGTTTTTGACGCTTCGTTTTGGATTTTCTTAGCTGCCTTATTTCACTTTTGGAGTATTTTTTACATCATTTTAGTTTTCATTGCCGTTATACTTCACGTTTCTAAAGATTATCGAAATTGGATTATACCTTTTATTGCGTTGTTTGCGGTAACTATTTTGTTTTTCCTTGCTAATAGTATTCTCGACAATACTTTATTGAGTACCTTGTTAGATAAAACGTATATTAGTTTTGATTTTTATTACTTTGAAAATATTTACCAACGAATTGCTTTAGCGGTTTTTACTTCACTAAGTTTATTTGCATTTGTTTTGCATGTTTTTGATGTGCCAAACAAAGCCTTGAACATGCAATCATCACACAAAACCATTTTGTTTTCATTTATTCTTGGGGTTGGAATTTATGTTCTTTCTGCCAACAAAAATAATGGATGTTTAGCGTTTTGTTTCGGACCTTTAGCGATTATGGGTGCTAATTTTATTGAAAAAATTGAGAACAATTGGGTAAAAGAAATTGTGGTTTATGCTTTGTTAGGATTAGGAATTTTCTTTTTTATAATGCAATTATAATTTAATTCCGTAAGCCAAATCTCCAGCATCACCTAAACCTGGAACAATGTAATTGTGCTCATTCAATTTTTCATCTAAAGCCGCTACCCATAAGTGACAATTCGAAGGTACATTCTCTTCTAAATACTGAATACCTTCTGGAGTTGCAATCACGACAGCAATATGAATTTCTTTAGGTTGGTGTTCCAAATGTAATTTGTGAAGTACAGCTACTAATGATTGTCCAGTAGCTAACATCGGGTCAATTAAAATTAAATTTTTTCCTTCGAAAGATGGAGCTGCCTGATATTCTACTAATATTTCAAATTTATCATCGTTATCGTAATGATGACGGTAAGCCGAAACAAATCCGTTTTCTGCATTATCAAAAAAGCTCATAAAACCTTGATGTAACGCTAAACCAGCACGTAAAATTGAACACAAAACCACAGGCTCAGCAATAGTTGTAGTGTGTTTGATTCCTAATGGTGTTTGCACATCAATTTCTTTGTAATCAAGTGTTTTGCTTAATTCGTATGCCATTATTTCTCCAATACGCTCAATGTTTTTTCTAAAACGCATGCTGTCATTTTGGATGTTCACATCGCGAATTTGCGCCAAGAAATGATTAAGAATACTATTTTGCTCTGAGATATAATGAATGTGCATTGGATTTATTTTTTATTTTCAGGATAAAAGTACAAAAAATCGCTATTTTTGTATCAATTTTAAAGCTATAATTATGTTTGCTGAATTTGCATTTCCCATTTTTGAACAAAGTATCAAAACATATCACATTGTAGACGATGTGTATCAACCAGTTGTAAATCCTTTCGAAAAAGGAACTATTGAATATTTGTTATTTGCAAAAAACTGGGTAGATACGGTTCAATGGCATTATGAAGATATCGTTCGTGATCCAAATATTGATCCAGTTGCAGCATTAGATTTAAAACGTAAAATTGATGCTTCTAACCAAGTTCGTACGGATATGGTGGAGTATATCGATAGTTATTTCTTAGATAAATACAAAGATGTTCAAGTAAAGCCAAATGCAAAAATCAATACGGAAAGTCCAGCTTGGGCAATTGACCGTTTATCGATTTTAGCATTGAAAATTTACCACATGAACGAAGAGGCAACTCGTGCTGAAGCAACCGCTGAACACAGAGCAAAATGTCAAGAAAAATTAAATGTTTTGTTAGACCAAAAAAACGATATGTTTACTTCAATCAGTCAATTAATTGAAGATATTGAAGCGGGTGACAAATACATGAAAGTTTACAAACAAATGAAAATGTACAACGACGAGGAGTTAAATCCGGTGTTGTATCAAAATAAAAAATAGTCATCATTTGATGTCTAAACCAAAACACATATTGGTAATAAGGCTCTCAGCCATGGGTGATGTCGCAATGACAGTTCCTGTGTTGAGAGCCTTAGTTTTGCAATATCCCAAAGTAAAAATTACCGTAGTTTCGCGTCCTTTTTTTCAACCTTTTTTTGACGGCATTCCGAATGTGAATTTCTTTGGTGTGGATTTGAAAGAACGACACAAAGGTTTCTTAGGTTTACTTCGATTGTTTTCCGATTTACGAAAATTAAACATTGATTTTGTTGCCGATTTACATAATGTACTTCGTTCTAAAGTAGTCCGAACCTTATTCGCTTTAAGCGGAAAAAAAGTCGCCGCAACCGATAAAGGAAGAGCCGAAAAGAAAGCATTAACGAGTTTAGCCAATAAAGTTTTTGCTCCAGTGAAGCCAATGGTTGAAAGACATGTTGATACTTTAAAGCAACTTGGGTTTTCAATTGATTTAAAGAATCCTCAATTCCCAGAAAAAGCGATTTTATCAGAAGAAATTCTTTCCATTACAGGAATAAAAAATCAAAATTGGATTGGAATAGCACCTTTTGCACAATATGAAAGTAAAGTCTATCCAATCGATTTAATGCAACAAGTAATTGATGGTTTAGCTGAAAATAAAAACAATAAAATCTTCTTATTTGGCGGCGGCGAGAAAGAAATTCAGTTGCTAAATCAATTACAAAATCAACATGAAAATGTAATCGTTTTAGCTGGAAAACTAAAATTTAAACAAGAATTAGAAGTGATTTCAAATTTAGATATCATGCTTTCGATGGATTCTGGAAATGCGCATATTGCTGCGATGTTGGGCGTTAAAGTGATTACACTTTGGGGCGCAACGCATCCTTATGCCGGTTTTAAACCGTTCAATCAACCTGATGATTTTTGTTTGACTTCAGACAGAGCTAAATATCCGTTATTGCCAACTTCCATTTATGGAAATAAAAAAGTGGAAGGTTATGCAGATGTGATGCGAACGATTTTGCCAACTCAAGTTATTGAAAAAATAAATTCCAATCTTACCTAGATAAAATTGGAATTTGTATTTCTAATTGGAATATTAAAGATTAAACATCATCAAAATCAATCTTAATTGTTGATGTTGTTGGATATGCTTGACACGCTAATGTTAATCCTTCAGCAATTTCTGAATCAGTTAAAATTTGATTTTTCTTCATATCGGCAGCACCTTCGGTAATTTTACAAATACAACTACTGCAAATTCCACCTTGACAAGAATACGGTACATCTAAACCTTGTTTTAAAGCCGCTTCTAATAAGGTTTGTTTTTGACTCATTTCGAAAGTTGTTTCTTCGTCGTCTACTAAAATTGAAATTTTAGTGTGGCCTTCAGCTCCACCAACAGATTCGTTTTCGTTTGAAGATGTTGAGAATAATTCGAATTTAATATCTGAATCTGAAATATTGTTTTCTTTCAACGTATCCGAAACCAAATTGATCATTTCTTCTGGTCCACACAAATAGAATTTTGAAAATTCCATTTCAGCATGTTTGTTTTTCAAGACGAAATTCACCGTTGATTTATCAATTCTGCCAAACAAAGCATTGTCTGCAGTTGATTGACTGTACACATATTGCACAAACAAACGCCCCACATATTGCAATTGCAAATCGTGTAATTGGTTGTGGAAAATGGTGTCTTTTTCTGATTTATTACCGTAAACCAATACAAAAGTACTATTAGGTTCTTCTTCTAAAACGGATTTTAGAATGGAATAAACAGGCGTAATTCCGCTACCAGCTACAAAAGCTGCGTAGTTTTTCTGGCGCTCTGCTTTTGGTTCGAAAGTGAATTTCCCTTCTGGAGTTCCTACTTCAATTACGTTTCCAACAGCTAATTTTTCATTGGCAAACTTAGAAAAAAATCCAGTTTTGATGGCTTTAACAGCAATTCGTAATTCGCCACTTTTTGGAGAAGAACAAATCGAATACGCTCTTCTAATTTCTTGTCCGTCAAGCGTAACTTTTAAGTTTACATATTGACCAGCAACAAAAGTGTAATATGATTTTAATTCGTCTGGAACATTAAAAAGAATCGAAACGGCATCAGCAGTTTCTTTGATGATTTCTTTAATGCTTAATTTATAAAATGATGACATGTGATTTATTTTTTACAAAAATAAAAAAAAGAACCCGAAGGTTCTCAATTTATTCCATAAACAACGCTTTTAATTCGGTTGCTTCGCTTGGTTTCATTTTTCCAGCTAAGACTAAACTTAGTTGTTTTCTTCTTAAAGCGGCTTCGTAACGTTGTTTTTCTAACTCGGTTTCTGGTTCAATTGGTGGAACTGGAATTGGTCTTCCCGTTTCATCAACCGCTACGAATGTATAGATAGCTTCATTAGCTTTATTTTTAATTCCTGATTCACGGTCTTCAATCCAAACATCAATAAAAATTTCCATAGAAGTGTTGAATGTTCTTGAAACTTTAGATTCAACGGTTACTACACTTCCTAATGGAATAGCTCTGTTAAACGCCACGTGATTCACCGATGCCGTTACACAAATTCTTCGTGAGTGTCTTCTTGCGGTGATACTTGCTGCTCTGTCCATACGAGCTAACAGTTCTCCACCAAATAAGTTGTTCAATGGATTGGTTTCGCCTGGTAATACTAAATCAGTTAGAGTAGTTACCGATTCTGAAGGAAATTTTGGTTGCATTGTTTTTTTTGCAAAGATAATGAGGAATATGAAAATAAAATGCATAAAAAAATCCCAAAACTGGGATTTCAATAATTTTTACGCAAAGTGTTAAAAATTTATTCTATCATTAACCAAGCTTCCGCATTGTGTGATTTTTGGATGTTTTTTCTTTCTGTTTGAGCGTCGTTTAAGTTTTTGAAGCTTCCATAAACCACAGGATATAAGTTGTGTTTGTTCATCGGAAGCATCTTAGCATTTTCAAAACCTGCTGCTTTTAATTCGTCAATAGCTTTGTTAGCATTTTCTTCACTTCGGTAAGCGCCAGCCACTAAATGATAAGGCATTTTTTCTTCAACCGGAGTTGCAACAGTCAATTCAACGGCTTCAACTGGAGCGCTAATTACGAAAGTAGCTTGTTGAATTTGTTGTTGTACTTTTTCTTGAACGTTTTTCTCAACTAACAGCCTTTGTTCTTCAAATTTTAGATCTGTATAGTTTTTATAACCAAAACCACCAGCACCCAACATCGTTACAAAAACAGCAGCATATTTTAAATACGAGTAATCTTTCTTTCTTTCAGGCGTAAAAATAATTGGTGCTTTTTCTTCTAAAGCTTCCACTTCTTGCTTTAAAACTTCTCTTGTAATTTCAGGAGAAACAAAAGGAGTTAATCCAAAAGAATCCGTTAAATAATTTACCGTATTAGCTGGTTCAAAAACCCAATTCATTTCATTGTTCACCGAAATTTCGCCAATGTTTTTCAACACTACGCGATTGCGGTTTTGCAACAAATACGTCCATTCGTTCACCACATCACCAATTTTGATTACGGCTAATTCGTAGGACATTTTTTCTTGTAATGCCACATGATTCGCCAATAAACCATCATTGTTTTTTACATTCGCATTAAACGAAACCACTTTTTTAGGTGGAAAAAACGAACTTGCGCTTCCAGTAACGTGAGCGGACACAGTTTCGGTTAAAAACGCACCAAAGCCAGGAACAGTAACGCACTGATAACGATATAATAAGTCGGATATGTGTTTTTCTATCTGCATAACAACAAAGTTAGATAATCAATAGTAATATCAAAATTTTATCAACAAAAATTATTAACAATTGCGATTTTTACTGTAAATAATTGTAAATAAGGTGTTTGTGATTTTTGTCATCCTGAGCTTGTCGAAGGGCTGCTGTCCGCTTTACACGGTGCCGCTCCCATCAGGGCTAGGGAGGTTTCCATTTTCTTTTTTGGATTATTGCTAAAAAGAACTATTTTTGTTGTTCAATTATACGCCAAATAAATTTTATACACGCCATGACACAGTCAGAATTGTACCACACGCTTGCGTTAATGCAAGTGGAAGGAGTAGGAGATGTAATCGCCAAAAAACTCATTCAACATTGCGGAAACGCTACAGAAGTCTTCGCTTCAAAAAAATCCCAACTTCAAAAAATTGACGGCATTGGTTCGGTTGTAATTAAAAATTTACAAGACAAATCGGTATTTGCAAAAGCGGAAGCTGAACTCCAATTCATTGCGCAAGAAAATATTTCCACCACTTATTTTCAAGATGAAAATTATCCCGAACGATTAAAACATTGCTACGACAGCCCTGTACTTTTATTTCAAGCGGGAAATATCGATTTACAGAATAGAAGAATTATTAGTATTGTCGGAACACGTCAAATTACGACGTATGGCATGGAATTTACTAAGAAATTAATAGAAGAGATTTCACCTTTAAATCCCATTATTGTTAGCGGTTTCGCTTATGGCGTAGATATTTACGCCCATCAAATAGCAATGGATTGTGGTTTACAAACTATTGGTGTTTTAGCTCACGGATTAAACCAAATTTATCCGAAAACCCACAAAAAGTACATGGCAAAAATGGAACAAAACGGTGGCTTTTTAACCGAATTTTGGAGCAGCAGTAATCCCGATAAAGAAAATTTCATCAAACGAAATCGCATTGTTGCTGGCATTAGCGAAGCTACCATCGTAATTGAAAGTGCAGAAAGAGGCGGTTCGTTAGTCACCGCTAATTTAGCCAACGATTACAACCGAGACGTTTTCGCAGTTCCAGGAAGAACGACAGATAAATACAGTCAAGGTTGCAATAATTTGATTAAAACACAACGTGCCAATTTACTCACATCCGCAGCAGATTTGGTGTATATTTTGAATTGGGAATTGCAACGCGAATCTCAAAAAGTAGTACAAAAACAATTGTTCGTTACCTTAGCCGATGAAGAACAAATCATTTACGATTACCTTCAAAAAACAGGAAAAGAAATGATGGACATCATCGCTTTAGAATGCGATTTTCCGATTTACAGAATTTCTTCCATTTTGTTGAACATGGAATTAAAAGGAGTGATTAGACCTTTGCCAGGTAAGATGTTTGAAATAATTTAATGTTTTCTTGTCAAGCTGAACTTGTTTCAGCTTCTCGATAATTTGAAATTAATAGATCCTGAAACGAGTTCAGGATGACAGAAGTTTAGTTTATAAAAAATAATATCAGATAGCTTGTCAAGCTGAACTCGTTTCAGCTTCTCTGAATTTAAAATACATAGATCCTGAAACAAGTTCAGGATGACAAAACAATAACAAAATAAAAATGGCGTATAGAACATTTCACAATTATTGGGTTTATATTCTCACTAATAAACCAAACGGAACACTTTATATTGGTGTAACTGGAGGATTAGATGATAGAATGGAACGGCATGTAAATGAAGAAGGAAGTAAATTTACTTCGAAATATAATCTGAAAATTTTAGTTTATTTTGAAGAATTTCAATTTATAAATGATGCAATAGCAAGAGAGAAACAACTAAAGAATTGGCATCGACAATGGAAAATTAATCTAATTGAAGCGTCTAATCCTAATTGGGAGAATCTTTGGAAACCATTAGATCCTGAAACGAGTTCAGGATGATAGCGATTAGTTTATATAAAACTATAACATTACGTTTGTCAAGCTGAACTCGTTTCAGCTTCTCATTGTTTAAAGGTTTATACCTATATTGAGATTCCGAAACAAGTTCGGAATGACAGAAGACGTTTAGAGATATTATTTGTCAAGCTTAACTTGTTTCAGCTTCTCTAAATTTTTGGCTTATTTTTTGATTGAAATTCCTAAATTTAGAACATGAAAAAAGCACTTAGCATCTTATCGATAGTTTTGTTTTTATTCTCTTGCACCGAGAAAGAAAAAACCTATGAAGAATTAGAAGCAGAAGTTTTGTGCGATGTGTTGCCGGAAATTGCAAAATATGAATTAAATCAAAGTCAAAACAATTTTCTTCCTCCACCTTTAGAAGTCGATAGTTTAAAATTTTCTAAAGAGAAGATTCAACAATTAAATAAGAAACGAGATGAGGATTGGATTAATTTTAAGTTAGAATTAAAACAAAACATCGAAACTGCAATCAAAAAAGCGGATGAATTTAAAAAATATAAGTATGCTGTTATTGATACTTTACTTTCAGTAAATAAACCATTTAATGAAGATTTTAAATACGAATATGATTCACTACCTGAACGTAAATTAACTAAAAATGAATTTGAAAAATCAAATATTGATGTTGTTTTAGTTTCTTACAAAGATACTTTTGAAGGAAGTGTCAGAAATAATGAACATCTTCCACTTTCTGGGTTGAGTAGAGTTTTAATACACAAAAATGGAAAAGCTTATTTCCAATGTAATAAAATGTATTATCACTATAACGTAATTTGTAATTTCTCTCAAAAGGAAAATAAATGGAAAATCGAAAAAATCATTAAAAAATAAAAAAACCTCAAAATTTAGACTTCTAAACTTTGAGGTTTTTTTATTTTTAAATTTGAGTTTAATTAATAACCCAACTTCTCTCTAACTCTTTTCAAAACACCATTCGCTACAGCACTTGCTTTTGCAGCTCCTTCAAGTAATAATTTATCTACTTCTTCTAAGTTGTTGATGTAGTAATTGTATTTTTCTCTTTCGGTTTTGAATTTCTCAACGATTAATTCAAATAAAGCTTGTTTCGCGTGACCGTAGCCGTAATTTCCAGCTAAATAATTGGCTTTCATTACTTCTGTTTGTTCTGGTGTTGCTAATAATTTGTATAAAGCAAAACAATTACAAGTATCTGGGTTTTTTGGATCTTCTAATGGTGTGCTATCGGTTTGAATTCCCATAATTTGTTTGCGAAGCGCTTTGTCGTCTACAAAAATATTGATGAAATTGTTTCTCGATTTACTCATTTTTTGTCCGTCGGTTCCTGGAATTAACATGGTATCTTCAGAAGTTTTTCCTTCTGGCAACACAAAGGTTTCGCCCATTTGATGATTAAATCTTGAGGCTACATCTCTTGTTATCTCAATGTGTTGCATTTGGTCTTTTCCAACGGGTACAATATTGGCATCATACAATAAAATATCGGCTGCCATTAGCATTGGATAGGTAAATAACCCGGCATTTACATCTTCTAATCTATCTGCTTTATCTTTGAAAGAATGTGCTAAGGTTAAACGCTGGAATGGAAAAAAACAACTCAAATACCAAGAAAGCTCAGCCGTTTGAGGTACATCAGATTGGCGATAAAAAACAATTTTGTTTGTATCTAAACCACAAGCTAGCCAAGCTGCAGCCGTACTATAGGTGTTTTGTCTTAATTCTGCTCCATTTTTGATTTGCGTAATCGAATGCAAATCGGCAATAAAAAGAAAAGACTCGTTATCAGGATTGTTTGCCATTTGAATAGCAGGAATAATTGCTCCTAATAAATTACCTAAGTGTGGTGTTCCTGTACTTTGAACTCCGGTTAAGATTTTTGCCATTGTTTTTGTTTTAACGCTATGCGTTGCTAAGTTGTTATTTAGAAATGCAAATGTAAAGTAAAAACAGAAAAGTAAAAAGAGATAGGTTTTATATAAATGATTACTTTTGGAAATCAAATAAACTTGCTAAATGAAATTTTTAAAATATCCGCTTACATTATTATATCGAATTTGGTTTTACATCTTGGTTTTAGTTCCAATCATTGTACTGTTTCCATTTATTTTGGCTACGATCTTAAGCGAGAAAACCTATCCATTATTTTTTAAAATTGCGAGGTTATGGTCTAAGATTATTTTAATTGGAATGGGTTTTAATTATTCTATTGAAGGTGATGAGGTTTTTGAAGATGGGAAAAGTTATATGTTAGTTGCCAATCATACTTCAATGACCGATATTATGATGATGTTGATTGCAGTTAAAAATCATCCATTTGTTTTTGTGGGAAAGAAAGAATTGGCTAAGATTCCGATTTTTGGATTTATTTATAAACGCGTTTGTATTTTGGTAGACAGATCAAATAGTAAAAGTCGTTATCAGGTTTTTGAGCGTGCTCAAAAAAGAATTCATCAAGGCTTGAGTATTTGTATTTTTCCAGAAGGTGGCGTTCCAGAGGAGCACATTGTGTTAGATGAATTTAAAGATGGTGCTTTCAGAATTGCCATTGAACATGGTTTGCCAATTGTTCCTATGGTGTTTTTCGATAACAAAAAACGTTTTTCTTATACTTTCTTCAGTGGAACTCCAGGAAAAATGCGCGCTAAAATTTATCCGATAATTGAAACGAAAGGCAAAACATTGGAAGACAGAAATGCATTGAAACAACAAGTAAGAGATATCATTTTACAACCGTTGCTTCAGGATTTAAAATAAAAAAGTCTAGACGCATCTAGACTTTCTCAGTTTCATTTTAACTAGAAATGAAACAACTTAACTATAAATTTAAGCTTAACCAACAAAGCTTAAAAACTAAAACTAATTCCGGTATACAAGCCTATAAAATAAGGCTTGAAGTTACCGGAATTCTCACTAAACGTATTGATCTGGTATTTAAACATAGGTTGGAAATTAGCATTAAAGCTTTTCCAGAACGAGTATTTAAAACCCAAACCGACATTACTACTAAAATGTATACTGTTTAAATTATTGGCTCTTCCTACTTCCATTTCGATACCATTTGCTAATAAAGAAATGTTATTTTGATTTAAAAATAAGGTACTCATTCCTCCAATCACTTCTATACCAAATTTCTTATCTAATAATTTGTAACTTAATTCTAAAGGAACTTCGATGTAACTAATATTTTGTTGTAATGCACCTACATTGTTCTCAATAATTACATTTTCAACATCACCCGATAATGTTTCTACATTACCAACTTTTGACGAAAACACCATATTTGATGCTTCTGGATTTCTTGATATTGTAGGGATGTTGTTTTCAACAGTATTTATTCGTGCATCAAAAAGAACATCATTGGTATTGTAGCTTATATTAATATTGTTAACACCTGTTTTTAAACTTAATTTATTGTTTATTGCATAGCTTCCAGCTATACCTAAACTTAAAGTTGTTGCATAATTTTTGCTATTCGAATCAAATTGTTGGTCAATTGAAGATCCTTGTGCTAAGGAGTTAAAATAAACAGGCGACGCGTTAGTGCTAATCGCCCATTTACTTCTTTTTTCTTCTTTTTCATCTTCATTTTTCCCAGCCTCTTTTTCTTTAAGCAATTCCTCTAGCAGATTTGTTTCTTTAGAAACTTCAGCCACTAGCGTACTATCTTGAGTAATGATTTCATTAGAAACAACAACATCTGAATTGTTTGTTTGTTTTATAATAGAATCATTATTAGTTATTGTTGTTGTGTTTGATGTTTTATTTTCAAAAAAAGCATCAATAGTTTCTTTATTGATAGCGTTTTTATCTTCTCTATTATTATCAACTACGTTATTATCATCAAATAGGTTTTCAAAATCAGAATTATTTTTATTTGACTTTGATTTTGATTTTCTTTTTGCTTTGTTTTTTTCTGTATTAGCAACTAAAGCTTTTTCAGAATTTGTTACAGATGATGATTGTTTTTTGAAATTGTTCTTTCCTTTTTTAAATCCTTTTTGATTTGAACTTGCATCAATATCGTTTTGTAATTTGCCATTTGAAACTAATCCGTTTCTTCTACTAGAATTGTTTTTAAGTTTCGATTTAACTAATTTTTCATCAATCGATTTTTCATTATATTGATTGATTGAGTTGTTAGATTTTTTATCTAAATTTTCTTCATTTGATTGTGAATCATAAACAATAGCTTCGTTGTTAGGTGAAGTAATGTTTGAATTATTTGAGTTTCCTTTAGAATCTTCAGTATTTACAATTGTGTTGTTAGAATTTGGCACCTCAGTTGTATTGCTTTCCCCTGAGAAATTCCAAATTAATGAACCGATTATAAATAATGAAGCGGCAATTCCAGAAAATGGGAACCAAATTGGCAAAATTCTTTTTTTCTTTTTCTTTTCATTTAAACGACTAGCAATAATATCCCAAGAATCTTGAGGCGGTAAGGCTTCAAAATCTTTGAATTTCTCTTGAAATAATCGTTCTATATTTTTATTGTCTTTCATTTACTTTTTTTTACCTCAAAACTATTATTGGATTCAATCTTATTTTTCAAAATAGCTTTTGCTCTAGCTAAATTTGACTTAGATGTTCCGATGTTGATTTCTAACATCTCTGCAATCTCTTTATGAGAGTATCCATCTAATACATATAAGTTAAAAACCAATCGATATCTATCTGGTAATTCCTGAATAATCTTAGTTAAAAATTCTAAACTGATGTTATCATCATCAATTTCAATTTCCTCATCATCAGCCATTTTCTCAGAAACAATTTCAAAAATATTTTGTTTTCTGTATTGCTGTAGTACATAGTTAATAACGATTCTTTTTGCCCAACCTTCAAACGAACCCGTTTTTTTGTATTGATTTATTTTTTCAAAAATGATTAAAAAACTTTCTTGTAAATTGTCTTGAGCTTCTTCGTAATTACGTGAATACTTCAAACACACAGAAAACAATTTTGGCGCTAGTAAACGATAAACTTGCTCTTGTGCTTTAGTATTGTTGTTACTACATTCATCTATAAGTTGCTCTATAATCAATTTACGATAAGTTAATTAACAGGAATGTCGTATTCTAAGAAAGTATTATTACCTTCAGAGTCCTCTCCAGTCCAAAATTTAAAAATATAATTTCCAGTACTTGTTACTTGAAAATTAAAAGTTTCTTCTACTAAAATATTTTCTACTGGCGCACAATTTCCTCTGTCTTCAAGCAAATTTTTGATTGCACAAATTCTCACGTTTAAATCTTTTTCATAATAAATTCCATACGGAGAGTGGCAATTTGATGGCCTATAATATCGCATCGTTATAGGATAAGTTTCTCCGAGTTCAAACTCAGTTGGTATGTCGACAGATTCAACAGGTAAAATATGAACCGAATAATCATTCCCTTCAGGTTCACAAGAATTAAATAAAAAAAGGATACTTACTAATAAAATTAATTTTTTCATTTTCATTGATTATTATACTTTGTAGATTAATTTTTTAAAAAAAGGTTGCGTTAAATTACAAAAAAAATCACGCTCAAGGCGTGATTTAATTTTTAAGCGTTATTTTCTTTAATCAGATCTTTAATTTTTTGTTCTAATTCATCCATTAATTCTGGGTTGTCTTTGATTAATGCTTTTACCGCATCTCTACCTTGACCCAATTTAGTTTCTCCATAACTAAACCAAGAACCACTTTTTTTGATGATTTCAAATTCTACGGCTAAGTCTAAAACTTCACCCACTTTTGAAATTCCTTCACCATACATGATGTCAAATTCTGCAGTTCTGAAAGGTGGTGCTACTTTATTTTTAACCACTTTTACTTTAGTTCTGTTACCTAAAACATTATCACCATCTTTAATCTGAGTCGATTTACGAATATCAATACGAACTGAAGCATAGAATTTTAATGCGTTACCTCCAGTTGTAGTTTCTGGACTTCCAAACATAACTCCAATTTTATCACGTAATTGGTTAATGAAGAAAACGGTACAGTTTGTTTTATGAATCGTTCCAGTTAATTTTCTCAATGCTTGTGACATCAAACGCGCGTGTAATCCCATTTTAGAATCACCCATGTCACCTTCAATTTCACTTTTTGGTGTTAAAGCAGCAACCGAGTCAATTACTACAATATCAACTGCTCCCGAACGGATTAAACTTTCTGCAATTTCTAATGCTTGTTCTCCATTATCAGGTTGAGAAATAATTAAGTTATCAATATCGATTCCTAATTTTTCTGCATAAAAACGATCAAATGCATGTTCCGCATCAATAAATGCTGCAATTCCTCCTGCCTTTTGAGCTTCTGCAATGGCGTGTAATGTTAACGTAGTTTTACCTGACGATTCTGGTCCGTAGATTTCAATGATTCTTCCTCTTGGGTAACCATTTACTCCAAGTGCCAAATCAATACCTAATGAACCTGAAGGAATAGACTCTACTTCTTCCACCGCGCTATCGCCCAGTTTCATTACAGTTCCTTTTCCGTACGTTTTGTCAAGTTTGTCTAATGTTAGTTGTAAGGCTTTTAATTTTGCTTCTTTGTCTGAACTCATAATATTTGGCTTTAAATTGATTACAATTCTTTTTTTGTAAAAATACAGCTTTTTTCAATTGTGCCAAAAATTGTTAATATGTTTTCCAATTCATTTAAAGATTTGATTTTTAATCAATTTTATTACCTTTGCCCTCGAGTTCTTCCATTTAGAACTCATAACATATTTCTCACTTAAACGTTTATAGCATGCAACTGTATAACACCTTAAGCGCAGAAGAAAGAGCTCAATTAATTGATGAGGCCGGAAAACAACGTCTTACATTATCTTTCTATGCGTATGCCAAAATTGAAGATCCCAAAAAATTTCGCGACGATTTATTTATCCAATGGAACAAACTCGATGCTCTTGGTCGAACGTATGTAGCCAAGGAAGGTATCAATGCTCAAATGTCTGTTCCAGCAGAAAACTTTGAAGCTTTTAGAGAAACGTTAGAAGAGTATGATTTCATGCATGGCATTCGTTTGAATGTGGCAGTAGAACATGATGATCATTCGTTTTTAAAATTAACAGTAAAAGTTCGAGATAAAATCGTAGCCGATGGTTTGAACGATGATACTTTTGATGTTACGAATATTGGCGTGCATTTAAAAGCCAAAGAATTCAATCAAATATTAGAAGATCCAAACACCATTGTAGTTGATTTTAGAAATCATTACGAAAGTGAAATCGGTCATTTTAAAGGTGCGATTACGCCGGATGTAGAAACTTTTAGAGAAAGTTTACCAATCATCAACGAACAATTAAAAGATTTCAAAGAGGATAAAAACCTAGTGATGTATTGCACCGGAGGAATTCGTTGTGAGAAAGCGTCTGCGTATTTTAAGCATCAAGGTTTTAAAAATGTATTCCAATTAGAAGGCGGAATTATCAATTATGCTAAGCAACTTAAAGAGGAAGGTTTAGAAAGTAAATTCATCGGAAAGAACTTTGTTTTTGATCATAGATTAGGGGAAAGAATTACCGACGATATCGTTTCGCAATGTCACCAATGTGGAAAACCTTGCGACAATCACACCAATTGTTTAAACGATGGTTGCCATTTATTATTCATTCAATGTGACGAATGTCAAGCAGCTATGGAAAATTGTTGTTCTACAGAATGTTTAGAAATTACACATTTACCATTAGCCGAACAAGTTAAACTACGTAGAGGAAAACAAGTAGGTAATAAAGTGTTCCGAAAAGGAAAATCGGATAATTTGAAATTCAAACATTCAGGAGAGCTTTCGGATATTACTTTAGCAAAAGCACAAGAAACAAAAGATATTCGTCAGAAAATAAAAGTAAAAAAAGTATTGCTTGGTAAAGCTGAACATTATTATGTAAAAGCACAAGTGGGACTTTTTGAAATAGAAAATCAAGAACTAAATATTGGCGATAAAATCTTAATTTCAGGACCTACGACTGGAAATCAAGAATTGGTTTTAGAAAAAATGTTGGTAAACGGAACTGAAAATTCAGTAGCTAAAGTTGGCGATAAAATAACTTTTGAAGTACCTTTCCGAGTAAGATTATCTGATAAATTATTTAAAATTATTGGCTAATGACAACTTCGGGAAGAATTGAATTAATGGCGCCTGCAGGAAATTTCGAATCCATGCAAGCGGCTTTAGATAATGGCTGCGATTCCATTTATTTTGGTGTCGAACAACTAAATATGCGTGCCCGTGCAACAGTAAATTTCGTTTTAGACGATTTGCCTGAGATTGCACGTCGTTGCAACGAAAAAAACGTTAGAACCTATCTAACTTTAAATACGATTATCTACGATCACGACTTATCGATTGTAAAAACACTTTTGACTAAAGCTAAAGAAGCAGGAATTACGGCTGTAATTGCATCCGACCAAGCGGTTATTATGACGGCTAGAACCATCGGAATCGAAGTTCATATTTCTACGCAATTGAATGTGACTAATATAGAAACGGTAAAATTCTACGCTATGTTTGCCGATACGATTGTATTGTCTCGCGAGTTGAGTTTGCGTCAAGTGAAAAAAATCACTGAGGACATCGAAAAAGAACAAGTTAAAGGGCCAAGTGGGAATTTAGTTGAAATTGAAATTTTTGGTCACGGCGCTTTGTGTATGGCGGTTTCCGGAAAATGTTATTTGAGTTTGCATTCGCACAATTCATCAGCAAATCGGGGTGCTTGCAAGCAAAATTGTCGTAAAAAATATACCGTTATTGACCAAGAATCTGGTTTTGAAATTGAAGTTGATAACGAATATTTAATGTCGCCAAAAGATTTGTGCACCTTAGATTTTCTTGATCAAGTAATCGATTCAGGAATAAAAGTTTTAAAAATTGAAGGTCGTGGACGTGCTGCAGATTATGTAGCAACGGTTATCAAAACCTATCGTGAAGCTATCGATTCGTATTACGAAGGAACGTTTACCAAAGAAAAAATCAACACTTGGATGGAAGCTTTGGCAACGGTTTACAATCGTGGTTTTTGGAGCGGTTATTATTTGGGACAAAAGTTAGGCGAATGGTCTGATAATCCCGGTTCCAATGCAACTCAGAAAAAAGTATACGTTGGAAAAGGAATGCATTATTTCCCAAAATCAAGCATAGCCGAATTTAAAATCGAAGCTTACGATATTAAAAAAGGCGATAAAATTTTAATTACTGGTCCGTCAACTGGAGCACAAGAATTAATTTTAGAAGATTTTTTTGTGAATGATGCCACTTCTGAAAAAGCAACCAAAGGAGATAGTTGTACATTAAAAGTGCCGTTCCGCATTCGTTTATCGGATAAAATGTATAAAATTGTAGAAAACTAATGGTTGTTGTTACCCTTCAAAGAGACAAATGCATTGGTTGCAATTATTGTGTAGAAATGGCGCCAGCCCAATTTCAAATGTCAAAAAAAGACGGAAAATCGGTTTTAATAAAATCAGTTGATGCCAAAGGTTTTCACACTTTAAAATCTGCAGACCACACCATTGTTGAAAATTGTGAATTAGCTGCAAAGGCTTGTCCCGTTCACATAATTACCGTGAAAGAAACATAATTTTTTGGTTTACAATACTATATAAAGACCTATTTCGTTTTATAATGAGATAGGTTTTTTGTTTTTGTGCAACTTCAAAAGATTGAATTTGAAAGTTTCCATAAAAAATCAATATCTTTACGCTCAAAAACGTTTTGAAACGTAGTCCGCTTAAGGACAATCACTATATATTTAAATTATGGCATGTACAAACTGTTCAACCGCTGATGGTGGTGCACCAAAGGGGTGTAATAATAATGGGACTTGCGGCACCGATAGCTGCAACAAACTTTCGGTTTTTGATTGGTTGTCAAACATGACATTACCAGGAGGTCAGGCGCCTTTTGATGCGGCTGAAATCCGTTTCAAAAACGGAAGAAAAGAATTTTTCAGAAATACAGAAAAGCTAACTTTAGCTATTGGCGATATTGTTGCTACGGAGGCTTCTCCAGGTCACGATATTGGGATTGTAACTTTGACAGGTGAATTGGTAAAAATTCAAATGAAGAAGAAAGGCGATAATCCAGACAAAGAATTAGCTAAAATCTATAGAAAAGCATCACAACGCGATATCGATATTTGGACAGAAGCTCGAAATAAAGAAGAAGCGGTGCGTATGCGTGCTCGTGAAATCGCTATTAATTTGAAGTTAGAAATGAAAATTTCTGATGTAGAATTTCAAGGTGATGGTTCAAAAGCAACGTTTTATTACACTGCAAATGACAGAGTCGATTTTCGTCAGTTAATTAAGGAATTTGCTCAAGATTTCAAAATTAGAATTGAGATGAAACAAGTAGGTTTCCGTCAGGAAGCAGCTCGTTTAGGTGGAATTGGTTCTTGCGGAAGAGAATTGTGTTGTTCTACTTGGTTAACCGATTTTAGAAGTGTGAATACTTCGGCAGCACGTTACCAACAGTTGTCGTTAAATCCACAAAAATTAGCAGGACAATGTGGAAAACTAAAGTGTTGTTTGAATTACGAATTAGACACTTATTTGGATGCATTGAAAGATATGCCTGATATGGAAACCAAATTGTATACCGAAAAAGGCGATGCATATTGTCAGAAAATTGATATTTTCAAGGAAATTATGTGGTTCTCTTATGCAAATGCTCCAGCGCAATGGATGGTTTTACCAGTAGCAAAAGTGAAAGAAATTTTAGCTATCAATAAGAAAAAAGAACGTGTGGCGGCTTTGGAAGATTATGTGGTAGAAACGGTTCAAGAAGTAGAGAAAAAATTCGAAAATGTAGTAGGTCAAGATAGTTTAACACGTTTTGATCAACCTAAGAAAAAGAATAACAATAAAAACAAAAAACGTAAACCATCAAATTTCAAAAATGCTCCTAAAAAAGACTAAATTTATTGGGTTAATGCTGTTTGCTGTGCTTTTTTTCTCTTGTGATGAAAAGCAATTTTTTAGCGAATACAAAGAGTTAGACGGTTCTTGGAAAAAATCAGACACGTTGCGTTTTACATTTGAACAAAAAGACACGGTAAATCCGTATCATTTATTTTTAAATGTGAGAAACAACAACGATTATCCGTTCAATAACATGTATTTGATTGTAACGATGAAAGAACCAGGTAAAAAACCAACTATTGCGGTGGATACGTTGGAATACCTAATGGCAAAACCAGATGGAACATTATTAGGAGAAGGTTTTTCAGATGTAAAGGAAAGTAAATTATGGTATTTGGAAAATTTCAGATTTAAAAGAGTTGGAAAATACAATGTTGAAGTAGTTCAGGCAGTAAGAGAAACAGGAAAAGTTGATGGTGTTTCGGAACTAAAAGGAATAACAGAACTAGGATTAAGAATTGAAAAAATAAAATAGTATGGCTACCAAAAAAGCAAATACAAACGATTTTTCAGAGTATAAAAGAAAATTTTGGCAATTATTTGCCTATGGATTTTTAGGTGTAATTTTATTATTCCTTTTCGCATCATGGGGATTTTTCGGAAAAATGCCTTCGTTTGACGATTTAGAAAATCCAGATTCTAATGTAGCAACCGAGATTATTTCTTCGGATGGAGTAGTCATTGGTAAATTTTACAAAGAAAATAGAACACCTGTTAAGTACGAAGATTTGCCACAACATTTAGTAAAAGGACTTGTAGCAACAGAAGACGAACGTTTTTATGAACATTCAGGAATTGACGCTAAAGGAACATTGAGGGCAGTGGTAAAATTAGCTCAAGACGGTGGAGCAAGTACACTAACCCAGCAGTTAGCTAAAAATTTATTTCATGGTGAAGGTTCAAAATTCATCGTATTCCGAGTAATTCAAAAAGTAAAAGAATGGATTATTGCTATTCGTTTGGAGCGTCAATATACTAAGCAAGAAATCATTGCATTATATTTAAATCAAGTAGATTTTGTAAATGGAGCGGTTGGAATTCGTTCAGCAGCTAAAATTTATATGAATAAAGAACCAAAAGACTTAACTATTGAGGAGTCGGCTTTATTCATCGGAATGTTAAAAAACCCATCTTTATATAATCCAAACCGAAAAAAAAGAGCAAAATTGGTTCTAGACCGAAGAAATACAGTTTTAGGTCAGATGGTTAAAAATGGTGTAATTACCGAATCAAAAAAAGAGGAACTAAAAAAACTTCCTATCAAGTTAGATTTCAAGCCTGAAAGTCATTCCGAAGGAAGCGCTACTTATTTCAGAGAATATCTAAGAGATTACATGAAGAAATGGGTGAAAGATCATTTAAAACCAGATGGTACAGAATATGATTTGTATCGCGATGGTTTAAAAATTTACACGACTATCGATTCTAAAATGCAACAATATGCAGAAGAAGCGGTAACCGAGCATTTGAAAAATTTACAGAAAGAATTCTTCATTAATGCAAAAGATAAAGAAAACGCACCTTTCGTAGATATTACGCCAGAGCAAACGCAACAAATTATGATGCAAGCTAAGAAAAATTCTGAGCGTTGGAGAAAAATGGATTTGAATGGAAAATCAGAAGAAGAAATTCTAAAATCTTTTGATGTGCCTGCAAAAATGAAAATCTTTACGTATGAAGGTGAAAAAGATACCATCATGAAACCAACAGATTCTATCATATATTACAAACACATGCTACAAACTGGAATGATGGCAATGGAACCAAGAAGTGGTCACATTAAAGCATGGGTTGGCGGAGTAAATTATAAATATTTCCAATATGATCACGTAGGTCAAGGAGCAAGACAAGTAGGTTCTACTTTTAAACCATTCTTATATGCAACTGCTATAGAACAATTAGGAATGTCACCTTGTGATTCTATTATCGATAGTTATTTCACCATGCCAAAAGGCAAATGGGGAATCGATGCTGATTGGTCTCCAAAAAATTCCGATGGTAATTATAGGGGAACCATTACACTACAAAAAGCGTTAGCCAACTCTGTAAATACGGTTTCTGCCAAGTTAATTGATAGAGTAGGACCAAAAGCCGTTGTAGATATGGCGAAAGAATTGGGAGTCACTTCTGATATTCCAGAACAACCGTCAATTGCATTAGGTGCTGTTGATATTACAGTGGAACAAATGGTTGGAGCTATGAGTACATTTGCGAATCAAGGAGTATATGTAAAACCTACGTTTATCATCAAAATTGAAGATAAAAACGGAGTCGTTATTGACCAACCAGTTCCTGTTACTAAAGATGTTGTAAATAAAGATGTTGCTTATGCCGTTGTAAAATTAATGGAAGGAGTTACCAGTTCAGGAACAGGTGCTCGTTTAAAATATGGAGGCGGTGGATTTATCCAATATGATTATAGTTTTGGAAATCCAATTGCAGGTAAAACAGGAACTTCTCAAAACAATTCAGATGGATGGTTTATAGGAATGGTGCCTAATTTAGCCACTGGAGTTTGGGTTGGAAACGAAGACCGAGCTGCCCATTTTAGAGCTACAAGATTAGGTCAAGGAGCTACTATGGCATTACCTATTTGGGGAATCTTTATGAAAAAATGTTATGCCGATAGCGATTTAGATGTATCGAAAGAACCATTTGAAAAACCAGAAGATTTACAAATAAAAGTAGATTGTTGGACACCTAAAAAAGTAGTTGATACAACAGCTGTTCCAACAGACGAGCCAGACATGGACGAATTCGGATTATAAACAACAACAAACCAAAATATGATTTCTAGAAAAGTTAATAACGTTAAAGAAGCGTTGGAAGGAATTCAAGACGGACAAACCATCATGTTAGGTGGTTTTGGTCTTTGTGGTATTCCCGAAAACAGTATTGCTGAATTAGTAAATAAAAATGTAACCAATCTTACTTGTATTTCAAACAATGCAGGTGTAGATGATTTCGGATTGGGATTACTATTACAAAAACGTCAAATCAAAAAAATGATTTCTTCTTATGTGGGAGAAAACGCAGAATTCGAACGTCAAATGCTTTCAGGAGAATTAGATGTAGAATTAACACCACAAGGAACTTTAGCTGAAAAATGTCGTGCTGCTCAAGCCGGAATTCCAGCATTCTTTACGCCAGCAGGTTTTGGAACTGAAGTTGCCGAAGGAAAAGAAACACGTGAATTCAACGGAAAAATGCACGTAATGGAATTGGCTTACAAAGCTGATTTTTCTATCGTAAAAGCATGGAAAGGTGACGAAGCAGGAAACCTTATTTTCAAAGGAACAGCTCGTAATTTCAACGCTTGTATGGCAGGTGCTGCAAAAATCACTATTGCTGAGGTTGAAGAATTAGTACCAGCAGGAACTTTAAATCCTAACGAAATTCACATTCCAGGAATTATGGTCAACCGTATTTTCCAAGGAGAGAAGTTTGAGAAAAGAATTGAGCAAAGAACTGTTAGACAAAGAAGTTAATCATGGCATTAGATAAAAATCAAATCGCAAAAAGAATAGCACAAGAAGTAAAAGACGGTTACTATGTAAACTTAGGAATCGGAATTCCAACTTTGGTTGCCAATTATGTTCGTACGGATATTTCAGTTGAATTTCAGTCTGAAAATGGTGTTTTAGGTATGGGTCCATTTCCTTTTGAAGGAGAAGAAGATGCTGACATCATCAATGCAGGAAAACAAACGATTACCACTTTACCAGGAGCAAGTTTCTTTGATTCAGCTTTTAGTTTCGGAATGATTCGTGCGCAAAAAGTAGATTTAACTATTTTAGGTGCGATGGAAGTTTCTGAAAACGGAGATATTGCCAACTGGAAAATCCCAGGAAAAATGGTAAAAGGAATGGGTGGCGCTATGGATTTAGTAGCTTCAGCAGAAAATATTATCGTAGCTATGATGCACGTAAACAAAGCTGGAGAATCGAAAATTCTTAAAAAATGTACGCTTCCATTAACCGGTGTTGGTTGTGTGAAAAAAGTTGTTACGGAATTAGCCGTTTTAGAAATCACACCAAAAGGTTTTAAATTGTTAGAACGCGCGCCAGGTGTTTCAGTAGAAGATATTATCAAAGCAACTGAAGCCGATTTAATCATTGAAGGAGAAATTCCTGAAATGAAAATCGATTAAATATTAATTTTAATATTACCGCAGATTCACAGATTACAATTTTAAACATCTGTGAATCTGCGTTTTTTTAATAAAGAAACCTCCTAAAAATAAATAATAATCTGCGAATCCGCGGTAATATTTTCAAGAAAATGAGCTTACCAAAAGTAATTTTAAAATCAGGTAAAGAAAAATCTATTCAACGTCGTCACCCTTGGATTTTCAGTGGTGCGGTTTATGGCGTAAGTCGTGAAATAAACGATGGCGAAATGGTAGATGTAGTCGATTCGAAAAACAATCATTTAGGAACCGGATATTTCAGTGATAAAGGAAGTATCGTTGTTCGTATTTTGACTTTCGGCGAAGAGATTTTTTCTGAAAACTTTTGGGCAGCCAAACTACAATCGGCTTGGTATTTACGCACTCAGTTATTGGATTTTGAAGTTACCAATGCGTTCCGTGTCATTCACGGAGAAGGCGATGGAATTTCGGGATTAATTATTGATTATTACGATAAAAATTGGGTAATTCAAGCCCATTCCACTGGAGTTTTTCTTCAAATGGAGCAAATCGCTGAAGCCATAAAATCGAATTTTCCAGACTATTGCGAAACCATTTATTGTAAAAGTTCAGGAACTTTACCGAATACAGGAACTGATTATTTCTTATTCGGAAATAAAGCTGAAGCGGTTGCGAAAGAGAACAACATTTTGTTTTCAGTAAATTGGGTAGAAGGTCAAAAAACAGGTTTCTTCTTAGACCAACGCGAAAACCGAAAATTACTAGGCGAATTCTCAAAGGGCAAAAAAGTGCTAAACACTTTTTGCTACACTGGAGGATTTTCAATTTACGCGATGAGCGCAGGAGCCGAATTAGTTACCTCGGTAGATATTTCTCAAAAAGCGGTGGATTTAGCGGCGAGTAATATGGAATTAAATTTTCCTAACGCCAATCACAAAGCCGTAGCTGACGATGTGTTCAACTTTATGAAAGAGCACACGCAACAATATGATGTCATTGTGTTAGACCCGCCCGCTTTCGCGAAAAGTATCAAAAGCAAGCACACCGCAACGCAAGCCTACAAACGTTTAAACATAGCAGGATTAAAAGCCCTAGCACCTAACGGGATTTTATTCACGTTCTCTTGCTCACAAGTTATTGACGATGTTTTATTTTACAACACCGTTGCAGCTGCAGCCATAGAAACCGGTAGAAACATCAGAGTATTACACAAATTAGAACAAGGTCCAGACCATCCAACCAACATTTACCATCCAGAAGGACATTATTTGAAAGGATTAGTGTTGTTTGTTGAATAGATAAATCATGTTCAAAAAATCACACACCATAAAAACCATACTTCCTAAAGAAGAAATCATTGCAATTCTTCAAAATAAGGTTGAAAATTTTCATCGTGACAATTCTAAATTCGATTTTGAAGGAAGTGTAAATTTAAATGGAGAAATTAATATTAAACCTACATTTGATTTCGGACCAAGAAATCAATTTCGCCCAGAAATCTCAGGAAAAATTCATGGTAATCAAGTCGACTTAGTGTTTGATTTAAGTTCGATAATGAAAAAAGTATTGTGGTTTATAATAATAGTTGAACCTCTTTTTATTTTGTTTATCTATACGAAAATTCAAGAGAAACAAGTATTGTTGTTTTTTCCATTTTTGATTGGGTTTCTCTTAATTTTGAAATTCATATTTGATAGTAAAGTCAAAAAATCAATAACTGTATTAGAATCCTATTTCAAATAAACAAACCTGCAAGTCTTTCAACTCACAGGTTTGTTTATTTTCTGTATACTATTCTCTTTTTTCTGAGATTAAAGATTCATAAAAAAATCATTTCCTTTATCATCAGTAATAATAAACGCAGGGAAATCTTTCACTGTAATTTTACGAACGGCTTCCATGCCTAATTCTTCAAAATCAACTACTTCTACTGATAAAATGTTTTCTTTTGCTAAAATAGCAGCAGGACCACCTATCGAACCTAAGTAGAATCCGCCGTGTTTCTTACAAGCGTTCATTACGTCTTTACTTCGGTTTCCTTTTGCTAACATAATCATGCTTCCACCAGCGGCTTGGAATTCGTCTACATAAACGTCCATTCTTCCTGCGGTGGTTGGTCCAAAACTTCCTGATGGCATTCCGTCTGGAGTTTTAGCTGGACCTGCGTAATATACTGGGTGATTTTTGAAATATTCTGGCATTGGTTTTCCAGCGTCTAATAATTCTTTGATTTTTGCATGCGCAATATCACGAGCTACAATCAACGTTCCGTTTAATTTTAAACGTGTTTTGATTGGGTATTTTGATAATTCTGCTAAAATTTCTGGCATTGGTTTGTTCAAATCAACTTCTACCGCTGGCTCTAAATGTGGAGCAGTTGTTGGTAAAAACTGTCCCGGATTGGTTTCTAATTGCTCTAAGAAAATACCATCTTTTGTAATTTTCCCTTTAATATTTCTATCAGCTGAACAAGAAACTCCCATTCCCACCGGACAAGAAGCCGCATGACGAGGTAAACGAATGACACGAACATCATGCGTTAAATATTTTCCACCAAATTGTGCTCCAATTTGACTTTCTTGACAAATAATTTGTACTCTTTTTTCCCACTCTAAATCGCGAAACGCTTGACCTGAGATGTTTCCAGAAGTTGGAAGATTGTCATAATATCCTGCCGAAGCTTTTTTTACGGCTGCTAAATTCGCTTCCGCCGAAGTGCCACCGATAACGATAGCCAAGTGATACGGAGGACAAGCCGCTGTTCCTAAATCCATAATACGCTCACGAACAAATTCGTCTAACGATTTTTCATTTAACAACGATTTTGTTTTTTGATATAAAAACGTTTTGTTCGCCGAACCACCACCTTTTGTTAAAAATAAGAACTCATACGAATTTCCTTTTTTAGCATAAATATCAATTTGTGCTGGTAAGTTCGAACCTGAGTTTTTTTCTTCAAACATCGAAATCGGAACAATTTGCGAATAACGAAGATTTTTATTTTGGTACGTATTGTAAATTCCTTTTGACAACCATTCGCCATCTTCTACACCAGTGTAGACGTTTTCACCTTTTTTAGCAACTACAATTGCAGTTCCAGTATCTTGGCAAGAAGGCAATTGACCTTCTACAGCTACAGCAGCATTTTGCAATAAGTTATAAGCCACAAAACGATCGTTGTCTGTTGCTTCTGGGTCTTCGATAATGTTTCTTAGTTTTTGTAAATGTGCCGAACGCAACATAAATGAAACGTCGTCCATAGCTTCTTGTGCTAATAATTCTAATCCTTTTGGGTCCACCACTAAGATTTCTCTATCGCCAAGTTGCTCAACTTTTACGTAATCGGAAGTTAATTTTTTGTAGTGTGTATCGTCTTTTAAAATTGGATACGGGTCTTGATATAAAAAGTCCATTTTGTGTATGTTTTGAAAAGTAAAGTTACGGATTTTTGATGGGAATGGAAAAATGAATTTTGGTTAATAGGAATATATGATTTTATATATTTTTATTTGACTTATAATAGCAATAAATTCCAGCAACAAAAATTAAGAAACCAGCTAAAAATTCAAAATAAACATCTTCATCTTCAAAGAGGAAAACATCTTTCGAATCATTTGTGATTAGATTTATTTTATCTCCAACATTTATTGAACAACGACCTTCTAACTTCTTACTTTGTTTCTTTTCGTTGAAGTAAAAAGTAAAATAAGCTTTAGAAATTTTAGAAGATTCGCTACACGAAATAGGCACTGAGACAACACTAACAGTAATTTTGTTTCCAGAATTTAATATTTTGTATTCTTGAAATGTTCTGTAAAATGAAACAAAACTGATTATAATCAGTAATATCGAAGCATATTTAAGCATTTTATTCATCCCTTAAAAAAACCAACTCGCCACAAAAATCGCTGTAATCACACAAATCAAATCTACTAAAAGCATCATTCCTAAGGTATAGCGTGTGTTTTTCACGTTGATACTTCCAAAGTAAACCGCAATCACGTAGAAAGTTGTTTCGGCACTGCATTGGAAAATACAACTTAGTCTTCCCGTTAAGGAATCAGGGCCAAATTGTTTCATCGCATCAATCATAAAACCACGTGAACCACCTGAACTAAAAGGACGTAACATCGCCACAGGAAGCGAATCTGTGATTTCTTTAGCGACACCTAAATGCGCAAATAAAAAGGAAATTCCGTTGGCTATATTTTCAAACAAACCACTGTTTCTAAATAACGAAATTGCTACTAACATTCCCATTACATAAGGGAAAATAGTTACTCCTGTTTTTAATCCGTTGTTAGCTCCTGAAACAAAAGTGTCGAAAATGGTTGTTTTTTGATCTACAAATTTCTTTTCTTGAACGAAAGAAAAAATCAAAGTTCCACCAATAATTAATATCAATAATAATCCAGAAAGGTTAGAAGTAAAATAGTTTTTTCCAATTAAATCTAAACTATTTACATAAAATAATAATCCAACGATGGCACCAATAACTCCCATTAAAGCAGCTAATAAAGAAGCACTTTTGAAATTTACTTTTTGTTTTATTCCAACCAAAATGAAAGCAGCAATTGTTCCTACGAAAGAAGTAATGATACACGGCAACATTACATCAGCAGGATTGGCAGCATGTTCAGCCGCACGATAACCAATAATTGAGGTTGGGATTAATGTTAAACCCGCAGCATGTAAACACATGAACATGATTTGGGCATCACTTGCTCTGTCTTTATCAGGATTTAGTTCTTGTAAACTTTGCATAGCTTTCAAACCAAAAGGTGTTGCTGCTGAGTCTAATCCTAAGAAGTTGGCGGAAAAGTTCAAGGTCATATAAGAAATCGATTCGTGGTTTTTAGGAATCGAAGGAAATACTTTAGCAAATAACGGACTTAGTTTTTTAGCTAATCTTTCAGAAGCACCTGAAATTATGAGCAATTCCATGATACCACAGAAAAAAGATAAATAGGCAATTAATGGTAGAATTAAATCAAACAAACTGCTTTTGGTCATAGGAAGTAAACCATCGGCTTTTTGTTTTCCACTGTAGATTTTTACGGTTTGATTATTATAGATGTAGGTAGTGTCGGCATCCTTTTCATTTTTATTAATAACGAATGTTTTGTCTTCCGCTTTTTGCACACTGTCTTGTACAAATTTAGGCACTTCTTTTAAATACTTTTCACCTATTAAAAGAGGTTCGCCTTGTTTGCCATTCAACACATAATCAATAGAATAGTATTGCGAAGAAAACAATCCAAAAACAATAAAAAAGATAGACGATATAAATATTACTAACCAAAATCTGCTTAAAACCATAAATTGATAATTTTTCGTAAATGTACTATAATTCAAAATATTTCAACAAATATTAAATATATATAAATATTTAGTGATTTTAAGAAATAATTATATATTTGTAAATATTATATTAACCCAAGCTACAAAACATTATGAAAATCAGAAGATTACTATTTATTTTTTCATTAACTTTTTCAGGCTTTGTGTTTTCTCAAACACAAGAAGATGTTGAGAAAATCACTAAGAATTACGATTTAGAGAAATTAAAAGAGCTACAAGTTTCTTACAAGAAGAAAGAAGCAGCAGAAAAAAAAGCAGCTTATGAAGCAGCTAAAAGAAACGGATGGCCTATCATTATTGAAAAAGACGGAGTTTATCAAGAGTTAATGAAATTAACTCCAGATGGATTTCCGTTGTATTATGCTACTGAAAGTAATGTAATAGCGGCGAGATCTACAAGAGCAAATTATTTAAATACAGGAGGTGGATTAGGTTTAACACTTGATGGTCAAAATATGGTTGCTCGTGTATGGGATGGTGGACCAGTTAGACGATTACATAGTGCTTTTTACACTTCTAGTACTAATACTGCGAGTAGAATAACTAATGTTGATGTTCCTTTTACAACTTCAAATTCAAACACTAATCATGGAACGCATGTAGCGGGCACAATTTTGGCTTTGCCATGGAATCCTACTAGCGCTCCAGTAAGAGGTATGGCACCACAAGCAACTGGAAGGTCTTTTGATTGGACAGACGATGAATCAGAGGCAGTTTCAGAGGTTGCAATGGGGATGTTATTATCTAACCACTCTTATGGTGTGCCTGTAAGTCAAATTGTGAATGGAAATCTAAGTGTTTTACCATCTTGGTACATTGGTTCTTATGTTGAAGATTCTAGAGTTTGGGACGAAATTGCATATAATTCACCTTTTTATTTACCGGTGTATTCAGCTGGAAACGATGGTAATAATAATGATAATGCAGACCCAATTTCTGGCGGCTTGGATAAGCTTGTAGGTAACAAAGTTGCAAAAAATGTACTAACCATTGCTAACGCCCAAGATGCTACAATTGCTGTCGACGGATCTTTAACTTCAGTTAATATAAATTCAGGAAGTAGTCAGGGGCCAACTGATGATAGAAGAATCAAACCTGATATTGCAGGAAATGGCACTGGTTTAGTATCTCCTATTAGTTCAAGTAACACTGCTACTGCTGATTATTCTGGAACTTCTATGGCAGCTCCAAATGTTACAGGATCATTACTTTTACTTCAACAACATTATAAAAATGTTACAACTAGTTTCATGAGGTCAGCAACGCTTAAAGGTTTAGCTTGCCACACAGCGGATGACGCAGGTGAAATTGGTCCAGACCCTTATTTTGGTTGGGGATTATTAAATGCAAAAAAAGCTGCTGAAACAATAACGAATAATGGATTATCTTCTTGGATTTCGGAACAAAGATTAAATCAAGGGCAGACTTTCACAATGACTGTAAGATCAAATGGTGGTGCAAACAATCCATTAATCGCTTCTATTACTTGGACAGATCTTCCAGGTGAAGCCAATAATGGACAGAGATTAGTTCCTAATGATTTATTTCGTTCTCTTGTTAATGATTTAGACATTAGAGTAACTAGAAACGGGACTACATTTTTTCCATGGAAATTAAATAGTACAGATCCTTTACTACCAGCAACAAGAGTTGGTGATAATAATTTAGATAACGTAGAGTTAGTAAGAATTGATTCTCCAGCAGCAGGGGATTATGTAATCACAATTACTCATAAGGGTAATTTAGTTACTGGAGGCCAGAATTATTCTTTAGTTGTAACTGGAATTTCTTCTAGTTTTGGATTAATTTCAAAATCAAATGATGTTGTTTTATGTTCTACTGCAAATGCATCATATACTTTTGATTATAAACAATCGGGAGCTGGTACTACTAATTTTACTGCAACTGGTGTTCCTGCAGGAGCTACAGTAAGTTTTACACCAGCTAGTTTAAGTGCAAACGGTACAGTTACAATGAATGTTACTAATTTAGGTTCTGTAACACCGGGTCTTTATGACATAGGTATTGTTGGGAATAACGGTACAGAAACTGAAACAAGAATTAAGTCATTAAGAGTGTTTAGCTCTACTTTTACTCCAATTACGTTAACAAGTCCTTTAAATGGATTTAATGGTACTCCAGCTTCAATTAATTTAGATTGGCAAGATGACAATAATGCAGAAAGTTACCTTGTTCAAGTTTCTACGAACTCAACATTTACTACAACTGTAGTTAATCAAGTAGTACAAGAATCTAATTTTATTGCATCTAATTTAAACCAAGATACTGTTTATTATTGGAGAGTGGTTCCTTCAAATAGATGTGGTTCAGCAACAAATGCATCTGCAATTGTAAATTCTTTTAAAACAGGAATTATATCATGTGGTAATATATTTAACGCAACGGATTTTTCTGATGCCACAATTGCTACTACTGCTAATGTTACTGCTTCAGTTCCAATAAATGTTTCAGGAGGAATCATAATAGGTGATTTGAAAGTGACTCTAGATATTTCACATACTTGGATTGGTGACATGATAATTTCTCTTGAAGGACCTGCTTCGATAGGTAGTCCAGAAATTATTTTACTGAACCAACCATGTACAGGTAGCGGTTCTACTTATCCAAATATTTTAGCGACACTAGATGAAGCAGGTGCTGCACTTGTTTGTGAAGCAACATCACCTGTTGTTAGAGGTATCGCAGCACCTTTTGAAAGTTTTACAGCTTTTAATGGGTTGAATGCCGATGGAGTTTGGACATTAAAAGTTTCAGATGTTGGTAATAACGATGGTGGAGCTATTAATGCAGTTTCTTTAAACTTTTGTAACGTTGTACCAGGTACATTAAGTTCTAATGACAATGTTTTAGGTTCTTTAAAAGTTTATCCTAACCCTGCTAAAGGAATAGTAAATATTGATTTAGGAAATGTAACTGGAGATACAACTTATGAATTGTTTGATGTGCAAGGAAGAAAAGTAATTTCTAAAGTTTCTTCTTCAAATTTTGAAACATTAAATATTGAAAATTTATCGGAAGGTATTTATATGTTAAGCATTCAAAATGGAGGTGCTAAAACCACAAAAAAATTGGTTATTAATAAATAATCATTAGCATAAAAATAAAAAAGGGAGCTTAATTAGCTCCCTTTTTTTATACATGAATAATTTCATCTTCCACCAACAAATCTTCTCGTCTTAATCTCAGAAAAATTTGTGCTACAGCAATTACATCTTTTTCACAATAAGTAATAATTCGGTCAATATCGTTTTCTACGTAAAAAACGTGCGCCACTTCACTTCCGTCAATGTCATCTTTTGGAGATGGAATACCAAGTACTTTTGTAAGTAATTTTAATGAAGTAAAATGTTTGTAGTCGCCAAACTTCCATAATTCCAAGGTGTCTAAATGAGGTACTTCCCATGGTTTTTTGCCGAATAAATTCAACTTATTTGGAAGTGCAATTCCATTGATTATCATGCGTCGAGCTATAAACGGAATATCAAATTCTTTAGCATTATGACCACATAAAACGTGTTGTGCTCCGTTAAAATGTGTGTTTAGTAAATTAGAAAAATCGTTTAAAATTTTCTTTTCTTCTCCCCAAAAACTAGTAACGCGAAAGTTTCTAATATCACCTTTGTTTACAAAGTAACCCACAGAAATAGTAATAATTTTTCCAAATTCAGCCCAAATTCCGGCTCTTTCGTAAAAATCTTCTGCCGAGACTTCATCTTTACGTTGGTATTGTGTTTTTTGTTCCCAAAGTTGTTGGGTTTCGCTATCTAAACCACGATAATTGTGGTATTCTGGAACCGTTTCAATGTCTAAAAACAGAATGTTGTTTAAATTAATTTTTTCAATCATAGAGAGTAGTAGTTGATTAATGTATTTCTTTTTTGTTTTTTCTTTGTTCTAACATATTGTAAGCTTCTTCTATATATGTATATAAGTCTTCGCTGTGAGGATCATAAGTTGTTTGTACACCTTTTAAATGGCCTAATCTTACGATGATTAATTTATCTTCAGGAATTACAATTACAAATTGCCCTAAATGCCCGCGCATATAATATAAATCTTTTCCTAAAAAGTTGTGCATCCACCAACCATATCCATATTGCGGACTTTTTTCAAAACGTGGAGTTATACATTTTTTCACGAATGCGCTATCTAGTAATTGTTTACCATTCCATTTTCCATTGTTTAAATATAGTTTTCCAAAGCGCGCAAAATCCCTAGCATTACTAGCAATACAACAATAAGCTTTTTCAATTCCGTCTGGTTCTTCGTCAAGTTGCCAAAGCGCTTCATTTTCGGCTCCCATGGGTTGCCAAAAGTGTTTTGAAACATAATCAGATAAATGTTCACCAGTAGCTTTTTCAACACACATGGCAAGTAATTGTGTGGCACCACTTAAATATTTGAAAGATTGTCCTGGTTTTTCTTTGATGTCTAAACCTAAAATAATGCCTTTTAAATCATTATCAAAGTAAGCGCGGGTTACAATTGAAAATGGGCTATAGTATTTTTCATCCCAACTTAATCCAGATGCCATAGAAGATAAATCACCTATGGTTACGTCTTTTGCGTAATTACCTTTTAACTCCGGAAAAAAGTCTGTTACTTTTTGGTCTAAGCTTTTAATTTTTCCATCCATAATAGCTTTTCCCATCGCCATAGTAACGACACTTTTTGCCATAGAAAAGGAATTGGATTTCGAGTTTTTATCAAATCCGTCAAAATAACTTTCGTGCCAAATACTATCATTTTTAATGATGAGATAAGCAATAGTTTGAAGCTCTTTATGTGTTTTTTGTAAATTTTGAGTAGCTGTAACAGAATTGTAGTCAGAAGCAATTGCCCAAGGTTGAGCAGTTCCTTTTTTAATTTCTCTATTTGGAAATTCTTTATAATCTTCTAAAAAAGCCGTAGTATAACCCTTGAAATAGATTGTCCTTACAGCACGTAACAGATAATCTACATCAAAAATGTACATCAAAATAATGATACTTGCTAAAATAATAGCGAACCACTTGAAGAATTTTAAAAGAAATTTCATTTCCTAATTTTATAAGATTGTGTTATAAAAGTAGGAAAAAGTTAGAATGATTTTAAAAAATCTAAAACAAACTTTCTTGTTTTACCGGATTTTCGTGTTCGAGCAGCCATTTTTTGCGCCATAATCCTCCGGCATATCCTGTTAAAGAACCATCAGAGCCTATTACACGATGACACGGAATCACAATCCAAAGCGGATTTTTTCCATTGGCAGAAGCAACTGCACGAATTGCTTTTACATCTCCTAATTTTTTTGATAATTCTAAATAGGAACACGTTTTTCCGAAAGGGATTTTTAACAATTCTTGCCAAACTTTTTGTTGAAAATCAGTTCCTGCTGGATTAATTTTAAATGAAAACTCAGTACTTTTCCCTTCAAAATATTCTTTAAGTTGTAAAACAGCCTCTTTTAATTCCTTCGGAATTTTTGTAGAAATTTCAATGTCTTCATTCATCACATGAATTTTTGAAATTCCGTTTTCATCTCCTTGAATTTCTGTACAACCAAGAGGTGTGTTTATAATGACTGTTTTCATTTTGTAAATATAAAAAAACCACCTTTTGACAGGTGGTTTAATAAGATGTAAAAGCTGAATTAATAATATTGTTAAGATTTAATCTCTTCTTTTTTCTCAGTAGCTGGCTCTAATACTTTTCCTTTGAAAGATAAAGTTTTTACTGCTTCAGCTCCGTTTTCAGTAGTTGTAATTGTAACTGATTTTTGAAATTGACCACCAGATGCAGCATTAAAAGTTGCAGCAACCATTCCTTTTTCTCCTGGTTTAATTGGAGTTTTTGTGTAATTTGCAGCAGTACAACCACAAGCTGGTCTTACATTTGTAATTAAGATAGTTTCTTTTGTAGTGTTTGTAAAAGAAAATTCATAAGTAACTGGTTTTCCTTTTTCAATATCTCCAAAATCATGCATTTCTTGATCCCATTTAATGTTTGATTGTTTTGGAGCAACCGGAGTTTTAACTTCTGTTGGAGTAACTTGAATTGCTTTAGCAGTTTCTGTTTTTGCATCTTTTAATTGTGCAAATGAAGCACTAGCTATAAATAAAGCTACAATTGATAATTTAATTGATTTCATACTGTATATGTTTTTAGTTATTTTAAATTTGTTATACAAAACTAAAAAACTTTTAAACGGGTGTTGTTAATTAAATTTTAATGATTGTTAATGACATGTTAATAGGGATTTTTAGACCCACATTTTTTGTAATATCGAACTCATTATGAAGTTTAACAGATTTAATACCGTAATTTTCATTGGGTTTTTAGCAATTGTTGGTGTTATCATCATGCAATTGTTTTTGCTCAATCAGGCCTATATTTTTGAGAAAAAAGATATGGAAGATAAAATCCATTTTGCTTTGCAAGATGTGGTGGAAAAAATTTATAGAGATAATAAATCAGAATTACCTATTACCAATCAAATTAAGAAAGTTTCTGAAAACTACTTTATAGTTAACGTTAACGATGTTTTCGAAAACAGAATCTTAGAACAATATTTAAAACTTGAATTTGAAAAAGTAAAATTGGAACTCGATTTTGAATATGCTATTTATGACTGTAGTTCAGATGAAATGGTTTACGGGAATTACATTTCAATTAACGGAAAATCGGAGAAATTTTGTGAAGATTGTTTTTCAAAAAATAGCGATTTAACGTATTATTTTGCAGTGCGTTTCCCACATATTGAACAAACCTATTTTAAAAGTCTATCTCAATATTGGATATTTACAGGTGTGTTGTTTCTGGTTTTAATTATTTATGTGTACTCGGTATTTTTAATGTTGCAGCAAAAAAAATATACAGATTTACAAAAGGATTTCATTAATAATATGACGCATGAGTTTAAAACACCTTTAGCTTCTATTTTGATTGCTTCAAATTATGCCAATACACAAAAAGAAATTGTTGATAATCCAAGATTGTCAAAATACATGCAAATTATCATCAATCAAAGCAATAAACTAAACCAACACATTGAGAAAATTTTGTATGTAGCTAAAACCGAAAGCAAGCAAATTGTTTTGGATAAAACCAAAGTAGATGTAAAAGTATTACTCGAATTGGTTAAAGAAAATATCGTTTTAAAGCATCAGAAAGAAATAAAAATAGACATTCAATTAGAGCGTGATTATATAATTCAAGCTGACGAATTTCATTTTTATAATGTGCTTTATAATATTATGGATAATGCGGTAAAGTATTCGGGTTTAAACCCAATAATCCAAATTCAATCCAAAGAAAACGAGAAAGGATTACTATTGAAATTTTCGGATAATGGAGTCGGAATTCCAGCTAATGATTTACCATTTGTTTTTGATAAATTTTTCAGAGTAGCACGAGAAGACAGTAAGGATATTGAAGGATTTGGCATTGGACTTTCATATGTAAAACGCGTTTGCGAATGGCACAAATGGAAAGTTTTTGCAACCAATAATGAAGATAAAGGAATTACAATATCCATCCAAATAAATAAAAACGATTATGAGTAAGAAACGTATTTTGTATGTAGAAGACGACGAAACCCTAGCGTTTTTAACTTCCGATAATTTAGAACAGCATTTTGAAGTTGTACATTGTAACAACGGAAAAGAGGCGTTTCAACTGTTTTGTAAAGAAGCATTTGATTTGTGTGTTTTAGATATTATGTTGCCCGATATGGACGGATTTGAAATTGCAACCGAAATCAGAAAACGCAATCAGGAAATTCCAATTATTTTTCTTTCGGCAAAAACCATGAAAGAAGACCGAATTAAAGGTTTGAAATTGGGTGCTGATGATTATTTGGTAAAACCGTATTCGATTGAAGAATTGATTTTAAAAATAGAAATTTTCTTAAACCGAAGTCAGAAATCAACCGATAATTCAACACAAAAACAATATACTTTTGGAAGTTTTCAATTTGAACCTGAGAATTATTTGTTGAAAAATGACAGTCAAAAAATCACGTTAACCGAAAGAGAAGCATCGCTTTTAAAATTGTTTTTAGACAATCCAAACACGGTTTTAAAACGTGAAAAAATCTTAATGGAATTATGGGGAAGCGATGATTATTTCCTTGGGAGAAGTTTAGATGTATTCATTTCAAGATTACGAAAAATCATAAAAGAAGAAACCCACGTGAGAATAGAAAACATTCCGCGCGTGGGCTTTAAATTGGTGGTTGAGTAATCGCTTTTTATTCGAAACTCATCATATATATTTCTAAAGCTTTACGTTCTTCAGCCGTCATGGCTTTTGTAATGGCAAAGTTGGTTTTCATAGTTTCGTATTGAGTTGGGTCAACAATTGGTTCGCCTTCTTCGTTAATGAAAGCGGCAATGCTAGCTCCTTTTTCTTTGTAAATCTTAGCGATATCTTTTATTGCTGGTCCAATTACTTTTGTGTCTGGTTTATGACATGCGGTGCAGGTTCCTTTACCTTCAAAAAGTTCTTGACCTTTGGTGAATAATGGATCAACAGTAGTTTCAGTAGTTGCCTCTGTTTTTTCTTCAACTGGATTTCCGTAAGCATCCGTTTCTTTTTTTTCACCACAATTAGTCAATGAAATGGCTAATGCAAAAACAGCGAATGATTTTAATATATGTTTCATTTTGATATGATTTAGAAATATCGATAAAATTACAATATCGATTTCACTTAGTTTGTGACAAATGTCACATTACTTTTTGTTTAATAAAATGGCTGCTTCTTTTGCGAAATATGTTGAAATCAAACTTGCACCTGCTCTTTTGATACACATTAATTGCTCCATCATAATTTTGTCGTGATCTAACCAACCTCTTTCAGAAGCCGCTTTAATCATAGCATATTCTCCTGAAACATGAAAAACCGTAACCGGAACATCAACCGCATTTTTAACTTCACGAACGATATCCAAATAGGCAATTCCAGGTTTTACCATTACCATATCAGCACCTTCTTCTACATCCCAAAGTGCTTCTTTAACCGCTTCAATACGATTTGCATAATCCATTTGGTATGTTTTTTTGTCTTTTGGCACTTCTACATCAGCCTCTTTTGGAGCTGAATCCAAAGCATCACGAAATGGACCATAAAACGCCGAAGCATATTTAGCCGAATAACTCATAATTCCCACATTGTGAAATCCTGCAGCATCTAAACCTTGACGTAAACGTAAAACTCGACCATCCATCATATCACTTGGCGCTACAAAATCGGCACCGGCTTTTGCGTGAGAAACCGCCATTTTTACTAAAGCATCATTAGTTGCATCGTTAGCCACATCACCTTTTTCAATGATTCCATCATGACCATAAATGGAATACGGGTCTAAAGCTACATCAGGCATTACAATCATTTCAGGACAAGCCGCTTTGATAGCACGAATGGCACTTTGCATCAAACCATTGTCGTTCCAAGCTTCTTTTCCGGTATTGTCTTTTAAATCATCGCTAACTTTTACATAAATGTTTACCGCGCGAATTCCTAAAGCAAATAATTCTTTCACTTCTTCCACCGTTAAATCTAAAGTACGACGGAAAATTCCTGGCATAGAAGGGATTTCAACTTTTGTGTTTTCACCTTCCATAATAAACATCGGAAACATAAAATCACTTGGACTTAATGTGGTTTCGCGAACTAAACTTCTTATAGATTCGTTTACTCTTAAACGACGACCTCTGTGTAATGGAAACATAATTTTATATTCAAATATTAATGCGTAAAGTTACTAATTTTTCATCTATTTCTTTCTTTTGCAAAAGACATAAATCTGTAAAAATATTCTTAATTTTGCAGCATGAAGAAGCTAATTATTCTTAGCATTTGTTTGCTACTAACCAGTTGTTTCGAAATAACTGAAAAAATTAAACACAATAGTGATCAAAGTGGTGACTATAGTTTGGTTGTAGATTTTTCGAGTTCATGGTTTAAAACAAAATCGGCTATAATGTTAGAAGAAGTTGATGGGGTAAGCATTCCAAATGAAGAAGATATTAAATCTAAGTTAGCACAATTTAGAGCTGAAGTTTCAAAAATTAAAGGTGTTTCAAAAATTTCCACCTCATACGATTTTAACACCTATATTTTTAAAATCAATTTTTCTTACAATTCTTTAGAAACCTTGAATGTAGTTTTAAATACAATAGATAAAAAAAATACTTTAGTTCATTTTAAAAATAATAATGGCAAATTTGAGCGAATCGCATCTTATCCGTTACCTAAAAATTTAATAAAGAACGAAGACAAAAAAGAAGATTTACTGAAAGCAAATATAGTTGCCGTTTATACTTTTGATAAAGACGTGGCAATGGTGCAAAATGCAAATAGTAAACTTTCAAAATCCAAAAAAACAGTGTTTTTAAAACAGAATATATGGAATGTTTTAAACAACAACAAGCTGATGAATAATTCCATAAGTTTCAATCCTTAATTCAATTATGAAAAAGATTTTTTATTTCTTATTCTTGTTTCCAGTATTAGTGTTTAGTCAAGAAAAACTGGAAAAGTATGATTATTTTGTGCAATTCAACACACCACAATTTGCTAAAAAAGTAAATATTGATAGCTTGTTTAATCACAAAGTTTTTAAAAGTGTAAACCAAGCTGATTCCGATTTTAAATTAAACGATTTTATTTCGTTCATAGATAAATCTAATCCCGTAACCATTCATGGAAATTTTACAGATAGTATAGCGTATTATCAAATGACATTTCCTTTAAAAGATGTAAATGGTTGGAATGCTTTTATCCAAAATAAAGTCAATAAAAATAACTCAAACACAACTGATTCTATTAAAGAAGTTATTAAAACGCATTCAAAATACACTATTTATTCGCCTAAAAAAGACGATTTTACGATGGCATGGAATGACGGCAACTTCATTATTTATGGACTTATTGAAACCAATAATAATTTTACTAACGCAGATTTTTCAGACGCTATGTTGGTAGCTGATAGTGCTGCAGTTGCAGTAGATGAAGAATATTATGAAGATGCTCCAGCAGAAGTAATTGAAATTGAAGAAGTGGCTCCAATAGAGGAAATTGTTGAAAAAAGAATTGGAGTTGAAGAAGCCATTTCTGAAGATGAAAATATCGAAGTGGTAGAAGCTGTTGAAGATGAAGAGTATAAAAAATGGATTGCCTCTTTTGAAAAAGAGCAAGCAGAACAACGAATCCAAAAACAAGAAAAGCAAGAGGAACAAATAGCTCTTTTATTTGAAAATGGATTTGTAACACCAACTTCAACTAAAGTAAGTACCAATGCAGATATTGCTTCATGGATTAATTATGAAGCAGTTTATGGCAAAATGAGTTCGTTTTATTATTTGTTAGGTTCTATCAATTCAAACAACGGCATAAATAATTCCAATAATTCAATTAAAGGAATGAATGTTGATTTCTATTTTGAAAACAACAAAGCTAGAATGGAACAAAAAGTGGAATATTCAGAATCTCTTGCCAATGTAATGCAAAAAGTAGTTGCCCGAAAACCGAATAAAAACATTTATAATTATTTTCCAAAGCAAGAACCTTTAGCGTATTTTTCCTATCACTCAAGTACAGAAGAATTACTTAAAAACTATCCAGAAATTATGGAGCAGCTTTTAAGTAATATGCCAATTGACAAACAAGATACAGAAATATTAACAGATTTAATTTCAACAATTGTTGATGAAGAAGCCACAGCGACTCTTTTTGATGGCGATATTTCTATGTTTTTACATGCCATGGAATCTTATGAAAGCACCTTTATGTCGAGAACTTATGATGAAAATTATGAAGAAGTAGAAGAAGAAAAAACCATCATTAAAACCCGACCAATTTTCACCATGATTATGACTTCTACACATCCAAAAATGGGAGATAAATTATTGAATTTAGGTGTTAGAAAAAATCTTTTACAAAAAGGAGATGGTTATTATTTAATAAATCAATCAGAAGATTTAGGAGATATGATTATACTTAAAAAAGGGGATGTTATGGTGTTTACAAATGGATTAAAGTATTTGAATGATGGCTCAAAGTCTGATTTTACTAAGAAAGTAAAGAAAGATTTATCGAAGAATTATTTTTACGGAAATTTTGAAATGCAACGTTTTTTCAAAGCGTATTTATTAAACCAAGATTTAGGAAGTGATACAGCAAAAATGATACGTTTAGGGAATCAGTTTAAAAATATGGAATTCAAAGCGTCAAATAAACTAAACAATCATATTATGAAATTAGAAATGGAAATCAATTCTAATTTTTCAAATGAAAATATTATACTTCAGACTTTGGATTTAATCGATTTTTTAGATTAATTCAAATGAAATAAATAAAAAACTCCGCTACTTAAATAGCGGAGTTTTTTATTTATAGCCAGTCAACTGGTTTTGCTAATACTTTTAGTAATTTTTCTTCTTCGCTTCCTGGTTCAGGATGATGATCATACACCCATTGCACATGTGGTGGTAAACTCATCAAAATACTTTCTATTCTTCCGTTAGTTTTTAGTCCGAAAAGTGTTCCTTTATCATGAACCAAATTGAATTCTACATAACGACCACGACGAATTTCTTGCCATGTGCGTTGTGCATCTGTATATGGTAAATCTTTTCTTTTTTCCACAATTGGAACATATGCTTGTAAGAAAGAATTTCCAACTTCTGACACGAAATTAAACCAATCTTCCATCGACATTTGCTCGGTTGCCTTTAAATAATCGAAAAATAAACCGCCAATTCCACGAGCTTCAAATCGATGGGCATTCCAAAAGTATTCATCGCATTTCTTTTTATAGTTTGGATAAAATTCAGGGTTATGTTTGTCGCAAGCAGTTTTACAGGTTTGATGAAAGTGTTTGGCGTCTTCTTCAAACAAATAATACGGTGTTAAATCTTGTCCGCCACCAAACCATTGGTTAATGATATTGCCGTTTTCATCATACATTTCAAAATAACGCCAATTTGCATGAACTGTTGGCACCATCGGATTTTTCGGATGAATTACTAAACTCAATCCGCAAGCGAAAAAATCGGCTTCTCCAACACCAAACATTTTTTGCATCGTATCGGGTAATTTGCCATGAACGGCTGAAATATTTACACCACCTTTTTCAAAAACATTTCCGTTTTCAATAACACGTGTGCGACCGCCACCGCCTTCTGGTCGTTCCCATAAATCTTCTCGAAATTTGGTGCCGCCATCAATGTCTTCTAATCCTTTACAGATTTGATCTTGTAGGTTTTGTATGTAGGTGTAGAATTTATTTTTCATGTTTTACTCTAAACAATTTTAAAAAATATAAGCTTGATATTAGTAAGTGTATTGTAAAAGGAATTGTGAATTCAAAATGTTTTAAATTTTCAATTTTTACAAAAACAATAACCGCTGTAATTAACAGTAATTGACCGAGAAAACCCAATATTAATCTTTTATTTAAATATAAAATTATTCCTAAAATTGATAATAAAAGAAATAAATTTTCAATTGAAAGCAATATAAACTCATCTGCTAAAGAAAAGATTTGAAGTATCAATAAACCAATTACTACAAAAAAAGGCAAACTAACATGTGGAGTTGGAATGCAAATAAAAAGAAATAGTAAAATGGACAAGTATTTCAAATTAATACCATTCATAATTATTTATACTCTTTCACCGCCTCAACAAACGCCTTAGCATGATCCACAGGGATATTTGGTAAAATACCGTGACCTAAGTTAACGATGTATTTGTCTTTTCCGAATTCGTCAATCATTTGATGTACCATTTTTTTGATGGTTGGAATAGGAGAAAGCAAACGACTTGGATCGAAATTTCCTTGTAAAGTGATATCACCACCAGTTAAATAACGAGCGTTTCTTGGTGAACATGTCCAATCTACTCCTAAAGCTGATGCTTTTGATTTTGCCATGTCGTTTAAGGCAAACCAACAACCTTTTCCAAAAACAATTACTTCAGTTTCTTCGGCTAAAGCTTCCACAATTTGGTTAATGTATTGCCAAGAAAATTCTTGATAATCTACTGGAGAAAGCATTCCGCCCCAAGAATCAAAAATTTGAATTGCATTACAACCTGCTTTTACTTTTTCTTTTAAGTATAAAATCGTGGTATCGGTGATTTTTTGCAATAATAAGTGTGCCGCAACTGGGTTTGAAAAACAAAATCCTTTAGCTGTATCAAAGCTTTTAGAACCTTTACCTTCTACAGCATAACAGAAAATCGTCCATGGCGAACCCGCGAAACCTATTAATGGTACTTCGTCGTTCAGCATTTCTTTGGTTAGTTTTACCGCATCCATCACGTAACCTAACGTTTCATGAATATTCGGCACAAAAACTTGATTTACTTGTTCAGCAGTACGAATTGGATTTGGAATTATCGGACCTAAATTGTCTTTTAATTCAACGTGAATTCCCATTGCGCGCGGCACCACTAAAATATCTGAAAATAAAATGGCAGCATCTGGTTTTACAATACGAATCGGTTGAACCGTGATTTCAGCAGCTAATTCTGGAGTTTCGCAACGCGTGAAAAAATCATATTTATCGCGCAAGGCTCTAAATTCTGGTAAATATCTTCCTGCTTGACGCATCATCCAAACAGGTGGACGTTCAACTGTTTCCCCTTTTAATGCTCTTAAAAATAAATCGTTCTTAATCATTTTTTATGCTTTATGCTTTAAGCAATAGGCTATAAGCGTTTATAATATTTTATTACTTCGGTAATTACATTTTCAACTGTTGGTTGTGCTGCAATTACAATATTTTCTGTTTTGTTTTCTAATGCTTTTGCGGTGGTGGTTCCAATGCAAAAACACGTTTTATTTTCTATTGTGTTGTTTTCTAAAAAACTATTTACGCCAGACGGGCTGAAAAACAAAACGCCGTCATATTCTTTTTTTATGTGGTGAGGTTTCAGTTTGGTTTCATATACGATAATTTCGTTGTGTGCGATTTTGTTTTGCTGAAAATAATTTGGAATCGTATTTTTCCTAATGTTTCCACAGAAGAAGGTAAACGAACTGCTTTTGTATTTCGAATCGATTATTTGAATCAAATCTTCGGCATAATCAGCACTTTCTAAAACGGTGAATCCTTTCTTTTCGAGAAAATTTTTGGTTTTACTTCCCACACACAAACAAGAAATGGTATGAACGTTTTTTAAATCCGATTTTAAAACACTTTTCACCGCTTGTTTACTTGTAAAAACTAAGTAATCATTTAGTTGAGGTGTTTCAAATGAAATGGATTTGGTTTGAATAAAATTCTTTTCTACAAGTTCAATTTTAGCATCAGAAAACTTCTTTTTTAATGCTTTTGAAAGTTTTTTTGTAGATAGAATTCGATTCATTTTAGCTTCTAATTTGGTGTTCTTCTTGTCCTAAACAATACGTTTCAATGTCTTTATTAAATCCGTAAACTACCAAAATATCATTTTCTAAAACAACAGTATCTGGAGCTGGACGACCGATAGATTCTTTTATAATTGATTTTTTACCAATTAAATTACGTTTTTCTCTTTTGCGAATAATTGTAATTAGTGTTAAATGATATTTATCGATTGAGTCTAGTTCAGCTAATGTTTTTCCGTAGAATTCTGGTTTTGCTTTTACTTCTGAAATCGTAAAATTATCATCTAATTGATAATTTTCTAAAGTTGATTTGAAGTTGATTTGCTTGGTTAATCGGTCTGCCGATTCTTGCTCTGGGTGAATAATGCTATAAATTCCCATCGCCTCTAAAACCGTATCGTGAATAGGAGACAAAGCTCTACTGATGATTTTTACATCGCTCAATTTTTTAATAATTGCCGTTGTAATGATGGCAGCACCTTCGTTTTCACCAATGGCAACTACAACTTTATCTGCGTCTTTTAAAGGCAAAGCTTCATACGATAATTCGTTTGTTGAGTCTAAGGCAATTGCATGTGAAATTTTATCTTTGATAAGATTAATTTTTTCGATGTTTTTGTCTACACCAATTACTTCGTTTCCTGTTTCAGTTAAGCTGATTGCAAGCGACATTCCGAAGTTTCCTAAACCAAATACTATAATTTTCATTTTTGGTAGATTAGTTAATTAATATATTTTCTTTTGGATATTCGTAGAATTGATGATTCATTCTTCGTAATAATCCAACCATTAAGTTGAGCATTCCAATTCGACCAATAAACATACAAGCAATCAAAACATATTTACTTGGTTCAGTTACAGTTGGTGTGTAATTTAAGCTTAATCCTACTGTACTATATGCTGAAAAACATTCAAAGGCAACAGTTAATAAAGGCGTTCCTTTTGGTTCAAAAATTAGCATCGCTACAATTGATATTCCAATTGTTATTAATGAGATACATAAAATGGCAAAAGCACGAGAAGTTGATTCCGATGAAATTCTTCTTCCAAATAATTGAATTCTGCTTTTTCCACTGGCAACAGCAAAAATATTCAAAGTTGCTAATGCAAAAGTACTCGTTTTGATACCACCGGCAGTAGAAGCTGGCGAACCACCAATCCACATTAAAAAGATAATGAACAACAAAGAAGGAACGTTCATTTTAGTAAAATCTACTGCATTAAATCCGGCAGTTCTTGGTGTTACCGAATTAAATGAAGCCGCTGTGATTTTTCCAAAAATGCTATCGTGCTCTAATAAGGTGTTGTTGTATTCTGAAATAAATAAGAAAATAAAACCACCGATTAATAATACTAAAGTAGTGTAAATTACAATTTGAGTATTTAAAGTGATGATTCGAACTTTTTTATGAATAATGTTTTTATCAAAAAATTCTAAAACTTGAGTTTTAATTTTTTGATAAAAATTAAAGACTATGTTATGACCTAACCCGCCAAAAATAATTAATATCATAATAACCCATTGCAAGAAATAATTGAAACGGATGGCACCATCATATAAATTACCTTGCAATAAAGAAAATCCAGCATTACAAAATGCTGAAATTGAATGAAATATTGAAAAGAAAAATTTATTCTCGATAGCATTGTTATCAATAATAGAGGTATATACAAAAATTGCTCCAACAGCTTCAATTCCAATAGTAAAAAGCACAACATTTAGTGCTGCTCTAAAAACGTCTCTCATACCATCGTGTGCAATAAAATCTTTAGTATTTAATCCCTCTTTAAATGAAGAACTTCCTCTAAAAAAGAAAGCAAAGAATGAGGTAAAAGTCAAAATTCCGATTCCACCTAACTGGATTAAAACTAAAATAATTGATTGTCCTACAACAGTGAAAGCTGTAGAAGTATCAACAACTGCTAAACCAGTAACACAAACAGCACTAGTTGAAGTGAAAAGTGCGTTGGTAAAGGTAATTCCGTTTGTGGTTGCACTTGGTAGCATTAATAAAAATCCGCCAGTTAGGGCTAAAATCATGAAACTCCCGACAAATACAATAGCTGGATTAAAATAAATATCATAAATATGACGCACTAAAACCAATAATCGCAATAAGAAATAAAATATGAGTCCGCCTTCTAAAATAGGTTTTACTTTTTGAAGAATATAATCAGAAGGGAAATCTAAGTTTAATATTGAAATTACAAAACAGGTTATCATTATCCCAGTTAGTAAAATCATATTTGCAAGTGCTACTTTTTTATTGCTTTTATATTTGTAGGTAAAAAACTTAAAAGCATTAAAAGCTAATAATCCTATCGACAATAAAATTAATCCTATTACATGTGGTGAATTGTAGTTTTCTTCGAAGTCATATCCAAAGTCAAATACAATAAAAAGTAATACGATGATATCAAAAAAGCGATACAAATAATTGAGTAATGATTCTTTCTCCATTTTGGAATAAAATTACTTTTTTAAATCACGACGAATGCTTTCCATCAAAGCTTTTCCACCGTTGTTTAAAATTTCTTCGGCACAATTTTTTCCGAAGTTTTTATAAGAATCAAAAGTACAACTTTTTTTGATTGTGTGTTTTTCTTTTCCGTCTAAAGAAAATAAAACACCTTCAAAATCAATTTTATCTAAGGTAAATGTTGCCAAAGCACCAATTGGAGCTGTACAACCACCTTCAAGTGTTTTTAAGAATTCACGTTCAATATGTGTACAAATTTCTGTTTCTGAGTGATTTAGTTTGGCTAATGCTTCTCTGCAAAAATCATCTTTTTCCATTGCCACAACAACCATTGCGCCTTGTGCTGGTGCCGGAACCATCCAATCTAAATTGATATAGTTTTCTGGTTTTAAGTTAATGCGTTCTAATCCTGCAGCCGCAAAAACAGCTCCGTTCCAATCGTTATCATGAAGTTTTTGCATACGCGTATTTACATTTCCACGTAAATCCACTACACTATGATTCGGATATTTATTCAACCATTGCGCTTGTCTGCGTAAGCTTCCAGTAGCGATAGTTCCGTTTGAATTTAAAAAATCTAAATTGCCTTTATGAACTAAAATATCTGATGTGTTAGCGCGTTGTAAAACTGCTGCTTGCACAATTCCTATAGGTAAAGCGGTTGGCACATCTTTCATAGAATGCACTGCAATATCTACTTGGCCATTTAACATGGCAATATCTAAAGTTTTGGTAAAAATTCCAGTGATTCCTAATTCGTAAAGTGGTTTGTCAAGAATGATATCTCCTTGCGATTTAACTGCTGTAATTTCGGTTTTATAACCTAAACCATTTAGTTTTTTTTGTACTGTGTGTGCTTGCCAAAGGGCTAATTCGCTATCACGAGTTCCTATTCGGATTGTTTTGCTCATTATTTTGCAACCGTTTCTAATTGGAAAATTTTTTCAATCCATTCAATACTTTCATCAACCATTGTTTCATCATCTTTTAAATGATTGGCAAAATGATTGGTGATTTTTTGAATTATTCTAGCTGTAATTAATTCGGCTTGTTCTTCATCAAAGTTAGCCAATTTTTTACGTTGAAAGTTTAATTCTCCTTCTTTAATTGTATTCAGTTTTGCTTTTAAAGCATGTATGGTAGGAGCAAATTTACGTTGTTTGGTCCAAGCAATAAATTCGTCTTTAATTTCGTCAATAATAGCTTCAGCGGCAGGAATATGTTTTTTTCTGTTTTCTAAAGTTTCATCTGTAATTTGTGAAAGTTCATCCATGTGAACCAAAGTAACACCTTCAATGTTTTTTACATTTTCGTTCACGTTTTTCGGAATCGATAAATCTAAAATTAGTAAAGGTTTTTTCAGATTTAAAATGGCTTTGTCAACTGTTGGATTTTGAGCTCCAGTTGCCACAACCACTACATCTGCTTTTTGAAGTTCTAACTGCAAATCAGCATAATCCTTGACTATAACATCTAGTTTTCTAGCTAATTTTTCAGCTTTTTCTTTGGTTCTGTTTATTAATGTGATTTGCTCGTGTTTCGTGTGTTTTACTAAGTTTTCGCAAGTATTTCTACCAATTTTTCCTGTTCCAAAAAGTAAAATATTCTTAGAAGCAATATCTTCTATATTTTTAAAAATGTATTGTACTGATGCAAAAGATACAGATGTAGCACCAGATGAAATTTCTGTTTCGTTTTTGATTTTTTTACTTGCTTGAATAACCGCATTCACTAATCTTTCTAAAAAAGCATTTGCTAATTCAAGTTCTTTACTTTTTACGAAGGCATTTTTTAACTGACTAATGATTTCAAAGTCGCCTAAAATTTGACTATCTAAACCAGTTCCTACACGAAACATATGTGAAATAGCTTCACTATTTTTGTATACAAAAGCTACTTTTTGAAAATCTTCAACTGTTCCCTGACTATTTTCGCATAATAATTTAATTAATTGAAAAGGGTGTTGAGCAAAACCATAAATTTCAGTACGATTGCAAGTTGAGGTTACAATTAGGTTATCAATACCTTCTGCCTTGGCTTGATGCAATAAGCTGATTTTAGCTTGTTCGTCCAAGCTAAATTTTCCTCTCATTTCAGCATCAGCTTTCTTATAACTTAAGCCTATGGCGTAGAAAGTTGGATGCTTCGCGAATGTATTGTTTTCCATAATATGTACTCTTTCCTAAAAGTTTAACAAAAATATATTTTACCTTTTTATAAAAACAACGCTCAAAGGACTTTTTGTGTCGCTTAAAGATATTTTAAGCTAATATTATCTTTTCACTATTATTTCTACTAAATTTGTAATGTCTTCAAGGGCTAACAATTGCTTTATGTAGAATAATTCTAAATAAGCATATTTGATATCCATAAAAGCATATACGAAAAAATGTCGCTAAGGGTTCTCTAATTAAATATATTATTACTTTGTGATGATAAAAAGTTGTTTTACATTTATATCTATATTTTTCTATGTGTCAATATTTGCACAAGGGGAATCTAATATTTGGTATTTTGGGATAAATGCAGGACTTAATTTTAATTCCAATCCACCAACGTCTCTTTTAGATTTGCCAATTGGTAGTATGTTTTCTTCTGAAGGTTGTTCTACAATAAGCGATAGCAATGGAAATGTTTTGTTTTATACAAATGGTGAGAAAGTTTGGAATAAAAATTTTCAAGTCATGTTTAATGGGAACAATTTGGCCGGACATAATTCTTCAACCCAATCCTCTGCCATCATTCCTTATCCAGGGACATATAATTTCACTGAAAACCGATTTGACAAATATTTTCTTGTTACCTTAGATGATTACACAGTACAAGCCCCAATTGCTGAGGATAAAGGTGTTCGTTATTCTGAAATTGATATGTCATTGGATAATGGACTTGGTGTTGTTACTCAAAATAAAAACATTCATCTTTTTGGAACAACTACAACTGAGAAAGTTTGTGTAGTGCCACATAGTAATGGCTGTGATTTTTGGGTTATATGTAAAGTTGTGGACAGTAATAATTTTTATTCCTATCATATTTCAAGTAATGGCTTTAATGTAAATCCTGTAATAAGTACTACTAGTTTTTTTGTTGATGCAAGACCAGGACAAATGAAAGTATCTCCAGACAACAAATTACTTTCTTATGTTGTACCTTCAAGTAGTAATTACGAGGGGCTTTATGTCTTTAACTTTAACAACTCTACAGGCTTAATCACCGAAAAATTTGCTGATACTAACGCTAACGAAAATCAGTATGGAACCGCTTTTTCGCCAAACAGCAAAGTACTATACAAATGTGCGGGTAGTAGAATATATCAATATGATGTGTCAACAACCACAAATAATGATTTTATTGCATCAAAAACAATTTTCATATCCTCAACTAGTGGTTTACAGTCTATGCAACTTGCTCCTGATGGCAAAATTTACATCGCAAGACCAATATTAAGTTCTTCTTCAGGACGTTTGGGCGTAATTAATAACCCTAATGTATTGGGTGAAAATTGTAATTATGTTTCTGAACAACAGGATTTAGGCGGACGTTTTTGCTTAGCAGGATTGCCTAACCAATTAAACAATCTAAAGCCTCATAATGGGATTGTTATAGAAAACGAACTTTGTAATAGCCTACAACTGGCATTGGAAAACAATAACAATATTCTTAATTATAATTGGGGATTAGCTTATGTAACTAATCCGCAAACGTTTATAAGTACTTCATTTGAAGCAACACCAACACTCAATATTCCGAACCAAAATGAGCAATACATCATTACTTGTACCATAGTTTCTGAATGTTATAGCAATACTTATCAGTTATTGTTTTCTCCAAGGAATACCAATTTAGTAATTCCGTCATTTAATCTTTTAACAAATACATATTGCCAAAACCAAACACCCAACCCTTTGCCGTTAACTTCAGTTGAAGGAATTGCTGGAACCTGGACACCAACCATAATTAACACAACAATTGTTGGCACATCGTCTTATACTTTTACTCCTAATCAAGGACAATGTGCTTATCAAGCTACTATTGAAATAACAATAAAGCCTAATATAAAAATTGATTTTCAGGATACAATCATTTGTGAAGGCACAACTATTAGTTTTCCTAGTACAAATGGTGTTGATGGCACATGGTATCCTACAAATATTAATACCACTCAAAATGCAACTTACACCTTTACTCCTATTGACAATTGTGGGCAATCTTCAACTTGGCAAGTTATTTTTTTAGAAAGTCTTTCTGATTTAAGTATTTCAACTTTTAATAATACCGTTATTGTAAATGTTGTAAGTTCTAATAATATGCTATTGTATCAATTAGATAATGGAAACTTTCAATATTCAAATATATTTGAAAATGTAAGCTTTGGTTGCCACACAATAAAAGTTACTGATTTATATGGTTGCACAGAGCTTTCTTCTTCTGTTTTCATTTTTGATTATCCTAAATTTTTCACACCAAATAATGACGGATATAATGATTATTGGAATATCGTCATAGAGAACACTGATGCTGATTTGTATATTTTTGATCGTTATGGGAAATTATTGAAAGAAATTAATCAAAATGAAATTGGTTGGGATGGAACGTATAATGGGAATAAACTTCCTTCAACAGATTACTGGTTTGTATTAGAATATGATGAATGTGGTGTTCGAAAAACATTTAAATCGCATTTTGGTTTAATGCGATAATGTTAAGATAACAACAATTGCATTGTTATTGTTTAAAAACAACGCTAAAAGAACACTTTTTTTTAAAACAAGATATTTTGAATTCTTTCATTTTTGTCGTTATTTATTTTTAGATTTGTAATGAAATAAGGTGTGCTAACAATTTTATTGATTAGATTCAGTCAAATTATCATATTTGATTTTTATAAAACGGATATAAAAAATATCGCTATGGGTTCTTTAGAAGAAATAAAAATTGAAAATGAATTTATTTTATTACGTTTTCAAAACGATAGTAACGAAACAATTAAAATTGAAAGACCTGTAAGTCAAGGTCTAATACAGTTTCATTTTGGAATCAAAGGAAAGGGAAAATTTATTTTTAATCAGGGAAATTATGCTTTAGATTTAAAAGAAGAAAAGTCTCTTTTGTTTTATAATCCACAAAAAGAATTGCCTATTCATTTGGAATTAGCTCCCAATACTTGGGTGATTTCTATTATTGTTTCTATCAAAAAGTTTCATGGATTATTTTCTTCGGAAGCAGAAAACATCCCTTTTTTGAGTGATGAAAATAAGGATAAGAAATATTACAAGGAAAATGATATTAGTCCTTCTATGTCAATTGTATTGAGTCAAATTTTTCATTATAATTTAAATTCTTTTATCAAAAACTTATACTATAAAGGAAAAGGATATGAGTTGTTGAGCTTGTATTTTAACCGTTCAGAAGATCCAAATGCAGAGCAATGTCCGTTTTTGATAGATGAAGAAAATGTATTAAAAATAAGGAAAGCAAAAGATATTATTTTAAATAACATGGCAGAACCCCCTGGACTTCAAGAATTAGCTGACCAAGTGGGTTTAAATCTTAAGAAATTAAAAATGGGTTTCAAACAAATTTATGGCGACACCGTTTATGGATTTTTATTTGATTACAAAATGGATTATGCACGTCAATTGCTTGATAGCGGTTCATATAATGTAAATGAAGTAGGTTTAAAAATCGGATACAGTACAGGAAGTCATTTTATAGCGGCTTTTAAAAAGAAATTTGGTACTACGCCAAAAAAATATTTAATGAATTTGAACACTAATGTGTGAAACCAATTGATATCAATTTCGTATATCAAACTATAAATAAAAAAATGATAATTTAAAAAGTAAGAAAGCCAAATTAATTACTTTTATAAAAAAAAACAATTGCCACATGAAAGGAGTATTATTAGTAAATTTAGGATCACCAGAAAGTCCAACAGCCAAAGACGTTAAGCCATATTTAGACGAGTTCTTAATGGATAAATATGTAATAGATGTTCCGTTTTTATTACGTGCTTTGTTAGTTCGAGGGATTATTTTACAAACAAGACCTAAAAAATCAGCGGAAGCGTATGCAAGAATTTGGACAGATGAAGGTTCGCCTTTAATTGTGATTTCTAAAAAAATGCATCAAAAAGTGCAACAATTGGTTGATGTTCCAGTTGCCTTAGCAATGCGTTATGGAACCATGACCATTCAAAAAGGATTACAAGAGTTAAAAGATCAAGGGGTAACTGAAGTGATGCTTTTGCCTTTATATCCGCAACATGCCATGGCTTCAACTACTACTATTTTAGTTTTGGCTGAAGAATTACGTCAGAAGCATTTTCCAGAAATGACATTTACTAATGTTCCAGCTTTTTATAACAAGCCAGATTTTATTCAGGCTTTGGCAAATTCCATCAAAAAACATTTAGAAGGATTTGATTACGACCATTTATTATTTTCGTATCACGGAATTCCAAAACGTCATATTCGTAAAACAGATGTAACTAAATCACATTGTAAAATTGATGGTTCTTGTTGCAACACACCTTCGCCAGCGCACGAATTTTGTTACCGTCATCAATGTTATGAAACTACAAAACAAGTTGTAAAATTATTAGGAATTCCAGAAGGAAAATACAGCCAAACCTTTCAATCGCGTTTAGCTGGTGATAAATGGTTAACACCTTATACAGATGTTGAAATTAACAAAATGCCAGAGCAAGGAATTAAGAAATTAGCCGTAGTAACACCAGCATTCGTTGCTGATTGTTTAGAAACTTTAGAAGAAATTGCAATGGAAGCTAACGAACAATTTTTGCATCATGGAGGCGAGGAATTTATGGCAATTCCATGTTTAAATGATGAAGATGAATGGTGTGGAGTAGTTGCGAATTGGATTAAAGATTTTCAAATTAAATAGAAATGACTTCTAAATGGAACTTTACAACTACATAAAATCACTGCATTTAATATTTGTAATCACTTGGTTTGCTGGGTTGTTTTACATTGTTCGCTTATTTGTTTATCATGCCGAAGCCAAACAAAAATCACAACCTGAGCAAGATATTTTAATCAAACAATACCAATTAATGCAATACCGTTTGTGGTACATTATTACTTGGCCAAGTGCTATTTTAGCAAGTATTTTCGCTTTTTGGATGTTGTTTTTTACCGAAGTTGGAAAAGTTTGGTTAACCCAACCTTGGATGCATGTAAAATTAGCTTTTGTGTTTTTATTGTATTTGTATCATTTAAAATGCCATCAAATTTTTAAGCAATTGCAAAATAACGAAGTGAAACATTCGGGAAATTTTTTCAGAATTTGGAATGAAGGCGCTACTATAATACTATTTGCAGTAGTTTTTTTAGTAATTTTAAAAAACGCAATCAATTGGATTTATGGTGTTGTCGGAATTTTTGTTTTTTCGATTTTAATTATGCTTGGATTCAAATTGTATAAAAAAATAAGAGAGAAGAACCAAAACAATTAATGGATAGAATTTTTAACATCAAAAATCTTTCACTTCGAATAAGAATATTTCTATCCATGATATTCTTAACACTTATTGCGTCGATACTTATAGCTACTGTTTCTATTTATCAATTTAGAAAAGAAGCAAAAGAATACCATCAGGATCGTTTAGAACGAAAAGAAACTGCAATTGCTGAACATATAAATTATGTGTTACAGAACACAAGTTTTGAATTAACTACTAAAAATTTAAAATATATTTTTAGAGATAAAATTACAGAAATAGCGGATGTTCACAGTATGGAAATCAATTTGTTTGATTTAAAAGGAAATTTATTAATTTCATCAAGAGCTATTTTTAAGTTAGACAAAGACAAACCAAAAATAAATCCTTCAACTTTAAAAATTATTCAATCTTCTTTAGATAAAAGATATATAGAGTTTTCAAATGTTGACGAAAAAACCTTTCGTTCTTCTTACTCTTATTTAAAAGATAATAAATTTAAGCCACTTGCTATTTTAAATTTACCCTATGAAGAAGATGCTGATTTTTATGACAATGAAGTTCAAAATTTCTTAATTCGTTTTGGACAGGTCTATACTTTTATGTTTTTTATTGCCATTGTACTTTCTTACTTTTTATCAAGTTATATTACAAAATCATTAAAAATCATTAGCGATAAAATTCAGGAAACTCAATTAGATCAACGTAATGAAAAAATTGTTATTGAAGATGGAAGTAAGGAAATCAACTTATTGGTCCATTCCTATAATAATATGGTGGATAAATTAGAAGAAAGCGCCACTATTTTAGCACAAAGTGAAAGAGAACAAGCTTGGCGCGAAATGGCAAAGCAAGTTGCCCACGAAATCAAAAACCCATTAACACCTATGCGATTAACGGTGCAAAGTTTTCAGAGGAAATTTAACGCAAACGATCCAGATATCGCTAAAAAACTAGACGATTATACAAAAACTATTCTTCAACAAATTGATACGATGAGCGCCGTTGCAGGAGCTTTCTCAAACTTTGCAACCATGCCAGCGCAACAAAACGAAACGTTAAATGTGGTGTATATTGTTAAAATGGCATTGGAAATTTTTAATGAAGATTTTATTCAATTTTCAGCATTAGAAGATGAAATAATTGCCAAGTTAGACCGAACCCAATTAATTCGTGTAATCACAAATTTGGTAAAAAACGCCATTCAATCCATTCCAGAAGAGCAAGAGCACAAACTGGTTTTTGTAACCGTTTTTAGAGAAGATAATCATGTAAAAATTGCAGTTAAAGACAATGGAAAAGGAATTTCCGAAGAAAATGCAGCTCGAATTTTCGAACCAAAATTCACCACAAAATCAAGCGGAATGGGACTTGGTTTAGCAATTATTAAAAATATTATCGAAAATTACCACGGAACAATTACATTTGAAACAGAATTAAACATAGGAACCGAATTTTTGGTTTCTTTCCCAATAAATAAACAATAAACACACTATAATGGAAAACATTTTAATTGAAAAACAAGACAATATTGCGGTTATTACCATTAATAGACCCACAAAATTAAACGCATTAAACAAAGCTACAATACAAGAATTACATGATGGTTTTAAAGCGTTAAACGAAGACAAATCAGTAAAAGCGATTATCATTACTGGAAGTGGCGAAAAAGCATTTGTTGCCGGAGCAGATATTTCAGAATTTGCCAATTTTTCAGTAGAAGAAGGCGGGAAATTAGCCGCTGAAGGACAAGCTTTATTATTTGATTTTGTACAAAATTTAAGCACACCAGTTATTGCAGCAGTTAATGGATTTGCTCTTGGTGGTGGATTAGAATTAGCAATGGCTTGTCATTTTAGAACAGCTTCAACAAATGCAAAAATGGGATTACCAGAAGTTACTTTGGGTGTGATTCCAGGTTATGGAGGTACACAACGTTTAGCTCAATTGGTTGGTAAAGGTCGTGCTATGGAACTAATCATGACAGCAGGAATGATTGATGCAGAAACGGCTAAAAATTACGGATTAGTTAACCATGTTGTAGCCCAAGAAGAACTATTAGATTTCACAAAAGGTATTGCTTCAAAAATTGCAAATAATTCAAGTGTAGCTATCGCAAAAGCAATCGAAGCAATTAATGCCAATTTTGAAGACGGAACGAATGGTTATGAAGTAGAAATTAAAAACTTCGGTCTTTCTTTTGGAACCGAAGACTTTAAAGAAGGGACAACCGCATTTTTAGAAAAAAGAAAAGCAATATTTCCAGGGAAATAATTAAGTATTCAGTGTTCATTTTTAAGGAATTTGACTGCAAACAATTAAAAATGAACACTTTTTTCTATTCCTGACCGTCCCATTCGGCATAAAACTGACCTAAAAAAGTTACCATAAAATTATGACGCTTTTGAGCAATTTTTTTACCTGTTTTGGTGTTCATTTTGTCTTTTAGAAGCAATAATTTTTCGTAAAAGTGATTCAAAGTAGGTGATTCACTATTTTTGTATTCTTCCTTATTCATACTCATGTTTGGTTGAATATTCGGATTGTATAATGGACGATTTTTGAATCCTCCATAATTAAAAGTACGAGCAATCCCTATCGCGCCAATCGCATCTAATCGATCAGCATCTTGTACAATTTCTAATTCTTTGGAATTGAATTTCTTTTCGAAATTCCCGCCTTTAAAAGAAATATTTTCAATAATAGCAATTACATGTAAAATGATTTCTTCTTTTACATTTTGCGATTCTAAAAAAGCACGAGCTGTTTTTGGGCCAACCGTTTCATCGCCACCATGAAATTTTGAATCAGCAATATCATGTAGTAACGCACCAAGCTTAACTACTATCAAATCGCAATCTTCGCCTTCTGCAATTAATAAAGCATTTTTATAGACGCGTTCAATGTGAAACCAATCGTGACCTCCTTCTGCATTTTCTAATTGTTGTTTTACAAAAAGTATAGTGTTGTCTATTAATGTCATATCCGATGATATAAAAAATTCCAATCTTGTGTAAAATTGGAATTTAATTTTTTTAGAATTTATAAGTTTATCTAGCTAAAGCCGGTTCTACCCATTTGAAAAGTTGTCCTTCTGCAGGAACTACTAAACGTTCAGAAATTTTTGCCATACGAGCTGGTAATTTCATTAGATAATCACGTGCTTTTTCAGCTTCATCTGAAAGATTACCAATTTTATCAATTTCCCATTTCTCATTTAATTTTTGAAGAATATCCACATAATCCATCGCAGTGTAAACGCCTAAACGCTGAGCTGATTCTGAGAATTTTTCAAAAGCAGTTCCAATACTTTCACCTGATTCTCTAATCAAATGAGCAGGCATCGTAATTTTTTTCTTCATCATGTATTGAAACGACAACATCATTTCGCTAGGATCAACTTCAAAAATACGTTTTACAAATTCGCTATACGCTAAGTGATGACGCATTTCGTCTCCTGCAATTAAATTACACATTTTGTGTAGTTTTTTATCACCATATTTTTTAGCAAGTAACGCTACACGATTGTGAGAAACATACGTTGCTAATTCTTGAAAACTGGTAAACACAAAGTTTTTATACGGATCTCTTCCTGTTCCGGGATCAAAACCATCGTTTATTAAATGTTGCGTAGTAATTTCAACTTCACGCATATTTACTCTTCCAGAAAGATAAAGGTATTTGTTTAAAACATCGCCATGACGGTTTTCTTCCCCGGTCCATTGACGTAACCATTTTGCCCAACCATTATCTCCGTTTTCTCCTTTTTGAGTAACGCCTTCTACATCCATTAACCAAGTTTCGTATGTTGGTAATGCTTCTTCGGTAATGGTATCTCCAACTAAAGTAACCCAAAAATCATAAGGTAAATCTTTAGCTATTTCACGTAATTCTTTTACTTCTTCTAAAAAATTTTCTTTTGAAGAATCAGGAAGTAAATCAGTAGGTTGCCAAATTTTTTCGACAGGGATTAAGAATTCTTCCACGAAGTTATCCACTTTTTTTTCCAAAAATTGCATTACTTCCAAGCGGACGTTTTGTATTGACATGGGGTTATATTTTAATATGTTTTGTAATTATAGTTTCGGTTTTTTCTAAAATTTCTTCAAACGGATGTTCTGAAATTTTCATTGGTTTATGAATGGTAAATTCTAAACGAGTTCCTAATCCGAGAGGAAAAGTACCAAATTTAGTCATTTTCCATGAATTATTTATGGTTATTGGCAAGAAATAAGCGTCTGGCGCAAACTTGTATAGCATTTTTAAACCATTCACCGCGAAAGGTTTAGGTGTTCCTGTTTTGCTTCGTGTACCTTCTGGAAATATTACAACCGAGTAATTATTGTTATTTACTAATTCTGCTACTTTTTTAATTTCAGGTAACGCTTGTTTTGGATCTTTTCGGTCAATTAAAGCCGAACCACCATGGCGTAAATTATAAGAAACACTCGGAATTCCTTTTCCAAGTTCAATTTTACTTATAAATTTAGGATGTACTTTTCGCAAAAACCAAATAATAGTGGTGATATCGTGTAAACTTTGATGATTGGCAACAATAATTAAAGGTTTGTTTTCAGGAACATTTTCCATCCCTTTAATATGATAAGTGGTGCCAAGTAAATGCGCAGTTCTAACTAAGCAAAAGTTTAAATAAGCAACACTAAGGCGGTGTGCATTGTATCCAAAAAGATTAAAACAAACCCATTGAATCGGATGAAAGATTAACAACCAAATAAAAAAAACTAATGTGTATAGTATTGAAAGTGGGTATGAAAGAATTTTTTCCATGTAAAAACCAATTTGGGCAAAAGTAAGCTATAAAATAAAAATCCACCAATGTTTTGGTGGATTTTATTCTATGCCAGCATAGTATAATGCTTATATTTTTAGTCTATAATTGTACAATCGCCGTTTATACAGTCAATATTATTTGGAGGACTTACTACCATACAATCAGAAACTGCTCCTGTTTGTATATTGTATTGATGATCCATTTCATTATATTCATTGACTAAGTTTTCTAATGTAGTTTGATTTACTGTATTTGGAAAAACCAAAAATTCTCTAGGTCCACCACAAGGCTTAGCACCAAAAGCGATGTAATTACAATTTGATGTGTTGGTACACGAAAAACTGTTAATATAATCAAGAATCTCTTGTTTTTTTTCAATCAATTGTTCAGGTGTAATTTCCGAAACATTTGACTCATTTTCATCACATTGAAAACTTTGCAATAAAATTGACAAAAGCAAAATTCGAACTATAGTTTTCATAATCTTTTTTTTATAAGATTCGAAATTCATAAAAAGGTTGCGCCAAAAAAAATTATTAGCAAAATTCGTTGTAAGCGTCTTTTAAATTTTCAGCAATTAATTCTGCTGGGCGACCTTCGATATGATGACGTTCTAGCATGTGAACTAATTCACCATCTTTAAACAAAGCCATACATGGCGATGATGGAGGAAAAGGAAACATGTGTTGGCGCGCTGCATCAACAGCATCTTTGTCAACTCCTGCAAAAACAGTTACTAATTGAGAAGGTTTTTTAGCGCCATCTAAACTCATTTTTGCTCCTGGACGTGCATTTCTTGCTGCACAACCACAAACTGAGTTGATTACTACTAACGTAGTTCCTTCGTTTTTTAAAGCATTTTCTACTGCTTCAGCACTATATAATTCTTGAAAACCAGCTTCTGTTAATTCAGCACGCATTGGTTTTACCATTTCTTCTGGATACATAATTTTTATGTTATAAGTTAACGAGTTGCAAAGTTACAAAGTTTTTTGCTTGTTATAGAAAACCAATTCATAAAGATTTGTTATGATTGGATAGTTTACTCTTATTTGAAAATTCTACCAAAAAGTGCTTTCACAAACATCATTTTTGGACATTTCCAAATGACTTGTAAATCTTCCCAAATAGAAGTTTCTTCATCTAAAAATTTAAAAATTACAGTCGAATTTCCTTTTTTGAACATCGAAGAAAATATCTTGGAGCCTAATTCGTTTTTCGAACTTAAAATATCTAACAACAACAAATCATAGAACCAAAATTTATCTTTTTTATGGAATTTTCTAAAATCTGTCATATCGAGCGAAGTCGAGATATTTTTTTCTAAAAACTGAACTAAAGCTTTTGATTTTTTGGAAGCATTTTTAAAAGTATACCCCGTACTCGCTTTTGTCCAACCGCCAGCCGAACCAATATTAATGATGTTTTTAGTGTTGTGTTTCCAGAAAGGGTAACACGTCATTGGAATATTGCCTTGTTCTTTTTCAATGATTTCGTATTCGGTTATTCCGAGATTTTCAATGTATTTCTTGATTTCAGATTCATATTCCTCTTTTGAAAGTAAGTCTTTTGAAAATAACGTGTATTCTAACAACGCTTCATTTTCGGATGTTGGTAAAACATACATAAAACGTGTATTGCCTTTTTGTTCTACCGAAAAATCCATAAAAGTGGCACAATTTGGAGTAAAAACAGCCTCTTTACTTTTGATAAACCAACCTACAAAATGTTGCTGAATTAAAGGAAATTTGGTTTGTGCTTTTACAACTTCAGGATTGTAAATTGAATTGAATACTTTATTGCAGGTAAAAGTTTCACTTTCCGTTTTTACTACGCAATGATTTCCTAATTCAGTAAAATCAACTACTTTTTGATTTAAAAAATGAATGTTTTTATGTTCGGAAATCTTCTTGAAAACCAATTCATAAAAATCCAAACCATTTATTTTTTTGTACTGATAAGGCGTTAGTTCTAAAACGCGATTGAATTTCTCATTCGCAAAAACAGCTTGATTCCATTTTTTTGAAACGATTTCATCAAATAAATTATGTTCATCCCAAAAGCACCAAGTTCTATCGTTTGCTTTTTTAGTATTCTCATCAATTAGCAAAATGGATTTATCTTTAAATTTTCCAGATAAAAGCATTTCATAAACGGTCATCAAAGCTGATAATCCTGAACCTGTGAAAATGTAATGATAATGTTGCATTAAAAAATAGTATATCGAATTCCTAAAAAGCCTCTAATTCCTTGGTTGGGTGCATACACATAAGTTGCGTCAAAATTTTCGCCAAAAGGATCTTCTGCTCCAGCTATTAAATATGGAGTTCCTTTATTTGGCGTCCAATTCAAAATATTTTTCACACCACCATAAAGTTCAAAACTACGAAATTTTTTATAAGTAAATTGTATGTTTTGCAAACTCCAAATAGGAGAGTACTCAGGCCTTGGGTCTAAATCACCTAAAATTGGCAATCGCATTGGTCCATATAAATTCCCAGTGTAATCGATGGATAGAAACCATTTTGGAATATCGTAAGTTATAGCCCAATTAGTGCTGTATTTTTCCGTTAAAACAGGTATTGAGTTCACTCCGTTTTGCACATTTTTCGGTTCCATAATGGTAAAACCAACAATTGCTTTTAATCCAAAAGGCGTAACTAAATCGATATTGCCACTAATTCCTAAGGTTTGTGCATATCCGTTTAAGTTGGAATAAATAATTTGGTTTGGATTTGTGTCGTAATCTGGAATAATTTGGTTGTTAAAATAAGTGTACCAAGCCGAAGTTTCAAATCCTAAAAAAACACCGTTTTCAAATCTGATTTTCTTCAAATAATTCAAGTTGATGTTGTACGAAGTTTCAGGTTTTAAATCTTCGGTAATTACTACATCTCTCGAACCTGTTAAAGCAGCGTGATCTTCGGTAAATAAATTCACGATTCGAAATCCAGTTCCTGCATTAATTCGGAACACATCATTTTCCGTTGGCTTCCATTTGTAGGCGATTCTCGGGGTGAAAATATTACCGTGATTGTTGTTGTAATCGTATCGAGCACCTAATAAAAGATGATGTTTTTCAGCTAATTTTATTTCATCTTGAAGAAAAACGCTATAAATTTTTGTTTGTTCTGCCGAAATTGTCGCTGGTGTGTTGTCGTTGTAATATTGATAACGAAAAGCAGCTCCCAATAACAAATTGTGATTTTCTAGCTTTTTATCCCAAGTATATTGTCCAAAAGCAATTTTTTGATTCGCCAAGTAAATCGTATTTCCATACACCGAATTTTGGTCATGAGCGGTCATTGAAAACGATAAATACATATCTTCGGTTGTTGGTAATTGATATTTACTTAAAAGCTCCACTCTTTTCGTATAAATACTTTCGCCATAAACTTCCGAACCACCTCGATATGATTTGTTCCATTGCATTTCGCCTCCCCAACGGTCTTCGTAAAAAAGGCGTCCTGCGATGGTAAATTCTTTATTGTTTTTTCGTTCGAAATTCCATTTGTTGAAGATGGAAATGCGTTCTTGCAAGGTTACATCGGTAAAATTATCATTGTTGTTATCGATAGGCTGGTTGTAATTGTAATAATTGATGCCGACTAAAGTAACGGCTTTTTTACCAATGTTACTTTTAATTCCTAAATCCAAATTATTTTCTAACCAAGAAGTCGAAAAAATATCGGCTGAAAATAATGGAGCAGTTGTTGGTTTTTTTGTAATGATATTGATTAAACCTCCAACAGCTTCACTTCCGTACAAACTGGATGCTGGACCTTTTACTACTTCAACTCTGTCAATCAACGAATTTGGAATTCCAGATAATCCATAAACGGTTGAAAGTGCGCTTACAATCGGCATTCCGTCAATTGTAACCATGGTGTACGGACCTTCTAACCCGTTGATGTGAATATCGCCAGTGTTGCAAATATTGCAATTTAGTTGAGGTCGAACACCATTTACATTTTGCAACGCTTCAAAAATATTGGAGGTTGGGTTTTTCTTTAAAAATGCTGTTGTATACACTTCTACAGGAACGGGTGTTTCCATTCTTGAAACGGGTTTTAGTGTTCCAGAAATTACTACATCGTCTAATGTGTTTGAATCTTCTTGTAAGTCGAAAATGATTGTTAAATCAGAATTATTTTCAAGTATAATTTTTTTCTTTTCGGGTTTAAACCCAATGTAGGAAGCGGTAATTGTATAGGAACCGTTGGGAATATTAGTAAATTCATAAACGCCATTTTCATTGGTTTCAACTCCCTTGTTTAGTTCTTTTAAATAAATATTGGCATAAGCTAAAACTTCATTATTAGCGGTCACTTTTCCTTTTATAGTGTTTTGTGAAAAAGTAAAAGCAGATAAAAATAGAGCAGTATAAATAAATATTTTAGACATTGTAAAATTAAATTTAGACAAAACTAAAAAAAATAATCGGTTTGTCAAAAAAACAACAAACCGATTAAGGAAATTAACCAAATAAATCTCCAAAAAACTAAGTTGCTTGATAAAATTGTTTTGGAACAGGAAAAGGGTCTTTAGTTGAGCCAAAACCACTCTGCATATCAACAATCTCATCACGAGTACAAATACATTTTTCTATTTTATTTCTAATTTCGGTTTCATTTAAATGGATTCCGATAAAAACTAATTCGTTTAGCCTATCGCCAAATTCTAATGACCAACGTTCTTCAATAATTTCTTGATTTTGAATGAAATTTGGGAAATTAATACGTTCACTATACAGCATACTTGCCCACCAAACTCCAGCGCCTTCGGCTTTTATTGAGCCACCAGCTTGTGACCAATTTAAAGCTTGAGCTGGTCTAGAAGCTATCCAAAAAAGTCCTTTACTTCTTATGATGGTTTGAGGAAATTCTGAAATGAAATCCCATAAACGATAAGGATGAAAGGGTCTATGGTCTCTAAAAACAAATGAATTTATACCGTATTCTTCTGTTTCTGGAGTATGAATTCCTTCTAGTTCTTGAATCCAACCGGCTGACATTTCGGCTTCTTCGTAATTAAATAATCCTGTATTTATAATTTCATTGGTAGCAATTTTCCCCATGTTACAATGCACAATTTTTGCTACCGGATTTAATTTTTTTAGTGTATTTTCAAGAAGCAATAAATCTTCTTTTTTTACCAAATCTATTTTGTTTAGTACAATTACATTGGCAAATTCAATTTGGTCTACCAATAAATTTACAATTGTTCTTTCATCATTTTCAATATCCGATGCTTGAATGTCTTTTAAAGTTTCTGCTTTGCTAAAGTCTTTAAAGAAATTAAAAGCATCCACAACCGTTACCATAGTATCAATGTAACTGTATCTAGATAAATCAATGTTTTCTTCTTCATTAACAAATGTAAAAGTTTGCGCAACCGGAATTGGTTCACTAATTCCAGTGCTTTCAATAAGTAAATAATCAAAACGATTTTCTTTGGCTAATTTTTCAATTTCAACCATTAAATCTTCGCGAAGTGTACAACAAATACAACCGTTACTCATTTCTACCAACTTTTCCTCGGTTCGAGATAACGTCATTTCGTTTTTTACGAGTTGGGCATCGATATTTACTTCACTCATATCATTAACAATCACGGCTACTTTCAATCCTTCTTTGTTGTGTAGAATATGATTAAGTAATGTGGTTTTTCCAGCACCTAAAAATCCAGATAATATTGTTGCGGGTAGTTTTCTCATTTTAATGTTTGTGGTATCTAAAATTCAACAAATGACCTATTATCATTCCAATTCCACCAAAATAAAGTAAAGTTGTATGATGATGAGTGATTAGAGTGTATAAAATACTTGACAAAATTATCCCCATGGAACAAATTAAAATGAGTTTTATAGATTTATGAGTTTCGGATTTAAGTATTCCAATTATTGCATAAATTCCAATTCCTGCGAAAACTAGATCAATCCAATGATTATGTGATAATCCAATTGGTAAAATGGCGATTAAAGGAAATATTAAACAATGAATTAAGCACAATGTGGCACTGGAAATTCCTAAAACATCATGAAATTGTTTTGATTTTATATTCATCTTGCTATCTTTGTTAATGCAATTCTGTTGCAAATATAGTAATTATTTTAATTAACGCAACAATGTTGCAATAAAAACATGAAAGTAACTCGAAATACTCAAGCTAAAACGGAAATATTGCATCTTATTCAACAAAGCAAGGTTGCACTTTCTCATGCCGAACTTCAGGAATTATTGAATGGTTTGTGCGATAGAGTAACTATTTACAGGGTTTTGGAGCGTTTATTAAAAGAAGATAAAATTCATAAAGCCATAACAACAGATGGTGTAGTTAAATATGCCTCCTGTCAATCAACAGAACATCATCATCATAATCATGTTCATTTTAATTGTACAAAATGTAACACCACCTCGTGTTTAGATGGTGTAGAACCTCAAATACAACTTCCCATAGAATATAAAGTAGAAACTTCAAATTTTACATTATCAGGAATTTGTCCCAATTGTAATAAAATTTAGTTTTGTCTAAATATTTTATTTGATAAAATAAAATTGTATTTTTGATAATAAAAAAAACATGACCATTTCTGAAGAAAATTATATTAAAGTTATTTATCATTTATCGTTGGTTTCTCCAAAAGGCGTCAACACGAACGCTATTGCTGGAATGTTAGATACCAAAGCGTCATCGGTTACCGATATGATGAAAAAACTTTCGGATAAAGATTTGGTAAGTTACCAGAAATATCAAGGCGTTACCTTAACTGAAAAAGGTTTTCATTCGGCAAAAATGATTGTTAGAAAGCACCGATTATGGGAAGTTTTTTTAGTAGATAAATTAGGTTTTTCTTGGGATGAAGTGCACGAAATTGCAGAAGAATTAGAACATATCAAATCGGAACAATTGATTAATAAATTGGATGCTTTTTTAGGTTTTCCTGTTGCTGATCCACACGGAGATCCCATTCCAGATGCAAAAGGTGTGATTAAGAAAATTGAAAAACAATTGTTATCTGAAGTTGAAATAAATGCATCATTTCATTGTGTTGGCGTGAAAGATTCGTCTACCGATTTTTTAAAATATTTAGATAAACAGAAAATAGCTTTAGGTTCGGTTGTTAAAGTAATCGACAAAGAAGATTTTGATGATACGTTAACGGTTGAAATTGATGGAAAAAGATTAACGATTTCGAATAAAATTGCTAATAACTTATACGTACAATAATTATGTTTGATTCAATTATTCATTTTTTTGAAAGTATCGACCCAATTCTGGCAGCTTTTTTAGCGACCACATTTACTTGGGGATTAACAGCATTCGGTGCTTCGTTTGTGTTCTTTTTTAAGACGATGAATCGAGTAGTTTTAGATGGAATGCTTGGTTTTACAGGCGGTGTAATGGTTGCGGCAAGTTTTTGGAGTTTGCTAGCGCCAGCAATCGAAATGAGTGAAGGAGATGGATTTATTAAAGTAATTCCGGCTGCAGTTGGATTTTTATTAGGAGCCATTTTTATTTTCGGATTGGATAAAGTGTTGCCCCACATGCACATAAATTTCAAAGAAACAGAGGGAATAAAATCACCTTGGCAAAGAACCACTCTTTTGGTTTTAGCCATCACGTTGCACAATATTCCAGAAGGATTAGCTGTTGGTGTTTTGTTTGGTGGTGTTGCAGCGGGAATTCCAGAAGCTTCAATTGCAGGAGCCGTTACTTTGGCTATTGGAATTGGAATTCAGAATTTTCCTGAAGGGATTGCCGTTTCTATGCCGTTACGAAGAATGGGAATGAGCAGAACAAAAAGTTTCATGTACGGACAATCGTCAGCCATTGTAGAACCTATTTTTGGAGTAATTGGTGCTGTTGCGGTTACTTTTTTCACCCCAATATTACCTTACGCATTGGCTTTTGCTGCTGGTGCTATGATATTTGTTGTCGTTGAAGAAGTAATTCCAGAAACCCAACAAGATAAAAATACCGATATTGCCACTTTAGGTTTTATCGGAGGATTTATTGTAATGATGATTTTAGATGTAGCTTTAGGTTAATGACAAGCACAATCATCGCCACAAGGTTTTGATTTCTTTGGACGTTTTTTCCAAAAGAATTTCTTTACCAAAAAACCTACGGCTATGGCTAAAGAAAGGTAAACTAAGATTTGTTGTATATCCATAGTACAAAAATAAGAAAAGCAATCTCAATAATAATGAGATTGCTTTTTTATTAACTAAAACTAACTGAAAATCAGATTAAAATTTTGCTCCAATTGATAGAAAGAATGTTCTTCCTTCTCCAGGTAAGATACCAGGTCCAGGATATCCACCTGCTCTTCTTGTTGCATACATTTCGTCTGTTAAGTTATTAATTCCGGCTCTTAGATTATAGTTTTTTAAGAATTTATATTCTGTAGATAAATCTAATACGTGATATTTGTCTAGTAATCCTGTTACTCCATTTGCAGATGGAGCTACTGTGTTGTTTGCATCAGTAAAAATTTTCCCTGACATTCTATATTGTAATGTAGAAGAGAAATTGTTTTTATTCCATCCAAGACCAAAGTTATGAATATAGCGTGGTGCATTTTCTACTCTATTTCCTTTAAGGTTACTTTCTGTAATCACTACATTTGGCGCAGTTCCCGATGCTGAATATATTTTAAAATCGGTGTATCTAGAATCAATAAAACTAATTGTTGCAAATAAGTCGATATTTCCGAATTTATTTTCAACCTCTAGTAGTTTAGTTACATTAAGATTTACAAATCCTTCAATACCTTTATTAATGGTTTCGCCTAAGTTGGTTCTGTATAAGAAAGTACCCTGAGTTGGATCGTTGTTTACAAATTGTCTAACACCTCCAATTCGGTTGTTGTATGAAAGATAGAATAAACTAAAATCAAAGTTTAAATAATTTTTAAATGTACCTCTGTATCCTAAATCAGCATTGAAGCCTGAAGCATCTTTTAAGTTAGGGTCTATTTGGTCAGTAACTGCAGGCGGAGTAATGTCTGAGAAAAGAACTGGTCTGTAAGCTTGCGTAATATTAGCATAAATGTTTGTTGAGCCTAGTTTATATTCCATTCCTAAACCAAATAATGGTTTGCTTCTACTAATTTCTTTTTCTTCAAATGGCACATCATTTCCTGAGCTAATCCCAAATCTTCCGTTTCCGATAGAGTTAATATATTCATATCTTAAACCTGGGGTTACACTAAATTTTTCAGTTAATTTGAATTGGTTTTCTGCAAATAAAGCTACGTTTTCAGTATAAAAGTTTAAATCTCTTGGGAAACCATTTTCAGTAGTTAGGTCAAAGTCGGAACCTGTTGTCCCTCTTCCATCTTGTTGTCTAATAGTATTTGCTTTGTATAATCTAAACCCAAAAGCTAAATTGTTTTCAATTTTCCCTAGTTTATATTTATACAAGTTTCTATTTTCTAAACCAAAATTTTCGTAAAAATCTCTATCAACCCTTCTGTTTGCGTAGTCATTAGTTAACGGATTAATAGCGTCTACATTGTTAGGAGTTGCAGTAAAACCAACACTATTTCTTTCGCCGATTAAGCCAAATAATTTAGTATTAGAACTTAAATTTTCATTAATTTTTGTGTCAAAATTTAATGAAAACACGTTCCATGGAGTTCCAAACCAGTTTCTGTTTCTTAATGATTGTCTAGGATTATTATTGAATTGTTCATCCGTTAAACCTCCTGCTTGTTGCATTTGGTAATCCATGTTAGTGTATTCTGCAGAAATTTTTGTTTTTTCTGTAAAAGCATATTCAAGGAAAACGTGAGAGTTTCTTACTTTATACTCGCTGTTTTCTCTCCAGCCATCAGCACTTCTTGAATGATTGTAAGCGTAATATGAAAATTTGCCTATTTTTCCACCAATAGCGTTGTACGAACTCATTAAGTTGTAGCTACCGGTTGTGTTTTGTGTTTCAAAAGAAAATTTCTTTTTTGTTTCTCTTTTTAAAACATAATTTAACATTCCTCCAAATTGTGGTCCAAATTGTAATGAAGCACCACCACGAATTAATTCTAGTGACTCAACTGCTTCCAAAGGTGGATTGTAATAAGCTTCTGGATAACCAAAAACATCAGATGAAATGTCGTATCCGTTTTGTCTCGTGTTTAGTTCCCAACTTCTGTTAGGACTTAAACCTCTAACCCCAACGTTTATTTGAATTCCTGATCCTTCATTTTCCCAGATTGTAACTCCTGGAATTCTTGAGAAAACTTCACGAGCATTGTTTGTGGTTAAATTTGCGTTAATGGCGTTTAATTTGATAACTTCATTTTTCTTTCCTGAAAAAATCACATTTCCTTTTGTTTCAGGCATTCTCTCAGGACTTTGTTGAATAGGTGAGATGGTGACTGAATTTAACTCTACTATAGAATCATTAGATTCAATTTCTTGAGCGTTTAGGCTTTGTGATAGCATTATACTTGAAAAAGCCAATACAACGATATATTTCATTTTATTTAGATTAATTCTACGGAGCAAAAATAATCACTAAAGTTTATTTAGACAAATTATAAATAAACTTTTTTAAAGAGACTTTTAGAATTGTATTTAATCTATTTTTTTAATAATAAATTTTTGTTTTTTCTATTTAAGTCAGGGAAATAAATGAAACTATTTAACAAAAACAGCTTTTTTTAAAAGTATATTCCTGCTCCAAATGTCATATAATTATAATTTGGAGTAGCAATTTTTAAATGTTCGTAGCCTATAGCGAAAAAATAATTCTGTTTATGGTATTTTCCTCTAATTTCGAATGAGTTTACAGGTAAGCCATTTATTCTACTCCAAATCATTGCACTATTAAAACTTATGTTTTTTATCGCAAAAACATCGGTATGTAAACCATAAGAAAAACCAGCTTTTTGAACATCATTCCCCACATAAGTGGCACCAAGTGTCCAACCTAAATTAAACTTTTTAAATCGAATTCTATCATAAGCCACATTAAATTGAAATAGCGAAAGATTTGAATATTTGTTAGTAATAGCATTTTTCTCAATCAATTCTCGATAATCACTTTGTATATAGAAATATTGAAAAGGTCTGAATTTTGCTTTTAGATGATTTCCGAATAAATTATTGTTGCTATACAGAAAATGATTTTCAACATCAAATCGCATCAAATTTCCATATTGAATACTGTCGTTTTCTTTTTGGAAATTTCCTGATTCACCATCAAAATAAGGATATTTAGATAATGGGTTGTATAAATGATTTTCACTTCTATAATCGCCAATAGTGGAATAAAAACTTACATACAATAAGCCTTCAACAAATAAGCCAGCTAATCCAAAATCATTTGAAGAAGAATTTCTACTTGAACTTGATGAACTTGGGCTCGACGAAGAATTAGAACTGTTTCCAGATTTTAATTCATCTTTAGATTTGTCAATCTTTTGAGAAAAAGAATAGTGTAAGGTAAGACTAAGTAAAACTACAAGTAATGTATTTTTCATCAATTTTTGTTTCTTAAAAGCAATCAAAAATTATGCCTTTATTTCAAAACTTGATATGCAATTAAAGCAGTTATGTAGGCAAATCCACTCATAAAAACCAACTGAATTATGGGCCATTTCCAAGAATTGGTTTCTTTTTTTACAATAGCTAAAGTAGAAATACATTGCATCGCGAAAGCATAAAAAAGGAGTAATGAAATTCCTGTAGCAAAATTGAATATTTTTTCACCAGTTACAGGGTGCACTTCGGCAGCCATTTTATTTTTAATAGTACTTTCTTCTTCGCTATGACTTCCTACGCTGTAAATGGTGGCTAATGTGCCTACGAAAACTTCACGAGCTGCAAACGAACTTACCACTGCAATTCCAATTTTCCAATCATAACCTAATGGACGAATAGCGGGTTCAATTGCTTTTCCCATGTAACCGATGTATGAATTTTCTAACTTGAAGGAATTTACTTGATCTTCAAATGCTTCAGTAGTGATGGTTTTGTTTTGATTTTGTTGGGTAATAATAGCTTCAGCATTATTGAAATCATCACTTAAACCGTGAGAACCTAAATACCATAAAATTACCGATAAGGCTAAAATGATTTTTCCAGCACCTGTTACAAAAGCTTTGGTTTTTTCTAAAACGTTTAACCCAACATTTTTTAACATCGGGATTTTATAACTCGGCATTTCTACTACGAAATAAGATTTACAACTTAATTTTAAATATTTATTAAGTAAGAAAGCCGAAAAAACCGCCATTCCAAAACCTAATAAATACAATGCCATCAGCGTTAATCCTTGTAAACTTAAAAAGCCAAAAATTCTTTTTTCAGGAATAATTAAGGAAATCAAAATAGCATAAACAGGTAATCTTGCTGAACAAGTGGTGAAAGGTGTTACTAAAATCGTAATTAATCTTTCTTTCCAATTTTCGATATTTCTCGCACTCATAATTGCCGGAATAGCACAAGCCGTTCCTGAGATTAAAGGCACAATACTTTTTCCAGACAAACCAAATTTTCGCATGATTTTATCCATTAAAAATACTACGCGACTCATGTAACCGCTTTCTTCTAAAACAGAAATGAATAAGAATAAAAAGGCAATTTGCGGAATGAAAATTACGATACCACCAATTCCTGGAATTAATCCTTCACTGATTAAATTGGTGAATTCTCCCGCTGGAAGGTGTTGTTTGGCAAGCGAGCTAAAGTTAGCAAACGTTTCATCTATAAAATCCATTGGAATGCTACTCCAATCAAACAGAAACTGAAAAATAAGCATTAAAATTCCGAAGAAAATCACATAACCATAAATTTTATGTGTTAGAATTCTGTCGATTTTTGCTCGAATATCAGTTGCTTTTGAAACATCTATTTTTTGACCAATTTTCAATGTGTCATTAATAAATTGGTAACGTTTTATGGTTTCTTTTTGTTGTAAGCGTTTTAAATCGGCGTGCGATTTAGTAAACGAACTTTTAATTTCGTTTCGCTCTAAATTTAAGAAATTAACATCTTGCGTAATTACCAACCAAAGTTTGTACAACAATTGATTTGGAAACGCTCTTCTTAAATTATTAAAATAATCTGGGTCAATCGACGATGCGTGTAAACAAGGTTCGGTTGAAAGTTCGGTATAGTTCAGAATCAATTCTTTCAACTGATTAATTCCTGTTTTTTTTCTTGAACTTATTAAAGCAATTTTCGTTTTTAACTCTTTTTCTAAAGCTGGAATATCCAGTTCAATTCCTTTTAAAGCCATTCGATCTGCCATGTTAATGACTAAAATGGTTGGAATTTCTAAATCTTTGATTTGAGTAAAAAGGAGTAAATTCCGTTTTAGATTTTCCACTTCAGTAACTACAACAGCAACATCTGGAAAATCTTCGTCGTTTTTATTTAGCAACAATTCGATTACTACGTTTTCATCAATTGAACTCGCATTTAAGCTGTAAGTTCCGGGTAAATCAATGATTCTAGCTCTCGTGTTTTCGTTTAATTTGCAAACACCTTGTTTTTTTTCAACGGTAATTCCTGGGTAATTTCCCACTTGTTGATTCAATCCTGTAAGTTGGTTAAAAACGGAAGTTTTGCCCACATTTGGGTTTCCAATTAAAGCAACTTTGATAGGATTTGAACTCATGAGAATTAAATTTTAGTAACGGTAATTTCCCTTGCCGTTTCAATACGAATGGCAACATGAGAATCATTTACGTTGAAATATAAGGGATCACCTAAAGGCGCAATTTGAATTAAAGTAATGGAATTTCCAGGCAAACATCCCATTTCTAAAAGCTTTAGCGGGATTTCATCTAGATTGACCGAAGTAATGGTAGCTACTTCACCAATTTTAAGTTCAGAAGAACAAATTTCCATTTCCTTATTTAGATTGAATTAAAATACAAAAGTAAAAATTATAATCGGACTACAACTGATAATTGTCAACTTTAGCAAAATATTTATAAAAATTAATTTATTGGTTTTCACAAAGCCACAAAATATCTTCTAAAAGTTGTTTCATGTTCTTTGTTTTTGGGTCATCTGAAGGTTTGTCAAGATTGGTACCGTCATAAAAACCTCTAATTCGTTTGTTTTTATCTACCAAAATGAAATTTTCGGTATGTACCATGTCATACATTTCTTCCGGTTTACCCGTTTTTACTGCCAAGTATGATTTTCTGGCTAAATAATAAATATCCTTTTTATCTCCAGTTACTAAATTCCAACGTGAGTCATCAACTCCTTTTTCAAGTGCATATTTCTTTAAAACTTCAGGTGTGTCAATATCAGGAGTAACAGAAAAAGACAACAGTTTTACTTTAGGATTGTTTTTCAATTGATTTTGCAACCAAACCATATTATCTGTCATTTTTGGACAGATAGTTGGACAAGTAGTAAAAAAGAAATCGGCTACATAAATCGTATTTTCATAGTCTTTTTGAGTAATTATTTTCCCATTTTGATTGGTAAAAGCAAAATCAGCTATTTTATGATCGTTACCAATGTGTTGAACCGTAGAATCTACTAATTCTGGATTAATATCTCTAGGAGAGTAGATTGGGAGCATTTTTTCTGGAGAAAGTAAAGTGTAAATTCCAAAGTAAATTATGATGGAAAGTATTGAAAAAATGATTAAAAACTTTTTATAAGGGGCCAGAAAATTAAGCATATAAATTTTTTACAAAAATAATAATAAATCAAAAAAGATTTGTTAAAATCACAGATGGACATTTGTTAAAATTCTAATTTGTTGATTTTCTTCATTATATTTGTGATATTATACCCAAATAACTACTAAATAAATGATTAAAAATTACTTAATTGTTAGTTTATTGTGTTCCTTTTTAGGATTTTCACAATTTAATTCCAACGCCCCTTGGATGACTAATATGAGCACAGCTAAAAACGGAGAAGCATCCATTAATGAAATGGTAAATGCTTTTAACACCTACTGGTCTACAAGAGATAAAAACGCAAGGGGATCTGGTTACAAACCTTTCATGCGTTGGGAATACCACTGGAAAAATTACACTAACAATCAAGGTTATATAATGTCATCGGATGAGTTTTGGAACGCTTGGCGTGAAAAGAATCAATCGAAAACAAATAGAAACGCTATCATGTCGCTTCCACCAAGTAATTGGCAGGCAGTGGGACCATTTACACATACCAATACAGGTTCGTGGTCTTCGGGTCAGGGGAGAGTTAACATTGTACATGTTGATCCATCTAATGCTAATACGATTTATTTAGGTGCTCCTGCAGGAGGAATTTGGAAATCAACTAATAACGGTTCTACTTGGACACCTTTAACAGATGAATTACCACAAATTGGAGTTTCTGGTATTGCTGTTGATTATTCAAATTCAAATGTAATTTATATTGCTACAGGCGATAAAGACGCTGGAGATTCTTATTCTGTTGGAGTTTATAAATCAACAAATGGTGGTTTAACTTGGAATCCTACAGGAACAATGGGGGGATCTAATCCTTCTAGAGCAGGTGATATTGTAATTCATCCAACAAACAATCAAATACTTTGGTGTGCTACAAATAATGGTATTTACAAAACAACAAATGCTGGAACGTCATGGACACAAGTGCAAACGGGTAATTTTTCTCAAGGAAATATTCGTTTAAAACCTGAAGACCCTAATACAGTTTATGCAGTTACAACTAACAGATTTTACCGTTCAACGGATTCTGGAACAACTTTTGCTGAAGTTTCAACTGGATTACCTGCAATATCAGGAAGATTTGTTATGGATATTACTCCAGCAAATCCAGAATATATCTATATATTGAGTTCAAAATTAAGTTCAGAAAATTACGATTTTCAAGGAATTTATAGGTCAACTGATGGAGGGACTACATTTACCGCAAGAAATACAACAACAAATATTTTTGAAAATTCAGGATCACCTTCTCAAGCTTGGTATGATCTGACATTAGCGGTTTCATCTACAAATGCGGAAGAAATTTATACAGGGTGTTTAAATGTTTGGAAATCTACTAATGGAGGAACTTCTGCAACAAAAATTAATAACTGGAGTAATCCGTCTGGACCATCTTATACCCATGCCGACATTCATTATTTAGGATTTCATGGAACAAAATTATTTGCAGGGACAGATGGTGGAATTTATGTTTCAGAAAACAATGGAATTAATTTTACAGATTTAACCGCCGGGGTGCAAATTAGCCAATATTACAAAATTGCGGTTTCAAAACAATCTAGCGGAAATATGGTAGGTGGTTTACAAGATAACGGTGGTTATGCCTACAGTGGAGGTCAGTGGAAAAATTATTATGGGGCTGACGGAATGGATACCGCTGTAGATCCAACAAACCCAAATTTATATTATGGATTTATACAATTTGGAGGTGGATTGTACATCAGTAATTCGGCAGGAAATGGGATTAGTTCATCCGTTAATTCACCTGGTGGAATTGATGGGAACTGGGTAACTCCATTAGTAGCAAATTCTATTGGTGAAATATTTTCAGGATTTGACAACTTATATAGATTATCAGGTGTTAATTGGGTACAACAAAATTCTGGTTCTATTGGTAGTGGTAATTTAGAGTTAATTAAAATTGATCCATCTAATGATGATATTATATATGTAGCTAATGGTTTAGATTTGTATAAAAGTATTAATAGAGGTGTTGATTTTAGTTTGGTTTTTTCAGCAGAAGAACCTATAAGTTCTATAGAAGTTAATTATTCTAACTCAAACATTATTTATATAACAACTCGAAATAGTTCTGAATATGGAACAGTTAGAAAGTCTATTGATGGAGGATTCAATTTTGTTGATATTACCGACGGAGTACCTGATATTGGAAAAAATGTAATTGTACATCAAGGTAGAAATACTAATAATCCTTTATACTTAGGTACCAGTTTAGGAGTGTATTACAGAGATGATTCTATGTCAACATGGCAACCATTCGATACGAATTTGCCTAACGTTTCTGTTGAGGATTTGGAAATTAATGTTGAGGATGCAAAATTGATTGCAGCAACATACGGAAGAGGAGTGTGGCAAACCACTATTCCTGTTCAGTTGGCAAGCAACGATATTAAATTATTAAGAATAAAAAATCCAACAGCTGAAATTAATTGCGGAAGTACTGTTACTCCAAGAGTTGAAGTCAAAAATAATGGTTTAAATACCATCACCACAATTACAGTTAATTATACTATTGATGGAGCGCCTTCAAGTTTTGTATGGAATGGTTCTTTAGCTTCTTCTGCAGTTGCAGATGTTGATTTACCTTCGGTCGTTTTATCAAGAGGAGCTCATAATTTAAATGTTACTACTATAATTTTAAATGATGCTTATTCAGATAATAATAATGGTACTTCATCTTTTTATTTAAATGATGCAGGAACAGTTGGAGTTGTAAATCCATTCACAAATGCTTCAAATGAGCTTATTGCTTACAACGAAGGAACAAGTGGTGCACAATGGCAAAGAGGAACAAGAACAGGTGGTTTAACATCTTCAGGAAATACAGTTTATACGACTAACTTAACAGGAAATTATCCAGATAACATCAAAACATATTTAGTTTCTCAATGTTATAATTTATCTAATGTGATTAATCCACAGATTAGTTTTGCTATGAAATATGATGTAGAACCAAACTGGGATATTGTTTATGTTGAATATTCAACAAATTTTGGTGCTACATGGACTGTTTTGGGTGAAATGGGTCCAACGTGGTATAACAGCGATAGAACGCCTACGACTACAGGAACCGATTGTAATAATTGTCCCGGAGCTCAATGGACAGGATTAAACACAACATTAACAACATATACTTATCCATTAAACGCCTTAAATGCTGAAACAAATATTATTTTTAGAATTGTTTTCCATTCAGATCAATCTGTTAACGATTTAGGAGTTAATATAGATGATTTCTTAATTAACGGAACGCTTTCGGGACAAAGTTTTGAACTACAAAACATTGTTTTGTATCCAAATCCTTCAAATGGGATTTTCAATGTAGTAACAGGTACAAATGAGATTACTGGAATTGAAGTATTTGATGTATCAGGTAAAGTGGTATGGTCTAGAAAAGATTTTGAAGTTTCAAATTCAGAAATACAAGTAAATTTATCTTCAGTTGCGCAAGGAATTTATTTTGTGAAAATTTCTGCAGATAACCAATCAACAGTTAAACGAATTATTAAAGAATAATATATAGTTTACAACAAAAAAGTAGGCTTTGGCTTACTTTTTTGTTGTAAACGTTTTACTAACTAAATTTAAATACATGAGTAGAAATTACATTTTAAATTTTATTTTATTTCTATCAATTCATTTTGCTAATGGACAGAATAGTTTAGTAATTAATTTAGAAAGCAACAATCATGAAGTATTTAATTTTATCAACACTAAAGGATATCCAATAAAAGCATTTTACAATATTTCTGAAGAAAAATATAGTACACTTGAAATAGACGCAATTAAAATTTCAGGATCAGATTTGAGTATCCAAAAATTAAAGAATTATTTTTTAGTATCATATTATAATCAAGAATTATTAGATTATCTAAAGTTAAAAAAAGTAACGTTCATACTAACAGATAATAGAATAATTTCACCACCAGGAGATATATTGCCCGCTACGCCAAGTTTTATTTCGCAACAAACATATTTACAATCTAATCCAGGATTAAATGCAGAGGCAGTTTGGAATTTAGGTTACACAGGACAAAACATTACAATTCATAATATTGAATTTGGGTTTAATAAAAATCATGAAGAATTTAATGATACAAATTGTAACATTGCAACAGGGATGACTGTTAATTCTTCTGCATCTACCTCTTTTACTGAACATGGAACTGCTACAATGGGAGTTCTGTTTGGACATAATGGAATTTATGGAGTTACAGGAATTGCCCATGGTGCAGCACAAGTTTGGTTGTATCCCGAGTGGCAACAAAGTGGTTACAGCAGAACAAATGCTATAACTCAAGCATTAAATAATTCCACAATTGGAGATGTAATAGTTTTTGAAATGCAAGCATATGGTTTAAACGGAACGGTTTCAAACCCACGCTTTGTACCCGCAGAATATGATATTTTAGTTTGGAATTTGACTAAAGCTTTAACAGATTCAGGAAGGATTGTAGTTGCTGCGGCAGGAAATGGTTATCAAGATTTGGATAGTCCCGATTACCAAACCTATATGGGTTACGGAGATAGTGGTGCGATAATTGTCGGAGGTGGTACAGCAAATATCACACATGCAATTTTTCCTCCTTATGTTTCAGGTGGTGTAACATACACTAGTACTTATGGCTCCAGAGTTGATGTTCAAGGATGGTTTGAAAATGTTAGATCTACTGGAGCTATTCCAGGCTCAGGATTTACTTTAGTTGGAAGTGATTTTAATCAGTCTTATATGACTTTTACAGGAACTAGTTCTGCCACAGCTCAATTAGGTGGTGTCGTTACTGTTTTACAATCCCACTACAAGAGTCAAACTAATAACACCTTAACGTCTCAACAGATGAGAACGGTTCTAAAAAATACCGGAATTCCACAAGGTGGTGACTTGTCTAAAAATATTGGGCCTTTTCCAAATATGCTTGCTGCAGTAAATTATATTCAGCAAAATTTGAGCACTGAATCATTTGAAGAAAGCAAATATTTTATTTACCCAAATCCTTCAAAAGGTGTTTTCAATTTAGTTACAGATACAAATGATATTAAAGAAATTGAAGTGTATGATGTAACAGGAAAAGTAATTTTATCAAAAAATGATTTTGGAGTATCTGATATTCAAACTCCAATTGATTTAACATCAGCATCTCAAGGAATATATTTTGTGAAGATAACTTCAAATAATCAATCAACAATAAAAAGAATCATTAAAGAGTAAATTATGAACAAATTCATTTTAAAAGGAAGTTTAGGATTTCTTTTTTTATCAATTGCATTTTCTTCGTGTAAATCATCACAAGAAGTAGCAACAAAAAAAGAGTCAATAGGAATCAATGTGGGTTACATGGATAAATCCAAAAACCCAGCCGATGATTTCAATCGCTATGTAAACGGAACTTGGTTAGATAAAACCGAAATTCCAGCAGACAGAACACGTTGGGGAAGTTTTGACGAGCTTCGTAAAAATACCGATGACGATGTAATGGCTATTTTGAAAGACGCTATCAACGACAAAACTATCGATCCAAAATCAGATCAAGCAAAAGCAATTAGCTTGTATAAAACTGTTTTAGATACCGTAAGCAGAAATAAAGCCGGAATTGATCCGTTAAAACCATATTTAGCTAAAATTAATAGTGTTCAGAATACAGATCAATTAGTTGCTTTATTAGCAGAAATGGAACCAGAAATGGGATTAGGTTTTTTCGGAAGCTACATTGGTGCTGATGCTAAAAACAGCAACAAAAACGTAATTTATGTAGGAACAGGAAGCCTTGGTTTACCTGATAGAGATTACTACGTTTCCGATGCGCCAGACAACAAAGAAAAGCGCGAAAAATACATTGCTCACGTAACCAGAATGCTACAATATTTGGGTGAATCTGAAGCTACAGCTAATGCAAATGCAAAGAAAATTTTAGCATTAGAAACTAAAATGTCAACTGCAACTTTAGATAGAGTTGAGCGTAGAGATAGAAGAAAAACCTACAATCCAATGAGTTTTGCTGATTTGCAAAAATTAGTTCCAACCGTAAAATGGGATACGTATTTCCAAAACGTTGGAATTGGAAAAGTAGATTCGTTAGTAGTTTCGCAACCAAAATATTTACAAACTGTTGAAACTATCTTAAAAGACAACCAAGTTGAAGATTGGAAAGCCTATATGCGTTGGACAGCTTTAAGAGGTTCTTCAGGATTACTTTCAACTGAAATCGAAAATGCGAATTTTGATTTCTACGGAAAAACCTTAACTGGTGCAGTAAAACAACGTCCAGCGGAAGAAAGAGCTTTAGCAACAGTTAACGGAAGATTAGGTGAAGCTTTAGGAAAACTATACGTAGCTAAAAAATTCCCACCAGAAGCAAAAGCAAAAGCACAAGCAATGATTGCAAATGTAATGTTGGCTTTTGATAATAGAATCAACAATTTACCTTGGATGACAAAAGCAACTAAGGAAAATGCGAAAATCAAATTGAATAAATTCCGAGTGAAAATCGGATATCCTGATAAATGGAAAGATTATTCAGCTTTGGAAATGAAATCTCCAGAACAAGGCGGAACGTATTTTGATAATTCAAGAATGTACGCAAAATGGAGCCACAAACAGAATATCGCTAAATTAGGAAAACCTGTTGATAAAGAAGAATGGGGAATGTCGCCTCAAACTGTAAATGCATATTTTAGTCCAACAAACAATGAAATTGTATTCCCAGCAGCTATTTTACAACCACCTTTCTATGATTACAAAGCGGATGAAGCAGTAAATTATGGTGGAATTGGAGCCGTAATTGGTCACGAAATTTCTCACGGATTTGATGATTCAGGTTCAAGATATAATGCGGATGGTAACTTAGTAAACTGGTGGAGTGATGAAGATTTAAAACAATTCACCACTTTAGGAAGTGCTTTAGCAGACCAATATTCAGCTTTAGAGCCATTACCTGGAATTTTTGTGGATGGAAAATTCACTTTAGGTGAAAACATCGGAGATTTAGGAGGAGTTAACGCTGCTTACGACGGATTACAAATCTATTTGAAAGCAAACGGAAACCCAGGTTTAATTGACGGATTTACAGCAGAGCAACGTTTCTTTATTTCTTGGGCAACCATTTGGAGAAGCAAAATGCGTGACGAAGCTATCAAAAATCAAGTGAAAACAGATCCACATTCGCCAGGAATGTACCGTGCTTATGTGCCGTTACAAAATGTGGAAGCTTTCTATAAAGCATTCAATATTTTACCACACAACGGTATGTATTTACCTTTTGAAAAACGTGTGAAAATTTGGTAATATTATTTAACCACATAGAATCATAGAATTTTTTAGGAGTTCGTTATAGTTCACAAGAGCTATCTTTTCTCAAAAAAGTGAAACGCCTTAAGGTTTAAATCTATGTTTCTATGTGGTTTTTTTTTAAGACTACTTAAAAGCAAGTTCTGTCAAGCTGAATTTATTTCAGCTTCTCGATAAAGAGATTTTGAAACGAGTTCAAAATGACAATAGAGTTTCTTTTAAGTAGTTTTTTTATTTTATAAAATAGTAAAGATTATCGCCACTTATTAAAAAGTTTAAAAGGATTATAATCCGTGAAAATCCTTTAATCTGTGGCTAAAAACTATTTCTTCTTAATTGCTCTATTCACTAAATAAAGCCCAATAATAGTTATCGTTCCACCAATGATAATTGCAGTAGTTAAAGGTTCATTAAACAACAAATAACCAAAAAACAACGCCACCATCGGATTGATATATGCATACAAACTACTGATTTCGGTTGGTAAATTTTCTAAGGCATAAATAAATGCAATAAACGTCAACACCGAACCAAAAACGACCAAATATCCAATCGACCACCAAGAAATCGCTGGAATTTCACTCATCGGAACCGAAGTGCCATTAAATCCAATTACGCTTGAAATCACAATGCTCGAAATCAACATTTGTAATCCCAAACTAAAATAGGGGTTGAAATTCGTCTTATTTTCTTTGATATAAATCGAAGATAATGCCCAAGTAAACGTAGCAATTACCGAAAGTAAAATTCCAAAACGAAATTCAGGTTCTAAGAAATCGTTGAGGTAATCGTAGAAAATCACGCAAATACCACCAAAAGCGACAATTAAACCCACAACCGCTTTCCAAGATGTTTTTTGTCCGCGAAACAAACTGATGATTACAATCCAAAGTGGAAAAATAGAACCAATAATCGCACCCAAACCACTTGAAATGTATTTCACGCCCCAAGTACTCAAACCGTTACTCAACATGAAATTCAAGACACTCAGAACCAAAATAGTGCGCCATTGACGTTTATTTGGCCAAGGATGTTTTTTGATTAAGAAATAAAGCAAATACAACAATCCGCCAAAAAGTTGGCGCAGCGCTACCAATTGCATCGGAGGCATGTGCTTGACACCTTCTTTGGAAGCAATCCAAGTGGTTCCCCAGAAAAAGCTAATCCAAATTAATGCTAAAATGGGTAAGCCAATTGCATTTTTCTTTTGCTGGATGTAATTGTGAAATACGCTAAAATAAGCCATTACTAAATTTCTTTTTGGAACGAATAACCTAAAATGGTTTCCACTTTTTTACTGGAAATAATTTTACCTTTCGATTCCGAATCTTCTGCAAAGGTAGGCAATGGCAAATTGAATATTTCAGCTTTTTTGTGATAATATGCTTTGCGCGTTGGATGTTGAGGTGCGACAGCATTGAAGGTTTGATTCCATTCCCAATTGTCATGCTGAACTTGTTTCAGTATCTCTTCAATAATTCCAATGCAATCTTCTCTTTCAATCATATTCACCGGTGCATCAGGATTTTCAACATTTATTCTTCCTGCTAAAAATTTTACAGGATGACGATTATCGCCCAGCAAACCACCAAAACGAATTATGGTAGTTTTAAAATGCGAATTCGATTGCAAAAGAGTTTCTGTAATTGCTAATTGTTTCCCGCTTTCACTATCAGGATTTGGTTTTGTGTCTTCTGTAATTTCTACAATTGGAAAATCATCGCCATAAACCGAAGTAGAACTCACAAAAATAACTTTCTGAATGCCCGATTTTTCGATAAAAGGAATCAACGTTTTTACTTTATTTACAAATGTCATTTCGTTAGATGTTGAAGTTTCTCTTCTCAACCCTGGTGGAATATCAATCACTAAAACATCAGTTTCTTTAAGAAAATCTTCAATAGTTCCAATGATTTGGTTTTCTTCCAACTGAATTTGGAAAGGCGAAATTCCAGCGTTTTTCAACACGTCTAATTTACTTTCCGAAGTCGTAGAACCTTTTACTTCGTAACCTTTTGAAAGCAATGATTTGGCTAGTGGCAAACCCAGCCAACCGCAGCCGAGTATGGAGATTTTTATTCCCATTTGTGTTTTTTTATGTAGGTATTTGTTGGAATATCGTAATCGTAGTAAATAACATATTTAAAACCAGCTTTAGTTAAAGTGATTGAATCTGGTTTAATTTCTTTGTTTAGATAAATGTGGCTTTCACTTGGATTTTTTTCATTAAAAATCACACGATAATATTTTCCAAAATTGTCATGTGTAAATTCTGAATACCTTGCTTCTGAAAAATATTTTTTACTGTTATTATAAAAATAGTACTTTAGATAACTATGTTTTCCAAGTCTTATACTGTAGACTTTCCCTAAAGTTTTTCCTTGATATTTATCAATTTTTTTATAATATTCTTTTTCGTTAATATTCGTGTAAATTATAATTAGAAAAATAAAGATGATTGTTATGGCTAACATAATCTTCCCTTCATTTTCTTTCAAAAAAGTTGAATAACTTTTCTTTCCTCTTTCTTCTTTCATCTATTTTCTTAACTATCTTTCTTCACCAACATATAAAAATCATCTTCCAAAGCACGATAGCCTTGGTCGTACAAAAAGAAATAGGTGTTACCAGTTTTGGTTTGCAACATACTTGTAAAAAACTCAAAATCGAAACCTTTGCTTAGTAATTTGGTTTTCGTGGTTTTTCCTTTGTCTTCTGGGTTGAGTTCACACAAAATGCGGTAATTTTTACGCAATTTGTTATTTATGTTTCGCATCAGATTATTCTGATCTTTGTTCATTTTGTTGTTGTACGCATTGCGGCACCCATCCGAACAAAACTTTTTATCTTCGCGACCAATGATTTTATCACCACATTCTAAACAGGTTTTACTCATAGTAATATTTTTTTAAGCTGGTCCATTAACTGATAAATTCATTAACTCATCATTATCTAGATTATATTCAATATTCCAATAATAACTTCCCCCATCTGAAACCATTATTATTTGTCGCAACCATTTAGTTTCTTTTTCATTCTTTTTCCAAAGTGAATTTATGTAAAGAACTTTTTCGCCTTTATTGTTTATGAAACCAAAATATTGTCTTTTGTATTTTTTTAAATTTCTATGGATAATGGGTGAGTTGTATTGATTTTCAAAATTTCTATTGACTTCTTTAATTTTTGATTTTAATGCATTTTCTGCTTTTATTATATCTTCTTTTGTCGGAGTAAATCTATTTTGTTGCATTATTTCATTACACGATTCTGGAAAAATGGCGACTTCAAATTGTCTTGTTTTGAAATGTTCTGCAACATTTTGAGCATGAATAAAACAGCTAGATAGAAATAATATGATAATGTATTTCATCATTACTTCTTAAAATTAAACTTCATTTCTTTACCGCTATCTTCAAAAACTACGTAAAGATTAATTTCATTATCTGAAATTCTCTCAAACGTAAATTTGTCGAAATACACATGTGTTGGGGTGACTTTTACCAATCTAAAATTCTCGCTCACTTCCGCTTTTTCCCAACCTTTTAATTCGCCATCAAAGTGTTTGAGTTGTAATAAAAGTGTTTTGTCTTTTTCAATAATGTGTCCCAATTCGTAAAAAGCAACTTTTCCATCAACTACTAATTTGAAACTAAACATCATCGAATTTCCAATCGGTTCGCTCCAAGTTTCTTGACAAATGCCGCCTAAAGCTTCACCTGTCCAATTACCAACAATCCATTTTACATCTTGTAAAGTAGCTTTTGGCGAACCTTTTTCATCGTTATAATTCAGAGTGTTTTGTGCAAATGCGCTAAACGAACAAATAAAAAGTAGTAAATAAATACTTTTTTGGAAGATTGATTTTTTCATCTGTAAAGTCTTATAGTTAAAGCGAATATACAAAAATAATTTCCATTTACAAACGCTTACAAATATTTACAACCGATATTAAATAGCTAATAACCGAATAACGTTTTTTTCTTGCCACATCTTTGCACTGTCGAAATGAACGAAAGCAAAATTCAATAGCAAGTTCAATTTCAAAAATCATTTTTATTAATTATTTAAATTTTTACACGCCATGAAGAACAGAGTACAATTAATCGGACATGTAGGTCAAGAACCAGAAATCAAAAACTTAGAATCTGGACGAGTAGCTAACTTCACTATTGCTACGAATGAAAATTACACCAACGCCAAAGGCGAAAAAGTAGAACAAACCGAATGGCATAGAGTTTCCGCTTGGGGAAAAACTGTTGACATCATCGAAAAATTATTAACCAAAGGAAGTCACGTTGCCATCGAAGGCAAATTAACCCACAGAAGTTACGACGACAAAGACGGAAACAAACGTTACATCACAGAAGTGGTTGCTAATGAATTGGTTTTATTAAGCAAGTAATCAAGTTCAAATTCAAGTACAATTTCAAAAGTCAATTTCAAATTTTGCGTCTCTGCGACTTTGCGAGATATTACAATTAACACAAACATTAAATATTTATACGCCATGAAAAACTCAGTACAATTAATCGGACACGTTGGTCAAGAACCAGAAATCAAAAACCTAGAAGGAGGAAAAAAATTAGCAAACATCAGCATAGCTACAAACGAAGTGTATTACAAAGACAACGGTGACAAAGTAGAACAAACGCAATGGCACCGCGTAACCGCTTGGGGAAAAACGGCTGATATTATCGAGCGTTTTGTAACCAAAGGCAAAGAAATCGCTATCGAAGGCAAATTAACACACAGAAGTTACGACGACAAAGATGGAAACAAGCGCTATGTTACGGAAGTAATTGCAAACGAAATTTTGTTAATCGGTAAATAAGGATGTTATGCAAGTTAAAGTATTTTCAATCCGATTGGATAACGCATTTTTGGAGTACGATCAACAACAATTGAATGCTTTTTTGAATACAGTTACGTTTAAAAAATCGAGTTCGCAATTTGTTGAAAGTGAAGAAGCCCATTGGTCGGTAATTGTTCATTATGAATCAGAAGAACAAGAAAAACCAGAACGATTGGAACGAAAATCTTACGAAGATTTGAATCCGAAAGACAAACAAGTTTACGGTTATTTGACTCAATGGAGAAATGAAAAATCAGAAACTTTGAAACTGAAAAAGTATATGATTTGTCACAATTCAGAATTAATCGATTTAGCCATGTATAAGCCAAGTAACTTAGATGAATTGCAACAAATTAAAGGTTTCGGAAAACAAAAATCGGAGCGATTTGGAGAAGATATTTTAGCCATTTTGAATGCTGTTTAATGGGTAAACCATCGACTTTTGTCGGTGGTTTATTTATTTAATTCCGCTTGTAAAGCATCTACAAATAATCCCATGTGATAACCGTCTGCTAAACCATGATGTGCTAAAACCGTCATTGCCATTGTTTTTTTATCGTTTTCAGTCATTAACTTTCCAAAAGAAACTTTTGGACAACTATCTGGTAACGTATAGCTTCGAGAATGCGTTAATCCAGTAAAATTAATCCATGGAATTGCTGAAAAGTGAATAATGTTTTCAGGAAATTCCCTTGTAAAAAGGCCTGGTGTAACTTGAATTCTTTCAATTTCAGTTTGTACGTTTTTAGCAAACTCATGAATATCGGAATGAAATTTCATAAACGAAAACCCAAACGTTTTGTCTTCTCGCATGATTGTCGAAGAAGCGTCAATTTCGTCATAAAGTACTACTTCATTTCCTTCAATTCGATATCTGAAATTTTCCACTTGGTTAACGGCAGCAATCGTTTTGTGTAAATAATAAACAAAAAACGGAATTTGCATGGCTTTCGCCTTTTCATAAGAAATAGTCATATCAATTGGTGTTGTAATACCAAAGAATGGCTCTTCGAAAGTACAGAAAAATTCAAAGTGTTCTTTTCGATTCCAATTAGAGATGTCTATTTTTTGCTTCATTTTAGTAAGGGTAAAATTTCCGTAATATTGGTAAACGATTTGAAATTATCGTGCTCAATTTCAAAATCAATTTTCTCGTATTCCCAAGTCGTGTGATACGGAATGTGAATCGCATGTCCGCCAATATTTAAAACAGGCAAAACGTCTGATTTTAATGAATTTCCAATCATTAGAAAATCTTCGGCTTTACAATCTAATCGACCTAACATTTTTTCATAATCCAATTCTGCTTTGTCGCTCATGACTTCAATATGATGAAAATAAGCGCCAATTCCTGAATCGTGCAATTTGCGATGTTGGTCTTTTAAATCGCCTTTTGTAGCAACAATTAATTTGTGACTTCCTTTTAGTTGTTCTAATACTTCGGTAACATTTGGTAATAGTTCGACTGGTTTTTGAAGTAAATCTTTCCCAATAGCTAAAATTTGCTCAATTCCTTTTCCCGAAATTTTATGATTAGTCAATTGCAAAGCAGTTTCAATCATTGACAATGTAAATGCTTTAATTCCGAAACCATACAAAGGCAAATTTTTAACTTGATGATTCAATATCAATCCCAAAATTTCCTGACTCGAAGCATAATCTTGAAACAAAACACAAAAGCGTTCTTGTGCCTCATCGAAATAAGGTTCATTGTGCCATAAAGTGTCGTCTGCGTCGAAAGCGATTATTTTTGGGTTCATAGTTATTGTTTTTTACCGCAGATTCACAGATTGTATATATAAATCTGCGAATCTGCGGTTATTTTTAAGAAATCATCGCACCATTAATTACACCTTCCGCATCTGGATTTACGAAAACCAATTTGCCTTCTGCATTGTTGGTTAATAATAACATGCCTTCACTTTCCACACCGCGTAAAGCTCTTGGTGCTAAGTTTACTAATACTGTTACGCGTTTTCCGATGACTTCTTCCGGTGTAAAATGCTCTGCAATTCCAGAAACGATAGTTCTTACATCAATTCCAGTATCTACTTTTAAAACTAACAATTTGTTAGCTTTTGGCATTTTTTCAGCTTCGATGATGGTTCCAATTCGTAAATCTACTTTAGCGAAATCTTCGAAAGTAATGATATCTTTTTGCGGTTCAGCTTTTGCGTTTTCCACTTTATTTGCGGTTTTAGTTGCTTCTAATTTTTCTAATTGCTTTTGGATTTCGGCATCTTCAATTTGGGCAAATAAAATTTCGGCTTGACCAATTTGATGTCCTGCTGGTAACAAGTCTGTTTTAGTAGTAACATCGTTCCAACCTAAAGCGTTGATTTTTAAAATATTCGATAATTTTTTAGCCGTGAAAGGTAAAAATGGTTCCGATAAAACCGCTAAAGCCGAAGCGATTTGCAATGCTACATACATTTGCGTTTGTACTCTTGCCGGATTTTCTTTTATCATTTTCCAAGGTTCTTCATCCGCTAAATATTTATTTCCTAAACGAGCTACATTCATTAATTCGCCTAATGCTTCTCTAAATCGGTAACGCTCAATTGAACTTGAAATTACGGCTGGATACGCTTTTAATTCGGCTAATGTTTGTTCGTCAACTTCAGAAAATTCGTTTGGAGCTGGAACAATTCCGTTGTAATATTTATTGGTTAAAACCACTACGCGATTGATGAAATTTCCAAAAATCGCTGCTAATTCATTATTATTTCTTGCTTGAAAATCTTTCCAAGTGAAGTCGTTATCTTTGGTTTCTGGAGCATTTGCCGTTAATGCATAACGCAACGAATCTTGTTTTTCTGGAAAATCTTGTAAATATTCGTGTAACCAAACCGCCCAGTTTTTAGAAGTTGATAATTTGTTTCCTTCTAAATTTAAAAATTCATTTGCTGGTACATTATCAGGTAAAATGTAGCTTCCTTCTGCTTTTAACATCGCTGGGAAAATAATACAATGGAAAACGATATTATCTTTTCCAATGAAGTGTACCAATTTTGTATCGGCATCTTTCCAATACGGTTCCCAATCTTTTCCTTCGCGAGCTGCCCATTCTTTGGTAGATGAAATATAGCCAATTGGCGCATCAAACCAAACGTATAATTTTTTTCCTTCTGCACCTTCAACTGGAACATCAATTCCCCAATCTAAATCACGCGTTACGGCTCTTGGTTCTAAACCACCATCAACCCACGATTTCACTTGTCCGTACACATTTGGTTTCCAGTCGTTTTTGTGACCTTCCAAAATCCATTCTCTTAAGAACGATTCGTAACGATTTAAAGGTAAAAACCAGTGTTTGGTAGCTTTTAAAATTGGAGTTTCACCTGTAATAGTTGATTTCGGATTAATTAAATCGGTTGCGTTTAAAGTCGAACCACATTTTTCACATTGATCGCCGTATGCTTCTGGATTGTCGCACTTTGGACAAGTTCCAGTTACGAAACGATCTGCTAAAAATTGGTCCGCTTTTGCGTCGTATAATTGTTCGGTAGTTTCTTCAATGAAATCGCCGTTATCGTATAATTTTTTGAAAAATTCTGAAGCTGTTTTATGATGAATCTCCGAAGAAGTTCTTGAATAATTATCAAAAGAAATTCCGAAATCTAAAAACGATTTACGAATAATTCCGTCGTATTTATCGATTACTTGTTGAGGTGTAATGCCTTCTTTTTTCGCTTTCATTGAAATCGCCACACCGTGCTCGTCGCTTCCGCAAATGAAAGCCACATCTTTTCCTTGCAAACGCAAATATCTTGCATAAATATCTGAAGGAACATAAACACCTGCTAAATGTCCAATGTGAATAGGACCATTTGTATAAGGTAAAGCCGCTGTAATCGTATATCTTTTCGGATTTTCTAACATATCATCGTAAAATTTGATGCAAAAATAGGGAACAATTTTATCTTTATTCTCATACAAAAATACTTTTAGTAAATCTTTCGATAAAAATATTGATTAAAACGCCAAAACATAATACACCAAGTGGCAAGAAAGGGATATACCAAACTATAAAGTTTAGATGATAATGAACGTTAGAATGTTGGATAAATAATAAAAACCAAGATAATGGAGCAATTATAGAAAACCAGGATGTAAAAACAATGGCTTTGTGTTTTTTAAAATCTATTTTTAACAGAAAAAGACTTGTGGTAAAAATTAGAATTAGAAGAAGAATAAAAGGAACACTTGGTTTTATCCATGAAAAAGCATCACCTGAAACATACTTCATTAAAATTTGAAGATAAATATTGTTTGAAATTTCGGCAGTTTTACCTTCAATTACAACACTAGCCGTTCTTGTGTTGTAGGAATACAAAATATGATGAATTCCTTCTAATAAACTTCCTTTCAGATATTTTAGTTGTAGCAATAAAATAAACATTTCCGCTATAACTCCTGCAATAAGAACAACTCCTGTTTTAAAGCTAAAAAGAATAAAATCATTTATTTTTTTATTGTCCTTAATGTAGTAGAAAACTATAGGTGAGTAAACAGCAATTAGGGTTGTGGTAATGTATTCAAACCCATTAAAAAAGCATTTAAAAAAAATACTAATAAAAGTTAAAAGTAAAATTTTTACAGGACTTGATTTAAAAAATTCCAATGACAACAACATGGTTAGAAAAGGAATATAAAACGCCCAAAGACACCACCATAAACTTGCTGCAAAAAGCCAAATCCAACTAGAAATTGCAATAAAGAAAAGTACTGCTATGGCAGGAATTAATCCAAAATTTCTTTTACTCCAAGCTATAAAAATGCTAAAAACAAAAGAGTTTAGCAGTAAAGTAAAGTTTTTAAGAATTTCAATATTGGTAGCTAAATTAAAAGGAGAAATTTTATTAAAAGACGCATATACCATTCCTTGTCCACCAGTTTGAGAATTGTATGTATAATATGCTTTGTATTTTTCTCTCTCTGATTTATTTTTTAATAGTTTAAATTGATTAATTGAATTTTTTTTGAATTCTTCATCTTTTGGATCACTTTTAAGCATTCCTGTTAAACCAGAATAGGATAATATACCCGATCTTTCACTTTCCATTAACCTTCCAATTATTAGCGATTCCGTTACATAATAATAAGGAATTCCTACATCAGTATTGTTTTTAAAAAAACAGAATAATATTATAATTGAAAAGAAATAAAGCCAATATTTTTTTAAGTAAATCATTTATTATTTGGAAGTATTTGTTCGAAAATGCATCAAAAATAATCGATTAGTGATGAAATCCCGAATTTTAATTGGATTTTGTTTACTTTTGAGTTAATAAAATCTGACGATGTATAGATTTATTTTAGTACTTATTTTAATTTCAAACTTTTCTCATTCGCAAAAGAAAATGAAAATTCCACCTTATCTTAAAAAAGGCGACACAGTTGCTATTGTTTGTACGGCTCGTAAATTTTTTCCAGAAGATGCAAAACCCGCTATTGAATTATTAGAATCTTGGGGATTGAAAGCCAAATTAGGCAGAACCATAGGTTTAGACAGTTGTCAATTAGGCGGAACCGATACCGAAAGAATTGCCGATTTTCAAGAAATGATGGATGACGACAATGTCAAAGCCATTTGGTGCGCACGTGGTGGTTATGGAACGGTTCGAATAATAGATTCGTTAGATTTTACTAAATTCAAAAAGCATCCTAAATGGATTATGGGATTTTCTGATGTTACTGTTTTGCACAGTCAATTGAACGTGGAACGCGTGGCGACTTTGCATTCGATTATGCCATTTACAGTTCCAAAAGCGCCAGAAGAAGTAAAAGAAACGCTGCGAAAAGCACTTTTTGGAGAGGCGATTTCGTATACAATTCCATCAAAACCATATGATGTAAAAGGAAAAGCTTCAGGCGAATTAGTAGGAGGAAATATTTCGATTTTATATAGTTTATTGGGTTCAAAATCATCGATTGATACGAAAGGAAAAATTCTTTTTATTGAAGATTTGGACGAATATTTGTATCACATTGATAGAATGATGTACAACCTAAAACGCAATGGCTATTTCGAAAATGTAAATGGAATTATTGTGGGAAGTATGGCCGATATGCACGATAACGAAATTCCGTTTGGGCAAAATGAAGTGCAAATTATTACTGCAATTGCCAAAGAATATAACATTCCAATCGTGTTTGAATTTCCAGCGGGACATCAAAAAGACAATCGAACTTTGATTCTTGGAAAACAAGTAGATTTTGAAGTGAACGAAAAAGAAGTGATTTTGTCTTTCAAATAACTGAACACTAAATTCTGAATACTTTAACAAATGGCGGAACACAATGATTTAGGAAAATTTGGAGAAGAATTAGCAGTTGATTTCTTAGAAAAAAACGGCTATGAAATCTTAGAAACGAATTGGGTTTTTGATAAAGCTGAAATTGATATTATTGCTCAAAAAGAAAATATTTTGGCAGTTGTTGAAGTGAAAACGCGTTCGAGTTTAGATTTTGGTTTGCCACAAGAATTTGTAAAGCCTAAGAAAATTCAATTATTGGTAAAAGCTATAAATGAATACGTTACCCAAAACGATTTAGATGTTGAAGTGCGATTTGATATTGTTGCCATTCACAAAGAAAATACAGAATTTGTTATAGAACACATCGAAGAAGCATTTTATTATTTTTAATGTTAAATTTGTAACAAATTGTTTTTTGTTTTTATCTTTGCGCCCAACAAACAACTAAAAACATGAAAACAATATCTTCAGTAGTAGAGCAATACATTAAATCTAAGCCTTTTTTATTGAGTTCGCTTTCGCAAGGAATTATTAATTTAACTTCTTTAGCTCGTATTATGATGCCTGAATTAGAAGCGCATTTAGGTAAAGATGTAAAACAAGGCGCAGTAGTTATGTCATTAAAAAGACTTTCTGAAGAGTTGGATTTTAAAATCAACTATAAAATTTCAAAGGTCTTAAAAAATATTGGCGAAATCACGGTTCGTTCTTCGTTAACAGATTTCACTTACGTAATTTCGGACACCCTTTTAGACAATCAGGCTAAACTAATTTCTGAAATTAATAAGCAACAAGATATTTTTTACACTTCATCTCGTGGAGTAAATGAAACCAATATTGTAACCAGTACTTCGGTTGAGCCAATGGTTGAAGCTATTTTTAAGAATGAAAAACTAACACACAAGATTGAAAATCTTTCTTCTATCACGGTAAAATTACCACAAGAAAACATTTCAACTCCTGGAGTTTACTACTATATTTTTCAAAGATTAGCTTGGGAAGGAATTATCATTCACGAAGTAATTTCAACAACAAACGAGTTTACAATTATTGTTAGCGATGATCAAATTGATGTGGCATTTAAGGTGATAAAAGACCTTAAAAACGTGTTTGATTAACAAAAAGTCTACTATTTTTTTTCACATCAAAAAAAGAAACGTATTTTTACCATTCTATACATACTAAAAAGTGATTTTAGTAGTTTAAGTACAAAAACGTTTTTACATTGAAAAGCACCATAATTAAATACTCTCTTGTCGTAGGTTTTTTGTTTTTTTTGATAGCATGTTCTGTCAAGAAAGATAAATTTATTAATCGCAATTTTCACGCTGTTACTACCGAATATAACGTTTTATATAACGGAAATTTGGCTTTAACCAAAGGTTTAGAAGAATTAAAAACAACCTATAAAGACAATTTTTGGGAAGTCCTTCCGGTGGAGCGAACATCAGATGCTGAAGAGGCTATTTTACCTGGTCAAACAAAGAACCAAAATTTTGAACGTGCCGAAGAAAAAGCAGTAAAAGCAATTCAAACGCATTCCATGAATATTGCTGGAACTGAAAAAAATCCGCAAATGGATGAAGCGTATTTGTTGTTAGCAAAGGCTCGTTATTACGAAAATCGATTTATCCCATCTTTAGAAGCATTAAATTACATTCTATACAAATACCCTTTGAGTGACCGAATTTATCACGCAAAAGTATGGCGTGAGAAAGTTAATATTCGATTAGATAACGAAGATGTTGCTATCAAAAATCTGAAAAGACTTTTAAAAGACGATAAAATTCAAGGTCAAGATTTAGCAGATGCTAATGCAATGTTGGCACAAGCTTACATGAATATTCAAGTTAAAGATACTGCTATTGCTGCTTTAAAAGTTGCAAAAGAAGCCACTAACGACAATGAAGAAAAAGCACGTTATACTTTTATTTTAGGACAGTTATACGAGAATCTTCAGTATAATGACAGTGCTTATGCGACTTTTCAGGAAGTAATTGACATGAATAGAAAATCGCCACGCAGATATGTTGTTCAATCGCATGCTAAACAAGCACTGCAATTTGATTATAAAAAAGGCGATACATTAGCGTTTGTCGAAAAATTCAATAAACTTTTAGAGGATAGAGAAAACCGACCTTATTTGGATGTCTTGAATCATCAAATGGGAATTTTTTATGACAAGCAAGGCTTAAATCAAAAGGCAAAATGGTACTATAATAAATCGATAAAATCGGTTTCACAAGACAGCTATTTAGTTTCTTCAAATTATAGAAATATTGGAGAAATTTATTTTAAAGAAGCCCAATACAAAACAGCAGGTAAATATTACGATAGTACTTTATTACGATTAAACGATAGAACACGTGAATATCGAAAAATAAAGAAAAAAAGAGATAATTTAGAAGATGTTATTAAATATGAGACTATTGCACAACAAAACGATAGTATTTTATCGGTTGTAGCAATGAATGATTCTGACAGGAATCTATATTATCAAAAGTATATCGCTAAATTAAAAATTGAAGACGAGAAAAAGGCTAAAATCGCCGCCGCAAAAGCAGAGAAAGAAGCTAATCTTCAAGCAAGTCTTAATAATAACTCTTCGGTAAATGTAAATACTTCTGGGAAAAAGGATACAAAGGTTATTGATATGGGGGTTTCTCCTATGGTGCCTCCAGGAATGAATACTGATAGTAACGGAAACAGCTTTTATTTTTATAATCCGGTGGCGGTAGAACTTGGTAAGAAAGAATTTCAGGCAAGATGGGGAAAACGACCACTTGCCGATGATTGGAGATTAGGTTCAAAAAACGCAAAAGATTTGAATAATGCTGACGATGAAAATATTGATGTTGATCAAAAAGATTCAGTTGCAGAAAAGGAAATCAATCCAAAGTACGATGCACAATTTTATTTAGCTCAAATTCCAACAGACTCAAAATTTTTAGATAGTTTAGCCAAAGACCGAAACTTTGCTTATTATCAACTTGGACTTATCTACAAAGAAAAATTTAAAGAATACGAATTGGCTGCTTCTCGTTTAGAGCAATTGTTAAAAAACAAACCAGAAGAGCGTTTGGTACTTCCAGCAATGTATAATCTGTATAAAATCTATCAGCAAATTTCGCCTTCAAAAGCGGCAGATATGAAACAACAAATCTTGTCGCAATACCCTGAAAGTCGTTATGCTCAAATTTTGAATAATCCAGAAGTTGAAATTACAGATAACGATAATCCAGAATTGGTATTTAATGCTTTGTATAAGAAGTTTGAAAACAATCAATTAAGAGAAGTTTTTGTAGAAGTTGACGAAGCCATTTTTAGATTTGCAGGTGAAGAATCTTTGCCGAAATTTGAAATGCTTAAAGCGAAAATAGTAGGAAGATTAAAAGGGGTTGAAGAATACAAAAAAGTATTAAATTTTGTTGCACTTACATATCCTAATGTTGATGAAGGAAAACAAGCCGAAAAAATGGTGCAAATGGAAGTGCCTTTAATTGAAGCACTTGATTTCGGTTTAGCTCAACCAACGAGTTACAAAATTATCTTCCCTAAAACGTATCCTTACGGAAAAGAAGTCAAAAATCTAACAGATAAAGTAACAAAATACATTAAAGACACCAATGCAGTAGCGTTAAAATCGTCTGAAGATATTTATACCTTAACCGATAACTTTATTGTAATTCATGGTTTTGACAATAAAGATGCTGCGATATCAGTGTTATCGGTACTACAATTGCATAAAAATTATAAAGTAACAGACAAAGTTCATATCATTTCAACAGAGGATTACAAGATTGTACAGATGAAGAAGAAGTTGCAAGAATGGATTTTGTTAAATAAATAACCCCAATACCTATTAATATGTTTGAAAAAGTGAAAAACCAAGATCATTTATTAGGCAAAACCAATAGAATTGTAGATGGAACTACTATTACTGGAGACATCACTACTTTGGCAGATTTTCGTTTAGATGGAAAACTAAAAGGTAATTTTACTTCCGAAGGAAAAATAGTAATTGGTCCTACAGGAGAAGTTATTGGCGATATCATTTGTAAAAGCATCGATATCGAAGGTGTTTTTTCTGGAAAACTTCAGGCCGAAGGCATGTTAAATGTAAAATCAAAAGCGCACATAACAGGAGAAGTAATCGTTGGGAAACTTGCCGTAGAGCCAGGAGCTCGATTTGAAGCTAGTTGTGAAATGCGTAGTTCATAAATTTAGTAGGAAACAAAATAAATCCTAAATTCTATGGATTCCAAAAAAAGACAACCTAATAAATGGTTAGCTCTAATCACTATCCCATTTCAAATGGGATTAGTTATTTTTGGATTTTCCTACTTAGGATCTTGGTTAGATGAAACGAATAGTAATGTAGAAGAAACCAATTTTAAGATATTTACATTAATTGGAGTATTCATCGCCATTTATCAAGTAATAAGTCAAGTGAATCAAATAAATAAAAATAAATAAGATATGTCAGTTTATGCCAAGGCAGTAATAGTAGTCGGAATACTTTTTGGAATTCATTTTGGAATCGCTCAGTTTTTGGATGCAAATTTTAATATGTCCAACTTTTTGGTTTCCTATGTGAGTCAGGCTGTTTTAACGGCGCTTGTTTTATTAGCGTTGCTTCAAATTGATAAAAAAGCAAAAGAACAATTAGGGTATGCCTTTTTAGGATTAACCTCTGCAAAAGTGATTCTGAGTTATGTGATTGTTACCCAATTTTTGTTTCAAGGAACGGTTATCGCAAAAGAATTAAAAATTAATTTTTTCATCGCTTTTCTAATTTTTTTATGTCTAGATGCCTATTTTGTAATAAGATTATTAAACAAAAAAAGATAAAGGATTGAAAAATCGATAATTCTTTAAAAAATATGTATTCAAGAAACTTGGAATATTAATTAAAATTGTACTTTTGCAAAAATTTTTAGGAAACATAAGAATTATAGTTATGATGATTTTAAGGAAACCCATTTCCATTTTAACAGCGATATTGTTTTTAACAAGTTCAATGGTTTTTTCTGCAAGTGAAACTACTGATTCTTTACAAGTAGCCACAGCACCTGCCGCAACAGAAGTTGAAGCGCATGGAGAGCACGCAGAAGGAGCGAAATCGCCAAAAGAAGTTGTTAATGCTCATATTCAGCACCACCTTCAAGACGATTACTATTTTACATTTTTTGCTGATGAGGCTGAAGGTAAACATTATGGGTTCCCACTTCCAGTAATTTTAATTGACGGAGGATTGAAAGTTTTTTCAGCTTCTAAATTCCATTATGGCGAAACGGTTGCTGAAGAAGATGGTAAATTCTATAAATTATTCCACGGAAAAATTTACGAAACCAATGCTGCGGGTGATTTAACTATGGATGATCACCATCACCCAACAAACAAAATGCCTTTGAATTTTTCGATGACTAAAAATGTAGTATCGTTGATTCTTACTGCTGCAATTTTATTCTTTTTATTTGTTGGATTAGCAAAAACATACAAAAACGGACATAACAGTTTACCAAAAGGTTTCAGTAGAGTACTAGAGCCTCTTGTATTATATGTACGTGACGAAATTGCTAGACCAAATATTGGTGAGAAAAAATACAAAAAATTCATGCCTTATTTGTTAACGGTATTCTTCTTAATTTGGTTATTAAACTTATTAGGATTAACACCGCTAGGAATTAACGTAACAGGAAATATCGCTTTCACTTTATGTGCGGCTTTATTTACCTTCTTTATTACACAATTCAGTGCGAATAAAGATTATTGGGGACACATTTTTTGGATGCCTGGAGTTCCTGTACCAATGAAAATTATCTTAGCTCCAATTGAGGTGTTAGGAATGTTCACAAAACCTTTCTCATTAATGATTCGTCTTTTTGCTAACATTACAGCGGGTCACACAGTAGTAATGGGATTAATTGCAATCGTATTTTTAATGAAAGAACAATTAACAGTGGGTGGAGCTACAGCAGTTTCTTTAGCGTTAACTTTGTTTATTTCGGTTATTGAAATATTAGTAGCGTTTTTACAAGCGTATATTTTTACAATGTTGTCATCTTTATTTATAGGTATGGCAGTACAAGATCATCATCACGACGATCACCATTAATAAGTATAAATTTTGTTTAATTATATAAATCAATTATCATGACAATTCCAAATTTAGTAGGAGCTGGTTTAATCGTAATCGGAGCTGGTTTAGGTTTAGGTAAAATCGGTGGATCTGCAATGGACGCTATTGCTCGTCAACCAGAAGCTGCTGGAAAAATCCAAACTGCAATGATTATCATTGGAGCGTTATTAGAAGGTTTAGCATTCGGTGCTTTAATCTTAGGAGCTTAATTAAAAAAAACAACACCTGTAGCGGTTGGCTACAAGTGTTGTTTAATTAAACAGTAATTTAAAAGAATTTTATAAAGACTATATAAATGGAGAAGTTAATTAACGATTTTTCTTATGGTTTGTTTTTTTGGCAAGCTATTATCTTAGTAATATTAATTGTATTATTAGCTAAATTTGCTTGGAAACCTATCTTAACTGCTTTAGCAGCCCGTGAAGAAGGAATTTCAAATGCTTTGTTAGCAGCTGAAAACGCTAAGAAAGACATGCAAAATCTTAAAGCGGATAATGAAAAATTATTAGCTGAAGCAAGAGCTGAAAGAGACTTGATGATTAAAGAAGCAAGAGAAATCAAAGAAAAAATGATTGCTGATGCTAAATCTGAAGCACAAGTTCAAGGAGCAGCAATGATTGAATCTGCGAAAGCAACAATCGAAAGTGAGAAAAATGCAGCGATGGCAGAATTGAAAAATCAAGTTTCTTCTTTGTCATTAGAAATTGCTGAGACATTATTAAAAGGAGAATTATCTAACAAAGAAGCTCAAACTAAATTAGTTGAGAAAATGTTAGGTGACGCTAAATTAAACTAATATCATGGCAGGAACTAGAGCAGCAATTCGATACGCTAAAGCCATTTTGGACATTGCCCAAGTGAACAACAGCACACAAGCTGTAAATTCAGATATGACTTCAATTGTTAACGCAATTAAAGACAGCGCTGAGTTAAAAGATTTCTTGCAAAGTCCAGTTGTTAAAGGTGAAATTAAATTTTCGTCTTTAAACGAAATTTTTGCTTCTGCTCAAAAAGAGACAAAAGGATTATTTCAATTGCTTTTAGTAAACAAAAGATTTGAATTATTAAATGATGTTGCTTTACAATTCAATGCTTTATACGATGAACTTAACGGAATTGAGATTGCAAAGGTAACTACCGCTTTCCCAATTACGCCTGAGTTAGAAGCTAAAGTATTGGCAAAAATTGCATCGTTTTCAAATAAAAATATTACCATTCAAAACATTGTAGATCCTGCTATCATTGGAGGATTTATTTTAAGAATGGGCGACAAACAATACAATGCATCTGTTGCAAGCAGATTGCAAAATTTAAAAAGAGAGTTTAGTAATTAATATACCATTAAAGATATATCAAAATGGCGGAAATTAAACCTGCTGAAATTTCAGCAATATTAAAACAACAATTATCAGGTTTTGAATCTGGTGCATCGTTAGAAGAAGTTGGAACAGTACTTCAAGTTGGAGACGGTATCGCTCGTGTTTACGGATTATCAAACGCTCAATACGGAGAGTTAGTACAATTCGAAAACGGATTAGAAGCTATCGTATTGAACTTAGAAGAAGACAATGTTGGGGTGGTACTTTTAGGACCATCTACAGGAATCAAAGAAGGTTCTACAGTAAAAAGAACACAACGTATTGCTTCTCTTAAAGTAGGAGAACAAATGGTAGGTCGTGTTGTGGATACTTTAGGTAACCCAATTGATGGTAAAGGTCCAATCGGTGGTGAGTTATTCGAGATGCCATTAGAAAGAAAAGCTCCTGGTGTTATCTTCCGTCAGCCAGTAACTGAACCGTTACAAACAGGAGTAAAAGCAGTTGATGCTATGATTCCAGTTGGTAGAGGACAACGTGAGTTGGTTATTGGTGACCGTCAAACTGGTAAATCAACAGTTTGTATTGATACCATCTTAAATCAAAAAGAATTTTACGATGCAGGAAAACCTGTATTCTGTATATATGTTGCAATTGGACAAAAAGCTTCAACTGTAGCAGGAATCGCAAAAATGTTAGAAGAAAAAGGTGCAATGGCTTATACAGTTATTGTTGCTGCAAATGCTTCTGATCCAGCTCCAATGCAAGTATATGCTCCTATGGCAGGTGCTGCAATTGGTGAGTATTTTAGAGATTCTGGTCGTCCAGCTTTAATTGTATATGATGATTTATCTAAACAAGCAGTTGCTTACCGTGAGGTGTCTTTATTATTAAGAAGACCACCAGGACGTGAGGCTTACCCTGGAGACGTTTTCTACTTACACTCTCGTTTATTAGAAAGAGCTTGTAAAGTAATTAACAACGACGAAATCGCTAGAAACATGAATGACTTACCAGATTCTATCAAAGGAATCGTTAAAGGTGGTGGTTCGTTAACAGCGTTACCAATTATCGAAACACAAGCAGGTGACGTTTCTGCATATATCCCAACAAACGTAATTTCGATTACAGACGGACAGATCTTCTTAGATGGTGATTTATTCAACTCTGGAGTTCGTCCTGCTATTAACGTAGGTATTTCTGTATCTCGTGTTGGAGGTAATGCACAGATTAAATCAATGAAAAAAGTATCAGGGACTTTAAAATTAGACCAAGCACAATTCCGTGAATTAGAAGCTTTCGCGAAATTTGGTTCTGACTTAGATGCTGTAACTTTAAACGTTATTGAAAAAGGAAAAAGAAACGTTGAAATCTTAAAACAAGGTTTAAACTCTCCTTTTACAGTAGAAGATCAGGTGGCTATCATTTATGCAGGTTCTAAAAACTTGTTAAGAAATGTACCAGTTGTAAAAGTAAAAGAATTTGAAAAAGATTTCTTAGAATACTTAAACGCTAAACACAGAGATACATTAGACGCACTTAAAGCAGGTAAGTTTGATGACGCAATCACTGACGTTTTAGAAAAAGTAGCGAAAGAAATTTCAGCAAAATATAATTAATTTTCAGTGAAAAGTGAATAGTGATTAGTGAAGAGCTAATTACTATTCACTAATTACTAATTACTATAAAAACATGGCAAACTTAAAGGAAATACGTAATAGGATTACTTCTGTTTCATCTACGATGCAAATTACATCGGCGATGAAAATGGTTTCTGCTGCAAAATTAAAAAAAGCGCAAGATGCTATTACAGCAATGCGTCCGTATGCAGAAAAACTTACTGAGCTATTACAAAACTTAAGTGCAACTCTTGAAGGAGAAGTTGGTGGTGCTTTTACAGCTCAAAGAGAAGTGAAAAAAGTACTTATCGTAGCAATTACTTCAAACAGAGGTTTGTGTGGTGCGTTTAATACCAATGTAATTAAACAAGCAAAAGCAGTTGCTGATACGTATGCTGGAAAACAAGTAGATATTTTTGCTATTGGTAAAAAAGGAAACGATGTTTTACGTAAAACTAACAACGTAATCGAAGTTAACAATGTTATTTTTGACAAATTAACTTTCGAAAATGCTTCTGATATTGCACAACAATTAATGGATAAATTTGTGAAAGGTGATTACGATAAAATCGAAATCGTTTATAACGAATTTAAAAATGCTGCAACTCAAATTGTAAGAACACAACAGTTTTTACCTTTAGCTCCAATTGTTGGTGGCGAAGTAGTAGCTTCTGATTATATTTTTGAACCATCTAAAGAAGAAATTGTGTTGACTTTGATTCCAAAATCATTAAAAACACAATTATACAAATCAATTAGAGATTCATTTGCAGCAGAACACGGAGCACGTATGACAGCAATGCATAAAGCAACCGATAACGCTACAGAATTAAGAGACCAATTAAAATTAACATACAACAAAGCGCGTCAAGCAGCTATTACAAACGAAATCTTAGAAATCGTTGGTGGAGCAGAAGCTTTGAATAACTAATTTTAATTCAGATATTATAAAGAGTCCCGATTTATTCGGGACTTTTTTGTTTTATATTTGTGAGGATGATAAATCTTTAATAGTATGAAATTTATATTTGTTATAATTTTAATATGTTTATTTGGTTGTAAAGAAAAAGCTGAATCAACAGAGTCTTCTGTAAAAGAGGATTTGGAATTCGAGTTATTAAATAATGAAATCAACTTTATTCAAGTTAATCCCGAACAACTTAAGTCAGAAATTGTTGTGTATTCTGACGAACAGAGAGAAAAAGCCCTTAATAGAATTGATTTTAAAATTACAAATGTTAGTGATAAAAAATATGTTATTTTTCTGGACTATAAAAAAATTGAATCATTTGCAGGTATTTATAAAAATGAATTTGAAAACAAGTTAGATTTAAATTTAGGAGGTTTAAATTTTTTATTGAATATTGATTATGATATGTCTCAAAATAAAATAGGAACATCAAATTTTAAAGATGATTGCAATGAAAAGAATTTAAAAATATTGAGTAATGAATTTTCTGATAAATACATCAATTATGGAGAAAGTTTGTTTAATGAAAATTTAATCACATTACAGCCAAATGAATCAAGAATTTTTAGAAGCGTAGTTTATTTACCCATTTTAAACGATAGAAATAATTCTTTAATTGGAGATTATAGTTTTATTTTTCTTGATTCAAAAAATGAATATGACTTTAGGTTAGGATTTAAACAGGATAAAAAAATGATTTTGGATTTTTTAAACAAGGATCAATTAAAAGAATTAAATAAAAACGGATATGAAGTTTTTCATGGAATTTTAATTTCCAATTCTGTAAAACTGAAATGTAAAAATTAAAAAAAATCCTGATTGCGCTGAATTGCATTCAGTGCCCACAAAGAAATATTTCCCGATTTATTCGGGACTTTTTTGTTTTATATTTGTAAAATAATCAAACATTAGAGATCAGTATGGATAAAATATTTAATGAATTTGTAAAGTATTTTCGCTTTTTTATAATATTCATGGGAATATTTATTGCAATATTTTTTATAATTAGCTTATTAACTGAAGAATATGATTCAACTATTTTGCTTTTTATTTTCATGGCTATCTATTTGTTTATTTTTTTTAATAAGATATTTAATTTCCAACATTTCGAGTTTGATAAAAATGGTCTTTACCTAGAGAAAAAGAAAATTGATTACAATGATATTAGTTCATTAAAAAAAGGGAAAATTACTTTAAAATCAGGAATTTTCGTCAGAATAAGTCCATTTTATCCTAGAAGTAAATTTGAGTTATTAAAGAAGAATTACAATGAAAGTAAAATTTAATTTCATTAAAGAAATGATTTACAATTAACATATTTATAAGAAGTCTCTAATAATCGGAACTTCTTTTTTTTGGTATATTTGTAAGAATACAAACTATTTTCCAATGAAAAAATATTGCTGTTTCTTCTTACTACTTTTCACCTTTTTTGGTAATGCTCAAAATCTTCGTTTAGAAGACATCATGAAAGGCGACGAATTCATCGGGCACCAGCCTGATAATCACCGTTGGTCTATCGATGGGCAAACCGTTTTATTTGATTGGAATCCGAATAATGAAGTCGATAACAGCACCTATTTTTGGAACAAATCAAGTAAATCGCCTCAAAAAGTAACGACTTCAAATCCTATTTATGATTTGGATTTTATGGCTACACAGAAAGATTATGATGTGGTGTATTATACCAATCAAGGCGTTTTGTATGCGTATACCAAATCCACAAAAAAGATTAAAAAAGTCATTCAATTAGCAGATAGAATTGCTTCTGTTCAAAGAAGTAGTGATCCTAATATTATCTTTTTTCAGCAAAATCGTAATGTATATCAATTCAACACTAAAGATTTTTCGATTGTTCAATTAACGAATTTTAGAACTGGAAAAGAAAATAAATCGTCAAAAGAAGAAGATTCATTTCTAAAAGATCAACAAAAAGAATTGTTTCAATTTGTTCGCGATGAAGCAAAAGCAGACGATTGGTATGAAGCGCAATCCAAATCCAAAAAAGAGAAGTTTCCAAAAGAAATTTTCTATGATAAATCTTCTTTAGAACAAGTAAAAGTTTCGCCTGACGGAAAATTTGTAACCTTTAGAACTTCAGATTATCCAACACAAGCTTCGACCAATGTGGAACATTTTATTACGGATGATGGATTTACTCAAAGTAAAAAAGCTCGCGAAAAAGTATCCGATAAAAATTTCAGTAAGCACAAATTCGGAATTTTCAATGTAGAAAAAGATACTACGTATTACGTTTCGTTTTCCAATTTAACAGGAATCAAAGAAGCACCAAAATATTATCAAGAATATGAAAATTTAAAAGACGATTCGGAATATGATATTCCAGTAGTAATGCAAAGTCCAGTGTATAGCAAAGACGGAAAAAATGCCGTGTTAGAAATCAGAAGTCAAGACAACAAACACCGCTGGATTGTACAATTGGATTTAGTTTCAGGAAAAATTACCGAGTTAGATCATCAACATGACGAAGCATGGATTGGCGGACCTGGAATTCCAGGCTATAGTTTTAGTAGCGGAACTTTAGGTTTTATTGATAATTCGACTTTTTATTTTCAATCGGAAGCTACTGGTTTTTCGCATTTGTACACGTACAATCTGAAAACCAAGAAAAAGGAAGCGTTAACAAAAGGCAATTGGGAAGTTCGAAATATTCAATTATCGAATGATACCAAATCATTTTACATCACCACGACAACAACGCATCCAGGAAACAGAAGTTTTTATAAATTGGACATCGCTTCTAAAAAAATGACCGGAATTTTAACGAATGATGGTAACTACGAAGTGGAATTATCTCCTGACGAACAAACACTTTTGGTGCGCTATTCGTATAAAAATAAACCTTGGGAATTGTACGTTGGAGCTAACAAACCAAATTCCGATTTGAAACAAATTACGTTTTCAACTACGACAGAATTCAAAAAATACAACTGGAAAACACCAGAAGTTATCACATTTAAAGCGGAAGATGGAACGACAGTTTATGCCCGTTTATACCAACCAAAAGTAGAAAACAAAAACAAAGCCGCAGTCATTTTTGTTCACGGCGCAGGTTATTTGCAAAATGCACACAATTATTGGAGCACGTATCACAGAGAATTCATGTTTCACAATTTACTTACCGATTTAGGCTACACGGTTTTAGATATCGATTACAGAGCCAGCGATGGTTACGGTCGCGATTTCAGAACGGGAATTTACCGACACATGGGTGGAAAAGATTTATCCGATCAATTAGATGGAAAGAAATATTTAGTAGAAAAAGCAGGAATTGACGCTAATCGAGTTGGAATTTACGGCGGTTCGTATGGTGGATTTATTACATTAATGGCTTTGTTGACAGAACCAGGTGAATTCAAAGCTGGAGCCGCTTTACGTTCGGTAACCGATTGGGCGCATTACAATCACGGTTACACATCAAACATTTTAAATTTCCCAGAAACCGATCCTGAAGCATATAAGAAAAGTTCGCCAATTTATTTTGCGAATAATTTACAAGACAAATTGTTAATGTTGCACGGAATGGTAGACGATAACGTACAATTCCAAGATATTGTTCGTTTAACGCAACGATTTATAGAATTGGGTAAAAAAGACTGGGATTTAGCTGTATTTCCAGTGGAAGCCCACGGATTTAAAAGAACGTATTCTTGGGTTGACGAATACCGAAGAATTTTAGACTTATTCAACGAAAATCTATTACAAAAATAAAATGCCACAGTTAATTGAATTAGGAACTAAAGCCGAAATGTTGGAGCAATTATCCATCATAAAACAACTATATCCCGATTATACACTTGAAATTTATGGCGATTTGTTAGATAAAATGATTCCACATAATTACAAACAATTAATTGTAGTGGAAAACGGAATTACCATGGGTTTAGCTGGATTTTGGATTGGAACTAAATTGTGGAGTGGTAAATATCTAGAAATGGATAATGTGGTGGTTCATGAAGATTTTCGTTCCAAGGGAATTGGCAGTATCATGACCGAATATCTCAATCAAAAAGCAATCGATGAAAATTGTAACATGATTGCTTTAGATGCGTATACGACCAATTTTGGCGCCCAAAAATTCTACATGAATCATGGTTTTGTGCCGAAAGGGTTTCATTTTGTGAAATATTTGAAGGATTAATTATTCAAGTATTCCCAAATAAAACTATAAAATTCGCTTTGTTGTTTTACTCTTTTCTCGTAGCTTGAAATGTTTCCAGAATGACCAGCCGTTTTATTTACTTTCAGATAAATTGGATTCTTCTGTGCAGTTCTATTTTGTAATCTAGCCGCAAATTTATACGATTGAAAAGGCGGAACTCTATCGTCGTTTTCAGAAGTAATAATTAAACAAGTTGGATAATTTATATCTTCTTTAATCGTGTGATAAGGCGAATAAGAAATCAAAGATTGAAACTCTTCTTTATTATTTGGATTTCCATATTCATCGAAATGATGTATTCCAGAAGTGTATTTATCAAGAGTAGCCATATCTAATCTTCCCATTTCAGAAATAACGACTTTGAATAAATCAGGGCGTTGTGTCATTGCAGCTCCAACGACCAATCCACCATGTGAACCACCATTAATGGCTAATTTATTTGGATTGGTGTATTTTTCTCGAATTAAAAACTCAGCAGCATCCACAAAATCGTTAATCGAATTGATTTTTTTCAATCCCTTTCCTTCTTTGTGCCAGTTTTTTCCTTTTTCGCCACCACCTCTAACTTTCGCAAAGGCATAAACACCACCTTTTTCTAAAAAATGCAATAACCCAGTGTCATAATTTGGACTACTAACACTTCCAAAACCGCCATAAGCTCTTAATAAAGTGGGATTGTTTCCATTAAGCTCAATTCCTTTTTTGTGAATAATTACAATCGGAATATCTTTATTGTCTCTACTTTTATAAGTAATCGTTTTGGTTTCAAAATAGTTAAATGGGAATAAGGTTGGTTTTGGTTGAATAAAATCATTAAAATAAATATCGTTAGCTCCAGTAGTAATATTCAACTTGTAATTTAATGAAGAAATGGTGTAAGAATAAAACGTAACAAAAAGTTCATTTGTTTTTTCGTCATAAAATCTAATTTGAAAATCCATATTGTGTGGTGCTTCAAATTTTCGAATAAATTTTCCGGTATAATCATAAATAGACATGTAATATTTGCCCATATTGTCATACTTACAAATAATATAATTTTCTAAAAATGTGGCTCCAACAAGTAAATGAGAATAAACTTGAGGAATTAAAACAGTATTTTCTGTTCTATTATTTATATCAAAATAACTTATATTTCCCCAAGAATATTTTTCATCCGAAAAGTAAAACTTATCGTTAATAATATTTAAAAGTTCAAGATTACTTTTGTCATCTTTTATGAAGTTTTTAAATTGAAATGATTCGTTTTCAATTGTGGAATAATAGTAGTTTTTAGTAGTTTCATCTTCGCTTGTTTCAACAATAAATAATTTATTTTGTTTGGTAAAAAAACTAAAGTTTGATTTTGTATTTGAAGTATCAAAAACCAATTGGTCTTTACTTTGAATATCTCCAATTTTATGATAGTATAATTGATAGGTAGAATCTTTTGCAAAGAACTCTTTGTTTGAATTTTTCTTGTAAAAAACTCCTTTATCGTCATTCCAAGCAACATTAGAAAATTTAATATCGGTTAAAACATCATCAAGATATTTTTTGTTGGCAAAGTCTTTAAATTTAATTTCTTGTCTATCACTTCCATTAGGACTAATTTTAAAAGCCAAATATTTGGAATTTTTGGAAGGATAATAACCAGATAAAACTACATTCGCATCTTTGTAAACATCAAACGGATCAACCAACGGTTTTCCTAAATCATTTAAACTTTCTCTGTAATATAAAACGCTTGGTTTGTTTTTATCTACTCTATAGGTGTTGTAAAAATATTTCCCTTTTTTACCCGGCAATCCATTCGTAGACAAATAATCATAATCTTTTATTTTGAATGAAAAATTATAATTTTTAGCCAATTCAGATAGTTTTTCTTCACTAAAATTATTTTGTAATGTTACCCAATCGGCAACTTCTTTGTTAGAAGTGTTTTCTAACCAAGCATAATCGTCTTGTATCGTAATTCCGTGTTTTGAAAGGGTTGAGAGAACTTTTTTGGTTTCAATTTTTTGTTGAGAAAAAATGGTAGCAGTAACAAAAAGGAGTACAAATAAAAATCGTGTCATAATCTTACAAATAGTCTTGCGAAAGTATTAAAATATTATGCTAAACAATGCTTTTGGATTGTTTTTTGCAATAATAAATTCAGTAACTTTATCAAAACGAAATTTATTATGATTCAGTATATTTTAACCATATTCTTTGCCACAACATTAATCTCTTGTAAAACAACTGAAACAATAGTGCAAGAAAACAATTTATCGGCATCTTATGAAACTTGGGTTGCTGGTGTTCGAGGTGGTGGAAGCGGTATCAATTTTTACGTTGATTTAAAAACCGAATTAAGCGAAGGAATTGAACTAAAAAAAGTAATTTTTAGAGGGCATGAATCGCCTTTTGAAAAACAAGATGCATTACATTTTATTGCAAGAATAAAAACCGAAGGCAATCAACAAAAGTTTGAAGGTGATGATACCAAAATTTACACCAGTACAAAAAATGCTTTAACCTTAGCCGAAAAAGATGCCGTTTTAATTTTTTTTAAAAACGGAAAAGAAATTCGTCAAACTATTAAAGAAGTTAAAGAAAAACCAATGTTGCTTTATCCTTCGACAAAACCAAAGAATTAATTACATTTGTTATTCTAAAACCAAAGGAAATTGAGTCTTTACAAAAGTCTTTTTAAACAAACTGCAATTTATGGCATAGCAACCGTTTTGCCAAGAATTATCAGCTTCATTCTAAATCCAATTTTTGTCTACTATCTTACAGATAAAGAAAAAATGGGTGAAGTTTCCGTTATTTTTTCCTATTTAGTTTTCTTCAACGTAATCTTATCTTACGGAATGGAAACGGCTTTTTTCCGATTTTATAATTCTGAAGAAAACAAAGGAAAAGTAATTTCAACATCCACTATTTCACTATTTTGGTCAACAATAGGATTTTTAGCATTATTCCTTTTGTTCCGAAAAGATTTAGCGCTTTGGTCAGAAATCAATGTGGAATATGTCGTTTTCACTATTTGGATTTTAGCTTTAGATGCTTTGGCGATTATTCCGTTTTCCAAAATTAGAGCTGAAGGTCGTCCAATAAAATATGCTGTGATTAAGATTTCAAACGTATTAATCAATTTGTTGTTAAACGTTTTCTTTTTAATTCTTTTACCCGATTTAGCAAATGAATCATCAAATCCGTTATTACAAACCATCTATCATGATGATTTTCAAATTGGGTACATTTTTGTTGCAAATTTAATTGCAAGTTTAGTCACATTACTTTTCGTTTTACCCGATTATTTCAAAATCAAATGGCAATTTGATGCTGATTTGTGGAAGAAAATGATGCAATACGGTTTGCCTATTTTAGTGGCCGGAATTGCCTTTGCCATCAACGAACATTTCGACAAAATTTTATTAGATTGGATGAAAGTCGACATGGCAGATATTGGAGCCTATTCTGCTTGTTACAAAATCGGAATGTTTATGGTGTTGTTCCGTACTGCTTATTCTTTAGGAATTGAACCGTTTTTCTTCAGTCACGCAAAAAATGAAAACGCTCCACAAACCTATGCTACAATTACCAAATATTTTGTCATTTTCGGTTCGTTTATTTGCTTAGGTGTTATCGTTTTTGCTGATATTTTAAAATTAATTTTAGTGCCAAAAGATATTTATTGGGATGCGATGGATGTTGTGCCGTTAATAGTTTTAGCAAATTTCTTTTTAGGCATTTATACCAATTTATCCGTTTGGTACAAGTTAATTGATAAAACCAGAATTGGTGCTTATATTTCAATTGTTGGAGCAATAGTAACTTTAGTTTTAAATTTACTTTTAATTCCAATTATCAGTTACATGGGTTCTGCAATTGCTACTATTTTGGCTTACGGAACCATGATGTTTATTTCGTACTACATGGGACAAAAAAAATATCCAATTCCATACGATAAGAAATCGATTTTTACTTATTTGGGATTAGCAATAGTGCTTTCGGGAATTTCATTTTATGTACCCATTTTACGTGAAACTTATGTATTCGGAATTGCATCTATCTTGTTTTTTGCTTACTTTGTATACCGAAACGAAAAAGAAACTATTTTAACGATTATCAGAAGAAAATAATATGCAAATCAAAATCATCAATAAATCAAATCACGAGTTACCAAACTACGAAACCATAGCTTCGGCAGGAATGGATTTACGTGCGAATATATCAGAACCTATTACTTTAAAATCATTAGAAAGAACCATCGTAAAAACCGGACTTTTCATTGAATTACCAATCGGTTTTGAAGCACAAGTTAGACCAAGAAGCGGTTTAGCAGCCAAAAAAGGAATCACCGTTTTAAATTCGCCAGGAACAGTAGATGCCGATTACCGTGGAGAAATTGGTGTGATTTTAGTAAATTTATCCAATGAAGATTTCGTAATCGAAAACGGAGAACGTATCGCTCAATTAATCATCGCCAAACACGAACGCGCAGAATGGCTTGAAGTATCAGAATTATCAGAAACTTCAAGAGGAGAAGGCGGTTTTGGTAGTACAGGAGTGAAGTAAAGCCCCCTAACCCCCAAAGGGGGAATTGACAAAATTGTGTAAATAGTTAAATATAAATTGAATTAATTAATAAAATCCTATTGACCCCTAATAGGAATTCCCCCTTCGGGGGTTAGGGGGCTAACATGAAAATAATCGTACCAATGGCAGGTCGTGGTTCACGTCTTCGCCCACATACATTAACCATTCCAAAACCATTAATTCCTGTAGCAGGAAAACCAATCGTTCATAGATTAGTAGAAGATATTGCCGGAGTTTTAAATCAGAAAATAGACGAAGTTGCGTTTATTATTCATGAGAGTTTTGGTAAAAAAGTAGAAGATGATTTAATTGCCATTGCTCAAAAATTAGGTGCAAAAGGAACTATTTATTATCAAAACGAAGCCTTAGGAACAGGTCATGCGATCATGTGCGCCAAAGATTCTTTGAGTGGTCCAGCTGTTATTGCTTATGCTGATACATTAATTCGTGCTGATTTTGATTTAGACACTACCGCCGATAGCGTAATTTGGGTAAAACAAGTCGACCAACCAGAAGCTTTTGGTGTGGTAAACCTAAATGCAAACGGAGAAATCATCGAATTGGTAGAGAAACCAAAAGAATTCGTTTCGGATTTAGCTGTTATTGGAATTTACTATTTCAAAGATGTTGCTGTGTTGAAAAACGAATTGCAATCGGTACTTGATAATAACATTATTCATGGCGGCGAATACCAAATTAACGATGGTATCAAGCAAATGATGGCAAAAGGCATGAAATTTGTACCAGGTAAAGTAGACGAATGGATGGATTGCGGAAACAAAGACGTTACAGTAGAAACCAACACGAGAATGTTAGGTTTTTTACATAACGATGGCGAACATTTGGTAGATTATGATGTGAAATTAGAAAACTCAACCATAATTCCTCCATGTTACATTGGTGAAGATGTGGTATTGATTAATGCAACCGTAGGTCCAAATGTTTCATTAGGAAAAGGGTGTCACGTAATTGATTCAACCATAAAAAATAGCTTGATTCAAACACACGCACATATAAAAAATGCCAAATTAGACAACGCAATGATAGGGAATCATGCAAGTTTTGATGGAAATTTTACAAGTATTAGTATAGGCGATTACTCGGTTTTAGAATAGATGATAAATAAAAAACACATAGCTTTTTTAGCTTTTCTGCTTTTCAGTTTTGGGAACTTTTCTTATGCGCAAGAAAATCCTGAAGACATCGCATTAGTAGATAACCAAACCGAAGATAATTTTTACGAAGCCATGAAACAACGTGGTATCGAAAATTATGATAAAGCTATTGTAGCGATTCAAAAATGCATTGAAAAAGACCCAAAAAATGCAGCTTTTCAATATGAATTAGGCAAAAATTATTTAAGCCTAAAAAATTATGTTGATGCTGAAAGTGCCTTCAAAAAAGCGGTCGAGTTAGACAACAAACAACGTTGGTATTGGAACGGATTGTACGACGTGTATTATCAAACTAAAGATTATCAAAAATCAATCCCGATTGTAGAAAAATTAATTGAGTTTGATGGTAACATGAGAGAAGATTTGGTTTCGCTTTACATGAATACCAACCAACACGGAAAAGCGTTAGAATTGTTGAAAGACATGGAATCGAAATCTAAGTTGACCAGCACCATGGAATACTATAAATTGAAGATTCAAGAATCGAATGCCTATACAAAACCACAAAAAGAACAATTAGAAGAAGCAATTAAAAAGAATCCTAAAGACGAGCAGAATTACATCGACTTAATAGTTTTATACTCGAGTTTCAATCAGGAAGACAAAGCCTTTGAAGTGGCAAAACAATTGGAAAAAGAAATCCCAAATTCCGATTGGGCTCATGTGAGTTTGGTAAAATTCCATTTGAATAATAATGATGGTGAAAACGCATCAAAATCAATGTTTAAAGTTCTGGACAACGATAGAATGGATTTAAAAATCAAACACCGTGTTTTTAATGAATTTTTAATTTTTGCAGTTAAAAATCTAACGTATTTAAAAGATATCGATAAAGCAATTCCTTATTTTGATAACGATAGAGAAATTAATGTAGCTAAAGAAGTAGCTAAGTTTTTCTGGAAAAAGAATGATTTAGAAAATGCTTCGAAATATTTTGATAAAGGAATCAAAAAGAATTCTGATGATGTTGAAGCTATGGAATTGTACTTAGAAGTATTAATTCAGAAGCAAGATTTTCAGTTGGTTAGTAAAAAAGCAGAAGAGTATTTGGAGTCATTTCCAACACAAGTTGGGTTTTATTTTTATGCAGGTTTAGGATACAATCAACTTAAAGAATATAAAAAAGCAAAGAACATTTTAGAAAACGGCTTGGATTTTGTAGTTGAGTTTAATCCTTCAGAATCGGGGATTTACAACAATCGTTTCAATGTTAATTTTTATAAACAATTAATTATCAGTTGCGAAAATTTGAATGACAAGGTTAAAAAAGAAGTGTACACCAACAAATTAAAGCAATTACAAAAATAAATGAAGTCAATACTATCAGCCTTTTTAATCGTTTTTTTAATCGGATGCAAATCAAAGCAAGCCGTTGCAACAGCTGCAGCAAATGATAATATCGAAGTAACGAAGATTATTAATGGTCATTATAAAAACGAGCACGATTTTTCAACGCTAAATATTAGAGCAAACGCTAAATACGAAGATGAGAAACAGTCTCATTCTATGAATGCCGATATTCGCATCAAAAAAAACGAAATCATTTGGATTAACATTAAGTTTTTAGGAATTCCTATGGCAAAAGCAATGATAACTCCAACAAAAGTGAGCTATTATGAAAAGATAAATAATACTTATTTTGAAGGCGATTTCAGTATGTTAAGCAATTGGTTAGGAACTGATTTGGATTTTCAAAAAGTACAGAATTTATTTCTTGGAAAAGCAATTGACGATTTAACAAAAGATAAATGGGTTTCTGAAGTAGTAGAGAAAATGTTTAAGTTGTCGTTGCCAAATGGTTCTGATATTGCCAAAGAATTTTATTTTGAAGGTGCTAATTATTTATTGAAAAAAGAAACGATAACTCAAGCAAGTCAAAACCGAAATTTAGAAATTCGTTATCCTTCGTTCAAAGAAGAAAAAGGAATGTTTTTACCAAATGAAATCAACATAAAAGCGGAACAGAAAGACAAAGTGACTATCGATATTGAGTATAAGAACACAACATTTAATGAAAATTTGAGTTATCCTTTTTCAATACCTAGTGGTTACACCGCTGTTGAAATCAATTAATTTTTTATTTAAGTAAAAAAACTACCTTTGTAAAAATCCTTATTGCATGAACCAATTCATTAAAATCCTATTTTTCTTTTTCATCACAACACTATGTTTTGCTCAACCTTCTGAACAGCAAAAGTTAGAAGAGCGTAAAGCACAAATTCTGAAAGAAATTTCAGAAAACAAATCGCGTTTAGAAGCAGAGAAAAAGAAAGAAAAATCGGTTTTAAAACAAATTAATGAACAAAAAGGGCTAATTCAATTGCGACAAAAATTACTCAATACAACAGCAAAGCAAACACGTTTATTGAGCGACGAAATCTATTTAACGCAGTTAGAAATGAACAAGTTAAATAGAGAATTAAAAGTGCTAAAAGAAGACTACGAAAAAATGATTGTAAAATCATACAAGAGTAGAAACGAGCAAAGCAGAATTATGTTTATTCTTTCAGCAGAAAATTTTCTTCAAGCTTATAAAAGAATCCAATATATGAAACAATATGCCGGATTTAGAAAAATGCAAGGAGAAGAAATCAAAGACAAACAAAATAAATTAGTAGTTGCAGAAAAACGATTGTCAGAAAGTAAAAAAGAAAAAGAAGTTGTTTTAGCGCAAACCGAAAAAGAAAAACAAGAATTAGAAAAAGAAAAGCAAGAACAAGAACGTTTAGCTAAACTGATTCAAAAAGATAAAAAGAAAATATCGGCTGAAATTAGTAAGAAGCAAAAAGAAGCAAAAGATATTGATGCAAAAATCAAAAAATTAATTGCCGCAGAAATTGCAGAAGCTAATAAGAGAAATGCTGCTAAAACAGGAACGACTGCTCCAAAGGCAGGAACAACTGCCGCAACAAAATTCGTTTTATCTGCTGAAGGTAAAGTAGTTTCAGATAATTTCAAAGCGAATAGAGGTAAGTTACCATGGCCAGTAGTTGATGGTTATATTTCGTTAAAACATGGCGATCAACCGCATCCAGTTCATAAAAATTTGACCATTCATAATAGTGGTGTTGAAATTTCAACAAAACCAGGTGCTTCGGCAAGAGCTGTTTTTGGTGGCGAAGTGTTGCAAGTTCAGGTAATTTCGGCAAACAATAAAGCGGTTTATATTCAGCATGGAGATTTTATTACTGTTTATTTGAATTTATCTTCTGTTAGTGTGAGTAAAGGTCAAAAGGTAACAATCAAACAAAATATTGGAAAAATTCACACCGATTCTTCTGGAAGTGCGGTAATTAAGTTTTTAGTATTACAAAATACAACAACACTAAATCCAGAATCTTGGTTAAACTTATAAAATAAGAATGAGGTCGTAATGGCCTCATTTTTTTTGGATTCCATTTTATTTGTACTTTTATATCTTATTTGCAAAACATGAATTTAGCCAATATCAAAATACTACATATCGATAGCAACCATCCGTTACTTTGGGAACAATTGCAACAAGCTGGTTTTCATAACGAAGCCGATTTTACTTCATCCAAACAAGAAGTAGAAGCCAAAATTGAAAACTACCACGGAATTGTTATCCGAAGTCGTTTTAAAATTGATAAAACCTTTTTAGATAAAGCTACAAATTTGCAATTCATCGCGCGCGTTGGTGCTGGTTTAGAAAGTATCGATTGTGATTACGCTACAGCGAAAGGAATTCATTTAATTGCTGCTCCAGAAGGAAATGCTAATGCTGTTGGAGAACACGCTATCGGAATGTTATTATCGCTTTTTAATAATCTAAACAAAGCCAATAACGAAGTAAAATCGGGTCAATGGAAGCGTGAACCCAATCGCGGACATGAATTAGAAGGTAAAACCATCGGAATTATCGGTTATGGCAACATGGGAAAATCATTCGCTAAAAAATTACGCGGATTTGATGTAACCGTTTTATGTCATGATATTTTACCGAATATGGGAAATGAAAATGCATCTCAAGTTTCACTATCCGAACTTCAAGAAAGAGCCGATGTTTTAAGTTTGCACACACCTTGGACACCCGAAACCGATAAAATGATAAATTCGGATTTCATTAATCAATTCAAAAAACCGTTTTGGTTTATAAATACGGCAAGAGGAAATTCAGTTGTAACAGAAGATTTAGTTCAAGCTTTAAAATCTGGAAAAATTTTAGGCGCTGGTTTAGATGTTTTAGAATACGAAAAACTATCTTTCGAAACTTTGTTTGAAGGCAAAAAACCAACTGCTTTTGAATATCTTTTACAAGCTGAAAACGTATTGTTAACGCCACATATTGCAGGTTGGACATTTGAAAGTCATCAAAAATTAGCGCAAACCATTGTAGACAAGATTTGTAAGATTTATTAATAATGTTTGTAACAATTTGTTAGGTTGTAGACTAATAAAGAAAATATTTTTATATTAGCATTTTATGGCGCGTCCGAAAAGCCTTACGAGTAGGAGACAACTAAAACAAACAATTTTACAATGGAATCACAAAAAGTAGACATGTTCATGATGACGAATGCGAAATTTTTCGAAGGTCATCAATTAAACGCAATCAGAGAACGTTTATTACAAATGGATGATGATAAATGGCCAATGGTACAAACTCTTCAATTCAAAGACCCAACAACTTCTTTATTAATTTCAATTTTTGCTGGAGCTTACGGAATCGACCGTTTCTATATTGGTGATACTGGAATGGGAGTTGGAAAACTACTTACTTGTGGTGGTTTAGGAGTTTGGGCTATCGTGGATTGGTTTTTAATTCAAGGAGCTACCAAAGAGAAAAACATGGAGTTATTCAACAGAACTTTTATGTTCTAATAATGCATAAAAACAAGCTATATCTATTTCTTTTATTCGCTTGTTTTGTAGGGTATAGTTGGTTGCTTTTTTCGTTGCAACACGAACACGAAATTCAAAGTCAAGAATTTACCGTTTGTCTGTTTAAAAAAGTAACCACTATTCCTTGTCCTTCTTGCGGAACTACACGTTCTGTAATGCAACTTTCACACGGAAATTTTCTTTCAGCAATTTTAATCAATCCTTTTGGTATAATTGTTGGATTAATTATGATTATAGCTCCCGTTTGGATTAGCTATGATTTCATTCAAAAAAAGGAAACGTTTTACACCACTTATTTAAAAATTGAAACTATACTCAGAAAACGAAAAGTCGCAATTGTACTTATCATTCTGGTAATAGCCAATTGGATTTGGAACATTAAAAAAAATCTATGATTACAACAGCAAAATTTAATTATCAACCCCACGAATCGGAACTAGAACGTGCGTCGAATAGCTATTTGATGTCATTAGTAGCCGTAATTGGTGGTTTGCCATTGCCTATTTTAAATTTAATGGCGAGTATCTTCTTTTATTTAGGAAACCGAAAAAGTACAACGTTTGTAAAATGGCATTGTACACAAGCTTTGGTTTCTCAATTGGGTTTGTTTTTCTTTAATAGTGCTGGTTTTTGGTGGACTATGTCTATTCTTTTTCAAGATGGAGAGGCAACCAATTATTACTTTGCTTACATTATTACGTTAGTGGTTTTTAACTTAATTGAGTTTTTCTCTACCTTAATTATCGCAACTAAAGTAAGAAAAGGACAACACACTGAATTCTTCTTTTTTGGAGATGTTACTAATTTAATTTGCAAAACGAATGAAGACAATAAGTAAAGGATTAGTAATTGTAGCACTATTTTTTGGTGTTTGGATGTTGTTATCGCAAATTGATTTTGTGAAACATTTTAAAGTGAAAGAAGCTAAAACTGGAACCGAAAAAACACTTGGTGATATCATTTGGAACGAAATCGAAGATACCGAAACTATCATTTTTGATGATTCGATTGTGAATACTTTGGATTCCTTGTTATTACCCATTTGCAAAGAAAACGGCATCGAAAGAGACAGTTTAAAAGTACACATCATTGACAAAGATGAAGTAAATGCTTTTGCAATGCCGGATAATCATTTAGTCGTTTACACTGGTTTAATAAAAGCTTGTAAAAACGAACAAGCGTTATTAGGTGTTTTAGGTCACGAAATTGCGCATATTGAAGGCAATCACGTAATGAAAAAATTGTCGAAAGAAATTGGTCTTTCCGTTTTGTTATCGATTACGACTGGTTCAAATGGTGCGGTTTTAAGTGAGATTTTAAAAACACTTTCATCATCAGCCTACGACAGAAGTTTAGAAACCGAAGCCGACATTCAAAGCGTAAAATATTTGCTTAACGCGAATATCGATCCAAGACCATTTGCTGATTTTCTTTACGAATTATCCGTTGATAATGAGTTGCACAAATATACGTATTGGGTTTCCACACATCCCGAATCAGAAGCGAGAGCCAAAACCATTTTGAATTATTTAAAAGGTAAAAAGATAGAATCGAAACCTATTTTAACTAAAGAAGCTTGGGAAGATTTTAAGGAAAAAGTTGAGGTTATTGAGTAGTTTTCAGTATTATGAAAAAAATAGCAATTATATTATTTTTTATACATTTTTGTATTTACAGCCAAGAAACGATTTCTTATGAGAATATTTACAAGGAGAATAACCTTGTGTATAATTCACTGACAAAAAAATTGTTTTCTGGAATAGCTCAAGGATTTAAAAAGAGTAACCATTTATCTTTTGAGATGGAATTTGAAAAAGGGATTTTGAAAACTACTACTCAATATTATAAAGGGAAAGAAAAGAGAATAGCTGAAATAAAATTTTATTTGGAAGACGGTAAAATTTATAAAAAATTAAAATATTCTTTTGATAGAACATATACTTGGACAGTACATTATGATTTAAATGAGACAAAAATTCTTGAGGAAGAACATGAAAATGAAGTTTTAAAATACTATTGTGAATTTTTAAATGGTAAAAAAAATGGTAAGGAAGTTTGTGTTAAAGAAAACGGATTGATTATTGAAAACTTTTATGAAAATGGAAAACTAAAGTAGATTTATAAACCATTTTATTTTTTGAAAAGTTTATAATTTTCAACAAAAAAACAAAAGGCTAATCTATTGATTAGCCTTTCTCTTTTCTTTCCAATTCCGCTTGAAACTCTTCCATTACGGGTTTCATAGTGCTTTCAGGAATATCAGATATTCGAATATACATTAATCCGTCAACCGCATTATTAAATAGTGGATCTACATTAAATGCAACCACTCTTGCGTTTTGTTTGATGTATTTCTTAATTAAAACCGGTAAGCGTAAAGTTCCTGGTTCTAGTTCGTCGATAATCTTGTCAAATTTATTTAAGTCCGATTCGGTTTCGTTAAAAACAAAATCTTTATCAGCGTCTTTCAGTTTTACCTTGAATTCTTTTTTCGGATGCACATATTGCGCAATGTATGGATCGTAGTAATGCGATTTCATGAATTCAATCATCAACGATTTTGAAAACTCAGAAAACTGATTGCTAATACTTACACCACCAATTAAATATTTGTGTTCAGGATAATGTAAAGTCGTGTGAACGATTCCTTTCCATAACAAGAACAAAGGCATTGGTTTTTGTTGGTATTCTTTAATAATGAACGCTCTACCCATTTCGATAGATTTACTCATCATATCATACAATTCAGGTTCAAAACGGAACAATTCATGCAAATAAAAACCATCAATTCCGTGTTTTGGATAAATATGCGAACCTAATCCCATACGATAAGCACCAGCAATACACTGTGCTTCTTCATCCCACAAAAACATGTGATGATAGTATTTGTCGTAAGCATCTAAATCTAATGATTCGTTTGTTCCTTCACCTACTTCTCTAAACGTAATTTCGCGCAAACGACCAATTTCGTGTAAGATATTCGGAATTTTATCAGCGGTTACGAAGTAAACTTCATAATTTTTACTTTGTAATAATCGGTAATCACCATTTTTTAGAAAAGCCATCTCTTCTAAAATTTGATCATGATTTGCTGGTTTCGCAATTTGCTTTGGAGGTTTTGGAATGCTTAATTTTGGTAAATTAATTTTACTTTCCTCTTCAAAAGCATTCGAAAGCATATAGGTTTTTTTACGTAAGAAATCACCATACGCTTCAATATCTTGGTATTCGTTTTGTTCTGCTACCGAAATAGGTTTTCCAATACGAACTTTAATTACTCTATCTTTTTGCGTTAGTAATTCACTTGGTAATTTTGCAGTTCTAAGTGTGTCATTTATTTTAGATAAGAAGTAAAATAATCTACTATTCTTAGCATGAAAATAAATAGGAATAACCGGAACTTGCGCTTTACGAATGACTTTTATTGCACCTTCTTCCCAAGGTTTATCTACGACTAACTTACCATCTTTATAAGTAGAAACTTCTCCAGCAGGAAACATTCCTAAAGGTTTTCCATCGCTTAAATGACGTAACGTTTCTTTAATTCCAACAACGCTTGATTTTGCATCTTTATGATTCTCAAACGGATTAACCGGCATAATGTACGGTTTCATCGGTTCGATGCGATGCAATAGAAAGTTGGCAATAATTTTGAAATTCGGTTCTCTTTCAAGCATTAATTTCAAAAGTAAAATACCGTCAATTCCGCCAAGTGGATGATTAGAAATAGTAATATAAGCGCCGTCTTTTGGTAAACGTTTTAAATCTTCTTCTGGGATTTCGAACTTGATTTGGAATTCATCTAAAATAGCATTCAAAAATTCCAATTCACTCAAATGTTTGTTTCGGTCATAAATTTTGTTCAGCGAAGAAATCTTAAGCACTTTCATGAGCAACCAGCCCGAGAAAGTCCCGAAAACCCCATATTTGTCAGCATTAATTGCCTTTGCAACTTCTTTAGCAGTAACTAAACCCATTTATAATTTGTTTATTGAGCAAGAAACAAAGATAAGAATTTTGATGAATTTTCAGCACTTTTCATTTGCTAATAAAAAAGACGATTTTGTTATATTTTTTAGTAGCTTGATAGTTAGTGAATTATGAAATCGATGAAATCTAATCTTTATTTTTAAAAACCTTTTTCTTATATTTGGTCAAAAGCTATAGTAGTAAATGAAAATCATATCATACAACGTTAACGGAATTCGAGCAGCCATTACCAAAGGTTTTTTAGAATGGTTGCAACAAGCAAATCCCGATGTTATTTGTCTTCAAGAAATTAAAGCTACAGAAGACCAAATCCCAAAAATAGAAATTGAAGCAGCAGGTTATCCTTACCAATATTATTTTCCAGCTGAAAAAAAAGGGTATAGTGGTGTGGCAGTTTTGTCAAAAATCGAACCTAAAAATGTAGTTTTCGGAACTGGAATTCAGCACATGGATTTTGAAGGAAGAAATTTACGAGTAGATTTTGAAGACGTTTCTATTATGAGTTTGTATCTTCCATCTGGCACAAATATTGATAGATTAGATCATAAGTTCATGTTCATGGACGATTTTCAAAACTATGTTAATGAGTTGAAAAAAGAAGTTCCAAACTTGGTAATTTGTGGTGATTACAACATTTGTCACGAAGCAATCGATATTCATGATCCAATAAGAAATGCAAAGATTTCGGGATTTTTACCTGAAGAACGCGCTTGGTTAGATGGTTTCATGAAAAGCGGATTTATAGATACCTTTCGTCATTTAAACAAAGAACCAGACAATTACAGTTGGTGGAGTTACAGAGCCAATGCTCGAAATAATAACAAGGGTTGGAGAATCGATTATTGTTTGGCAGCCGAACCTTTGAAAGATAAAATTCAAAGAGCACTAATTTTGCCAGAAGCCAAACATTCCGACCATTGCCCTGTTTTAGTAGAAATTAAATAAGAATCAATTAATCAAAAACGATAATACAAAATGATTAGAAAAATTGCCCTTGCTTGTGTAGTTTTAAGTTTAACTACTTCATGTGTTTCTAAAAAAATCTATCAAGATTTAGAAAACAAATATGCAGATTTAAAGAAAGAACACAACGCTTTATCTGACGAAAATGGATTACTAAAAACCGATAAAAATCAGTTGGAATTAGATAAAAACAATCTTCAAACGGAATTAGATAAAACAAAAGCGGAACGCGATAAATTAGCGGCAGATTACGCTGCTACCAAAAAGAGTTTAGATAATTTGAAAGCGTCTTATGCAGCTCTTGAAAAAGACAGCAACGATGCTTTAGAAGCGAATATTAACAAAAACAGACAATTGTTAGCCGAGTTAGAAGCAAAACAAAAAGCTTTAGCAGCGGAACAAGATCGTTTAAACAAATTGAAAAAAGATTTAGAAGCTTCGTCAACTCGTTTAGCCGAATTAGAAAAAATGATGGCTGACAAAGAAGCGGCTATGAAAAAACTGAAAGAAACTTTATCTAAATCCTTAAAAGCATTTGAAGGTAAAGGTCTGACTGTAACTGAAAGAGATGGAAAAGTATACGTTTCTATGGAAAACAAATTACTTTTCGAATCAGGTAGTTGGACTGTTGGTTCAGAAGGTAAAAAAGCGGTGGATTTAGTTGGGAAAGTTTTAGGAGATAATCCAGACATTTCTGTTTTAATTGAAGGGCATACTGATAATGATAAAATCACAGGAACTATTGGTGGTGGAGTAGAGAACAATTGGGATTTATCTACAAAACGTGCCACAGCAATCGTAAATATTTTATCAGCAAACGCCAAAGTGAAAAAAGAAAACTTAACAGCTGCGGGTCGTGGTGAATATGCGCCTTTAATGAGCAACGAAACGGCTGAAGGAAAAGCAAAAAACAGAAGAATCGAAATCATCCTAACACCTAAGTTAGATGAGATTTCTAAAATGTTGAATGATCTATAACATTTCATAAAAGATTGATAAAAAAGGCTTGAGTTTAAAATTCAAGCCTTTTTCTTTGGGTTAAACTTTGTAACTTTGAACTTTAAATTTTCAAATCCTGAAATGAACTACACAACACTACCCAATACCGAACTAAAAGTCAGCAAAATCTGTTTAGGAACGATGACTTTTGGGAATCAAAATACCGAAAGTGAATCGCACAGTCAATTAGATTATGCTCTTGAAAAAGGAATTAATTTTATTGATACCGCCGAAATGTATCCAATTGGTGGCAACGCTCAAATCTTTGGAAGTACAGAACGTCACATTGGAACTTGGATAAAGAAAATTGGTGCTTCAGAAAGAGAAAAACTGGTTTTAGCTACTAAAATTGCGGGACCAAATCGTGGAATGGAGTACATTCGTCAGCCATTAGATTTTTCAAAGAAAAGTATTCACGAAGCGGTAGAATTAAGTTTAAAAAACCTTCAAACCGATTACATCGATTTATATCAAATGCATTGGCCAGAACGCATCATGAATATGTTTCAAAAACGCGGTGTTCAGGAATTGGATACAAAATGGCAAGACAATATTTTTGATGTATTAACAGTTTACGACGGATTAATCAAAGAAGGGAAAATCAAACACATTGGACTTTCAAATGAAAATCCGTGGGGTGTAATGCGTTTTTTAATGGAAAGCGAGAAACACGGTTTACCAAGAATTGCAACGATTCAAAATCCGTTTTCGTTATTGAACCGATTGTATGAAGTTGGTTTGTCAGAAATTGGAATGCGAGAAAATGTTGGATTACTGGCGTATTCTCCACTTGGTTTCGGATTTTTATCTGGAAAATATTTGAATGGTTATCCCGAAAACTCTCGCATGAAATTGTTTCCAAATTTTGTTCGTTATACCAATGAAAACTGCTTCAGGGCAACCAAATTATACAAAGAATTAGCAGAAGCTAACGGTTTGACATTAACCCAAATGGCAATTGCTTTTGTACATCGTCAAAAATTTGTAACGTCAACTATTATTGGTGCTACCACTATGGAACAATTGCAAGAAAACATAACTGCTTTTGACACTGTTTTATCAGACGAAATCGTAGCTGAAATAGAGAAAATTCAGGAATTAATTCCGAATCCAGCTCCTTAAAAAAAAGTAAAAAACCTGACAGGTTTCTGAAACCTGTCAGGTTTATAAATTACAAATTATCTATAAACTTATCCTTCGGATATTTAATCTTATAACTGATTCTGAATTTCTTGGTATCTCCTGTGCTGAGTTTAACATCCCAAGTTAAAATTCCGGTTTCTGCGTTTACTTTTGCTTTTCCGTTTTCTAATAATTCTATGGTAATTTCTTTATCGGTGCTAATAGGATATTGGTTGTATAACCTATATCACTTTTTCTTATTCTGAAATTTTTGGTTCCGATTTGTTCCGTAAAAATAAACCGTCACGTTGTGCTACAGAAAAATCGATTTCTGAAAAAATAGAAATTACGTTTTTGTTTGTGGTTATTGTTAGAATAATAGAAGGTTGGTTCATTGAATTTGATTTTATTCAAAAACAATAAAAAACCCAACTAGTACTAAAACTTATTGGGTTTGATAAAAAATAGGTTTAATGTTATAACTAACTATATTAATGAATTTTATATCTTTAATATTTCAGTTTTTGCCATCCAGAAAATATCTGATTTTAAGAATTGGAGTCTTGTTATAATTATTTGATCAGTTTTGTTTTTGGTTGGTTTTGTTATAAATCTTGCCTTGGAATTAGTAAAGTCCAAAGTGTTTTTCTCATCAATATCTTTTTGTTTATCAGAAAAGAATGATATCACATTATTTTCCATAGTCCATGTCCCTTTACCATAAATGTTTTTTTCTGATGGAACTTGAAATTTATCGTTTGAATAATATTGGAAGAAAAATGTTCCATTTTCGTTTAAAGTTAGTTTCCATTCTATCAAATCACCTTTTTTAGTTCTAACTGAACTTTGATAATCACCAATAACTTTATCTACTTGAGAGAATAACGTCAAATTGGATATTAAGATTAAAATTGTAAAAATCGTTTTCATTGGATTGGTTTTCATATTTAATTTTTATTAGTTTTTCTTTTTAAAAAACCTGACAGGTTTATAAATTACAAATTATCTATAAACTTATCCTTCGGATATTTGACCTTATAACTGATTCTGAATTTCTTAGTTTCTCCAGCGTTAAGTTTCACATCCCAAGTTAGAATTCCGGTTTCGGCATTTACTTTTGCTTTTCCGTTGTCTAATAATTCGATGGTGATTTCTTTATCGGTACTTATTGGATATTGATCTTTCAACAACATTTCAATTGCTTCTTTTTTGTTGTTTTTTACGGTGATATCGTAAGTAAAAGTTTGTTCTTTATATCCCGACAAGAATTTAGTTCCCGATTTATCCGCAATTTTTTCTCGTTTGATGGCGATTTTTTTGTCTCTTCCCATACTTAAATTCAAGGTGTCTGAAGTTTGATTTGGGTTAATCATGGTTTTGCCTACATACATACCTTCGAAAATAATATTGGCTTCTCCAGGTAACAAATTGAATTTCGAATATTCACTAATTTCAGCTAATAAAAAGGCTTCTTTTTCTACTTTTGGAACCGCATAATATTTGTAAGTTGCTGGTAATTTTAAATCTTTCAAGGCAACACTATGTGCTTTTCCGTTGGATAATATATCATAAGGAATATCAATGTCAAATGAAATGTTTAATTGGTTTTCGTTGATTGTTGTGTAGTTTGAGATGGAAGATTCGTCCATTTCCATTTTTTTGTCATACGCAACCCCTGCAACTTGTCCTTGAAGAGTATTATATGCTGCATTACTATTATTGTAAACTCTTTGATATCCAAATCGTAAAAACCAAGCTTGTAAAATAGGAGCCGTATTGTTTTGATTTGGATTACCGCTTGAAAGGGTAAGTTTTACTTTTTTCCAATCGATTCCTGTATTTTGTACCACTTTTGCTTTATACATTAGGTTGATTGGTGAGTTGATATTGTCAGCACGTAAATCGTAAAATGGCGACCATGAAGCATTATTAGTAAGGTAATTAATCTCTAAATTAACTGAACTTGCAACATCGGTCATGACTTGTAAAACCAATTTTCCTTGCGAAGATTTTTCTTGTTTTTGAGTATTCAATTCTAATTTAGAATTCAGTTTTGATAGTTTGTCTTTTAACTTATTTTCTTTCTCGATTAATGTATCTACCAAATTACTTAACTCGTTTCGTTTAGCTCTGTAATAATCCACTAATTTGATTAACTCAGATACATTTAAACCTGAATTTTGCCCAGCAACATTTTGATTTTTATCTAATAAATCAATCGTTTTGGAATAGGATACTTTTTCATTGGCAATTTTTCCCATTTCTTTTTCGATAAGCATAATACTATCACGAACTCTTTTAATCATCGGATTGCTTTCATCAATTTCATATTCCGAAATAAAATTGCGTGTAAACTGAACCGATAAAACGGTAACATTAGACGGAGCACCAATTTGAATTGTATTCTCATTGACATAATCGGCAACGTTTTTAATAACAATTTCACTAGTTCCGGAAGGAAGTGTTACGGCTGCCGATTGTAACAATTCAGCTGAATTACTATAAACTGTCGCGCTTTTAATTTTAGCGGAAGTAAAAATTGGTTTTTGAGCAAATCCTATTGCCGAAAAACATAATAATGCAAATACAAGTATTTTTTTCATCTCTATAAACTTTAGTGTTTATTGTATAGAGTGAAATAAAATGGAAAAGGTTGGGGAGTAAGTGAAATTAAATTCCTAAAATAATCTTAGCAATAGTAAAATAAGTCAAAATCCCTAAGATATCGTTACTTGTGGTAATAAACGGACCTGTTGCTAATGCAGGGTCAACTCCGTATTTGTTTAAGATAATTGGGATAAAAGTTCCAATTAACGATGCCATAATAATTACTGAAAGTAGAGCAATTGAAACTGTATAACCTACATGGATTTCGTAACCTAATAAGAAATAACTACCAGCCAATAAAATTACAGAAAGAATCACTCCGTTTAATAAACTCAAAGAAAGTTCTTTTAATAAACGTTCGACAACTGGACCAATAATGGTGTTGTTTGCCAAACCTTGTACAATAATTGCAGAAGATTGAACTCCAACGTTTCCAGCCATTGCGGCAATTAGGGGTGTAAAGAAAAATAATTCGGGATGAAATTTCATGACTGGTTCAAAAATTCCCAAAACGTGTACCGAAATAAATCCACCAAATAATGCTAAAACTAACCAAGGCAAGCGTGCTTTTGTTAGTTCTAAAATACTGTCATCGGCTTCAACGTCTTGCGAAATACCAGCAGCTAACTGGTAATCTTTGTCGGCTTCTTCTTTGATGACATCAATAATATCATCAATGGTAATACGACCAACTAAACGTCCTAATTCATCTACAACCGGAATGGCTTCCAAGTCATATTTTTGCATAATTCGCGCAACTTCCACATCTTTAGTGTCTACTTTTACGTAGTCTACTTTTTTGATATAAACTTCACTAATATGGGTTTTTGTTGAGGTGGTTAATAAATCTTTTAAGGATAATCGGCCTTTTAATCGATCTTCATCATCCACCACATATATTGAATGTACTCTTGAAACATTTTCGGCCTGAGCGCGCATTTCTTTTACGCAAGTTAAAACGTTCCAATTTTCATTAACTTTTACCAATTCTTTCCCCATCAAACCGCCAGCAGAATCTTCATCGTAGCGCAATAAATCTACAATGTCTTTGGCGTGTTCAACGTCTTCTAATTCCGAAATTACTTGTTCTTTTTTGTGTTGAGGTAATTCGGCAATAATATCAGCAGCGTCGTCTGTGCTTAATTCGTCAAGCTCTTCTGCGATTTCTTTTGGTGAAAGATTGCGTAAGATTTTTTCACGAACTTCTTCATCTAATTCCAGAAGAATTTCGGCTGTTTTTTCAGAATCTAAGGTGTTAAAAATATAACCAGCGCCATAATCATCGAGTTCTTCCATGATTTCGGCAATATCAGCAAAGTGAATATCTTCAAGAAGCAAAAGTAATTCTTGCGACTTGTTTTCACTTATAAGTTGTTCTATTTCAGATAGAAACTCTCTGCTGATTTTAAACTCCATCGGCTGTTATTTTTTGGGTAATTGATATAAATTGTTCCACCGTTAGTTGTTCCGGACGGAGGTCAAAGATAGTGTCTAATTTTAAATTATCAGAAAAATTGAATGTTTTTAAGCTATTTCGCAATGTTTTTCTTCTTTGTTGAAAAGCGGTTTTTACTACTCTAAAGAACATTTTTTCATCACATGGTAATGAGTAATCTGCTTTTCTTCTTAATCGTAACACACCAGAATCTACTTTTGGTGGTGGATTAAAAACATTAGGCGGAACCGTAAATAGGTATTCCGCGTCATAAAATGCTTGTGTTAAAACCGATAAAATTCCGTAGACTTTACTTCCTTTTTTCTCGCAAATTCGTTGGGCAACTTCTTTTTGAAACATGCCAGCAAATTCTGGAATTTGGTCGCGCATTTCTAAGGTTTTGAACACAATTTGAGTTGAAATATTGTAAGGGAAATTTCCAATGATTGCAAAAGGTTCGTCATTGAAAACTTCGTTTAAATTGTATTTTAAAAAATCTTTCGAAATGATATGATTTTCTAATTTTGGAAAGTGAACACCCAAATATTCAACCGATTCTTTGTCGATTTCAATTACAAAGGTTTCGGTTGGTTTGTCTAATAAATATTTGGTTAAAACACCCATTCCTGGACCAATTTCCAAAATTTTTGAATAGCCTTCTAACGAAAGTGTATCAGCAATATCTTTTGCAATACTTTCGTCTTTTAGGAAATGTTGTCCTAAGTGTTTTTTTGCGCTTACTTTTTCCATTTTAATTTGTTTCTCCGTAGAATTCTCCCATTACTTCTAACTCCGTTCTAAAAGCTAGCATTTTATCTGCAAAAAGGTGTAGCCCTTCTTGACGTAATCTCGGTGCGTGGTTTTGGTAATAATCTTCTAGTTTTGCTCTCGAATCCGTGAAATATTGTACGGCATAGGTTGTGCCACCCATTTCTTCTTCCACCACTACTCGAACCATTTTAGCATTGGTAAACAAACCTGTTGCTAAAACATCGTTAATATGTTTGTTTTGCATCCATTTTAACCAATCGTGGTGAATGCTTTCGTCTACGTTTACTGTTACGTTATATATAATCATTGCTTTTGTTTAATCGTTTAACTGCTTAGTTGTTTAACTAAAATATCATTTATCTTATTTTTTTCTAGTCTCTAAATAGTGGTATCACCTCGCAACGTTCGGTATTGTTTTCTGCTTTCAGTGTAATACAAACTGTCTGGATGTTCTAAAACCATTTTTTCATACAAAGGTTTTGCTTTTTCATTGTCTAAAAGATATAGGCGGTAAATTTCTGCCGAAAAAAACAAGGCTTCGTCTTTGTAAATTCCGTCTTTGAAATTGTCTAAAATGTTTTGGTAATAACTTAAAGCATTTAGATAATCTTTCTTCTCTTCGTAAATTTTGCCAACTTTAAATAAGGTGCTTTCTTCGATACTTTCGCCTTTGTGTTTTTGCAAAATGGTTAAGAAAGATTGTAACGCTTCTTCTTTTTTGTTTTGATACAATTGTAAATCTGCTTTAGCATAAGCTTGAAGAGCAACTCTTAAACTGTCTTCGGCAGAATTGTCTTGGATAAGTAAAAACATTTCGATAGCATCATTTGCAATTAGCAAACTTGGCGATTGTTTTAAGACTTTTACTTGTTGCAACGTCCAGTCGAAATCTTTTTTGTAGAAGTTTGCTTTGGCTAATTTTAGGCTGGCTTCGTGAGCTAAAACATCATTTTTCAAATTGTCTTCTACTTGTGCATAATATAAAATGGCTTGATTGAATTTTTCATCATACACCATAATATCAGCCAATTCCATTTTTACTTTTGATTGATCTCGCAAGTTTAATGGTAATTTTAATGTGTTTTGTAAAAGTTCAATTCCTGATTTTGATTGATTCAGATAAAACGTTTTAAAATGGGCTGAAAGAATTTGCAAGTCTAATGAATACGGACTAATGCCGTATTTTTTCAGTAATTCTTGAAGTTTCAAATCGATAGCAGGATATTCTTTTGAAGTTGCCGATTCCATTTCCATCGAAATTAGAAAATGATGCGCTTTCATTTGTAATTCCAAATCCTGAGTGTTTTCTAAAACAAATTCTAAAATAAGTTTTGCGTCATCAAATTGTTTTTCTTCTACTGCCATACTTCCCAAAGTGACAATGTTATAAAAACTTTCAGGATTTCTTTTATAAACTGCTTTCTCTTGAATAAAGGCTTTTCCGTATTCTTTTTGCTGCACAAAAAACCAACTCAAAAATTGATTCCAATACACATCTTGCGATTTTTGTGTTCTAAGTAATAAGTTTTTTCGAATAGTAGCTGCGAAAGAACCATCGGAATCGTCCTTTAAATAGCGAGTCAACTGATTTTGAACCATTGGAGTTCCGTCAGGCGTATTGAAACCGTAATCTAATAATTTGTTTAGCATGACTTCCAAATTACCTAATTGCCCTTGAATCATGGCGGTCTGATAATCAAAGTTTAGATTTGGGTTTTTCTTTTGCGCGGTTTCATACGTTTTTAACGCCCAAGGCAACAATACTTTTTTCTCAAAGGAATTAGCAACTTGATATGCGTAATTCGGCTCTTTTTCAACTTCTTGAATGGCTAATTCGTAATTTTTATCTGCCTTATCAGTATTTTTTTGAAGTTGGTAGTTGTAACCCAATTCAATGTACAACAAAAGTTGGTTGTATTTGTCTTTTCGTTTGGTAATGGCGTTTTCCGCTTTATCGTATTGTTGCAATTGCTGGTAACATTCCACTACTTTTTGAAAGAAAAAATAATTGGAAGGTTGCTTGGTCGAAATTTCCTCAAATAAAGTCAGTGCTTTTTGAAATTCGCCTTTTTCAAAATAGTCCATAGCCAATTGCTCATTCTGTGCCGAAACCCAAAACGAGGACAAAACGAGTATGAAAAAAGCTATTTTTCGCAACATAAATAAAACAAATAATGTACTAAAGTAACACTTTTTAGCGTCAAATTAGTACATTATTTTATAAAGATTAACGTTTAGTTAATGATGTCAAATCCAGTATATTTTCTTAAAACTTCAGGAACTACGATACCTTCTGGTGTTTGGTAGTTCTCTAAAATTCCAGCTAATACTCTTGGTAACGCTAAAGAACTTCCGTTCAAAGTGTGTGCCAATTGGTTTTTGCCTTCTTTGTCTTTGAAACGTAATTTTAAACGATTCGCTTGGAAGGTTTCAAAATTAGATACCGAACTAATTTCTAACCAACGCTCTTGCGCTGTTGAATATACTTCAAAATCATACGTTAAAGCAGAAGCAAAACTCATGTCCCCACCACATAATCTAAGAATTCTATAAGGTAATTTTAGTTCTTGTAAAATTCCTTTTACGTGTTCTACCATTCCGTCTAAAGCTTCATACGATTTGTCAGGATGTTCAATACGAACAATTTCTACTTTATCAAATTGGTGCAAACGATTTAAACCTCTTACGTGAGCACCATACGAACCTGCTTCGCGACGGAAACATGGTGTGTATCCTGTACAAAGAACTGGTAAATCATTTTCGTTTAATAAAACATCTCTAAAGATATTCGTCACCGGAACTTCTGCTGTAGGAATTAAATATAAGTCATCCACACCTACATGGTACATTTGACCTTCTTTGTCTGGTAATTGTCCTGTTCCAAAACCAGAAGCTTCGTTTACCATGTGCGGAACTTGGTATTCTAAGTAACCAGCATCGGTATTTTTATCTAAGAAATACGTGATTAATGCACGTTGTAATTTGGCTCCTTTTCCTTTGTAAACAGGAAAACCTGCTCCGGTGATTTTAACACCTAATTCGAAATCAATTAAATCGTATTTTTTTGCTAATTCCCAGTGAGGCAAAGCACCTTCGTGTAATTTTGGAATTTCACCCTCTTGATACACGTTTAAGTTTTCTTCAGGTGTTTTTCCTTCCGGAACGATTTCAGCTGGTAAATTAGGTAGTTTGTATAATTCTTCTTGTAGTTTAGCGGCATATGTATTCAATACTTCGGTCAATTCTTTGTCTTTTTCACGAAGTTGAACTGATTTTTCTTTCAAGATTTCGGCTTTTGCTTTTTCGCCACTTTTCATTAAATCCCCAATATCTTTGGATAGCTTATTTGACTCGGATTTGATAGTATCTAATTCAACTTGAGTTGCTCTTCTTTTTTCGTCTAATGCAATAACTTCCTCGATTGCATTTTTAGCATCTAAGTTTTTCTTAGCTAATCGTTTTACTACTTCGTCTTTGTTTTCTCTAATGTACGCTATCTGTAACATAATATATAGGATTTTAAGGATGCAAATTTAAGAAATTGGATTCAGATAATATACAAAAAACGATTTCACTTACGTGTTTTTGTGAATTGATGAAATTCTTACAAAAAGCTGTATTAAAATAAAGATATTATTGTATATTCGCTTGATTTTTATGTAAATTAATAATTTTAAGCTTAATTCTGTTGGGTTTTAATAATGTTAAATTGCTTAAAAGTTGCTCCCAAAATTTTATAACCTACACAAAATGAAAAAAATTATCTTAAGTCTATTGTTCTTATTCGGTGTTATCGGTTTTGCCCAAACAGATAATTCTGAATTTGATAGAATGGTAGAAGCAGAAATGAAATCGGCTTCTTCGATTCAAAATCTCAGAGTGAATCCCAATACTCTGAATTATGATGTTACCTATCATGAATTGCGTTTTACAGTAAATCCAAACAATACAACGCCATACATTAGTGGTGTTGTTAAAACTACTTTTACTGCGCTCTCTAATATGAATGTAGTTACTTTTGATATGGCAACTGCATTGGCGGTAAGTTCTGTAACAATGAATAGTACAAGTCTTACTTTTAACCAAAGCAACTATGAGTTAAACATTAATTTACCATCAACATTAACAACTGGAAATAGTGCAACAGTAGAAATTACTTATGCAGGTTCTCCGCCTCAAGCAGAAGGAGGTTTTACACGAAGTACTCATAGTGGAACACCAGTAATATATACGCTTTCGGAGCCTTTTGGCGCAAGAGATTGGTGGCCGTGCAAGCAAGATTTGAACGATAAGATAGCAAGTTTTGATATTTATATCACTTGTCCAAATACCTACATTGGGGTTTCAAACGGTTTGTTGCAGAGTTCTGTAACTTCAGGAGGAAATACAACGCGTCATTTTAGACATAATTACCCAATTCCTGCCTATTTAATTTCGTTAAATGTAACAAATTATACAACGTATAATATTCAGGCAGGTTTAGGAACAGTTGAGAGCCCGTTTTTCCCAATAAATAATTACTTGTATCCTGAAAGTAATACTGCTACAAATAGAAATGCGCTTGATGTAACTGTTCAAATAATGAATGTTTTTGAAGAAAAATTCGGACCTTATCCTTACAGAAATGAGCAATATGGTCATGTGCAATTTGGATGGGGTGGTGGAATGGAACATGCAACAATGTCTTCAATGGGAAGCTGGGGGAGAAGTTTAATTGCTCATGAGTTGGGTCACCAATGGTTTGGAAATAAAGTTACTTGTGGTTCTTGGAAAGATATTTGGTTAAATGAAGGTTTAACAGAATATACTGCAGGAATTATGGTGGAAGAATTGGATGGCGATGCGTCTTTTGTTTCTTGGAAAAACGGAAAAATTTCAAATATTACAACACAAGCAGGAGGTGCACTTTATCTAACAGATGCTGAAGCTTTAAATGTTGGGCGCATTTTTAGTAGTAGATTGTCATATAACAAAGGCTCTATGGTAACTCATATGTTGCGATGGGTTATGGGTGATGCTAATTTTTTCTTGGCACTTCGTAATTATTTAAACGATACAAATCTAGCGTATGCGTATGCGCAAACAAATGATTTAAAAGGACATCTAGAGGCGGTTCACGGTAGTAATTTGGATGAATTTTTTAATGATTGGGTGTATATGCAAGGATATCCATCGTACGCATTAGCTGTTCAAACCTTAGGTACAGGGCAAGCAAGAATTACGGTTAATCAAACCCAGTCACATTCAAGTGTTGCTTTCTTTGAAATGCCTTTAGAAATTAGATTAACAGGAGCAGGAGGATTAACGCATGATGTGGTAGTGAATAATACGGTTAATAATCAACAATTCCTGGTGCCAGTTCCGTTTTTAGTAACAGGTGTTATTTTTGACCCAAACAAACACATTATTTCAAGCAGTAATTCAACAACATTATCAAACAATAGTTTTGAACTAGAAGAAGCAATTTCAGTTTACCCAAATCCTGCAAATGACGAATTGCATATCATGATGCCAACTACTACTCAATTAGAAAAAGTAGAAATTTACAATACGTTAGGGCAACTATTAGCAACACATCAAATAGCAGATTTTAGAATTGATAACTTAAGTTCGGGAATGCATGTGATGAAAATTACTACTTCGGAAGGTGCAATTCATAAAAATTTTATAAAAAAATAGTTAGCATATAAAATAATGATGAAAAGTAAGGTGAAAACCTTACTTTTGTCGTTTAAATAAAAGCGTAAAAATGATTCAAGTAGCACAAATATTATTCATATTATCAGTTTTAGTAATTCTTCACGAATTTGGTCACTACATTACAGCCAAGATGTTTAAAGTACGAGTAGAGAAATTTTACTTGTTTATGGATGCTGGTTTTTCATTAGTGAAAAAGAAAATTGGTGAAACAGAATGGGGAATCGGATGGTTGCCACTAGGAGGTTATGTAAAACTTTCGGGAATGATTGATGAAAGTATGGATACGGAACAAATGAGCGAGGAAGCTCAGCCATGGGAATTCCGTTCAAAACCAGCTTGGCAACGTTTGATTATTATGTTAGGCGGAATCATTGTAAATGTAATTTTGGCTTGGTTGATTTTTACCATTATGTATTCGACTGTAGGGCAAAAATTTATTTCAACAGCTAAAATTCAAGAAAACGGATTGGCTTTTGGCGAAGTAGGTCAAAAAGCAGGTTTTAGAAATGGAGATAAAATTCTTTCAGTAGACGGAAAACACCAACCAAGTTTTAACCGTATGACATTAGATGTTTTATTAGGTGATAAAGTTGAGGTAGAACGTAATGGTGCTAAAGTTGATGTGATTTTAACCGATGAAATGAAAGGTGAAATCATAAGTAAAGAAGGGAAAGAATTTGTTGGACCTCGATTTTCAAATACCGTAGTAGATTCTGTTGTTCCAAAATCGGCAGCAGATGTAGCAGGTTTAAAAAAAGGTGATAAAATTAAAGCGTTAAACGGAACAGCTTTTACTTATTATGATGAGTTTAAAGAACGAATTTCAAAACATAAAAATGATAGCATTTCTTTGTCAGTTTTGAGAGGAACTCAAATGGTTGAATTGAAAGCGAAGGTTGATAAGGAAGGAAAATTAGGTTTCATCAACAAAGCATTAGATAAATTAGATTACGAAGTAAACAATCAATTATCATTCGGACAAGCGGTTCCTGCAGCGGTAAAAGAATCATGGTCACTGTTAGTTTATAATGTAAAACAATTCAAATTAATTTTACGCCCAAAAACAGAAGCTTACAAACACGTTCAAAGTCCAATAGGAATTGCACGTCGTTTACCTGATACTTGGAATTGGGAATTTATTTGGAATTTCACTGCATTATTCTCAATCGGTTTGGCATTTATGAACTTATTGCCAATTCCTGGTTTAGATGGTGGACATGCATTATTTACGATTGTTGAAATGATAACTGGGAAAAAATTATCAGACAAAGCAGCTGGGTATGTTCAAACCTTTGGAATGATTATCTTATTGACGTTAATGGCTTTAACTTTCGGAAAAGATATTTATCAATTAGTAGTAGACAAACTTTTATAATTTTTTCAATAAAATAATTTGCGATAACAAAAAATCAGTTTATATTTGCACTCGCTTAAAAGATATACAACTTCCTCCTTAGCTCAGTTGGTTAGAGCATCTGACTGTTAATCAGAGGGTCCTTGGTTCGAGCCCAAGAGGGGGAGCAAACTTTTAAGCACAATATAAACCTTTGAGGTGATTCCTCCTTAGCTCAGTTGGTTAGAGCATCTGACTGTTAATCAGAGGGTCCTTGGTTCGAGCCCAAGAGGGGGAGCAACAAAAAACCGATACAACTTGTATCGGTTTTTTTATTTATATCAAATGAACAACACGGTTTACATTCTCTACTCCAAAAAATTGGACAAACATTACATTGGTTTTACCGAAAATCTTATTTAAAGATTAGAATTTCATTTAAATGAATCTCAAAAAAGAAAGTTTACATATAAATCAGATGATTGGGAATTGATTTTCACTATTGAATGTGAAACTAAACATCAAGGGTTATCAATTGAGAAGCATATAAAATCAATGAAGAGCAGAATATATATTCAAAATTTGCTTCAATACCCTGAGATGAAATTTAAATTACTAGAAAAATATAAATGAGCATCTGACTGTTAATCAGAGTCCCGATAGCTATCGGGATTGGTTCGAGCCCAAGAGGGGGAGCAAAAAGAGCAATACGAAAGTGTTGCTCTTTTTTATGTTATCAAAATGAAATCGAATCTTTTCCATAATATTATTAAAACATTATCGCTTAACCTTTAGAAAATAATAGCTAGTAGCAATTTAATACTTTCTTATTTTTTAATTCACTTCCTTATAACTTTTGAAATTCAATTTTGTGCAACATTAATCAACACAAAAATGAATAAAAATTACACTACTAAAAAGAGCAGCAGATTCTTATCACTACTTTTAGTTTTGTTTGTTTCTACAACTTACGGACAAACATTAGTACATTATTGGAACTTTAACAACAGTACATCAATTGCTACCATTACAGCACCAAGTCTAACACTTGGAGGCGCAACTTTAAATGCCATTCCAGGCGGAATCAGTGCAATTGATTTTGCAAATGGAACAGGACAAAATTTTAACGTACTAAATTTAAATGCCAGAAATGGAGATGTTTCTGGAACACATTTACGATTTAATGATCCTATTGGTGGTGCTTTAGAATTTACATTACCAACAACTGGTTATGAAAATTGTATCGTAAAATTTGCAACTCGTCGTTCAAGTTCTGGTGCAGGAACGCAAGTTTGGTCATATTCTATTGATGGGACAAATTATCTTCCTTTTACAAATGTGATTCCAAACAACGGAGATCCAGCATTAGCGACTTTAGATTTTTCAGGAATCGACGCTACCGATAACAATCCAAATTTTAAATTGAAAGTCGAATTTCAACAAGGTTCAGGTGGAACTGTTGGAAACAATCGATTTGATAACTTCACTTTAGAAGGTACAACTTTTGGTGGTCCAGATGTTATTGCGCCTTTAGCAACTTTATTTCCTTTAAATAATGCTACAAATGTGGCAACGGATGTAGTTCCGACTATTTCTTTTAACGAAGCCATTCGATTAGCAGATAATAGTGTAATCGACAATAATAATGTTGACGCTATTGTTGAATTGCGCTTGAATAATGCAACTGGAGCAATCGTTCCTTTTGATGCTACAATTTCAGGAAATGTAATTTCAATTACGCCGCTTTCAAGTTTAACGGTTAACCAAACGTATTACATAGCTTTATTGCCAAATACAGTTGAAGATTTAAACGATAATGGAATAACTACTATACAATCTGGAATTTTTACAACAGCAAATCCTAGTATTTCTTTTGCTTCAAATTTCATTACAGTAAACGAAAATCAAGGAGCATTGTCGTTGGTTTTGAACATTGCAAATCCTGCAACTAGTTTGGTAGATTTAGTAGTAAAATCAGCACCATTCAGTACAGCAGATAATGCTGATTTTACATTAGCGTCACAAACTATCTTCATTACAGAATCATCACCAGCAACATTAACTGTAAATATTCCTATTATTGATGACATTTTAGAAGAACAACATTCCGAATATTTTGTGTTAAGTTTGGAAAGCGCATCCGGAATTACAATTTCTGGAACTCCAACTACTACTATTTACATTGTTGATAACGATAGTCAAGCGCCAACTCCAAGCAACCAAATCGAATTGAATTATATCGGAAGTTTTGACCCTTCAGGAGCTAGTACCAGTACTTGCGAAATTGTTGTACACGATGTTGCTTCGCAACGTTTGTTTACCACAAGCGCAGTAGCAGGATATTTAGATATTATCGATTTTTCTAATCCAACAAGTCCTTCTGTAATTAATTCTGTAAATATCAATCCCTATGGAGGAGTAACAAGCGTTGCAGTTAAAAACGGAATTGTAGCAGTAGCTTCACCAAATGCAGATGAAACATTGAACGGTTCGGTTGTGTTTTTCGATACGAATGGAACATTTTTAAAACAAGTAACCGTAGGAGCACTTCCCGATATGATTACTTTTTCTCCAGACGGTACAAAAGTAATGACAGCAAACGAAGGACAGCCAAATCTTGATTATTCAATTGATCCTGAAGGTTCGGTAAGTATTATTGATATTTCTGGTGGAATTGCATCGTTATCTCAATCAAATGTAACAACGTTGTTATTCACGGCTTATAACGCCCAAGAAGCTACTTTAATTGCTTCGGGAGTTAGAAAATTAAAATCTACAAGTACTTTATCTCAAGATTTCGAACCAGAATATATTACCATAAGTACTGATTCTCAAAAAGCTTGGGTAACCTTACAAGAAAATAATGCCATTGTTGAAATTAACCTAACAAACAATACTATTTCAGACATTTGGGCATTGGGAACAAAAGACATCAGTCTGCCTGGAAACGGATTTGATGTTTCTGATAACAATGGTCAGGTTTTAATTGCTAATTGGCCTATTCAAGCCTACTTTATTCCAGATGGTGTTGCAAGTTATACCGTTGGTGGAACCACTTATTTAGTTACTGCAAACGAAGGGGATGAAAAAGAATATAGCGCTTTTACCGAAAGAGTTGCTGTTGGTTCAGGAGCTTTTGGTTTAGATGCTACAATCTTCCCAAATGCTTCAGTTTTAAAACAAAATCATAATTTGGGAAGATTCAGAGTAACTAATCTTAACGGAAATACCGATGTAGATGCTCAATTTGAAACTATTCATTGTGTAGGAACACGTTCGTTTTCTATTTTCAATACTTCAACCAAACAGATAGTTTTTGATAGTGGAGATGATTTTGAACGTTACACAGCAGCAAATTTACCAACCCTTTTTAATGCAGATCACGAAAACAATACGCCAAAAGGAAGAAGTCGTGCAAAAGGACCAGAGCCAGAAGGCGTAACTATCGCGCAGATTGCAACTGAAACTTTTGCTTTTGTTTCTTTAGAACGAGTGGGCGGTGTAATAGTTTATAATATTACCAATCCAAATAACCCAGTTTTTGTAGATTATAAAAATTCAAGAAGTACTTCAGCTTATTCAGGCGATCATGGTCCAGAAGGAATTACTTATATCGCTCCAGCAAATAGCGCAACAGCTAAAGGTTATGTTTTAGTAGCCAATGAAATTAGTGGAACTATTACTATTTATGAAGTGGATGAAAATACATTATCAAATCCTGATTTTAATGCTGAGCCTAAAACATTTGTAATTTTCCCAAATCCAGCTTCAAATTCGGAAATCGTTTATTTCAATAGAGTGGCAGATATTGAAGTGTATGATGTAACTGGAAAATTAATCCTTACGGAAAAAGAAGCACTAAGCATAAATACATCAAAATTACAAACAGGAGTTTATTTAGTTAAAACCTCAGAAGGAATTACAAAAAAGTTGGTTGTTAAGTAGTTTTTTTCATCGAGAAAGTCAGTCATTCGACTGGCTTTTTTGTTTTTATACCTCTTTTTTTTCATTTCACGAATTACATTTTAATTCTTGCCTAACTTAGATATTTTTTGTAACTTTAATACAGCAAATAGTTGCCTAATTAGTAAAATTAAGTACCATGATGAAAGTTGCAAAAAGAGTTGGCATTTGGATGGATCATTCTACAGCTCACTTAATGGAGTATTCAAGTGAAGATTATGAAGTAAATACTATAGCTTCTAAATTTACAGAACCTGTACATCAGAGTAAATTGTTACACAGTGAAAATAGTATGCATAATAAGGAGAATCAGTCCTTAAAAATATATTACAAAGAATTAATGGATATTATCAAAGAGTATGATGTTGTTTTGCTTTACGGTCCTACAGCTGCTAAAACAGAATTATCCAATATGATTCGCGAAGATCATCGTTTTGATAAAATTAAAATTGAAACGAAATCAGCAGAAAAAATGAGTCACAATCAACAACATGCTTTTATAAAAGACTATTTTTCTAAACTCCTAAATTACGAAAGTCCTTATTATAAATAATTTGAAGTCTTTTAATTTAAAAAAGAGGTTGTCATGTTTTTGATAACCTCTTTTTTAATTTTTAATCTCTTCTCAACCAACCCGTAACGCTCAATCGAGGTTTGTGACTTTCTAATACCTCATGAACCAATTCATTGCTCTTAAAAAAAACCGTTTTTCTGTTTGTTGGCGCTATTTTTTGAGCCATATCACCATCATAAATGCACAATTCGCCACCATCTTCTGGTTGCCAATTTTCGTTCAAATAGGTAATCATCGAAAACTGTCGGCTCGAATTATCTTGAAATTGATCTAAATGTTTTCTATAAAAACTGCCTTTATCAAACAACGCAAAATGAAATTCATAACCTGTAATTCCAGTATAACAACTTCGGTTCAAATACGACACAAAAGCATCTACTTGATCTAAAAATGCATTTTCATATTCATTATTGTTCGCTCGGTCTAACCAATAAATAGTATCACTTCTTATCGCCGAATTTTGAGTCAATTTTGCGGCATTTCCTATTCCAGCGGCTTTTAATAAATTTTGTTCTTTTAATTCAAACAATCTGTTTATCAAATGTTGCGCTAATTCTTCCGATACAAAATGTTCCACAATTCCCACTTTCGAATCCAAATAACTCGAAATTAAGGTTTCAAAACAATCTTCCATTTTATTTAAGTTGTAAAATACCTTACAAAGATATCATTTCCTTTTTTAATTTGGGCGTTACCACAAGGGTCGGGCTTTCCGTTACAATCTTTATTTATAAAATTTGGCAATTTTACAAATAAAGGATTTCCACTACAAATGAAATTCACCGAACTCAACTAAAACTGGGTGAGGTAATCCCTAACACGAACCTCGTTTTCAATTAAAATTAGTATTTTTACAAAAACCTTTCAGCATGCAAAATCTTTTAAAAGTTTCAGAAAACACACAGCTTTCTTGGCGTAATTTAAGTATTCAAAATCGAATTTCTTTTCTGCCACAATTAGCTAAAATACTTTTAGAAAACAAAGAAGCATATGCAACTTGTATCACTACTGAAATGCACAAACCTATTTCACAATCTATCGCTGAGGTTGAAAAATGTGCTCTTTTGTGTAATTACTATTACGAAAATGCCGAATCATTTTTAACTACAAAAAACATAAAAACCGAAGCTTCTGAAAGTTTTGTCACCTACGAACCTTTAGGAGTTATTTTAGGCGTAATGCCTTGGAATTTTCCGTTTTGGCAAGTATTCCGATTCGCGGTTCCAACAATTATAGCAGGGAATACTGTTGTGGTAAAACATGCGAGTAATGTTCCAAAGTCAGCCAAATTAATTCAAGAAATATTTGAGCAAGCTGGTTTTCCAAAAGGTTGTTATCAAGATTTACCAATTCCAAGTAGCGAAGTCGCAAACATCATTGCAAATCCAATCATAAAAGCGGTTTCCTTGACAGGAAGTGAACAAGCTGGAATCGCAGTCGCTACCGAAGCTGGAAAACACTTAAAAAAATGTGTGCTAGAATTAGGCGGAAGCAACGCCTTCATCATTTTAGAAGATGCCAATCTTGAAAAAGCAGTAGCAACAGCCGTCAATGCCCGAATGCAAAATGCAGGTCAAAGTTGTATTGCTGCGAAACGCTTTTTAGTTCATGAAAATATCGCAGAAGAGTTTGTCGCTAAATTCAAAGTTGCTATTCAAAATTTAAAAACTGGAAATCCGTTAGATAAAGAAACTCAAATCGGTTCGTTAGCGCGAGTTGATTTAGCCGAAGAATTAGAAGCTCAAGTTCAAAAATCCATTCAAATGGGAGCCAAATTAATCATTGGAGGAACCCGAAAAGAAGCGTTTTATGAACCCACAATTTTAACAAACGTAACAACAGAAATGCCTGTTTTCAATGAAGAAACCTTTGGACCTGTAGCAGCAATCATTACTTTCAAAAACATTGAAGAAGCAATTGAATTAAGTAATCAATCGGAATTTGGTTTGGGAGTTTCTATCTTTACTCAAGACATTGATTTTATCAAGACTAAAATCCCATCATTTAATGAAGGTGCCGTTTTCGTCAACGAAATGGTAAAATCCGATCCAAGATTACCTTTCGGTGGTATAAAAAAATCAGGTTACGGAAGAGAATTAGCCGAAGACGGCATCAAAGAATTTGTAAATGTAAAAACAGTTGTAATTAATACTTTTTAATATGAAAAAACTATCAATACTAGTCCTAGCAACTCTAGGATTTTCCTGTAAACCTTGTGAGGAAAAACTCCAATCAGAGAAACAAAACATCACTACCGTTTTAGACAATTGGCACAAAGCAGCTGCGGCTGCAGACTATGAAGCGTATTTTGGAGCCATGTCTGACGAATCTATTTTTATTGGAACGGACGCAACTGAAAATTGGAATAAAAAGCAATTTCAAGCTTTTGCAAAACCGTATTTCGATAAAGGAAAAGCTTGGAACTTTAAAGCAATAGAACGTAATATCTATTTTAGCGAAAACGGAAAAATGGTTTGGTTTGACGAATTATTGAGTACACAAATGAAAATTTGTCGCGGTTCTGGTGTTTTAGTGCAAGAAAACGGACAATGGAAAATTAAACATTATGTGCTTTCCATGACAGTTCCAAATGACAATGTAGATGAAGTAGTAAAAATAAAATCAGTAATAGAAGACAAAATACTTTCTGAAAAGAAATAAGAATAAACCGAAATAAAATTCAATCCCAAGACAAATTATCTTGGGATTTTTTATGTCTAAATGTTAAAATTCGCTTTTTTTTCATTTCCAGAAAACCAAGGAGAAATTGTTTACGTAAATCAACTAAACAAATATCTCAAATAAAATGAAGATTAATAAAAAAGTCAAAATTGCTTTGGGAAGCATCTTCGGAATTTTCCTGATACTTTTTGTGGTTTTAGTGGTTCATATCGCCACGGCTAAACCTTTAGTAATTGATAATGCATCGCTACAAATTAGTCGAATAGATTTCAAAGAACCAATAGATTCACTAAAAGCGAAAGAAATCCATCGAAATTTAAAATCCATTCCAGGTGTAAAAACCGATAGATTAAATAGAGAAACTGGAGTTTTGGTTTTCTTTCACGATATAAAAATAGCCGATTCGAAAACTATTTATGACAAATTAATAGCCATGGGAAATTACAAGGCAGAACGTTTTACATTACCAAAAGAGTTAGAAAACAAAACGGCTTGCCCAGTAATGAATGAAGATAGCTTTAGCTATAAGTTTTCTAGAGGAATTCAACGAATTTTTAATTAATTTCTAAATACTATTACTATGAAAAATTTTTCAAAACTAGCCTTATTGGCTTTATTTATTGCATCGGGAGCGTTTGTTACTTCTTGTAGTGACGATGACAAAGCAGCTGAGCCAGCATCTTTATATGCAAAATTAGGAGGAACTACTATGGTTGCTGATCCAAACAATCCGGGTCAAATGATTGAACAAGGGAGATTGAGCTATCGTTCTGTGGTAGATTCTACAATTACTTTAATCGTTTCTGACATTGTGGTTGGAGCTGAAGGTAATTTAGGTGAGCATTTTGCACCAGTAATTTCAGAAGCTTTAAGTGGTAACGCAACTAATGTTGCTATATTAAGTGATAATTTGACCGATTTCTTTTCAGCAAATACTGGTGGAGGGGCAACAAATGTTTACACAGGATTAGATATGGTTACAGCTCATGATCCAGCTCAAAATCCTCGTATGGGGAAAAAATCAAATGATGCTGAATATGATAAATTTATAGGATACGTAGGAGCAGCTGCTGGATTAAACGGAGTTACAGACCCTGTTTTAATCGGAGAAGTTGTTGCTGTGTTAGAATCATTGAGAGCTCCTATCGTTCAGGAGTAAGTTTGTTTTTTGTTTTAATGGAAAACGTCCCGATATTTCGGGACGTTTTTTTATTTTTTATAGGTATGTTCGTTTAAGTTTTTGAACATATCTACGGTCATGTTTTCTAAATCAAAATCGTTTTTCCAACCCCAATCTTCTCTAGCTGAACTGTCATCAATACTTGCAGGCCAGCTATCAGCGATTTTCTGACGGAAATCAGGTTCGTAGCTTAATTCGAAGTTTGGATAGTGTTTTTTAATTTCTTCACCAATTTGTTTAGGTGTAAAACTCATCGCTGCTAAATTATAAGCAGAACGAATTTTAACTTGTTCTGCTGGAGCTTGCATAATTCCAATGGTAGCTTTAATTGCATCATCCATGTACATCATTGGTAATTCTGAATTTTCAGATAAGAAACTCGTGAATTTTCCATCGGTAATCGCTTTGTGATAAATATCTACTGCATAATCTGTGGTTCCTCCACCAGCTTCGGTGCTCCAACTAATTAAACCAGGATAGCGAATACTTCTTACATCTACACCATATTGTTTGTGATAATACTCACACCATCTTTCCCCGGTTTGTTTCGAAATTCCGTAAACTGTTGAAGGTTCCATAACGGTATATTGTGGTGTGTTTTGTCTTGGAGTTGTTGGTCCGAAAACCGCAATACTCGAAGGCCAAAAAATCTTTTTAATTTTTCCTGCTTTGGCTAAATTCAAAACATGAAATAATGAATTCATATTCAAATCCCATGCAAAGGCTGGGTTTTTTTCAGCCGTAGCCGAAAGTAAAGCCGCCATCAAATACACATCAGTAATTTGATATTTTTCAAGTAAATGCTCAATTTGGTTGTAATCTAAAGCATTAACAACTTCAAAAACACCGTTGTTTACCACATCATTTTCTAATTTTCTAATATCAGAAGCTACTACATTATTTACGCCGTAAGTTGCTCTAAGTTTTGCTGTAAGTTCGGTGCCAATTTGACCACAAGCACCAATTATTAAAATTTTCGTATCCATTTGGTTGTGTAAAAGTGGTAACAAATATAACATTTAGAAGTAATTTTTCAGATGATTTTTTGTGATATTTTTACAAATAACCTGCTTAATTTATATATTTAATAAATTAACATTCTTTCAAAGACTTTTCTTAATGGATTAACATTTTAGATGTAAAACCAGTGTTAAGATATTATTAGAAAAGTAACTACGTTAAGTAAACATTTGTACCTTTGCTTTTTAATTTATCCGAATGAAAGTTTTCTTATATAGTTTATCGCTTTTAGTTTTGACATTAATTTCATGTGAAAGTGAAAATCATCAATTAGAAGCCCAAAAAGTAGCTCAAAAAAACGAAGCTGTTTTTAAGAACATTTCGAAAATGTGGCAATTCAATTTTCCTACTGCAAGACCAGAAGTAAATGTTACTTTGAATAAATGGAACGAATGGCGCCAGTTTGAAATTGAGATGCTTCAAAAACCACAATCTACTTTGTCGGCTTTTCAAATGAAAACTAAGAATTTGTCTTCAAAAGCAGATACTTTGGCGATTACAATTCCTTTGGAATACAATAAGCCTCAAATTTTAAGTAGAATTACGACTTTAAATACCAAATTAAAATCGCTTGAAACTTTCATGAATTTAAGAGTAATTCCAGAACAAAGAATTGCTAAATTGATTCCAGAAATTAATGAAGAAATTAAAGGATTATACAAACAATGGGATGAAATCATCATTAAAAAAGCCATCCCAAAAGAAATTGGAGAAGAATTAATGTTGCAAGCTTTGGATACAACACGAAACGCAAATCCAGATGAAATGCGAAAGAAAATGGAGTTTTCAGATAAAAAAATAGAGTAAGTTTTGAGCAAGACCGACATTATATCCATTTACGATAAGTCACCAAAGATTGCCGTTTTAGAAAGTACATTCGCAGCGCGCCAAAAGTCTCAAATGACTGGTTTGGTTGGGTCGTCGTTGTCTTTTGTGGCACATTCACTGTTTAAAAAATCCGAACTTCCTTTCCTGATTTTATTCAGTAATAAAGAAGAAGCGGCGTATTATTTAAACGATTTGGAGCAATTAATTAATGCCGAAGACGTACTTTTTTACCCAAGTTCGTACCGAAGACCTTATCAAATTGAAGAAACCGACAACGCAAATGTGCTGCTTCGTGCTGAGGTTTTAAACCGAATCAATTCGCGAAAAAAACCAGCGATAATTGTTTCGTATGCCGAAGCCATTTTTGAAAAAGTAGTTACCCGAAAAGAATTAGAGAAAAACACGTTAAAATTGTCCGTGGAAGACAAACTTTCCATCGACTTCATTAACGAAACCTTGTTTGAATACAATTTCAAACGTGTTGATTTTGTTACCGAACCAGGCGAATTTTCCGTTCGTGGTGGAATCATCGATGTGTTTTCTTTTTCCAATGATAATCCGTACCGAATTGAATTTTTTGGAAACGAAATTGATAGCATCCGAAGTTTTGATGTCGAAACGCAATTGTCAATTGAAAAACTGAAAAAGATTTCAATCATTCCAAATGTTGAAAATAAATTACTGCAAGAAAACCACGAAAGTTTTTTGGATTATATCAACGAGAAAACGGTTTTAGTGATTCAAAATACAGAATTATTAGGACAACAATTGGATAAATTATTCGATAAAGCCAATGAAGCTTTCGAAAAATTATCTAAGGATATTCAGCACGCGCCACCCGAAGAATTATTCCTAAATCAAAAGCAATTTTTAAAACGTGCTCTGGATTTTTCGGTAATCGAATTGCATGCTAACGCTGTTTTTAAAACCGATAAAAAAGTCGAATTTCATATTCAGCCACAGCCTTCGTTCAATAAACAATTCGATTTGTTGTTGAACAATTTGAGCGAAAATCATTTCAACGGATACAAAAATTATTTGTGTTGTTCTAATGAAAATCAGGCGAGTCGTTTTCATGATATTTTTGAAGATATTGATGAAGCCAATCACGAAAGCATTCGCAAGCAATATAAAACCATGGTGTTGCCTTTGTTTGAAGGTTTTATCGATGAAGAAAATCAAATTGCATGTTATACCGACCATCAAATTTTTGAGCGTTACCATAAGTTTTCCATCAAAAATGGTTATTCGAAAAAGCAAACCATTACGTTAAAAGAATTGACTTCTTTGTCGGTGGGTGATTATGTAACGCACATCGATCACGGAATTGGAAAGTTTGGTGGCTTGCAAAAAATTCAGGTCGAAGGCAAAACGCAAGAAGCAATAAAATTGGTCTATGCCGATAACGATATTGTGTATGTGAGCATTCATTCGCTACATAAAATCTCAAAATACAATGGGAAAGATGGTGCTCCACCTAAGATTTACAAATTAGGAAGCAATGCCTGGAAAACCTTAAAACAAAAGACAAAAGCACGAGTAAAACACATTGCGTTCAACTTAATTCAGTTGTATGCAAAGCGAAGATTAGACAAAGGTTTTCAGTTTGCACCCGATAGTTATTTGCAAAAAGAATTAGAAAGTTCGTTCATTTACGAAGATACGCCCGACCAAATTACGGCTACAGCTGATGTAAAAGCTGACATGGAAAACGAGCGTCCGATGGACAGATTGGTTTGTGGTGATGTTGGTTTCGGAAAGACAGAAGTAGCTATTCGTGCGGCATTTAAAGCGGTGGACAATGGAAAACAAGTCGCGGTTTTAGTCCCAACAACCATTTTAGCGTATCAACATTACCGCACGTTTTCAGAACGTTTAAAAGATATGCCAGTTACCGTAAGTTATGTGAACCGATTTAGAACGGCGAAACAAAAAGCCGATACACTTCAAAAATTACAAGAAGGAAAAGTCGATATTTTGATTGGAACACATCAATTGGTAAATAAAAATGTCGTTTTTAAAGATTTAGGCTTGTTGATTATTGACGAAGAACAAAAATTCGGAGTAAACGTAAAAGATAAATTGAAAACGATTGCTACGAATGTTGATACCTTGACGTTAACCGCAACGCCGATTCCGAGAACGTTGCAGTTTTCGTTGATGGCAGCGCGCGATTTATCGGTAATTACAACGCCTCCGCCAAATCGTTATCCGATTGAAACGCACGTGATTCGTTTTAACGAAGAAGCCATTCGTGATGCCATATCGTATGAAATTCAGCGTGGTGGGCAAGTGTTTTTCATCAATAACCGAATTGAAAACATCAAAGAAGTTGCCGGAATGATTCAACGCTTGGTGCCAGGAGCAAAAGTAGGAATCGGTCACGGTCAAATGGATGGGAAAAAATTGGAAGAATTGATGTTAGCTTTCATGGAAGGCGAATTTGACGTTTTGGTCGCAACCACTATTATCGAAAGTGGTTTAGATGTACCAAATGCGAACACGATTTTTATCAATAATGCCAATAATTTTGGATTATCAGACTTACACCAAATGCGTGGTCGTGTGGGAAGAAGTAATAAAAAAGCGTTTTGTTATTTCATTACGCCACCGTATTCGATGATGACGGGTGAAGCGCAAAAACGTATTACGGCTTTGGAACAATTTAGCGAATTAGGAAGCGGTTTCAATATTGCGATGAAGGATTTGGAAATTCGTGGTGCTGGAGATTTATTAGGTGGTGAACAAAGTGGTTTTATCAACGAAATTGGTTTTGATACCTACCAAAAAATCATGAACGAAGCCATTGACGAGTTGAAAGAAAACGAATTCAAAGACTTGTACCAGGAAGAAAACGACATCGAAACCAAAGAGTTTGTCAAAGACATTCAAATTGATACTGATTTTGAATTGCTGTTCCCAGATGAGTACATCAACAACATCACCGAACGTTTGAATTTATACAATGAGTTGAGCCAAATTAAAGACGAAGCCACCTTACAACAATTTGAACAAAAATTAATTGACCGATTTGGTGCGTTGCCAAAACCAGCTGTTGCCTTACTAAATAGCGTGCGTATCAAATGGAAAGCAACCGCAATGGGAATTGAACGTTTGATGATGAAACAAGGCAAAATGATTGGTTATTTCATTGGCGACCAACAAAGTGATTTTTACCAAAGTAACCGTTTCATGAAAGTGCTACAATTTGCCCAACGCAACGGCAATGTTTGTAAAATAAAAGAAAAAGAAACCAAAAACGGCTTACGTTTATTACTGACTTTTGATAATGTGAAATCAGTGAATAAGGCATTGGAGTTGTTGGAGGGGATTTAGTTTAAGTAGAAATTTATAATTACCTTTTCCAATTATTTTTAAAATACTATGAAATATCACGATAATACTTCTTTCGCGTCTGATTCAATTGGAATTGATATCGATTTAAAAAAATTAAAGTTTCTAATTCCAGAAATATTTAGCCCTATTCAAGAAATCAAATATAAATTCAAGAAATGGGGTTTTTCAACCCATATTGAAGTTATTTCTGAGCATGTAAAATATGGAGATAGTCAAGGTGCAATAGTTGTAAAAACAAATCCATTGTTAATTGCAGCTTATAATGAAGATATTGATTGTATTGTCATGCTGGTATTTGAAGACAAAATTCAAAATAAATATAATTTTAAAATTCAAGATAGATTAGTTTGCGTTAATACATTTGCAGAAATCTCCCAGTTACAATCTGATTTAATTCCAGGAAAAAATAACTCAGGAATGTGGACATTAGTTCATCCAATAATTGCTGACTTAGTTTCAAGTGATGCAACTAAAATTGAAAAAAGAAAAAATGAAATTGGTGATAAAGGTTATGAATATATTTGGCAACTTGCCACAGATTATTTGAAATTGAAAAAAGGAGTGTCTAGAATTGGAAAACCTATATTTTCTGATCAAGTTATTCCTCAATATTTTTAATGATTTCTCGGTGAGTAAGGTGTTGAGTTATTGGAGAAAATTTAAATTTTTGTTAGATTTGTTATTAACTTGATTATAATTAGCAACATTGATTTATCTCTTATGAATTTTTTAATCGCTTTATGCTTTCTCTTTATAGGTGTCTATTTTATATATGATACTTATAAAAAGCCATCTCCTTTAAAGAGTACCGATTTGAAAGGATACATTGCTGGTTTTGGTTTTGTATATTTAGCAATTATGGGATTTATAGGAAAAATAGATGTACTTCAAATTATTAAAGATATTTTTAACTCCTAAACAAATCATTCAAATCTCGTTTTTCTTTTAATTTCTTTAGTTTTTTCTTGTCTTGAACCTGACCGCTCGGATATCTCACCTCAACGATAGCGCTGAATTGCATTCCGTGCCCACAAAGTAAATAAAAAACACAACATTATAATTGACGAAGTTTTTTTATATTTGAATATAAATTACACGCCATGTCAACAAAATACAAAGCCACCACAACTGATGACGCTTACTTTATTACCATAACAACTGTAGGTTGGGTAGATGTTTTCACACGATTAAATCAAAAATATATCATTACCGATTCTTTAAAGCATTGTCAACAAAACAAAGGATTAGAAATTTATGCGTATTGTATCATGAGCAGTCACATTCATTTATTTTGCAAAGCAACAAATGGTTTTGTTTTGTCGGATGTGATAAGAGATTTCAAAAAATTTACTTCCAAAAAAATTATTCAAACCATAATCGATGGACCTGAAAGCAGAAGAGAATGGTTGTTGGCATATTTTCAAAAAGCTTGTGAACATTTGAAACGGGAACAAGAATATAAAGTTTGGCAAGATGGTTATCATGCCGAACATATTTATAGCAATTCCTTTATAAAACAAAAGATAGAATATATTCACAATAATCCTGTGAAAGATAAAATAGTTACGCTACCCGAAGATTATTATTTTAGCTCAGCCAGAAATTATGCTGGTTTAGAAAATGAATTGGAAATTGTTTTGTTAGATTTGTTTTGAAGTGGATAGTGGGCACGGAATGCAATTCCGCGCTATCGACGTATTATAAATAAAGTGAATTTGTTTTTTGAAGTAGATTGTGTGCACGGTTTATAAATCCGCGCTATCGACTATGATGTGTAAATTTAACTTTTGAATATTATATCTACCCAAACAACTCACTCACCACATCTTCAATCTTCGCAACTAAAACAATTTTGATTCCCGTGTTTTTCAAGGAAATTTTATTGTGTTTGGAAACGAAAATGGTGGTGAAACCTAATTTTTCTGCTTCTTGAATGCGTTGTTCAATGCGGTTAACCGGTCTAATTTCTCCTGAAAGGCCTACTTCTCCAGCAAAGCAAAAACCTTCAGCAATGGCAATGTCTTCGTTTGAGGATAAAATAGCGGCAACAACGGCTAAATCAATTGCGGTGTCTTCTACAGAAATTCCTCCCGTTACATTTAAGAAAACGTCTTTGGTGCCTAATCGAAAGCCAGCACGTTTTTCTAAAACGGCTAAAATCATGTTTAGTCGTTTGGCGTTGTAACCTGTGGTGCTTCGTTGTGGCGTTCCATAAACTGCTGTACTAACTAAAGCTTGAATTTCTAGCATCAGCGGACGCATGCCTTCTAAAGTAGTAGCAATTGCCGTTCCTGAAAGTTGTTCGTCTTTATGCGAAATCAAAATTTCAGATGGATTATCTACTTCGCGTAAGCCAGAACCTTGCATTTCGTAAATACCTAATTCGGCAGTAGAACCAAAACGGTTTTTCAACGAACGTAAAATTCGATACACGTGATTTCTATCGCCTTCAAATTGTAAAACGGTATCCACCATGTGTTCCAAAATCTTTGGTCCGGCGATGGTTCCGTCTTTCGTAATGTGTCCGATTAATAAAACCGGCACATTCGATTCTTTGGCATATTTAATCAACTCCGCCGTACATTCTCTAATTTGAGAAATACTTCCCGCAGACGATTCGATATAATCGGTATGTAAAGTTTGAATTGAATCGATAATGACAATATCGGGTTCAATTTCTAATATTTGACGGAAGATATTTTGGGTTTTGGTTTCGGTTAAAATGTAGCAATTATCGCCATTAGAAGTAATGCGTTCAGCACGCATTTTTATCTGTTTTTGGCTTTCTTCACCCGAAACATAAAGCGTTTTGTAAGGTAATTTTAAAGCAATTTGCAAGAGCAACGTACTTTTTCCAATTCCTGGTTCGCCACCTAATAAAGTTAAGGAACCCGGAACCAATCCGCCACCCAAAACCCGATTCAACTCGTTATCTGTTGTGTTCAATCGGATTTCTTGTGCGGTATCTATTTCTTTAATTAGTAAAGGTTTAGTTGCGGCTTTTGAAGTAGCACTGGTGGTTTTCCAAGCTACTTTTTCTTCTTTTTGAACCAATTCTTCTACAATGGTATTCCATTCTTTACAAGCGTTACATTGTCCTTGCCATTTTGAATATTGGGTACCACAATTTTGGCAAAAGAAAGCCGTTTTTACTTTACTCATTTTGTTTTATTCCTTTTTTTCAGTTGGTTCTTCTGTAGGAGTTTCTGCTGGAACTTCTTCGGTTGGTTTGTCTGGTTTTCCTTTTAAAGCTTCTGCACGGTTCAACATGAAATCTTTAGTGATTTCACGAATAGCTTCTTGTGTAAATGACTTTTGATACGTCTTAATAGCTCTTTTGTAATTACCAGTTTTTTCGTAATATAAAGCCTCGTGATACGTTCCTAAAGTAGTTTTTGGATAATGTTTGTTAGCATAATCACTTAAAGTTAATAAGTCATTATAGCCTTTATTTTTCATTATTGCCGCTTCGATAGCTTTAAAATCTGATAATCTTGGTTTCATTTTAAAACCAAAACGTTTTTCTAATTCGTCGTATTTCGCTACCAAATAATCAGTATAACCTGCATCTAATTTTAAAATTTTATCTTGAAACTCAACCATTGAGATGGGTTGGTAGCCATCAAAAATAAAATAAATAGCACTTGGGATTGCTTTTGCTACTAAAGAATAATGCGAAGCACCTTTGAATGTGTCGTTTTGATATTTAAAAGTAGCATTTGGAATGGCTTTAATATTTGTATCTAATTCTGCTGCTTTCTCGTTGATTTCTTTTAAATCACCTTCGCCAGTTGCTTGATAATAGAAAACTGGTTTGGTTATTTTTGACAAACGTTCTGCTATACGTTTTTCCATTTCTGGAGCCATTTCTGGAGCTAACGAAATATATGCGTTGAAAATTGGGTTGTCTTTGTATAAATAAAAATTTAAGAAACCAGCAGTTGTGTCATGTCCAGCAATCATTCGGAAAGGAATGGTGCGATACGTTTTGTCTATGTATGGATACAATTCTTGCCCTATGAATTCGAAGAAATTTGCTCCTGAACCTGATGGGAATCCTGCTTCGTCAAATTCGCTATCTGCAAACCTTGTTTCTCCATAATTTTGATTTACAGCGATGATAATCATTTCAGGTAAATCGTCCCAATAAGCACCATATTTTAAAATTCCTTCAAAAGGATCTAGCAAATATTCGCCGTCTAAAACTAATAAAGTTGGATAACTTTTTTCTGGACTAGTAGCATATGATGGAGGTGTTACGACCGTAAAAGTTCGTTTGCCTAATTTTTTAGATTCGATAGTTTCTGGCGTGCGTTGTGCAAATATGCATGACGATAACAGTAAAGCAAAAAGGAAAAGTTTGGTTTTCATTTTAAATAGTTTGGTTAAAATAGATTAGCAATTTACTAATTTATTTTTTATTTAAAATAGGTAAAAGCAAATAAGATAATAATCCCAAGAAAATGGTTAAAAGTGTTTGTGAAACCCAGATTAAATAACCAAAGGCGGTTCCAATTCCTTCGGAAATACCGTATAAGCTTAAAATTGAAGCTACAGCCAAAGGATAAGCGCCTAAGCCACCATTCGTAAATCCAACAGCTAGTGTGCCAAAAATAAATCCCATAACTACAACGTCAAAACTAATATCAGCTGTCTCAGGTAAGGCAAAAATGGTTACATAAAACATAACTAAGTAAGAAAACCAAATAAAGAATGAATGAAAAATGTATTTCCATTTGTCTTTCATTTTTAAGATACTTTGCATGCCTTCAATTAATCCCGAAAGTTTTTGTTTTAGTTTTAAAATGATTTTCCACTCGGCATAAATCCAAACCAAAACAAAAATGACAAATACAACAAATACTAAAATTCCAGCCCAAATTAAAGTCTCAAATTTCACTCCATTATTTACTAGGTATTGGTAAATAGTCTCAAATTGTGATATAAATCCAATGGTGACAAAAAGTAAAAAAATCAACATATCGACAATTCGTTCGGCAACTATGGTTCCAAAACCTTTGTCAAATGGTACGTCTTCGTATTTTTTCAACAGCATTGCTCTTGATACTTCACCAGAACGCGGAATGGTTAAATTAACCAAATAAGATACACAAACTGTCATTAAATCATTGCGAAATTTAGTTTGATAACCTAAGTGTTGTAAAGCAAATTTCCAGCGATAGGCTCTTGACCAAAATCCAAAAAGGGCAATAAAAAGTGATAGAAAAATATAAAAATAATCAGCTTTTATAAAACTGATTTTAATTTTTTCTAATTCTTCTGTTGTAAGTGTGGTGTATTGATAATAAATAATGCCTAACCCAATAAAAAGTGGGATAGTAAGGCTTAAAAATTTTCGAATACTAGCTTTCAAACTAGGTTAAAGAATTATCTTTCTCGTTAGGGAAAACTAAAGTAGGTTTGAACTTTTTAGCTTCTTCAAAGTCCATAATTCCGTAAGAAATAATAATGATAATATCTCCTCGGTGTACTTTACGAGCTGCAGGTCCGTTCAAAGTGATTTCACCTGTGTTTCTAGGTCCTTTGATGGCATACGTTTCTAATCGCTCTCCATTATTAATGTTAACGATTTGTACTTTTTCACCTTCAATAATATTAGAAGCCTCCAAAAGAGCTTCGTCGATGGTGATACTTCCTATATAATTCAAATCGGCACCTGTTACGGTTACTCTATGAATTTTTGATTTTACTACTTGAATTTGCATGATGCAAAGGTAATTAATTTAGTGAAATATTATCAATTAATCTGATATTCTCAATGAAAATGGCGATAAATCCGCGATATTTTTTGTCGAATTCTTTTTCAGAAACAGGTAAAAGTGTTGCTTCATCGGCGATTTCAAAATATTCTAATTCAAATTCTGGAAGTTTTTTGAATTCGTTTTCTACAAATTTTATCGTTTGTTCGGCTGAATTCGTTTGAAAAATTTCTTTTGCCGAATTCAGTATTTGATAAATAATAGCTGCTTTTTCTCTTGCAGTTTCTGAAAGACGTTCGTTTCTAGAACTCATTGCTAATCCGTTTGCTTCTCTGTGAATTGGGCAACCAATAACGTCAACCGGAATGTTGTATTTTGAAACTAATTTCTTTACAATTTGAAGTTGTTGAAAATCTTTTTCTCCGAAGTATGCTTTGTTTGGTTGAACAATTTCGAAAAGACGTTTTACAATGGTTCCCACACCGTCAAAATGTCCTGGACGGTGTTTGCCTTCCATTTGATTTTCTAAACCATCGTAATTAAAACTTTCAGAAATAGTATTTCCTTCGTAGATATCGGCCACTTCAGGCGCATAAACGATGATGTTATTGCTTAAATCTTGCATGATTTGCACATCGCGTTCTAAAGTTCTTGGGTATTTATCTAAATCTTCGGCGTTGTTAAATTGGGTAGGATTTACAAAAATACTCATCACTGTTACATCGTTTTCAGAAAGCGAATTTTTCAGTAACGACAAGTGTCCTTGATGCAGCGCTCCCATTGTAGGAACAAATCCAATGGATTTATTTTGTTTGATTAATGGGCTTAAAAAAGCACTTAAATCGGACTTTTTATTAAAAATGAGCATTTTCTACTTTGTTATTTCAGGTGCAAACTTACTATTTTAGTGGATAAATCCATAAAATTTTGTAATTTTGCAAGGTTTTTTAAAACAATAATTAACTAGAATACATTATGGAAGACAAGAGGATATTGTATGTATCATCTGAAGTGGTGCCTTATTTAGCTGAAAACGAAGTATCGTTACAATCGTATGAAATGCCAAAAATGATTAATGATTTGGGAGGACAAATACGAATTTTTATGCCTAGATATGGTAATATTAACGAGAGAAGACATCAATTGCATGAAGTTATCCGTTTATCAGGAATGAATTTGGTGGTGAATGATATGGATATGCCTCTAATTATTAAAGTAGCTTCAATTCCTAAAGAGCGAATTCAAGTATATTTTATCGATAACGACGAATATTTCAAAAGAAAAGCAACTTTTTCAGACGAAGAAGGTGTTTTATATCCAGATAATGACGAAAGAGCTATTTTCTTCGCAAAAGGAGTAGTAGAAACAGTTAAGAAATTAAATTGGGTTCCAGATGTAATTCATGTTCACGGTTGGATGGCAGCGATGTTGCCAGTTTACTTAAAACATTATTATAAAGATGAAGGTATTTTTGCTGAAACAAAAATCATTTCTTCGGTTTATGAGCAAGGATTTGAAGGTGAATTAGATAAAGAATTTATCAATAAAGTATTGTTTGATAACATTGGTAAAGAAGCAGTTTTAGATTTAGCATCACCTACATATGAAAACTTAATGAAGGTTTCAATTATGCATTCTGATGCAGTTGTGGTAGGCTCTGAAGTCTTGTCTCCAACTTTAACAAAATTTATAGAAAGTTCAAACAAACCTTTTTTACCTTTCGCCTCTAAAGACACAATTAAAGAAGTGTATACTTCGTTTATTAAAAATCACGTATTATAAAAGGGTTCTGCCATTATGAAAAAAAGTTTTTTAAAAATATCCTCTCTATTATTTCTGTTTGTTCTACTAATTTCGTGCGATAAGGATTTTAATTCCTTAGATTCAGAAGTAATCGGCGATGATCATTTTGATTTAGTATATGATGAAGCTTCACTTGTAGCTTATTCAAAAGCAACAGGAGTAGTGCAGACTAATAATTTACCTTTAAATGCTTTAGGGATTTATAAAAATGATTTTTTTGGAACGACAAAAGCTCATTTTGTTACACAAGTAGAATTAGGTTCGGAAAATCCTTCTTTTGGTTTTAACCCAATAATTGATTCGGTTTATTTGTACGTGCCTTATTTTACCGAACTTAAATCAACTGAAACAAGTGGGGAACGTGTTTATGAATTAGATTCTATCTATGGTAATGCAGAAACAGGAAAGTTTAGATTGAAAGTTTTAGAGAATGGTTATTATTTAAGAGATCTTGATCCAGCGGATAATTTACAATCTTCTCAAAGATATTTTAATGATGATAAAGCAACAAAAATAGATCCATTCAAAGGTTCCGAGCTTCTTAATAATAGTTCTAATATTGCTCAAAACAATGAGTTTTATTTTAGTAAAAAGGAGCTTTATATTTACAAAACAAATGGTGCTGGATTATATGTAGATAGTAATGGAGCTGTTTTGTCAGATCAAAACAATGTGACTTTGAGAGTTATTAAAGAGAGAAAAACACCAGGAATGTGGTTGGATTTGAAAAATAGTTTCTTTCAACAAAAAATTTTAGATGCAGCTTCAACTGCTAATTTGTTTAGTAATAATGCTTTTAAGAATTATTTTAGAGGATTGTTGTTTGAAGTGGAGGAAATTAATCCTGATCAAGGAGCATTGGCAGTATTGGATTTTTCTAAAGCAGAATTAAAAATTTTATACAAAGCGGCCTCGGAAGCCATTAGTGTTGAAAATCCTACTCCAACTAGGACTAGAAGGACCTTTTCTTTAAAAATGGGTTACAATGCTTCTACAACTTTAAGAAATAACAGTATTAATTTGTTAGAATACAATAATTCAACGGAATATGATGCTGGATTAGCTGGTTCTAATGAAGTTCTAGGAAGCGATAGATTATATGTTAAAGGAGGAAATGGCTCTGTTGCATTTATTGATTTGTTTGCTCCAACAGAACTTGAAACATTAAGAAATAATGTAGCAACAAAAAATTGGTTAGTTAATGATGCTCGTCTAACATTTTATGTTGATAAAACGGCTATGACAAATGTACCGAAGACTAGTGAGCCGGAAAGAATTTATATTTACGATGCTACTAATAATTTAGTATTAGTTGATTACACATTTGATAGTTCATCAAGTGCTAACCTAAAAAACAGTAAAGTTGTTTTTGGAGGGATGATACAAAGAGAAACTACTAGCCCTAAAAAAGGAATCAAATACACGATAAGATTAACAGAGCACATAAAAAGAATTTTGAAAGCAGATAGTAATGGCGAGTATCAAGACAATATCAAAATAGGTGTTTCTGTAACTGAGTCAATAAATCTGGTTTCAAGTGCAAAACTTAAAGCTCCGATTTCTGCTAATGGTGTACAAATTAGCGACATTCCTTTGGCGTCAATCTTAAATCCATTAGGAACTGTTTTATATGGAAATAATGTAGCTCCAGAAGATGAAGCTAAAAAACTTAAATTAAGTATTTATTTCACTAAACCTAATAACGAATAGTATATGTGTGGAATTGTAGGTTATATTGGTCATAGAGATGCTTATCCGGTTATTATTAAAGGATTACATCGTTTGGAATACAGAGGTTACGATAGTGCTGGTATTGTTTTATATGACGGAAAAGATTTAAAATTATCAAAAACCAAAGGAAAAGTTTCTGACTTAGAGGCAAAAGCTGAAAGCGAGAAAACAACTATTGGTAAAATAGGAATGGGTCACACACGTTGGGCAACTCATGGAGTTCCTAATGATATAAATTCACATCCACATTTTTCAAATTCTGGAAAATTAGTGATTATTCATAATGGAATCATCGAAAATTATGAGCCATTAAAACAAGAATTAATCAAAAGAGGATATATATTCAAGTCTGATACAGATACAGAAGTATTAATCAACTTGATTGAAGAAGTTAAGAAAAAAGAAAATTGTAAACTTGGAAAAGCAGTTCAAATTGCATTAAATCAAGTTATAGGTGCTTACGCGATTGCAGTAATTGATGTTGAAAATCCAGACGAGATTATTGTTGCTCGTTTAGGAAGTCCGTTAGCAATTGGAATTGGTGAAGATGAGTTTTTTATCGCATCTGATGCAACTCCTTTTATTGAATATACTTCAAATGCTATTTATTTAGAAGATGAAGAAATGGCAATTGTTCGTTTACACAAGCCATTAAAAGTTAGAAAAATTAAAGATGATTCAATGGTTGATCCTTACATTCAAGAACTTCAATTAAACTTGGAGCAAATTGAAAAAGGAGGTTATGATCATTTCATGATGAAAGAAATCTACGAACAGCCAAGCGTAATCAAAGATACTTATAGAGGAAGACTTTTGGCTAACAAAGGAATTATTCAAATGTCAGGTGTTGAAGATAATTTAGAAAAGTTCTTAAATGCAAAACGTATCCTTATAGTTGCTTGTGGAACTTCATGGCATGCAGGATTAGTTGCAGAATATATTATTGAAGAATTTTCAAGAATTCCTGTAGAAGTAGAATACGCATCTGAATTCAGATACAGAAATCCAATCATTAATAAAGATGATGTAGTTATCGCAATTTCACAATCAGGTGAAACAGCAGACACCTTAGCTGCAATCAAATTAGCTAAAGAAAATGGAGCGTTTGTATTTGGAGTTTGTAATGTGGTTGGTTCATCTATTTCTCGTGAAACTCATGCAGGTGCTTATACTCATGCAGGTCCAGAAATCGGAGTAGCTTCCACAAAAGCATTTACAACGCAAATTACTATTCTTACGTTAATTGCACTTCGTTTAGCAAAAGCAAAAGGAACAATGAATAATTCTGAGTACCAACGTTATTTGTTGGAATTGGAATTAATGCCAGAAAAAGTTCAAGAAGCTTTATTAACAAATGATGTAGCAAAACAAATTGCCGAAATTTACAAAGATGCAACTAATTGTTTATATTTAGGAAGAGGATATAACTTCCCAGTAGCTTTAGAAGGTGCATTAAAATTAAAAGAAATTTCATATATACATGCAGAAGGGTATCCGGCCGCAGAAATGAAGCACGGACCAATCGCATTGATTGACGAACACATGCCAGTAATTGTAATTGCTCCTAACAAAGGACATTATGATAAAGTGGTAAGTAATATTCAAGAAATAAAATCAAGAAGCGGAAAAATTATTGCCGTAGTTACTAAAGGAGATACGCAAGTAAAAGCTTTAGCTGACCACGTAATTGAAATTCCAGAAACAAACGAACCGTTTACACCGTTATTAACTACAATTCCGTTACAATTATTATCGTATCATATTGCAGTTCTGAGAGGTTGTAATGTCGATCAACCTAGGAATTTAGCAAAATCCGTTACTGTAGAATAACATTTTAAAAGCGAAATTGGAAGATTTCGCTTTTTTATTGTAAATAATTCAAAAAATAAATTGCAAAATTGTTTTAGAAAAAACTATCTTTGCACTCGGAAAAATACATCATTTTTTCAACATTAATTAGCTATTAAATAAATACATAAGCAATGTCTAGAATCACAGGAAAAGTTGCACAAATTATCGGGCCAGTTGTTGACGTCGTTTTTAATGACTCAAATAACGAATTACCTAAAATTTACGATTCATTAGAAATCACTAAAAAAGATGGTACTTTATTAGTACTTGAAGTTCAATCTCACATTGGTGAAAACACTGTTCGTACCATTTCTATGGACTCTACAGATGGTTTAGCAAGAGGTGTTGAAGTAGTTGCTACTGGTGCACCAATTCAAATGCCAATTGGAGCAGACGTTTTTGGTCGTTTATTTAATGTAATTGGTGATGCAATCGACGGTTTAGGAGATTTACCTAAAGCTGGTGCAAATGGTTTACCAATCCACAGAACAGCTCCAAAATTTGAAGACTTATCAACTTCTTCTGAAGTTTTATTTACAGGTATTAAAGTAATCGACCTTATTGAGCCTTATGCAAAAGGAGGAAAAATTGGATTGTTTGGTGGTGCTGGAGTAGGTAAAACAGTATTAATTCAGGAGTTGATTAACAATATTGCAAAAGGTCACGGTGGACTTTCAGTATTCGCAGGAGTAGGTGAAAGAACACGTGAAGGAAATGACTTACTTCGTGAGATGTTAGAGTCAGGAATTATTAAATATGGTGACGATTTCATGCACTCTATGGAAAATGGAGGATGGGATTTGTCTAAAGTAGATATGCCAGGAATGAGAGAGTCTAAAGCTACTTTCGTTTTCGGACAAATGAATGAGCCACCTGGAGCTCGTGCTCGTGTAGCACTTTCAGGATTATCTATCGCTGAATATTTCCGTGATGGAGCTGGATCTGACCAAGGTAAAGATGTATTATTCTTCGTTGATAATATCTTCCGTTTTACACAAGCAGGTTCTGAAGTATCGGCTTTATTAGGTCGTATGCCATCTGCAGTAGGTTACCAACCTACATTAGCAACTGAAATGGGTGCAATGCAAGAGCGTATTACTTCAACTAAAAAAGGATCTATTACTTCTGTACAAGCGGTTTACGTACCTGCGGATGACTTAACTGACCCAGCACCAGCAACAACGTTTGCTCACTTAGATGCAACAACTGTATTGTCTCGTAAAATTGCTGAGTTAGGTATTTATCCAGCGGTAGATCCATTAGATTCTACTTCTCGTATCTTAACTCCAGAAATCTTAGGTGCTGAACATTATGACTGTGCTCAAAGAGTAAAAGAGATTCTTCAAAAATACAAACAATTACAAGATATCATCGCCATCTTAGGTATGGAAGAGTTATCTGAAGAAGATAAATTATCAGTATCTCGTGCACGTCGTGTACAACGTTTCTTATCTCAACCTTTCCACGTAGCGGAGCAATTTACAGGTATTCCTGGAGTATTGGTTGATATCAAAGAAACTATCAAAGGATTTAACATGATTATGGATGGTGAATTAGATCACTTACCAGAAGCAGCGTTCAACCTTAAAGGTACTATCGAAGAAGCTATCGAAGCTGGACAAAAAATGTTAGCAGAGGCATAATTTTTAATAGCTTAAAGCCTAAAGCTTAAAGCCTAAAGCATAAAAAAATGATTTTAGAAATAGTATCACCAGAAGCTACATTGTTTAAAGGAGAAGTTACTTCGGTAGCAGTTCCTGGGATTAACGGTGAGTTTCAAATGCTAAATAATCACGCACCTATTGTTTCTTTATTAGCAAAAGGAAATGTGAAAATCAATGCTCAAAACATTAAAATTGAAAAAGAATTTGTTTCTAAATTCAATAAAGTAAATGAGCAAACGTATTGGTTACCTATTAATTCAGGTACCATCGAAATGAATGAAAACAAGATTATTGTTTTAGCTGACTAAGACAATAGATTTATAGTAAAAAGTCCTGCAATTTGCAGGACTTTTTTTGTTTTATGACTTTGTGATTGTATCGTATGCTAATTTTAATTTACTTATCACAATTTCAATTTCTTCTTCATTCAAATGTCCAAAACCAAAACGGATAGCACAAGTGTTTTTATCTTGATAAAGAATCGTTTTCGGAAGAAGTACATCTATTTTAGCTACTTCTTCAGCAAGTTGAATTAACGATATGGAAGGATTAAATTCAGTCCAAAGTGCTAATCCACCTGAAGGTTTTTTAAATTGGATTGCTTCTTTGAAATAACGCTTGAAACATTCGCAAGTATAATCTCTTCTTTGTTTGTAAATTATTGAATTCTTTTTCAGTAAACGATGAATTTCCCCTTCATAAATTAATTCAGAAAGTACTTGTTCTTGAATTAAATCGCCTTGTTTGTCTAACATTTGCAAATAGTTTTTGGCTTCCGAAATCAAATTTTCTGGAGCTACCACAAATCCGGTTTGAAAGCTAGGAAATAATGATTGTCCTAACTTTCCAAGATAAATTACCATTCCGTTTCCGTCTGAACTTGCCATGGGTAACATAGCGGAACCTTCGAGTTGAAAATCGTAATCAAAATCATCTTCAATTATGGCAAATTGATGCTTCTTGGCAAGTTGTAAAAGTTGTAATCTTCGCTCAGCAGACAAAGTATTTGTTGTGGGATAATCGCGATTGGAACACACATAAACACAACGAATCTTCCCTTTTGTAAAATGTTTTTCAATGTAATTGATATCTAATCCATTTTCGTCAATTGGAATGGTTTTGATATTTGCTCCAGCTTCCTGAAAAATCATGTTGGCATTATAGTTACTCAAATTACCAACCAATACCACATCTTTCTTGCGAATTAGAAGTTGCGAAATAATATACAAACTCATTTCAGTACTTCGTGTACTGATTAAGTTTGTAGGTTTAATATGAAATCCTCTTGTCGCATTCAAAAAGTTGCATAATTGATTTTCAAATGTAGAATAGCTGTTTTTCGATGTATTGTTCCATTTTGAAATCAACGATTTTCGTTTCATTGATGTGCCGTACCATTTTGAAAATTCGTGAATAGGGTGTAATCTTAAATCGGGTTGACCGTCGTTTAAAATGTATTTTGCTTCAGAAAATTCTTGTGTTGATACCAAGTGAAAGGATGTTTGAAAAGGAAATCCTGTCGTTTTAGGATAACTATAAGCATCGTTTATTCTATTTGTACGAGCTTTGATAGTAGCTGTTTTTGGTTTTGGGACCAAGATAAAAGTCCCTTTGTTTGGAATAATTTCAACCCAACCTTGCGAAGCTAATTCTTCATAAACCGCAACAGCTGTATTTCTATGAATTTTAAGTAATTGGCTGAATACTCGGGTTCCCGGTAAAGCCATTCCTTCTTTTAGATACCTTCTTTGAATTGCATTTATAATTTGCTGCGAAATTTGAATATATACGGAAGTAGCACTTGATTTATCAAAGTGAATAAGCTCTTTCAATAATAAATTTACCGGACTATCTTTCATTTTAAAACTGGACTATTTTAATCGTCCGGAAAGTTACGACTTTTGCACCGTTTTAAAATAAACTTCAAATGAAAAATAAATACTTTTTATCTGCCTTGCTTTTAAGTGCTTTACTTGGAAATGCACAAGAAACAGAATTAAAAACTGATTCTCTTAAAGAAGTTGTAGTTACTTCTTCTCGAATTGATTTACCTTTTAAAGAAAACTCAAGAACTATTCAAATTGTTACTGCTGAAGACATCAAAAAACTTGGCGTTACCAACGTTGCAGATGCTTTACAACAGGTTGCTGGAATTGACGTAAGACGTCAAGGTGTAAACGGAATGCAAGCTGATTTATACATTAGAGGTGGTGGTTTTGATCAAACATTATTGCTTATTGACGGTATTAAAGTTGATGATCCACAAACTGGACATCATACTTTAAATTTAGCGTTACCAATTGAAGTGATTAAAAGAATTGAAGTAATTAAAGGACCTGCCGCACGTATTTTTGGACAAAATGCTTTTACGGGAGCTGTTAACATTGTAACCAAAGATGTTGAAGAAAACTCTTTAATTGCTAAAGTGCAAGGAGGTTCTTTTGGTCAATTTATTGCTGAAGCAACAGGTACAGTTAGTTTAAAAGAAAGTAGTCATATTGTACATTTTTCTAAAAATTTCTCAGAAGGTTATCGCCATAATACTGATTTTGATAATACCAATTACGTGTTGAAAAGTCAATTCAACAAAAATAAATTACCAATTAATTTACTTACTTCTTATTCAGAGAGAAAATTTGGTGCAAATGGTTTTTACGGAATTCCATCGGCTACAGAGCAATATGAAGAAACACAAGCGAGTTTAGTTGGACTTTCAACGGTTATTAAAAATGGAAATTTTACTTGGAAACCAAGAGTATATTGGAGAAGAAATCAAGATGAATATCACTATATCAGAAGTAATCCTTCTATTTATAGAAATTTACATATTACCAATAAGTTTGCTGCTGAATTAAATGGTTCTTATGAATCAAAAGTTGGAATCACCGGTTTTGGTGTAGAAATGGCTAAATATTACATTTCAAGTAATAGGTTGGGCGATAATTCAAGAGAAATGGCTTCTGTGTTTTTAGAACATCGTTTTCAGTTTTTGGACAATAAATTTGATATAACACCAGGAGTTGCGGTATCTTATTTTTCTGATTTTGATAGCAAAGCATTTCCAGGATTAGACTTAGGTTATCAAATTTCTTCCGATTTTAGAGTGTATGGAAACATTGGATATACCTACAGAGTTCCAACATATACTGATTTGTATTACATAGGTCCACAAGCTATTGGTAACGAAAATTTACAACCAGAAGAAGCACTTTCAGAAGAAATAGGAATCAAATGGTTAACTTCTAGATTTGATTTTACTTTTGCTGCCTTTAACAGAGATTCAAATGATTTGATAGATTACGTTAGACCAACTGAAACGGACGTTGTTTATACGCCTCAAAATATTCAGGATGTAAACACTAAAGGTTTTGAGACACAAGTGGAATATCGTTTTACATTGAATACTTTGCCACAAAAAATTAAAATGGGTTATACTTTTATCGAAGATGATGTTAAGCAAAGTAGTGCTGCATATTCAAGATATTCTATCAATTCGATGAAACATCAGTTTGTTGGGAATTATGCAATGGAATGGTTCAAAAATTTCAGCAATTCAATCGGATATCGATACGTAGAAAGAACCTCAGGAGTTAGTTATAATATTTGGGATGTAAGCGCTTCGTATCAATTAAAAGCCTTAGAATTTTCGGTATATGCTAATAATATTTTCAATACAGAATATGTAGAAGCAGGAATGGTTCCTATGCCAAAAGGGAATGTTTTATTTGGAATGAAATATTTGTTTAAATAGAAGGTTAGTTGAGAATGAAAAAGGACTACAAAAATGTAGTCCTTTTTTTATTGAAGTATTTCTTTCACCTATTTGCATAAAAAAAGTCCCGATTAATCGGGACTTTGTTCTTTCTAGGTAATCAAAAAATAATATATATTAGTCTTCGATAACTACTACTTGAGCAGCTACTTTACCTTTTCTTCCTTCTTCTTCTTCGTAGCTAACTGCATCACCTTCATTAAGAGATTCAACTCTCATTCCGCTTGCGTGTACGAAAATGTCTTTTCCTGTTTCATCATCTGTAATAAAACCGTAACCTTTTGATTCATTGAAGAATTTAACTTTGCCTGTGCGCATTTTTGTAATATAAAAAAATTAATAATAGTCAAAGATATACTTATTTCCGACACGAACAAGAAAAAGTTAAAAATATTTCAAAATTACTGATTATCAGTGTCTTCTTTTTTCTTTGAACTTAAGTTTAGCATTCTTTCTCTCGTTTCTTTGTTCTTAAATCTCGAATATAAAAACAATGGCATTAAAACGAAAGCAACTAATAAAATTCCAATTCCAATCCATTTATCGCCATTTAAGCCGTTGTTTTTTTGGAAATATCCAAAAGAAATTAGGCAAGCAATGATTGCGATAAGGCCAATTAGAATCTTTTTCATATGTTTAAATTTTATTTATTAGCGGTAACATATGGTATCGCCTTTTTAATCATAGGTGTTTGCTTGCGCAAACTTGTTGTTAATGGCGATTTCATCTTTATCTTAATTTAATATGTAATTCTTGTAATTGTGCTTCATCAATAGTTGAAGGCGCATCAATCATTACATCTCTTCCTGAGTTGTTTTTAGGGAAAGCAATAAAATCACGAATCGTTTCTTGTCCGCCTAAAATAGAAACCAATCTATCCAATCCAAAAGCTAAACCTCCGTGTGGTGGAGCTCCAAATTCAAAGGCATTCATTAAAAATCCGAACTGAGCTAAAGCTTCTTCTTTGCTAAATCCTAACAAATCAAACATTCTACTTTGTAATTCTCTGTCATGAATACGAATAGAACCTCCACCAATTTCGTTTCCATTTAATACCATATCATAAGCATTAGCGCGAACTTTTCCAGGTTCGGTTTCAATTAATGCCATATCTTCTGGTTTTGGCGATGTAAAAGGGTGGTGCATTGCGTGGTATCTTCCGCTTTCTTCGTCCCATTCTAATAATGGGAAATCTACTACCCATAATGGCGCAAATTCGTCTGATTTTCTCAAACCTAAACGAGTAGCCACTTCCATACGAAGAGCTGATAATTGTGTTCTTGTCTTATCTGCTTTTCCTGATAATACTAAAATTAAATCACCTGGTTTAGCATTGGTAATTTCAGCCCATTTTTTCAAATCTTCTTGGTCGTAAAATTTATCTACAGACGATTTGAAAGTTCCATCTTCTTCACATTTTACATATACCATACCTAATGCTCCAACTTGAGGGCGTTTTACCCAATCAATTAAAGCATCAATTTCTTTTCTTGTATAGTTTGCGCAACCTGGCGCAGCGATTCCGACTACTAATTCAGCTGAATTGAATACTGGGAAATCTTTATGTTGGGCTACAGCGTTTAACTCTCCAAATTTCATTTCAAAACGAATATCTGGTTTGTCATTACCGTAGGTTTTCATTGCGTAATCGTAAGTAATTCTTGGGAATTTAGCTACTTCAACTCCTTTGATTTCTTTAAGTAAATGACGTGTTAAGCCTTCGAACATATCTAAAATATCTTCTTGCTCCACGAATGCCATTTCGCAGTCGATTTGTGTAAATTCTGGTTGACGGTCGGCACGTAAATCTTCGTCACGGAAACATTTCACAATTTGGAAATATTTATCCATTCCACCTACCATCAATAACTGTTTAAACGTTTGTGGCGATTGTGGTAAAGCATAAAACTGACCTTCATTCATTCTACTTGGAACTACGAAATCACGCGCACCTTCTGGAGTAGATTTAATTAAATAAGGTGTTTCCACATCACAAAAACCTTGGTCAGAAAGATATTTTCTAACTTCCATTGATACTTTATGACGGAATAATAAGTTGTTTTTAACCGGATTTCTTCTGATATCTAAGTAACGATATTTCATACGAATATCTTCACCACCATCGGTTTCGTCTTCGATAGTAAATGGAGGCAATTGAGCTTCGTTTAAAATAGTTAATTCAGTAACTAAAATTTCAACATCACCAGTTGCCATATTTGGGTTTTTAGAAACGCGCTCAATTACAGTTCCTTTAATTTGAATAACAAATTCTCTTCCTAAAGATTTTGCTTTTTCAATCACTGCTTTGTCGGTTCTTTGTTCGTCAAAGATTAATTGCGTGATACCATAACGGTCACGTAAATCAACCCAAATCATAAATCCTTTATCTCTCGATTTTTGAACCCAACCTGCAAGGGTAACTTCTGTATTGATGTGTGAAGCGTTTAATTCGCCACAGTTATGACTTCTGTACATTTCTTGAAATTTTTTGCAAATGTAGTAACAAATATTAATTTTATTCGTTTAATTTTAATAGATTTGATTCAATAAATAACACTTTTAAAACATGAAAAAAGCATTCATTTTGTTTTTTGCCGCAATTCTTTCAGGATTTGCTCAAAATACTACTAATACGGTTTCTTTAAACGTAAAAATTGCGAATAGATTTTCGGACACGATTACTATTTCTTCAGGAAGATCTTTCAAACAAAAAGTTGGGATTAATAAAAAAGGTGAGTTTCAAACCACTTTTGAAGCTTCAAAAGATGGAGGATTATATCGTTTAAACGATGGTAACGAAGGAACTACTATGTTTTTGAAAAATGGTTACGATTTAAAGTTAATATTAGATACTAAAGATTTTGATGAGACTATTGTTTACAAAGGAAATGGTGCTAATGAAAACAACTACTTAGCTAAAAAAGCATTATCTGATGAAAAGTTTGAGATGGAGTTAGAAGCTTTATTTGATGCTGACGAAGTTACTTTTAAAGAGGCATTAGCTAAAAAGAAAGCGAATGATATTAGCATGATTGATGGGAAAGGTTTTGATGAAACTTTAGTAAAAATGCTACGTCCTTCATTTGATCAAGAAGAAAAATTTTTGTTAGATTATTACAATCAAAAACTAGCAGCTAAGAAAATGGAAGGCATTGTTTCTCCATCATTTGATTATGAAAATCACAAAGGAGGAAAAACCAAGTTAGAAGATTTAAGAGGAAAATATGTATATATTGATGTTTGGGCTACTTGGTGTGGGCCTTGTTTGGCTGAGATTCCTCATTTAAAGAAAGTAGAAGCAAAATATCACGGAAAGAATATCGAGTTTGTGAGTATTTCTGTTGATACAGAAAAGGATTATGAGAAATGGAAAAAAATGGTAGTTTCTAAAGAATTGGGTGGAATTCAATTATTTGCTGATAAAAACTGGACTTCAGATTTTATCAAAGCTTTTGGAATTAATTCAATTCCAAGATTTATTTTAATTGGACCTGATGGGAAAGTAATCAAAGCTGATGCTGCACGTCCTTCATCTGCATCATTAACGGAATTATTAGATAGTTTAGTGAAGTAATTTCAATATTTTTTATACCTCATTTAAAGCCAATACATTACGTATTGGCTTTTTCAATGTTAAGTTTTTATCTAATGTTACCAAATTGTTAAGCAAAAGTTTTTTTATTGTAAAATAAATTTTATATTTGTTACTGTAATGTTAACCTAAAAAAAGAAAAGAGTATGAAAAAAGTAGTTATTGCAGTAGTTTTATTGGTTTCGAGTTTGTCATTTGCACAAGAAGTAAAACCAAAATTTGAAGTGGTTGACCAAATGGTGAAAGCAACATATTATTATGATAACGGACAAGTAAAACAAGAAGGTTATTACTTGGATGGAAAATTACATGGAAAATGGATGGCTTATAACGAGGATGGTTCAAAACAATCTATTGGAGAATATGTAAACGGAGCTAAAACTGGAAAATGGTTTTTTTGGAGTGATGCTTCATTAAGCGAAGTTGATTTTTCTGATAGTAGAATTGCTGAAGTAAAAAAATGGTCAAAAGATGTTTTAGTTAAAAACTAATTCAAATTAAAGTATAAAAAAAGTCCCGATTAAATCGGGACTTTTTTGTTTTTATAAAGTATGTTTTGGGTTAAAACCGTCTTCACTTAATTCTTTGTGTTCATAATCGGCAACCATTTCGGCTTCATAATCTGTTTTTTCTCCTTTAGAGAACTTAGCGATTATTTTTTCCATAATTTCATAGATTACTGGAACTACAATTAAGGTTAAGAATAATGATGAAATTAATCCACCAATAATTACCCAAGCCAAACCGTTTTTCCATTCTGCCCCAGCACCAGAAGCTAATGCAATTGGGAACATACCAAATACCATCGCAATCGTGGTCATTAAAATTGGACGTAACCTTGCATGATTCGCTTGAATTAATGCTGTTCTGATACTTTCTCCAGCTTTACGTCTTTGGTTCGTATAATCCACCAACATAATAGCATTTTTACACACCAGACCAATTAGCATGATGATTCCCAAAATGGTGAAAATATTCAATGTATTATTTGTTAAAGCTAAAGCTAACATGGCGCCAATAAACGAAAGCGGAATCGCAAACAATACTACAAATGGATGCACAAAACTGTCGTATAATGAAACCATTACAAGGTAAACCAAGATAATAGCCGCTAATAAAGCAATTCCAAGTGTTCCAAAACCTTCAGATTGATTTTCCATATCACCACCCCAAATGTAATTTACACCGGTTGGTTTTTCTAATTTATCAATTTTTTCTTGCCATTGCGAAACAATAGTTCCCGAAGCCACACCCACATTTTGACCTTTTACAGTTACCGATGCTGATTTGTCTCTTCTTTCTAATTCACTTGGACCAGAACTTTCAGAAACGGTTGCAAATTGAATTAATTTAATTTGTTCGCCTCTATCGTTAATGAAAATTAAGTTACTTACATCAGCAATACTTTTTCTGTCGAACGCATTATATTTAATGTTGATGTCGTATTCATATTCACCAGCTCTAAATTTTCCGTCGGTATTCCCACTAAATGCGGTTTGCATGGTCATACCTACCGTTTGTAAACTTAAACCTAAAGCTGCCATTTTATCTCTGTCCACTTGAACGTTTACTTCTGGATTTCCGTCTTCTACAGATAATTCAATTTCTGTTGCTCCCGGAATCGTGCGTAATTCTTTTTCAGCAGCTTTTGCAAATGCCATAGCTGTTTCAACATTCGGACCCGTAACAATTAAACCTAAAGTAGCATCTTCAGCAGTTCCTAAAATACCTACTGGAACCGTTTTAACTTTTGCTCCAACTAAGATTTTTTCTAATTTACGTTTTGTTTTGGCAGCATAAACGTTTGCTGGTTCATCACGTTTGTCTAAACCAACCATTTTTACGTTAATCTCCGATTTATAAGCGGTTGCTTGAGATGCTCCTAAACCTTCACTGGTTTGGCCAATAGTCGTAATTTGACTGTGAACATATTCTTCTTTTTTTAAGAAAGCTTCTGCTTTTTGCGTCATGAAATTGGTTTGTTCTAATGAAGCGTCTTTTGGCATTTCAATTTGAACTAAAAACTCACCACTGTCAGATGCTGCGAAGAATTCACCTCCAATAAATCCACCACCCATTAATCCTACTGTTGAAGCAATAAATAAAGTAAAAACAACAATAAATGTTTTAATATAATGGTCTAAACACCATGTTAATAATACTGAAACCCAGTCCGTAAAACGAGTTAAATAACTTTCAAATCCAAGGATAATTCTTCCGAAAAAGGTTTTACCAGTAATGTGTTCTAATTTTCCATATCTAGAAGATAACCAAGGAATAATAGTAAACGAAGCCACTAACGACAATAAAGTAGAGATAATAACAGTTACACAGAATTGCGTAATAATGTTAGAAACTAATCCTGTACTCATTGCAATTGGTAAAAATACTACCACGATTACTAATGTAATCGATACAACCGTTCCTCCAATTTCGGCAGTTCCGTCATAAGCAGCACGAACTTTGTTTTTACCCATTTCCATGTGGCGGTAAATGTTTTCCAATACTACAATCGCATCATCCACCAAGATACCAACTACTAATGATAATCCTAATAAACTCATTAAGTTTAAGGTATATCCCATTAAGTAAATCCCAATGAAAGTTGCAATTAACGAAGCAGGAATCGAAACCATTACAATTAACGAGTTTCTAACACTGTGTAAGAAAAACAACATTACTAATGCCACTAATATAACGGCAATAAGTAAATCGTGAACCACCGCATCTGCTGCTTCTAGTGTGAAAATTGTACTGTCTTTTGCGATTTCTAATTGTAATCCTTTTGATTTATAATCGTTTTCTAATTTGTTGATGGTTTTTACCAATTCTTCACTTACCGCTACAGCATTTGCATCGGATTGTTTTACAATTTGTAAAAGAATAGCACTTTTTTGATCTACACGAGCAACTTTTTCAGCAATTTTTTGTGTGTCTTGAACATCAGCAATATCACCTAAACGAACTTGAATTCCGTTTCTTGATGAAACAATTAAGTTTCTTAGTTCTTCAACATTTTTATATTTTCCAGCTAAACGAATTAATATTTTTTGCTCACGCGTTTGGATGTTTCCTGTAGGGAAATCCAAATTTGATGATAAAATATTTTGTTGTACTTGCGGAATTGAAAGTCCGTAACCTTGCATTTTTACCGCATCAAGATTTACTTGAATTTCTCTCTCTTGTCCACCAATAATGTTTACTTGCGCAACACCTTGAACACGAGATAAAATCGGAGCTAATTTTTTATCAATTAAGTCGTAAAAAGCAACTTCGTCCATTTTTCCGTTGGCACCAATAGTCATAATTGGTAAATCACTCAATGAAAATTTGGTTAACGAAGGTGTTTCAGCATCATCTGGTAAATCACTAATGATGGCGTTAATTTTACGTTGTGCATCGTTCATCGAAATATTAACATCAGCATTTGAAGTTAATGTGATGGATACGGTTGATAAACTTTCGTACGATTTGGCATCAATCTTTTTGATGTTTTCTAAAGAAGCAACAGCATCTTCAATTTTTTTAGTTACCGTGTTTTCAATTTCACTTGGTGATGCACCTGGATAAATTGTAGCAATTGTAATTACGTTAGTTTCGAATTTAGGAATCAATTCGTAGCCTAAATTGCTATAACTGAAAAGTCCACCAAGTGTTAGAATTGTAAACAAAACAATTACTAACGACGGACGTTTTATCGATATTTCTGCTAATTTCATATGTTTTATTATTTAATAACTTCAACAGCGTTTCCGTCTTGTAAGTTGATTTGTCCTGTTACAATAACAATTTCTCCGTTAGATAATCCGTCTAAGATTTCTACTTTATCTCCTAAAATTCTACCTGCTGTTACTTTTTTAAGTTTTGCAGTTCCGTTTTCAATTACAAAAATTTCGTTACTGCTAACACTTCCAACAAATGCATTTCTTGGTACAATTTTCAACGTTTGATTTTGTTGGTTCGAAGCAAATTTTGCTGTTCCATACATACCTGCTTTTAAGTCGTTTGAAGTATTGTTTGTGATTTCAATTTCAACAGGAAAGTTTAAACTTGCATCTGCTTTTGGAGCGATGAAAGTAATTTTTCCAGTAAATTCTTTGTCAGGATACACGTTTGAACCTACTTTAATTACGCTTCCTACTTTTAAGCTCGCCACTTGACTTTCGTTAACCGTAACTTTTAATTTTAATTTAGATACGTTTACAATTTCGAATAATTCTGTTGGTGGCATTCCAGATAAAATAGATCCTGGTTCAATGAATTTTTTATTGATAAAACCATTAATTGGCGCTTTAATTCTGGTATCACCTACGTTGATGTTAGCTTGGGTTAAGTTTGCTTTTGCATTTACCATTGCTAATCTTGCTTGGTCTAATTGTTGTTTCGTTACACCACCTGTTTTAAAAGCATTTTCAAATCTTGTGTAATCTGCAACAGCGTTTTGATATACCGCATTAGCGTTTTGTGCATTTACGTTAATAACATCGCTTCTTACAATAGCAAGTGTTTGTCCTGCTTTTACATAATCACCTTCTTTTACTAAAACTTGAGTTACTTTTCCAGATTTTTCTGCAGAAAATTTTAATTCTTGAATTGGTTCAAAGTTTCCGTTTGATACGAAATCTAATGAAACTTCTTCAGTTTTTACAGTATCCACTTTTACGGAAACTGATGCGTTTTTTTCGGCTACGATTGCTGTTTTAGCTTCGTTTTCTGCTTTGTTTTTAGTTAATATAAATCCGATTACACCTAATGAGGCTAAAATGATTACTATGGTTATAATTGTCTTTTTCATTTTAATTATTTATTGGTTAGTGTTTTAAGTTCGCCTTTTGATTTTATAAATTGAATTTCAGCTAATTTGTATTCTAAAATAGCATTAGTATAATTGTTTTGCGCTTCAACCATTGCGTTTTCAGCATCTAATAAATCGGTTAATGCAGCTAAGCCTTGCGTGTAATTGTTATTGGTATTATTAAAAACTTCTTGAGCAAGTTGTGCGTTTTCTTTTTGATTTTTGATGGTTATCAAACTGTTTTCGAGTTGTTTTTTTGCATTATCAAATGCTAAATCCAAAGCTAATTTTGTGTCGTCAAGATCCACTTTTAAAGAACTTAATGCGTTGTTTGCTTGTCTTACTTTTGCTCTTGTTCCAAATCCTGTAAATAATGGAACTCTCAAACTTAATCCTATAGAAGCAAAGTCTGACCAATAAACACCATCGGCAGGTTTTGCAAATAATGGCATTTCCGGACCTTGACCGATATAGTTATAACTTCCGCTTAATGAAAGTGTTGGGTAATAGGCTGCTTGAGCTGCCTTCTTTTGGTACGTTAATAATTGTTCTTGCTTTTTTAGTAACAAATATTCAGTTCTTCCAGTAACGTCAGCTGTTGCGGATAAATCTTGTGGTGTAACTTCAAAAGCAGTATTAGGAATGATGATTTTGTTTTCCATTGGCATTCCCATATAAAATTTTAAGGCATTTTCTTGTAGTGAAATCGCATTTAAAATTTGTTGGCGTAATGAATTGATATTGTTCACACGAACGGTAATTCTGTCGTAATCAATTTTTTTAGCTAAACCATTATCAAATTGTCCTTTGATGATGTCTTTTACTTTGTTTGTGTTTTTCAAGTTATTATCAACCACAATTAGTTTTTGTTGCTGAACATATACTTGATAATACGCATTTGCAACACGTTCGATTACTTGTTCTTCGGTTAATTGCGCGTTTATTTGGTAAAATTCTCTTGTAGATTTAGCTGCTTTTAAACCTGTAAAAACCGATTGGTCAAACAAAGCTTGATTTAAAGAAACGCCAGCAATTGAGTTCCATTCTTGTCCAAGTGGAGCTAAAATTGTAGTTCCTGGTGCTCCAAAAAAATCGCCAGGTAAAGCATTTAATTGAAGAATAGGATTGTATGTCATGCTTCCATTGGCAGAAATTTGCGGTAAAGCTCTCGAACGAACTTCTTGAATTTTATATTCGCTATTTTCTACGTCTAATTTTGCTTTCTTAGCTTCTGCTTTGTTTTCAAGCGCAAAAGTTATAGCATCTTTTAATGTTAGTGGTGCTACTTCTTGCGCACTTACTGACAGTGTAAAAGTTAATAAGGTTATGAGGATCGATTTCTTCATTTTTTATATAATTGGATTTTTAAGGTGTTTTTCTAATTCAATAATTCCAGCTAATGTTGCCATGGCTCTAATGTGATATTCCAAAGCTTTTACTTCTAATTCATGAGCATCTTTTTCTAACATCGTATTTTCGTTTATGTTAAAAATTAATGTGTAATAGAATTTTACATAATTATCAACGTCTAAATTTTCTCGGTATAAACCTTCATTAATTCCTTTTATGATGTTTTGTCTAAAACAATCTTCACAAATGCTTACTTGTTGGGTTAATACTTTGTCATAAATTTCTGGGTAGTGTTTTTTTAATTGATAAATTGGAGAAGATTCTGCCGCTTTAAACATTTCTCTAAACATTCTTTTGATTTCAAAATTTTCTTCAATTGCATTAAAGTTTTTAGATACAATTTTCTCAATCGTTTCATGAACTTCTTTGTGAACCAATTCAACGCTTTCTTCAATCAGCGCATCTTTATTGCTAAAATATTTGTAAATCGTTTTTTTTGAAATACACATTTCGCAAGCAATATCATCCATAGTAATACTTTTGAAACCCAGTCTCAAAAACATTTCTTTAGCCTTATTTATAATTTTATCTTTCATCATTTCTCTAAAATCGCTTTTTTGGATTTTATTTTCGGGTACAAATGTATAACGGAAACTTTTAACACCAAAATAGTTTCCATTGTTTTTACATAAATTTAACATTTGATATATTCGTGTCGTTTCAGAATATTGGAGTATTTTAGCAAAAAATTCAAATAATGCATTCTATATCGTACTATCAAGAAAAAATGACCCATCATTTTTCGCAAATTGTTGCCAACAAAGAGCCTAAAAACTTATACGAACCTATCGAGTATATTTTATCGCTTGGCGGAAAAAGAATGCGTCCCGTTTTGACTTTAATGGCAAGCGAAGTTTTTAATGTGGATTGTGAAAAAGCGATTCCGGCAGCTACTGCGGTTGAGGTGTTTCATAACTTTTCATTAATTCACGATGATATTATGGATGATGCGCCATTAAGAAGAGGCAATCAAACAGTTCATGAAAAATGGGATTTGAATACAGGAATTTTATCGGGTGATGCGATGTTGATTTTAGCGTATCAATTTTTTGAAAATTATGAGCCAACAACTTTCCAAAAATTAGCCAAATTATTTAGTAAAACTGCTTTAGAAGTTTGCGAAGGACAACAATATGATGTAGATTTCGAAACTCGTGATAATGTTACAATTCCCGAATATCTAAAAATGATTGAATATAAAACCGCTGTTTTAGTTGGTGCTGCCATGAAAATGGGAGCAATTGTAGCCGAAACTTCTGATGAAAACGCCGATTTGATTTATGATTTCGGACTGAATTTAGGTATCGCATTTCAATTACAAGATGATTATTTAGATGCTTTTGGAAATCCAGAAACTTTTGGAAAACAAGTTGGTGGAGACATTATTGAAAATAAAAAAACCTATTTATACCTAAAAGCTATTGAGTTTTCAAAAGCAGAAGAAAAACAACAATTATTGCATTTGTTTTCCATTCAACCTTCAGAAAACACAGATAAAATAGAATCAGTAAAAGCTATTTTTAATGCTTCAGGAGCAAGCGAAGCTACTAAAAAAGCGATTCAAGACTATACTTTCAAAGCATTTGAAACCCTAGAAAAAATGGATATCGAAGCTGAAAAGAAAGCCGTTTTAAAAGCTTTTGGTGAGAATTTAATGGGAAGAAACGTGTAATCAAGAGCAATGACAATATCAAGTTCAAAATTCAATTTTAAAACTTGTAATTGATATTGATTTTTGTAATTGAACTTGACTTTTGAACTTGACTTTTGAACTTGACTTTTGAACTTGACTTTTGAACTTGAATATGTATAATCCACCAGCAAATATTGATGCCTTAATTTCGCAAGCCGAAGAAGAACATTTGTACTTTAAATTGATTGAGCAAGTAAACAAAGATTTTGCCTTAGCTAATGAATCTTTAGATGTACCATCAAGTATTTTTCCGTTTGAGTTTAAGAATTTGGTTCAAGAAAAAATTTACAAACTCATTCAATACAAATTTGCTGAATATCTGAATTTACTCTACATAATTGATGTTCCAGAAGAGCAAATCAAAAAATTAGATGGTTCTGATTTAGTAGAATTATCTGAACAAGTTGCTTTTTTAGTGTTAAAGCGTGAATGGCAAAAGGTTTGGTTTCGTAATAAGTATTAAAAAAATATCCTTACAAAAGGCATAAACGCTTCTGCATAAATATTGTCTCTGTCTTTATGCAAAACATTGTATCGAATTCCAATAGTAATATTATCATTTCGATATCCTGCTCCAACAAACAAAGCGGTATTCCAAAAATCTTGAGAATCGCTTCCAAAAGAATCATTAAAAGTTCTGTTTACTCTCAGTTGTTCTAATTCGGTTGAAATTTGTAATTCTTCGATTGGATTAAATAAAGCAACTACGCTTCCTCCATACATATTCGCTTTGTATAAATCGCGTTGTTTTACATAGTTGTATTGCACGCCTAAACCCGCTGAAACGTATTGATTAAAGTTGTAAATGGCACTTGGTGCTACCATAATATCAGCATAACCATTACCAACTCCTAAGCCTAATCCTCCACCAAATTGTACATGGTTCCAAAAATCACTTTTTGTTTTCATTTCGGTGTTTTCTTGTGCAGAAATTTCAGAATTAAATCCAAATAAAAACACAATACTTAGTAAAAGTGTTAATTTCATTACGGAATTCTTTTTCATAAATCAATTTTGAAAAAATTAATGTTATAAAAGTATAAAAATCCTTGAAAGATTATCATAAAATGTTTTACTTTTGCGTAAAATTTTTAATTAATAGGTCTTACCGACAACACACTATGGATAGGTTTTCCTTTTTAAACGCTGCACATACTGCATTTTTTGCAGATTTATACGAACAATATTTACAAAATCCAGATAGCGTAGAGCCAAGCTGGAGAAGTTTTTTTCAAGGATTTGACTTTGCGCAAGCAGGTTATGGTTCTGAAGAATTTGCCGCACAAGTAGTTCAAGTAGCTTCTGGTGATTCAGGTGAAATTTCTGAAAAAATGCAAAAAGAGTTCAATGTTCTGAAATTAATTGAAGGATATAGAACACGTGGACACTTATTCACAAAAACAAATCCTGTAAGAGATAGAAGACTTCACGGACCTTCATTGGCACTTGAAAATTTTGGTTTATCTCAAGCCGATTTGAATACGGTTTTTGATGCTGCTAAAATGGTTAACATGAAGCCTTGTACTTTGGCGGATATCGTTAAACATTTAGAAAATGTGTATTGCCAATCTATCGGAGTGGAGTACATGTACATTCGTGAACCACACAAATTAGAATGGATAAAAAATCGTTTAGACATCAACGATAATTTACCAAACTTTTCTGCTGACAAGAAAAAACACATTCTTAAAAAATTAAACGAAGCAGTTTCTTTCGAAAACTTCTTACATACCAAATATGTAGGTCAAAAGCGTTTCTCATTAGAAGGTTGTGAAGCGGTTATTCCTGCTTTAGACGCTTTAGTGGAAGCTGCTGCTGATAAAGGCGTAGAGCAATTCGTAATGGGAATGGCACATAGAGGTCGTTTGAATGTGTTGGCAAACATTTTTGGAAAAAACACTCAAAATATCTTCTCTGAATTCGACGGAAAAGACTACGATGAAGACGCTAACTTTGATGGTGACGTTAAATATCACTTAGGTTTAACTTCTGATAGAGTAACTGATTCAGGTAAAAAAATTAACTTAAATTTAGCTCCAAATCCTTCGCACTTAGAAACTGTAGGTGCCGTTATTGAAGGAATTACAAGAGCAAAACAAGATAGAAATTATCCAAATGATTTTTCAAAAGTATTACCTATTGCAGTTCACGGTGATGCCGCGGTTGCAGGTCAAGGTATTGTTTATGAAATCATTCAAATGGCTAAATTAGATGGTTATAAAACTGGTGGAACGATTCACTTAGTAATCAATAACCAAGTTGGATTTACAACGAATTATTTAGATGCACGTTCGTCAACGTATTGTACGGATATTGCTAAAGTAACATTATCGCCAGTTTTACACGTAAATGCAGATGATGCAGAAGCGGTTGTTCATGCGATGTTATTTGCTTTAGATTACCGTATGGAATTTGGAACTGACGTTTTCATCGATTTATTAGGATACAGAAAATATGGTCATAACGAAGGTGATGAACCTCGTTTTACACAACCAATTTTATATAAAGCCATTTCAAAGCATAAAAATCCTAGAGATCTTTATGCCGAAAAATTAATGCAAGAAAGTGTTATTTCGGCTGGTTTTGTAAAAGAATTAGAAGAAGCGTACAAAGCAAAATTAGATGAGAATTTAGAAGCCTCTCGTAAAAAAGACTTAACTGTAATTACACCGTTCATGGAAAATGAGTGGGAAGGTTACAAACAAGTATCTGATGATGTAATGCTTCAAAAATTTGACACTAAGTTTGATAAAAAACAATTAGCTGAAATTGCTAAAACCATTACCGAACTTCCTGCTGATAAAAAATTCATCAGTAAGATTACGAAGTTAATTGGCGATAGAAAGAATATGGTGGAGACCAATAAATTAGATTGGGCAATGGGTGAATTATTAGCTTATGGTTCTCTAATGTCAGAAGGTTTTGACGTGCGTATTTCTGGGCAAGACGTTGAAAGAGGAACATTCTCACACCGTCATGCTGTAGTTAAAGTAGAAGATTCAGAAGAAGAAGTAATTCTTTTAGACAAAATAAAAGATAAAAAAGGAAACTTTTATATCTACAATTCGCACCTTTCTGAATATGGTGTTTTAGGTTTTGAATATGGATATGCGTTAGCATCGCCAAAATCTTTAGTAATTTGGGAAGCACAGTTTGGAGATTTCTCTAACGGAGCTCAAATTATGATTGACCAATACATTTCTGCAGGTGAAGATAAATGGAACAATCAAAACGGATTGGTAATGTTATTGCCTCACGGTTATGAAAACCAAGGAGCAGAACATTCATCAGCACGTATGGAACGTTATTTACAAATGTGTGCAAAACACAACATGTATATTGCCGATGTAACTTCGCCAGCTAACTTCTTCCATTTAATGAGAAGACAGTTAAAAACAGAATTCCGTAAGCCATTAGTAGTGTTTTCTCCAAAAAGTTTATTACGTCACCCAGATGTAGTATCTTCAATGGATGAATTAGCAAACGGACAATTCCAAGAAGTATTAGATGATCCAAATGTTGCTGATAAGAAAGCGATTAAAACATTGGTTTTCTGTACAGGAAAAGTATATTTTGACATCATTGCACAAAGAGAAGAATTAGGTAGAAACGATGTGGCGGTTGTTCGTTTAGAACAATTGTTCCCATTAGCAGTTGACCAAATCAAAGCGATTATCGACAGTTATCCAAATGTTGACGATTATGTTTGGGCACAAGAAGAACCTAAAAACATGGGAGCTTATTCGTATATGTTAATGAATTTCGATTTAGTAAAATTAAGATTAGCTTCGCCAAAAGCATATAGTGCACCAGCAGCAGGTAGTTATGAACGTTCTAAAAAACGTCAGAAAAATGCTATCGCAATGGTATTTGATAAAACATTATTTCAATAAAAAACAACTCAATTATCACCCTGAGCTTGTCGAAGGGTAAACTTTTTAAATAAAAAGATATGATTTTAGAAATGAAAGTCCCTTCTCCAGGGGAATCAATTAAAGAAGTAGAAATTGCTACATGGTTAGTAAAAGATGGTGATTATGTAGAAAAAGACCAAGCGATTGCTGAGGTTGATTCAGACAAAGCAACATTAGAATTGCCAGCTGAAGCAAGTGGAATCATTACATTAAAAGCAGAAGAAGGTGATGCAGTAGCAGTTGGTGCTGTAGTTTGTTTAATCGATACAGGTGCAGCAAAACCAGAAGGTGGTGCGGCTCCAGCTAAAGAAGAAGCAAAAACGGTTGAAGCTCCAAAAGCTGAGGCTCCAAAAGCGGCTCCAGTAGCAGAAAAAACATATGCAACTCAAGCGCCATCTCCAGCAGCTAGAAAAATATTAGACGAGAAAAACATCGAGCCTTCTGACATCGTTGGAACAGGTAAAGGTGGAAGAATTACTAAAGATGATGCTGTAAATGCAGTACCATCAATGGGAACACCAACAGGTGGAAACCGTGGTTCAGAAAGAACAAAACTTTCTATGTTACGTAGAAAAGTAGCTGAACGTTTAGTATCAGCTAAAAACGAAACAGCAATGTTAACTACTTTTAATGAAGTAGATATGACGGCTATTTACGCTTTACGTGATCAATATAAAGAAGAGTTCAAAGCTAAGCATGGTTTAGGATTAGGCTTCATGTCATTCTTTACAAAAGCAGTAACTCGTGCTTTACAATTGTATCCAGATGTAAATTCAATGATTGATGGTCAAGAGAAAATTTCTTATGACTTCTGTGATATTTCTGTAGCGGTTTCTGGTCCAAAAGGATTAATGGTTCCAGTTATGAGAAATGCAGAAACATTATCGTTCAGAGGTGTTGAAGCTGAAATCAAAAGATTAGCTATCAGAGCTCGTGACGGACAAATCACAGTTGATGAAATGACAGGTGGAACATTTACAATTTCTAATGGTGGTGTTTTTGGAAGTATGTTATCTACGCCAATCATCAATCCTCCACAATCAGGTATTTTAGGAATGCACAATGTGGTAGAAAGAGCTATCGTTAAAAACGGTCAAATCGTAATTGCTCCAGTTATGTACGTTGCTTTATCATACGACCACAGAATCATCGACGGACGTGAGTCGGTTGGATTCTTAGTAGCTGTTAAAGAAGCATTAGAAAACCCAGCAGAATTATTAATGGGTGGAAATGTGAAAAAAGCATTAGAATTATAGAAATATAAATCCCAATAATAAAATCCCAAATTCAAATAGAGTTTGGGATTTTTCTTTTCTTTGTAATTCAAAATTTAGCTATGAAAAAATCCAAGAAGCAAGCAGCAGTTGGTTTTATCTTTATTACCGTTTTATTAGATGTTATTGGTTGGGGAATTATTATTCCTGTAATTCCAAATCTAATTAAAGAGCTTATCAATGGAGATATTAGTGAAGCAGCAAAATATGGAGGTTGGCTAACTTTTGCATATGCTATTACTCAGTTTATTTTTGCTCCAGTCATTGGAAATTTAAGTGATAAATATGGCAGAAGACCAGTTTTGTTAATTTCTTTATTCGGTTTTTCGTTAGATTTTTTATTATTGGCTTATGCACCAACTATTATTTGGTTGTTCATTGGTAGAATTCTATCTGGGATTACAGGAGCAAGTTTTACCACCGCATCTGCTTATATAGCCGATGTTAGTACAAATGAAAATCGAGCTAAAAACTTTGGTTTAATGGGTGCAGCTTTTGGATTAGGATTTATTATTGGTCCGGTTATAGGTGGATTGTTAGGGCAATTTGGAACAAGAGTTCCTTTTATTGCCGCAGCTATTTTGTGCATGCTTAATTTTTTATACGGTTATTTTATTTTGCCAGAATCTTTAGATAAAGATAAAAGAAGACCATTTGAATTGAAAAGAGCTAACCCAATTGGAGCTCTTTTACATTTGAAAAAATACCCTAATTTAATTGGATTAGTATTAGCGATTTTCATTCTCTATGTAGGTTCGCATGCCGTGCAAAGCAACTGGAATTATTTTACCATGTACCAATTTAATTGGGATGAAAAAATGGTTGGTATTTCTCTTGGAATCATCGGATTGTTAGTTGGAATCGTTCAAGGAGGCTTAATTCGTTGGATAAACCCAAAAATCGGAAATGTAAAAAGTATTTATTTCGGTTTAGCGTTATATACTATCGGGATGTTTTTGTTTGCATTTGCAACAGAAAGTTGGATGATGTTTGTTTTCTTAATTCCTTATTGTTTAGGAGGAATTGCCGGTCCAGCATTGCAAGCAGTGGTTTCTGAACAAGTACCTCCATCAGAACAAGGTGAAATTCAAGGAACGTTAACAAGTTTAATGAGTGCTTCTTCAATCGTAGGTCCACCTATGATGGCATCTGTTTTTTATTATTTTACTCACAATGAAGCGCCTTTTTTATTCCCAGGAGCACCCTTTGTTTTAGGAGGAATTTTAATGTTGATTAGTACGATTTTAGCTTACCGAACACTGAAAAAAAACCATTCGAGCTAGTTATTTCAAATACAAACAATGATTGCTATAATCAATAATTGCTTTTCCTTTTAGTAAAATATCGGCACCAATAATACCATCAACTGGTTTGGTTTTGTAATGACGAAGTGCATCATTCACATGACTCATATCAAAAACAATTAGGTGAAATTTATTATTTTTCCATCTTCCCAATTGAATTTCATTATTCCTTGCTAATTGCGTTTCAATTCCTGTGGCACCAGCACCCGCAGCTTTGGTTTCTGAAAATTGGGCATCTAATTTGAACTGTTCAATACTTTCAAATCCTACACAACTATTACTCGCTCCAGTGTCTAAAATAAAGTTGCCTTTAATGCCATTTATTTTTCCTTTGATTAATAAATGTTGGGTTTTTAGCACCGTAAACTTTATCTTTTTATATTTTTTTCCTTTTAAAAAGTCTTGTAAATCTTCCATACTTCAAAAGTAAATCAAATTTCTGAATCAAACTTTGTAACTTTGCACTTTGTAACCCAATCAACAAATGATACTTACCGATACCCATTCGCATTTATATTCAGAAGAATTCGATCAAGACCGCAACGAAATGATGCAAAGAGCCATCAATGCAGGCGTTTCTCGTTTTTTTGTTCCTTCAATCGATTCTAATAATACAGCTAAAATGTACGAATTAGAAAAGCAATATCCTGAAAACGTGTTTTTAATGATGGGTTTGCATCCAACATATGTGAAGGATGATTACCTAGAAGAATTGGCGCATGTTGAAAGAGAGTTGGCTTCTAGAAAATTTTATGCAATAGGTGAAATCGGAATTGATTTATTTTGGGACAAAACTTTTTTGAAAGAACAACAACATGCTTTCAAACACCAAATTCAATTGGCAAAAAAGTACAAATTGGGAATCAATATTCATTGTCGTGATGCATTTGATGAAGTTTTTGAGGTTTTGGAAAGCGAAAAATCGGATGATTTATTTGGAATTTTTCATTGTTTTACGGGTGATTTGGGTCAAGCCCAAAGAGCGATTTCGTTAGGAATGAAATTAGGAATTGGAGGAGTAGCCACTTTCAAAAACGGAAAAATAGACCAATTTTTGAATGAAATCGATTTGAAACACATTGTTTTAGAAACCGATTCGCCTTATTTAGCGCCAGTTCCATATCGTGGAAAACGAAACGAAAGCAGTTATACTTTATTGGTTGCACAAAAGTTAGCTGAAATTTATCAGCTATCAGTGGAAGAAATTGCAAAAATTACTACTGAAAATTCAAAACAAATTTTCGGAATTTAACCTAAAATCAAACCTCAATTCATAAAATTTTTGTTCTTTTGTGAATTGATTTCAAAAAAATTATGTCAAAATTCGATTCTATTCGCCCGTATTATGATTCAGAAGTTAACGAAGCTTTAAAATCTTTGTTACATCATCCTATGATGAAGGCTATGATGGATTTTACTTTTCCAGAAATGGAGGACGAGGAATGGAAATCACAATTGAGTAGAACACATTCTATTCGCGATTTCCAGGTTAATTTTGTGTACCAATCAATTCAAAGAGTTTTGGAGAGAAGTTCGGAAGGACTTACCACTTCGGGTTTTGAGAAATTAGAACCTAATACTTCGTATTTATTTATTTCCAACCATCGCGATATTATTTTAGACACTTCATTGTTGAATGTTTCTTTAATAGATCATGGATTGGTGATGACGGCTTCGGCTATAGGAGATAATTTGGTACAGAAAGATTTCCTTTTAAAATTATCAAAACTTAATAGAAACTTCTTAGTTCAAAGAGGTTTGTCGCCAAGAGAATTATTACAAAGTTCTAAGTTGATGGCGGAATATATGTATCATTTATTGTCTAAAGAAAATCGTTCTGTTTGGATTGCTCAACGAGAAGGAAGAACCAAAGACGGTAATGATGCAACTCATCAAGGGGTTTTGAAAATGGTGGCTACGGCAAATGATGAAGTAAGAGTAATGGACTATTTTAAGAAGTTAAAAATTGTTCCTGTTTCTATTTCGTATGAATACGACCCAACAGACGCTTTGAAAATGCCGCAATTAATAGCGCTTTCAAAAGACGAAGTATATATTAAAGAGAAAAACGAAGATTTTATCACGCTTTTAAGTGGAATTATTGGTCAAAAGAAACGCATTCATATTCATGTGGCTGATGTTTTAGAAAATGAGTACGAAAAAATTATTGCTGAAAACGATAATAATAACAAACAAATTCAAGCCTTGGCTCAAGTGATAGATGATTCTATTCTTCAATCATATAAATTATGGCCAACAAATTTTATCGCTTACGATATTTTATATAAAACAACTCGATTTGAGCATTTGTACAACGAAAAAGAACGTCAATTGTTTGAACGAAGATTGGAAATGCGAATTGATGCCGATAATGAAACCATGAGAGAAGGTTTCTTGGCGATGTATGCAAATCCGGTTGTGAATAAACTGAAATATACTGATGACATCTCATAAACCGAAAATACTTTTAATTTACACCGGTGGTACCATCGGAATGGTAAAAGATTTTGAAACAGGAGCTTTGAAGGCTTTTGATTTTAATGAGTTGTTAAGCCGAATTCCCGAATTACATTTGTTAGATTGTCAAATTGAAACCATTTCGTTTGATGTGCCTATCGATTCATCGAATATGAATATTTCCAATTGGCAAAAAATGGCCAAAATTATTGAGGAAAATTATTCAAAATTTGATGGGTTTGTAGTCTTACATGGTTCGGATACAATGTCGTATAGTGCTTCAGCATTGAGTTTTATGTTGGAGGATTTATCCAAGCCAGTAATTTTTACAGGTTCGCAATTGCCAATAGGTGATTTAAGAACCGATGCTAAAGAGAATTTAATCACAGCAATTCAAGTAGCTTCGCTTCAAGAAAATAAAAAGCCAGCTATTCAAGAAGTGTGTTTGTATTTTGAATATAAATTATACCGGGGAAATCGTACCACTAAAATCAGTGCCGAACATTTTAATGCTTTTACTTCGCCAAATTTTCCTGAATTAGCAGAATCTGGTGTGCATTTAAAAGTAAATAAGGATATCATTCTAAAACAAAAAGCAACTAAAAAGCTAAAAGTACATACTGATTTTGATGATAATGTGGCAATTTTAAAGATTTTTCCAGGCATCAATCAAAATGTCTTAAATGCTTTTTTTGCCATTCCTAATTTAAAAGGTATAGTTTTAGAAACGTATGGTTCAGGAAATGCGCCAACAGAAGAATGGTTTGTGCAAACATTAGCGCGCGCTATTCATAATAATATACATGTAATTAACGTTACACAATGTAGTGGAGGTAGTGTTTCTATGGGGAATTACGAAACCAGTACACAATTAAAAAATATAGGAGTAATTTCAGGCAAAGACATTACTACTGAGGCTGCAATCACTAAATTGATGTACCTCTTAGGTCAAAAAGTGTCAAATAATGTTTTCAAGACTATATTTGAAACAGGAATACGAGGAGAAATGTTATAAAAATAACGTTTAAAATTTTTATACATGAGATTTTTTGCGTTATTTAGCACCCTTAAAATTTGGTGTCGTTTCAATAGAGAGGTGGCCGAGTGGTCGAAGGCGCACGCCTGGAAAGTGTGTATACTCCACAAGGGTATCGAGGGTTCGAATCCCTTCCTCTCTGCAGAATGATATTAATTTTTAAAATTTTATAAATATTTTTATATCTTTAAACCCAATTAACTAATTAAATTTAAGAACAAAAGCGATGAAAAGATTATTTTCTATTTTAGCAATCACGGGGCTTATGACTTTTGGAAATGTTCAAGCTCAAGATTCAACTCAAGCAGCAGCTCCTGCTACAGAACAAGTAGCTGACACAACTGCAGCAGCAGCAACAACTGATGAAGCAGCAGCAACAACTGAAGAGGCTGTAGCTGAAGAAGCTACTTTTACTCAATCAATGAAAAAGCGTTTCATTGAAGGAGATCCAATTTGGATGTCTCCAGTATTATTGTGTTTAATTTTAGGTTTAGCAATTGCTATTGAAAGAATTATTTACTTAAATCTTTCTACTATTAACACTAAAAAATTCGTTTCTGACGTAGAATCTGCATTAAATTCAGGTGGTATCGAAGCAGCTAAAGAAGTAGCTAAAAACACAGCTGGTCCAGTTGCATCTATTTTCTATCAAGGTTTAGAGCGTTCATCTCACGGATTAGAGTCTGCTGAAAAATCTATCGTTGCTTACGGTGGTGTTCAAATGGGACAATTAGAGAAAAACGTTTCTTGGGTTTCTTTATTTATTGCTCTTGCACCGATGTTAGGGTTCTTAGGAACGGTAATTGGTATGATTGTTGCGTTTGACCAAATTGAGTCTGCAGGATCTATGGAGCCATCATTAGTAGCTGGAGGTATTAAAGTAGCGTTATTAACAACGGTATTTGGACTTATCGTTGCGATGATTCTTCAAGTTTTCTACAACTATATTACAGCTAAAATTGACTCTATCGTTAATGATATGGAAGATGCTTCTATCAGCTTAGTTGATATGTTGTCAGATTACTTCAAAGAGAAATTAAACAAATAATACATTAACAAATTATTGTTATGAACGTATACAAAATTTCAAAAATTGTAGTAATTATAATTGGTATTATTGCCTCTATTTTATTCGTATCTACTTTAGGTATGGAGATTTCAATGGATAATAATTCTTACATTGTAGATTACTTTATATATGTATCCTATTTAGCAATGGCGATTGCTTTCTTTTCTGTTATTTACTTCGTATTTAAAAATTTAATTACGCATAAAGATCAGTTAAAAAGAGCGCTTATTTCTCTAGGATTGTTTGCTGCTATTGTTTTAGTAGCCTTTATTCTTGCAGATAGCACTGAAGTTAAATTGAAAGATGGTGGAGTTATTTCTTCATTTTCTTCTAAGTTAATCAGTACTAGTTTGAACACTTTTTACATTCTTGCTATTATTTCAGTAGGTGTATTAGGTTGGACTGGATTTTCAAAAATTAAAAGATAATAGATCATGGGTAAAAAAAGAGGTGCACCGCCAGAAGTGAATGCTGGTTCTATGGCAGATATTGCATTCTTACTTTTAATTTTCTTCTTAGTTACTACAACAATTGGAGTAGATCAGGGAATTAATAGACTCTTACCTCGTTATGAAGAGAACCCACCTGTTCCGCCTATTAATGAAAGAAATATTTTAACAGTTTTAGTTAATAAAGACAATCAGTTACTTGTTGAAGAGAAACTAGTTGATCTTAAAGATTTAAGACAAACTGCTATTGATTTTCTTGAAAATAATGGAAAAGGTACTTGTACATATTGTAATGGAAAAAAAGATCCAAATTCATCAGACGGTCCTGATGATGCGGTAATTTCATTAAATAATGATGGGCAAACTACTTATGAAACTTATATTGCGGTTCAAAATGAACTAGTAGCAGCATATAACTTTTTAAGAGATAGAGAATGTAAGAAGCGTTACGGTATGACTTTTACAGAAATGGAATACATTTATAATGATCCAGCTTCTAAAGCAACCGAAGGTTTAGTAGAGGATTTAGAGCCGAAAGTAAAAAAGATTCAGGAATTATTTCCGATGAGACTTTCTGAAGCAGAGCCAAAAAAATAATTATATAATATTAAGAAAGTATGTCTAAATTTAAAAAGAAAAATACGGAGGGTACTCCTGCAATTTCAACAGCATCTTTACCAGATATTGTATTTATGCTTTTGTTCTTCTTCATGACTGCTACTACCATGAAAGACACTGATTTAAAAATTGAAAATACATTACCTAAAGCAAATCAAACTGCTAAATTGCATAAGAAAGAATATGTAATGTATATTTACGCTGGTAAACCAAGTGAAAGATATCGCACTACTCTTGGAGGTTCAGATCGTATTCAATTAGCTGATAAAATGGCTTCGCCATCAGAAATCAGAAATTTCATTATTACGGAAAGAGCACAACGTAACTCTGAAGACGAAAAATACCTTACTGCCTCATTGAAAATTGACAAAAATGTCAAAATGGGATTAGTAGGTGCTATTAAACTAGAATTACGTAAAATAGAACAATTAAAAGTAAATTATACAACAGCACAAGGAAATCCTGTTGAATAGTATTTTTATGTTATAAATTAAAAGGTACGCAATTGCGTGCCTTTTTTTATTATTTTTATAAAAAAATATAATGCGATTATTTGTATCCCTTTTTTTTCTGTTTCACATAACAATTGGTTTTTCACAATCTGAAACAAAACCTGTTGTAGATTCTCTTTTTAGAGAAGATCAGTTCTATGTTTCCATAGCGTATAATTTTGTTCAAAAAGCACCCGATAATTTCAATCAGTATTCTTTTTCTACTGGTTTGTCTGCAGGGTTTTTAAGAGATTTTCCAATTTCTGAAAACAGACATTGGTCTATTGCTCCGGGTGTTGGTTATTCGTATAACGATTTAAAACAAAATATCGATTTATCTGCTGTTACAGAAAATTCTGATTTTGAATTGGTGAAAAGTAGAATTATTTTGCATTATGTTGATTTACCCTTAGAAATTCGTTGGCGAAATGCAACTCCTGATAGCCACAAATTTTGGAGAATTCATGCTGGTTTTATGGCAAGTTATTTAATTAATGGTAAATTTAAATATGAAGGTGGTTTAACAGGAAGCGAAAACATAAACGATATTTTAAATAAATTTCAGTACGCAACGTATTTAACTTTCGGATTCAACACTTGGAATGCTTATATTCATTATGGTTTAAATCCTTATTTTGATAAGGATAAAACAGCTGCTGAAAATAACATGACAACTTTGAAAATTGGTTTGATGTTTTATATTTTGTAGTTATAATGATTATAATCGAATTAATTTTTGGCTTTTTAATTGAAGTTCTCTTTGAATTTCCAGGAGCTTTTTTTAGATGGTTATATTTTGGTCGTAAGGAATCATTCTCAAATTTCATAAAAAGAAATAGTATCTATAATTACATAATTAGTTTTTTATTTATCATAACAAGTGGTTTTACAATAGCTTACTTAAACAATAGTAAATCTGTTGAAAATTGTATTTTGGATATGAAATTTCAAAGAGAGAATGAAAACCCTGGACCTGACTTGATTACCTTTAAAATTTCAAGCAATGATATTGTTTTTGAAGATAATAAAGAAAAGTATGGACTTGTTGAAGTTGTTATTGATGAAAATAAATCCTTTAAAACTAAGGTGTTTGAAATAACAAATGTTAAAAATAATGAATATGAATTAAAAGCACTTTCTCCATATTTTAGTTTAATCAATCATTATTCAGATGAAGAGGTATATTCTTTCTTCAATATAGAAAGTTTTACTATTTATATTACTTTAGATGATAAGAAGTTTGTTTTTGTTAAGTGTTGATTTTACAACCAATACTGATACAAAAACAGCTGTGGTCCAGCACCAATAATAATTCCGGCAATAAGTTCTGTGTAGGTGTGAGCTTTCATGTATAAACGCGAAGAAGCAACCAAACCCATACAAACAATACAAAAAGCAATAAGGTTAACAAAAGGCAGTTGGTAATACATGCTTAAGCCAAAAATAAAGCACGTTAAAGCACTAATTCCTATCATGTGTAAACTTGCCTTGAATTTTAAAATTACGCTGGTTAAAACGATTACACTGCTTAAAAATCCGCCAAGGAAAAAGAAATACAATTCGGCAACCGAATCTTGTGAAACGCTGAATTTTATTAAAACAAACAGCAAAATAGCTTGAACCGCAATAGGCATTTTTCTCTCGCTAATGCTGGCTTCGGTAAACGAACTTACAACTCCTAACGATCGAAATAAAAAATACATCGATAATGGCAATAACAAAGTCAATATTGTTACCTGTACTAAAGTGACTATTATTTGCGAATTGTAATAGAAAGAGTTGGTAATTAAAAAGAAAAATAAAGTACCATAAATGGAAACAAATATGGGGTGAAAAATATACGAAAAAACAGGTAATATTTTTTTTAAATCCATAATTACTCTGTTAGATTTTTTTTCTCAAACGCGCTACTGGAATATCTAATTGTTCGCGATATTTTGCGATGGTTCTTCTGGCAATTGGATAACCTCTTTCTTTTAAAATTTCGGCTAATTGATCATCTGGTAAAGGTTTCTTTTTGTCTTCTTCCGAAATAACTTGTTGTAAGATATTTTTAATTTCGATAGTAGAAACTTCTTCTCCTTGGTCATTAGTCATCGATTCACTAAAGAATTCTTTGATTAATTTCGTTCCGTATGGTGTGTCAACATATTTACTATTCGCTACACGCGAAACAGTTGAAATATCTAAACCAACCATATCAGCAATATCTTTTAGAATCATCGGACGAAGTTTTGTTTCTTCTCCTTCTAAAAAGTATTCTTGCTGATAAAACATAATCGCATTCATCGTAACATATAAGGTTTCCTGGCGTTGTTTAATCGCATCAATAAACCATTTTGCCGAATCTAATTTTTGTTTGATAAACTGAACCGCGTCTTTTTGAGAACTCGATTTTTCAGAAGTATCTTTATAACTCTGCAACATTTCTTGATAATCTTTAGAAACGTGCAATTCTGGAGCATTTCTTCCGTTTAACAAAAGTTCTAATTCGCCGTCAACAATTCGAATCGTAAAATCGGGAACAATGTGTTCTACCATTTTCTGATTGCCGTCAAAACTTCCTCCTGGTTTCGGATTTAGTTTTTCGATTTCATCAATCGCTTTTCTTAATTGTTGTTGCGAAACGTCAAATTTTTGCAATAATTTATCGTAATGTTTCTTACTAAAAGCATCAAATTGCTGTTCAATAACTTGAATGGCTAAATTGATAGAATCCGATGGTGTTTTATGTTTTAATTGCAATAATAAGCATTCTTGCAAATCGCGCGCACCTACACCAGCAGGTTCTAAATCTTGAACCAAATGCAAAATACGTTCTACAGTAGCTTCATCGGTATAAATACCTTGAGTAAAAGCCATGTCGTCAACAATATCTTGTGTAGTTCTTCGTATATAACCCATATCGTCAATACTTCCGACTAAAAATTCGGCAATATCGCGTTCGTCATCACTTAAAATAAACGTATTTAACTGATTGATTAAATCTTGATGAAAACTAACAGGTGCAGCAAATGGAAGTGATTTGTCATCATCGTCATCGCTGTAATTATTCGTTTGATATTTATAATCTGGCGTTTCGTCGTTACTTAAATACTCATCAATGTTGATGTCTTGTGCGTCGATATGGTCGTTGTCATAATCGTCATAATCATCATCGTTTGTGTTTACTTCATAATCATCCATCTCGTAATCATCTTCCTTGCTAGTTTCTTCTAAAGCAGGATTCTCAACCAATTCTTCCTGAAGACGTTGTTCAAATGCTTGCGTAGGCAATTGAATTAACTTCATCAACTGTATTTGTTGAGGCGATAATTTTTGAGATAATTTGAATTGTAAACTGTGTTTTAACATTAATGTTTATTTGTTTAACTGATTAATCGTTTAACTGTTGAATTGTTTATCAAATTTACGATTTAACACATCAACAGTTAAACAATTTAACAAGATTCTAAAATTCTGCGTTTTGTGGTGTTCTTGGGAAAGGAATTACGTCTCTAATGTTACCCATTCCTGTTACAAAAAGCACTAATCTTTCAAAACCTAATCCGAAACCTGAGTGAACAGCCGAACCGAATCTTCTCGTATCTAAATACCACCAAAGTTCTTCTTCGTCAATTCCTAAGGCTTTCATTTTTTCAACTAATACATCGTAACGCTCTTCTCTTTGCGAACCTCCAACGATTTCTCCAATTCCAGGGAATAAGATATCCATTGCTCTAACGGTTTCTTTTCCTGGCTCAGTATTGTCATTCAAACGCATGTAAAACGCTTTAATTTTTGCTGGATAATCAAATAAAATTACCGGACATTTAAAGTGTTTTTCTACTAAGAAACGTTCGTGCTCACTTTGTAAATCAGCACCCCATTCGTTAATGATATATTGGAATTTTTTCTTTTTATTTGGTGTAGAATCTTTTAAAATGTCAATAGCTTCTGTATAAGAAACACGTTTGAAGTTGTTGTCTAATACGAAACTTAATTTTTCTAAAAGTGACATCTCGCTTCTGTCCGCTTGCGGTTTTGACTTTTCTTCTTCTAATAATCTGCTTTCTAAGAATTTCAAATCATCACCACATTTGTCAACCGTATATTTGATAACGTATTTGATGAAATCTTCAGCCAAATCCATGTTGTCAGCCAAATCATTGAAAGCAACTTCTGGTTCAATCATCCAAAACTCTGCTAAATGACGCGACGTGTTTGAATTCTCTGCACGGAATGTTGGTCCAAAAGTATAAATTTGACCTAAAGCCATTGCGAAAGTTTCACCTTCTAATTGTCCAGAAACGGTTAAATTCGTTTGTTTTCCGAAGAAATCTTCTTTGTAGTTGATGCTTCCGTCTTCGCTTCTTGGAGCAGAACCATCAATTGGTAAAGCAGTTACTTGGAACATTTCTCCAGCACCTTCAGCATCAGAACCCGTAATAATAGGAGTATTTACATAGAAAAATCCTTTTTCTTGAAAATATTGATGTACTGCAAACGCTAAAGTTGAACGTACACGCATAATTGCTCCAAAAGCATTTGTTCTTACACGTAAATGCGCATTTTCACGTAAGAATTCTAATGAGTGTTTTTTAGGTTGCATTGGGAATTTCTCCGCATCGCTATCTCCTAAAATCTCTAATTTAGAAACTTGAATTTCAAATTTTTGACCAGCGCCTTTACTTTCTACCAATTCTCCTGTAACAGAAATAGCTGCTCCAGTTGTAATTCTTTTTAAAGTTTCATCAGGTGTGTTTTCAAAATCTACCACACACTGAATATTATGAATGGTTGAACCATCGTTCAACGCAATAAATTGATTGTTTCTAAATGTTCTAACCCAACCTTTAGCTGTTACTTCATGTAATGTTTTCGTGCTGTTTAAAAGGTCTATAACTTTTGAGTGTTTCATTTCGATTTATTATTTATAATGCAAATATACTATTTCTCGTTTGAATTTTCTTCTTCAATATCTTCAGCTAAAATATCTAATGTTGGTTCTAAGAATTCTTGTTGGTTGGCAATGGTTTTATCTAACGAAAGCAACAAGGCTGGTAATAAAATTAAGTTTGAAAGCATTGCAAAAAGCAAAGTTGTTGCCACCAATCCTCCTAAGGCAACTGTTCCTCCAAAACTTGATAATGTAAATACCGAGAATCCAAAAAATAATACTACTGAAGTGTAAAACATACTAATTCCTGCTTCTTTTAAAGTAGCATATACAGAGCGTTTTATTTTCCAATCATTGGCTTTTAATTCTTGACGGTATTTTGCCAAAAAGTGAATGGTATCGTCAACCGAAATTCCGAAAGCAATACTAAATACTAAAATGGTGGATGGTTTAATTGGAATTCCAAAATATCCCATTAATCCTGCTGTCATTACCAATGGTAAAATGTTGGGTAATAACGAAACCACAATCATTTTGAATGAACGGAACATATAAGCCATCAACAATGAAATCAAAACAATTGCAAAAAGTAGCGATTCTACTAAATTGTCAATCAAATAATGGGTTCCTTTTTCAAATACATATGCTTTTCCAGTTAGTGAAACTTCATAACGTTCTTTTGGAAAAATATGATTGATTTTATCTTGTAAACGTTCTTCTATTTTTTGCATTTTATCGGTACCAATATCTCTCATGAAAGTCGTAATACGAGCATATTGACCTGTACTATCAACATAGCTTTTCAGCATGTTTTCATTTCCTTTTTGAGTAGAATTTTTTATGTAGGATAGAATAAAAGCTTCTTCTTGTTTTGTTGGTAATTCGTAAAATTCCGGATTTCCATTATAGTAAGCTTGTTTGGAATATTTAACCAAATTCACGACCGAAACTGGTTTTGATAATTCTGGAATTTCTTCTATGGTTTGCTGAAGTTCTTCAATTCGTTTTAAAGTGACTGATTTTAAGGCGCCTTTAGGTCTTTTTGTGTTAATTACAATTTCAAGAGGCATAACGCCGTCAAATTCTTTTTCGTAGAAAACAATATCTTTAAAGAATGGTGCTTTTTTCGGCATGTCTTCAATAATACTTCCTGAAACTGTGATTTGATAAATTCCAATAATCCCTAAAACCAATATTCCAATTGCAGTTGAAAAAACCGCAACACGATGATGTCTAATGGTGTTTTCTATCCAATTTATAAAAGCTGCCATATAGTTTTTGCCTAAATGCGCCAAGTGTTTTTCCTTTGGCATTGGCATATAGCTATAAACAATTGGGATGATGATTAAGCATAAAATAAACAAGAAAACAATGTTTAATGAAGCAACAATACCGAACTCACTTAACAGTTTACTATCCGTAAAAATAAAGGTACCAAAACCAGCTGCAGTAGTTAAATTCGTCATCAAAGTAGCATTTCCTACTTTTGAAATTACACGTTGTAAAGACTTGGCTTTATTACCATGATTCTTGATTTCTTGTTGGTATTTATTAATTAGAAAAATACAGTTAGGAATACCAATTACAATAATTAATGGGGGAATAATCGCCGTTAAAACCGTGATTTCGTAGTTTAAAAGCCCTAGTGTTCCAAACGACCACATTACGCCAATAATCACCACAAACATGGAAATCATAGTCGCTCTGAAACTTCTAAAGAAGAAGAAGAACAACAAAGATGTAATTCCAAGTGCTGCACCCACAAACAATCCAATTTCGCTAATAATACTGTTAGCGTTTAATGTTCGAATGTATGGCATTCCCGAAACACGGAGGTCTAATCCAGTTTCTTTTTCAAAGGCGTTTATCTTCTCTTGGCTAAGATGTTTTTCGATGAAAGCTTTTCTTGCGGGTGTGTTTACAATTTTTTTATCCATGTAAATTGCAAAACGAACAGCGCCACTTTCTTTATTAAAAAGCATTCCTTCGTAAAAAGGTAAGTCGTTATAGAACTCTTTTTCTTTAGTTTTTAAATAACTATCTGAAATACTATCGTTGTTTATAAAAGGGACTAATTTGAATTTTTGAGCAATCGTATCTTTTTCTAATACACGTAAATCTTCAATAGAAAGTGTAAGCTCGGTTGCTTTGTCTTTTTTTATTTCTGAAACAAATTTTTCCCAGGCTTTGTAATTTTTTTCGGTAAAGAAATTTTTGTCTTTAAATCCTAGAACTACTAAGTTTCCTTCTTCGCCGAATTTTTCTAAAAATGAATTGTACTGAATATTTACCTCATGATCATCAGGTAGTAAGTTAGCTTCAGTGAAGGTAAAACGCATGTTTTTCCACTGAAAACTCATAAAAATAGTAAATAGTAAAATAAGGATTAAAAGAAAAACGCGGTTTCTTAAAATTTTACTGGCAATATAATCCCAAAAACTGGTGCTTAACCACTTTAACATCTCTCAAAAATTAGGGTGCAAAGGTAGTAAATCTTACTTAATTTATTGGTTTTGAAGGTGACAATTAAGTTAAATTTAAAGTCCTAAATCCAAATAGTAAGAAACTTTAATGGCAATGTTGTCATCGAAGTTAGCTAATTGATATGGACCATATCTGTAAAATGCCACTAAACCAATTCCTTTGTAGATTTTATTACATTCTATACCACTTTCAAAAAAGCCATCTTCCATCGTGTTGTAGCTGATACCAAGATGTTGATTGTCGTCTTTGTTTGAACCAAATGCCATTCGTGTAACAACTGTAAATTCGGGATTAATTTTATAACCTAAACGAATTTTATTAAAAGTATGTTTCAATTGCAAAGAAGCATATTGATTAGAGAAAAACTCGTTAAAATACATAGTTTCAAAACTGTTTTTCCCTGCAAAGGTAACACGTTGTAAAATAGCGTCACGATTTAAATTATTTGGAACAATACTGTACAAATGTGTTATTGGAACATCGCCAAACGCTATTCCTGTTTGTAGCAAAATCGAACTTTTTTGTCCAGATAAATATGGCAATTCATAAAACGTTTTGAAATCTATTTTTGAAAAAGCAAAATCATTTTCTAACACACCTGGTAATGTTTGGGTAAGTTGAAGCGAAAATTTTGGATGACGTTTTTCGTATTCAATTTTTCCCATTGGTGTTTGCATGTAATTGCTGAATGGATTCCATTGGAATGCTAACTGCACTGTACTAATTGTATAATCAGTATATGATTTTCCATCATTTACAAAAGTATAATCAAAAAGGGGTTGAATTTGATTGTGTGAAACCCCAAAATAGCTAGATGTTTTTGGTAAAAACTTACTTTCAACAAATACCGAACTCATTCTATTGTTGTAAAAAGTGGAAATATTGATTGGTCGAGGATCGTAAATTTTAAATCTACGAGAATCGGTGATAAAATTGGTTTGTGCAATCTCACTAATATCATCTGAATAAGATGCACTTACCCATGTTTCAGAGTTTGAATGCGCTAAATAGGAAGGTGTGATTCCATACTTGAATTCGTCATCTTTAAATCCGTAGGCGCCATAAAAAGCAACTTTGTATTTTTCTGATAATTTTGAATTGGTAACCGCACCAACACCTAATCTAAATCCTTCAAAATTGTTATATTTTATAATACTTCGTAAGTCTATGTCAAAAATTGAAACAGGAAAATAGCCATTAATAATTTTTCTTCCTAAAAACACTTTGTGCTCAATTCGTTCTGAAAGTGATAAACTATCGATTGAAGTATAAGTTCGGAGTTTTCTCTTATCGAGTGTGTCTTTTTTAAACGCATTCCAATACTCATTTTCTTGTTTTAAGCTTGATTGTGGCACTTCAATTTTTACTCTTGGTTTTGAAATAGAAATTGGTTTATTGATTTCAATGTCAAAAGGTGTCGATTCTATTGAAATATAGGCTTGGTCGGTTGCATTTTTGCTTTCGGTTAAATCTAAATCGGAACTAAATTTTATAGTACCTCCTAAAATTTTAATATCGTCTTGGTTGTTTCCTTTTGAAACTTTAAATTTTCTATTTTTAGGAAACCAAATGTCGGTATCTTTTCTGTAATCAAAGGTGTAAGTCGCATTGATATTTACTACTCCATAAATACGAAAATACGCTTTTGCAATAGCATAATTTTGAGTGTCAATGTAGAGTAATCCTCTCAATCGATTTGTATTGATCTTCTTTGGTTCAAAATAGATTCTGTAAGCACTTCTTCCGTCAATTTTTACAGTATCTATTAATTTGTAGTTGTACAGTTTTCGTCCAAAATTTGAAATGGGATTTTGTACTGGAATTTCCAAAATTTCAAACGGATTTTCATAAACCGAATAGGAGATAAGTTTTAAACCTAAATATTCATAAACTGGTTGTTCAAAACCAGCCATTCGAGTGGCCAAAACCGTTTCCTTGTTTTGAAATTGATTGTGCTGAATTAAATTGACTTTCTCTGTTTGATACAAGTGTTGTTTTTCAGAAAACTTCTTGAATTTATAATTCGTTGAATCTAATTTCATTAAAGGTTTTCTTAAAAACCTCTTTTTGTAAATAGTATCAATTTTTGAAGAAATACTATCCGGGTTTGCTGTTACTTGAAGGTATTCGTAGTTTTTGTATTGAAAACTCGATAATCCTTTTTCAGGATCATTTGATTTTCGGTTTTCAATTACTTTTTTGATGATATTGTTAACGTCGTTTTCTGTGTAGATTTCAGCTTTTTTTTCGTTTAAATCGTTTACCAACTTAATTGTAATATTGACAACCTTTGGTTCTGGATAGGTGATTTTTTCATAATAGCCTTTAAAATTGACTTTTATTGGCACTTTAAAATCATTCACATTAACAGAGAATTTTCCTTCCCAGTCGGCATTAAATTTGGTATTGTTGTAAGTAATAGTAGCAAAAGCAATAGGCACTTTTGAATCAAAGTCGATAATTTGTCCTTTTATTTTGGTTTGCGCTACTAAACTGTTGGTGATAATAATGCACAAAAAAAGCCAAAAATATTTCATGTAAGTAATTTCAAGTATTTCTACAAATATATTCAAAATAAAAAATCCCGAGTGTTAATCGGGACTTAAATTTATACTTTCATGATTTCAGCTTCTTTAATAGCTAAAAGTTCATCTATTTTCTTGATGAAAGAATCGGTTAATTTCTGAACATCTTCTTCAGCTTTTTTGCAAATGTCTTCTGCGGTTCCGTCTTTTTCTTCTTTTTTGATATCAGAATTTGCATCTTTTCTGTGGTTTCTAATCCCAATTTTTGCATCTTCAGCTTCAGCTTTTGCTTGTTTTACCAAGTCGCGTCTTCTTTCTTCAGTTAATGCTGGAATATTGATAATAATGTTATCACCATTGTTCATTGGGTTTAACCCTAAATTAGCAATCATAATTGCTTTTTCAATAGGATGTAACATGTTTTTTTCCCAAGGCGTTACCGTTAGGGTACGAGCATCAGGAGCATTAATGTTAGCAACTTGCGACAATGGTGTTTGAGAACCATAATAATCTACAAAAACACCACCTAACATTTGAGGTGAAGCTTTTCCAGCTCTAATGTTTAAAAATTCTTTTTCTAAATGCGCAACAGAACCTACCATAGCTTCTTTTGCACTGTCTAAAATAAAGTTAATTTCTTCTGTCATCTCTCTAAATTTTTACTTTGTACTTCTAGTTTTGTACTTCGTATTTATATTGTTACCGTTGTTCCGATAGTTTCTCCTTCACATACTTTTAATAAGTTACCATCTTTATTCATATCAAATACAATAATAGGTAATTTATTTTCTTGACTCAATGTAAAAGCAGTTGTGTCCATTACATTTAATCCTTTTGCTAATACATCTTCAAACGAAATAAAGTCAAATTTTTCTGCATCAGCATTTTTTTCTGGGTCAGAAGTGTAAACTCCATCTACACGAGTTCCTTTTAAAATTACGTCAGCACCTACTTCAATTCCTCTCAAAACTGCAGCAGTGTCTGTTGTAAAATAAGGATTTCCTGTTCCTGCACCAAAAATCACAATTCTTCCTTTTTCTAAATGACGCGTTGCTCTTCTTTTGATATAAGGTTCAGCAATAGCTTCAATTTTTAAAGCGGTTTGTAAACGTGTTTGCATTCCAGCTTCCTCTAAAGCACCTTGTAAAGCCATTCCATTTATAACTGTTGCTAACATTCCCATATAATCCCCTTGCACTCTGTCCATTCCGTTACTTGCACCAGCTACACCTCTAAAAATGTTTCCACCACCAATAACGATAGCGATTTCTACACCTTTATCGTGAATTTGTTTTATCTCTTCAGCGTACTCAGCCAAGCGTTGTGGGTCAATTCCATATTGTCTATCACCCATTAAAGCTTCACCGCTTAATTTTAGAAGAATTCTTTTGTATTTCATTCCCGTTTATTTTTTTAATGGAGTCATGCTTTCGCAAGCTCAAGTCATCGTGTTGTATTATTTGTGGTGCAAATATAGTTAAATAGCTTTTTTCTAAAAAAAATGTTTTAACATTTATGTTGCTAAATTTTCATATGATTTTTTGGCTTCGTTGTAACCAATCTCAAATAACTGATCCATTTTGGATTTATTGGTTTCAAAGGTGCTATAATCAGCGAGTTCTTTTGGTTCAATTACCCAATCACATAAGCTAAATTTTTGGTAATTGTAATTGGCATATAACAAATCAAAAGCCCTACTTGTAACCGATTTAATTGATTTTAAATCATGTGCTTCGATGTTTTGAATGGGACTTACATAAATTCCAATGATGGCATCACATCTTCCTTGAACTAAATCGGTTGGAAAATGATTCAAAATACCACCATCGCTGTATAATTTTCCATTAATTTGATAAGGCGACAACATTCCAGGAAATGAGGATGAAGCCAAAATAGCATCCGAAAGTTTGGTTTCATTGCCAAAAACTTTCAGTTTGCCTCTAACCAAATCAGTTGCCGTAATGTGAACCGGAATTTTTAAATCACCAATTTTTGTATCATGTAAAATCGATTCAAAGTCTTTCTTGAACGATTCCGAATCAATAATACCCGCTTTTTTAAACGTAAAATTTTTCCAATGAAAAAAGTAAATCGACTTGAAAAACTCTAAAATTTCTTCCGGACTTTTCCCAAAAGCATATAAACCACCTACTATAGCACCAGCACTTGTTCCTGCTATACAAGAAGCATGTATGCCTTGTTCGGTTAAAAACTGAAGCGCTCCGGCTTGTGCAATTCCTTTAGAACCACCACCTGATAACACAATTCCAATTGATTTTGATTTAAAATCCATTTGTAACATTTCTTACATTTTATTTTCAAAATTAGACTTAAATTTGCCAAATAAAGTTAAGAAGATGATAAATACTATAAAACAAGCATTAGAAAACAGTTTTTCTTTTGCCGATTACAGAAAAAAAGTAACCAGTTTAATTGCTGAAGGGAAATCTACAGGTCACACGCAATCAGAAGATTTATTAAAATATTCCGAACTAAACGAAACCAGAATGAATCGTTTAGAAAAAACTATAGAAGTTACACCTGAAACAAAAGTTAAACTACAAAACTTAGATAAAAAGTACATTTGGTTAGTGCTAAGCGAAGGTTGGTGCGGTGATGCGGCTCAAATTGTTCCTGTGATTCATAAAATGGCGGATGTTACAGATAAGGTAGAGTTAAAAATTGCTTTGCGCGATGATAACGATGCTTTAATGCAACATTTTTTAACGAATGGAGGAAAAGCAATTCCTAAATTAATCGTTTTAGATGCTGAAACTTTAGAAGTAGTTTTAGATTGGGGCCCAAGACCTCATGGTGCAAAACAATTAATCTTAGATTACAAAGCGGCTCACGGAGTAGTAGATGAACCAGCAAAAATTGAATTGCAAAAATGGTATTTACACGATAAAGGAATTTCGATTCAGAATGAAATTGTGGAAATGCACGAAAATATCTTAGCGTAAAGTTCCTATAATTTTTAATTTATCAGAAGTGGAAATTCCGCCAGGGTTACAACCGAGTTGCCCTTCCGGGATTTCCATTTTTAGTTTTTGGTAATAATCTGCCCAAACTTCGAAATATTCATTTGATTTTGGCGATTTGAAAGTCATTGGATACAAATCAAATAATGGTTTTTTATACGAATGCAAAAACGCATCATAAATTAATTCTGAACAATAGTATTTTCCATTGTCGTACAAATATTCATCATCATAAGGAATGCCAACTTGTTGCAATGAAAAAGTAATGGCTTCTGGAATGTATTTGCGGTATTTGTTTTTCAGTCTTCCTACAAACATTTCTTCGTTTGTGTAGGTTTTAAAGGTTTCGTATGGAGTTACTTTCACTGCTTTTCCAGCTGCTTCAATTACGAAAATAGAATCGTTTTTGATGTAAACCATTCCTAAATGACTAAAATCTTTTCCTTGATAACCTTCGGTAACTTCGTTAATGGCTTCGCAAAGTGGCCCGCAATTCATAGATTGAAATAAAATATCGCCTGTTTTTAGTTTTACATTTTGCGAAAAACTAAATTGGAATAAAAGAAATAATAGAAGGAATGTTTTATTTTTCATCTTCATGCAATTGTGCAAAATCATCAGGTGTAATTGCATTTTCAACTGAATAATCACCGATTTTTGTACGACGAAGCGCTGTTAAATGTCCGCCAGATTGCAACGCTAATCCAAAATCATAAGCTAACGAACGAATATAAGTTCCTTTGCTACATTTAACTCTAAATTCTACTTCTGGTAACTGAATTTTCGTGATTTCAAATTCGTAAATCGTAGTTTTTCTAGATTGAATTTCCACTTCCTCGCCTGCGCGAGCGTGCTCATACAAACGTTTTCCATCTTTTTTAATAGCAGAAAAAACAGGTGGTTTCTGGTCGATTTCACCAATAAATTGTTTTGTAGTTTCCAAAATCAATTCTTCGGTAATATGTTCTGTTGGAAAAGTAGCGTCAATTTCGGTTTCTAAATCGTAAGATGGAGTAGTTGCTCCAACTATAATCGTTCCAGTATATTCTTTGGCTTGTGCCTGAATTTCGGTAATGCTTTTGGTGAATTTACCAGTGCAAATAATTAATAAGCCAGTCGCTAACGGATCTAAAGTTCCAGCATGACCGATTTTAAATTTCTTTGGTAAATCGTATTTGCGTTTTAAAATGTATTTCAATTTATTAACCGCTTGAAACGATGACCATTTCAAGGGTTTGTCGATTAAAAGGACTTTTCCTGCTAAAATTTCTTCGGCATTCATTAGATAATAGTTAATTTTTGTACGAAGAAATGAATTAATAAAATTGCAACTCCGGCAACAATTCGGTAATAACCAAATATTTTAAATCCGTGTTTGGTTAAAAATCCGATAAATGATTTGATAGCAATTAGGGCTACAATAAATCCGACTACATTTCCAATGATTAATAAATTAATTTGGTCGTCAGAAAGCACAAAGCCATCTTTATAATAATCGTATGATTTTTTCAAAGTTGCTCCTAACATGGTTGGAATCGCTAAGAAAAACGAAAATTCAGCTGCTGTTGTTCGCGATAATTTTTGTGTCATTCCGCCAACGATGCTAGCGCCACTTCTAGAAACACCAGGAATCATAGCTAAACATTGGAACAATCCAATTTTAAAAGCGGTTAAATAGGAAATTTCAGTTCCTTCAGAATTGCCAAACCATTCGTCGACTTTCAATAATAAAAATCCCCCAATAATTAACGAAATAGCTACTGTGATAGGGTTTTCTAATAAACCATCGATAAAATCACCCAATAACAACCCAAAAATTACGGCTGGAATAAAAGCAACAAATAATTTAAAGTAAAAATCAAGCGATTGAAAAAAACGTTTGAAATATAAAACAATTACGGAAAGTATGGTTCCCAACTGAATTACAATTGTAAAAAGTTTAGTAAAATCGTCATGTGCAATGCCAAAAAAAGACGAAGCAATAATCATATGACCCGTTGAAGAAACAGGTAAAAATTCTGTTATTCCTTCAATAATGGCAAGAATAATGGCTTGTAAAACATCCATAAAGTATTACTTCTTCGGATTTTTTAAAATCGAATAAATCGTAATTCCGAATCCAATTAAAACTACGGTTGGAGCTAAACGAATTCTTCTGAAACTGAATAATTCTTCACCATTGAAAACGTTAGGATCTTCGCTTCCGCCACCGCTCATTAAAATGAATCCAAGTCCAATTACGGCTAATCCAATTAAAAGAATTTTATAATTTACTTTATCAAAAAGAAATTCAGGTTTATTGTTATTTTCCATACTATAAATTTTTTAAATCAGTGCATACTAAACACTAATTACTAATAAAGATCATCTGTTTTTAAATTCAAGAAACGTTGTGTAGCAAAAAATGTACTAATTGAAGTAATGATAATTCCAACAACTAACACTCCGAAAATTACTATTGCAATAGAAACGTAATCTTTTGCAATGCCTAAACTTGGGAATAAGCTGTCAACATAAAACACTAAAAATAGTAAAGCAATAATTGCTAATCCAGAACCAATTAATCCTAATTTAATACTTCTCCAAATAAATGGTTTTCTGATGAACGATTTTGTAGCTCCTACCATTTGCATCGTTTTAATTGTAAAGCGATGTGAATAAACAGAAAGGCGTAACGAACTATTGATTAACAACATTGCCACAACAGTTAAGATGGCACTGATGATTAAAATCCAAAAACTGATTTTAGTTACGTTTTTGTTTACCATATCTACTAATTCTTTATCGTAAATAATTTCAGTAACCATTTCGTTTTTACGAATATTACGTTCAATTTTTTGGATGCTATCTGCAATTACATAATCTCCTTTTAAATGGATGTCAAATGAATTTTGTAAAGGATTGAAACCTAAGAATTCCATAAAATCTTCACCTACAATATCTACGTTGTTTTTAGCAGCGCTGTCTTTGTGTACAAACGCATAGTCTTTAATGAATTTTGCGTTTTTCAATTCGGTGTCAAATGCACTAATCATAGTGTCATTAGCATCGTTATTAAAGAAAACGGTCATTGGAATGTTTTCTTTAAAATCATTTGTTATCTTTTTTGAATTGATTACAAAAAGTCCTAAAGCTCCTAAAAGGAATAACACTAAAAAGATACTTAAAACTACCGAAAAGTAAGACGATATTAAACGTCGCTTGTTGTAATTTTCAAAAGATGATGCCATAAAATTCTATTTAAGCCGTAAAAATAGTAAAGAAATTTTGTTTACATAGAATATAACAACAAAGTTTTAACTTTAGTATTTATTATCTGTAAATTTGAAGCTTTAAATTCATAAAAATGACATTAAAATTTAAGTTTTCGGCACTATTATTCTTTTTTGCACTAAGCTTAACGGCACAAGAAAATATTTTTCCTTATCGAGAAGGTAATTTATGGGGTTTATGTGATGAAAAAGCAACGGTTTTGATAGCTCCAAAATACGATGCCATAAAAAAAGAAAGAGGTAAAGGCGCTACTTTTTTTCAAGCTTCTTTAGGAAATAATTCGGGAGTTTACATAGGTTCAAAAAATGTAATTCCAGTAGAATTTCAAGATTTACGTTATGTCTCAAATAATTTAATAATTGCCGTAAAAAAAGGAGCTGATAAAAAAGAAATTAACTATTTATACAACACAAAAGGAGAATTACTAGTTAATCAACCGCTTTCTTCTTTAAAAGGAATCAAAGGGAATGACAAGCGTTATGATAGTAGTTTTATAATTGGTTTTTATATAAAGGATTTAGAAGGAAAAGAGTCATTAGTAAATCTAGATTATTACAATGAAAACAAGTTAAGTTATGTCATAAAAGATGTTTTTTCGATAGAATTAGATAATAAAAAATCAAAAGAAGAATTAGCAATTGCCTACGTAAAACAAACAGCAACAAGTGCTGTTGAAACTAAATATTTTAGAGTAGAAGGAAGTCAAATCATTCTTTTAGATGCTAAAAAAGACAGTCAGTATATTCAAGAAAATACAGGAGTTAAAAGAAAAAAAGACAGCTACAATGGGTATGATAATAACGTAGCGGTTCCCAACATGGATAGTGAAATGGTAGCGGAAGTAGAAGAGCCAAGAGGTTATTCAGGAACTGGTTCAGGAAGTGGAGACGGGCCAGGAAGAGGAAATACTACCAGAAAACAGCCAAAAGGAACTTCTTACTACAAATATGCTTTAATAGAAAATAAAATTGAAGTTGAGGTTTCAAACAATGTTACCAAAAACAAAAAGACAGTTAAATTCCCAATTAAAGCTGATAAAATTGAAGTTTTCAAAACGAAAGGTGTTCTTACAGATGATAAATCGAATGCTGATACTATACAAACGTATTTCAATTACGTCATTTACCAAAAGAAAAATAAATTTGGTTTAGTCTACCAATTTCCATTTCAAAAAAGTGTTGAATATGATTTCCTGGAGCCTATGAAATCTGAAAGAAAATATGATCCAAGCGGTAAAAATTATTTCAAAGTTGGGATATTGGATAAAAAAACCAAAATCATGAAATATGGTATTATCGATGTCAATCATACTTTTATCTTGCCTGCTGAATATGACGATATCAAAATGGGATACTCCATAACATCATCATTTAAAGAGCAAGTGTTTTTAGTCAAGAAAAATAACTTGTTTGGATTAGTTTCCGAAAACAAAGAGTTCAAATTACCTCTCGAGTTTGATGGCATTACATTCAATCCGGAAAATCAAAGTTTCTTGAGAGTAAAAAAAGGGAATCAACATTCGGCTTACATAAGTTATTACAGTAATTCAGATTATGTATTGACATTACTTCCTGTGTATTATCCGTATCCTGTTAGAGAAATTAAATACACCATTAGTAGTGGCAAAAAAGGAATTTCCTTGTTGGAAGCAATAGAATATATCGCTTTAGAAGACGAAAATGGAAACTTCAAAGGCTACGCTAATCCAAACGGAACACTATATTTTAAAGATTAGTTTTATAAAAGTTTTATAAAACGTATTTTTGCACCTTTATTTTTCGGATAAAACCGATAACAGAAAACTGAAATGAAATACCACCACGAAAAAATCGAAGCCAAATGGCAACAATATTGGGCAGAAAACCAAACTTTTGCTGCATCAAATAATAGCGAAAAACCAAAATACTATGTATTAGACATGTTTCCTTATCCTTCGGGAGCGGGTTTGCACGTTGGGCATCCACTAGGTTACATTGCTTCTGATATTGTTGCAAGATATAAAAGACATCAAGGTTTTAATGTGTTGCATCCGCAAGGGTACGATTCATTTGGTTTACCGGCCGAACAATATGCGATTCAAACGGGTCAACATCCAGCAGATACAACGCGTATGAATATTGAAGGTGGTGTGGATAAATCAGGAAATACCATTCAAGGGTATAGAAATCAGTTGGATAGAATTGGTTTTTCTTTCGATTGGAGTCGTGAAGTGCGAACTTCTAATCCAGATTATTACAAACATACACAGTGGATTTTCATTCAATTATTCGAATCTTGGTACAATAAAAATTCGGATAAAGCGGAAAGCATTTGTACGTTAATGCAGGAATTTGATAAAAACGGGAATGCCAATGTAAATGCTGTTTGTGATGATAATATTGCGCCATTTTCAGCTGAAGATTGGAAATCATTTTCATCGTCAGCACAACAAAAAATACTTTTACAATATAGATTAACCTATTTAGCCGAAACCGAAGTAAACTGGTGCGCAGCTTTAGGAACCGTTTTAGCGAATGACGAAATTGTAAACGGCGTTTCAGAACGTGGTGGACATCCAGTTGTTCGTAAGAAAATGACACAATGGTCAATGCGAATTTCTGCTTATGCGGAACGTTTATTGCAAGGTTTAAATGAAATCGATTGGAGTGAATCCATCAAAGAATCACAAAGAAATTGGATTGGAAAATCAGTTGGAGCAATGGTTTCTTTCAACGTGAATAATCACGATGCGAAAATTGACGTGTTTACGACTCGACCTGATACGATTTTCGGAGTTACTTTTATGACATTAGCGCCTGAGCACGATTTGGTTTCCCAAATTACCACTCCAGAACAAAAAGCTGCAGTGGAAGCGTATGTAGAAGCAACTGCAAAACGTTCAGAACGTGAAAGAATGGCAGATGTAAAAACCATTTCAGGAGTTTTTACAGGTGCTTATGCTGAACATCCATTTACAAAAGAACCAATTCCAGTTTGGATTGGTGATTACGTGTTAGCAGGTTACGGAACGGGTGCTGTTATGGCGGTTCCATGTGGGGATGAGCGTGATTATGCTTTCGCGAATTTCTTCAAAGGAACTAATGGAATGCCAGCAATTAAAAACATTTTCAATCAAGATATTTCAGAAGCAGCTTTTGGAGAAAAAAGTGGTTTCGAATTAGTAAATTCTGATTTCTTAAACGGATTAGATTACAAATCGGGAACGAAAAAAATCATCGAAGAATTAGAAAAAATAGACGCAGGAAATGCCAAAGTAAATTACCGTTTACGTGATGCCGTTTTCTCTCGCCAAAGATATTGGGGTGAACCTTTTCCGGTTTATTACGTGAATGGTTTACCACAAATGATTGACAAAAAACACTTGCCAATTGTGTTGCCAGAAGTTGAAAAATATTTACCAACCGAAGACGGACAACCACCTTTAGGTAACGCACCAGTTTGGGCTTGGGATTCTGAAAATAATGAAGTGGTTAACAATGATTTAATTGACAACTCAAAAGTGTTTCCTTTGGAATTGAACACCATGCCAGGTTGGGCGGGTTCTTCTTGGTATTGGATGCGTTATATGGATGCACACAACACCGAAGAGTTTGCAAATGAAGAAGCCTTAAAATATTGGGAAAGTGTAGATTTATATATTGGCGGAAGCGAGCACGCAACCGGACATTTATTATACTCTCGTTTTTGGAATAAATTCTTAAAAGACAGAGGTTATGCACCAACCGAAGAACCATTCAAAAAACTGATCAATCAAGGAATGATTTTGGGAATGAGTGCTTTTGTTTACAGAAGTGAAGATTCTAAAACTTTATATTCTAAAGGATTAATTAAAGATAAAAACGTTCATCCAATTCACGTTGATTTGGCTGTAATTAATGATATTACGAACGAATTAAACATCGAGGCGTTCAAAAACCATCCTTTATATTCTGACTATGCGAATGCAGAATTCATTTTAGAAGATGGAAAATACATTGTTGGTCGTGAAGTAGAAAAAATGTCGAAATCGAAATACAATGTAGTTTCGCCAGATGATATTTGTGAAGAATACGGAGCAGATACGTTACGTTTGTACGAAATGTTTTTAGGACCATTAGAGCAATCTAAACCTTGGAACACGGCTGGTATTACTGGAGTTTCTGGTTTCTTGAAAAAATTATGGCGTTTGTATTTTGATGACAACGGTTCTGTAATTGTAAACGACGAACCAACAGCAGAAATGTACAAATCGTTACACAAAACCATCAAAAAAGTTACAGAAGATATTGAGAATTTCTCCTTCAATACCTCGGTTTCTCAATTCATGATTTGCGTAAATGAATTACAACAATTAAAATGCAATCACCGTGCGATTTTAGAACCATTAGCTATTTTAGTTTCACCTTATGCACCACATATTGCAGAAGAATTATGGAGCGCTTTAGGTCACGAAGGTTCAATTGCAACCGTTGCTTTTCCAAAATTTGAAGCCAAATATTTAGTTGAATCTGAAAAGGAATATCCAGTTTCATTCAATGGAAAAATGCGTTTCACTATTAAGTTGCCTTTAGATTTAACTGCAGCTCAAATCGAAGAAATCGTAATGGCTGATGAAAGAACACAAGCGCAATTACAAGGTAGAACACCAAACAAAGTTATTATCGTTCCAGGTAAGATTATTAATTTGGTAGGATAAGGACTTTTTTGTCATTCTGAACTTGTTTCAGAATCTATAATTGAATAACCGCAGATTCGCAGATTTTAATCTATGAGTCTGCGGTTTATTATTTTCCCTCTTTTAGAGGGGTGTCATAAGTGTGGGGTGTCAAAATGCTTTAAAGAGTTTTTTATAATCAGCGAATCTGCGGTTTTTTCTTCTCGTTTTTGTAACATTTTTCATTTTTTGCGTATAATAGATAAAATAAAACTATAAAAATGGAAAAAAGAAACATTGGGAAACTAATTGCTGGAGTTGTGGTTGTTGGGTTTGTGTTTATTGCCGCTTTAATGTTTGGATTGCCAAGATATAACGTATGGCAACAAGAAATGGCAGGAAAAGCAGAAATGGCAAAAGCGGAACAAAATCGTAGAATTTTAGTAGAAGAAGCTAAAGCCAAATTAGAAGCCGAAAAATTAAACGCCCAAGCCGAAATTGAACGCGCAAAAGGTATGGCTGAAGCCATGAAATTAGAAAATGGAACGTTAAGCGAAACCTACAACCAATATTTATTCATTAGAACCTTAGAGAAATTAGCCGATAAAGGCGATTTACCACAAATCATCTACGTGCCAACTAACGGAATGGTTCCAGTGATGGATGTTTCGAAAAAATCGCCAGTAAAACAAATGCAAGAGTAATTGTTTTTAGAATTATTTAACTAATGTCAAATTGTCATTTTGTAACTTTGGCTTGTAATTTGTTATTGATTTTAGTAAATTTAGAAATTAAAATTAAAAATTATGTTTGATTTAACTTATATGATATTAATTGGAGCAATAGCTCTAGTAAGTTGGTTAGTGAGTTCTCGTTTGAAGAGCAAGTTTGCGTATTATTCAAAAGTTACTTTACGTAACGGAATGAGTGGTGCCGAAATTGCAGAAAAAATGCTGCAAGACCACGGAATTACTGATGTAAAAGTAATTTCAACACCTGGTCAATTAACCGATCATTACAACCCAGCAAACAAAACAGTTAACTTGTCAGAAGCAGTTTACAATCAAAGAAATGCAGCAGCAGCAGCAGTTGCAGCTCACGAGGTTGGTCACGCGGTGCAACATGCGCATGCGTATCAATGGTTAACGATGCGTTCTAAAATGGTGCCTGTAGTGAACATTTCTTCAAGTATGTCACAATGGTTAATTATGGGAGGTTTGATTTTAGGTTTTGCTTCAAAATCAAGTATAGGTTTTTACGTAGCAGTTGCGGGTTTGATTTTAATGGCAATTGCAACTACTTTTAGTTTTGTAACACTTCCAGTAGAATACGATGCTAGTAACAGAGCTTTGGCTTGGTTAAAAAATAAAAACATGGTGAGTCAGCAAGAATATGCTGGTGCCGAAGATTCATTAAAATGGGCTGCAAGAACTTATGTGGTAGCTGCTTTAGGAGCTTTAGCGTCTTTATTATATTGGGCTTTCCAAATTTTAGGTTCAAGAGACTAAACGAATATTTTATAAAATCAAAATCCGTCAGACGTAAGTTTGACGGATTTTTTATTTTGTACTTATAATTGAATTTGTCTTTCTATTTGCTGTTCCAAAGAAATATAGGTTTCCGTTCGTGAAACACCATCAATAGGTTGGATTTTTTTGTTAAGTAATTGCATCAAATGTTCGTTATCTCTACAAATCAGTTTGATTAAAATACTCCAATTTCCAGTGGTATAATGACATTCTAATACTTCTGGAATCTTCTTCAATTCTTTTACTACTTCTGGATTACTTGAAGCTTTTTCCAAATAAATTCCAATGAAAGCCATTGTGCTGTAACCCAAAACTTTCGTGTCCACAATAAATTTTGAACCCGAAATCACTCCAGCTTGTTCTAGTTTTCTTAGTCGTTGATGAATCGCAGCACCCGAAATTCCAATTTTATTGGCAATCTGTAAAATAGGTTTGCGAGCGTCGTCCATTAAATCACGAAGGATTTCTTTATCGATTCCGTCGATTTCAATTTGTAAGTGATTTATCTTCATTTTCAATTGATTTGAAAGTAAAAATACGAAATCGATTTCAATTGAAATAAAAAAATCCGAAACCAATTACGATTTCGGATTTCTCAAATCTTGAATTAATGATTAATTTGTCACATTCAATGGATTATAACCTAAATAAGGCACTTCCATTTCTTTGAAAATTACGCCATAATCTTCTAATTCTTTTAATATAGGATTGTATACTTCTTTTGTAATTGGTAATTGTACACCCGGAGTAGTAATTTCTTTGTTTAGGATTTTCAATGTAGCAATAGCAACTGGAAGTCCCACTGTTTTTGCCATTGAAGTATAGGTTTGATCATCACCAATGCAAACCATAGTGGCGTCAATTTGTTTTTTCTCGCCGTTTAATTCGTAACCAAATTTATGATACATGACAATCATGTCTTTGTCATTTGGTTCTAACGCCCATTTTTCGGCTAATATCTTTTCTAAAATTTGAGCTGGAGTTGCTTTTACTAATCCCACTTTTTTGTTTGGATTGAATAAATCGATTTCCACTAATTTGTCCCAAATGATGTCATCTTGATCAATTTTTTGTGCATGACGCAATTTGATTTCAACAGTATCGGTTGGATGATATGGCAAGAATGAATTCGTAAATTCTCTGTACGACATGTCTTCCGAGTTATCAATAGTGTATGAATCATCAGTCATACCTAATTGTACTAAAATGTCCCAAGCTCTTGAATAGCCAACTCTTCTGATGGTGCCACGATAACAAGTTAAAGCATCATCTAAACCGTAAACGCTTCTGTATTTTAAAGAATCTCTGTTAGCATATGCTTCAAATCTTCCGTAACCTTCTACTTCTAAAAATTCAGTTCTTCTAAATAATTTTGAATACGGAATGTATTTGTATTTTCCTTCTTGAATGAATTTTGCAGCTCCGCCTTGTCCAGCCAAAACTACATTTCTAGGATTCCAAGTAAATTTGTAATTCCATAAGTTGGTGTCGCTTTCTGGAGCAACTAATCCACCACAGAAAGATTCAAATAAAATAATGTTTCCACCTTTTTCACGAATTTCATCCAATACTTTCATGGCACTCATGTGGTCAATTCCTGGGTCAAGCCCAATTTCGTTCATGAAAACCAAGCCATTTTCTTTAGCAGCAGTATCTAATTCTTGCATCGCTGGGCTGATATAAGAAGCTGTAACCATATGTTTTTTGTAGGTAATACAATCTTTAGCTACTTCTAAATGTAAATGTGCAGGCAACATCGAAACCACAACATCCGCTTTTTGAATTTCTTCTTTTCGTTGCGCCTCATTAAAAATGTCAAAAGCAATGGCTCTGGCATTTTTGTGATTGTTGGTTTTTTGTTTGGCCAATTCTTCCGACAAATCACCTATGGTAACTTGAAGGTTTTGTTCTTCGGAATGGTCTAATAAATATTTTATAAGGGATGAAGCAGAACGACCCGCTCCAATGACTAAAATATGTCTCATTTTTTGGAATTCTAAAAATATCACACGAAGATAGTAAAATGTTATATTTATAAAAACAAATTCTTTATTTATGTCATAATTTAACATAAAAACTTTTGTTATCTTTGGTCTCAAATTTAAAAAAATGGATAAAAGAATACTGTTGGTTGCTGCATTTTTAGGAGTAACAGCAATAATTTTAGGGGCATTTGGAGCTCACGCATTAAAAAAATTACTTTCGGTAGAGCAATTGGCAACATTTGAGGTAGGTGTGCGTTATCAAATGTATCACGCGTTGTTTCTTCTCTTTGTAGGTACTTTTGCTTTTTTAGGAGAGAAAGAACGTTCGATTATTTTTTATTTAACGATAGTAGGTGTTTTGTTTTTTTCAGGGTCTATTTATCTGTTAGCGACAAATACTATTACAAATTTGAAGACTAAATTTCTAGGACCTATAACGCCAATTGGTGGTTTGTTCTTGGTTTCGGCTTGGGGATACTTATTTTATGCTGTTTTATCTAAAAAACAGTGATTAAAAAACGTTATCTAAAATATAATTTATAATTTTGCACTTTATTAAATACACAACATAACAAACTATTTATGGATACGAATGCGCATATTACGAAATCGATTTCGTTAGAAAAGTACGGAATCGTTAATGTATCAGAAATAATATACAATCCTTCATACGACTATTTATATAATGAAGAATTAAATCCAGCTTTAGAAGGATTTGAAAGAGGACAGTTATCTGAACTTGGTGCGGTTAACGTAATGACAGGTGAATTCACTGGGCGTTCTCCTAAAGATAAATACATTGTAAAAGACAGCGTTACAGAAAACACAGTTTGGTGGAATTCTGATAAAGCGGCTAACGATAACAAACCAATTTCTCAAACAACATGGAATGCTTTGAAAGAAACTACGGTAAAGCAGCTTTCTGGAAAAAGATTGTTTGTTGTAGATGCATTTTGTGGTGCTAACGAAGACACGAGATTAAAAGTTCGTTTCATTATGGAAGTAGCATGGCAAGCACATTTTGTAAAAAATATGTTCATCCGTCCAACGGAAGCGGAATTAGAAAACTTTGGTGAGCCAGATTTCATTGTTATGAATGGTTCAAAAACAAGTTTCAAAGATTACGCAGCTCACGGATTAAACTCTGAAGTATATGTAGCGTTCAACTTAACTGAGAAAATCCAATTAATTGGAGGAACTTGGTACGGTGGTGAAATGAAAAAAGGGTTGTTCTCTATGATGAACTATTACTTACCACTACAAGGAATTGCTTCTATGCACTGTTCGGCTAACAAAGGAAAAGATGGCGATGTTGCTGTTTTCTTCGGATTATCTGGAACAGGAAAAACTACTTTATCAACAGATCCAAAACGTGAATTAATCGGAGACGACGAACACGGATGGGATAATGATGGTGTTTTCAACTTTGAAGGTGGATGTTATGCAAAAACAATCGATTTAAGTAAAGAGAACGAACCAGATATCTTCGGAGCTATTAAAAAAGATGCGTTATTAGAAAACGTAACTGTTGATGCCAACGGAAAAATTGATTTCAAAGATGGTTCAGTTACACAAAATACACGTGTTTCTTATCCAATTAACCATATTGAAAATATTGTAAGACCAGTTTCTAAAGCAGGTCACGCTACTAAAGTTATTTTCTTAACGGCAGATGCATTCGGAGTAATGCCTCCGGTTTCTAAATTAACTCCAGAGCAAACAAAATATTACTTCTTGTCAGGATTTACAGCTAAATTAGCTGGAACTGAAAGAGGAGTAACACAACCAGAACCAACATTCTCAGCTTGTTTCGGAAAAGCATTCTTATCTTTACACCCAACAAAATACGGTGAAGAATTAGTTAAGAAAATGGAGCAACACAATGCTACAGCTTACATGGTAAATACAGGTTGGAACGGAACAGGAAAACGTATTTCAATTAAAGATACAAGAGCAATTATCGATGCTATCCTAGATGGTTCTATCGAGAATGCAGAAACTAAAACAGTTCCAGTATTTAATTTTGTAGTACCTACTGCTTTACCAAATGTAGATACTAATATTTTAGATCCAAGAAATACGTATGCTGATGCTGCTGAATGGCAAACGAAAGCAGAAGATTTAGCTTCAAGATTCATCAAAAACTTTGTTCAATATACAGACAACGAAGAAGGAAAATCATTAGTAGCAGCTGGTCCTCAATTGTAATCTAAGAAATTTATATAGAAAAAAGTCCCGAAATTTTCGGGACTTTTTTTTTGACATAAATCAAACAAAAAAACCAAACTCTTTCGAATTTGGTTTTCTATATATTGAAAAAATAATTATTTTCCTTTGTTTGCTTCAGCAATATATTTTTCTAAAGCTCCTGTCATTGAAGGAGTTCCAGGGCTTGGTGCCATAATATCAACTCGTAAACCGTGTTCTAAAGCTTCTTTTTGAGTAGTACTTCCAAAAACAGCAATACGTGTATTGTTTTGTTGGAAATTTGGAAAGTTTTTAAACAAGGATTTAATTCCGGTAGGACTAAAAAAGGCTAAAATATCGTAATACACATCTTTTAAATCCGTTAAATCACTCATCACGGTTCTGTAAAACGTTCCTTGCGTCCAATCTACTTTTAATCCGTCAAGTGTTTGAGGAACATCAGCATTTAATTGGTCAGAAGAAGGTAATAAGAACTTCTCATCTTTATATTTCTTAATAAGTGAAGACATATCAACAAAGTCTTTTTGTCCCACGTATATTTTTCTTTTTCTGTAAACCACATAACGTTGTAAATAAAATGCAACGGCTTCAGATTGACAGAAATATTTTAAATCTTCTGGCACTTTGTAACGCATTTCTTCAGCTACTCTGAAAAAATGATCTACAGAGTTTCTACTCGTTAATATGATGGCAGTATAGTTGTTTAAATCGATTTTTTGAGCGCGAACTTCTTTAGCAGGAACACCTTCTACGTGAATGAATGGTCTGAAATCAATCTTAACTTTCAGTTTATTTTGAAGCTCAAAATAAGGAGAATTTTCTACTTTAGGCTCTGGTTGTGAAACTAATATTGTTTTCACTTTCAAATTTGACATATTTCTCTCTAATTTTTTGTAAACCAATTATAAATAAAATAGTAAGGTGCTATTTCAAGGGTGCAAAGATATAAAATAAAATAAAATATTTTACGTAATAGTAAATTTTGATATAATTTCAGTGCAACCAAGTAAGTAGTGATGTTTATAGTGATTAGGATAATCAATAAAGTCCAAAAGAACCAATCGGCATTTAATGAATTGTAGAATAAAATGATATTAACGGGTAATAAAATGAATCCAAAATAAGCTCTGTAATTCACTTTCAGTAAGTTAAATTGTTCGTTAAATTCTTCAATTTTAAAAGCAGTTGCAATAATCTTCTCAATTAAAAATTTCGAAAGAATAAAAACAGTTAAAAAAGTAAAAACTTGGATGTAAACAATTAAGTCGGTTTTTTCAGCTCTATCAAATTGATTTAATACTAATAAAGTAAAGAATGAAAACGAAATCAGTTGTAGTACAAACATTGAAATGGTAAAACCACTCATTAAGTTACTACTGTCGCGGTAAATTTTGGTGTATTTATCTGAATAAGCCAATCGAACAAACTCATTAAAACGAACCGAAGAGATGGTTTTGTTAATCGCAATTATGGCCACGCAAATAACAAACAAGATGGTTGCCCAGTCTTTGCTTTCAATAATTCTGTCGTGTAATTGAATTGCTAACATATTGGCGCAAAATTACAAAAAATACTGTCATATTCATTATTATAAAATTATTAAGAATTGTCTACTAGAAATAGCTTATTTTTGCACTTAAAATACACGATTTTTTATGGCTCAGGGTGTTGTTGTAATTCCAACTTTTAACGAAATTGAAAATATTGAAGCAATCATAAAGGCTGTTTTTGCTTTGCAAACTCCATTTGATGTTTTAATAGTAGATGACAATTCTCCTGATGGTACAGCTGTAAAAGTAAAAGAAATGCAACAAGAATTCCCTTCACAATTGCATTTGAAAGTGCGAACGAAAAAATCGGGTTTGGGTACAGCTTATGTGGCAGGTTTTAAATGGGCACTTTCTCATGGATATGATTATATTTTTGAAATGGATGCCGATTTTTCTCACAACCCTAATGATTTAGAAAAGTTGTTAGCTGCTTGCGAAAATGGTGCAGATGTTGCTATTGGTTCAAGATATTCAAACGGAGTAAATGTAGTGAATTGGCCTTTAAGTCGAGTTTTACTATCTTATTTTGCTTCCGTTTATGTTAGAATGATTACTGGAATGAAAATTGCTGATGCCACAGCAGGATTCAAATGTTACAGAAGAATAGTTTTAGAAAAAATTAACCTTGACAGAATAAAATTTGTAGGTTATGCGTTTCAAATAGAAATGAAATATCGTGCTTTTGTCAATAAGTTTAAAATTGTAGAAGTTCCGATAATTTTTACAGACCGAACAAAAGGGCAATCTAAAATGAGCGGTGGAATTATTCGAGAAGCTGTAGTAGGAGTGATAATGTTGAGATTACGTAAAATATTTAATAGATTATAATGAGTTGTTTTTTAATTAGAAATGCCAAGATTGTAAACGAAGGAATTGTTTTTGAAGGTGATATATTGATTGAAAATGAATTCATAAAAGAAATCGCTACTCAAATTAGTCCAAAATCGTCCGACTGTGTTATTATTGATGCAGAAGGGAGTTATGTAATGCCAGGAGCTATCGATGACCAAGTACATTTTAGAGAGCCAGGACTTACTCACAAAGGAACTATTGAGACGGAAAGTAAAGCAGCCGTTGCTGGTGGAATTACTTCATTTATTGAACAACCAAATACGGTTCCAAATGCCGTTACTCAAGAACTTTTAGAAGATAAATATCAAATTGCTGCTAAAACATCTTATGCGAATTATTCGTTTATGATGGGAGGTACTAATGATAATTTGGAAGAAGTTTTAAAAACCAATCCAAGGAACGTTGCCGGAATTAAATTGTTTTTAGGTTCTTCTACTGGAAATATGTTGGTGGATAACCCTGAAGTTTTAGAAAAGATTTTTTCATCAACTAAGATGCTGATTGCTGTGCATTGTGAAGATGAAGCTACTATTAAAGCTAATACACAAAAATATAAGGAAGAATACGGAGATGATATTCCGATGAAATACCATCACTTAATTCGAAGTACAGAAGCATGTTATTTGTCGTCTTCAAAGGCAATTGAATTAGCAAAGAAAACTGGTGCGCGTTTACACGTATTTCATTTGTCAACTGCAAAAGAAATGGATTTGTTTACCAATAAAATTCCATTAGAACAAAAGCAAATTACGGCAGAAGTATGTATCCATCATTTATGGTTTACTGATGCTGATTATGATGCCAAAGGTTCTTTAATTAAATGGAATCCTGCTGTAAAAACACAAGCAGATAAAGATGCTTTGTGGAAAGCGTTACTAGATGACAGAATTGATGTTATTGCAACCGATCATGCTCCTCATACTTTAGAAGAAAAATGTAATCCTTATTTGACATGTCCTTCTGGTGGGCCTTTGGTTCAGCATGCTGTTGTGGCTATGTTTGAAGCACATCACCAAGGAAAAATTTCAGTAGAAAAGATTGTAGAAAAAATGTGTCACAATCCGGCTAAAATTTTCAAAATCGAGAAAAGAGGATTTATTAAGGAAGGATATTATGCAGACATTGCAATTGTAAATGCTTATTTACCTTGGAATGTTAAAAAAGAAAATATTATTGCAAAATGTGGTTGGTCTCCGTTTGAAGGCTATAACTTTAAATCACGTGTAACACATACTTTTGTTAACGGAAAATTAGTTTATCATAATGGTAAAGTAAAAGAAGCAAAAGCAGGACAGCGTTTGTTATTTGAAAGAGAAGTGTAATGAAGCAGGTATTATTTTTATTTGTAAGCTTATTTGTGCTTTCTTGTTCTAAGAATCCGGTTCCTAAACCTGATAACTTATTGGACGAGGAAGTAATGGTGAATATCATTTACGATATTTCAATTCTACAAGCAACAGATGGTTCTATGTCATATAAGTTGACAGATCACAATATTAAAATGGATCAATATATTTTCGAAAAATATAAAATTGACAGTATTACTTATCGTGAAAACCAACGTTATTATGCTGCTGACGCAAGAAAATATAAAAAAATCTATAAAAAAGTAATAGAAAGATTTGAGAAAGAAAATCCAGTAAACACTCAGAATATAAATAATGAAACTAGTGTTGGCGGGTATAATAATTCTGTAGAATAGTTTTTAAATATGTTTCTTTTTTCTGAAAAGTAAAATTAAGTTCTTTTTCTATTTTTGAAGTATCAAAAGTAGTTACAGAATGTGATGAAGTCGCAGTGCTTCTAGCTAACTTTCTTTTGCGATTCAATGTTTTTGAAATCAACCAATCAATTCGCCAAGCAATAGAAGTCATTAGTTTGGTTGCTTCTATTGAAGGTTTTTTCAATTTCAATTCTTCTGCGATAAAGTCGAGTAATGCTTTTGTAGAAATATTTTCACCCACTAAAGTATAACGTTCTCCGTTTATTGAACTTTTCATGAGTTGAATCATGCAATTAGTAACATCAGCTACCGAAACAATACCAATAGTACCTTTGGTATAGAACGACAATCCTTTTTTTACCGATTGAATAATCACATCACTACCTTTTTTTGGGAAACCGTATCCAAAAATCACACCCGGATTCACAATTACAACTTCCAAACCTTCTTGATGGCCGCGTAGAACTTCCATTTCGGCGCCATATTTCGTAATGGCATAATCACTATGTAATTCTTCAGGATTCCATTCGGTTTCTTCTGTGATAGAAGTTTCATGTTCTTTTGGATTTCCTAAAGCAGCAATCGAACTTACATGGCAAAGTTTTTTTACATCAAAATCAATGCAACAATTCACCACGTTTGCAGTTCCTTCGATATTGATTTTTCGAAGTTCGTCTTCGTCACTAGGATCAAATGAAATCAAAGCAGCACAATGATACACATGGGTGACTTTTTCAAACGCAATTTCTAACGATGGAATATCATTAATATCACCTTTTACCCAATTGATTTTATCAAAAAGCGAGGTTTGATTATGAAAAGCAAAAACATTCTTTACTTTTTCAATTTGTTTTTCAGAACGAAATAACGCTTTAACTTCCTCATTTTCTTGAAGAAGTTGTACTAACAAATGCGAACCTACTAAACCTGTTGCTCCTGTGACTAAAATCATGATGTAAAAATAGCAAATCTTTTAAAAACGGACTAACTTTTAAACCTTCAAACTTTTAAACTTTTAAACTAAAAACTATCTTTGCTCAAATTATTTAAGAACATGAAAAATTTTATTGAAGAAGTGACTTGGAGAGGAATGCTCCACGACGTAATGCCAGGCACAGAAGAACATTTGATGGAGCAGATGCGTGTGGCGTATGTGGGTATTGATCCAACCGCCGATTCATTGCATATAGGGCATTTAGTTGGAGTTATGTTGTTGAGACATTTTCAATTGAGTGGTCATAAACCGTTAGCGCTTGTAGGTGGAGCAACTGGAATGATTGGTGATCCATCAGGAAAATCTAACGAAAGAAATTTGTTAGACGAAGCTACTTTACGTCACAATCAAGAAGCGATTAAAGCACAATTAGCTCGCTTTTTAGATTTTACTTCTGCGGAACCAAACGCTGCGGAGTTAGTAAACAACTACGATTGGATGAAAGAATTCTCTTTCTTAGATTTCATTCGCGATGTGGGAAAACACATTACAGTGAACTACATGATGGCGAAAGATTCAGTTAAAAAACGTTTGACTGGAGAAACTTCAGAAGGAATGTCGTTTACGGAGTTTACTTACCAATTAGTTCAAGGTTATGACTTTTTACATTTATACCGTGCAAAAAAATGTACGCTACAAATGGGTGGAAGTGACCAATGGGGAAATATTACGACAGGAACAGAATTAGTTCGTAGAATTGAAGCAGGTAAAGCGTATGCATTAACTTGTCCGTTGATTACAAAAGCTGATGGAACAAAATTCGGAAAATCGGAAGGTGGCAATATTTGGTTAGATGCGGAAAGAACTTCGCCTTACAAATTTTACCAATACTGGTTAAATACTTCGGATGTTGATGCGAAAAAATACATTAAGATTTTTACCTTTTTAGACAAAGAAACGATTGAAAAATTAATTGCAGAACATAACGAAGCGCCTCATTTAAGAGCGTTACAAAAACGTTTAGCTGAAGAAATTACTATTATGGTACATTCTGCAGCAGATTTAGAAAATGCTATTGCGGCTTCAAACGCGTTTTTTAGTCCGTCAATGGATGAGTTGAAAAAGTTAGATGAGAAAACGTTTTTAGAAGTGTTTGATGGTGTTCCTCAAGCCGAAATTTTGATGGAAGATTTGAATGCAGGTTTGGATATGATTGCAGCATTAGCAGCAAAAACAAACTTTTTAGCTTCTAATAGTGATGCTCGTAGAGAATTAAAACAAAACTCGATTTCTTTGAATAAAGAGAAAGTAGGAGAAGATAAAATCATTACGAAAGAAGATTTAATCAACAATCAATTCTTGTTATTGCAAAAAGGAAAGAAAAATTATTACGTGATTAAGGTTAAATAACCATCAGGTTACAACCACGAATATCAGAATTGTCAAAACGTCCCAACACTTCGAAAGAATGGTTGGGATATTTTTTGCCCAAATCTTGCGTAGCAATAAACGAACACGAATTGATGTTGGCTAAGTCAATCACATTAATGCCGCCTGTTTTTCCTTCGGAAACATAAGTTAAAGCATCTTCTGTATCGCGAACTAAAATTTGCATCCAAGGAGGACATTCAAAAATGCCGTCGCCCAGTGAATAGGCTTGTGAAAGTAATTCGGTCATGCCATATTCGGAATGAATTTTTGAAACGCCAAATCCGTTGCATAAAATAGTATGGAGTTCTTCGCGAATCATTTCTTTTCGTTTGCCTTTCATGCCGCCGGTTTCCATGATGATAGTGTTCTTTAATTGGAATTTTTGCTTCTCAATTAAATCTAACAAAGCATACGTAACGCCAATCAAAATCACATTCTGACCTGAATTATCTAATTCAATTAGTTTCGAAATCAATTCATCGTAATTATTTAAATAAAACCCAGAATCTTCATGATTACTACTTTGAATTAAATCTTCCACCATGTAAATCAATGATGAACCCTCGCGCTCTAAATAGGATGGGAGCAAGGCTAAAACACAATAATCTTCAATATTTCCATAGAATTCTGAAAAGCCTAAACGATAACTCATTTCGTACCAACTTATATCGGTAACCAAATGTTTGCTGGTTTGTATTCCGGTTGTTCCGCTACTTGTAAACGTTTGCTGAATCTGTTCAGTAGAACTTAAAACGTTATGACTTTTAAAAAACTGAATGGGTAAAAAAGGAATTTCGGTTAATGATTTCACATTGTTTTTGTTTTTCTTCAAGAAGTTACAAAATTGTTGGTACACCAAATTGTTATCGTACTGATGACGAAAAACTTTTAAAGTAATTTTTTCAAATTCTTTTTTAGAGCCAATTTGGAAAATATCTTCTTGTGAAATCATGGTGCAAAAATAGGAAACAATTTTCTCTTAAATAAAAAAGCACCAACTTTCGTTGATGCTTTTCTGGTATTTTGTCATACTGAATTTAGTTCAGCATCCAAATTATTGAATAACTAATTTTCTTGTAGCAGTTTTACCTTCTTCCGTAATTTTTACAATGTAAACTCCAGCGTTTAAACCAGAAACATTTACAGTGTTATTCATTACGTTTGATTTTACAACTTCTTTTCCAACGATGTCAAAAATCTGAACTGACATATCAGCATTTGCTGTTGAAGTTAAATATAATGTATTTCCATTTAATGGATTTGGATACATAGTTAAACCATCGATTGCGTTGAATGATGAAGATGATAAAGTAATTACGTTTCCAGAAATTGCAACATCATCAATACTAAATGTTCCTCCAGTGCCTGTTCCTTCTGCATTCCATCCATAAAATCTAAAAGTTACTGGAGTTGTTAATCCAGTAAAGCTAGGTCCGCTTAATGTGATTGTACTACCGTTATGGCCAGTATTTGTGTCTAATACTCTGAAAAAAACGTTTCCACTTTCAACGGATAATTCTGTGTTTGCAGGATTTATTGAAGCTGGTAAATTAGCTGCAAAACCATCTACACTAGAGCGAACAGAATATGTCCTTACGCCGGTTCCAGATCTTTGTTGTCTAAATGTGATTCCTGTTAAATCATAAGTCGTACCGACATTTGGAGAAACGGTAACTTCGAAATAATGCGATGTGCTTAAAGTTCCTGTGTAAGCAGCATATGTATTGTCTCCGAATAGACCTCCATTTGGTTGATTGTCTAAAGAAAATCTACCGCCAGCGGTAGAATTTAGTGCAGCTGGATTAACGCCTATAAAAGAACCAAAAGTCATACCTGCTGTTGTTGGAACAGGAGTAGGGTCTGTTAAGCCAGTTGAATTTGTTACAGATGCAAAAGTATAAGTCCCTGTAAATGGTCCTTGTGCAAAGGAAGCGCTGGCTAAAGTAATAAATAGTAAAGTGTAAAGTTTTTTCATGTTATATGAATTAAAAATTGAGTACAAAGATAAAAACAAATAAAGTTTTCTGGAAAAATCAGATGTTAACTTTAAATTAATTTTTAGAATAATAAATTAAATAACTAGTTGATAATTAGTTTTCTTGTGGCAGTAGCATCACCTTCTTTTATCTTGATGATATAAACGCCAGCCGAAAGATTACTTACATTTACTTCTTTTGAAGTAATAACCGTCTCCAGTACTTTTTTTCCAAGTACATTAAAAATTTCTACCTTTTTGTCTAATGACGATTTGGTAGTAATGTAAATTTTTCCAGAGTTTACGGGATTTGGGTAAATGGCTAAGCCCTCAATTGTAGGTTCTTGAGTTTTAGTTGCAATAGTAGATTTGTTCTCTTGTGCCTGTAGGCTGAAAGAAAACAAAACCATTAGAAGAAAAATAGTATAAAAGTATTTTTTTTTCATGCGAAACTAATATTGAGTGTAAAGATAACTATTTTTTAATTACAAATACAATGCCAAACAAAAAATCCCTCATGAAGAGGGATTTAATATGTTTTTTATAGTTCTATATTAGAATCCTGTTGTCCAACCAGTTGTCCAGCTTGGAGTGTTTCCGCTATTACCTGCACCTGTATTTGAACCTACTGTTAAATATGTTGTATTTGTTCCAGCATATTCAGAATTTGTTGTAATTGTTGCTCCAAAATAGATAGGATTGAAAGTAATAAATCCGTTATCTACATTTGTATTAGAACTTGGGTCTACAGTAGAAGAGTTAATTTTTAAACCTTTTGTAAAACCATCAATATAAATATTTTGACAATCCCATTTTCCTGAACCTTCTTTCATGAACATTCCGTGTTCTGATCCAGCTAAACTACCTTTAATAATTGTAAAGTTTTTTAATGTTGCATCTGTAGTTGGAGTTGCAGCACCATTATCTCCGTTGTTTGAACCTTCAACACCAGCTTTAGCTACGTCTTTAATGAAAACATTTTCAAGAGTTCCAGAATATCCGTCAGCAAAATCTATTGCATCATCTTCACTGTGTAAAGCAATTAAGTATTTAGCGTTTACATTTCCACCGAAAAATTCAATTCCATCATCACCACTTTTGTAAGCTTGAACATATTCAAAAACAGTTCCACTTCCAACTCCAAATAATGATACTCCATTAAATTCTTTAGTAGCATTAAAAGCCGCTCCAGTATATTCAACTCTTAAATAACGAATAACGCCAGAACTATCAGTGTTTTCAGTACCACCATAAGTTAAATCTCCAACTTCTGAAGTTGCAGTTTGTCCGGTAGATCCACCTTTGTTTGTATTTGCTCTACCACAAATTACCAAACCACCCCAATCTCCAGTAGCTTTAACTGCATTACCACTTGTCATAACAACCGGGTTTGTAGAAGTTCCATTTACATAAAGTAATCCGTCTTGTGCAATTGCAATGTATGATGCAGTTCCACCAGTAGCTTCAATTCTTGTTCCAGCAGGAATAGTTAGAGTTGCTCCACCTCTTACAATAAAAGATCCAGTCAAGTTGTAAACTTGTGTTGCGTCTAAAGTAGCAGATTGTCCACTTAGTAATTCACCTTTAAAATCAGCAGGATTAATAGTTACTGTATTGTTGTTGTTGTCATTTGAATCTTCATCTCTTGAGCAAGAAGTGAAAGTTAAAACAGCTATGGCTAAAGCTGATAATAATAAATTTTTCATTTTTTGTGTTATTTAATTTGTTGTTACAAAGCTATAATTGAATTGTTTTCGGGTGTTTATCTAAATGTTATGAGTTTATTAAATAAACAAAGGTGAATTTTATGTAAAATTCACCTTTTGTTTATTAATTGTTAATTCAATGTTTAGAATGAATATTTCATAGAAAAACTAAAGTTTCTTCCTTTTTTATAAGAGTCAACAACCACATTTTGAATATCTTGTGTTCTTTCGATTGTTGGATCAGTTAAGTTTCTTGCACTAAACCCAAATCCGATATTTTTACTAATATTATATTTTAGAATAAAATCTAAAGTAATTACTTCGCTGTCTACTAAATCACCTTTTCCTGTAACTCCAAGCGCATAAATTCTGTCAGAAAAATAGCCACCTGTTAAAGTTGCTGTTAACGATTTATCATTTTTAAACTCTTTATTAAAACTAATGTCTGAATTTACTAATAAATCTGAAGCACCTGATAATCTTGAATCTTGATTTGTAAACGCAACACTTATTCCAGGATTTTCGTTAATTACTTTTTCAGTATCTAAATCTTGAGTAGTATGTAAGTATGATACATTTATTCCAAATCCTAAGTTGGTTTTCTCACCCGTAGTGTTGTTTTCTCTAGAAATAATGCTTTTTCTCCATTCTCCCTCTATTCCTAATCCGATAGCTCTTTCTCCAGAATTTACCCAAGAAATATCATTTGTTGCAGAAGCTACAGTAACTTGATTAATTGGGTTTTGTATGTATTTTCCAAATCCAGTGAATGATATTACTTCACCATTTTTAGGGAACATTTCCCATTTTAAATCAAAGTTGTAATCGGTTGAGTTATATAAGTTTTCATTTCCAAAATAACTTTGTCCTACCTCTTCAAATAAGAAAGGTGCTCTTTCTTTAAATTGTGGTAAAGTATAAGTTTTACTAGCTGCAATCTTAATGTTTTGTTTTTCGCTTACTTCATATTTTGCTGTTAATGAAGGTAAATACTCCATAGTGTCAGTTAGTTTTTTACCTGTTTTTAATGAAGTACTATAGAAGATATCTTGAATAATAAACTCAGAACGGAAACCTGCAATTACAAATAATTTTGGGGTAAACTGATATTCAATTGCTCCAAAACCAGCAGAAATAATTTGTTGACCATTATAATTTTGTGGATTTAATGCATTTGGATTACTTAAATTACCTCTAAATGTTGAAATGCGGTAATATCCTAAATCAATTCCGTTTTGATTAAAGAAACCATCTATATTATTTAAATCAATAATTGGTAAATTAACATTAGGCTCTAAAATATCAAAATTAAATTGGGTTGCATCAAAATTAATTTCTTTGTAACGAGCGCTATAACCAGCAATAAATTTACCTTTATATGTATCATCTGCTGTTTTTCCAAATTTGTATGATAAAGTAAAGTTTCCAGCAATTTCATCATCTGTCATTTCTTGAAAAAACCTATGATTGTCTGATTGATTTAAATCAGAAACAATTAATGGAGAGTTAGGATTGTTATTGTCTAGCGGAACAAACGTGTTTTGCATTCTGTCTGGAATTACATTTGTCATCATATTATATGAAATTCCCCAATCAAAATTTATACGATTGCTAAGTGTATGATTACCTAATAATTGATTGATAAGTAGAGAGGTTCTTTCGAAAGTTGAACGCGATAAATAACCATTTCCAGGTGCATCAAACACATCAATTATACCTCTAAATTCCTCGTGTTTTTGTGAAGTAGAATTAATGTACATTGAATTCCATTTGATGTTATGATTGCTGTTAATTTTGTAGTTAATATTAGCCATTGCATTTGAGCTAGTATTGTACTCGTACGATTGTCTAAAAAAGTCTCTTGCAGCAATTGCTTGTGTGCTAACACCACCTCTTCTAGCTCCTTCTTTATAATTGTAATTATTGTCGAACGACGCATTTAAAAAGAAACTAAGTTTTCCGTTTGAGCCTACAGAGTAAGAGTCACCACCTCTTAAGTAGAATGCGCTACCTACAGGTGTTGCTCCTTGTTTGTCCCAGCTTGTTGTGAAATTATATCCATTTAAAGGATTGTTTGGAATCGGTTGGTTGCTAAATCCGTGAAAATTTGGACCATCTTGTAAGTAGAACTTATTTTGAGAAATAGCATTTGAATTTACATTCATTCCACTTCCTACTTCAATCATTCCACTTCCTTTGTATGTTTTAGAAACAATATCAACATTGGCTCCAGCAAAATCTCCGTAGTTTTTGTAGTTGAATGTTTTGTCAATTCCAATGTATTCTACAATATCAGTAGAGAAAACATCTAAAGACATGTTTTTTGTTGAAGGGTTGTTTGAAGGTAATGGTAATCCATTCATTGTAGTAGAATTATATCGATCACCTAAACCTCTAACAAAAATATCACTTGAACCTTCTTGTTTAGAAATACCCGAAGTTTTGGCAACTGCTGCAGCAACATCACCAATTCCTTTTTTTGAAATTTCTTCAGCTCCAATACTTTGTTTGATTTCTACAGCTTTTTGTTGTTCTTGTAATAAAGCGCTTTCTTTTTCTTTTGAAACCACTTGGATAATTTCAATATCTGCTAATTGAACTCCACTAGCTTCTAAAGTGTGGTTAATTACTTTTTTCTCATTTGCTTTAATTGTAAATGGAATTTCTTTAGTTTCATATCCTAAGTATCCAATTACTAAAGTGTAATTTCCAGGTTTTAAAGAAATGGAATATTTACCATTTTCATCTGTAGAAGTTCCTTGTTTTGTACCTTTAATTACTATATTAGCAAAAGGTAAAGGTTCGTTGTTAAATTCTTTGTCTAAAATAGTTCCTGTTACAGTTCCATTTTGTGCAAACATTGTAGCTGCAAAGAATAATGACAATAATAAAAAACGTAGTTTCATGTTGTGTTGTTAAATTTTGGTGCAAAGGAACTGCTGAAGTGTTATAGTAAAGTTATTTGCCTGTTATGAATTAGTTGCCAATGTGTTATCGAATTGTTAATAGATTAAATAATTGTAAACTCCTTTGAACATTTTATTTTATCTTTACCTTTACAAACCAAAACATAACAATTTTTGTAATGAAGAAAAAAGACATTAAGATCTTATTGGTTGATGATGAGCAAGATATCCTAGAAATTGTAGGTTATAATCTTTCTCAAGAAGGCTATCAAATTGTAACAGCTTCAAATGGAAAAGAAGCCATTGCGAAAGCAAAAAAAGAACATCCTCAATTAATTATTATGGATGTTATGATGCCCGAAATGGACGGAATGGAAGCTTGCGAAAACATTAGAAAAATTCCAGAACTTCAAGATACTATTATCACTTTTTTAACCGCTCGTTCCGAAGATTATTCACAAGTTGCTGGTTTTGATGCTGGTGCTGATGATTATATTGCAAAACCTATTAAACCAAAAGTCTTAGTTAGTAAAGTGCAAGCTTTATTAAGAAGATTAAAAGGTATTGAAGGTGTTTCTTCAAGTACAACATTAAACGTTGGCAATATTGAAATTAATAGAGAAGAATACAAAATCGTTAACGAAGGAAAAGAGATTGTTTTACCAAGAAAAGAATTTGAATTGTTTTATCTTTTAGCAACAAAACCTGGAAAAGTGTTTACACGCGAAGAAATCTTAGATAAGGTTTGGGGTAATGAAGTAGTAGTTGGAGGAAGAACAATCGATGTTCATATTAGAAAATTAAGAGAAAAAATTGGAGATAACTTCTTTAAAACCATAAAAGGAGTGGGATATAAAATCGAATTTTAATGCAATTAAAATTTAAAAAATCTTATAAGTTCGCTTTAAAGTCATCGGTATACGTAACGTTGTTCTTTTTAGCGACTATTTTTTTATATCATTATTTTGTTCAGTCATTAAATTTACTTGTTGTTTTGGCCTTTTCGGTTGTTTTTTATGCGGCAACATTCTTTTTAATTCAATTTAGGGTAGAGCATTTTATATATAAACGCGTTAAGAAAATCTATGACGATGTTTCGCTTTTGGAAACAACTTCTTATGTAAATCAACCCGTAACAACTGATATGGCAACTCTTACTAAAGAAGTAAAAAAGTTTGCCCGAGATAAAAAATTAGAAATTGAAACCTTAAAAATTAGAGAAGAATACCGAAAAGAATTTTTAGGAAACGTTTCACACGAATTAAAAACACCACTTTTCACTATTCAAGGCTATTTATTGACGCTTTTAGATGGTGCAATGGAGGATAAAAACATCCGAAAAAAATATTTGGAACGTGCTGAAAAAGGGGTTGAACGCTTGATTTACATTGTGAAAGATTTGGATATGATTACCAAATTAGAAGTTGGTGAAATTAATTTAGATGTTACTAAATTTGATATTGTTGAGGTTGTTCAAAATGTGTTTGATTTGTTTGAGATGAAAGCGGCAAATAAAAACATTACCTTAACTTTTGATACAAAATACGCCAAGCCAATTTGGGTTATGGCCGATCAAGAGAAAATACAACAAGTAGTTACGAATTTGGTTGTAAACTCTATCAAATACGGTAAAAAAGGCGGCACAACTGAAGTAGGAATCGAAGATTTAACCAAAAATAAAGTCATCGTAAGAATTACTGATAACGGTGAAGGTATCGAAAAGCAAAATATTTCACGTTTATTTGAGCGTTTTTACCGTGTAGATAAAAGTGGTGCAAGAAGTGAAGGTGGTTCTGGTTTAGGATTAGCAATCGTAAAACACATTATTGAAGGACATGATGAAAAAATCTATGTGGAAAGTCAAATAGGTGTAGGCTCAGAATTTTCATTTACCTTGGAAAAGGCTAAATAATTCGTTCCAATTCGGGTCAACCGAAAAATCTTTAAATCCTTTGTAAAAGTGAATTTTTTCCAACTTGGAAGCTTTGAATTTCTCTTGCTTGCAACTTGGAGCCACAATTTCCGATTTAAACTTTTTAGCTAAATATTCTTGTTCGTATTGCCCTGGAGTCGGAATAAAAAACGCTTTTTTCTCCAATTTTGCCAAATCCATAACTGTAGTATAACCCGAACGACATACTACAAATTCACTTTCGTTAAAAGCGGTACTTAACTCCTCTGAGTTCATAAAATTGTAATACGTAATCGAATTAACTTGCTCAATTTGTTGTTGCGATTCCACAATTCCTTTTACGAAAAGAATTTCCTTCGAACTGTTTTTTAATTCTTTAGTAAGTTTTTTTTCCAACAAAGTACGTTGCGGTTCAGGTCCCGATAATAACACCATGATGTCGTATTTAATAGGAAGTGATTTCTTTTCAATTCGGCTTAACGGACCTATGTAATTGATTTTCTCTACTATTTTTTCAGGATGACCTAATTTACCAGATAAATTCTCTGCACCCGAAACATCAGGAACCCAACAAGAATTAAATTTTAAAAGGTAACGCAAATGAAGTTTTGTTGTTAACCATGATGTTTTACCCGAAAGCACATTTAATTGATGTGTTATAAAAACCGAAGGTACTCTAGATGAGTAAACGCCCAAACGATTATCGCTTATGATGCCTTCTATTTCATAATTTTCTACAATTTTTCTAATTTTTGCTTTCTCTTTTTTAATAGCAATTACCATTTTGGGTAATTGAGCAACTAATTTCCATTTAAAGTTTTTGCCATTTTCGGCATATTGAATGTTATAAGCCGGTAATTCAATACTAATAAGTTTTGGAAATTCCTTTTTCAATAAAGCTAGTGCAACACCATCGGAAGCAATTATAGGTTCAAAACCATTTTCTTCTAATGCTTTAATAATAGGAATACATCTTGTGGCATGTCCTAAACCCCAGTTTAATGGTGCTATGAGTATTTTTTTCTTCATTACTTTTTTAAAACAGCAATAAATTGCTCGGCTAGTTTGTTTTCATGTTCAAAATTATACTCGTTCTCATCGGAACTCAAATTTCGATCATGTTTATATAATTTCCACTTTTTGTTGTTGTATTCTAAAGCGGTTAAATTTTCTACCCAATCGCCTGAATTCAAATAAAAAGTCTCACCATTTTCATTTTCCATAAACTCAATTTTTGGTTCGTGAATATGACCGCAAATGACATAGTCGTACCCTTTTTCAATGGCTAATTCTACACAAACATTTTCAAAGTTAGTGATAAATTTAACAGCAGATTTTACATTGTTTTTAATTTTTTTGGAAAGCGAATACGGTTCTTTGTTAAATTGGGCTAAAACCCAATTAATAAATCGGTTAATTAAAATTAGGATATCGTAACCCCAACCGCCTAATTTTGCTAACCATTTGGCTTGTGTAATCGAAGCATCAAAAACATCACCATGAAAAATCCAAGCTCTTTTGTGGTCTAATTCTAATACGAGTTTGTCGATTAAACTGATATTTCCCATGTGTAAATCGGTAAATTTTCTAAGAAATTCATCGTGATTTCCAGTAATGTAGTACACTTTGGTACCTTTGGTACTCATAGAAATAATTTTCTTAATTACTTCTAAGTGTTTGGAAGGGAAATACGATTTTCTAAATTGCCAAATATCAATAATATCGCCATTTAGAACTAAAATTTTAGGTTTTATTGAAGATAAATAATCCAATAATTCTTTTGCATGACAACCATATGTTCCAAGATGAACATCGGAAATAACTACAACTTCAACTTTTCTTTTTTTCAAAATAAAGATTTTATGCAAAAAACGAAAACATATCTAATGTTAAGGTTATTGAAACATTATTAAAAGTTTATTTGTGGTGCTAATTATTTGCTTAATTTTGCCCAAAATAAATTAGAAGTGGGAAGTAAAAATAAATTAAAAAGATTCAGTGAGAACGAAACGTTTTCTAATGTTTTTCAGCCAACAAGAGAAGAAGTTGTAGGAAATGAATTTCCGTTAAGAGGTAAATGGAATAGTGAATTCTTTAAAAATGATAATCCAATCGTATTAGAATTAGGTTGTGGAAAAGGCGAATACTCTGTTGGTTTAGCAGAAAGATTTCCAAATAAAAACTTCATTGGAATTGATATCAAAGGAGCAAGATTTTGGCGTGGTGCTAAAACTGCGGTTGAATCAGGTATGAATAATGTAGCATTTGTGAGAACTCAAATTGAATTAATTAATCACATTTTTACCGAAAACGAAGTTTCTGAAATTTGGATTACTTTTCCAGATCCACAAATTAAATACAAAAGAACTAAGCACAGAATGACCAATTCTGAGTTTTTGAATAACTATAAAAAAATTCTGAAACCAAATGGATTGATGCATTTAAAAACTGATTCTGAGTTTATGCACGGTTATACGTTAGGATTATTACATGGTGAAGGTCATGAAGTAATCTATGCCAACCATAACATCTACAAAAACGAAGGAGCTCCGGCAGAAGTAACTGGAATTCAAACGTTTTATGAAAGCCAATATTTAGAAGTAAACAAACCAATTACTTACATTCAGTTCAGAATTAAGTAATCTTTGTTACCAATAGATGAATATAAATCGTCTATTTTTGAAAATAAAACAAATTTTATGACATTAGTAGTTTCTTTTTTATTAGGTTTTTTCATTGCAGCTGTTGGAATTGTTGCGCCAGGTATGTTGAACATGACCATAGCTAAAATTAGTGTAAGCGAAAATAAAAAAGAAGCCCTTTTGTTTGCTTTTGGAGCAGTTGTTATTGTTTTAATTCAGTGTTTTGTAGGTGTTTATTTTGCAAAGTTTATTGATGCTAATCCAAGTATAAGTGAAAATTTAAAGAAATTTGGAACTGTTATTTTTGTTCTGCTAACTTTCTTTTTTATTTATAATGGAATAAGAGCTAAAAAACCCAAATTAGAAGTAAAGATTAAAAACAAAAAAAACCGATTTGTTTACGGAGCAACCCTTTCTTCTTTAAACATGTTTGCAATTCCTTATTATGCATTCATTAGTTTAACTTTAGCTTCAAAAGATGTTTTTGATTTCGAATTAGTATCTATTGTAGTTTTTTCTATTGCTGCGGCATTAGGAACGTATTCCATATTTTATTTGTATGCTATCTTATTCAAAAAAGTAGAGCATAAAGTAGGATTCATCTCGAACAACATTAATTTTCTAATAGCTGCTATTACAGGATTGGTAGCACTTTCTTCAATCTATAAAATTCTAACGGTTTAATCTTGAAAAGCACCGATTCAAATAATGATAATTTTTTTGAACGTGTTTATATCATTGTTCGCCAAATTCCCGAAGGGAAAGTCACTTCTTATGGCGCTATTGCAAAAGCATTAGGAACCGCACGTTCTGCTAGAATGGTAGGTTGGGCAATGAATGCATCTCATAACTTAGAAGATGTTCCTGCTCATAGAGTTGTTAACAAAAAAGGACTGCTTTCTGGTAAGCATCATTTTGAAGGAACCAATTTAATGCAACAACTTCTAGAAAACGAAGGAATTAAAGTTGTAGATAATCAAATTATCGATTTCGAAAAGCATTTTTGGGAACCAACCATAAGTGGTTTGTAACAAATGTTACATTTCTATTTTCTTTATTCTTCTTCTTGAAAACGTTGTTTTCATAATAACATTTTCGTTTTCATTTCTTTTAAGATACTTCTTTCTTTTAGTAACAAACGTGACATATATCATATAAATAGCTTTTTTTTAGGTGGAGATTTGTACTATAATTTAAAACATAATACAAATGGACACTTTAAAAATACACTTCAAAAATTGGTTTTTACTTCTAATGGTTATTGCGCCAATATATACTGTTTTTGGACAAGATTCGAAAGTGGTTTTAGCCGAAAGCAAATTAGTAGTAGACGGAACTTCAAACGTACACGATTGGACAATAGAGGCAAAAGCAATGAGCGGAAAAGCTTCGGTAACTTTAGATGCAGGCGATTTAAAAGCAATAAAAAGTTTAGATTTTTCGGTTGAGGTTGAGCAATTAAAAAGTGGAAAAAGCGGAATGGACAAAAACACTTTTAAAGCTTTAAAAAGCACTTCACATAAAAATATCACCTTCAAATTGGTGAAAGTGATTAAAATCACAACAATCTCAGATAATAATTACACTATAGAAACACAAGGTGATTTAACTATTGCAGGAGTTACTAAAAGAATCAATCAATCTTTTACAACTAAACTTATTGGTAAAAAAATGGTTTTTACAGGTAAACAAAAAATAGACATGACTGTTTATGGTGTTGAACCTCCAAAAGCATTAATGGGAACTATTAAAACAGGTAAAGATGTAACAGTTGATTTTAAAGTAACATACAATTAAATAAACACGAACTTATAACTAAAACACACATATTAAATTTTAAAAATCATGAGAACATTTATTAAATTTTCGTTAGTAATTGCAGCCTTAGGCTTAAGTACAGGTATACAGGCTCAGAATAGAGATTTGGATAATTACAGACAACCTGATAAAAGAGGTGTTAATGTTTTTGAAAGTCCAAAAGATACAGCTTCCACTTTTGATGGAGTAAAAGTGAGAGTTGGTGGTGCTTCAACATTGCAATATCAAGCTTTTGACCATGAAAATGCAACAGGTGCAACAGCTTTAATTCCAATTGGAAATAATTTCAACTTGGCTACAGCCAACTTAGATTTAGACGTAGCATTAGCAAAAGGGGTTAGAATGCACTTAAGAACATATTTGTCTTCTCGTCACCACCCAGAACCTTATGTAAAAGGAGGTTATTTCCAAATTGATAACTTAGATTTTATCAAAGAAGGTTTACTAGCTGAAACAATGAAATATGTTACTATCAACATTGGACATATGGAAAACAACTATGGTGATGCACACTTTAGACGTTCAGATAATGCACAAGCTATTTATAACCCATTCGTAGGAAACTACATTATGGACGCGTTCACAACTGAAGTAGGAGCAGAAGTTTATTTTAGAAAAAATGGTTTCATTTCGATGATTGGAGCTACTAATGGTAAATTAAATCAAGGAGCTAATAATCCTAGTGCAACAAGTCCATCAGTTATGGCTAAATTAGGTTATGACAAACAATTTAATACAGATTTAAGATTCAGAATTACGGGTTCTATTTACAATTCTGCTTATTCAGCTAGAACATATTTATATGGTGGAGATAGAGCAGGTTCAAGATATTACTTCGTAATGGAGCCTACAACTGCTACTTCATCTGCTAATTATTCTTCTGGATTAGTTAACCCTGGTTTAACAAACAAGTTGACTGCAATTATGATTAATCCATTTGTAAAATACAAAGGTTTTGAGTTCTTTGGATTATTTGAAACCGTTTCTGGAAGAAAATTTGCTGAAACAGATAGAAGAAACTTTACTCAATTAGGTGCAGATTTATTATACCGTTTTGGTAAAGATGAAAATTTATACGTAGCAGGTCGTTATAATTCAGTTTCTGGAGAATTAGACGCAACACAAGATATTGATGTACAAAGAGTTTCTTTAGGAGCAGGTTGGTTCATGACAAAAAACATCTTAGCTAAAGTTGAATATGTAAACCAAACATATGATGGTTATACACCTGGAAGTATTTTAGATGGTGGTAAATTTAGTGGATTTGTTGCAGAGGCAGTAATTAGTTTCTAATAAATTAAATTTAATAAAGTGAAAAGCACAATTGCTTTTCACTTTATTTTAAGGTTATGAAAGCAATAGGTATTATAACAGTTTTAATTCTTTTGAGTTTTGGTTTTGCTAAAAATCAAACTAAAGTTAAAATCACGAACAAAAGTGAAGTAACAATTAAAGGAAAATCAAATGTTAATAGTTTCGAATGTAAATACAATTCTGATTTTATTGAGAATGATTTGCAAGTTTCAATAGCTAGAAATAACAACAAAATACTGTTAGAAGGTGCAAAGCTTTCCATTAAAAGTACTGGTTTCGATTGTGCACATAAAATGATCACAAAAGATTTTAAATCCATACTTAAAGCAGAAGAATATCCTCATATTGTAATAAATGTGAAAGAATTAAATGCAGTTAAAGAAAATATTACAGCCAAATTAAATGTAAAAATTGCCGGAATTGAAAAAGAATATTTAGTTCCTGTAACATATAATCAAACAACAAATAATGTAAAAGGACAATTGAAGTTGAATATCAAAGATTTTAAATTAAAATCTCCTAAAAAATTATTAGGCATGGTGGTAGTTAATGACAATGTTGAGATAAATTTCAATTTGTTTTTACAGTATTACTGAATTATTTTTCAGTTAGTTTAGAAAGCAATCTTGTAAAAGGTTGCTTTTTTGTTATTTACAATAGATTATAACTATCAAATTATAAAAACTTTAAACCTTGTTACTTTTAAACTCCTAAACTTCTTATTATCTTTGCAATCTAAAATCAGTCTGAATAAAAATGCAATTTTATTTCAATCAGACTGATTACGAAAAAACTCAAACAGATGAAATTAGATAGAAAAGAAATTTTAACTGCATTAGAGACCATTTCGGTAGCTGGTGAAGGGAAAAATATGGTCGAAAGTGGCGCCATTCAAAATGTAATCACTTTTGGAGATGAGGTAGTAGTTGATGTGCTTTTATCAACTCCAGCACTACATATTAAGAAACGTGCAGAAGTGGATATCATCAAAGTAATCCACGAAAAAGTATACGAAAAAGCTAAAGTAAAAGTAAATATTAAGGTGGAAGCGCCAGAAAAACCAGAAAATCCTAACTTAATTAAAGGAAAACAAATTCCTGGGATTTCAAATATCATTGCGGTTGCTTCAGGAAAAGGTGGTGTAGGAAAATCTACTATTACAGCCAATCTTGCGGTAACATTAGCTAAAATGGGATTCAAAGTTGGAGTTTTAGATGCCGATATTTACGGACCTTCAATGCCAATTATGTTTGATGTTGAAAATTCGAAACCAATTTCAGTTGAGGTAGATGGAAAATCAAAAATGCAACCTGTTTCAAGTTACGGAGTAGAAATTCTGTCTATCGGATTTTTCACAAAACCAGACCAAGCGGTTATTTGGAGAGGTCCAATGGCAGCCAAAGCTCTAAACCAAATGATTTTTGATGCCAACTGGGGCGAATTAGATTTCATGCTAATCGATTTACCACCAGGAACAGGTGATATTCACTTATCAATTATGCAATCGTTACCAATTACTGGAGCAGTTGTAGTAAGTACACCGCAAGCCGTAGCTTTAGCCGATGCTAAAAAAGGAGTTTCGATGTTTATGTCGGAATCTATCAATGTACCTGTTTTAGGAATTATCGAAAATATGGCGTATTTCACACCAGAAGAACTTCCTGAAAATAAATATTATATCTTTGGAAAAGAAGGTGCTAAAAACTTAGCAGAAGATTTGCAAGTGCCTCTTTTAGGAGAAGTGCCATTAGTACAAAGCATTCGTGAAGCAGGAGATTACGGTCGCCCAGCAGCATTGCAAACGGCTTCAGTTTTAGAAGGTGTTTTTGAAGCGATTACAAGAAACGTAGTACAAGAAACAGTAAATCGTAATGAAACTTTGCCTCCTACAGAAGCTATCAAAATAACAACAATGGCAGGTTGTTCTGCTGTTAAAGGAAAATAATATGACTACAATAGAAATAAAAGATAATGTTGAAAAAGCATTAGAGGAAATTCGTCCGTTTTTGAATTCTGATGGTGGCAATATTTCACTAGTAGAAATTATTGATGATAAACACGTAAAAGTCCGTTTAGAAGGTGCTTGTACGAATTGTAGTTTAAGCATCAGTACTATGAAAGCAGGTGTAGAAACTACCATCAAAAAGTATGTTCCACAAATTGAAACAGTTGAAAATATTGCATAACTGATTATTATCATATTATGTTATAATTCAATTTTTCAATTTTGCCTCTTTGTAACTATTGTAACGTATAGCAAATTTTAGTATTTGTAACTTTACAACACTAAAAGATTTTAAAACATGATTCAAACGGATATATTAATTATTGGCGCAGGTCCTACGGGACTTTTTGCCGTTTTCGAAGCCGGATTATTACAGTTAAAATGTCATATTATTGATGCCTTGCCTCAGCCAGGCGGACAGTTAGCGGAGTTGTATCCAAAAAAACCAATCTTCGATATTCCAGGTTATCCATCAGTACTAGCTGGAGATTTGGTAACCAATTTGATGGAACAAATCAAACAGTTTCAACCTGGATTTACGTTAGGGGAAACTGCTGAAACCATTCAAAAATTAGAAGACGGAACTTTCATCGTAACCACTAATGAAGGCACAAAACACCAAGCAAAAGCGATTGCAATTGCAGGTGGTTTAGGGACATTTGAACCAAGAAAACCGATTCTTAAAGATATCGAATTTTACGAAAAAGAAGACCGTGGAGTAGATTATTTCGTAAAAGATCCAGAAAAATACCGTGGAAAAAATATCGTAATCGCAGGTGGAGGTGACTCCGCTTTAGATTGGAGTATTTTCTTATCGAATGTCGCGAATTCAGTGACTTTAGTTCATAGAAGAAACGAATTTAGAGGCGCTTTAGATTCAGTTGAAAAAGTACAAGAATTAAAAAACGCTGGCAAAATAAAATTAGTAACTCCTGCTGAAGTTGTTGGGTTTAATGGTAGTGAGCGAATAACTGCAGTTGATATTGAAGTTAACGGAGCTAGAATGAAAGTAGAATGTGATTATTTCATTCCGCTTTTCGGATTAACACCAAAGTTAGGGCCAATTGCTAACTGGGGATTAGAAATCGAAAAGAATGCCATCAAAGTAAATAACGCATTGGATTATCAAACCAACATCGACGGAATTTATGCAATCGGTGACGTAAACATTTATCCAGGAAAATTGAAATTGATTTTATGTGGTTTCCACGAAGCTACTTTAATGTGCCAAAGTGTCTACAACAGAATCAATCCAGGAAAACGTTATGTGTTGAAATATACCACTGTTTCTGGAGTTGATGGTTTTGATGGAACAAGAAAAGAAGCAGAAAAAGCCGTTGTAAAATCGATTGATTAAATTTTTATATTTGTAATATGGAAAGTATAAGAATGGATAGAAGTGTAGTTAGTAAATCATCTTTTGAAGAAGCAGATGATCATGTGGCTTTTTATGAAGACAAAACACCTCTTGAACGTTTAAATTATGCTTGTGATATTATAAATTCTATTTTTGATACAAATCCTGATAAGAAAGTAGATAGAACCGTTTTTTCTTCAAGAAAACATGCCGAACTTATTCAATATTGATTTTTTAGAATTTTTACAACTTTTAGATAAACATGAGGTTGATTATTTATTGGTTGGAGGATATGCTGTAATCTTACATGGTTATGGGAGAAGTACTGGTGATATGGATTTGTGGATTAATCAAACGGTTCAAAATTACAACAAATTACAGTTGGTTTATCAAGATTTTGGAGCGCCAATTTTTTCAATAGAAGATTTTGAAAGTGAAAAATTTGATGTTTGGAGCATTGGAGTTGAACCAAGAAAAATTGAAATATTAACCAAAGTGACTGGTTTAAATTTTAATGAAGCTTTCAAAAATCGTTTGTTTTTAAATCTAGAAAATTTTAAAGTACCTTATATCGATTTTGAAGATTTGATGAAAAATAAAATCGCAACAGGGAGATTGAAAGACTTACTTGATATTGAACAATTAAAGAAAAAAAATAAATAAATAATGCCACAAGACGTAACCATTTTCATAACCGACAGAAACGGAGTTAAACACGAAGTGTTAGCCCCAACCGACATGAACATGAACATCATGGAGTTAATTCGTTCTTATGAATTAGCCGAAGAAGGAACTGTTGGAGTTTGCGGCGGAATGGCCATGTGCGCTTCTTGTCAGTGTTATGTTTTAAACGATGTAATCTCATTAGAGCGCAATCCAGATGAAGAAGCAATGCTTTGGGAAGCCTATCACGTAAAGGATAATTCCAGGCTAGGTTGTCAAATTCCAATCACGGAAGATTTAGAAGGTTTAGAAATTGAAATAGCACCAGAACAATAAAGCGAGATTTTTCTCGCTTTTTTTATTTTTTATTGTAACATTTGTAGAAATGAAACGTATAAAGAATATGTTTACTTTTAAATAATGGAAAAACAAAGCAATCTTTTAGGATTACATCAATTATTAACGCTCGAAGTTTCAAATAGTAATAAATTAATAGATTTATTAGGTTTTGTGTCTTTTACCGACAATCTTCTGGTTGAAAATCAATTAGAAAAAGTAGGAAATACTTCATTTGTATTTGAAAACGGAAGTTTTACGATTGCTTATTGTTTAAAAGAATCTCATATTTGTATCCATACCTGGCCAGAAATTAATACGTTAACTATGGATGTTTATCTTTGTAATTATTCTCAAGATAATTCTAATAAAGTTAGAAGTATTGCAAAAGATTTTATAGCTTATTTTGAAGCAAATATTGTTAAACAAATAGAAGTTGAAAGATAAATATGGAGTTAACTTGTCCTAAATGCAATCAAAATACTGCTATTGAATCAAGTTTTGAAGTAAAAAGCTTTGGTTGTTCTCATTGTAATAGTTTTTTTACCTATAATAATTCGAAGTTAAAATTCGAAAAAGCATACGATTATTCTCCAAAAGATACCATTCTAAAAATCGGGACAAAAGGAATAATTGATGGAGAAACCTATGAAATAGTTGGATTAATCATTAAAAAAGCTCATGCCATATATTATTGGCGTGAATATACTTTAATGTCAAAATCGGGCAAAGTAAAATATCTTTCTGAAACTGACGGACATTGGATTTTATTAGAAGAAGTTCCAGAATCGTATGATGTATCACGTAAATACAAGAAACTCACACACAAAGAAATATCATATAATCTTTATGAATATACAGATACTTTCATTGCAAGAATCTATGGTTTTTATGAGTTTGAAATAAGTAATAGACCTGTTAAAATGGTCGAGTATATTAATCCTCCATTTATAATTTCTATCGAAGAATTTGATAATGATGATACAACTTATTTAGGAAAGCATATTTCTTCAAGTGAAGTAAAAAAAATATTTAATGTTAGTCAACTTCCTTCTAAATCTGGAGTAGGACTTGTGCAACCTTTTTTATTTAATATTTACAATACGCTTCTTGTTTTTATATCATTTGCGATATTAATTTTAGCTACCTATATCTTTTTTAATATGGGTAGAACAGAGAAAAACGTATTGTATACGTCATTAAATTTTGATGAATATAAAAATAAGGAATTCATTTCGTCTTCATTTGATTTGAAAGGAAGTCCTGCTCCTTTGGTTGTTTCAGCTAGTTCTGATGTAATGAATTCTTGGGCAAATGCACAAGTTTCATTAGTTAATGAAGCTACAAATGAAGAAGAATATGCTCAAAAAGATATTGAGTATTACAGTGGTTATACCGATGGAGAAAGTTGGACAGAAGGAAGTACAAGTACAACCTTTAATTTTTGTGGTGTGTCACAAGGAAAATATCACTTGGTAATAATACCTTCAAAACAAGATACAGACACTTCTAATCAAACCATGAATATAAAAGCAGTTTGGAATGAATCATCGGTTTGGAATTTCATGTTAAGTTTAGTTTTTCTGGGTGGGATTTTTGCAATAATTTTCTTTTTAAAGAAAAACTTCGAACAAAGAAGATGGGAGAATAGTGATTTTACACCTTACACCGAGTAGTAATATGAAGCAGTTTATCATTAATAATAAATGGGCAATTGTATTTGGACTTTTAGTCTACACATTGTTTTTAGGTTATTCCTTTACCGGAAGTAGAATTTGCGATTGCGAATCTACTGAAAAGTCAAATTCAGGCGGTTCTAGAGGGTACAGCACAGTAAATAGATTTTATCATAAATAATTTAATATGGAATATATTGCATTAAAAGGCATAGTAAATGCGTTAATTTTTTCAGTGATTGGGGTTGTAGTTTTAATTATAAGTTATTATATAATTGAAAAAATAACGCCTGAAAATACTTGGAAAGAAATTGTTCAAAATAAAAACACAGCATTAGCTATTGTTTTTGCAGCATTAATTATCGGAATTTCTCTTATTATTAGCGCAGCAATTCATGGGTAAATTTTTTAGGTTTGAATACCTATTATTATTTGCAGTTTTTGTTATCGCAACTTGTGGCTTAATCTATGAATTAGTCGCGGGAACGTTAGCGAGTTATCTTTTGGGAGATTCTGTAAAGCAATTTTCATTCATCATAGGAGTATACTTATTTTCTATGGGAATAGGGTCTTATTTTGCAAAATTTATCAAAAGAAATCAACTCAATACGTTTATAGAAATTGAAATTGTAGTTGGAATTATTGGCGGATTAAGTTCGGTTATATTATTCTTGCTTTTTGAAAATGTAGCCTATTTTCAGTTCATCCTTTATTTTTTAGTCTTCATTACAGGTTGTTTAGTCGGATTAGAAATTCCGCTTTTAATGAATATTCTAAAAGACAAGGTTAAGTTTAGTGACCTAGTTTCAAATGTTTTTACCTTTGATTACATTGGTGCTTTGCTTGCTTCAGTGTTATTTCCTTTGGTTTTTATTCCGCAATTAGGAATTATTAGAACTTCCTTGTTTTTTGGAATGATTAATCTAAGTGTTGCTATTGCACTTTGTTTTATATTAGAAAAAGAAATCAAGAAAGTGTATTTTTTGAAAGCTAAAGCGATAATCTCTTTTCTAATTTTAGTTGGTTTTTTTATTTTTTCCGAAAAAATTCTCTCTTTTTCGGAAGAGAAATTATATGGTGAAAATATCGTTTTTACAAAAACTACTTCTTATCAACGAATCGTGTTGACGCATTTAAAAAATGATTATAAATTGTATTTGAATAACAATTTACAATTCAGCTCAGCCGATGAATATCGTTATCATGAAGCACTGGTACATCCAGCTATGTCAAGCGCAAATTCAGTGGATGAAGTTTTAGTTCTTGGTGGAGGTGATGGTTTAGCAGTTAGAGAAATTTTAAAGTACGATGCCGTAAAAAAAATTACATTAGTAGATTTAGATGGAGGAATGACGAAGTTATTTACAACAAATCCAGTACTGAAAAGTTTGAATAATAACTCCTTCGAAAATAAGAAACTAAGTGTTTTTAACCAAGATGCATTTCTTTGGGTAAAAGAAGCTCAAAAAAAATATAATGTGGTCATCATAGATTTTCCTGATCCTTCCAATTATAGTTTAGGGAAATTATATTCGGTTAATTTTTATCAATCGCTTTCTAAAATTTTAGCGCCAAATGCAGTTGTGGTTATTCAAACAACTTCGCCTTATTTTGCGCCTAAATCATTTTGGTGTATCAATAAAACCGTAAAAACTTCTTTTTCTAATACTGATGCTTATCATGTTTATGTACCATCTTTTGGTGAATGGGGTTTTACCATAACTTCAAACAATCCGAGTTATGATTTTAATATAGTAAATAGAAAAGTTGAAAATCTTCGATTTTACAATTATAAATACAATTCGCTTAATCAATTTACTAGTGATATGAAGGCAAGTAATGTTGAAGTAAATCGATTAGACAACCAAATTTTAGTACGCTATTTTGATGAAGAGTGGGGAAAACTATAATTCACGAAGAACTTTCATAAAAAAAATAGCCGCTTTATCTATTATAGCTGCCGTACCCAGTTTGTTGGTTTCTTGTAAAGACAAACTAATTGAAATTGCATTAAAACTTACTGGAACTAATCATATTTTAGGACATCGTTTGTGGTTAAAGAACTTTCCAAAACCAACTAATGAAATTAAAATACCATATTTAATTGTCGGTGGTGGAATTTCCGGACTTTCTGCAGCGCGACAATTCAAAAGAAAAGGAATTGAAGATTTTTTAGTTTTAGAATTAGAAAATAAATTAGGCGGAAATTCTGCAAATGGTGAAAATCAGTATTCTAAATTTCCTTTAGCAGCACATTATTTGCCTTTACCTAATGTAAGAGATAAAGAACTTTTAAACTTTTTAGAAGAATCAAAAATCATAGTAGATTACAAAGATAATTTACCTGTTTTTGATGAAACGCAATTGTGTTTTGATCCAAACGAACGTTTGTTTATTCGTAATTCTTGGCAGACGGATTTAATTCCGAGATATGGAAATTCTAAAGAAGCTGACAATCAAATGGACTTATTTCTTCAAAAAATGACTGAATTTCGAGAGAATAAAGGTAAAGATGGAAAGTACTTTTTTGATATTCCAAAATCATTCTGTTCATCAGATGAATCTTTAAATTCATTGGATGAAATAACCATGAAGGAATGGTTGTTAGACAATAATTTCACTGCTGAAGAAATTTTAGAATATGTAGATTATTGCTGTAAAGATGATTTTGGATTAGGAATTGAATTTGTTTCGGCTTGGGCTGGGATTCATTATTTTGCTGCAAGGAAACACGAGAACAACAAATATGACGATACGGTTTTTACCTGGCCAGAAGGAAATGGTAGATTGGTAAAACATTTAAAATCAGCTGTTGAAAATAAAGTGCTGACGAATCATTTAGTATATGATATCCAACTTAATTCAGATGGCGTTAAAGTGTTGGTTTTTAATGCTAAATCTAATGAATCAATAACTATTTTAGCCGAAAAAGTAATTCTTGCCACACCACAATATATCACAAAGTATTTGGTTTCGGAAAGAAAAAATACGGCAAATAATTTTCATTATGCTCCTTGGTTTACGGCTTCCATCACATTAACCGACATTCCAGATAACGGTAGTTTTCCTCTGTCTTGGGATAATGTAATTTACAAAGCAAATGGTCTTGGATACGTTTATAATCAACATCAAAACTTGGAGCAAATTATAGATAAAAAAGTCATTACGTATTATTACAGCTTTAGTTCAAATGATATAAAGAAAGACAGAAAAGAGTTGCTAAAAAAACCAATTGAACATTGGAAAGAGTTAGTATTGTCTGATTTAAAAATAGCACATCCAGATATTGATCAATATATAAGTGCGATTGAAATTCACAGAATTGGTCACGGAATGATAAGTCCTGTTCCTAATTTTCTAAAAAGTAAATCGCTCAAAGAAGCTTCAAAAAATATAGAAAATAAAATCTTTTTCGCACACAGCGATTTAGCTGGAATCTCTATTTTTGAAGAAGCTTTTCATCAAGGAATTAATGTAGTTAATAAAATTGTAGATGGAACAACCTTGGATTCATAAATCAAAAACCGATTTTTGGTTGATACTTTTTCCAGCATTTTTTGTTTTGGGAATTGTATTTGTTTTTCAGAATTGGTTATCGCAAATTCAAGAAGATTACTCCTTTTACACTTGGTTATTTTTGATTGTTTTTATTGATGTGGCGCACGTTTATGCGACTCTTTTCAAAACTTACTTTGTAAGATCGGAATTTCAAAGGAGAAAAAAACTGTACATTGGATTGCCAATAATTTGTTTTCTAATAGGTTTGTTTTTATTTGGTTTTGGGAGTTCTGTTTTCTGGTCTGTTTTAGCTTATGTGGCTGTTTTCCATTTTATTAGACAGCAATATGGGTTTGTTAGGTTATATGCAAGAAAGGAAGAAAAATCAAAAATTAATCGATATTCAGATGCATTAATAATCTACACAGTAACCATTTATCCAATGTTGTATTGGTTTTTTTCTTCGCCAAGAGCATTTAATTGGTTTGTAGAAAAAGAGTTTTTAAGATACGAAAGCCAGTTTTTAATTCAAGTTTCAACTGTAATTTATGTTCTTGTTGTGGCATATTACTTATGTCGAACACTTTATATTTATTTGAAAACCAGCTATTTTAACATTCCAAAAAACCTGATAATTATTGGAACATTATCATCATGGTTTTTTGGAATAGTATATTTTAATAACGATTTGGTTTTTACACTTTTAAATGTGGTTTCTCACGGAATCCCTTACATGGCATTAATATATTTAAAAGAAATCGATTCAAAACCCAAAGAAGAAATAGGCGAATTATTTCATTTTAAAAACAGCAAAGGAGTCATTTTCTTTGTTTTAATCCTAATTGGAATAGCTTTCACCGAAGAATATTTGTGGGAAATTTTTGTTTGGAACGAAAATTTTAACATTGGAATTAATACTTTCAAATGGCAATTTATTTTGGTTCCATTGCTTACAGTTCCACAATTTACACACTATCTATTAGACGGTTTTATTTGGAAGAACAATAAATAAAATTATACTAATTCATGCTTATGTTCCACTTGCTCCTCAATAGCATTCCAAAGTCCGATTCTTTTTTCCAAAGCTAAAACCGAAACTTCTTCTACTTCTTTCCATTTTAGTTCTGAATCGCCACAAAGTTCAGCAATCATTTGCATTGCCATTGGACCGTGTTCGTCAGCGTCTAATTCAATATGTCTTTCGAAATAATAAATTAGTTTTGATAAATCCGTTTCAGGAAAGTTTTGCTGAAAGTTTTTCAATATTTCGGTAAACATATTCGGAATCAAATCTTCTCTTCCAAAAGTAAAAGCAGCCGCAATTTCGTGTGGTTTTCCTTGTTCAATTACTCTAAAAGTGAAATCTAAAAATGCCTTCACATTCGGATGTAAATCACTTTGTTTTATCGATACAAAAATGTTTTTTGTTTCTTCCACATTCTTCAAAAACGCATTAATTTGAGTAGTTGAAGCACCACATTGTGTCATCGCATCTAAATACATTTCAAAATGACTTTGACGAGTTCCGTCCAATGTTAAATCGGTTTCTTCTGCTACAACTATCTCGTTAATTAAATAACGAATTTCTGGATTTCCAATTGGTAACCAAGGAGTAGTAGTGCAAGTCAATTTGTTTTGCAATGCTTTTAATAACGACATAAAATCCCACACCGCATAAATGTGGTTTTCTAAGAAACAATGTAAATCGTCAATCGTTTTTACTTTATTGTATAACGAATGATTTAATAATTGTTCTTTTTGATTTTGAATCGATTGGTTTATGGTTTGAATATTCATAGGGCATTTTTTATTTCTATATACGAAATTCTAACTTCTTTTGGTTTTGAATCCGTACGCTACAAATGTAAAAATGCTTCCCTAAAAAGAGAAGCATTTTGTATCAATTTTATCTATTGTTTAATTACTTGAATGCTGGGAAACCTGTAACATCCATACCTGTAATTAACAAGTGAATGTCATGCGTTCCTTCATAAGTCACTACAGATTCTAAATTCATCATGTGTCTCATGATAGAATATTCACCTGTAATTCCCATCCCGCCTAACATTTGACGTGCATCGCGAGCAATTGTTAAAGCCATGTCAACATTGTTTCTTTTTGCCATCGAAATTTGAGCTGTAGTAGCTTTTCCTTCGTTTCTTAAAACACCCAATCTCCAAGTTAATAATTGCGCTTTCGTGATTTCAGTAATCATTTCAGCTAATTTCTTTTGTTGTAATTGCGTAGCTCCAATTGGTTTGTCAAACTGAATACGTTCTTTTGAATAACGTAAAGCCGTATCATAACAATCCATTGCTGCTCCAATCGCTCCCCAAGCAATACCATAACGTGCTGAATCTAAACATCCTAGTGGTGCTCCTAATCCAGATTTGTTTGGTAATAAGTTTTCTTTTGGAACTTTTACGTTGTCAAAAATAAGCTCTCCAGTAGCTGAAGCTCTTAATGACCATTTATTGTGTGTTTCAGGAGTTGAGAAACCTTCCATTCCTCTTTCCACGATTAATCCGTGAATTCTTCCTTCTTCGTTTTTAGCCCAAACTACTGCAATGTCAGCAAAAGGTGCATTCGAAATCCACATTTTAGCACCATTTAAAAGATAATGATCGCCCATATCTTTAAAATTAGTTACCATTCCACCTGGATTTGAACCGTAATCAGGCTCTGTTAAACCAAAACAACCAATCATTTCACCAGTGGCTAATTTTGGTAAATATTTCATTCTTTGTTCTTCGTTTCCGTATTTCCAAATTGGATACATTACCAATGAAGACTGAACAGATGAAGTCGAACGTACACCCGAATCTCCTCTTTCAATTTCCTGCATGATTAACCCATAAGAAATTTGGTCTAATCCAGCACCACCATATTCCACTGGAATATACGGACCAAATCCACCAATTTCTCCTAAACCTTTTACGATTTGATGTGGAAATTCTGCTCTTTGCGCGTATTCTTCAATAATTGGAGATACTTCTTTTTTTACCCAAGCACGTGCAGCATCACGCACCATTTTATGTTCGTCAGATAATAATTCGTCTAATAAATAATAATCTGGAGATTGAAATAAGTCTGGTCTCATAGTTTTTGATTTGAAAGTCACAAAAGTAAGTAAAGATTTTTAACAAATCAATGAACAAGTGTTATAATTTTACAAGAAGCTTTTTCCAGCTGTCCGCTCTATCTTTTTGTTTTATCGAATTCTAAAAACAAATCGTTATTTCATTATAAAAGAAATGCTTGAAAAACAAAAAGGATGCCACTACCATCTGGGCTAGGGCTACATCTTCAAATAGAACTCTTTCGTTAATTCGATGTATTCAGGAGTATAATTATGTCTGGAAATTTCAATAACTAACTCATCAATTTGAGGATTTTGTTCCATTCGACAAAAAGCCAATAAACTTCTTTTAATTTCCGATGTTGGTGTGCCTTTCACACGAGTAATTTTTAGTGGAAATAAATCCAATTCTTCACACATAGCAACAAATCGCTCTTCTTCTTTATAAGGAATAATCACAGAAAAAATACCATTATCCGAAAGTAATAAGGCAGCTGCTTCAATTAATTCTTCAAAAGGCAAAGCATCTTCAAAACGCGCTAAATCTCTCGAAGTGTTATCTGATTTATAATCATCGGTGTAAAAAGGTGGATTAGAAATAATTAAATCGTATTCATCTTCAGGTTCGTCCACAAACTCATCCAAACCCGCATGAAAACAAAATAATTTGTCACCCCAAGGCGAAGCCTCAAAATTTTCAACACATTGTTCGTAAGCGTCTTCGTCAATTTCAATCGCGTCAATTTGTTCGGCGTTGCTTCTTTGGGCTAGCATTAAAGATAAAATTCCAGTTCCAGCGCCAATATCTAACACATTGTAAGGATTATTGATAAGTGGAGTCCAAGCACCAAGTAAAACACCATCCGTGCCAATTTTCATAGCACAACGATCTTGATTAACCGAAAATTGTTTGAATTTAAAAGTCATTGGAATTATCCAAGATAAAGGTCAACCAAACCTTCAGGAGTTTCTAAAGTAATGGTTTTGTTTGCTCTGTCAAGTGCAATGATGAAATCATCAATAAGCGGAATTAAAATTTCAGTTCCGTTTTTATCAATTTCAAAAAGTGGTTGAGCACCACTATCATTAATAGCAACAATTTTACCAATATTTCCTCTCATTAGGTCAATAACATCAAATCCAATTACTTCGTGGTAATAAAATTGAGTGCCTTCTAATTTTGGTAACATAGAAAGTGGAAGATAAATTTCGCTTTCCATAATTTCGTCTGCTTCTTCTTCGGTTTGAATGTCTTCAAAACGAACACGCAGAAATTTTTCTTTATGAAGCGAACTACTTTCAATAAAAAATGGAACCAGACTTTTGTTGATTTCAACAAAAACTGATTCCAAATTTTGATACAATTCGGGTTCGTCGGTGTCTAAATACGCCAATACTTCCCCTTTGAAACTAAATTTTTTTGCGATTTTACCTAAATAGAAACAATCTTCTTTACGCATGGAATCGCTATAAAATTATGCTTGAGTTTCTTCGTTGTTTTCTTCAACAGCTGGAGTTTCTTCAGCAGCAGCTTCTACTACTTCTTCAGTTACTTCTGCTGCAGCTTCTTCAGCTACTTCTTCTACTTTCGCAGCTTCAGCTTGAGCAGCAATACGTTTTGCGTTTGCTTCTTGTTCAGCTTTAAATGCTTTTGCTTTTGCATCAGCCTCTGCTTTAGATAAACCAGATTTTTTTGCATCAACTTTACCAGCTTTCTCGTCTAACCAAGCAGCTAATTTAGCATCAGCTTGTTCTTGAGTTAAAGCACCTTTACGAACTCCTCCATCTAAGTGGTGTTTTAATAAAGCACCTGTGTAAGATAAAATTGCTCTTGCAGTGTCAGTTGGCTGAGCACCATTGAATAACCATGTAGCTGCTTTTTCGATGTTTAAATCGATAGTAGCTGGGTTAGTGTTTGGATTGTAAGTTCCGATTTTTTCTAAGAATTTACCATCTCTTTTTGATCTTGCATCTGCTGCAACAACCCAATAAAAAGGTTTCCCTTTTTTTCCGTGTCTTTGTAATCTAATTTTTACTGACATAATCTTGTGATTAATTTGAGGTTCTCGACCTCGGTTATTTAAGGGTGCAAATATATAAAACTTTGCAATACAAATGTGTAAGTTAGTGTAAAATATTTTTTCGTTGAAAATGTGTTTATTTCAATAAAAAAGTTATTTTTGTTACCTACATATTATAACGAACTTAATTTAAGATGAAAAAAATAGTTTCTTTACTTGCGCTTGTTGTTGCATTTTCTTCGTGTCAAGAGGATCTTCAAACTAATAATCCAGCTTTTCAAGCCAAACAAAATGATGTTTACTGGAGAGCAAATGATGCAAGAGTTAGTATTGATGAGGATGGTAAAATGGTAATTACAGCTTACAGTCAATTTGAAACAGTTACATTAGAAACTGCAAGTACTGATCCTGGAATTTATGTTTTAGGTACAACTAATCAAGAAAATTTCGCAACTTACTCTAATGATGTTGATGGATTTTCAGATTATTATGATACTGGTTTGTATTCTGGACCAGCATTTAAAGTTTCTGCAATGATTAATAGAGGAACGGCTTATCAAGCTAATTCAGCTGGTGCTCTAACAACTGGAGGTTCTGGCTCTGGATTAAGAGTAGCTACTAAAACTACAAATGGTACTGTTACTGAAATTACTGTAGTAGCTAGAGGGGTTGGATATAGACCTGGCGACATTGTTACTATTGTTGGAGGAAATAATAACGCAACTTTTAGAGTTATCAATATTCAACAAAGTAATGGAGAAATCGAAATTGAAGAAGTTGAAAACGGATTGTTTACAGGAAAATACAAGTTTAATGCAGTTAATGAAGAAGGTCAAGTGATTACTTTTTCTGAAGGTGTATTTTACAAGATTCCACTTTCAACATTCTAAAAAATAATTTAAAAATATTAAAACCATCTGGAGCAATTCAGGTGGTTTTTTTTTTGTTGATAACTTAAATTGGCATTCAGTAACTTAAAATGTATTTTTGTTTTTATTCAAAATCAGCTTTTGCATTTTGTCTTTAGCTTAATTATCAGATAGATGTACTTAATTTTCGATACAGAAACCACAGGGTTACCTCGCAGTTGGTCGGCTCCCATTACCGATACCGATAACTGGCCTCGTTGTATACAAATTGCATGGCAGTTACATGATGAAATGGGAAATCTTATCGAGCACCAAGACTATTTGGTAAAGCCCGAAGGTTTTAATATTCCATATGATGCTGAAAGAATTCACGGAATCTCTACTGAATTAGCAATGGAGCAAGGAATTCTTCTATCTGAAGTTTTGGAGAAATTCAATATTGCACTTTCTAAAACTAAATTCATTGTAGGGCAAAATGTTGGGTTCGATGTCAATATCATGGGGTGTGAATTCCATCGTATGAATATTGGTTCCGATATGTCTAAAATGCCTGTTTTAGATACGTGTACCGAAATCACTGCCAACTTATTAAAATTACCAGGTGGTCGTGGCGGAAGGTTCAAATTACCAACATTAACCGAATTACATCAATATCTTTTCAATCAACCTTTCGCAGAAGCGCATAATGCTACTGCCGATGTGGAAGCAACAACTCGTTGTTTTTTAGAATTAATCAAAAGAGAAGTTTTTACTAAAGAAGAATTAGATGTAACACCTGAATATTTTAGAAGTTTCCGAGAGAAAAATCTGGGTGAAATCCAATTAATCGGATTAAAGCATATCAATCTGAAACAAGCCTCTGACGAAATTAGAGCGCGTTTGAAAAAAATCGAACAAGAGGAAGTTCAAACCACAATTTCAGACGAAGTAAAATCAGATTTAAAAGATGCTGCTTTTGCACATTTACACAATCATACGCAGTTTTCAGTTTTACAATCTACTATTGCTATTAATGATTTGGTAAAAGCTTCGGCAAAATTTAAAATGCCAGCGGTTGCTATGACCGATACTGGAAACATGATGGGAGCTTTCCATTTTGTAAGTGCTGTAATGAATCACAACAAAGCAGCAAAAGCAAAAATTGAAGCCGCAATTGAAGCAGGAGAAGAACCAACAGAATCCGAAATCAAACCTATCGTAGGTTGCGAATTCAATATCTGTGATGATCATAAAGATAAGACCAAAAAAGACAACGGATATCAAGTAGTCTTATTGGCAAAAAATAAAAAAGGCTATCACAATTTAGCCAAAATGTCTTCTATTGCATATACAGATGGTTTCTATTACGTACCTCGTATCGACAGAAAAGTTGTCGAACAATACAAAGAAGACATCATTGTTTTATCGGGAAATTTATACGGAGAAATTCCGAGTAAAATTCTAAATGTAGGCGAAAGTCAAGCGGAAGAAGCTTTAATTTGGTGGAAAGAGCAATTTGGTGCTGATTTCTATCTGGAATTAATGCGTCACAAACAAGAAGACGAAAATCGCGTTAATCAAACATTAATTACTTTCGCGAAAAAGCACAATGTGAAGTTGGTTGCGACCAATAATACCTATTACGTTAATAAAGAAGATGCTAATGCGCACGATATTTTATTGTGTGTAAAAGATGGTGAAAAACAAGCAACACCAATTGGTCGCGGACGTGGTTATCGTTATGGGATGCCAAATCAAGAATATTATTTCAAATCGGGTGACGAAATGAAGCAACTTTTTGCGGATTTACCCGAAGCAATTATTAATATTCAGGAAATTATAGATAAAGTGGAAGCTTATTCTCTATACAGAGATGTATTACTTCCAAAATTTAAAATTCCTGATGAATTTGAAGTTCCTGAAGATGCCGAAGACGGTGGCGTGCGTGGCGAAAATAATTATTTAAGACATTTAACTTACAAAGGAGCCGAAAAACGCTATCCAGAATTAACCGATGACATCAAAGAACGTTTGGATTTCGAATTGCTCACGATTTCCAATTCAGGTTATCCAGGTTATTTCTTAATTGTACAAGATTTCATTGCAGAAGCCCGAAAAATGGATGTTTCCGTTGGTCCTGGTCGTGGTTCTGCGGCGGGTTCTGCTGTAGCATATTGTTTAGGAATTACAAATATCGACCCAATTAAGTACGATTTGCTTTTTGAGCGTTTCTTAAATCCCGACCGTGTTTCCATGCCCGATATTGATATCGACTTCGATGATGAAGGTCGTGGTCGTGTCATGGATTATGTAATCAATAAATATGGTTCTAATCAGGTGGCGCAAATTATTACCTATGGTAAGATGGCTACAAAGTCTGCGATTCGAGATACCGCTCGTGTATTAGATTTGCCACTTTTTGAAGCGGATAGAATTGCTAAATTAATTCCAGGTATGATGCCTTCCAAATGGAATTTAGCTCGATTTCTAGCCGAAGACGAAAGCGAAGTTAAAAAAGCATTGCGTTCGGAAGAATTTGATAAAGTCAAAGAATTAATCGCAATTGCCAACTCAGAAGATTTAGCAGGAGAAACCATTCAGCAAGCAAAAGTGTTAGAAGGTTCCATGCGAAACACTGGAATTCACGCTTGTGGAGTTATCATCACACCAAGTGATATTACGAATTTCGTTCCCGTTACTACGGCTAAAGATTCTGATTTATATGTAACGCAATTTGACAACTCGGTAGCGGAAAGTGCTGGTTTGTTAAAGATGGACTTCTTGGGATTAAAAACCCTAACCTTAATCAAAGACACGGTTAAATTGGTAAAATATCGTTTAGGAATCGATTTAGATCCTGATAATTTTCCAATTGACGACCAAAAAACATATGAGTTATTCCAAAGAGGTGAAACGGTTGGGGTTTTCCAATACGAATCGCCTGGAATGCAAAAATATATGAAGGACTTAAAGCCAACTGTTTTTGCCGATTTAATTGCCATGAACGCATTATATCGTCCGGGACCATTGGAATATATTCCTTCTTTCGTTCGTAGAAAAAACGGCGAAGAAGAAATCAAATACGATTTAGAAGCCTGTGAAGAATACTTAGCTGAAACTTACGGAATTACCGTTTACCAAGAGCAAGTAATGCTTCTGTCGCAAAAATTAGCGGGATTCTCAAAAGGTGATGCCGACGTTTTGCGTAAAGCAATGGGTAAAAAACAAATTGACGTTTTGAACAAAATGAAACCTCAATTTATCAATCAAGCGGCAGAAAAAGGTCACGATCCAGTTATTTTAGAGAAAATTTGGAAAGACTGGGAAGCGTTTGCAAGTTATGCGTTTAATAAATCGCACTCTACTTGTTATGCTTGGATTGCTTATCAAACCGCTTATTTAAAAGCGCATTATCCTGCTGAATACATGGCTGCGGTACTTTCTAATAACATGAACGATATCAAGCAAGTTTCGTTCTTTATGGAAGAATGTAAACGTATGGGATTGGCCGTTTTGGGTCCAGATGTGAATGAATCGTTCTATAAATTTACAGTAAACGAAAATTATGCAGTTCGTTTTGGAATTGGTGCTGTTAAAGGCGTTGGAGCAGGAGCAGTTCAAACCATTGTTGAGAACAGAAAAGATGGAAATTATAAATCTATTTTCGATTTAGCCAAACGAATTGATTTACGTGCTGCGAATAAAAAAGCATTCGAAAATTTAGCATTAGCAGGTGGTTTTGATGGTTTTACAGAAACACATCGTGCTCAATATTTTCATCATGACGGCGACGGAATTACATTTTTAGAAAAAGCGATTCGTTATGGTTCGAAATTCCAAGAAAACGAAAATTCATCGCAAGTAAGTTTGTTTGGCGATGCTTCAGAAGTGCAAATTGCGGAACCGATTGTACCTCCTTGTGAAGATTGGAGCACAATGGAAAAATTAGCCAAGGAAAAAGAAGTCGTTGGAATTTATATTTCTGGACATCCGTTAGATGATTATAAGTTTGAAATGAAATATTTCTGCTCGGCTAAATTGGAATCGCTTAAAAATTTGGAGCAGCATTTGGGTAAAAATCTTTCTTTTGGAGGAATTGTAACTAATGTCCAACATCGAACCGCCAAAAACGGTAAAGGCTGGGCAACCTTTGTATTAGAAGGGTATGATGAAAGTTACGAGTTCCGAATTTTTGATGAAGAATATTTAAAGTACCGTCATTTCTTGTTGCAAAATCAGTTTGTGTATTTTAAAATCAATGTAAAAGAAGGTTGGGTAAATCGTGAAACCGGTAAAAAATCAGATCCTCGAATTCAGTTTTTAGACGCAAAAATGTTAGCGGATGTGTTGCCAACGTTTGCCAAAAAACTATTTATTCATTTAGATATTAAAGATTTACATTCCAATTTTGTTACTGAATTGAACGAACTTTTTGCTGCAAATACAGGTGATAATTCAGTGACTTTTGAAGTAATGGAATTGGAACGAATTAAAAAAGTAGTAGAAGATATTCCGGTTGCTGCTCCAGTAGATGTGGAAGAGGAAATTGTGGATGAGTCGGGTGAAATAACGGAAATGGAAATAGAGGTTCCAGCAGAAAAAGAAGAAATTATCGTAAAAACAAAACTTTCTATGCCAAGCCGAAAATTGAAAGTAAAGATTTCGTCTGAGTTGCTTCAAGAATTGGAACGCATGCAAGTAAATTTCAAATTGAATTAAGTATAAATTCTTCAAATGAGAGTATAATCAAAAGTAATTTTAAAACACACTTTCATTCGTAATTAATTCCTAAATTTGCAATTCAAATAAGTATAAAACTAAAAAGATAAATATGGCATTAGCAATAACAGATGCTACTTTTGACGAAGTAGTATTAAAATCAGACAAACCAGTAGTAGTAGATTTTTGGGCAGCTTGGTGTGGACCATGTAGAATGGTTGGGCCAGTTATCGACGAAATTCACAGCGAGTACGAAGGAAAAGCAGTAGTAGGAAAAGTGGACGTAGATGCAAACCAAGAATTTGCTGCAAAATACGGTGTTAGAAACATCCCAACAGTATTAATTTTCCAAAACGGAGAAGTAGTAGGAAGACAAGTGGGTGTAGCTCCTAAGAAAACCTATACTGATGCAATTGACGCATTACTATAATATTTGAAAAAGAAAAAGGAAAAGGTTCAACGAAAGTTGAGCCTTTTTTTTAACCATAACCTTTCACCCTTATCCCATAACCTTTCGCCTGAAATTTAAAATCTTTTCCTATCTTTGGGAATATGAATTTAGAACAGCAAATAGAAAAAATCTCCAGTTTTGAGCATTTAGAACTTTTGGCTAACCAAATTGTGGAAGGCTTTATTTCGGGGATGCACAAATCGCCGTTTCATGGATTTTCTGCAGAGTTTGCTGAACATAAAATCTATAATCCAGGAGAAAGCACCAAACATATCGATTGGAAATTATACGCAAAAACCGATAGATTATATACCAAGCGTTACGAAGAAGAAACCAATTTGCGTTGCCATTTGATTATCGATAATTCGTCTTCGATGCATTATCCTAAATTGAAGGATAATCAGCCTTTTTATGAGAATAAAATCAGATTTTCGGTTCTAGCTTCTGCGGTTTTGATGAATTTGCTTAAAAAGCAGCGCGATGCTGTTGGATTAAGTATTTATTCGGATACTTACGAATATTATTCGCCAGAAAAAGGAAGTGATCGTCATCATCGTATGATTTTAAACAAGCTGGAAGGTATTTTGGAAAATAATAATCAAACCAAAAAAACAGATACAGTTACTTTTTTACATCAAATCGCCGAAAATATTCACCGTCGTTCTATGGTGATTTTGTTTACTGATATGTTTCAAAACGAAGATAACGACAAAATCTTCAAAGCACTTCAACATCTAAAACACAACAAACATAAAGTGGTAGTTTTTCATGTCTATGATAAAAAAACCGAATTAAATTTCAGTTTTGACAACACACCAAGAAAATTTATCGATGTTGAAACAGGAGAAGAGATTAATTTATTTGCTGAAAATACGCAAGAATCGTATCAAAAAGTGGTACAAGATTATTTCAAAACTATAGAAGCAACGTGTATGCAGTATCAAATTCGTTATGTACCTGTTTCTGTGGGTGAAAATTTTGAAAAAATTTTACTAACGTATTTGGTTGAAAAACAAAAGTTTGGCTGAAAACACTGAAAAAAGTTTAATTTTTTTTGCAAAAATATTTGCAGGAATGAAAAAGGGTAGTATATTTGCACTCGCAATCAAGCACTGGTTTGGTAGTTCAGTTGGTTAGAATACATGCCTGTCACGCATGGGGTCGCGGGTTCGAGTCCCGTCCAGACCGCCAGTAAAGAGGAAGCCTTTCGTAAAAGAAAGGCTTTTTTGCCCTCTTAAAATATTTAAAATAGTTGTGTTGTTTAGTTCGCCACGGCGAACAAAAGGTTTAGTAGTTAGACCAATGGAAAGCTTTGCATTTATGCAGAGCTTTTTTGATTTATATACTTCCCAATTTTAGAACAATCTGTTTAAGCTCTCAAAATTGAGGGCTTTTTTTATGCTCAAAATTTAGGAAAACAATAAGATTAATCTTATTTTCGTTGTTCAGAAAATGAAGTTGGAACGTTCTTATTTGATAATAAAGTTAAGGTGCTTTGTGTGGTTTAGTCAAGTTTCACAAAGGCGTATAGGTATAAGTACAACGGTAAAGAATACCAAAACGAGTTGGGGCTTAACATGTACGATTACGGAGCAAGAAATTATGACCCAGCAATTGGTAGATGGATGAACATTGACCCGCTTGCGGAGAAATTTCCGAATATGTCACCTTACAATTACTGTATGAATAATCCAGTAAATATGATTTACCCAGATGTACGAGCTGCTAATGGTTGGATTGAAACTACTGGTTCTGACGGTCGTAAAACTTATACCTATGACAAAACAATAAATAGTCAGGACGATGTGAATAAATACTTTCCAGATTCTGGAAAGAAATATATGGGAGAGAATTTTAGTTTGTTTAGCACGACAAATGGAAAAGCGGATGGGGATTATAAGTATAATCTTAATCGGATACAAGTGACTGATATTAATGGAAATAAAGTTGATTTGACTAATAACTTTGTGACACCAAGAGGTTCAACTATAATGAATCCCAATAACACTGGAGGTACATTCTCAGGTTTTTCATTTGGTGGTGCCGCTGGAGGAGGATTAAGTTTAAGTTTTGGATTTGTGAATGATAATTATGGTAATAGAGGGTTTTTTTTTACGTTTGCTGGAAATGCAGGTCTTGGAGGTGGGGCTGGAATTACCTCTGGTGTGATATCTCCTACTGCTGGATAAACGTTTGCAATTACCGATTATGCTGGTATGGGTAATTCTTGGAATGTTAGTCTATTTTCTCTTTCTTATGAAAGAGGCGGAACTCGTGGAGATGGGTTTGAAGACTTTGGTAATCCTTATTCAAATGAAAGGGCTTATCGCTATAATGCGGGTTCTCAGACAGCCCATTATCATGGAGCTACTCTTAAAGATATTCATCCTAAATTACAATACAAAGGTGTAAGCGCAGGCGGAATGATTACTTCTTCTAGAACTTGGGTTTTTAAATTATACATATGGAAAAGAAAGAAAAAGGCAGTTTGTGGTTTCTGGTTATCGCTTTTATTGGGATAGCTTTATTATTATATTTTCAAGTATTTAAAAAAGATACTAAATATTATTTAGAAAAAGGATACTCAGGCTTGATAGAGAATAGTTTTACAGGAATAATTAAAACAAAAGAAGTTGACCATGATAATCATAATAATACAGTTTTAGTTTTTTCTAATGGGAACAAATTAGAGGGGCTTAATGGTTATTTTTGGGGAAAAATGCAGATTGGAGATTCTATTAGTAAAATAAAAGGGGATTCAACTATACAAGTTTTTAGAAATGGAGATAAAATTATCTTAGAAATAACACCTTTTTATGAATCCTTAATTGAAACACAAAACAAAAAGTAGGGTGATAAGGTAATGTTTCAGATTTAGTGATGAGCACTTTTTTGATATTTAATAGTTTGATAATCAACGAAAATTAAAAATAATTGTAAAAAAGATGAGCTGTATAGTAGTAATGAATCAGATTAAGCATCACAACTAATCAAAAATCCTAAATTAAAATAGGTTTAGTTAACTAGTTCGCAAAAAAATAAACGGCATTGCTATATGATTCAGAAATGCCGTTTTTTAATAGTAAAAACAAGAAATCCTAACCGTTTAAAGTTAGGATTCTTTTTATTTGAAAAGGTTTTGTTGTATTTATAAATTACAATTTCTCTATTTTTTTAGGATTTTGATGAGTGTTAAAAACAGCATTTAAGAAAACGGTTTTTGTAGGTTCATCTACTAAAAAGAAAGCGATAAACGGAAATTTTTTAAAAGGCAAATACCTGTAATTGTTATCATGAAAAGGATAAAAAGGATTTTTTTGTAAATCTTTAAAGGTTTTCTTGTAATCATTTAAAAAATCAAGCGCCACTTTTTTACTAACTTCTTCAATGTAATAATTCACAGCATTATCAATGTTCTTGATTGCTATTGGCGAAACAATAATCTTATAAGCCATATTTGTTTTTTAAATCGGCAAAAACAATGTCAGCATCTTTGTAGTGTTTTTTATCTAAACCTATTTGACTATCTAATACTTTTTGTTGTTCACTGGATAAAACAAATGTTTTTTCTTTAGAAATCTCAAACTTCATTTTTAAAGCTTTTACAAATGCTTTTAAAGCACTTTCTTGCTCTGGAGTTTCTGTGTGTATAATAAAAGTGTGCTCTGACATAATTTCTAAATTTTAATCATTTATTATTATTTTATTCCTTGAAAAACAACAATTTAAGCAAAATTTGCCTTTACAGGACTCATAATCAATTACAAAGATATTATTTTTTCTATTATAAAAGTATCATTACAAGTTTGTACAAGTAATTTTAGTCCAATTTACATTAAAATTATATTCGTTAAAACAATCATTCATTTCGAAAACGTAACTCAAAAAGGTAGCTATTTAAAATTAAACTTTGAAATCTCTTGTTGTTATTACAAAAAATTACGCGGGTTCGAGTCCCGTCCAGACCATCAAAACCAAACCGCTCTATTCTGCCAAACCACAACAAAAAACACTCCTAAGAAAAGTAAACTCACTAAAAACTTAATAAACGTACCTGCTAAGAATCCTAAGAACGAACCTGTAGCTGCTTTAAAAGCACGCTTTCCTTCGTTTGAGTTGTAAATGAGTTCGCCTATCAAGGCACCTAAGAACGGTCCAATCAAAAATCCAAACGGAGGAAAGAATAAGCCAACAACTAATCCAATATTCGTTCCCCAAATCCCATATTTACTTCCGCCGAAATACTTTGTTCCTTTTGCAGGAATCACATAATCTAAAATGCCAATTACAACCGCAATTACTAAAGTAATACCCAGCAACCAATAATTGGTTTCCATTCCAGGACAAAAATAAAGCAATAAAATCCCAACCCAACTAATAGGTGGTCCCGGTAAAGCAGGAAGTAAACTGCCAATAATTCCAACTATCATTAAAAGTAAACCCAGAATCAGTAAAAAGTATTCCATAAGATTTTAGTTATTGTCTAACAAATTTATAACTTTGTTTCATACTTTTTTAATTATTTGATTCTATGAGATTTGTTTTTTTACTTTTTATTTCTTTTCTGTTTGTTAATCTAGCGGTTGCTCAAGACAAAAACATGTCAACCCAAGATCGTTTAAAAGAATTGGCAAGAATTAAAAAAGAGTCTGACGAACAAAAAAAGAAAGAATGGGATGCTTATTTGGTTCGTGTTGAGGAAAGTAAAATTGCCAAACAACAAAAAAAACAAGCCGATTCTATTGAGAAATCTAAAGTTACAACTACAGTTGTTAAAGATGATTTAGGTTTTACAAAATGTACTTCTCAAGAATTACCATACTATAAAGTAAAAAATCTGACTACAGGACTTGAAGAACAAGTGTCATTTAATAATTACATACGAAAGCATATTTCTAATAAATTTATATATCCTGAATTTGCAATGGATCACGAATTGCAAGGAAGAGTGATGGTTTATTTTCTAATTGATAAAGAAGGGAACCCACAAATTAAAGATGTCATAGGTCCAAAAAATGGTCTAATTTTAGAAGAAGAGGCAGTTCGCATTATTAAATCTTTGCCAAAAGCCATTCCTGCTAATTGTGATGGAAAACCAGTTACTATTTCTTATGCTATCCCTGTAATGTTTCAGATGGAAGAATAATATGAAAAAAATAATTCAACTACTTTTTTTGCTTTTAGCTATTCAATCTTGCCAGTACTTCGAAAAACAAGTTCCTGATGAGCAAGAATTGTTAGAACAAGAATTGAAAAAAATCAATTGGGATGAAGTGGATGAATTTCCATCGGTTTTGCAATGCGATACAATAAAAGATGCGGAAATAAAAAGGCAATGTTTCTTCGATTATATGGCGCAAACCATACAAGAACGAATAGGAATCGACACACTTCGTTTTGAATATCCAGAAATCGACACCATCAACGTAAAAATTACCGTAAATCCCGATTCGAGTTTACAATTCGAAACCCAATATCCAAACGATAGCATTGCTTTAGCAGACAAAACAAAAATCGATAGTATTCTAACTTCAAGATTATCCGATTTTCCAAAAGTAGAACCGGCGATTAAAAGAGGCGTGAAAGTAAAAACGCAATTTGTGCTTCCGGTAATTATAAAAATGGAGAAATAAGCAAGGACAAAATCAAGTACAAGTTCAATTTCAAGTTGGGAACACAGATTTAAGGAATTACATTAATTTTTAAAATCTTAAATGAACTTAATTCGCAAAAAATATCCATTTCAAAAAACTTACATGACTTATATGTTAAAATAGTTCGTGCTAATTTTTATTATTTTGTCAAATCGAGCGTAGTCGAGATTTTTTAATTTCTCGAATTTATTAAATCTGTGTTCCAAAAACTTTGCGACATTGCGTCTTTGCGAGCTTTTACTTTCTAAAATTTCTTCCTTTCCAAGAGTATTTTCCAAACAAAGAATACACCGCCACCGAAACACTAAAAAACGGATACAACAAACTACTCGCCAACACATATTGTAATTTCGATTCGAAGAAATTAGCGGTTTTGTAAATCAAGATAAAATCAATTAGAAATTTCAATGCAACAAAAAGCATGAAAATGTTTTGATCCAATAAACCTACCAACCAAAGTAGAAAACTCACTATCCAAGCCAAATTCCCGCCAAAAACCACAAGCGCTAACAACTTTCCATACACAGAAGAGTAACCCGTGCTTTTCGAAGCCCAGCGCACCCGTTGCTGAAATAAATCAGACCAAGTTGCAACTGGTTTTGTGGCAACAATACTTTCTTTAGCCAATAAAAACCCAACTTTCTTCGGAGCAACTGAAACGGCTTTTTGAAGTAGAAAAACATCGTCACCACTGGCAATGGTTTCATTTCCTTGAAAACCGTTTAATTCCTTGAAGAATGATTTTGAATAGGCAAAATTAGCGCCATTACACATAAAAGGTTGGTTGATTCCAAAACTTCCAATAGTAGCGCCTTGTAAACTCAAGAAATCTAAATTCTGAAAAGCGGATAAAAATCCATTTTTAGGAAGATAACAAACGCCAGAAGCTACCATTTCAACTTCATTTTTCTGAATATATTGGTCATAAATCGTCAACCAATCTTTCTGAACCAAACAATCTGCATCAGTAGTAATAATCCAATCGTGTTTAGCTATTTGAATCGCGGTTTCAATCGCATCTTTTTTAGGTGAATTTGATTTACGAACATTCTTTATCATTTGAATTCTAAATTCTAAATTCTGAATTCTAAATTTGTCATCAGAATCATCATCCACTAAAATCACTTCCACTAATTCTTTCGGATAATTCAATAGCGAAATCGAATGCAATAAATTCGGAAGATTCTCTTTTTCATTTCGAAATGGAACTACAATGGTAAAAGAGGTTTTTGGAGTGAATTCCTTTTTAGAAAAACGTTTCATTCTGTTAAAGCCATAAATCAGTTGCCCGATGAATAGGATGTAAATGAGAAAAACGGTTCCGAGAATTAATTCTAACATACGAATAAACTATTTTGAAGTATTCAACTTAAATCGCATCACGTAATAACTTCCAATCACCACAGGTAAAACTACGTTTAAAAACCACATCAAGGTACTAATGAATATCACAATCCATTCGTTAACTCCGTATTTTCCAAAGAAAAACATAGCTACACTTCCTTTTACTGCAAAATCTAAAAATTGAAAACTCGGTAACGATGAAGCTAAAAAGTAAACCGCAGCAATCGAACTAATCAATGTCAGATAAGGTAAATCTACATCAAATACCAAAAACAAAACATAATATTGATGCGAAAAAACTAAGTAACGAAAAACACCAAGCAAAATATTTTTACGGTGAATCTTCTTCGGAATTTCGTTTATTTTATGCAATAATTTTTGAATCGAATACCCTTTTATGGTGATGTTTTTTGAGAGAATAGAAGCAAAAAATAATGCAACTGCAATTCCAATTATCGCTAAAGCCCATTTCCAATATCCAATTAAAATCAATCCAATAGTTCCAAAAATAATGGTTAAAATCATTTGGATTCCGTTGCATATCAAGTTTAAAAATACGACTTTCTTAGTTTGCTCTTTTTTGAAAAACATCGCTTTTCCTGCATATTCGCCTAAACCATTTGGTGTAAAAATCCCTGCAGTTAAAGCGCCCAAAACTTGTTTACTTGCTTCACCAATCGAAATCGGTTTGATAAAACTCACCAAATTCTGCCATTTTAAAATCTCAAAATAGCGATTTGCAACACTAAACAGTAAGATGAAAATGATTGTCAAAACTGAAGTTTTTTCTAAAACTAAAGTCTGGAATTTACTCCATTCTAATTTTGAATTTCCGGCAATTTGGTCATAAATAAAATAAAACGCACCAATTACAATCAAAAGTTTGATGGTAAAAACAAGGAATTGCTTAGCTTTGTGAGGAATTGTAATCATTGGTACAAAGAAACGAAACTTTACACTAAAATTGTCAAACGAACGCATCATATTAGGAATTGACCCAGGAACGACGATAATGGGTTTTGGATTAATCAAAGTAGTCAACAAGAAAATGGAATTTCTGCAGTTGAACGAACTCATTTTGTCCAAATACGATAACCATTATCAGAAATTAAAAGTCATTTTTGAACGAACGATTGAGTTAATCGACACACATAATCCAGATGAAATTGCTATTGAAGCGCCTTTCTTTGGAAAAAACGTACAATCGATGCTGAAATTAGGAAGAGCGCAAGGCGTTGCCATGGCAGCTGGACTTTCTAGAGATATTCCCATTACTGAATACGAACCCAAAAAGATTAAAATGGCCATCACCGGTAACGGAAACGCCAGTAAAGAACAAGTAGCCAAAATGCTCCAACAATTATTAGGGTTGAAAGAATTACCAAAAAACCTCGATTCAACTGATGGTTTGGCAGCTGCGGTTTGTCATTTTTTCAACTCTGGAAAAGTGATTGGTGAAAAAAGTTATTCGGGGTGGGATGCTTTTGTGAAGAATAATGAAGATAGAGTAAAGAAATAAATGTCAGGAATTTATATCCACATACCTTTTTGTAAGCAAGCTTGTCATTATTGCGATTTTCATTTTTCTACTAATTTGAAGAAGAAAGATGAAATGGTTTTGGCGTTAGCTAAAGAAATTGAAATGCGTAAAAGCGAGTTTCAAGATGAGATTGTCGAGACGATTTATTTTGGTGGTGGAACGCCTTCGATATTGCAGATTGCAGATTTAAGATTTTTGATTGATTCGGTTTATAAAAATTATAAAGTTGTCGAAAATCCAGAAATCACCGTAGAAGCCAATCCAGATGATTTAACTGAAACGCGAATAATAGAATTATCAAAAAATAAAGTCAACCGTTTATCTATCGGAATTCAATCGTTTTTTGAAGACGATTTACAGCTGATGAATCGCGCACACAATGTGGAAGAAGCTAAGAAATGTTTAGAAATCGCCACACACTATTTCGATAATATTTCCATCGATTTGATTTACGGAGTTCCAGAAATGTCTAATGAAAAATGGTTGCAAAACATTGAAACGGCTTTGTCTTTTAATGTGCCACATATTTCGAGTTATGCGTTAACGGTGGAACCTAAAACCGCTTTGCATACGTTCATCCAAAAAGGAATCATTCCGCAACCTGATGATGAAGTGGCACAAGAGCATTTTCATATTTTAGTCGATAAACTTTCAGAAAACGGTTTCATTCATTATGAATTATCGAATTTTGGAAAAGAAAACTATTTTTCCAAAAACAATTCGAGTTATTGGTTAGGCAAAAAATACATCGGAATTGGTCCGTCGGCACATAGTTATGATGGGAAAAATCGTGGTTGGAATGTGTCAAATAATTCACTTTATATCAAATCTATTCAAGAAAATGAATTACCAATAGAAATTGAAACCTTAACCAAAACTGACCGTTACAATGAATATATTATGACAGGTTTACGCACGATTTGGGGTGTTTCATTAGAAAGAATCGAACAAGAATTTGGGAAAACCTATTTGGATTATTTGAACCAACAAGCAGCAAAATTCATAGAAGACCATTTGTTGTTTGTGGATGATAATATCCTAAGAACTACAAAAAAAGGTAAATTTCTTTCCGACGGAATTGCTAGTGATCTGTTTTTACTGAATTTATAAAATTTAATCTGTTTGAAATAAACTTATTGTTAAATTGATTATTCCTGTTAAAACGGCACTTTTGAAATCACAAACGCCATTAGGGTTGAATGAATCAATTTTATTATTAAACACCATGTTTTCTGGAATTAGGACAGAATTCTTGTATTCGAATTGACCTTTATAAACTGAAAAATTGTCATTCAACATAGTAGCTCGATTGAACACGGAAAAATCGTTATTGGTATAAAAATCTAATTGATTAAATATAAAACGTTGCCTGTTATTGTTTAAATCAACTTTAATTGCAGCTAAAGGAGTTGTCAGTTGAATAGTATCCTTTTGAATTTGTGAAAACAAACTAAAATGGAATATTAGGAATAGAATAATAAAATATTTCTTCATTTTGATTATCTTTAAAATCTGAACAGTCTCGTAAATTTAATCATTTATTGTTTTGAAAACAACAATCCTATATAATAATTCTACATACCAAATAGACTTATCAAAACCAATTGATATTTCCATTCCATTAACCAACAACGAACAAAATCCAATTGCGTGGTATCAAAATGCACCTGAAATTGATCCTGTAACTATGGGCGATTGGATAGGAAAAGTTTCGGAAGGAAAATCGTCTACGAATTTTAATAATATTTTCTTCAATCCGCATGCGCATGGTACGCATACAGAATGTTTAGGGCATATTACACGTGATTTTTATTCCATAAATCAATGTTTGAAACAGTTTTTCTTTACTGCGGAATTGATTTCTGTTGAGCCAAAAAAGGTTGGGGAAGATTTAGTTATTACAAAAGAACAGATTGAATCGGCATTGGGAGAAAATTCACCGGAAGCTATCATCATCAGAACATTACCAAATCCAGAAAGCAAAAAGCATTTGAATTATTCCAATACGAATCCGCCTTACTTAGAAGATGCGGCTGCGATTTTTATTAGAGAAAAAGGCATTCAACATTTATTAATCGATTTACCAAGTGTCGACAAAGAACACGATGAAGGTAAATTGTTAGCTCACAAAGCGTTTTGGAATGTAAAAGACGTGAATCAAGTAAATGATGATGCTCGTTTTAATTCTACAATTACGGAAATGATTTACGTTAATGAAGAAATTCAAGACGGAAGTTATTTATTGAATTTACAGTTCGCGTCGTTTGAAAATGATGCTTCACCATCAAAACCTCTTTTGTATAAAATTGAAAAGTAATTACGAAAATGAACATTCAACAACTATACGAATTCTGTCAGTATAAAAAAGGTGTCACTGAACATTTTCCATTTGATGAAGATACTTTGGTGTTTAAAGTAGGAGGAAAAATGTTTTGTCTTACTTCGTTATCTGAATGGGAAAAAGGAACACCGTCATTAAATTTAAAATGTGATCCAGAACGTGCTTTGGAACTTCGAGCCGAATATGAAGCTATTGAACCAGGATATCACATGAGTAAAATACATTGGAATACGGTTCGTTTTCATAGTGATGTTTCTGATAAAATGATGTGCGAATTGATTAATCATTCCTACGAACTTGTTTTCAAAAGTTTAACGAAAAAAGTCCAACAAGAAATTCAAGAATAGAAAATTAGGCATTACTTTTGTGCTATTAAAAGAAAATTCAAAGTAACTATCATGATAGACAACTTAAAAAAAATATTAAACGAAGATCAAGATCCAAAAGCTATTGAGAAAATCACAGCTAAATTGGAGAATCTTTTAATGTCAAATGAAGAAGTAGGCTACATTGCCGTTCAGAAAAAACCAGCGGTAACTATTTTTCCAGATAGCATTGTGGTAACCAACAAACGTATCATTTTATGTAAGCCTAAAAACTTAGGATTGTCAATGGAATTCATTGATTACGATTGGGATGATATCGCAGGTTCGTTTGTAAAAGAAGGTATTTTAGGAGCCGATTTCACCTTTACAACTAATTCCGATTTAACGCACACCGTTGATTATTTACCAAAAAATCAAGCGCGAAAATTATATACTTACGCGAAAGAGCAGTTGGATTTATTGAAAAATCCAAAAGCAGCAACTCCAATTGTAGAAGAAGTTAAACAAGAAGCTCCAATTGAATCGCCAGTTCAAGAAGAAGTTGTAGAGGAAATTCAAGCGGAAGAAGTAACTCATTTTGCAGAGTTAATGCCTACACCAAACGATGTTATTCGTGATACGGAAGTAGAAGCTCCTATTTCGGAGGAAAAAGGGTTGGCGCATTTAACACAAGACGAATTGTTTGCCAAACTTCAGAATTATAAAAAATTATTAGACAACGGATTAATCCTTCAAGGGGAATATGATAGATTGAAGTCGGAAATTTTGAAGTTTTTGTAGGTTTATCTGAAATTATAAATCAAAAAAGGCAATAGTAATTTAAAACTATTGCCTTTTTACTTTTGCCTAATGGCTATTTTACATTGACTTCTTCTGCTTTTCCACAAATCCGTCAGCTTGGAGTTTTAATAATTCCAATGCGCTTTTCTTTTTGTAATTGTACAGTTCTTTATCTTCTTTGATGTCGGCATACACTTTATCGTAAATTTCGGCATCTGTTTTCTTTTGTAATTCGCTTTGGTAACGATTTTGAGCTAGCATGTTTTTGATGCCCATTTCGTTGTCTTCCTGTTTGAAATCGTATTCGCTTTTTGGTGATAATAATTTGGCAATAATTGGAGAAGTTTCAATCGCTAAAAACAATAACATAATGAAAAACGAAGGTAAGAATGGTAATTTATTCAAAGCATTTATTCGCGCCATTAAACCGTCGAAACCTTCGATAATAGGTTGGGTTTCGGTTACTTTTTTATCTAAATCGGCTTGTAAGGTTTTGGATTTGGCTTCTAAATCGGTAATTTTTGCTTGGTTTGCAGTTTTTAAATCGGCTAAGTCTTGCAAAGAAGCATCGTGTTTTTCACGTTTTTCTTTATAAACCGGACCTTTGCCTAACTTCTTAGTTCCAGCAGTTCCTTCGGCTTCGGTAATGTAAACTGAATACAAATCATTTACTTCTTTTTCTTTTTTAAGAATATCCGATTTCAAACTATCAATTTGCGCTTTGTTTTTATCTAAATCAGATTGAAAATAATTGGCTACTTGTTTTTTGTTGGCCAACATCATTTCATTTTTTTCTTTCAATAAAACCGTATTGATCTCTTTCTCAAAGATTTTAATTTCTAAAGGTTTTGAAATTACTATAGCAATAATAATCGCTAAAGCAATTCGTGGTGTTGCCTGAATAAATTCATCTAAAAAGCTATCTCTTTTTTTAATGGTAGAAACAATAAATCTATCCAAATTAAAAATTAGCAAACCCCAAACTAATCCGAAAGCTATAGCTATAAATGCATTGTCGAAAACAGTAAAAAGCGCATAAGCACTAGCAATAAAAGCCATTACGGCGGTGAAGAAAACAGTAGCTCCAATTCCGGCATATTTGTTTTGCTCGCCATTAGAACAACCATTAATTATGTCGGAATCTACGCCCGAACATAACATAAAAAAACGTTTTAACATGATGATTGATTTTGATTGATGATGATTAGTACAAATTTAACGCCAAAAGTTTCAAGTTGTTGCTAATTTGTTGAAAAATAGTTGGTAAAAGAAAAACCCTCACATTGCTGCAAGGGTTTTAATATGTTTTAAGTGATTATTTACTAATCACTTTTTACTATTTACTAAATATTAGTATCTGTAATATTCTGGTTTGAATGGACCTTGTACTTCTACACCAATATATTCTGCTTGGTCTGGGCGTAACGTTTCTAATTCAACTCCTAATTTAGCTAAGTGTAACATCGCTACTTTTTCATCTAAATGTTTTGGTAACATATAAACGTCATTTTTATAAGCTGCGCTGTTATTCCATAATTCGATTTGAGCTAACGTTTGGTTCGTAAATGAGTTACTCATCACAAAACTTGGGTGACCAGTAGCACAACCTAAGTTTACTAAACGACCTTCAGCTAAAATGATAATGTCATTTCCATTGATTGTATATTTATCAACTTGTGGTTTAATTTCGATTTTAGATGCACCATGGTTTTTGTTTAACCAAGCCATATCAATTTCGTTATCGAAGTGTCCAATGTTACAAACGATAGTTTTATCTTTCATTTGCTCAAAGTGAGAACCTAAAACGATGTCTTTATTTCCAGTTGTAGTAATAATAATATCAGCAGTTTTGATAACTGTATCTAATTTTTTAACTTCAAAACCGTCCATAGCTGCTTGTAACGCACAAATTGGATCAATTTCAGTAACTGTTACAATAGAACCAGCACCACGGAAAGAAGCCGCAGTTCCTTTTCCAACATCACCGTAACCACAAACAACTACTCTTTTTCCAGCTAACATAATATCTGTAGCTCTTCTTACTGCATCAACAGCTGATTCTTTACAACCGTATTTGTTGTCAAATTTAGATTTAGTAACCGAATCATTTACGTTAATTGCAGGCATTGGTAAAGTTCCAGCTTTTACTCTTTCGTATAAACGGTGAACTCCAGTTGTAGTTTCTTCAGATAAACCTTTGATTCCAGGAATTAATTCTGGGTAACGGTCAAAAACCATGTTAGTTAAATCACCACCATCATCTAAAATCATGTTCAATGGTTGTCTATCTTCACCAAAGAATAAAGTTTGCTCAATACACCAATCGAAATCTTCTTCGTTCAAACCTTTCCAAGCATAAACCTGAATTCCAGCAGCAGCAATAGCAGCAGCAGCCTGATCTTGAGTTGAGAAAATGTTACAAGAAGACCAAGTAACTTCTGCGCCTAAAGCAATTAAAGTTTCAATTAAAACAGCAGTTTGAATTGTCATGTGAAGACATCCAGCAATTCTAGCTCCTTTTAAAGGTTGAGTTGCTCCGTATTCTGCTCTTAAAGCCATTAAACCTGGCATTTCAGCTTCAGCTAATTCAATCTCTTTTCTTCCCCAAGCTGCAAGCGAAATATCTTTCACTTTATAAGCTACATAAGGTAATGTTTGTGTACTCATCTATTATGTATATTTGTATATTCTAAAATTAGAGTGCAAAATTACAAAATAACTTTTTATTTTTTCAAAGATTTCTATTAATTTGTGAATTGTTTAATTTTCTAACGATTTGAAAAACAACAAAATATAAATGCCGCTACATAAAATTATACATATCAACGAAAATACTACTGCGTACTTCTGGCACATTACAGAAGACGTAACTTCGTTATTTAGAGCGGTTTCGTTACGTGATACTTCCCTTTTTCGTTTAGAAGGAATGAAATCGGAAGAGCACCAAAGAGGATTTTTAGCCGTTCGAATGTTACTACAACATTTGGGTTATACCGATTATGATTTAACTTATGATGAAGCTGGAAAACCTCATTTAAGTGATGGTAAGCATATTTCTATTTCACATTCGCACGAATTTTCTTGTATTTGTATAAGCGATGAATTAATGGGAATTGATTTGGAAAAACTCAAAGAAAAAACTTTGAAGATTGCGCCAAGATTTATGGAAGTAAAGCATTTAGAAAATCTTTCTACTTTGGAACAAATAGAAAAATCGACCGTAATTTGGGGAGTAAAAGAATCCATTTTTAAAATTAAGAATGAAAAAGGAATTAGCTTTCCAGAGCATATTTTTGAAGCCGAATTTGATTTAAAAAATGGTAAATGTGAGGCCGAATTACATTTTAATAACCAAATAGAAAACTTCCAAATTCAGTTTTATAACGTAGAAGCGTATATCTTTGTGTGTGCTTTCCCAAAAAAATAAAATGCAAAACCTGTATCAAAATATACTTCAAGCTAAAAAGAACCGTCAAAAACTGTTAGCTATTTTAATTGATCCTGAAAAGGTTTCTATTGAGCAAGCAATTGTTTTGTCAGATAAAATTAAAAAATCGCCAGCCACACATATTTTTGTGGGTGGAAGTACTTTCAATGGAACGCATTTAGACGAACTGATTTCCGTTATTAAAACAACTGCTCAATTACCAGTATTAATTTTTCCAGGACATCCTTCTCAGATTTCCAATGAAGCAGATGGTATTTTATTTTTGAGTTTACTTTCGGGTCGAAATCCAGAATATTTAATTGAACATCATATCAATTCGGTAGATATATTGGCAAAATCCAATTTGGAAATTATCCCAACAGGTTATTTACTAATCGATGGAGGAAAAGAAACGGCTGTGCAACGTGTAAGTCAAACACAACCGATTGAACAAGAGAATATTGAATTGGCTTATAAAACGGCAAAAGCAGGCGAATTTTTAGGAAAGAAATTGATTTATTTAGAAGCTGGAAGCGGCGCAAACCAATACGTGTCGTTAGAAATGATTCGCTATGTCGCTCAAAATATCGAGATTCCATTGATTGTTGGTGGAGGCATTCGTTCCATGAAAACGATTCAAGAAGTGTACAATGCTGGAGCTGATTTGGTTGTGATTGGAACTGCTTTTGAAAACGATAGTAATTTCTTTTCATTATGATAGAGTTACTGTTTTCTCAATATAAAGACTACACTAATCTTTTTATTTTTCTTGAATTAACTGCTGTTATATTTGGAATCATTAGCGTTTTATTTGCTAGAAAGAATAATATTTTAGTGTATCCAACTGGTTTAGTGAGCACTTTAATTTTTGTATATATTTTGTTGGAATGGAAACTATTTGGCGATTTTATCATCAATATTTACTATTCCATAATGAGTGTTTTAGGTTGGTATTTATGGTCAAGAAAGAAAAATGGAGCGGACGAATTTCCAATATCCGTTATGAATCGAAAAGATTATTTAATTTCTACCTTAATTTTTACAGGAACCTTACTATTTATTGCGTTGGTTTACCAATTTTTTGATAAATTTACAGATTGGACAGCTTATGTAGACACGCTTACAACGGCTTTGTTTTTTGTAGGAATGTGGCTCATGGCCAAACGAAAGATTGAGAACTGGATTTTTTGGATTGTAGCCGATATTATTTCGGTGCCTTTGTATTTTTATAAAGGATTGACATTCTCCAGTATGCAGTTTTTATTATTTACAATTATTGCTATTTTAGGCTATTTAGAATGGAAAAGACTTTTACAGAAGCAGATATAAAATATATTAACGAAAGAGGAAATTCTCTAGAAAAAGTACAACAACAGCTGGATTTTTTCATCAAAGGAATTCCAAAGATAAATCTAGTGAAGTCGGCAACTATTGGCGATGGAATTTGGCGTTTTTCTGAAGAAGAAATTCTTCCGTTGGTATCTTATTTCGATAAACACAAAAATCAATATACGATTGAAAAATTCGTTCCTGCTTCAGGAGCTGCAACTCGTATGTTTAAGTTTTTGAATGAATTTTTGAATGAATTTGATGCTGATAATGATACCATAAATAGTTACATCAACAAAAAGAACGCAAAAGATGTTTCTATTTTTATTTTTGGATTGAAAAATTTCCCTTTTTACAGAGAGTTAAAAGAAAAAACAATCGACTTGTTTCCTAATTATTATTCTTTATCGAATGATAAGCGATACTATGTTTTAATTAAAACTTTATTGAGTGAAGAAGGATTGCATTTTTCCCATAAACCAAAAGGAATTTTACCATTTCATGTAAAGGGCAACAAGATTGTCACACCAATTGAAGAGAATATTTTTGAGGCCGATTTCTTTAAAAAAGAGAATGATAAGACTAAGATTCATTTCACTATTACAAAAGAATTTCAAGCCGATTTTGAGAAAATAACCAATCAGTTTTCAGATTATGAGATCAATTTTTCTTATCAAGACCAATCTTCTGATACTTTAGCGGTTAATGAAGATAATACGCCTTTTCGTGTTGAAGATGATAAATTGTTTTTCAGACCTGGCGGACATGGCGCTTTAATTGAGAATTTGAATGCGCTTCAATCGGATTTGATTTACATTAAAAATATCGATAATGTTTCGCAAAATCATACATCGGTTATTGCGACTTACAAAAAAGTTTTAGGTGGTGTTTTAATCCGCATACAATATCAAATATTCAATTATTTAAAAAAGCTTTCCGAAGGAAACGTAACGGAAGCCGAAATTGCCGAAATAAGAGATTTTGCCGAAAATAAAACCGCTTTCCCTTTGCCAGAAGAATTTAATTTTTTTCAAACGGCTTATAAAATTGAGTATTTAATTAAAGTTTTAAATCGTCCAATTCGTGTTTGCGGAATGGTTAAAAATGAAGGCGAACCAGGTGGCGGACCATTTTGGGTGCAAGATGATAAAGGAAGATTAACGCTTCAAATTGTAGAATCGTCTCAAATAGATTTAAACAATAAATCACAAAAAAGTATTGCTAAAGGAGCTACTCATTTTAATCCAGTTGATATTGTTTGTGGTGTGAAAAATTTTAAAGGTGAGAAGTTTGATTTAACTCAATTTATTGATCAAAATGCTGCTTTTATTACTGAAAAAACTAAAAATGGAAAACCAATTAAAGCCTTTGAACTTCCTGGATTATGGAATGGCGCTATGGCAAAATGGACTACTATTTTTGTTGAGGTTCCGTTGGAAACTTTTAATCCAGTGAAAACCGTAAATGATTTATTAAAATCGTCACACCAGCCCGATAATGGATAAATCAATTATAGCATCAGAATTTTCGTTTAAAGCAGTTAGAAGCAGTGGCGCTGGAGGACAAAATGTAAACAAAGTATCTTCTAAAGTTGTATTGACTTTCGATTTAATTAATTCAAAAGGATTGTCTGAAGAAGAAAAAATGTTGTTGCAGACTAAAATCGCAACTAAACTTACGCAAGACGGAATTCTAATTTTAACTAGCGAGGAAGACAGAAGTCAACTAAAAAACAAAGAAAAAGTTATTAAGAAATGTTTTAAGTTGCTTGAAAATGCTTTGGTTGTTCCAAAAGAGCGAAAAGAAACTAAAATCCCAAGAGCTGTAAAAGAAAAGCGACTTAACGCCAAAAAAGTAATGAGTACTTTAAAGCAAAACAGAAAAAAACCAAACTACTAAATTTCAATTGCAAGTTCAAAATTCAAGTTCAATAAAAATGTGCTAAATTGAATTTTGATATTGCAATTGTCATTGATATTGCTTTATCTTTGCCTTGTCTCAAAGGGGTGCTCTAAATAACGAGCTGAGATCATACCCATAGAACCTAGAACAGATAATGCTGTTTAGGGAAATTGACAAAAATAAATGTGCACGTTTATTCGCGTCTAAGAGTATCAAATTTAATTTTTAACCAAGAGTAATTGCCCCTTTTATTCGTATTTATTTTACGAATGAAAACTTTATTCAAATCAAGTACAAAGACTTTTTTAAGTCTATTTTCAATTTTCTTTGCTCTTTTTTCTTATTCACAAGAAACAAAGAAAGACACCACGAAAGTTACCGAACTTAAAGAAGTTACGGTTTCATCTGTTCGAGCAAAAGACAAAAATCCAATTACCTACACTAATGTTTCCAAAGAAGAGATTGCTCCACGAAATTTAGGTCAAGATGTGCCCGTTTTGTTGCAATATTTACCTTCTGTGGTAAGTACAACAGACGCGGGAAATGGAGTAGGTTACACTTCTATGCGTGTTCGTGGATCTGATGGTTCTCGAATTAACGTTACTCTAAACGGAATCCCTTTTAACGATAGTGAAAGTCAAGGAACTTTCTTTGTGAATTTACCTGATTTTGCTTCGTCATTGGAAAGTGTTCAGTTACAACGCGGAGTAGGAACATCAACTAACGGGGCTGGAGCTTTTGGTGCAAGTTTAAATATGGCAACCAAATCCTATCAAGAAAAAGCATATGCCGAAATTTCAAATTCTTTCGGAAGTTTTAATACAAGAAAACATACCTTATCTTTTGGTACAGGTTTGCATAATAATTTTGAAATGAATGGAAGAATTTCCAATATTGCTTCGGATGGATTTATCGATAGAGCAACATCAAATATGTTTGGGTATTTTTTTAATATTAATTATGTTAAAGAGACAACTTTAGTAAAATTAATGGCATTTGGAGGAAAAGAAAAAACCTATCAAGCGTGGTACGGAACAGAAGATTTAGATGGAAGTAGAACCTTCAATCCTGCTGGAATGTATTTCGATGAATTCGGAAATATGCAATTCTACGACAATGAAACCGATAATTATTGGCAAAATCATTTTCAATTGCACTGGACAGAAAAGTGGTCTGAAAACTGGATTTCAAATGCTGCATTGCATTACACTATTGGAAAAGGCTACTTTGAACAATACAAAGAAGACGAAGATTTAACCGATTATAATTTGCCTGATTTTAATGGAAATTCAATTTCTGATTTAGTTAGAAAAAGATGGTTAGATAATGATTTCTTCGGAGCAACCTTTTCCTTAAATTACAGAAACGAGAAAACCGATTTATTATTTGGTGGTGCGGCCAATCGCTATTTAGGATTGCATTACGGAGAAGTAGTTTGGACGCAGAATTATATTCCAAATCCAAATAGATATTATGATAATTACGGAAATAAAGATGATGTGAATTTCTATACAAAAGCATCATACAACGTTACAAACAAGCTGAATTTATTTACCGATTTACAATACAGAATGGTGTTTTACGATGCAACTAGTGTGAGATTTGATGATGTAAACGACACATTTAGATTCTTTAATCCAAAAGCAGGTCTGAATTACCAATTAAATACTAAAAATTCATTCTATGGTTATTTTGGAATTGCAAACAAAGAACCAAGACGCGATGATTACGAAAGTGGTGCTATAAAGCCAGAACGTTTATTTGATTATGAATTAGGTTGGAAATACAATACACAAAAAGTAAAATTATACGCAAATGCATTTTATATGCGCTATAACGATCAATTGGTTTTGACAGGCGATTTAAATGATGTTGGTGCTCCAATTTTTACAAATAGCGGAAAAAGTTATCGATTAGGTTTAGAAGTAGAATCAACAATTGCTTTAACAGATAAGTTAATTTTAAATCCGAATTTCACATTAAGTCAGAATAAGAATGAGGATTTTTATTATGAAATTAATGGAGTAGTTCAGAATTTAGGAAATACTAATATCGCATATTCGCCTAATTTTATTTTTGGAAATAGATTTTCTTATTTACCGATTAAAGGATTGCAATTGTCAGTATTATCAAAATTTGTTGGAGATCAATATATGGGAAATATCGATTCAGATGTTTCGAAATTGGATAGTTATTTCATTAATGATTTTAATGCTTCATACGATTGGCAAATTAATAAAAGAATAAAATCGATAGTTTTTTCGGCGTTAGTAAATAATGTTTTCGATGTAGAATACGAATCTAACGGTTATTTCTACACCTATGATGATGACTCTTCAGGAGATATAATTACTTATGGAGGAGCAGGATTTTACCCACAAGCGGGAATTAATTTCCTTCTTGGAATGAGTTTAAAATTTTAGTTAGATTAAGTTAAGTTGAAAAAAGCCTGAAAGTTTTATTTTTCAGGCTTTTTTATTAGTTGTAAACACGAAGTGAAACCGCATCTAATTGTTCCACTCTATATTGTTTCATTGGATATTGCATGCCTTGGGCTTGACCCGAAAATAAACTATATCGAACATCATCACAAGGGCAAATTGCATCAATGCCACTTAAAGTCATAGTAGAACATGAACTCAAAGCTTGATTAGGACAAGCCGCATCAAAAGCAACGTAATTTCCACCAGTATTAAAGACAAAAATTCCTCTTACCCCAACTCCAGCACCACTAATATAAACAGCATTACTTGGAAACTGTAGTGAGCTATATTGTGGTAAGTTCATGTTGATGTTTACATTAAAACCATAATTTGGTAAATGAGGATTATTGTTTGTAAAGCTTTCTTTTTCACAACTAAAAATTAATGGTAATAAAAGAAGTAAGAGATATTTTTTCATGTTTTTTTCTAAGAATGATCAAACAAATTTAATTAATTCCTTTTGACAAAACATTACTTAGTATCATAAATTAATATTAAAAATAAATTACTATCTTTGTGAAAAGGAATCCCATGTAGGTGGGATTCTTTCTATTTTATAAACAATGAAGTTATGAGTACAGTATCTTATTACACCGCAGAAGGATTAAAAAAATTAAGAGACGAGTTAGACCAACTTAAAAGTATAGAACGCCCTAAAGCATCACAAGCTATTGCAGAAGCAAGAGATAAAGGTGATTTGTCTGAGAATGCAGAATATGATGCCGCTAAAGAAGCGCAAGGATTATTAGAAATGAGAATTTCTAAAATGGAAGAAGTAGTAGCTAACGCTCGTTTAATTGATGAATCGCAATTGGATTTATCAAAAGCATTAGTATTGTCTACTGTGAAGATTAAAAATCAAGCTAATGGTATGGAAATGAAATATACATTAGTGGCAGAAAGTGAAGCCGATTTAAAAACAGGGAAAATTTCGGTAACTTCTCCTATTGGAAAAGGATTACTAGGAAAATCTGTTGGCGAAGTAGCGGAAATCATCGTGCCAAACGGTGTGTTGAAATTTGATGTTTTAGAAATTACAAGAGACTAATAATACATTAAAATGGCTAGTATTTTCACCAAAATAGTAAACGGAGAAATTCCTTGTTATAAAATTGCCGAAGACGATAACTATTTGGCTTTTTTAGATGTGAATCCTAATGCAAAAGGGCATACGTTGTGTATTCCAAAACAAGAGATTAATAAAATCTTTGATATGGAAGAAGAGCATTATTTAGGATTAATGAAGTTTTCTAGAAAAGTAGCAAAAGCTGTTGAAAAATCAGTTGAATGTAAACGAATTGGTGTTGCTGTGGTAGGATTAGAAGTGCCGCACGTTCACGTACATTTAATCCCGCTTAAAGATATGGATGATATGCGTTTTCAAAGAAAAACAAGTTTATCACCAGAAGAATTTCAAGAATTAGCCAAGCAAATCGCTTCAAACTTATAAAAAAAAAATCCCGATTCAATCGGGATTTTTTTATGTCGTTTTGTAGCTAATCTGCATAGTGGTTCCTTTGCCAATTTCAGAATGCGTTACTTTAATTTTTCCTTTGTGATATTCCTGAACAATTCTTTTGGTTAAAGACAATCCTAATCCCCAGCCACGTTTTTTTGTTGTAAATCCTGGTTCAAATACTTTGTTGAATTGATTTTTAGGAATTCCTTTTCCAGTATCAGTAATGCTGATTTTTACAATATCTTCTAATTCCGAAATTACAATATTCAAACTGCCTTTTCCTTTCATCGCATCAATAGCATTTTTAACTAAATTTTCAATCGTCCAACTATGCAAAGCGGGATTAATATCAACATAAATAGGGTGTTCGGGAGCTTTAAAAGTAAAAACAACTTGCTGAGAAACTCGAGTTTGTAGATAATCAACAGTGTTTTTCGTGTCTTCGATAATATCGCGTTTTTCTAACACAGGTTCGCTTCCTATTTTTGAAAATCTATCGGTAATAGTTTGTAAACGCGTAATATCTTTTTCAATTTCAACAATGGTACTTTCTTCTACATTGTCTAATTTTAAAATTTCTAACCAACCAATTAAAGATGACAAAGGTGTTCCAATTTGATGTGCGGTTTCTTTTGCCATTCCGGCCCAAAGTTTATTTTGAGTTGACATCTTAGTAGCGCGATAAAAATTGTAAACTACAGCACCAAACAAAATAATAATCAATAATAAAGCAATAGGATAATATTTTAATTTATTCAACAAAGGCGAATCTCCATAATAAACCAATTGATATTTACTGTTTGAGCGCTCCATTTTAATGGGTTGGTTGTCATTTTTTACAGAATTAAAATACTTTTTTAGTGCAATACTATCTTTTGAAATTTCTTCATCAATATTATTAAAATCAATAATGTTTTCTTTACTGTCGGTAATAAAAATAGGAATGGTCGTGTTTTTTGTAATAATTTGCAAAGGAAGTTCTATGTCGGTATTTTCGTTTGCATTAGCAATCGTGGTTAGAGCGCTTGCCCAAAACTCCATTTTTGCTCGTTCTTCGTTTTTGAAAATTTGGAAAAAGTTATAGGTATTCCAAAGTATTAAAATTACTATGAAAAAGGAAGCTAATATAATAAACCAGCGCGTTATGTTTCGCCTTTCTGAAAACTGCATGTATTCGTATTTGAAGTAAAAATACTAAAATCCTTTTTAATTTGATGTTTATTCTTGTAATTGAACTTGTAATTGTTTGTTATCTTTGTAAAAAATAGTTTCAGTATGTTAAGCATCGATCCAAAAGAAATAGCGCCAGCAAAATTACAAGGATATTTACAAAGTGCAGTAGCGCCAAGACCTATAGCTTTTGCAAGTACTATGGATAGTAATGGAAATCCAAATTTATCGCCCTTTAGTTTCTTTAATGTGTTTAGTTCTAATCCGCCGATTTTGATTTTTTCGCCAGCAAGACGCGTGCGTGATAATACTACTAAGCATACATTAATCAACGCTCAAAACACTAAGGAAGTCGTAATTAATGTTGTGAATTATGATATCGTACAACAAATGTCATTATCAAGTACCGAATATCCAGATGGTGTAAATGAGTTTGAAAAAGCAGGATTTACGATGCTAAAATCAGACAAAGTAAAACCATTTCGTGTAGCAGAAAGCCCAGTGCAATTTGAATGTAAAATTAACGATGTGATTGCTTTAGGTGACCAAGGTGGAGCAGGAAATTTAGTGATTTGTGAAGTGGTGAAAATTCACATCAATGAAGCCGTTTTAGATGCAACAGGAATGATTGACCAACACAAAATTGATTTGGTTGCACGAATGGGAGGTAATTGGTACAGTCGTTCTAATGTAGGGATGTTTGAGGTTGAAAAGCCATTGACGACTTTAGGAATTGGTGTTGATATGATTCCTGATTTCATTAAAGAAAGTGGCTATTTTACGGGTAATGATTTAGGAAAATTAGGTAATATAGAAAATATTCCAACCGAAGAAGAAATTGCTATATTTGTAAAAGAAAATTTTGAAGTCAAAGCGGTTTTAAGTTCCGATGATATGGATACAAAGTTTCAAAAAGCAAAAGAGTATGTAGATAATGGAAGAGCTATTGATGCTTGGAAATTGTTATTAGCAAAAAAATAAATTTAAGTATTATGGAAGTTTTAGGAAGAGTAAAATTAATTAATCCTGTACAACAAGTAAGTGCTTCTTTCAAAAAAAGAGAACTTGTAGTGACTACAGAAGAGCAATATCCTCAACACATTTTGATTGAGTTTGCACAAGATAAAACAGATTTGTTAAACAATTATAATATTGGAGAGCAAGTAAAAGTGTCTATCAATTTAAGAGGGAGAGAATGGGTAAATCCACAAGGAGAAACTAAATTTTTTAACTCTATCCAAGGTTGGAGAATTGAAAAAGTTCAAGCAGAAGCTCCAAGTGCACCACAAATGCCTCCAATGCCTGCATCAGAAGCATTTGAACCAGCAACTAACTTTAAAGAAGAAGAACACGACGATTTACCATTCTAGTAAGTTAGAAGTCGTAGAGTGGAAGTCAGAAGTTTAAGTGATACTTGAATTTCTGACTTTTTTATTGAACTTGAAATTTTTAAACATATAAGTCATTTAAGTTTTAATGTTGAATATTCTTTATAGATAAAGTTCATTTAAGATTTTTAAAATTATTGCAATTTCTTAAATCAGTGTTCCTAAATTTGAATTTTGTTATGAAGCTTCTAAATTGAACTTGAAATTTGCAATTGAATTTGTATTTGAATCTATGTATTTTTTAACTAAAGAATTATATTTTCCACCTGTAGAAATGGCTTCACCCGAAGGGATTGTTGCGGTTGGAGGAGATTTGTCACCAGAACGACTTGTATTAGCTTATAAATCGGGAATATTTCCATGGTTTGAAGATGATGAGCCGATTTTGTGGTGGAGTCCGCCAGAGCGTATGGTCTTGTTTTTTGAAGATTTGAAGATTTCGAAAAGCATGCGAAATATAATCAATCAAAGAAAATTTAAAGTTACTTTTAATACTGCATTTAGAGACGTAATTCTAAACTGCAAAAAGATTTCCAGAAAAGACCAACCCGGGACTTGGATTACTGATAATATGGTAGAAGCCTATTGTAAATTACACGAATTAGGAATCGCAAAAAGTGTTGAGGTTTGGCAAAATGACGAGTTAGTAGGCGGTTTGTATGGCGTTGATTTAGGTCACGTTTTTTGTGGTGAAAGTATGTTTTCAAAAGTGTCAAATGCTAGTAAATTAGCTTTTATTGCGTTAGCAAAACAATTAGAAATGGCAAACTATCATTTATTAGATTGTCAAGTCTATAACCACCATTTAAATAGTTTAGGTTGTGTTGAAATTGATAGAGAAGATTTTTTGATGGTGTTGAAGGCTAAAGTTTAGGCAAAGTTCTCACATACAATTCTTCTACTTTTTTTCTTGCCCAATCTGTTTTTCTCAAAAACGTTAAGCTTGATTTTACTGATGGATTTTCCTTAAAACATTTGATGTTTATTAATTCGCCTAACGTATCAAAGCCATAGAAATTTACTAATTGTTCTACAATTTCCTTTAAAGGTTTTCCGTGAAGTGGGTCGTTACTCATATTTTTATTTTCTTGTGTGGCAATCTACAACATGGTCATTCACCATTCCAGTAGCTTGCATGTGGGCATACATTACCGTTGAACCTACAAATTTGAATCCGCGTTTTTTTAAATCTTTGCTTAATGCGTCTGAAATTGGCGTGGTTGCTTTTACTTCGCCTAATGTTTTTGGTTGGTTGTCAATCGGTTTTCCATCAACAAATCCCCAAATATATTTAGAGAAACTTCCAAATTCTTCCTGCACTTTTATAAAAGCTTGTGCATTGGTAACCGTTGCTTTGATTTTTAATTTGTTTCGGATAATTCCTGCATCTTCAGCTAATTCCGCCATTTTATCTTCTGAATAATTGGCAATTTTTATCAAATCAAAATTATCAAATGCTTTTCTGAAGTTTTCTCTTTTGGCTAAAACAGTATACCAACTTAATCCTGCTTGAAATGTTTCTAAAATCAAAAATTCGAAAATAGTTTCATCATCATAAACTGGTTTTCCCCATTCGTTATCATGATAATTTCGATATAAATCGTCTTTTTCGCACCAAGCGCATCTTTGTTTAGTTTCCATGTTTTTCTGCTCCTAAATAGTTGTCAATTAAATAATGTCCGAGATAAATTAATGGCGTTAAACAAATAGCAATTCCTAATTTAACTGAATATCCTGTAAATGCAGATGCTACAAATGTTTCGCCATTTATTTTTCCAGGCAACCAAAAGGCAATTCCCAAAACTATAAAACTATCAAATAATTGTGAAATCACGGTAGAACCTGTACTTCTCAGCCAAATCATTTTTTTACCCGTTCTGTTTTTTACAAAATGAAAAATAGTAACATCAATTAATTGGGAAACTAAGAACGCTGTGATGCTTCCTACAATAATCCACATGCTCTGACCAAAAACCGCATTAAATTGTTCGTCAGAAATTAAGCCATCTCCTTTTACGGCCGGAATTTGAAGTCCTATCAGTAATAGAAAAAAAGTATAAGCAATTAATCCTGCTGTGATGAAAGATAATTTTTTTACTCCTTTTTCGCCAAAATACTCGTTGATTAAGTCGGTTGTGATGAATACAATGGGCCAAGGTAAAATCCCTAAACTCATTACGGTATTTCCAACATGAATTAATTTTCCACCAATTAATTCTGCTACTAAAGCGTTTGTGATAAAAATACCTGCTAATACTACGTATATGATGTCTTTTTTTCTTTGAAACATTGCAATTGTTTTATCAAAAGTAGGAGAATTATAACATAAAAAAAAACTTCAACCCTAAGATTGAAGTTTTTATATTTTTTGAATTAGGAAAATTATCCTAAAGCAACTCTTTTGAATCCAGAAACAGTTAAGTTAGCTTCTACAGATTTAATGTAAGCAGCAACACTCATAGAACCGTCTTTGATATAATCTTGGTTTACTAAAGTATTGTCTTTGTAAAAACGTTGGATTTTTCCTTTAGAAATGTTTTCTAACATTGCTTCTGGTTTACCTTCAGCTCTTAATTGCTCTTTAGCGATTTCGATTTCTTTTTCAATAATTGCAGCATCAACACCAGCTTCGTTTAAAGCAATTGGGTTCATTGCAGCAGCTTGCATTGCAACGTTTTTAGCAGCTTCGTCAGCTCCTTCAACATTTGCAGATAAAGCAACTAAAGTAGCAATTTTACCAGCGTGGATGTAAGATCCAACAAAAGCACCTTCTAATCTTTCGAAAGAACCTACTTCAATTTTTTCTCCAATAACTCCAGTTTGCTCAATTAATTTCTCAGCAACAGTGATTCCACCGAAATCAGAAGCTAATAATTCTTCTTTAGTAGCATAGTTTAATGCTTGGTTAGCTAAATCTGTAGCTAATTTTACGAAAGATTCGTTTTTACCTACGAAGTCAGTTTCACAGTTTAATGTAATTGCTACACCAGCTGTTTTGTCAGCATTGATAACAGCAATAGCAGCACCTTCAGTAGATTCTCTATCAGAACGGTTAGCAGCTACTTTTTGACCTTTTTTTCTTAAGTTTTCGATAGCTAAATCGAAATCTCCTTCTGCTTCCACTAATGCTTTTTTACAATCCATCATTCCAGCACCAGTGATAGTTCTTAATTTATTTACGTCTGCAGCAGTAATATTTGCCATTTTGTATGTTTTTTATTTGTTGTTTATAAAAGTAAAAATTCCAATTACTAAATCCCAAATTCCAATTTTACTAAATTGCTAACTAAAAGTTACAACAAGTTTGGAATTTGGAATTTAATTCTTGGAATTAATTGATTTATGCTTCAGTTTCAGTAGCAGGAGCTTCAGTAGCTTCTACTTCTTTAGCTGGTAATTCATCTTTTTCAACTTTTCTATCAGAAAGACCTTCTACTAATGCAGCAGATACTAAAGATAAAATTTTATCGATTGATTTAGAAGCATCGTCATTTGCAGGGATAACGAAATCAATTGGACGTGGATCCGAATTCGTATCAACCATTGCGAAAACTGGAATGTTTAATTTTTGAGCTTCTTTAATCGCGATATGCTCAGCTTTAACGTCTACTACAAAAAGAGCTGCTGGAAGTCTAGACATATCAGCAATAGAACCTAAGTTTTTCTCTAATTTTGCACGTAAACGATCTACTTGCAATCTTTCTTTTTTAGATAAAGTCATGAAAGTACCGTCTTTCTTCATTCTATCAATAGAAGCCATTTTCTTAACAGCTTTACGGATAGTTACGAAGTTAGTTAACATACCACCAGGCCATCTTTCAGTGATGTAAGGCATGTTACAAGCTGCTGCTTTTTCAGCAACGATATCTTTCGCTTGTTTTTTGGTAGCAACGAATAATACTTTTCTACCAGATGCAGCAATTTTTTTCAAAGCTTCGTTAGCTTCTTCAATTTTAGCTGCAGTTTTATATAAGTTAATGATATGAATACCATTACGCTCCATATAAATGTAAGGAGCCATGTTTGGATCCCATTTACGAGTCATGTGTCCGAAATGTACACCTGCTTCTAATAACTCTTTAACGTCAATTTTGTTTGCCATTGTGTAATAGTTTACGTTCCGTGATTAGCAATTTTCAAGTAGTCACTTGCGTTGGTCTTGAAAATTTAGATGCTAAACTAATTCCCTTTTTACAAGGAATATCGACAACTTTGTTTTTAATTCAATTTTAATTGTAAAAATGTATCTGAAAAAATATTCTGATAAATATCGAATATTAACGTTTCGAGAATTGGAATCTCTTACGCGCTTTTTTCTGACCGAATTTTTTACGTTCAACCATTCTAGGATCTCTTGTTAATAATCCTTCTGGTTTAAGGATAGCTCTGTTTTCAGCCTCAACTTCACACATTGCTCTTGCAATAGCCATTCTCACAGCTTCTGCTTGTCCTGTTGAACCACCACCATATACGTTTACTTTAACGTCAAAGTTTGATGCATTTTCTGTCATAGACATTGGTTGCATAACTTTGTACTGTAAAGTTGCAGTTGGGAAGTAGTTAGTGAATTCTCTTTTGTTTACAGTGATTTTTCCTGTTCCTTCTGAAACATAAACACGTGCAACAGCGCATTTTCTTCTACCGATTTTGTGAATAACTCCCATTACTTAAGATCGTTTAGGTTAACGGTTTTAGGTGTTTGAGCAGCATGTTTGTGCTCAGAACCTACATATACATTTAAATTACGGAATAATTCAGCACCTAATTTGTTTTTAGGTAACATTCCTTTGATAGCTTTTTCTACTAATAATGCAGGATTTTTCTGTTGCATTACTTTAGCAGTTAAAGTTCTTTGACCTCCTGGGTAACCTGTGTGTCTGATGTACGTTTTGTCATCTAACTTGTTACCAGTAAGGTTGATTTTTTCTGCGTTGATAACAATTACGTTATCCCCACAATCAACGTGCGGTGTATAACTTGGCTTGTATTTACCTCTTAAAAGCATTGCTACTTTTGTAGATAAACGACCTAAGTTATGCCCTTCAGCGTCCACAACAATCCACTGCTTGTCTGCAGTTGCTTTGTTGGCTGATACTGTTTTGTAGCTTAATGTGTTCACAATAATTAATTTAAATTAAACATTCCATTCCCAATAAAGGGAGTGCAAAAGTACAATTATTTATTAGAATTGCAAACCACTTATGGAAAATATTATTTTTTCTAATTTGTTAAACATCATGTCATTAAATAAATTTCAATTGAAGTTGTTTTTTTAAATTACAGAAATACACTATTTTTACCTCTTAACTTTTATATATGAAAGCAAAAGCAACTCTAAAAAAAATAGCTCTTGAATTTGGCGTATCAATATCTACTGTTTCTAAAGCATTAAGTGATAGTCCAGAAATCAGTGAAGCTACCAAAATAAAAATTCAAGAGTATGCCGCTTTGCAGAATTACAAACCTAATAGTATTGCCAAGAATTTAAAAAATCAGCGTACTAATACTATAGGAGTAATTATTCCTAATATTCTAAATCCATTTTTCGCAAAAGTTTTCAGTGGTATTGAGAAACAAGCTTTGGCAAAAGGCTATAATGTGATTACAGGAATTTCGAACGAATCTTTCAATAAAGAGCAACAAGTTATGGACATGCTCAACAATGGAACTATTGATGGTTTTATTGTGGCTATTGCCGAAGAAACACAATCCTTAAAAGAATACAAACATTTTAAAGACATTATGAATAGCGGAACGCCTATCGTTATGTTTGATAGAGTAGCCGATGGTATTAACTGCGATAAAGTAGTGGTAGATGATTTTGATTCGGCTTATGATGCTACTTCGCATTTGATAAAATTAGGAAGTCAAAAAATCGCCTTGCTTTCTACGATTCAAAATTTAAGTGTTGGGAAATTACGATTAGATGGATATAAAAAAGCCTTAACTGATGCAAATGTCCCAATTGATGAAAACCTGATTATTCAAGAAACTTCTATTGAAGACTTTGATGTAAAATTGCAAGAGTTGATTTCCTCAAAAAAGATGGATGCTGTTTTTGCTTTAGACGAACATAGTTCCACCATGACAATGCGAATGGCGCTAAAACAAGGAATCAAAATTCCAGAAGAATTAAATATTATTGGTTTTGCCGATGGCGTTTGGTCAAGACGATTAACGCCGAGTTTATCAACCGTGAGCCAACACGCGCCAGAAATCGGAGCTAAAGCAGCCGAATTGTTAATTCACAAACTTAATTCTAAAGACGAGTTTTATCAACCGCAAACCGTAGTGATTAAAACAGAATTGCGTCAGAGAGAATCTACTAGGAAGTTATAATTGTTTTGCTTTATCATCCTTCCAAGTAATGTAACCCAAAATCGCATTGAACATATAAAACACATATTTTGCGGTGTTGGCAATGTTCATTAGCATTACATTTTGTACAATTTTGAATAAATTATACACTTGCCAGTTAATCCAATTGTCGGGATACATTCTACCTATATTAAAGGTACCACCAAAACTAATTCCGGCTGGAATAGCGATGGCAAAAAATAATTTCCAATCAATCGCTTTGTCTGAAAATGAAGTGAAAGCAATGTAATTCAATAGGAACGAAAGCAGTAAACCTATTGCCATATTTCGGAAAAAGATACTATCAATCGCATTCAAATATTGTTTTTTCTTCCAAATTTTAAAGGCAAAATAATTTCCGAAAAACGAAACGGGATAGGTTAAAATCGCACCGATATTTCCTAAAAGATAATCAATACTTCCACTTAATAATGTGTTACAAGTACTGATTAAGTTCCCAATGTTGTTTTTCTTGGTCACCAATCGCGTTGCCATCATCGATAGGCAAGTGTTTAGAATGGAAAAGTAGCCTAAGTAAAACGAGTAATTCTTTCCGTCAAAACTAAAATCGTATGTAGTTTTATAATATTGTAAATACACTGAAACGCTCACCACCAAAACCACTCCAATGATATCGAGATATTTACTATTGGTAATACTTTTGATGGTAGCGATAGTGTTCTGCATATCTATTCTTTTGTAAAGTTGAATTTCGCTCCGCCTTGATTTAATATAAAAGAGTTGTCTCCAAATACCATTTCAATTCCGGCAGCTGCAAAAACGAAAGTTGTTTTTTCTTTAAATGTCAATGGAAAAGCGCCTTGTCCTGTAGCTTGAGCAAATAACTCGCCATTCTTTTCAGAAACGGTAATTTTCAAAGGAATTTCTTTTGAAGCATAAATTCCAGTAAATTTTGCTAATTCTGCTTTGTCCATTTTCATGAATTGTGGGAACGGGAATGGCATTTTGTAATAAATACTTAGGATTCCTATAATGATATCGTTTTGTACAAAATTATCGCCATTTGAAATTATTGAAAAACTCATTTTTTCCGTTGGATAATAACCTAGCATTGAACTGAAATTTTCAATTCTTCCGCCATGACCATAAAATCGTCTTTCGCCAAAAGGAAACTGAATTAATGCTTTTCCGTAACCTTCTTTAATTTCTTTCATTTGGTCTAAAGAAGTTGGACTAACTAATTTTCCATTAAAAAGCGCATAAATAAACTTCGTTAAATCGGCTGGAGTTGAAGTAATTCCGCCAGAAGCAAACGCTATGGAATTGTGGTTTTCATACGATTTCACCCAATTGGTTCCATCAAAATAATAGGAATAACTTTCTTTGTTTGCCGTATTTGTAGACTCTTCTCTGAAATAAGTTGTTGGAACGAAAACTTTATTGGTAACCGCGCCTTTAGCTGTCATTTCCGTTTTATCTTCAAAAGTTCCTAGTTCCGCTTTTTTTACGATGCGATTTAGTAAATTTTCCTCGTATGATTTTTTGGTTAATTTTTCAATAATACAACCTAGAATATAGAAATTCGAATTACTGTATTCGTATTTGCTTCCTGGTTCAAAATTCGATGTATAAGTTGTAATTACTTTTAAAATATCTTCTTTTGAATGTTTTTTGTCAATTACTTTATGAAATGTGGAATCTTGGTTGACAAAATCCACAATTCCGGTTCTGTGATGTAATAAATCGTAAATCGAAATCTTTTCAGCGTTTGGCATTTTTGGATAAAAACGATTCAATTTGGTTTGAAGTGTCAATTTTTTCTCTTCAATCAATTGCATGACCATAACAGCGGTGAAGGTTTTAGAAATAGAACCTATTTTGTAACGTGTAAAACGATCAGCCTTGATGTTCTTTTCTACATCAGCAAAACCATAGGCTTTATTGAAAACCACATTTTCACCTTCGCGAATGGTTAACGAACCCATGAATTTGTTGTTTTCATTCAAATAGTTCAGCAAGCTATCAATTCGTGTGAATTTATCTTGAGCAAAAGTGAAAGTAGTGAATGCAAATACAAAAAGTAATAGTAATTTCTTCATGATTTTTTGTTTTTACTAATTAGTAGCTAATGTATGATTTCGTTACTGATTTTTGATTTTTTTGAATTCCAAATACGAATATACAATCGGAACAATTGTAATAACGGCAGTAATTCCTAAAAAAGTATACAATTGCATTTCGTTTGGTAACAAAAATGTCAATGCCATTAGAAGTCCGCCAACGAACCAAAGTTTACCGCCCATTATATGAGTTTTTTTCCAAACTTCTTCGTTTTCTAATGTCCAAGGTGTTTTGATGCCAATGAAATAATTCGGTTTTATCGTTTTGAAATAATTACCTAAGAAAGCAAAAAGCAAGCCAATAATTGCAAATACAAATCCAGGATTACTGCTTTTTTGTTGCACACTGTACAAAATAAAAACCGCTAAACCCGACATGAATAAAGTAAGAATCATTCGTAAATTATTCAGTTTGTTGCCCATGTTTTGTAATTTTTGTTTTGGGTCTATTAACGGAATCACTAAAAAGATGATGTAAGTAATTCCTACCAACATAAATAGCATGGCAACCAATTCTTTTTTATCGCCATAACGATCAATTTCTCCAGCGCCATTCCAATGCATAGGTACTTTTTCTGGTAAACGATTCCAAATGTAAATTAGATAAACAAAAGGAATTAAAGCAATTGCTAAAAACGGAATTTCTTTTTTAAACTTCTCCATACTTTATTTTTTTAGGGTAATAATCCATTGTAAAATATCATCAACAATTGTAGTGTTTAGCGAATAGACTACAAATTGCCCTTTTTTTTCGCTCGTGACTAAATCGGCACGTTTTAAAATATCCAAATGATGCGAAATACTAGGTTTTGAAATATGAAATTGATCCGCAATATCGCCAGCCGTCATTTCCTGTTTGCGCAGCAATTCCAGAATATCTCTTCTGGTTTCGTCGTTTAAGGCTTTGAAAATTGCGTTCATATTAATTTATATATTTAGACAAATATCTAAATATTATTTGAAATGACAAAATTTTAATTTAAATTTTAGAATGAATAATTTATACCAAAATTAGCGAAACCAGATAATGTATTCATGCTTGTTTCTTGTAATAATATATCGGTTTGAAGGAAATTATTTTTTAAATTATTATCTCTTATATTCAGTAAATTATTTGCATTAAAGTAAATACTTATTTTTTTTTTTGTTGTGTATTGAACTCTAGTACTAAGATCAAAAATATTTTGAGTTTCAAAGCTACTTGAATCAAAAATGTTATATGTTGAATTTATTTTCCAATTTATTTTTTTATTAAACAAAGTGCCTTCTAATTTTATGTATGGAATATAAGTTTGTAATTCACTTTTATTTGTTGCTATTTCTGTCTCAAATTGATTAAAATTACTTAAGTAGATAATTCCAATATCAAAATTTGGTTTGTTTTTAAAATATGATTTTAAATTGAAATCGATATTATTTTGATTAAATCTGTTATTGTTTTTGATGTTGTTTGAAATTGTTTTATTATATGATATGGAATTATTTGATGAAAAACCCAAGCCTAAAGGGATTTGTTTGAATTTTTTATCAAAGGTTAGACTAAAATTTGTTGAATTACCAAAATCAATATATTGGTATTCTTGAATTGTTGCCAAATTATCATTATTAAAGTTAGTAGCAAGTTGTTTTCTGTTGTTTGAATATGAAATGGAAAAATTAAAAAATATACTTTTTGTAATATCAATATAATTTATACTAGTATTAATATTGTCGGCTAACATTTTTTCACTTATTAGATTACTTCTCAACCATGTAGTTCTTTGGTTTTCTACTAAATTTCCAGAAATAAAATTATAAATATTTGGATTGTTTATCTTTAAATTATAACCTATAGAACAACTTGTTTTTGAAGTTACTTTGTAACTCATATTAAATTTTGGTAATAAAACATTTATTGTTCTTTTAAAATTGTTTTTTGATTCGTGGTTATTATTAGTAAAATCTAAGTTGATATTATATTTTAATTTTTTAGTAATGTCTGATGAGAAAAAAGTGCTTATGCTATTACTTGATAATAAAAAATCATCATCAAAATTATAGAAAGAATTAATATTATTGATGTTCGATAAGCTTTCATTGTCTAACGTAGAAATAAACTTGAAATCTAAAGTACTTTTATTAAACTTATAAGTTGCTTTTGACTTTAATCCAAAACTCAAACTTTTAAAATTAGAGAATTGTTCAATATAGTTGTCATTATGATTAAATCCATCAAAAGTTTTATTAGATTGATATACTTTTTCAGTTTTTGAAAAATTGTAATCATTAAATAAAACACTTTCAAATAAAAGTTTTTCTGAGAGTTTTGTTTTGTATTCTACATTGAAACCTGTTTTTGTGCTGTTTAAATTAATTTTATTTTTAAACAATGTTTGCTCTTGATTATCGATTAATAAATTGTTTAAATCTTGATTTTGCTTATCTAAACTTAAAAAAAGATAAAAATTAGTTTGAAAGAAAGAGTTTTCATTTAGTTTATTTTGAAATTTAAACACACTAGAATTGTATATAGAATTTCCAGTTGATGAGTAGTCGTCAATCATATTTGAACTGTTGTTGTCTAAATATGTTAAAAGATTTTGATTTTTTTCTAAAATTCTTGACTTGTTGAAAATTGTAACTAGTTCAATTCGTTTTTTCTCGTTTGGTTTTTTTGTAAAATTTAAAGTTACGTTTCTCGAATCTATTTTGTTAATATTATCTTGTGCAAAAACAAATGAAGGTATGTCTTTTTCGATTGTAACTTCTTGTCCTAAGATTAGTTTATCTCTCAATAAATTTTTACCAGTAATTTTCCGTAATTCTAAATAATCTAATGGAGAAAAAATATTTTCATTCAAATTATTACTGTTAGCAATTAAATGAAATTTACTTTTCCCTCCAAAATTAAAAACATTTCCTTGGGTTTTATAACGTTCCTTTACGCCTCCTTCTATATCAATATTGCCTTTAAAATTATCTTTAAAGTTTTTTTTTATTTTGATGTTTAAAGCGTTTTCTCCTGAATTTTCAAATCCTTTTAGGCTAGATAAATCTTGATAGTTTTTTAAAAGCTCAATTTTATCAATCATTTCTGCCGTAATGTTTTCTGTTGCAAGCTGATGATTGTCTCTAAAAAATTCATCTCCATCAATTAGTATGTGATCAAGAATATTTCCATTAAATCGAATTTTTTTGTTGCTGTCAATACTTAACCCAGGAAGTTTTTTTATTACATCGCTTAATTTTAATTCAGAACCAACTAATAGATTGTTTAAATTATAAAGTAGAGTATCTTTTTTTTCTACTATATCAGGTGTTTTGTGTTCTACTATTACTTCTTTAAGCTCTGTAATTCTTGGTTGTAAAACTATATTTAGATCATTAAATTTCTCAATTAAAATTTCTTGCATTTCATAAGAAATATGTGTTATTTTTAATTTTAAAGGTAAACTTTTAATATCTGTTTTAAACACAAATTCTCCATTCTCATTTGTTTGAGTAAATGAAATAGTCTTGTTTGTATCTTTATTAATAAGTTGAACATTTGCAAGATGTATGGTATAGTTAAAATGATCTTTAATTATACCTTTTATTTCTTGACTTGAAATTGTAAGTGAATGAAGATAAAAACAAATAAAAAAACAGAAGTATTTTGGCATTAATAAAATTTTAAAAAACTATTTAATAAAGGAAAATAATTGATTATTATCATCTAAATCGACTTCTTTCTTTGTTTTTGTTTTCTATATATTCTTTTAATGTTTTGTAGTTGAAAATTTTTCCAGATAGAAATGGTGGGCTTATTGTTAAAGGATCATTTTTAAATAAAACATTATAGGCAATGATTTCGTTTGATTTGGTTTCCACTTTTAAAATTAATCCAGGTAGTCCACAATAAACGAAGGGTCCGTCGGATATGGGTATTTCGTCTGTAAACCAAGCAATTATTTCATTTCCGTAGTGCTTTGTAACTGCTTTTTTGCATGCGTATCCTATTACGGTTTCTGTTTCATCAATTAGTTGCCATTTCCATTGTGAAATGCTGTCAACAATATTTATGGTTTCATCGTAATATTGTGTATTGTATGACTTATTCTTTAAAAAATCTTTGTATAATGATTTCTCTTTGAATTTTGCATTGAATACCTCTGATATTATCGTTTTTTTTATAGTATCACCAGCTTCATTTACTTCAGTACTTGTAGAAATTTGATCCGCGCTATCTATAATAATTTTTTCATTTTTATATAGAGATGATTTCCCATCAGTATTCAATTTATATGAAAAAACATTTGCCTTGTAAGCAATTTGTACATTTTTTGGCATTAAATTAAATTGTTCTTGACTTGGAGCTTTTGAGTTTTCAAAATACTTAACTTCTACAGTTTGAGCTAAACAAGTAATGTTTATAATTAAAAATAAGAAAATATATTTCATTAGTGTGTTTTTTTTGAATTACCGCCTAAAAATTATTAGGCGGTAATTGTTTTATCTACAATTTGTTGTTGAAGTAACTCCTGAATTACCCATTTGATAACAAGTTGTACAGATACTACTAATTACAGTAACTGTTTCATATGCATCTTGAGTAGTGTCCATTGAAAGCACTTTTCTAGTATAAGTGCGATAAAAAAAAGTTACTGTTGTCCATGCGCAACCAACAGTTTCGTCTTCAGAAACATCATTTTTTGAGGTTTTTCCTTCAACTACAAAGTTGTTTTCTTGAAAATCGTTTTTTTCGACATTAGTCGCGAAAGTCAGAGTTGTTGCAAAGAATGCAAGCATTAATAGCGTTTTTTCATTGTGTAAAGATTTTAAAATTATTACATGCTAAACAAAAAAAAAAAAAAAACGACTTGTGCAAGTTTTTTAACAAAAAAATCCAACTACCAACTCCAACTGCCAACTGCTCCCGAAGTTTCGGGATGTCCACTGACCAGTTTCTAATGCGCTTCCAACCAATTTTTACCCAATCCAATTTCCACATCTAACGGAACTGCCATTTTGAAAGCGTTTTCCATTTCGTGTTTGATCATCGGTTGAATTTTTTCTAATTCGGAGTTGTGTACGTCAAATACTAATTCGTCATGAACTTGTAATAGCATTTTTGATTTCCAATTTTCAGCAGTCAGTTTTTTGCGAATGTTAATCATCGCAATTTTGATGATATCCGCAGCCGAACCTTGAATTGGCGCATTCACAGCATTTCGTTCCGCACCACCACGAACAATCGCGTTGGCTGAGTTGATGTCTTTCAAATAACGTCTTCTTCCTGAAATCGTTTCTACATAGCCGTGTTCTCTAGCAAAATCAACTTGCGAAGTCATAAACGATTTTAATTTTGGATACGTTTGATAGTAGGCTTCAATTAATTCTGCACTTTCTTTTCGAGATAAATTCGTTTGGTTGCTCAATCCAAATGCCGAAACCCCATAAATAATTCCGAAGTTTACGGTTTTAGCATGGCTTCTTTGTTCTTTTGTTACTTCATCTAAAGGGACATTGAATACTTTTGCAGCCGTACTTTTGTGAATGTCTTCGTGATTTTGAAACGCTTTAATCATATTTTCTTCACCACACAAAGCCGCAATAATACGCAATTCAATTTGAGAATAATCGGCAGAAAGTAAGGTGTAATTTTCATCGCGAGCAATGAAGGCTTTTCTTATTAATCGTCCTTTTTCGGTTCGAATAGGAATGTTTTGTAGGTTTGGATTTGTTGAACTCAAGCGTCCTGTAGCAGCCACCGTTTGCATATAATCGGTATGCACACGACCTGTTTTTTTATCGACTTGATTTGGTAAAGCATCAATATACGTACTTTGCAATTTCACCATTTGACGCCATTCTAAAATATCGCGCACAATTTGATGTTCGTTTGCCAAATAACTCAACACTTCTTCACCAGTCGCATATTGACCGGTTTTGGTTTTCTTCTGTTTTGCGCCACCAATTTTTAGCTTGTCGAATAAAATATCGCCCAATTGTTTTGGAGAAGCCAAATTGAATTTCTCTCCCGCGGTTTCATAGATTTGTTGTTCAAAAGCATCAATTTCTTTTTGCATGTCAACCGACATACTTTTTAAAAACTCCACATCCAAACGAATTCCTTCTTTTTCCATATCGGCTAAAACAGGAACTAGCGGAATTTCGATTTCGTCAAACAATTTTTTCGTACCTACTTTTTCTAAAATTGGTTGGAAATGTTCCTTTAATTGAAAAGTAATATCAGCATCTTCAGTTGCATATTCTTTAATATCTTCCAAAGCAACATCGCGCATCGACAATTGATTTTTACCTTTTTTACCAATTAACGTTTCTATCGATTTTGGCGAATATTTCAAATAGGTTTCCGACAACACATCCATATTATGTCGCATATCAGGATTAATTAGATAATGCGCAATCATGGTGTCGAATAATTTTCCTTTGACTTGAATATTGTAATTCGAAAGAATTTTCAAGTCGTATTTCATGTTTTGACCGATTTTTTCGATGTTTTCATTTTCGAAGAATGGTCGGAATTTTTCAATTAATGTTTGTGCTTCTTCCTGATTTTCTGGAAACGGAACATAAAATCCTTTTCCTTTTTCGAAAGAGAACGACATTCCTACTAACTCGGCATTCAAAGCGTCAATTCCAGTAGTTTCAGTATCAAAACAAACCGAAGTTTGATTTAATAAATTTTGCAACAATAATTTTACAGGCAAATCACCTTGAATAATTTGGTAAAAATGCGTCGTGTTTTCTAACGTTGCATAATACGAATGATTCGCTGTTGGTTCATCCGATTCATCACTAAAACCGAACAAATCGAATTGGTCTTCATTTGATTTTTTTGCTGGAGCTTTTTTAATGGGTTGTGGAATTTCAGAAGTATTTCCGTTAGCATCAATTTCGTCGTATTCTTTCCCAGAACCAAATAATTTATCAAACTGCGCTTTCATTTGACGAAATTCCAATTCTTGAAACAAAGCATCGGTTTTTTCTACATCAGGTTTTGATAATTCGTAATCGTCAGCATCAAATTTTACTGGACAATCGAGTAGGATAGTAGCTAATTTTTTAGATAAAAGTCCCAATTCTTTATTGGCTTCGATTTTTTCTTTCATTGCACCTTTTAGCTGATGCGTATTGGCTAATAAGTTTTCTAAAGTGCCATATTCGGCTAAGAATTTTTTAGCTGTTTTTTCACCCACGCCAGGCAATCCAGGAATATTATCAGCAGAATCGCCCATCATTCCTAAAAAATCAATTACTTGATCAGGACGTTCGATTTCAAATTTTGCTAAGACTTCGGGAATTCCCCAAATTTCAATATCATTCCCCATTCGGGCTGGTTTGTACATAAAAATATTTTCTGAAACCAATTGGGCAAAATCCTTATCTGGCGTTACCATGAAGACCTGAAAACCTTCTTTTTCGGCTTGTTTTGCTAATGTTCCAATCAAATCATCGGCTTCAAAACCTGCTTTTTCGATAATTGGAATATGCATCGCTTTCAATAATTCTTGAATGTATGGAACAGCAATTTTAATCGCTTCTGGCGTTTCGTCACGGTGCGCTTTGTATTCTTGATACATTTCAAAACGATAATCGCTTCCGCCTTTATCAAAAGCCACGGCTAAATGATCAGGTTTTTCGCGTTTTATGACATCCATTAAAGAATTCATGAATCCCATAATAGCGGAAGTATCCATCCCTTTAGAATTGATACGAGGATTTTTTATAAAAGCATAATACCCACGGAAGATAAGCGCGTAAGCATCAAGAAGGAAAAGACGTTTTTGTGACATGACTAAAAATATTTATAGTGTAAAAGTAATCAATCAGATTATTAGAATGAATTTTTTATAAAAAAGAATGTTTTCATGAAATTAAAATGGGTTTTTAAGTGAAATAAAAAAGACTATAAACTATTTTATCTATTTTTATATTCTTAATGAAAACAAATAAGTGACAATTTTATATCAAAAAAAATTTCTTACAAAAAGTATTTTATTTTTTGTTCTTTTTTTTGTGCTTTCTGTGAAAGCTCAGGAACCTTTTATACGAAAAATTTCCTTTCTTGAGGGTTTACCATCGGATGTGATTTATGATATGTATGTTAGTAAAAAAGGATTGCTTTATTTGGGAACAGATAAAGGATTGGTTTCGTATGATGGTGTTCATTTTACTTTGTATCCATTTGATGAAAACTTAAGTAATTCGGTTAACTCTATTCAGGAAGATGAAAACGGAGTTATTTATTGCAAGAATTTTTCCAATCAAATTTATTTTTTGTCTAACGAGCGTTTAAATTTAGATAAAGCTTTCAATGATTTGATTTCTAAAAAGAAATTATCAATTGTAGATTTTAGTGTTTTAGGAAAACAAAAAGTACTTTTAACTTCGAATCAATTTTTTGGGATTGCAAGCAATAAACACTTTGTAATTTATCAATCGAATTTAGTAGAAAATGATTTTTATCATTTATCATATAATACAGTTTCAAACGAATTTTATATTTCAAGTCTTGATAATATTTTAAGTTTTAAAAACAAGAAATTACAAAATAAGATTAAAGTTAAAAATGGTGGAAACATTTTAGAATTTCATCAAGGAACGCTTTGTTATAGTGCAAAATCAATTGAAAATAAAGTTAAGGTTGGTGATAGTTTTATTAATCTTAGTAATTTAAAGCAAACTGTTATTAACAAAATTACAAGTTGTGAATCTGATTTATGGATATGTTCTAACGATGGAGTTTTTGAAATAAATTTAGATAAAAAAAAGGCTGAAAATGAATTTCTAAAAGGAAAACGAGTTTCTGATATTGTTAGAGATAATGAAGGAAATCATTGGATTAGCACTTTGGATAATGGGCTGTTTTTTATGCCAAACAAGAGTTTAAAAAACTTAAGTATTCAGCAAATAGATGAACAAAAAAAACCAAATTTTTCAAGAGTAAAAATTGCTAAAAATGGTCACTTTTTTGTAGCTACATCAACAGGTTGTGTGTATGAATTTGACAAAAATGGAAATCAAATCTTAAAGTATCAATCTGAAAATAATTTTGAGATTGAATTTATAACACTACATAACGACTTAATATTAACATCGGCAGCTATATTTAAAGTTGGAAATCCAAAACCTATTTCTGAAAAAAAATTGTATTTCGGTAAAGAAGTTGTAATAGACAGTTATGGTAATTTATTTATTGCTTCTTCATCTTATGCAGGCTTATTAGCAAGCGATTTTAAAAAGCACTTAATAATTCCTAAAAATTACAAGTCATATAATTTTAGAAACTTTGGAATAAATACCAGTTTTTTGTGTTTTAGAGAGCGTAGAGCAAGAACGGTTTTTTTTGATAAAATTTCTAATATTTACTACGTTGCTTATAATGATGATTTGTATTATTACGACAATTATGGAAAAGCAAACATTATAAAACTTCCTAATAACGAACCAATTATTGCATCAGAAATTATACAAAACAATGATGGAAGTTTGTGGATTGCTACTACACAAAAAGGAATTATGCAAATTAAAAACCAAAAAGTTGTTCAACATTTAACTGCTAAAAATAAACTAACAAGCAATAACTGTAGAAGAATTGAAATTGATTCTGAAAAATTATGGATTCTTAACGACAAAGGAATAGAAATATACAATTTTAAAACAAAAGAAATAAAGAATGCAAGTGCTAATTTATGTATGAAAGGAATTACCATAAACGATTTTGTAGTTAGTAACAATACTGTTGCATTTATTACTAATGAGGGTGTTTTTTATACCAATAAAAATATAGTAGATACTGATTTTGTTCCTCAATTTGAGTTTACAAATTTATGGGTGAACAACAATAAAATACCTTTTAAAAATCATATAGTTTTAGATTATGATGAAAATACAATTCAAATTGATTTTAGAACTATTCATTATAAAAGTTTAGGCGATTATAAATATGAATACCGTATTAAAAACAGTTCAAATACCTGGAATGCAATAAGTTCACAAACTCCAAATGTTAAATTTGAATCGTTGAAATCAGGTAATTATATATTTCAAATTAGAGTTAAATATGACAACAGAACAACTAAAATAAAAGAATTAAGTTTTGAAGTAAAAAAACCGTTTTGGTTACAATGGTGGTTCATTTTATTTGAAGTTATAACTTTAGGATTTATAATTTACTTCGTAAATAAAAATGCAGTTTTAAGAACAAAAAAGAAACAAGAAGTTAAAGAACAATTGGCTTTATCACAAATCACAGCATTGCGATCGCAAATGAATCCGCATTTTATGTTTAATGTTTTGAATTCGGTTCAAGGATTAATTTATTCCAATCAAAAAAGTAAGGCTAGTGAATACTTAGGGAAATTCTCCGACCTGATGCGAAAAATACTAGAAGCATCTGACAAGAAAGAAATCACGGTTGAAAAAGAATTTGAAATGTTAGAAATGTATGTTTCATTAGAAAAATCTAGGTTTGATAACGATTTTGAATATACCTTTTCATTGCCAATTGGTTTAGATTTATCCCAATATAAAATTCCATCTATGATTATTCAACCTTTCGTTGAAAACGCCATCAAGCATGGATTGATGCACAAAAAAGGTGCAAAGGAATTACATATTATTGCTGAAATTGTGACTGATTATTGGCATTTTACTGTTGAAGATAATGGAGTTGGTAGAACAAAATCGGAGCAAATAAATAAAAATTTTAAAAGTCACAATTCGTTTGCTACTAAAGCAATTGATACGAGAATTGCATTGATAAACAAAATAGCAACTTCTAAAATTGAAATTCAAATAGAAGATAAATTATCAAATTCAAATGAATCTTTAGGAACAAAAATTAGTATTTTAATTCCTGTAAAAATCATATAAATATGCGAGCAATTATTGTAGATGACGAATTAAATGCAAGATTAGCATTGAAAGGAATATTAGAAGAAAATTTTCCTGAAATAGAAATTGTTGCTGAAAATGCAGATGTGCCAAGTGCCGTAAAATCTATTCATTCTTTTCACCCTGAATTAGTGTTTTTAGATATTGCTATGCCAGGATATTCTGGGTTAGAATTGCTTAAATTTTTTGATGAAAAGAATATTAATTTCAAAATTATTTTTGTAACCGCTTACGCAGAATATGCTATCAATGCTTTTGAATTGTCGGCAGTTGATTATATTTTAAAACCTGTAAGAATTGATGCTTTACAACGAGCTTTGTCAAAAGTAAACGATAGTAAATCATTAGAATCGTTGAAAGTTTTACAAAGTAATTTGGATATTCCGCAACATAAAAAAATTGCATTGAATACTGGTGACGGAATTACTTTTATTGAACTTCAAGATATTTTATATTTAAAAGCTGATGGATCGTATACACATTTCTTTATTTCAAATAAAAATAAAATTACAGTGAGTAAAAAAATTGCCGAGTTTGAACGTTTGGAACAAGTGAGCAATTTTATGCGAATTCACAGAAGTCACATTATAAATTTAGAGCGCATTCAGAAAATTTTAAAGCAAGACGGAGGAACTGTTATAATGGATAATGGTGATGAATTATCGATTTCAGCAGATAGAAAAACGACTTTATTAGAAAAATTTGATTCGTTTAGATTCTAAAAAAAACCGCTCCAGAAATTAATCTGAAACGGTTTTTCAAAAAAACTACTTACTTACTTTTTTATAACTTACTCAATAATTGCACTTTTCCGTGCATTTCTTTTGTTGCTGTGAGAATTAAATTTCCTTTTTTACCTTTTTCGTAATAGTGCAATTTATCACCTTCTTCCATCTTTATTGTGGTAGTTGCGTTTTTAGTCAAACTATAATTTCCGTCATTTTATGCATTGATAACTCTTACTTAGTTATCAGTATCATTTTTTATTTTGATATCGAATTTTAGAAAACCCTAATGTTGCTAAACTCACCAAAGGCTTTTTTAAATATATTAATCTAATGAATAAGAAGAACAGGAGGATTATTTTATTTAATTATTATTTGTATTGCATGATGTTTTCTGTGTCGGCAATTGGAATTCCTGGCGATGTAGATTTGACATAGAAATTACCCATAAAATTTTGTCCGCTACCATCTTCTCTTACTGCTGTAAACTGAAATGCCACATACTTTGTTTTGTATTTATTTAAAGCTGGAATATTTGAATCGGCGATTGAATTATTCTTACATACAACTACAAATAAAATTTGCCTAGCAATTTCTTTTTGAGTTAAAGGGTCTTTTATTGATGTGTATAGCTGATCTTTAGTGTTTTCGTATGCATATAATGGTTCCAAGTGAGTAATGCCTTTTTCTGCAAAATGCTTTTTCAATGCTGCTGGAGCCGCTAATCTTGCTTTATTATAAGTTGCGTTTTTTACATACGTAACTCTATCTGGTAATTTTGAACCTTTGTCAATGCTTTTTACAAATTCATTGTATTTCTGGTTCTCTAAAACAGTTTTGGTCTTTAATGATTCGGGGGTGTAATCCTTAAGTTTTTCCTTATCTTTTGAAAGCACTAAATACCCACAGTTCAATACCCCATCAGAAAAATCAACCAGCATCCATTTTAAATAACCTCGAACTTTTGCTTCTGCTTTTCCTGGCTCTGTAAAGTATGAATATGATCCATACCTCACCATTCCTGCATTATTTGTCTTTTCACAACCACCACAAATATTATTTTCCCATGTGTAAGCTGCTTTAGATTCTCCATTCCATGCAAAAATGACTTTATCACTTTTCCCTGACTCCCATCTTTTTATTTGTATGGTTTCTCCATCTGCTGGCAGTTGACCTTTCGCACTTTCTACAATTGCTTCATTTGCATCAGTAGGTGGAAGAAATTTAAAATAATAATTTCCAAAAATGGTTCCGGGTTCGTCTTCTATCAAAACTTCCTTACTTTTTTTGTTATTAGACGATTTTTTATCTTTTTTATTGGCTAATCTTTCCAATAAACTTTGAGCATTGGTATGTGAACTTGTTGTTAGTAAAACTCCTAAAAGAGTACCTAAGATTATTTTTTTCATATTTATTTATTTTATAATTAATTTTTGAGTTGACACTGCATTGTTTTCATCTTCAATTCTAACTAAATACATTCCTTTTGATAAGTTAGAAACATCAATATTTTTAGAATTTGAAATCATTACTGTTTGACCTTGAATAGAGTAAACTTCAACTGATTTTACTTCGTTTTCCATTTCAATAGTGAAATAATCGATTGCTGGGTTTGGATAAATAGAGGCTTTTAGGTTATTAGAATTAAAGTTTTGGTTAGAAAGTAATGCAGCTCCATTTGCATACAAATTACTTACTTGTGCAGCACTTAAAGTAGTGTTATATATTTCAAAATCATCAAGATGTCCATAAATATTTGTTGGAATACCTCCTGCTTTACTACCAATTGTTAATGTATTTCCAATTGTATTCCAGTTTGGTTGAGATCCAGTTCTTATTAAAGCACCATTTTTATAAATACAAACTGTTTTATTATCTGAGTAAGTAACAACATAATGATCCCAATTTGTTGTTAAAGCAGTAGCTGTTTGAGAAGTTACGTCAGCTTGCCAACCATAATTTGTGACCGTATTATTTTCATATATAGTAACACCGTATGCATTGGCAGTTGTTTGTGTTCCCCATTCAAAAATACTATGGTATTCTACAGGAGTAGTTCTTGCTCTTTTGAACCAAAAAGAAACACTTCTTTTGCTATTTCCAGTTGGTAATGTTGGGATATTGCCAGAAACTAACGCTTCATAATTTTTTAAAAACACAGCACTATTTGTGTTTCCAGAACGATCGGCTACAAATCCAGGATAAGTTCCGGATGGCCCAGGACCAAGATATAAAGTACCGTTTTGACTTAAAAATGAATTGTTAAAACGAAACGCATCAATAACCGACTGTGTAAAGGAGTAAACAGGTGAATATGTTGTTGTACTACCACTTGTAAATGCTAATTGATAATAATAGGTGGTTGTTGGAGTTAAACTATTTAAATCTGTTACAAAAGTTTGATTTGCATTTCCTGTTATTGTTCCTAACGCAACAGTGTTTAGTAAAGTTGGACTATCTCCCCAATTTAAACTAACTGTCGTCGATACATTATTCGCATTTAAAACATTAGTTATTTGGGCATTTGTATTTTGAAATAAAGCATCAGAACTTACTACACCTGATACAGATGGAATCCCGTCTGTATCATTTTTAACTTGATTTATTTCAGCAGAATTTAATGCTCTATCATAAACATAAAATTCATCTATATAACCATTAAAAGCCTTACTTGCCATAAAATTTCCTGAACCATCTGCTCCACCACCAATTGAAAGTATTTGGTTATATTTAATTAAATTAGCAAAGCCTACATTTGAGTCAAGAGTTGAATCGTATACACCATTAACCCATCTGGTAAAAGAGCCATTACTCGCATAAGTTATTGCAATATGTTGCCAAGTGTTGTTAGCTAATTGAGTGTCCATAACAGGTCCAACCCATGAACCATTAGAGATTGAAATTTGACCACGAGACCATTGACCTGTTGAATTAGGATTTCTGTAAAATACAGAGTCAAACATTTGAAATCGTGTTGCGTAAGCCTGAGCTTGTGGTGCAGCATTTTTTTGCCAAAAACAAATTGTAAATGTGTTTGTAATTTGAGGAGCAATAGCTGTAGTTTGCAAAGCAGAATTGTTAAAATTAGCAGTTTGACCAGTTCCATTTCCGCCAGAAAGGTAGGTTACTGCTGTACCTGTCATATTGGTCATGTTCGATAATCCGTTATGGCTATTTGCATTTCCTTCAAAACCATAATAAGCCACCAATCCATTTGTTGGAGCTTGTGCTAATCCTTTTGTTGCGATAAAAGCAACTGCGATAGTAAGTAAAAGTTTTTTCATTTTGTTTAACTATTAAAATTATAGTGCGAAATTCTATAATTGAGTTTTTGTAAAATGAATTTTTACACGAAACAACTGTTTTACTCCACAAAATATTGCTTTTTATTTATAAAGAAATAGCTTAATAGCAATGAATTATACTACTATAAAATAAAGTTTTATAATTGTTTTTTATTTCTATTCTTAACTTTTCTACATTTTAGTATCATTCGTTAAAATTTTAATAAATGCGTATTGAATTGACAAAGTTGTAGTTACTTTGCAAAAAAAAGAGCTAATGATTCGTTGGATTGTTTTTTTAGTATTTGTTGTCATTCTGGAAATCTATGCTTTTCAGGCATTTAAGACTTTGATAAAATCGAAGTGGTTTTTTGTTTTCTACTATGTAACATCTGCAATCGCTTTATTTTATATTGTTTACCAATTGTATCATTTTGATAGAAGTGTAGGGCAAACTCCAAAAACCATGTTGACTTTTGGGTTGTTGTTACTACTTTATGTGCCGAAATTATTATTGACCATCATATTATTTGGAGAAGACATTATTCGCTTTTTTGCTGGATTATTTGGTGTGATAACAAAAAGTGGTTCTGAAGGATTTTTACCTGAAAGAAGACGTTTTGTGAGTCAAATCGCGTTAGGAATAGCTGCTATTCCGTTTGCTTCATTTTTATATGGAATTACCATTGGAAAATACAATTATAAAGTAATCAAACAAACCTTGTTTTTTCCTGATTTACCAGATGCTTTTGATGGAACTACGATTACTCATATTTCGGATGTTCACAGTGGAAGTTTTGATGATGCAGAGAAAATTCAATATGCAATTGATTTAATTAATGAGCAAAATTCGGATATGGTTTTGTTTACAGGTGATATTGTAAACACACATGCTACCGAAATGGATCCTTGGATTGATACTTTCAAAGGAATTCATAATCCTAAATTTGGAAAGTTTTCTATTTTAGGAAATCATGATTATGGCGAATATTTAGATTGGAAATCTCAAGCTGAAAAACAAGCTAATTTTGAAGGAATAAAAGCGATTCATGATAAAATTGATTTCAAATTGTTGTTGAATGAACATGTGAAAATCAAAAAAGACAATCAAGAATTAGCTATTGTAGGTGTTGAAAACTGGGGAAGAAAATTTGGTGAACGTGGTGATTTGAATTTAGCTTCTCAAGGATTAACGAAAGAAGATTTTAAAATTGTACTGAGTCACGATCCAAGTCATTGGGATGAGAAAATTCAGCACGATGACAATCATTATCACTTGACACTTTCGGGTCATACACATGGGTTCCAATTTGGGATAGAAATCCCGGGTTGGGTAAAATGGAGTCCAGTGCAATATGTTTACAAACAGTGGGCTGGATTGTATGAAAATGCGGGAAGATATATTTATGTAAATCGGGGTTTTGGCTTCCATGCTTATCCTGGTAGAGTAGGAATTATGCCCGAAATAACGGTTATTGAACTAAAAAAAGGAGAAAATGTAGCGTAATTCAGTAAAAATGCTACATTTGTATATTATTTTCGTGTGAAAATTATTTTTTTGATACTAATAAATTCAATTTATGTCAAAATTTGGAGAACTTATCGATGCTCAAGTACCTGTACTTATCGATTTTTTTACAGAGTGGAATGAACCTTCAGTAGCTATGAATGAAGTAATTCGTCATGTTGCGGCTGCTTTAGGAGATAAAGCACGTGTAATTAAAATTGATGTGGATAAAAATCAGGAATTAGCTGAAGCGCTTCGTATTAAAGGTTTGCCTACTTTAATGATTTATAAAGAAGGTCAAATGGTATGGAGACAAAGCGGCGAACTTGATGCAAACACTTTAATTTCTTTAGTGCAAGAACAAGCCTAAGAAATTACATCAAAAACAAACCCCTTATCTTTTAAAATTTGTATTGCTTTTGGTAATGCATATTTCATGTTTTTTTCTGCTTTCAGGCTATCGTGAAATACGATAATGCTTCCTTGTTCTGTATTTGAAATTGCGTTTTCTAAACATTTTTCTGCTGAAATGGTTGAGTCAAAATCATAACTCAAAACATCCCACATAATTATTTTGTAACCAAATTGTCGAATTGCTTTTGATTGACTTGGTTTAATTTTTCCGTAAGGAGGACGAAATAAAAACGAGTGTTCAGCGTTCAGTTTCAAGATTTCAGTTTCGCACAACTTGAAATTATCGATATAATGATTAGTTTCGGTTTTCCAACCGTTTAAATGATTAAAAGTGTGGTTTCCTGTTTGATGACCTTCAGACAGAATTCTTTTATAAACTTCTGGATGTTTTTGGATGTTATCACCGATACAAAAGAAAGTCGCTTTAATTTCTTTCGATTTTAAAAGATCTAAAACCCATTCGGTTACTTCTGGAATTGGGCCATCATCAAAAGTTAAATAGATTTTTTTATCCGAATTTGGAATATCCCAAACCAGATTATTGAAAACCTTTTTAATCCATTTATTTGTTTTTACCCAATTGAAGTTCATCTTGTAAAATTAGTATAAAAAAAATGTTCCAAACGAAATTTCTTTCACTTGGAACATTTTATATTTTGAAAATTAGTTATTCCATTTTTCTTCCAAAACGTTCAAACATTTTGTTGAAATTATTGAACTTCACTTTTTCTTTGTTATAGAATTCTATATCCCCAGCAGATTCTGCAACTTGAAGTAAGCTTCTGTAATATTCAATGTCACTTACAATATCCATAGCGCCAAAGTTTTGTTCACTAGGTTTCCAGCTGTTATAGAACGTTAAATTTTCTTGGTATTTTTTAATGACTTCAGAAATAATAGCTCTAGCTTTTTCTTTTTTACCTACTTCGTAATAACCAATCGCAAAAGGCTCAAGCATTGAATAATACTCAAAATATTGAACAGGCATTTTTTCCATTGCCAAATCAATAACTTTTTCTGCTTTATTCATTTTACCTTCCATGATTAAAGCTTCCATTAATCGAGCTAAATTAGTTCTGTAGCTAATACTGTTTTTACGTGTTTCAGGATCGTGATAGATAATTGATTTACCACTATTTCCCCAATCCCATTTCATCACAATATTGTACATTTTATCAGCATCAATTTGTCCCATTTTCATTGGACTTGGAGATTCTGCAGGCGTTTTAATTGGAACTAATTTAAAGCACATTCCGTCTAATTGCAGATAATCTTTCATCCAAATGTAATCGTCTTCACCAAAACTTCCACCTGTGAAATAAACAGGGCGTTTCCAGTTGTTTTGATTTATGATGTCAAGCATCATTAAACGGTTTTTGTAAAGCGCTTCATCTTTAATTTCAAATTCGATAGCTGGAACAATTGAATCATAGAATTTTTCTGAAACAGCTTTGTTTTTTATAACCGCTGCTTTATCAATAGGATAAATTACTTTTTTAGATGGGAAGTAATTAATTTTACGACCATTATTCAATTCAATTTTGGCTCTTTCATCGTCTAATGCAATGAATTTAAGCATTTCGTCTAATAATAAAGGTTCTTTCGTTCTTTCCACGAATAAACTATAATCTCTATTACTTCCTTTGTATTGCTCTCTGTTGAAAGAACTTGGAATTGGTTCAGAATTATGCGTTTTCATTTTCATTTGGTCAATGTACCAATCGGTCATGAACAAACTTGTATTTACGATTCGAATATCGGTTCTATAACCTTCAATTTCTTGCATGTACCACAATGGGAACGTGTCGTTATCGCCAATGGTAAATAAAATAGCATTTGGTTCACATGAATCTAAGTATGCTTTGGCCATAGTATAAGCAGTGTCTTTATTAGAACGATCGTGATCATCCCAGTTTTGAGCTGCTAAAACTACTGGAGAAGCTAATAATGAAGTTGCTAAAACTACCGGAATTGCTACTTTTGGTTGAATGTATTTTTTCAAAGTATCGAAAATAGCATAAATTCCATACCCAATCCACATGGCAAATACATAGAACGAACCTACTAACGCGTAATCTCTTTCTCTTGGTTCAAAAGGTCTTTCGTTTAGGTATATTTTTAATGCTAATCCAGTAAATAAGAATAAAACAAGTAAAACATAGAAACTCTTAATGTCTCTTTTTGCATGAAAAACCATTCCAAGTATTGCTAAAATAAAAGGGATAAAGAAATAGGTGTTTCTTCCTTTGTTATTTTGCATGTCTGACGGAAGATTTTTTTGAGTTCCAATGAAGATTTCGTCAATAAAACTAATTCCACTAAGCCAATTTCCATTAGTGTTGTCATATTTACCTTGAACATCACTTTGTCTTCCTACAAAATTCCAAAGTAGATAACGAACATACATATATCCAAATTGATATTGAATCATAAACTTCATGTTGTTGAAGAAAGTAGGTTTGTCTACAATTAAATATTCACCATATCCTTTTAAGAATTTATCATAATCGGCTTCGTCAATTTCTCCAGCAGCGTGTGCTTTTCTAAATTGCGTTACAATTTGAACCAATTCGTCTTCGTGAGCATATTCAGGATTAATTCTAAACTCTAATGGTTCAGTAAAAATCATGTAATTTTCTCTGTGTTCATTGCTCCACATTCTTGGTAACAATGCCTTATGAGCATCATCTGTATTTTGTTTAGCGTTGATATAATCATTAGTAATTACATATTTTTTTGTTTTGTAATCTCGCTCATAGTTAGGTTTATCGTCTAAATAAGGCGTAACAGGATCTAAACCTGAATACGTGTCGGAAAATTGAGGTCCGTAAAATAATTTTTGTTCTCCATATTGCTCACGATTGTAGTACGCTAAAACCTCTGCCGCATCTGAAGGTTTGTTTTCGTTAATTGGAGTGTTGGCATTAGCTCTAATTGGTAACATCATCCAAGTTGAAAACCCAATCAAGATGAAAAGAGTAGACAAGATTAATGTATTATAAAAAACATGTCCTTTTTTCTTGGTATAATTTAATCCAAAATAAAAAGCAGCCACAATTAAAATAAAAGCAAAAATAGTTCCCGAGTTAAAAGGCATTCCGAGGCTATTTACCATGAAAATTTCCGTTTTACCAAAGAAAGCTAATGTGTAAGGAAGTAAAAGTTTAAAAATGAAAAGTAAAATAGCGATAATAACCACATTAGCGATTAAGAAACTTTTTACAGTTACATTGTGGTACTTTTTAAAGAAATATAGAAATCCAATTGCTGGAAAAGCTAATAAAGCCATAAAGTGAACACCAAATGAAAGTCCAATAACTAATGAAATAATAAGTAACCATTTGTTACCTCTTGGTCTGTTAAGTTCTTGTTCCCAACGTAATCCTAACCAAAATAATAATGCAATTAGAAAAGTTGCCATTGCATAAACTTCGGCTTCTACTGCATTATACCAAAAACTATCGGTAAAAGTGAATGATAAACTTGCAACTGCAGCACTACCTAAAATCATGATAGCGTTGTTTGTAGAAAGTTCTTTTTCACCAATAATTAATTTTTTTAACAATATTGTCAAAGACCAAAACATGAAAAGAACTGTAAAAGCACTCGAAAAAACAGAAAGGTAGTTTACCATCAAAGCTATTTTGTCTGGACTAATGGCAAACATAGCGAAGAAAGCGCCTAGCATTTGAAACAATGGTGCTCCTGGTGGATGACCTACTTCTAAGTTTGCTGATGTTGCGATATACTCACCACAATCCCAAAAACTCATGGTAGGCTCTACGGTTAATGAATAAGTAATTAATGCTACCATAAAAGTAGACCATCCTAAAATAGTGTTCCACTTTTTAAAGTTGAATGAATTCATTTGTATTTTGATTTTTCTATATTCTCCTACAAAGAAACTATTTTTTTGTTTACGATTTCGGTTTAATAATTTTTTTAATATTTTTTTTAGAAAAATTTGCAGAATAAAAAATATGCATTACATTTGCACTCGCAATCGAAAAGGTTGTTAGGTATTGGCCCATGGTGTAATGGTAACACTCCGGTTTTTGGTACCGTCATTCAAGGTTCGAGTCCTTGTGGGCCAACAGAACTCCACTTAGAAATAAGTGGAGTTTTTTTATTTTTGTAAGTCGCTAATTCATCATAAGTTAACATAAAAAAAGACCACAATTGTGGTCTTTTTTTATTGGTAAAAATCTCAAAAATTAGATTTTAAATGTAATAACTGGTCTTTTGGCATGGTTTACTAAATCTTCACTAATGCTTCCATTGAAGAAGTGAGATAAACCTTTTCTTCCGTGTGTGCTCATTCCGATAATATCTGCATCGATGCTTTTTGCAAAATGTAAGATTCCTTTTTCTACGTTTACATCATTGTAAATGTGAGTAGAATAGTTGTCAATTTTAAAGTTTGCAATAAACTCGTCCATTTGTTTTTGAGCTACTTTAGTAGACTTAAAGTTGTTTGGAGTATTGATGTTTGCTAAATAAAGGTGAGAACCAAATTTGTTAACAAATTCAACTACTTTTTCAAATGGTTTTTTGATTTCGTCTGAAAAATCAGAAGCAAATACAAATTTAGAAGCATTGAAGGTGTCTTCTTCGCGTTTAATAACTAATACAGGGACGTTTGAGTTTCTTACTACTTTTTCTGTGTTAGAACCAATAAACATTTCTTGGAAGCCATTAGCGCCATGAGATCCCATAACTATTAAATCAGCATTGTGAGCTTCTCCGTTTTTAATGATGCCTTCGAAAGCCATTTCAAATTGAATAATTCTTGAAATTTTAACTCCGTCTAAATAATCGGCGTCCATTAATTCGTCTAATTTAGCTACAGCTGCGTTTTTGAAAAACATTAGTTCTGGTATGTCGTGAGCTCTTGAAACAGCGTCATTTCCAGTTGTTGGTAATTCTAACATGTGTAGTAAAAAAATCTCACCGTCATTCTTTTTGGCGATTTGAGCGGCTACTTTTAATGCGTATTCGGCGTGTTTTGAAAAATCGGTTGGTACTAAAATTCGTTTCATAAGTTTGTTTTAGGTTATTTTAATGGTGTAAAATGAATTACACTATAAAAGTACAAAAAATATCCAAACAGACAATGTTTTTTTAATTCAAAAAAATTTGTATATTTGCAACGTTATTAAAGGACAAAGGATTATGAGGCACGCACAGCGTGCCTCTTTTTATAAAAATATGACATTTAAAAGTAAAGTTCAAGAGGTATTGGATGCAGCATTGGTGGAGCGCGAGCATCTTTTTTTGATTGATTTATCTATCAATGAAGCTAATAAAATTAGTGTAATTTTAGATGGTGATTCAGGTGTAAATTTGCAAGATTGTATCGACATAAGTAGAGCAGTTGAGAACAATTTAGACAGGGAGGAGCAAGATTTTTCATTAGAAGTGGCTTCGGCAGGTGTTTCAAGTCCGTTAAAATTAGTAAGACAATACAAGAAAAATATTGGCAGAACTCTAAAAGTTAAAACTACTTCATCTGAAGAAATTGAAGCTAAATTAACAATGGCTGATGATGAAAAAATAACCTTAGAGTGGCAGGCACGCGAGCCTAAAAAGATTGGTAAAGGGAAAGAAACAGTAGATAAAAAACTAGAAATTCCTTACGAGAATATAAAAGAAGCAATTGTTATAATATCATTTTAAAATAAAGAGTTGACATGGAGAATATTGCATTAATCGAATCGTTTTCAGAATTTAAAGACGACAAACTCATCGATAGAGTTACACTAATGGCAATTTTAGAAGATGTGTTTAGAAATGCATTGAAAAAGAAATATGGTTCAGATGATAATTTCGACATTATCATTAATCCTGATAAAGGAGATATGGAGATTTGGAGAAATCGTGTAGTAGTTGAAGATGGTGAAGTAGAAGATGAAAATTCTGAGATTTCTTTGTCAGAAGCAAGAAGAATTGAGCCTGATTTTGAAGTAGGTGAAGACGTTTCTGAAGAAGTAAAATTAATTCAATTAGGAAGAAGAGCTATTTTGGCATTACGTCAAAACTTGATTTCTAAGATTCATGAACACGATAATACAAATCTTTACAAACAGTTTAAAGATTTAATTGGTGATATTTATACAGCGGAAGTGCATCATGTTCGTCCAAAAGCTGTAATTTTGATGGATGATGAAGGAAACGAAATTGTTTTACCAAAAGAAAAACAAATTCCAAATGATTATTTCAAAAAAGGAGATAATGTAAGAGGTGTGATTGAGAATGTTGAATTGAAAGGTAATAAACCACAAATCATCATGTCAAGAACTGCTCCAGAATTCCTTGAGAAATTATTCGAACAAGAAATTCCTGAAGTATTTGATGGTTTAATTACAATCAAAAAAGTAGTTCGTATTCCAGGTGAAAAAGCAAAAGTAGCGGTAGATTCTTATGATGATAGAATTGATCCTGTTGGAGCTTGTGTAGGTATGAAAGGTTCTCGTATTCATGGAATTGTTCGTGAATTAGGTAACGAAAATATCGACGTAATTAATTATACAGCTAACGCTCAGTTATATATTACAAGAGCCTTGAGTCCTGCGAAAGTTTCAACTGTTAAAATTAACGAAGAAGCTAAAACGGCTGAAGTATTCTTAAAAATTGAAGAAGTTTCTAAAGCTATTGGTAGAGGTGGAAATAACATTAAATTGGCTAGTTTACTAACAGGTTACGAAATTGATGTTATAAGAGAAGGCATTGCTCAAGAAGAAGATGACGTAGAATTAAGAGAGTTCTCTGATGAAATCGAAGCGTGGGTGATTGAAGAATTTGAAAAAATCGGTTTAGATACAGCTAGAAGCGTATTAAATCAAGATGTTGCTGACTTGGTGAGAAGAACTGATCTTGAAGAGGAAACTATTTTAGATGTAATGAATATATTAAAAGAAGAATTAGAAGGATAATTCTTTAACCAAACAACACAACAATACAAAGAATTTTAAAAAGGTTATATGTCTGAAGAAAGAGTAATAAGAATAAACAAAATTTTAAGGGAGTTAAATATTTCTCTTGATAGAGCTGTGGATTTTCTTAAAGAAAAGGGTCATGAAATTGAGTCAAGTCCAAATGCTAAAATATCACAAGAGGAATACAAAGTCTTATGCGGTCAATTTTCTGCTGACAAAGGGAATAAGGTTGCCTCTCTTGAAGTGAGTGAAGAAAAAAGAAAAGAGAAGGAGGCGCTAAAACGCGAACTGGAAAAAGAACAAGAAGCAAAGCGTTTGCAGGAAGAAGAGCGTCAAAGACAAGAGATTATCAAAGCTAAAGCAGTCTTAACTGCTCCAAAAGCAGTTGGTAAAATCGATTTAGATCCTAAAAAACAAGAAGTTAAGTCTGAAAAGCCAGTTTCTGAAGAAAAACCTGTTGTTAAAACAGAGCAAAAGCCTGTTGTTGCTGAAGAAAAACCTGTTGTGGAGAAAACTCCAGAATTGGTTACGCCTGAAGCTAAGGAAGAAGCGCCTGTGACTAAAAAAGTAGAAATGGTTAAACCAGCTAAAGAAGCAGAGGAAAAAACCGAACCAACTACTGACGAAACAGGAGAAGTAAAATTCGAAACACAATACCAAAAATTATCAGGAGCTACTTTTACAGGTCAAAAAATTGATTTATCTCAATTTGAAAAACCTAAAAAGAAAAAAGAAGATCCTAAAAAAGATATTAAAAAGCCAGGAACTCCTCAAGCACCAAATGCTGGTGGGGCAAATGCTGCTAATAATAACAATAAAAACAAACGTAAACGTATTATTAAACCTGGCGGACCTGGAGCTCCTGGAGCAAACAATAACGCGGGCGGACCTAAGAAAGAGTTTGTTAAAGGTGGAGCAGCTGGAGGTGGATTTAATAAAGGTAAAAAACCAATTATTCAAAAGGTAGAGCCTTCTGAAGAAGACGTTAAAAACCAAATTAAAGAAACTCTTGAAAGATTACAAGGGAAAGGTAATAAATCGAAATCAGCAAAATACCGTAGAGATAAAAGAGATTCTCACCGTCAACGTGTTGATGATGAATTACAAGCACAAGAAGAAGGAAGCAAAACATTAAAAGTAACAGAATTTGTTACTGTAGGTGAAATTGCATCTTTAATGGATGTGCCTATTACAAAAGTAATCGGAACATGTATGTCGCTTGGAATCATGGTTACGATGAACCAACGTTTAGATGCTGAAACATTGTCTATCGTTGCAGATGAGTTCGGTTTTGAAGTTGAATTCATTACAACTGATATTGAAGAAGCTGCAGAAGTTATTCAAGATAATCCAGAAGATTTAGTACACAGAGCACCAATTGTTACTGTAATGGGTCACGTTGACCACGGTAAAACCTCATTATTAGATTACATTCGTAAAGCAAACGTTATTGCGGGTGAATCAGGAGGAATTACACAACATATCGGAGCTTACGGAGTAATTTTAGAAAATGGCGAAAAAATCACATTCTTAGATACACCAGGTCACGAGGCGTTTACCGCGATGCGTGCGCGTGGAGCTCAAGTTACAGATATCGCTATTATCGTAATTGCTGCGGATGATGATATCATGCCACAAACAAAAGAAGCAATCAGTCACGCACAAGCGGCTGGTGTTCCAATGATTTTTGCTATTAATAAGGTAGATAAGCCAGCGGCTAATCCAGAAAAAATTAAAGAGCAATTAGCGGGAATGAATTTATTAGTTGAAGATTGGGGTGGTAAATACCAATCACACGATATTTCTGCTAAACAAGGTACAGGAGTTTCAGAATTATTAGAAAAAGTATTATTGGAAGCAGAAGTTTTAGAACTTACTGCAAATCCAAAAAAACCTGCGCTTGGAACAGTTGTTGAAGCTCAGTTAGATAAAGGAAAAGGATATGTTTCTACTATTTTAGTACAAGCAGGAACACTTCGCATTGGAGATTATGTGTTAGCTGGAAAAAATCATGGTAAAATTAGAGCCATGTTTGACGAAAGAGGACATCAAATCAAAGAAGCAGGTCCATCAACTCCAGTATCAGTATTAGGTTTAGATGGTGCGCCAACAGCGGGTGATAAATTTAATGTTTACGAAGACGAAAGAGAAGCAAAACAGATTGCATCTAAACGTACACAATTACAACGTGAGCAATCGGTTCGTACGCAAAAACACATTACGCTTGCCGAAATCGGTCGTCGTATTGCATTAGGACAATTTAAAGAATTGAATATTATCCTTAAAGGAGACGTTGATGGTTCTGTTGAAGCATTATCGGATTCATTCTCTAAATTATCTACCGAAGAAATTCAAATCAACATTATTCATAAAGGAGTTGGAGCAATTACTGAATCTGACGTATTGTTAGCTTCTGCTTCTGATGCTATTATTATCGGATTTAACGTTCGTCCTCAAGGAAACGCAAAACAATTAGCAGAAAAAGAAGAAATCGATATCCGTAACTATTCAATTATTTACGATGCAATTGATGACTTAAAAGATGCAATGGAAGGCATGTTGTCTCCAGAGATGAAAGAAGAAATTACTGGTACAGCAGAAATTAGAGAAATTTTCAAAGTTTCTAAAGTTGGAACAATTGCTGGATGTATGGTTACCGATGGTAAAGTATTCAGAAACTCTAAAATACGTTTAATTAGAGAAGGAGTTGTAATTTACACTGGTGAGTTAGCTACTTTAAAACGTTTTAAAGACGATGTTAAAGAAGTTTCTAAAGGATATGATTGTGGTATGCAGATTAAAAATTACAACGATATTCGTGAGTACGATTTAATTGAAGGATTCCACGAAGTTGAAGTGAAGAAAAAATTGAAATAATTCAATTATAAGCAATAAAAAAAGCCATTCATTTGAATGGCTTTTTTGTTTTTATCTATTTTTAATTTGTTGGTTTGATGATTAATGCAGTAGGGTATTTTTTCTTAATATCTACCATTGCGCGTTCTACTTCTATTCTTGTTTTGAAGTTTCCGATCCATACTTTATAGTTAGGACTGTTAAAAATTATTGTACCATCTAAGTCTTTAAATTCTCTTTTAAACTCTTGTAATTTCTTTTTCGATTCTTCGCTGTTGCCATAAAAAATTTGAATTTTATAGGCTTCATTTAAAAATAAACCGGTATTTAGTTTTCTTTTTTCTTTTAACAATTGGTCAATTTTTGGGTCTACAGAAACATTTGTTTTTCCGTCCTGAGCCCTTGATGATAAACAGAATAATGAAGATAGAATAAAGAAGTACAATAAGTTATGTTTTGATAAGTTTTTCATATACAAATGATTTTAATACAAAAATACAATTTAAGATGATATCTGGAAGGTTGAAAATTATTTAGAACAAATATAAATTACATTTTAAGACAAAATTAAGGTTTTAATAATAGTTCGAATATTGTATTTTTGTCGGAGTTTTGAAATAATAACGTGTTTTTATAGATAAGGTATATCTAAAAGTGTACCAAATTAAGTCGATAATCATTTTAAATATGAAAAAGGTGGGTAACCATAAATCGTTTTCAAAGATTTTCTTCAGTTTAGCATTCGTGCTAGTGACTTCTTTATCTGCGTTCTCTCAGGATGCAGCAAAGGGTAAAGAATTATTTAATGCCAATTGTGCCGCATGTCATAAATTAGATGGTAAAGCTACGGGGCCTGCGCTTCGTGACGTTGCTGCTAAATACGACAAAGAATGGTTGTACAAATGGATTAAGAATAGTGGAGAATTAATCAAGTCAGGAGATGCGCAAGCTGTAAAAGTTTTTGAAGAGAACAACAAAGTTCCAATGACTGCATTTCCACAATTGTCAAATGAAGATATTGACAATATTTTAGCTTATACTTCTGAGCCAGCTCCTGCTGCTCCTGCAGTTGTGCCTGGTGCTCCTGTAGCGGGTGAGGCAACTGCTGATTCTGGTGTTTCTAATAATGTAATATTAGGAGTGCTTTCGTTAGTAATGATGATGTTAGTTGTTATGTTGTTCTTAGTGAACAATATGTTGACTAAAATCGCTGGTGCTAAAGGGTTAGAAGTGGCTCAAAAAGATCGTTCAATAATGAATATCTTTAAAGCTTATGCTAAAAATCAATTCTTAGTATTAGTTTCTGCAATCTTGTTATTGTTGGTTTCTGCTTATTTTGCATACGGATGGATGATGCAAATTGGTGTTGACCAAGGATATGAGCCAGTGCAGCCAATTCACTATTCGCACAGAATTCATGCTGGTGAAAACGGAATTGACTGTAAATACTGTCACTCTGCTGCAAGAGTTGGTAAGCATTCTAATATTCCTTCGTTAAATGTGTGTATGAACTGTCACAAAAACATTAGTGAGGTAGCCGAAACTACTGCAACTGAAGAGTATTCTAAAGCATTTTACGATGGTGAAATTGCTAAATTATATGATGCGGTTGGATGGGACAAATCGTTACAAAAATATACAGGAAAAACTAAACCAGTTAAATGGGTTAGAATTCATAATTTACCAGATCACGTTTATTTCAATCACTCTCAACACGTAACTGTTGCAGGAGTTGAGTGTCAAACTTGTCACGGTCCAGTTGAAGAAATGGAAATCATGAAACAACATGCTCCATTAACAATGGGATGGTGTATCAACTGTCACAGAGAAACAAATGTGAAAGTTGAAGATAATGCTTACTACAAAAAAATCCATGAAGAACTTTCTAAAAAATACGGAGTATCTCAGTTAACTGCTGCTCAAATGGGAGGTTTAGAATGTGGTAAATGTCACTATTAATAAAATAATTTAAGAAGCTAATATACTATACAATGGCATCAAACAAAAAATACTGGAAAAGTGTTGAAGAACTAAACGAAAATAGTTCTATTGTTGAGACGCTAAGAAACAACGAGTTTGTGGAACCAATTCCGGTTGACCAGTTTTTAGGAGATAAAGAATCTTTGTCTGCTTCGTCAACTACTCGTCGTGACTTTTTAAAATATGTTGGATTTAGCACGGCTGCAGCTTCATTAGCAGCTTGTGAAGGTCCTGTTGTAAAGTCAATTCCTTACGTAGTTCAACCAGAAGAAATTATTCCTGGTGTTGCTGATTATTATGCAACAACGATGGCTGATGGTTTTGATTTTGCTAATATTTTAATCAAAACTCGTGAGGGTCGTCCTATTAAAGTAGAGAACAATAATTTAGAAGGAGCAAAAACTGGAGCAAATGCAAGAGTTCACGCTTCTGTTCTTTCATTATATGATAGTTTACGTTTAAAACAACCTAAAATTGCTGGAAAAGATGCAACTTGGGCTGACGTAAATACTAAAGTTAAAGCTAGTTTAGAAGATGCAAAAGCCAAAGGTGGAAATGTTGTAGTGTTAACAAACACTATGGCAAGTCCTTCAACTGATGCTTTAATTGCTTCTTTGGTTGCTAAATATCCAACAACTAAACATGTTGTTTATGATGCAGTTTCTGAATCAAACGCTTTAGATGCTTTTCAAGCTGTTTACGGTGTAAGAGCTTTAGCAAATTACGATTTTTCAAAAGCAGATGTTATTGTTTCTGTTGGTGCAGATTTCTTAGGAGATTGGCAAGGAGGAGGTTTTGATGCAGGATATGCTCAAGGTCGTATTCCTAAAAACGGAATGATGTCTAAACATATTCAAATTGAATCTAACATGTCTTTAGCAGGTGCTAATGCAGATGTTAGAATTCCAATGACAGTTGCGCAACAAAAACAAGCATTAGCTGATTTATATTACGCTGTTGTAAGAGGTGCTCAACCTAAAAATGCTCAAATTGCAAAAGCAGCTAAGCAACTTAAAGATGCTAAAAACAAAGGTGTTGTTGTAACTGGTTTAGATGATGTTAATGCGCAATTAGTAGTTTTAGCTATTAACAATGCATTACAGTCTGAGGCATTCAATACTTCTGATGCTATCCTTACAAGAAAAGGTGATGCAAAAGCAGTTGCTCAATTAGTAGCAGATATGAAATCTGGTAAAGTTCATACTTTAATTATGAATGGTGTTAATCCAGCGTATACTTTAGCAAATTCAAAAGATTTCGTTGCAGCTTTAAAATCAGTTAAACTTTCAGTTTCTTTCTCTATGAAAGAAGATGAAACTTCAACTTTAACTACAATTGCTGCTGCGGCTCCACATTATTTAGAGTCTTGGGGAGATGTTGCAATTACTAGAGGTAATTACAGCATTATGCAACCAACTATTCGTCCTTTATTCAATACAAAACAGTTCCAAGAAGCTTTATTAACTTGGACAGACAATACAGTTGCTTATTACGATTTCTTAAAATCTTTCTCTGTTGCATCGTTGGCAGGAAAATCATGGAATCAAGCAGTACATGATGGTTTTGTTGCTTCTGTAGCAAGTCCATTAAGTGCAGCTTCTGCTGATTATGCTTCGGCTGCTTCAGCTTTAGCGCAAGCAAAATCTTCTAATTTCGATTTAGTTTTATATTCTAAAGTTGGAATGGGAGATGGGCAACAAGCAAACAATCCTTGGTTACAAGAATTCCCAGACCCTATTACAAGAGTATCTTGGGATAACTATGTGACTATTTCAAAAGCAGATGCTGAAGCAGCAGGTGTTAAAAACTGGAATGTGGCTAACGGAGGTTTAAACGGAAGTTATGTTACAATTAAAGTAGGAAATGCTACTTTAGAGAATGTTCCAGCAATTATCCAACCAGGTCAAGCAAAAGGAACTTTAGGTTTAGCTTTTGGATATGGTAAAAAATTAGGATTAAAAGAAGAGATGCAAGTAGGTGTTAATGCTTATGCTTTATACGCTAACTTAAACTCAAATCAATCGGCTACTATTACTGTTTTAGAAGGTGAGCATGAATTTGCTTGTGTTCAGTTACAAAAAACATTAATGGGTAGAGGTGATATTATCAAAGAAACTACATTAGAAGTTTTCAATACTAAAGACGCTAAAGTTTGGAATCCAATTCCAATGGTATCATTAGATCACAAGCCAACAGCTGCTACAGAAGTTGATTTATGGGATTCTTTTGATAGAAGTGTTGGTCACCACTTTAATTTATCTATCGACTTAAATGCTTGTACAGGTTGTGGAGCGTGTGTTATCGCATGTCACGCAGAAAACAACGTACCAGTTGTAGGTAAAGATGAAATTAGAAGAAGTAGAGATATGCATTGGTTACGTATCGATAGATATTATTCTTCTAAAGAAACATTTGCTGGTGATATTGAATTAAAAGAGTCTGCAAGTGGATTAATGAGTTCTATTGATACTTTCGCAAGTATGGAAGATCCTTCAGAAAATCCTCAAATTGCTTTCCAACCGGTAATGTGTCAGCACTGTAATCACGCTCCTTGTGAGACGGTTTGTCCTGTAGCTGCTACATCTCATGGTAGAGAAGGTCAAAACCACATGGCATACAACAGATGTGTTGGTACTCGTTACTGTGCTAACAACTGTCCATATAAAGTAAGACGTTTCAACTGGTTCTTATATAACAAAAATAGCGAGTTTGATTACCACATGAATGATGATTTAGGTCGTATGGTTATCAATCCAGATGTAAATGTACGTTCTCGTGGAGTTATGGAAAAATGTTCAATGTGTATCCAAATGACTCAAGCTGTTAAATTGAAAGCAAAACGTGAAGGTAGAGCTGTAGGTAAGGATGAATTCCAAACTGCTTGTTCTGCTGCTTGTTCAAGTGGGGCTATGAAATTTGGTGATATTAATGATTCAGCATCTGATGTTGCTAAATTAGTAGAATCAGACAGAATGTATCATTTATTAGAGCACATCGGAACAAAACCAAACGTGATGTACCACGTGAAAGTTAGAAACGATAAATAAGTATTAATTAATAGAAACAATATAAAGGATTATGTCGTCTCATTACGAAGCACCCATTAGAAAACCTTTAGTAGTAGGAAGTAAATCTTACCACGATGTAACGGTAGATGTGGCTAGACCTGTAGAAGGTAGAGCAAACAAACAATGGTGGACAGTATTTTCAATCGCATTAGCCGCTTTCCTATGGGGATTAGGTTGTATGATTTATACAGTAACCACTGGTATTGGAACATGGGGATTAAATAAAACAGTAGGTTGGGCTTGGGATATCACCAATTTCGTTTGGTGGGTAGGTATCGGTCACGCCGGAACTCTTATCTCTGCAGTATTATTATTATTCCGTCAAAAATGGAGAATGGCAATTAACCGTTCTGCAGAAGCAATGACGATTTTCTCGGTAATGCAAGCAGGTTTATTCCCAATTATCCACATGGGTCGCCCATGGTTAGGTTACTGGGTATTACCAATTCCAAATCAATTCGGATCATTATGGGTTAACTTTAACTCTCCATTATTATGGGACGTATTCGCAATTTCTACGTATTTATCAGTATCATTAGTTTTCTGGTGGACTGGTTTATTACCTGACTTTGCTATGCTACGTGATAGAGCTGTAACTCCTTTTACAAAAAGAGTATATTCTATCCTTTCTTTTGGATGGTCTGGAAGAGCTAAAGACTGGCAACGTTTTGAAGAGGTTTCTCTTGTATTAGCTGGTTTAGCAACTCCTCTTGTACTTTCTGTACACACTATTGTATCCTTTGACTTTGCTACTTCTGTAATTCCAGGATGGCATACAACAATTTTACCTCCATACTTCGTTGCTGGAGCTATTTTCTCAGGATTCGCAATGGTAAATACTCTTCTTATTATTATGAGAAAAGTATCTAATTTAGAAGATTATATCACAGTACAACATATCGAATTAATGAACATCGTAATCATGATTACAGGTTCTATCGTAGGTTGTGCTTATATTACGGAGTTATTCGTAGCTTGGTATTCTGGAGTAGAGTACGAACAATATGCATTCTTAAACAGAGCAACTGGTCCTTACTGGTGGTCATACTGGTTAATGATGACTTGTAACGTAATTTCTCCGCAAGTTATGTGGTCTAAGAAAATTAGAACCAATATTATGGCGTCATTCATTATCTCTATCGTAGTAAACGTAGGTATGTGGTTTGAGCGTTTCGTAATTATCGTAACTTCATTACACAGAGATTATTTACCATCTTCATGGACAATGTTCCAACCAACTTTTGTTGATGCTGGTATTTATATTGGAACTATCGGATTCTTCTTTGTATTATTCTTATTATATTCTAGAAGTTTCCCTGTAATTGCTCAGGCAGAGGTTAAAACAATCTTAAAAGCTTCTGGAGATAATTACAAGAAAGAAAGAGAACAACACGGTCATAATCATTCAGATAATCATTAATATCATGAGTAATAAAGTAATACACGCTATATATAATGATGATGATGTTTTAATGGATGCTGTAAAACAAACTAGAGCAGCTCATCATCATATCGAAGAAGTTTATACGCCTTTTCCAGTTCACGGATTGGACAAAGCAATGGGATTAGCTCCAACAAGAATTGCTATTTGTGCTTTTATTTATGGAATTATTGGTTTATCTGTTGCAACTGCATTGATGAATTTTATTATGATTCAAGATTGGCCGCAAGATATTGGAGGTAAACCAAGTTTTAGTTATATTGATAACATGCCAGCTTTCGTTCCTATTATGTTCGAATTAACGGTTTTCTTTGCAGCTCACTTAATGGTTATTACCTTTTATATGAGAAGTAAATTATGGCCTTTTAAACAAGCTGAAAATCCAGATGTAAGAACTACAGATGACCATTTCTTAATGGAAGTTGGTATTCACGGTAACGAAGAAGAATTAGTTTCTTTCTTTACAAGCACTGGAGCAGTTGAAGTTAAAGTTGTAGAAAAGCATTAATAGATAGTTATGAAAAGTTTATATAAAATAGTAGCAGTAGTAGGTTTGTCTTTCATGGCAACTTCATGTTTCGATAAAGCAAAACCAAACTATCAGTTTTTCCCTAATATGTACGAAGCAGTTTCTTATGAAACGTACTCTGAACATAATGTATTTAAAGGTGGAGTGGAAGCTCAAGTGCCTGCAAAGGGATCAATTAAAAGAGGATTTGTTCCTTACGAAATTCCAAATACACCAGAAGGATATGCTTTAGCTAAAGCAACTTTAAAATCTCCATTAGATTCTACAGCAATCAACCAAGATAAAGCTAAAGAATTATACACTGTTTATTGTGCAATTTGCCACGGTGATAAAGGTGATGGAAAAGGAAATTTAGTGGTTAAAGAAAAATTCCTTGGAGTACCAAGTTATAAAGATAGAGAAATTACAGACGGAAGTATTTTTCACGTAGTTACTTATGGATTAAACTCTATGGGTTCTCATGCTAATCAATTGTCTCAAGAAGAGCGTTGGGTAGTTGCAGACTACGTTTTAAAATTAAAAGCTGGATTATAATAGTAAAACTTTTTGAAAATAATAGATATGTACACGTTTTCAAGTAAATTAAAAACTTTTTCATTCGTCCTAATGATTTTAGGTGCAATTGGTATTGGAATTGGTTTCATGGCCGCTCCTAAAACAATTGAGGATGTAGAAAAATTATTAGCAGATAGTCATCATGGTCATGAAGCTGCTCATGTAGAGAAAGTTGCTCCACATGCTGCTGAAACTCATGCTGTAGCAGATTCTGCTGTTGTAGTTGATTCTGCAACTGTTGTAGTTAGCCATGCTTCTGATTCGATTGTTTCGGATTCTGCAAAAGTTGTGGGAGTTGATTATACAACTGCTAAAAAAATAGTTGATGAAAAAGATGCTCATGCTAAAGCAGATGCTCATTCACATGATGATCATAAAGCACATTTAGAACATGTATTACACCAATTACAAAACAAGCCTTGGGCTGCTTTGTATGTAGCTTGTATCTTCTTTATGTTAATCTCAGTTGGAGTTTTAGCTTTTTATGCTATTCAATATGCTGCTCAAGCTGGTTGGTCTCCAATCTTATTTAGAGTTATGGAAGGTATTACTGCGTATTTATTACCAGGTTCTATTATTTTCTTTGTATTGTTAGTTGCGGCAGGTATGCATTTCAATCATTTGTTTGTATGGATGGATCCTGAAGTTGTTAACCCAGAATCAGTTAAATTTGACAAACTTATTTTCCTTAAAAAAGGTTGGTTAAGTGTTGGAAGATTTTTAGCAACTGCGGCAATTATTTTAGTTGTATGGAATTTTGTTCGTTTCAAATTCAGACAAAATTCATTAGCACAAGATAGCGCTGAAGATAATGCACCTTACAAGAAAAACTTCAAGTTAGCAGCATTTTTCCTAGTATTCTTTATCGTTTCTGAGTCAATTATGTCTTGGGACTGGATTATGTCTGTTGACCCACACTGGTACAGTACTTTATTTGGATGGTATGTATTTGCTAGTTTCTTCGTAAGTGGAATTACTGTAATTGCAATGATTACTTTATACTTAAAATCTAAAGGATATTTAGAGCATGTTAATACAAGTCACATTCACGATTTAGCTAAATTTATGTTTGGTATCAGTATTTTCTGGACATACTTATGGTTCTCTCAATTTATGTTGATTTGGTATTCAAATATCCCAGAAGAGGTTACTTACTTCGTAACTCGTATCGAACACTACAAATTACCTTTCTTCGGAATGTTAGCTTTAAACTTCATTTTCCCATTGTTAATCTTAATCAACACAGATTTCAAACGTTTAACTTGGATTGTAGTTATGGCAGGTATCGTAATATTATTTGGACATTATATTGATTTCTTCAATATGATTATGCCTGCAACAGTTGGTGATCAATGGTTTATTGGTATTCCTGAAATTGGAGCTTTAATGTTCTTCTTAGGTTTATTTATCTTCGTTGTATTTACAGCTTTAACTAAGGCTCCATTAGTTCCAAAAGGAAATCCTTTCATTGAGGAAAGTAAACATTTTCATTATTAATAGTTAAAAAGAAATAAAAATGACAAGTTTCTTGGTATTTATAATTTTAGTTCTAGTCGGTATTGCAGTTTGGCAATTAACTAAAATTTTTGATTTAACCCAAATTGGCGGTTCTTCAGACAATGACGAAATTGCTAATGACAAAGATAATAGTGTTAATGGTTACTTAATGTTTGCCTTTGTTGGTTTCATTTATGTATTCACTATTTATTCATTATATGCTTGGGGTGATTTAGTATTAGGTACTCCTGCTTCTGAACATGGTAAAGACGTAGATAATTTAATGGCTATTTCTATGGCTTTGATTTTCTTCGTTCAAACTATTACTCAGTTCTTATTACACTACTTTGCTTTTAAATATAGAGGTAAAGAAGGTCAAAAAGCATTATACTTTGCAGACAATAATAAGTTAGAAGCTATTTGGACAATTATTCCAGTTATCGTTTTAGCAGGTTTAATTATGTATGGTTTATATACTTGGAACGACATTATGTTTGTTGATAAAGAAGACGAACAAGATGCTATTGTTATCGAATTATATGCTAAACAATTTGGTTGGGAAGCACGTTATGCTGGTGATGATAAAACGTTAGGAAAAGCAAACGTAAGATTAATTGAAGGTATTAATACTTTAGGTGTTGATTTAGCTGACCCAGCTGCTCAAGATGATAAAGTGGTTACTGAATTACATATCCCTAAAGGAAAAAGAGTAATTTTCAAAATGCGTTCTCAAGACGTTTTACACTCTGCTTATATGCCTCACTTTAGAGCACAAATGAACTGTGTTCCTGGTATGATTACACAATTTTCTTTTATCCCAACAGTTACAACTGCTGATATGAGAAATGATGAAGCAATTATTGCTAAAGTTGATAAAATCAACAAAATCAGAACAAAAAACAGTAAGAAAATTGTTGCTGAAGGTGGTGTAGCTTTAGACCCTTATACATTTGATTATTTATTATTATGTAATAAAATTTGTGGTGCATCTCACTACAATATGCAAATGAAAATAGTAGTTGATACGCCTGCTGATTTTAAAGCATGGTTAGCTGAAAAACCTACATTAGCGCAACAATGGAAAGAAGCTAATGCTCCTGCACCAGCAGCAGTGCCTGCTGAAGCTACTACAGTAGCTGTTGATTCAACTAAAGTTGTAGCTCAAGTTATTAAATAAGTTATTTTATATTAAATATAATAGAATTAGTATGTCACACGATCACGGTCATCATAAAGAAACTTTCATTACTAAATACATCTTTAGTCTTGATCACAAAATGATAGCGAAGCAATACCTTATTTCAGGTTTATTGATGGGTATTGTTGGAGTTGTTTTATCTTTATTCTTCCGTATGCAAATTGCATGGCCAGAAGAATCTTTCGAAATTTTCAAAGTATTCTTAGGCGATAATTTCGCGCCAGATGGAGTAATGCGTAATGATATTTACCTTGCTTTGGTAACTATTCACGGAACAATTATGGTATTCTTTGTACTTACCGCTGGTTTGAGTGGTACATTTAGTAACTTGTTAATTCCATTACAAATTGGAGCACGTGATATGGCTTCAGGATTTATGAACATGCTATCTTTTTGGTTGTTCTTCGTTTCTTGTGTTATCATGATTTGCTCTTTATTCGTAGAATCAGGACCAGCATCTGCAGGTTGGACAATTTATCCTCCTTTAAGTGCATTACCTCAAGCAATTCCTGGTTCAGGTTTAGGTATGACTTTATGGTTGGCTTCTATGGCTATTTTCATTGCATCTTCATTAATGGGATCATTGAACTACGTAGTTACAGTTATCAACTTAAGAACTAAAGGTATGACAATGACAAGAATGCCTTTAACAGTATGGGCTTTCTTCGTAACAGCTATTATCGGTATTGTATCTTTCCCAGTATTATTCTCTGCTGCTTTATTATTAATTTTCGATAGAAGTTTTGGAACATCATTCTTCTTATCAGATATTTTCATTCAAGGTGAAGTTTTACATTACCAAGGTGGTTCTCCAGTATTATTCGAGCACTTATTCTGGTTCTTAGGTCACCCTGAAGTATACATTGTATTATTACCAGCTTTAGGTATTACTTCTGAAATTATTGCTACAAACTCTAGAAAACCAATTTTTGGTTACCGTGCAATGATTGCTTCTATCTTAGCAATTGCATTCTTATCAACTATTGTTTGGGGTCACCACATGTTTATTTCAGGTATGAATCCTTTCTTAGGTTCAGTATTTACCTTTACTACATTATTAATTGCAATTCCATCTGCTGTAAAAGCGTTCAACTACATTACAACACTTTGGAAAGGTAACTTACAATTAAATCCTGCAATGTTATTCTCAATTGGATTAGTATCTACTTTCATCACTGGAGGTTTAACTGGTATTATTCTTGGAGATTCAACTTTAGATATTAACGTTCACGATACGTATTTCGTAGTAGCTCACTTCCACTTAGTAATGGGTATCTCTGCACTTTACGGATTCTTTGCTGGTGTTTACCACTGGTTCCCTAAAATGTTCGGTAGAATGATGAACAAAAACTTAGGTTACGTTCACTTCTGGGTAACTGCTGTTTGTGCTTACGGAGTTTTCTTCCCAATGCACTTTATTGGAATGGCCGGTTTACCAAGACGTTACTACACTAACTCAGCTTTCCCATTATTTGATGAATTAGCTGATGTGAATGTTTTAATTACGATTTTTGCTATCGTTGGAGCTGCATTCCAAATCGTTTTCTTCTGGAACTTCTTCTATAGTATTTTCTATGGTAAGAAAGCAACTCAAAACCCATGGAGATCAAATACTTTAGAATGGACTACACCAGTTGAACATATTCACGGTAACTGGCCTGGTGAAATTCCAGAAGTACACAGATGGCCTTATGATTACAGTAAACCAGGTCATGATGAAGACTTCGTTACGCAAATCACACCAATGAAAGAAGGAGAAGAAGTTTTACATCACTAAGATTTTTTCCACAATATACAAACCTCTCCAATCGGAGAGGTTTTTGTTTTATAACTTTACTTATCTTTGCTTTTATGAACGATAATTTGAATCCCAATAAAGAATCCTATTCTCCGCAAGATATTGATATCGAAAAAGCGTTGCGCCCACTTAGTTTCGATGATTTTTCTGGACAAGAACAAGTATTAGAAAATCTAATTGTTTTTGTACAAGCGGCTAATTTGCGAAAAGAAGCCTTAGATCATACGTTGTTTCATGGACCTCCAGGTTTAGGTAAAACAACGTTGGCAAATATCTTAGCAAATGAATTGGGAGTAGGAATCAAAATTACTTCAGGACCTGTTTTAGATAAACCAGGAGATTTAGCTGGATTATTAACAAATCTTGAAGAGCGTGATGTTTTGTTTATTGACGAAATTCACCGTTTAAGCCCAATTGTTGAAGAATATTTATATTCTGCAATGGAAGATTTCAAGATTGATATCATGATTGAATCGGGTCCAAATGCAAGAACGGTTCAAATCAATTTGAATCCGTTTACTTTAGTTGGAGCAACCACTCGTTCTGGATTATTGACGGCTCCAATGCGTGCTCGTTTCGGAATTCAAAGTCGTTTACAATATTACAACACCGAATTATTAACCACAATTGTCCAACGTAGTTCATCCATTTTAAAGATGCCAATTACAATGGAAGCTGCAATAGAAATCGCTGGCAGAAGTAGAGGAACACCTCGTATCGCTAATGCTTTATTACGTCGTGTTAGAGATTTCGCCCAAATCAAAGGAAACGGTAAAATTGATATTGAAATCGCAAAATTTGCTTTGAAAGCTTTAAATGTAGATGCGCACGGATTAGACGAAATGGATAATAAAATTCTGTTAACTATAATAGAAAAATTCAAAGGCGGACCAGTTGGATTATCAACCTTGGCTACCGCTGTTTCCGAAAGTGGTGAAACTATTGAAGAAGTGTACGAACCCTTCTTAATTCAAGAAGGTTTTATTATGAGAACACCAAGAGGAAGAGAAGTAACCGAAAAAGCTTATAAGCATTTAGGGAAAATTAAAAATAATATTCAAGGAGGTTTATTTTAGTTTGATAAACAATAAAGAAAAATACACACAGTTGATAAAAGCCGAATCCAAAAGACTCGGCTTTTTGTCTTGTGGTATTTCCAAAGCAGGTTTTCTTGAAGAGGAAGCGCCTCGTTTAGAAAACTGGTTAAACAATCAAATGAACGGTCAAATGAGTTACATGGAAAACCATTTTGACAAACGTTTAAATCCAACTTTATTGGTAGATGATGCTAAAAGCGTGATTTCGTTATTATTGAATTATTATCCTTCCGAACTTCAAAATCATGATTCGTATAAGATTTCCAAATACGCTTACGGACAAGATTATCATCATGTCATAAAAGAGAAGTTAAAGGAATTATTACATTTCATTCAAACTGAAATTGGAGAAGTTTCAGGCAGGGCTTTTGTAGATTCGGCACCGGTTTTAGACAAAGCTTGGGCGGCAAAAAGTGGCTTGGGTTGGGTTGGAAAAAACAGCAATTTAATTACCCAAAAAGTCGGTTCATTTTATTTTATTGCCGAATTAATTATTGATTTGAAATTGGAATACGACACACCTACAACAGATCATTGCGGAAGTTGTACGGCTTGCTTAGATGCTTGTCCCACGGAAGCTATTGTGGCTCCGTATGTTGTGGATGGAAGCAAATGTATTTCTTATTTCACCATTGAATTGAAAGATAATTTACCACAAGAAATGAAAGGTAAATTTGACGATTGGATGTTCGGTTGTGATATTTGCCAAGATGTTTGTCCGTGGAATCGTTTCTCAAAACCTCATAATGAACCGCTTTTTCAAGCGAATTCAGATATTTTAAATTTCTCAAAATCGGATTGGGAAGAAATTACGGTGGATACATTTCAGAAAGTATTTAAAAATTCTGCTGTGAAACGAACCAAATACGATGGCTTACTTCGTAATATCAATTTTTTGAAGAAATAAAATTGTATAACTTTTTCACACAAAAAATATTTTCCAAAAGAAAACTTTGACGTAGCTTTGAGGGTTATTAAATAGAAAATTTAAAATTATGGCATCAGGATTTTTCGCAATCTTAGACGATATCGCTGCATTGATGGACGATGTAGCAATGACTAGTAAATTAGCAACCAAAAAAACAGCAGGAATTTTAGGAGATGACTTAGCAGTTAATGCCGAAAAAGCAACTGGATTTTTAGCTTCAAGAGAAATTCCGGTGTTGTGGGCGATTACAAAAGGCTCGTTTATCAATAAATTAATTATTCTGCCGGTAGTTTTTGTTTTGAATTGGTTGTATCCGCCAGCCATTAAAGCCGCTTTAATCATTGGAGGAGTTTACTTAGCCTACGAAGGTGTGGAGAAAATTATCGAATATCTTTTTCATCGTGCTAAAAAAGGTGAAGAAGTTATCAAAGAAAGTAAGCTTGAGGAAGAAGACGAAAATTCAGAAAAAGCAAAAGTGAGTTCCGCTATTAAAACCGATTTTATTCTTTCGCTTGAAATTGTCATCATCGCCTTAGGAACAGCAATGGAAAAAGAACATCCATTGATTACCCAAATTTTAAGTGTAACTTTTGTAGCTATTATTGCTACCGTTGGAGTTTACGGAATCGTAGCTTTAATTGTACGTATGGACGATGCAGGATTTTATTTAATGAAAAAAGGCAATGATAAAGGATTTTTGTCTTCTTTAGGTGGTATTTTGATTAAAGCATTGCCACTTGTTATTAAATTCCTTGCTGTCGTAGGAACTATCGCGCTTATCTTAGTTTCAGGAGGTATTTTTCTTCATAATATCGAATATATTCATCATTTAGTACCACCTAGTATTCCATCAACGGTAGCTGAATTTGGCGTTGGAATCGCATTTGGGTTGGTAGCTGTTTTGTTGATGACGGGGTTTAAAAAGGTGAAGGGTTTGGTTAAAAAGTAATAATTCAATAATTTAAACATCGTCTTTATGAAATTTATATGTGCCATTTCAATTTTTTTTCTTCTTTCATGTAACAGTAACAAAAAAGAGAGTATTATTTTAAATGTCTTAAATGATACTTTAGTAACTTATTCATTAAATTCAACAAAAGACACTGCTAATATAATTAAGTATTCTCTTGAAAATAATTCAGATAAAGCTATATATATTAATAATAATTTTGCTACAATATTTGATCATAGTAAAAGTTTAATATTAAATGATAAATTATTAGAGTTAAATATCACAAATGACAATAAGATTGTAAACTGTGGATTAACAATTACTGATTTTGTAAATTCCTTTGATTGTGATGACAGTAGAAATTCAGCGAATCAAAGAATTGAATACGATTATATAAAGAAATCACCTGACGTAAGCGCTGGTTTTATACTGCATCCCAAAGAGAAAAAATATTTTATTGGATATGTAAAAATAACTGACCAAAATATTGGAATCCAACATATTAATAGTGTTAGTGCTGATATCAAAAAAAACAAAAAATATTATGCACAATTTTTCATAGATGCAAAAACCTCTAGAGCAATAGAAATATTACCTTGGGATGTAAAAGAAAATATTAAAACTAACAATTGTAAAATCTTTGATGGAGTAATAAAATTTGATAAAAAAATACCTGTAAAAATTTTGGATTCAAATTAATTTTTTGTGCTATGTAAAATATCCATTCGAGCCTGAATTCAAATAACTATACCAGATAATCCATTTATTTTTTCAAAAGAATGCCAAAATAATTTCTCATTTTATACGTATACCCTTATATTTGTAAGTTAGTAAAATAAAAAACCATGCATAAAGATAGTAAACGTAGAGAAGCCTTATTATATCACGCAAAACCTACACCTGGTAAAATTCAGGTAGTTCCCACAAAAAAATATGCAACACAAAGAGATTTAGCTTTGGCTTATTCTCCAGGAGTTGCAGAGCCTTGTTTAGAAATTGAAAAAGACGTTAATAACGTTTATAAATATACCGCAAAAGGAAATTTAGTAGCTGTAATATCAAACGGAACCGCAGTTTTAGGTTTAGGAGATATTGGTCCAGAAGCTTCAAAACCTGTAATGGAAGGTAAAGGTTTGTTGTTCAAAATCTTCGCTGATATTGATGTTTTTGATATCGAAGTTGGAACAAAAGACATTGAAGAATTCATTGCAACGGTAAAAAATATTTCTCCAACTTTCGGAGGAATTAACCTAGAAGACATCAAAGCACCAGAATCTTTCGAAATTGAAAGACGTTTGGTAGAGGAATTGAATATTCCAGTAATGCACGATGACCAACACGGAACCGCTATCATTTCATCAGCGGCTTTATTGAACGCAGTTGAGTTAGCTGGAAAGAAAATGGAAGATGTGAAAATGGTCATTTCTGGAGCAGGTTCTGCTGCCATTGCTTGTGCTAATTTATATGTTTCTTTTGGTGTTAAACCTGAAAACGTTGTAATGTTCAACAGTAAAGGAGCATTACGTAAAGACGACCCGAGAGTTACCGACATGCAACGCCCTTATGCAACAGATAAACATTTCGATGATTTAGCTCACGCGATGAAAGATGCTGACGTATTTATCGGATTGTCTTCAGGAGATATTGTTACGCCTGAAATGTTGTTAGGAATGGCGGATAATCCTATCGTTTTTGCGATGGCAAATCCAACTCCTGAAATCAATTACAATTTAGCAATTGCTACCAGAAAAGATATCATTATGGCAACAGGCCGTTCTGATCATCCTAATCAGGTAAATAATGTACTTGGTTTCCCATTTATTTTTAGAGGCGCTTTAGATGTTAGAGCGACTAAAATTAATGAGGAAATGAAGAAAGCTGCTGTAGTTGCCTTAGCTAATTTGGCAAAAGCATCAGTTCCAGAACAAGTAAATATTGCATATGGCGAAACCAAATTAACGTTTGGTCGCGATTATATTATTCCGAAACCTTTTGACCCAAGATTAATTGCCGAAGTACCACCAGCAGTTGCAAAAGCAGCAATGGATTCAGGTGTAGCGACAGCTCCAATTACCGATTGGGAAAAATATAAAGACGAATTATTAGAACGTATGGGTTCTGATAACAAAATGATTCGTTTGTTAACCAACAGAGCAAGAACGAATCCAAAACGTATCATTTTCGCAGAAGCAGATCAAATTGATGTGTTGAAAGCAGCGCAAATTGTACATGAAGAAGGTATTGGATTCCCAATTTTATTAGGAAACCAAGAAATTATCAAAGAATTAAAAGAAGAAATTGGTTTTGATACTGAAGTGCCGGTTTTTGACCCAAAAACTAAAGAATCTGAAGCTAAAAGATTAGAATATGCGAAGCATTTTTGGGAAACTAGAAAACGCAAAGGAATTACCTTATTAGATGCTGAAAAATGGATGCGTGAGCGTAACTATTTTGGTTTAATGATGGTAAACACAGGAGAAGCAGATGCTTTGGTAACTGGATATTCAAGAAGTTATCCTTCAACAATTAAGCCCGTTATTCAATTAATTGATAAAGCGCCAGGTGTTTCTAAAATTGCTACAACCAATATGATGATGACCGCGAGAGGTCCAATTTTCTTATCGGATACAGCGATTAATCCAAATCCTTCAGCTGATGATTTAGCTAGAATTGCTTTAATGACAGCTAAAACCGTAAGAATGTTTGGAATGGAGCCTGTAATTGCAATGGTGTCTTACTCAAATTTTGGTTCATCACACAATGAAGGACCAAGTAAAGTAAGTCAAGCAGTAGCCTATTTACATGAAAATTTCCCAGATTTAGTGGTAGACGGAGAAATTCAAACGGACTTTGCTTTGAATCCAGACATGCTAAAAAGTAAGTTTCCGTTTTCAAAATTGGTAAATAAAAAAGTGAATACACTTATTTTTCCTAACTTAGATTCAGCAAATATTACTTACAAATTATTGAAAGAGCTGAATAAGGCTGAATCAATCGGTCCAATTATTTTAGGATTAGACAAACCAGTTCACGTATTTCAATTAGGAGCAAGCGTGGAAGAAATGGTAAATATGGCAGCAGTAGCTGTTGTAGACGCTCAAGAAAAAGGAAGAAAGCTTAACAAATAATACAAATATGATAGCGCACATTCAAGGAAGATTAGTTGAAAAAACACCTACCGAAGTCATTATTGACTGTAATGGTGTGGGCTATCATATCAATATTTCATTACACACTTATTCATTATTACCCGATTCTGAAAGTCTGAAATTATTCACTTTTTTACAAATCAAAGAAGATGCACATACTTTGTATGGATTTGTAGAAAAACAAGAACGCGAATTATTCAAATTATTACTTTCGGTTTCTGGAGTTGGAGCTAGTACTGCTAGAACTATGTTGTCTTCGTTAGCGCCTAGTCAAATTATTCAGGCAATTGCTTCAAATGATGTAGGAATGATGCAATCTATGAAAGGAATTGGAGCTAAAACAGCCCAACGAATTATCTTAGATTTAAAAGAAAAAGTGTTAAAAGTGTACAATTTAGATGAAGTTTCGGTCATTGAAAGCAATACAAATAAAGATGAAGCGTTATCTGCTTTAGAAGTTTTAGGTTTTGCTAGAAAAGCTGCCGAAAAAGTCATCGATAAAATTATTAGAGAAACCCCAAATGCCTCTGTAGAAAACTTAATAAAACAAGCTTTAAAAAATTTATAAAACTTGAAAAATATCAACATAAAAGCAATTAATAAATTACAATATAGTCTTGCATTATTATGTATGCTCTTTTCTTTTTCGCTACAAGCACAAGTAGATGAAGAAGCACAAGATACTGTAAAAACGGGTGTTGATTTAGGTAAGTTAACAATGCCTAATCCTGTGAGTATTTTAGACAAATATACCTACGATGCTGCTTCTGATCGTTATATTTATACAAGTTCTGTAGACGGATTTAATATAAATTATCCATTGATGCTTACGCCAAAACAGTACCAAGAACTTGTTTTGCGTGAGCAAATGCGAAAGTATTATCAAGAGAAATCTGCGGCTATGGATGGTAAAAAAGCAGGTTCAGAAGAAGCGAAGAAAGATTTATTACCAAGATATTATGTGAATTCTAAGTTTTTTGAAACTGTTTTTGGAGGTAACACTATAGATGTAAAGCCAACAGGTTCGGTAGAAATTGATTTAGGAGTTCGTTTCACAAAACAAGATAATCCTTCTTTTTCTCCAAGAAACAGACAAACCACCAGTTTTGATTTTGATCAGCGAATTAGCGTTGGTTTACAAGGAAAAGTAGGAACGCGTTTGAATGTAAACGTAAATTATGACACACAATCTACTTTTGCGTTTCAAAACTTAATAAAATTAGAATATACACCAACAGAAGATGATATAATTCAAAAAATTGAAGTTGGTAATGTGAGTTTTCCGTTGTCTAATTCTTTAGTTAGAGGTGCGCAAAGTTTATTTGGAGTTAAGGCACAATTACAGTTTGGAAAAACAACATTTACAGGAGTTTTTTCGGAGCAAAAATCACAAACAAAATCAGTAACAGCTCAAGGTGGAGGAACACTTCAAGATTTCGAAATTTTTGCCTTGGATTACGATGCTGATCGTCACTATTTCTTGTCGCAATATTTTAGAAACAACTATGATAAAGCTTTAGAAACATTCCCTTACATTAACTCTCGAGTACAAATTAATAGAATTGAAGTTTGGATAACCAATAAACAAAACCGCGTAAATTCTACAGAAAATAATCTTAGAAACATCGTGGCACTTCAAGATTTAGGAGAAGCACCATTAACGGGTGTTTTACCACAAGAAACGGTTCATATAAATTTAACGTCTCATCCTAACTTTTATAATGTTCCGGCCAATACGCCTTCTAATAATGCCAACAATAAATATGATCCAAATGGTATTGGAAGTAATTTTTTAAATAGTTCAATTAGAGATGTTTCTTTAGCGTCGAATGGTTTTAGTCCTACTATTGGTGCTTCTGAAGGAATTGATTTTGCAAAACTTGAAAATGCAAGAAAACTAACACCTTCAGAATATACGTATCATCCACAATTAGGATATATTTCGTTAAACCAAAGATTAGCAAACGATGAAGTTTTAGCGGTTTCTTATCAATATACCATTGGAAGTGATGTGTATCAAGTGGGTGAATTTGGTACTGATGGAGTTGATGCAACAAATGTTGGAGGAACAGGTATTCCAAATTCACAAGCACTAATATTAAAATTATTGAAAAGTAATTTAACTATTAATGAATATGAATTAGCAGGAGTTGATTATACTATGCCAACTTGGAACTTGATGATGAAAAATATTTATCAAATTCCTGGAGGGTATCAATTGCAACAAGAAGATTTTAAATTAAATATTCTTTACACAGATCCTTCTCCTTTAAACTATATTTCACAATCAGGCATCGATCCACTACCAGCTGATGTTGAGCAGACACCTTTGTTAAAAGTATTTAATTTAGATCAGTTAAATTATACAAATGACCCACAAGAAGGTGGTGATGGTTTCTTCGATTTCTATCCAGGTTTAACAGTGGATACGCAACGTGGAAAAATTATTTTTCCAAAAGTTGAGCCATTTGGTAAGCATTTATTTGAAAAATTAGATGTGCCAGCTCTAGTTGAAAATTATGATGATCCATTAACGTACAACACGAATCAAGTAAAATACGTTTTTAGAAACTTATATAAAAATACACAAGCGGCTGCTTTACAGGAAAGTGCTAAAAATAAGTTCCAGTTAAAAGGACGTTTTAAATCTATGGGTGGCGATGGAATTTCTATTGGTGCTTTTAATGTACCACAAGGTTCTGTTGTGGTAACGGCTGGAGGAAGAGTTTTAGTAGAAGGAGTTGATTATACGGTAAATTACCAAATGGGGAAGGTGAATATTTTAGATCCTTCATTACAAGCATCTAATACTCCAATCGAGGTTTCTGTTGAAAATAATTCAGTTTTTGGTCAGCAAACAAGAAGATTTTGGGGTTTAAATGTAGAACATAAATTTAATGACAAGTTTTTAATGGGAGCCACTATTTTAAACATGTCTGAAAGACCATTTACTACTAAATCAAATTATGGTCAGGAATCAGTGAATAATACGATTTTTGGGTTTAATACAAACTACTCAACAGAAGTACCATTCTTTACAAGATTAGTAAACAAGTTACCAAATATTGATACTGATGTGCCTTCAAATTTATCATTTAGAGGAGAAATTGCCTATTTAAAACCTGGTAGTTCTAAAGCAGATCAATTTAATGGAGAGGCTACAACTTATATAGATGATTTTGAAGGTTCTCAAACAACTATTGATATGCGTTCGCCGCTAGCTTGGACATTATCAAGTGTGCCATTAGAGGATAATTATGATGGAACAACTGGTGCAGTTGAACCTCCAGTGAATGATTTAAATGTAGGAAATAAAAGAAGTAAACTTTCTTGGTATACAATTGACCCTGTTTTTTATACACAAACACCATCTGGAATTGATGATGATGATTTATCATTCAATAAAACTAGACGTGTTTTTAGTCGCGAATTGTATCCTGTTACTGATATTGCTCAAGGAGAAACATCTGTAATTTCTACACTTGATTTAAGTTATTTTCCTAAGGATAGAGGTCCTTATAATTTTAATCCAAGTCTAAGTGCAACCAATCAGTTTTCCGATTTAGAAGCTCCCGAAACTTGGGGAGGAATCATGCGTTCCATTAATTCAACCAATTTTGAACAATCAAATGTAGAATATATTCAGTTTTGGGTAATGGATCCCTATTTTGGAAATACAGGTGATGTTACAGATCCTACCAATACAGGAAAATTAGTTTTCAATTTAGGTGAAATATCGGAAGATATATTGCCAGATGGTAGAAAATTATATGAAAATGGGTTGCCAGAAGTTGGTTCGGTACAACCTACAATCAGTACTGCTTGGGGTGAAGTTCCAGCGTCACAATCATTAATTTATGCATTTGATACAAACGAAGGAAACAGAGCAGTTCAAGATGCTGGTTTTGATGGATTAACTGATGCGGAAGAAATTGCTAAATTCACCGATTTTGCATCGTATCCTGACCCTGCTGCTGATAATTACCGATTCTATTTAGAGACTTCAGGTGATATAGTTACACGATATAAAAATTATAATGGATTTGAAGGAAATTCACCTGTTACGGTTACAAACGATAACAGAGGAAATACGACTTTTCCAGATGTAGAAGATGTAAATCGTGACAATACGATGAACACCATCAATGCGTATTTTAAATTTGAAGTACCATTTCAGCCTTATCCTGATGGCGGAGTTCCTGTGGGACAAAATTATATAGCGGATGTTAGAGAAGTAAATAATGTTGATTTACCTAATGGAGATATTGGAAAAGTTAGATGGATATTATATAAAATTCCAATTTTAGAGTTTACCGATGCAAATAAAGTAGGTCCAATTTCTGATTTTCGTTCTATACGTTTCATGAGAATGTACATGAGTGGATTTAAAGATGAAGTAACTTTACGTTTTGGAGCACTAGATTTAGTTAGAGGAGAATGGAGACGTTATACAGGTAATTTCGATGAATTAGATACTGATCCTGATGATGAAAATACAGGTTTTGATGTTGTAGCTTTAAATATTCAAGAAAATGGACAAAGAAGTCCTATCAGATATGTAACACCTCCTGGAGTTGTTAGAGAACAATTGTATAATAACAACACCGTAATCAACCAAAATGAACAATCGCTTTCTTTGCGTGTTTATGATAAATTAGGAGGAACAGTTAATGGTTTAGAGTCAGATGACGCGAGAGCAGTTTTCAAAAATGTGAATGTTGATATGCGTCAGTTTAAAAAACTTCGTATGTTTTTACACGCAGAAGCTGTTCAAGATAATGATTTACAAGACGATGAATTAATTGCTTTCATTCGTTTCGGAAACGACTTTACAGATAACTTTTACCAAGTTGAAATGCCTTTGAAAGTTACACCTTTTGGTGCTTCAACTCCAGAGGAAGTATGGCCTTTAGAAAATGAAATTGAACTTCCGTTAGATTTGTTAACGAAGTTAAAAATTTTAAATCTTCAAAACGACCCTATCATTACAGTTGAGCCAAATGGAATTGGATATGTAGAAGAGGAAGCAATTGGTTCTTCAGACAACAGATTAACTCTTGGAATTAAAGGTAATCCAAACTTTGGATTGGTTCGTACCTTAATGATTGGTATTAAAAATAAATCTGGCGATATTCAACGAGGAGAAGTTTGGTTTAACGAACTTCGTATGTCAGACATGGACAATAAAGGAGGTTATGCAGCGGTTGCTAATTTAGATACCAACTTTGCTGACTTTGCAAATGTTTCTGCGACAACAAGAGTAAGTACTATTGGTTTTGGTGCGTTAGAACAAGGTCCAAATGAAAGAAGTAGAGAAGATGTTTTTCAATATGACATTGTAACTAATCTTAATTTAGGAAAGTTATTGCCAAAAAAATGGGGTATAAATTTACCATTTAACTATGCAGTAGGTGAAGAAACTATCACGCCAAGATTTGATCCTTTTTATCAAGATATCGAGTTAGATCAGTTATTAGATATTACAACTGACGCTACAGAAAGAGCAAATATTGAGCAAAGAGCTATCGATTACACGAAAAGAACGAGTTTTAATTTAATTGGAGTTAAAAAAGAAAAAAATCCAGAAAAGAAGGCTCATTTTTATGATGTAGAGAATTTAACGTTGTCTTATTCATTAAATGAAACAGAACATCACGATTATGAAATCGAAAATTTAATTGATAAACAAAACAGAACAACGGTTGATTACGCTTATACATTTAAGCCAAAATCGGTTGAGCCTTTTAAAAACACCAAATTATTTAAGAAAAGTGGTTATTATAAAATGTTGAGCGATTTTAATTTCAACTTTTTACCAACGAATGTTTCCTTTAGTTCTAATATTATTAGACAGTTCAATCGTCAACGTTTTAGATTGGTTGAAGTGCAAGGAATTGGCTTAGGTGATTTGTATAGAAGAAATTATTTCTTTAACTATACGTATGGCTTTAATTACAATTTAACAAAATCACTTCGTTTAAATTATACGGCTTCGTCTAATAATATTGTGCGTAATTATTTAGATGAAAATGATTTGCCAATTGATGGTTTAGATATTTGGGATGATTATTGGAATGTTGGAGAATCAAATCAACACAACCAACAATTAGTTGTTAATTACGATTTGCCAATTAATAAAATTCCGATACTAAGTTTTGTAAAATCTACTTATACTTACACAGGAGATTATAATTGGCAACGTGCTTCAGATGCATTTTCAACAATTACAGGAGAAGATGGAAATATTTATGCTTTGGGTAATACAATTCAAAACGCAAATTCACATAAGTTGAATACAACTTTAAATATGGATATGTTTTATAAATATATTGGATTAACCAAAACAAAAAATAATAAGAAAAAACCAGTTGCAAATAAAGATAAAAGTGTTGCTCCAAAACCAGGACAGCAAATAACAGCGCCAAAAAATAATATAACTTCAGAACGAAGTATTTTTGCAAGTGGCTTAATAGGAGTAATTACGAGTGTTAAAAATATTCAGATAAATTATTCAGAAAATAACGGAACTGTTTTACCTGGATATTTACCTGGATTAGGGTTCTTTGGTTCTTCTAAGCCAACATTAGGGTTTGTTTTCGGAAGTCAGTCAGACGTTCGATATGAAGCTGCAAGAAATGGTTGGTTAACATCATTTCCAGAGTTTAATCAAAATTTCACTCAAGTTGAAAACAAGAAATTAAATTTAACTGCTAAACTTGAAGTGTTTCCGGATTTAACAATTGATTTAACTGCTGACAGAACATATGCCTATAATTTCTCTGAGCAATTTGATGTTTCGGGAGGGCAATATAATTCGAGAGCGCCTTATGATTTTGGTAATTTCAATATTTCAACCATTTTAATATCAACAGCATTTGCTCAAAGTGATGTTAATTTTTCTCAAACATTTCAAGATTTTAGAGACAATAGACTACTTGTTGCTAATAGGTTAGCAGAGGGTTATTATAATGGAGGGCCATTTCTTAGAGATGCTGAAGGTTATCCGGTAGGTTTCGGTAAAAACAGTCAGCAAGTATTGTTGCCTTCTTTCTTAGCAGCCTATTCAGGTCAAGATGCTGAAAAAGTTTCAACAGGTGTATTTAGAAATGTACCATTGCCAAACTGGACATTAAAGTATACTGGACTTATGCGTTATAAATGGTTCAAAGATAATTTCAAACGTTTTTCATTACAACACGGTTACAGAGCAAGTTACAACGTAAATGCATTCCGTTCTAATTTGAATACAGCGCCTGTAGATGCAAATGGAAATTTCTTTGCTTCTAAGATTATTTCAAATGTTAATCTTGCTGAGCAGTTTAATCCATTAGTTAAAGTTGAATTTGAAATGAAAAATTCAATTAAAGTGCTTGCCGAAATTAAAAAAGACAGAACATTAAATATGAGTTTTGATAACAACTTGCTTACAGAAGTTAGTGGTAATGAATATATAATTGGTTTAGGGTATCGAATTAAAGATGTAACTATAAATTCAGCATTAGCAGATAATGTATCAGGAGTTATAAAGAGTGATATTAATATTAAAGCCGATTTTTCTCTAAGAAAAAACAATACAATTGTACGTTATTTAGATTATGATAACAATCAATTGGGTGGAGGGCAAGATTTATGGTCCATTAGATTAACTGCCGATTATTCGTTTAGTAAAAATTTAACTGCTATTTTCTTCTACGATCATCAGTTCTCGCAAGCAGTTATTTCAACTTCTTTCCCTATTACAAATATTAGAGGTGGATTTACTTTAAGATACAATTTCGGAAACTAATAAATACAAAAAGAAAGTAAAAACAACCGTCCAAAATCAATTATTGTACGGTTGTTTTTTTTATACAAAAAAATAACAAAAACCTTTTTTTCAATTCAATAAATACAATTACATTTGTACGTCAAAAAATTATAACCAAATGAATATACCAACTAATTTAAAATACACTAAAGACCACGAGTGGGTTTCAATTGAAGGAGATGTTGCAACAGTAGGGATTACAGATTTTGCTCAAAAAGAATTGGGTGACATCGTGTATGTTGAAGTTGAAACTTTAGATCAAACTTTAGATAAAGACGAAGTGTTTGGAACGGTTGAAGCAGTTAAAACAGTTTCAGATTTATTTTTACCATTATCAGGAGAAATTATCGAATTTAACGATTCTTTAGAGTCAGATCCAGAAAAAGTAAACACTGATCCTTACGGAGATGGTTGGATGGTAAAAGTAAAATTTTCTGATGCATCAGAAGTAGCATCACTTTTATCAAGTGAAGATTATAAAGCACTTATCGGAGCGTAAGTTTTTATTTCTTGCTATAACTTGGACGGTTTTTGTTGTTGTTGCAAGTTTGGTAAGTTTTAATTCGGTTCCAAAAGTAAAAGTAGTCGGAAGCGATAAGGTAGTACACTTTTTATTTTACTTAGTATTTGTTATATTCTGGAGCTTAGCAAAAAAACAATCTTATTTTAAAATAAATTATAGTTTGTTAATTGTTGCTATAGCAATAGTATTTGGCATAATTATTGAGATTTCACAAGGCGTATTGACCAAAACCAGACAGGCTGATTTTTATGATGTAGTCGCTAATTCGTTAGGGGCAATTGTAGGATGTTTGGCTTTGTTTTGTGTAAAAAATAAAATTTTTAATAAATTTTTTTAAAACATTTCTAATATTAACTATATTAGCACCTCAAAATTAAAATTATGGAAGTAAAGAAAAATCCTAGTGTAGACCCTAAAAGAAATAGTTCTCTATATTTTCTTGTAGGTCTTACAGCTGTTTTAATGTTAACTTACGTCAGCATAGAGCTAAAATCGGAAGATCCAAGAGTTGAAGTTGAAAAACTTGAAATTGCTGATAATATGATGGGAGAGGATGAAGAAGTTATTTTAACTATGCCTCCTGTACAAAAATTACCACCACCACCACCACCAGCTCCTGAAGTAATTCAAATTGTAGATAACAAACAGGTTATTGAAGATAAAAAAATTGAAACTACTGAAGTAGATGAAAATAAAGCAGTTGTTGTTAATACAGCATCTTCTTATGGTGAAGAAGGTGGAACTGCTGAAGATATTGATGAAGAGGTACCTTTTGCAGTTATCGAGGATGTTCCTGTTTTTCCTGGATGTGAAGGTGTTGCAAAAAACAAACGTTTAGATTGTTTTATGGAGCAAATGGCTAAACATATTAAGAAAAACCAACAATATCCTGAAAAAGCTATGGAAGATGGTATTCAAGGTAGAGTTTCTGTTTTATTCGTAATTGATAAAGACGGTGGTATCTCAAATGTACAAGTTAGAGGACCTAAAGGTGGAGAACTTTTAGAAAAAGAAGCAAAAAGAGTTATCGAAAAATTACCAAAGTTTAAACCTGGAATGCAAAGAGGTAAACCTGTAAAAGTTAAATACAGTCAGCCAATTACATTCAAGTTACAATAATATTTAATCCCAACTTTTTAGTTGGGATTTTTTTTGGCATATAAATTGTATAGATTAATTAACAAAGCGTTAACTATTAATCTATATATTATGAAAGCAAATGTTGATTTCCCGAAAAGAGTAAAAAATAGTTTTATCTATTTCCAAGTTGGTTTAATTGCTACTATGTTAGTGGTGCTTTTTATTCTTGAATTTAATTTTAAAGACACATCAAAATCTATTGGTTATGTGCCTCCTATTGAAATTAGTTCCGAGCCAACATTTGTTTATAACCCTGCGCCAGTAACTAAACCTCAGTCAGCTACAAAACCTGTAGTGGTTAAAGTTCCTAAAGTAGCTCATGTTTTTAAAGCGACTAAAGACGAACCAAAAAAAGACGAAGATAAAGCGCCAATTGCAACGCAAGATAATCCAACGGATAACCCTAAAACAGACATAACTCCAGTAGATAATCCAAAAGATAGTGGTAATGGAGGAGAAACTCCTGAAGCTCCAAATGTTTTTACAGTTGAACAGTTGCCAATGTTTGAAGCTTGTAAAGGCTTAAGTAGAAGTGAACAAAAAGCTTGCTTTGATGAGCAATTATCAAAAGCTATAGTAAAACATTTAACTTATCCTGAAAGCGATTTAGAAGATGGTAAACAAGGGGTGGCGCAAGTTGAATTTGTTATTGATGAAAAAGGAACTATAACAAGTGTAAAAGCTTTAGACAATAAAAGAGCTACAATTGAAATGCAAAAAGCAGCGGAAAAAGCGGTAAAAAGAATACCTAAATTAATTCCTGCAAAGCAAGGAGATAAAGCAGTAAAAATCAAATATTCAATCCCTGTAGTCTTCAAAATAAGATAATAAAATATTATTACTATAAAAAGTCCCATTTCGATGGGATTTTTTTATTTTTACACTTTCATAATCCAATGTAAAATGAACATTAAGCACTATTTAGATTCTACTTATCTTAAAACAGCAGCTCAGGCGAATCTTTCTGAAAAAGAGAACACTCAAGTTGTGGTGAATTGTATTCAAGAAGCCATCGATAATGATTTTAAATTAATCATGATTCGTCCAGACAAAGTAGCTTTGGCAAAAAAAATGATTCAAGATGCAAAATCTAAAGTTACCATTGGAACAGTTATCGATTTCCCTTTAGGAAACGGAACTTTAGAAGATAAATTAGTTGAAGCCAAACAAGCTATCGAAAATGGTGCTGATGATTTAGACTTCGTGTTAGATTATGAAGCATTCAAAAGAGGTGAAGTTGATGCAGTGAAAGAGCAAGTTTTACAAGGAACAAAATTAGGTTTAGCACATAATAAAATTGTAAAATGGATTATTGAAGTTGCAGCTTTAGATAATCATCAAATTGTGCAGCTTTCTACATTAATAAAGAATGTGGTAATTGCTAATTTTGCCGAAAAAGAATATGATAAAGTATTTGTTAAATCATCAACAGGTTTTTATAAAACGCCAGAAGGTGTTCCAAACGGAGCAACTGTTGCAACGATAAAATTAATGCTAGAAAATTCATTTCCATTACCTGTAAAAGCAGCTGGCGGAGTTAGAACGTATGAAGAAGCGGTTGAAATGGTGCAATTAGGTGTCAAAAGAATTGGTACATCGGCAGCAAAAGCAATTGCAACTGGCGAAATTTCAAATAGCGATTATTAAAAATATCTTATGAGAAAAATATATAGTTTTCTGTTGTTAGTTTTAGGATTTACAACTTTTGCTCAAAGTTCAAATAACGAACAATTTCCAGTATTTTCAGAATGCGAAAATGCTGTCGGAAAACAACAAGAGACGTGTTTTTACAATACGATTCAGAATTATTTTTACAATAATTTTAAAGTTTCACAAGAACTTCAAGAGCAAAATTTTAAAGGAACTGTAATTGCAGTTTTTGAAGTAGATACTATTGGGAATTTCAAAGTTATCTATACAGATGCTGCACACGAATCATTAAAAAAAGAGGCTAACCGCGTTTTTGAATCGTTACCCAAAATAAAACCTGCTACTTATTCAGGAAAGCCTACTTATTCAAAGTTTTCGATTAAAATCAATATTCCGTTAATAGCGCCAAATGCACAAGAAGATTTGGCTACAAAATATGCTAAAACAAATACAGTTTTAATTGATAACAAAAAAGAATTATCTGAATATGATGATATAGTTTATAAACCATTCGAAAATCCACAATTTAAAAGTTCTGGAGTTGTGCCATTTTCACATCAAAATTATGGTGTTTTTGATGCATTAATGAATCAAGTTGGAGCTAATAATCATACTGCTTCAAAACCTTATTCGTATGATGAAGTAGCAAAATATTATGATTTTGAAACCGTAAATAAAGCCTTTTTAAAGCAAAAAGAATCTTGGTGGGGAAGAAAATTATGGAATGAAAACCTAGTAGCTATTCAAGGGGAGGAGTATTGGTTTACTTTAAATCCAATTTTCGATTTTAGAGTAGGAAAAGATACCGAAAGTGAATCTTCGAATACATTTGTAAACACAAGAGGTTTAATCGTAAATGGAGGTTTGGGTTCGCAATTAACTTTTACAACTTCCATTTATGAAAGTCAAGGAAGGTTTGCAGATTATTACAATGCTTATGCCGAAAGTATTCGCCCTTCAGGAGGAAATCCGGCAATTATTCCGGGAATTGGAATAGCAAAACGATTCAAAGAAGACGCTTATGATTTTCCATTGGCGGAAGCAAACATCAAATACCAGCCTAGTAAGTTTGTAAATCTTCAGTTAGGTTATGGTAGAAATTTCTTAGGTGATGGTTATCGTTCTTTATTGCAAAGTGATGGTGCTAGTCCGTATCCGTATTTTAAAATCAATACCACTTTTTGGAAAATTAAATATACGAATACCTACATGTGGTTAAAAGATGTACGTGATTTAGCAACAGTTGAAGGTACTTACGCTACAAAATACATGGCAAGTCATTATTTGAGTTGGAATGTGACCAAAAAATGGAATTTAGGTTTCTTTGAAAATGTGGTTTGGACTGACACTAACGAAAGAGGTTTCGATTTCAACTTTGTAAATCCACTAATTTTTTACAGAACGGTTGAGTTTGGTTCGTCATCTAAAACAGGAAATGCTTTATTAGGAGTTTCTTCAAAGTACAAATGGAATAACAGTATTAACTTTTACGGTCAGTTCTTAATTGATGAATTTGCTATTGGAGATGTAAAAGAAAGTAATCAAAGTTGGAGAAATAAATTTGCTTACCAAGTTGGGGCTAAATATTACGATGCATTCAAAATAAAGAATTTATTACTTCAGGTTGAATACAATCAAGTGCGTCCTTATGTCTATTCGCATAGTAACCCAATTACAAATTACGGTCATAACAATCAAAGTATGGGGCATTTATGGGGAGCAAATTTTAGAGAGTTTGTCGCAATTGCTCGTTATTACAGAGGAAGATATTTTGCTGATGCCAAATTAATTTACGGCCAACGCGGATTTGATTTCAACAACGGAACCGATAATTTCAACTACGGAGGAAATATCTATTTAGATTACGACGAAAATCGTCCGTATGACACAGGAGTTTCTATTGCTCAAGGAAATAAAACTACTGTTATGATTGCTGATTTGCAAGTTGGATACCTAGTAAATCCAGCCTACAACCTGAAAGTTTTTGGAAATGTAATGTTAAGAAATTTTGACCCAACAGCGGAAACTGTGGCAACAGTTCAATCGAATACTACTTGGTTTTCCATTGGGTTAAGAAGCGATTTATTTAACTGGTATTTTGATTATTAGTAGATTTAACTATTTTCTGTAATTTGTTAAAAGGAAATCAATAATCTTATTTGTATCTTTGCACGCAATTTCACAGCGAAAAACACTAAAGTGGACACGAATACACAACCTCAAATTAAAAAATCTCTTTACAAAGACTTTGTAGAAATTACAAAGGCGCGCTTATCTATTAGTGTAGTGGTTTCAACCATTGCAGGTTATTTGTTAGGATTTAATGAGGAACAACCTTTTCAATGGCTAGTTTTAGTGCTATTAATCGTTGGAGGTTATTGCATGGTTGGTGCTTCCAATGTTTTTAATCAAATCATAGAGATTGAATTAGACGCCAAGATGGACCGAACTAAAAATCGTCCATTACCTTCTGGTCGAATTACAAAACAAAATGCTTTTATTTTAGGTTGCGTTTTAACCGTTTTAGGATTAGCTATTCTATACAACGTAAATCCTAAAACTGCAATGTTTGGTGCAATTTCGATTTTCATGTACGTGAGTTTATATACGCCACTTAAGACATTAACACCGCTTTCTGTTTTTGTAGGTGCTTTTCCTGGAGCTATTCCTTTCATGTTAGGTTGGGTAGCGGCTACAGGTCATTTTGGTATTGAAGCAGGAACATTGTTTATCATTCAATTCTTTTGGCAATTTCCACACTTTTGGGCAATTGGTTGGTTTTTATACGACGATTACAAAAAAGCAGGTTTTTTCATGTTACCAACAGGTAAAAAAGACAAAAAAACCGCTCTTCAAACGATACTATACACCATTTGGATGATTTTAGCCTCCATAATTCCAGCTTTTGGATTTACAGGGAATTTAATTTTGTCTAAAACTACAGCGGTAATCGTATTTTTATTAGGATTATGGATGTTGTTTTATGCGGTGCAGTTACATAAACAAATGGATGAAAAAGCAGCAAGAAAATTAATGATAGTAAGTGTATCTTATATCTCTTTGTTGCAAATAATATATGTGATAGATAAATTTTTACGATAGTTATGGAAAATAGAATGACATTGGAAGAAGAACAAGCTCGCAAAGGCAAAACCTACAAATTGTTGTTGTGGTTTGGAATGATTAGCATTTGTATGATTTTCGCAGGATTAACTAGTGCTTACGTAGTAAGTAAGTCAAGACCAGATTGGTTAAAAGATTTTGTATTGCCTTCTGCTTTTGTAATCAGTACAGTAGCTATGTTAGTAAGTAGTTTTACTTTTTATTTAGCATTACAAGCAACAAAAAAAGATAACAGAAATATGGCTACAACCTTTTTATTGCTTACTTTAGCGCTTGGAATTGCGTTTATAGTATTACAATTTAAAGGATTTGGACAAGTAATCGAAAATGGTTATTTCTTTACAGGAAGTGAAAGTAATGTAACGACTTCATTCTTGTATATTGCTGTTTTGGTTCACATTGCTCACCTTTTGGGAGGTATTATTTCGCTTTTAGTAGTAATTTATAATCATTATAAACAAAAATACAATTCGGCTCAAACCCTTGGTATAGAGCTAAGTGCGATGTATTGGCACTTTATGGATTTTATTTGGGTTTATTTGTTTTTATTTTTCTATTTTTTCAAATAGAAAAAAAATAATAAATTTGGGAACTTTTTAACAATTAAAAAATTTATGGGAGCGACAGTTATTTCAGACGAACACGCTTTAGACGGAGGTCCAGGACCATTAGGAGCAACCTATGGTAAAATGATGATGTGGTTTTTCATCTTGTCAGATGCATTAACTTTTTCTGGTTTCTTAGCCGCGTATGGTTTTTCAAGATTTAAATTTATTGAAACTTGGCCTATCGCCGATGAAGTTTTTAACCACTTTCCATTTTTACATGGTGTAAATGCGCCAATGTATTATGTAGCGTTAATGACTTTTATCTTAATTTTCTCTTCAGTTACTATGGTTTTAGCTGTTGATGCTGGTCATCACATGAAAAAATCAAAAGTAGCGTTCTACATGTTTTTAACTATTATCGGAGGTTTTATCTTCTTAGGTTCTCAAGCTTGGGAATGGAAAAACTTCATCAAAGGAGAATATGGTGCAGTAGAAACTAAAGGAGGTTCAATCTTACAGTTTGTTAAAAAACAAGAAGATGGTACTTTTAAAAGAGTAGCTCTTGCTGATTTTTCTGTTACATTACATGAAGAAAGAACACAACACGAAAGAAATAATGGAGTTTGGTTCATGGACGAAGCTACTTTGCCAACCTATTCTGTTAACGAAGTAGTAGAAGGTTTCAAAGCTGATGAGTCGATTTTAATTCGTTCTGAATTTTTGAATGCTGAAAAACATAAAACAGTTTTATCAAGAGAAGAGTCTTTAAAAAGATTAGCAGACGCTAAATATGTAGTTGAAGGTGCTAACTTAGTTAGAAACGAATACGGTCATAAATTATTTGCTAATTTCTTCTTCTTTATTACAGGTTTCCACGGTTTCCACGTATTTACAGGAGTATTAATTAATATCATCATTTTCTTTAATGTGTTATTAGGTACTTACGAAAAGAGAAAAAGCTACGAAATGGTTGAAAAAGTTGGATTATACTGGCACTTTGTCGATTTAGTGTGGGTATTCGTATTTACTTTCTTCTATTTAGTATAATTATATAATAAAAGTATATCATGGCACACGCACACGAATCAAATACAAAGAGAATTTGGATAGTTTTTGGAATTCTATCTGTAATTACTATCGTAGAGGTTTTATTCGGAATCTATAAACCTAAATCATTATTTTTTACTAATTTTTTAGGAATGAACTTATTGAACTGGTTGTTCATCATCTTAACTATTGTAAAAGCATATTACATTACTTGGGCATTCATGCACATGGAAGGTGAAAAAAAATGGTTTAGAAGATCAATTGTTTGGACAGTTACGTTCTTAATCCTTTACTTATGCTTTATTTTGTTAGTTGAAGGAGATTACGTTTACGAAGTTTTCAAAACAGGTCACTTAAAGTGGATATTTTAACACTTGTTTCTAATATATAATCCCGATTTACATCGGGATTTTTTTTACTTTTGTATGAACAAAATTAGTTTCATCTAATGAAAAATAAATTAGTCCTCATATCTCTTTTTATATTGCCTATTGCCATTTATTTGGTGTTTTCTACGGCATCTCATAATTCTCTTTTTTTACCAACGATTTCTAAGAACAATCAAGAAATTCCTTCCGATTGGTCAAGTTTAGACGGAACAAAACAGGCAATGAAAGGAAAAATTACTGTTTTAGGCTTTGTAGGTACAGAAGTAATTACAAATCGCGGTAACTTTTTCAATCTGAATCAGAAGATTTATAATAAATACAAAGGGTTTAAAGATTTCCAAATGATTATGGTGGTTCCTTCTGGAAAGGAAACAGAATGTCAACAAATCATTGATGAATTAGCTCCCATTACAGGAGATATGAGTGGTTGGAAGTTTGTTTTTTCAACTCCAGAAAAAATTCAGGAATTCTATGATAGTTACAAATTGAACGGTCAGTTAGATGATAACAAAGGAACTCCAGCGGTTATTATTGTTGATAAAGAATTGAATCATCGCGGTAGAAACGGAAAAAATCGAAATGGTGAGAACGAGTATAAAGAAAGTTATAACACCATTTCAGCTGCCGATTTACATAACGAAATGACAGATGATATAAAGATTATCTTACGCGAATACCGTTTGGCTTTAAAAAAGAATAAAAACGAAAGAAAAGATGCTTTTAGAGATAATATCAAAGAAAACATTGAAAAACAAAATAAATAGTAATGAAGAATAAATCATATATCGGAATTTCATTCATCGTTTTGATTTTCGGGATTTGGGCTGTGCCTAAAATTATTGCAAAATTTCAAAAATCAGATTTAGTAGAAATTGGTCCTGTTCCAGCATTCAAATTAACGAATCAAGATAATAAATCTATTTCCGACAAAGATTATTTAGGAAAAGTATATGTGGTGGAATTTTTCTTTTCAACTTGTCCTACGATTTGTCCAAAAATGAATCAAAGCATGTTGCAATTGCAAGAAGAATTTTATGGGAATCCTAATTTCGGAATAGCTTCCATTACGATTGATCCGGCAAAAGATACGCCTCAAGTTTTGAAAGAACATGCTAATCTATTAGGGGTAAAACATTATAATTGGCATTTTTTAACTGGTGATAAAGAGTATATCTATAGCTTGGCAAACAAAGGTTTTAACTTATATGCCGGTGAAAACAACAAAGTAGCTGGTGGATTTGAGCACTCAGGTTTATTTGCTTTAGTAGATAAGAATGGAAAAATCAGATGCAGAAAAGATGCTCAAGGAAATCCAATTTTGTATTATGATGGGTTAGAGGCTTCTGGAGTTGAAGCTATAAAAGAAGATATCAAAAAATTATTAGATGAATAATATGGAAACGAATAAAGAAACAAAATATAACAAACTAATTGTAGTATTGTCAGTTGCTATTCCGGCTGTTGTAGCTTTGCTTTTTGGAGTTAATCTAAGAAAATTAGGTTATGATGTGCAACCACTATCATTTTTACCACCAATTTATGCAACTATCAATGGATTAACAGCTGTTGTTTTGGTGGCTGCAGTTATCGCCATCAAAAATGGGAACAGAAAATTACACGAAAATTTAATGAAGGTTGCCATCGCATGTTCGGTTGCTTTTTTAGTTATGTATGTGGCATATCACATGACTTCTGATTCTACAAAATTTGGTGGAGAAGGAGCGATTAAATATGTCTACTATTTTATATTGATTACTCATATTTTATTGTCAATTATTATTATTCCATTGGTTTTAACTACGTATGTAAAAGCTTGGTCACAACGATTTGATAAACACAAAAAGATTGCAAAAATTACATTCCCAATTTGGTTATATGTTGCTGTTACTGGTGTAATTGTGTATTTAATGATTTCGCCGTATTATGCAAACTAAATTCAAAAGTTTAAAAATAGTAGTTTTTACTATAGCCTTTTCTCTTTTTTCTAATATCTCAAGTGCCCAATGCGCCATGTGTCGTGCGGCTCTTGAAAGCGAAGAGGGCGGAGTAAAAGCAGAAGCCGTTAACGACGGAATTGTATATTTAATGGCAATTCCATACATATTAGTTGGTATTTTAGGTTACGCCATTTACCGATTGAAATACGGAAAGAAGAAAGAACTTTAAATAAAAAAGGCGTTTCAACTGAAACGCCTTTTTTTATTCCATTCCGTCAATACTAATGCTCATTTTTCCAGAAGTGGTTATGAACGCAATTATTGCCTTATCCGTTAATTCTACTTTTTCAAATTCGAAATCGTTTAAAGTTCCATTTACAAAAACACCTTTCATAGGTGAATAATTTGATAAATATGGATTCATGCTTTTCTTACCTTCTTCTAAATTTCCTTTTATCGAGTAGCGGCAGTTTTCTTGAATTTTTCTTAAAATGGTTCCTTGTAAAAGCCAATTTGCCGATTTAGTCAAAATTCCTTTTGTATTTAACACATAATCCATTTGGTCAAAGTAAATCTCTTTTGTGATTGGATTGTAATTTGGAATTCCCGACAAGTAAATGGTGCCGTTAATACTTCCTAAAATATCTAAAGCAATAATCATTTTGCCATCTTTATGCCATAAATCTACTTTTTGAACAACAATCTTTCTACTTCCTGATGCAAATTCTTGACCTTGAAAATTTTTAGTTACAATTTTACTCGCACTTTCATAGGTAGAAACTGCCACCACAGAAGCCGTCGTATTTTCTGGAATTGAAGTTACAGGTTTTAATACAATTTTTGCAGCATCAAAACTATTTTTAGGTTCTTGTCCCACCATGGTTTGCATGTTGCATTTTAAACCCATGTTCAAGGTGATTTTTGATTTTGATAGCTTGGCTTCGGTAACATACAATTCCATTGGAACCATTTTAAACCACGTTTCATATTGCTCGCTGGTTAAAAAAGGCGTGCTTAATTTTTCTAAAACCGATAATACTTGAGGTTTAAAATCGCAAGTTTCGTCAATAGCTTTATCAATTTTTTTTGCAATTTTCGATTTAAAAATACTCAGTGTTGGATTGATAATGTAAGTAATCGGAACATTTTTTCCTGCAACTAAAATACTTGGACTTTCGCTCCATTCAAAATCTTCTAATTTAGAAACCGTAGTAAGTTTCCAATTGGTTAAATGTGTTTTGCTGTTTAGCGTGATGGTTCCGTTTAAATTTACCTCTCTAGTGTCATTCAAACCCATAAAATCGGTTCCGTATTTGAATTTTGCCCAAATTTTCATTGGGATAACCGAAACAATATTTCCGTCTTTTTCAGTTAATTTGATAGGAGCTGTTTTCCAAATTTTCATTTCGGTTTTATCGTCGCTCAAAATCGAATCGTTATAAATTAGTCCAGTTAAATTTTTGTTCAACTGGCTTTCAATTTCTTTTAATGTAACTTCAACAGGCATGGCCACAAACGAAGTTTTGTTTTTATAAACTACTGGTGAATTGTTTGACGGCAAAGGTTTTAATGCCTCAATTTTACTAGTGGTTCCACAAGAAATCACTACAAAAAACAAGCTAAAAATAAGAGTAAAAGCAATAATTGTTTTCATTACAGCAAAATATAAGTTCGGTTTTTTTCGATGTAAAAGTAAAATTTTAATCGATATGCTGTAACAAAATAATAAAAAAGAGGTCTTATAAGAAATGAGAATTAAAGCACATAAAATGATAACAAAAAAAATAGTTCTTTTTCTATTGTTGATTGGTTTTCAACTATCGGCACAGGATAAGAAATGGACTTTAGAAGAGTGCGTAGATTATGCTATTAAAAATAATATTTCTGTTCAGCAGTCAGAGTTAGATTTAAAAAACGCAAGTATTAATAAAAAAGATGCTGTTGGTGCATTTTTGCCAAACATCAATGGTAATGCTTCCCACTCATGGAATATTGGTTTGAATCAAAATATAACTACGGGTTTATTAGAAAATCAAACCACTCAGTTTACTTCTGCGGGATTAAATGTTGGTGTTGACATCTATAATGGTTTAAGAAATCAATTACAACTTCGAAAATCAAACTTACAAATTATTGCTTCTCAATATCAACTAACAAAAATGCAAGAGGACATTGCTTTGAATGTAGCGAATGCTTATTTGCAAATTTTGTTTAACAAGGAAAATTTAAAAGTTCAATTACAACAGAAACAATATAATTTACAACAGTTGGAAAGAACTAAAGAGTTAGTTGAAGCAGGAGTTGTTCCAAACGGAGATTTATTAGACATTAAAGCAACGGTTGCATCGGATACACAAAGAGTAATTGCCGCTCAAAATGCTTTATTAATTTCTAAATTAAGTTTAGCACAATTGCTACGATTAGAAGATTTTGAAAATTTTGATATTGATGAAAATCAGATTCCAGCTTTAAATTCGGAAATCTTATTGCAATCGTCTCAAGATATTATGCAAAAAGCAAAAGAAACAAGAACTGAGTTGAAAATAGCACAATCAAATGTAGAGTTAGCAGAAAAAGATGTTGCAATTGCAAGAGGAGCTTATCAACCAACAATTTCAGGTTTTTATAGTTTTAGTACCAGAGCAGCTTATAGTGATAGAGTTGTAGGGATTCAACCAGATGCTGATAATCCAACATCTGTAATTGGTTATGTTGATGGAACTGGACAGTCTGTACTTCAACCAAATTTTTCGCCAATTTTAGGAAAACCAGAACCAGTTTTTGATCAGTTTAGTAATAATAAAGGGCAAAATTTTGGTTTGCAAATATCGATTCCTATTTTTAATGGATTTGCAACAAGAAACAATGTTCAAAGAAGTAAAGTAGCATTAGAAAGAGCTAAATTAAATTTTGGACAGCAAGAGTTAGATATCGAAAGAACTGTTTTCACGGCTTATACAGATGCAAATTCAGCTAAAGAAAGTTATGAAGCAGCAGAAACAACTTTAGAAGCACGAAAATTATCATTTGAATATGCAAAAGCAAGATACGAAGTTGGATTAATCAATGTTTTTGATTTTAATCAAGCGCAAACATTGTATGTAAACGCGCAATCAGACGTGTTAAGAACCAAATACGATTATATTTTTAGAACCAAAATATTAGAATTCTATTTCGGAATTCCATTAATTAAAAAACAATAATAAAACATAAATACCTAGTCATGTCAAAGAAAACCATATTCATTTTATTAGGAAGTGCAATCGGATTAATCTTGTTATTAGTTGGACTTAAAAAAGGTGGCGTTATCGGAAATAATGATGATTCAAAAATTGTTGAATTATCAAAAGTTGCTCAAACTACCATTGTAGAAACGGTTTCGGCAACTGGAAAAATCCAACCCGAAATTGAAGTGAAAATTTCATCTGAAGTTTCAGGAGAAGTTATCGCTTTACCAATTAAAGAAGGGCAGCAAGTAAAAAAAGGCGATTTATTAGTGCGAATCAATCCTGATTTATATGAGTCTGGAGTAAATCGTTCTGTGGCTTCTATGTCAACTACAAAAGCAGGATTAAGTCAAGCTGATGCTCAGGTTAAAGAAGCAAAAGCCAATTACGACCGAAATAAAAAATTGTTCGATAAAGGAATTATTTCAAAATCAGAATGGGACAGAATTGTATCGGCTTATGAAGTTGCAGTTGCAAGCAAACAATCGGCTTATTATCAAGTACAAAGTGCTTCTGCAACAGTTACTGAGGCAAAAGATAACTTAGGTAGAACCACAATTTACGCTCCAGCAGATGGAACTATTTCGCAATTAAATATTGAGTTAGGAGAAAGAGTTTTAGGAACGCAACAAATGACGGGAACAGAAATTCTTAGAATTGCTAACCTAAACAATATGGAAGTAGAAGTTGATGTAAATGAAAATGATATTGTAAAAGTTAGCATTGGAGATTCAGCTAATATTGAAGTAGATGCGTATTTAAAAAGAGAGTTTAAGGGAATTGTTACGAGTATTTCTAATTCAGCAAGTTCAACTTTAACAGCTGATCAGGTTACGAATTTCAAAGTAAAGGTTAGAATTTTAAAAGAATCATACCAAGATTTATTAGAAGGAAAACCAGCTAATTTCTCGCCATTCAGACCAGGAATGACTGCTACAGTTGATATTATTACGAAACGTAAAGAAAATATTGTAGCTGTGCCAATTAGCGCAGTTGTGATTAAAGATGATACCACTTCAGTTAAAAAAGATATTGTTGCTGAGTTAGAGAAAAAGGAGCAAGAGCAAAAAGGAACGGCTCCTAAAAGTGATAAAAAATACGAGTGTGTTTTTGTGAAAGTGGGTGATAAAGCAAAATTGAGAGTTGTTAAAACTGGAATTCAAGATGATACTAATATTGAAATTATTTCAGGATTAAAATCGGGTGAAGAAATCATTATCGGACCTTATACAACTGTTTCCAAAGATTTAGTTTCTAATGATAAAATTAGAGTGGAAACCGAAAAAGATAAAAAAGAAAGTAAGAAATAGATTTCTTATTAGTTAATTTGGGTAGATAAGGCGTAGGTAACTGCGCCTTATTTTTTTTACGGGTTTATCTTCTTAACTTTGCATTTCAAAAATCTGATTATGTCAATTATTCTAAACATAGAAACGGCAACAAAAAATTGTTCTGTAGCTTTAGCAAATGAAGGAAAAACGATAGCATGCAAAGAAATTGCTGAGCAAAATTTTTCTCATGCCGAAAAATTACACGTTTTTATAGAAGAATTACTTGCTGAAAATAATTTGCAGTTTTCTGACTTGAATGCTATTGCTGTAAGTCAAGGACCTGGTTCTTATACAGGTTTACGAATTGGTGTTTCTTCAGCAAAAGGATTATGCTATGCATTGAATATTCCAATGATTGCTATTGATACATTGCAACTTTTAGCAAAACAAATTCAAATTGAAGACGGAATTATTATTCCAATGATTGACGCTCGCAGAATGGAAGTTTTCTCAGCATTTTACGATAAAAATCACAATCAAATTAGAAATACTCAGGCGGAAATTATTGATGAAACTTCTTATCAAGAAATTACAGAAACAATTCATTTAGTAGGCGATGGAACAGAAAAATTCAAAAACACTTTAATTTACACTAAATTTGTTTTTCATTCGGATGTGGTTTTTCCTTCGGCTAACGAAATGAGTCAGTTATCGTTTGATAAATATCAAATAAGAGACTTTGTTGATGTCGCTTATTTTGAACCTTATTATTTGAAAGATTTCGTTTTGAGTAAATAGTTAAAGCGATATTTCACTTTTACTAAATTCTAAAATATCAGAAGTTGCCTTTAGGTAATCGTTATTGTTTGTCCAAACTTTTACTGTAAATACAATTGTAGTTTCAGACAAATCAGTGACTAAAATTTCTGGTTTTGGATCTTGTAAAACTAAGTAGTGAGAAGAAGCAAAATTTATAATGCTAGTTTTAATTTTAGAAAAATTAGAATCATAGTTTGTTTTTAAAACTAAATCGGCTCTTCTAATTCCTAATTGCGAATAATTTTTGATTTTTCCGTTGGATAAAATTCCGTTTGGAATATAAATTACTTGATTAGTTGCGGTGATTAATCTTGTGGAAAAAATTAAAATTTCATCCACTTTTCCTGTTTCTCCATGTGCTTCAATAGTGTCTCCTAATCTAAATGGCTTGAATAAAATAATTAAAATTCCACCAGCAAAATTAGAAAGCGAACCTTGTAATGATAAACCAATCGCTAAACCAGCTGCACCCAAAATGGTTACAAATGCAGATGTTTCAATGCCTAATTTTGAGATTACGGTTACAAAAAGTAAAACACGTAATGTCCAAAAAATTAAGTTTCCTATAAAATTAGAAAGTGTTAATTCTACATTTCGTTTTATCATGATTTTTTTGGCAGTTTTGGTTATAAAGCTAGTAGCCCATAAACCAACTACAAGAATTAAGATTGCCACTACAAATTTTGGCGAATATTCTAAAACCAATTTTTTCAGGGTTTCGATGTAACTTTGAACTTCTAGAGCTGTCATTCTTTATTTTTTTGCAAAGATATTCAGAGATTTTACTGGGAGCTAAAAAAAGTCATAAAAAAAGCGTTCTATTTTGAACGCTTACTTAATTTTTTTATGATTATTCAATTTCAAAAGTTAGTTTTAGATTTACTCTAAATTCGGTTACTTCGTTATCTTTTACCGAAGCACTTTGATCTTGTACATAAACAGAACGAATGTTCTTTAATGATTTTGCTGCTTGAGCTACTGCTTTTCTTGTTGCGTCTTCCCAACTTACAGTTGAGCTAGACAGAACTTCAATTACTTTTAATACTGCCATAAGAATAGATTTAATTTTAAATTAAAGTTAAGGATTTTTTTCTAAGAACACTTTTTTGTTAAAATTGATAACATTAAATTAACGTTAGATTAAAAATCTTGGAGGACTTTTGCACCAAATTAATTCATAAAAAAATGGAGCAGATTTATATTATTATGTTAATTGCATTAGCAATCCTTGCGGTTACCGATTTAATGGTAGGAGTAAGTAATGATGCGGTTAATTTTTTAAATTCGGCAATTGGTTCTAAAGCGGTTTCGTTTAAAACGATTATGATTGTTGCGAGTTTAGGTGTTGCAGTTGGAGCACTTTATTCAAACGGGATGATGGAAATTGCCAGAAATGGTATTTTTACGCCTAGTATGTTTAGCTTTAATGATGTGATTATCATATTTTTAGCGGTAATGATTACCGATGTATTATTACTCGATGTTTTTAATACTTTAGGATTACCTACTTCAACAACTGTTTCTGTGATTTTCTCTTTATTAGGAGCTTCTGTAGCATTAGCTGTTTATAAAGTATATGTAAGTAATGATAGTTTTAGTACGTTAGGGAAATATATCAACACTGAGAAAGCTTCAGAAATTGTTTATAGTATTTTACTTTCTGTGGCATTATCTTTTGCATTAGGTTCGTTAGTACAATATGTATCAAGGTTAATTTTTACGTTCCATATCGAAAAAAGATATAAATATGTTGCGGCACTTTTTGGTGGAGTTGCCATGACAGCTATTACTTTTTTCATTTTGGTAAAAGGATTAAAATCAATAACATTTGTGCCGTCAGAAATAAAAGATTTCATTAAAGAAAGTCCGTTTACAATTATTGCATATTCATTGATTTTATGGACAATCGTTTGTCAATTATTAATAAGTGTTTTTAAATACAGTGTTTTTAAATTTATTATTATAGTTGGTACTTTTGGATTAGCACTTGCTTTTGCAGGAAATGATTTGGTAAACTTTATTGGTGTTCCAATTGCTGCTTATCAAGCTTTTGAAATTTGGGCTGCACCTGGACAAACTGTTGGAGCAACTGAATTTATGATGTCTGGTTTAGAAAAGGAAAATTTACCAGCACCTTTCATCTTTTTAGCATTAGCTGGATTAGTAATGGTTTATACATTATGGACATCTAAAAAAGCTAAATCTGTAATTGAAACAGAGCAGAACTTATCAAGACAAGGTGAAGGAAACGAAAAATATAATGCCAATACACTTTCAAGAAACATAGTAAGAGGATTTATGTATCTTGGTAATATTATTAGCTTTATTTTACCAAAATCATTACAAGCAAAATTAGATGCGCAGTTTGTTCAGCCAGAATACACCGGAAAAAGAGATGAGCAACCTATGTTTGACATGGTACGTGCTTCTGTAAACTTAATTGTAGCTTCGATTCTGATTTCTATTGGAACTTCAATGAAATTACCATTATCTACAACTTATGTAACTTTTATGGTGGCAATGGGTTCGTCTTTTGCTGACAGAGCTTGGGATAGAGAAAGTGCTGTATATCGTGTGGCTGGTGTATTTAATGTAATTGGAGGTTGGTTTGTAACAGCTTTAGCAGCTTTCTTATCTTCTGCTATCATTGCCTACATCTTATTTGTTGGGGAAGTATTTGCATTCTTTGCATTTATGATTATTGTAGCAATTTTCTTTTACAGAAGTAACCAAATTCACAAAAAGAAAGTTAAAGAAGAAGAAGAAATTAAAAGCTTAAGAAAAGAAGATATTGTAACGTTAAAAGAAATGATTACAGAAAGTTCTTCTCAAATTTCTAAAGTTTTAAGAAAAACAAGTACATTGTATTCTAATGTGGTTGATAATTTAGGCTTACAAGATTTAGCTAAGCTTAAAGAAAATAAGAAATCGCTTAAAAAACTTGAAAAAGAAATCGATGAGTTAAAAAGTAATGTTTTCTATTTTATTAGAAACTTAGATGAGAATTCAGTTGAAGCAAGTAAATTTTATATCTTAATTTTAGGTTATTTACAAGACATGGTGCAGTCGATTGATTACATTACATCAAGCAGTCATTCGCATGTAAATAATAATCATAAGAAATTAAAATTCAATCAAATTCGCGATCTTAAAATAGTTGATACGCAATTGCAAGAATTGTTTAGCCGTTTAGAGGAAAGTTTTAAAACAGAAGATTTCTCTAAATTAGATGAAATTTTAAGAGATAAAAAAGTGTTCTTAGATACAGTATCGGAATTAATCACAAAACAGATTACTAGAATTAGAACAACTGAAACGAGTCCAAAAAACAGTAAGTTGTATTTCTCTTTACTTCTTGAAACAAACGATTTGATAAAATCAATCATGAATTTGTTAGAGTTGTTTAAAGAGTTTAATCAGCAAAACAATAAGAAATAAAAAAAGAGCCGAAAGGCTCTTTTTTGTTTAATATACTTTAGAAATTATCCGTTAATAGCTTCTACTTTAATAGCTTCGTCTTTTAACATATCTTTCAACATGTTTTCAATTCCGTTTTTCAAAGTAAAGGTAGACGATGGACAACCACTACAAGCACCTTGTAAAACTACCTTAACTCTCTTTTCTATTGGGTCAAAAGATTCAAACATAATATTTCCTCCATCGCTCTGAACAGCAGGTTTTACGTATTCTTCAATAATGTTGATGATTTGCTGTGAAGTTACGTCAAGCGTATCAAAATAAGCTTCTTGTTGTTTTTGGTGGATTTCTGTTTTTACGATTGCTGTTTCGTCAATTACAGTGTTTCCGTTTTCAATGTATTCTTTAATGAAAGTTCTTAACTCTAAAGTAATTTCATCCCATTCTGTTACTGCAAATTTGGTAACTGATATATAATTTTCGTCAATAAAAATTTCTTTTACAAAAGGAAACTTAAATAATTCTTTTGCTAAAGGAGAAGCACTTGTTTCATCAATGTTTTTACATTCTAAAGCTGTTTTTGTTAAAAGTTTATTGCAAACAAATTTTAAAACTGATGGGTTAGGAGTGGTTTCAGCATAAACGGTTATAGGTTGTTTTTTAGCTTTGTTTTCATCAATTTGTATGATAACACCACCATTTGAAATAAACTCATTAATTTGATTTGCGACATCTTCTTGAACATCTTCCCATTCTACAATTGAAAATTTTTCAATAGCAATAAAATTTCCAGAGATATAAACTGTTTTTACAAAAGGTAAAAAGAATAATTGTTTTGCTAAAGGTGAATTTTGAGTTTCGTCAATGTTTTTAAATTCAAAGTTTTCTGTTCTAACTATTATTTCATCCAATTCAAATTTTACAATAGCTGGATTTTGAGTTATTTTAGTTGCGATTACTTGCATAATAATTTATTTTTTTGCAAAGATACAAAGTTCAAAAGACTTGCGGTTTGTTTTGGATATAGACTTTTTTATTTAACTTTTTATTAGATTTTGATGAATTAGAAAGTTAGAAACGTTTTTTGTATTCTAATCATTAAAAAAATGTAAATTTAACTTAAGAATATTTTAAGTGAATTGTAAAAGAAACTTAAAAATTTATATCTTTGGCAAGTTCGTAGTAAAAAACCATATTTTTAATTGTTTTTTACCAGCAATGTTCTAATTTTAAAATCTAGAAGATTGATTAGAATAGTAAGATGTATGTTTTCATTAAACAATAACTACAATGAATTTTAAAAAGAGTTATTTTATTTTAGCGTTTTTATTGGCACAATTTTCATTTGCCCAAGAAGGAGTAGCTGTTTATTCGGATTATTTGTCGGATAATTATTATTTGATTCACCCTTCAATGGCAGGAGCTGCTAATTGTGGAAAAATCAGATTAACAGGTCGTCAACAATGGTTTGGCCAGGAAGACGCACCATCTTTACAAACAATTAGTTTTAATACTGCACTAGACGAAGATGGAGTTTCTGGTGTTGGTATGATTTTGTTTAATGATAAAAACGGATATCATTCTCAAAAAGGAGCTAAATTAACCTATGCACATCACTTAAGATTTTCAAGAGGAACATTAGATTTAAATCAGTTATCTTTTGGTTTAAGTGCTGCATTTGTGCAAAGTACGTTAGATGGAACTGAGTTTACTGGATTTGATCCTAATATAGTTCAAGGAGTAATAACTAAAGATGCTTATTTTAATGTTGATTTAGGAGTTTCTTACCATTATATGGATTTCTTTACTCATTTTACAATCAAAAACTTTTTAGCAAACAAAAGAGAGTTATACACAGATGTAGAGTCTGATAATTTAAGTAAATACCTTTGGAGTGCTGGTGCTGTTTTTGGAAATGAGAATGATTTATTATTTGAACCATCTTTTATGTTTCAATATACTTCAGAAACAAAAGAAAAAGCAATTGATTTAAACTTAAAGGTTTATAAACAATTAGAATTCGGAAGATTATGGGGAGGTTTGTCTTACCGTAGAAGTTTTGATGGAGCACAATATGCTTCTGATGGCTCTTTAGAAGAACAAAAACTACAGTGGATTACTCCTATTGTAGGTTTAAATTATGATAAATTCATGTTCTCATACACTTATTCTCATATTATGGGTGATGTGAAGTTTGATAATGGAGGTTTTCATCAAATTACTATAGGTATGAATATCTTCTGTAAAGACAAAGCTTGGGATTGTAACTGTCCAGCTGTTAATTAAAAATAAAAATTTCAATTATATTTGTCCCGATTTTATCGGGACATTTTTTTTAAAAGAATAAATATGTTAATTAGAGAAGTAAACGGAAAATTTCCTCAAATTCCAGATGATTGTTATGTTGCTGAAAATGCAACTATTGTTGGTGATGTTTCTTTCGGATCAAATTGTAGTGTTTGGTTTAATGCAGTAATTAGAGGTGATGTTAATTCTATTGCAATCGGAAACAAAGTAAACATTCAAGATGGAGCAGTGGTTCATTGTACTTATCAAAAACATCCTACTGTTATTGGAAATAATGTTTCAATAGGGCATAATGCCATTGTACATGGTTGTACCATTAAAGATAATGTTCTAATTGGAATGGGAGCTATTGTAATGGATAATTGCGTAATCGAAAGTAATTCAATCGTAGCGGCTGGTTCAGTAATTACACAAAACACGGTTGTAGAATCAGGTTGTATTTATGCAGGTGTTCCAGCTAAGAAAGTAAAAGATATTGATCAAAGCGATTTTGCTGGTGAAATTGAACGTATTTCAAATAATTACGTAATGTATTCGGGTTGGTTTAAAGAAGAATAATTAAAAATTCTTATAAATCACTTTTTCATTATGATTTAAGATGGTTTCTAAAACTTCAGGCTCGCTGTTCGTATAGAATATTTGCGAGCTTTTTTCTTTTGACGAATTAAGTAAATGATTTTGTTCTATTATCTTTTGAGTTTGTTTAGCAACAGCTTCACCAGAATCGATAATTTTAATATGGGATGGAATGATTTTTTGAATCTGAGGAATTAGATACGGGTAGTGGCTGCATCCTAAAACCAAATAATCAATGTTTTTTTCCACCATCGGATTTAGATAGCTTTTTAATAATTCTTCCATTTCAGGGGAATTGATATCGCCATTCTCAATTAACTGAACTAATCCGTGACCTATTTGCTCAATGATTTTGACATCTGGATGGTTTTCTACACTTTTATGGAATAACTCACTATTAAGGGTTCCTTTTGTGGCAAGAATTCCAATTGTTTGTGTTTTTGAATGGAGAGCAGCTGGTTTTATAGCTGGTTCAATTCCAATAAAAGGGACATCGTATTTTGCTCTTAATTCTTTTATAGCGTTTGTTGTGGCAGTATTGCATGCTACAACAATAATTTTGCAATTGTTTTCTAATAGAAATTCTGTGTTTTTACAACTTAGTGCTACGATTTCATCTTTAGATTTTAATCCGTAAGGGGCATTCTTACTATCTGCAAGATAGATAGTGTTTTCATAAGGCATTAACGCATGCACTTCTTTCCAAATAGACGTGCCGCCAATACCAGAATCAAATAAACCTATAGGATTTTCATTTTTCATAAGAACAAAAATAAAAAAAAACTGCTCAATCTAAATTTTGATTGAGCAGTTTTTAAATTATTAAGTTGAATTAATTAGAAACCAAGTTCTTTTTTAACATCAGCTAGTAAATCGATTCCTCCTTCAGCAAATAAAACTCCTGATCCAGTTGTAGCATCTAACACATAGTTTACACCTTTAGCTTTTGCTACTTTTTGAATTGCTTTTTGAGCTTTTTCCATGATTGGTTTGATTAAGTCTAATTCTTTTTGACCTAATTCTTTTTTAGCTGTTTGTTCAAATTGTTGAATACGGCTTCCCATATCCTGCATTTCTTTAGAACGAGTATCGTTTAAAGCATCGCCTGCAGTAGGAGCTTCTTGTTCGTATTTTTGTAATTTTGTTTGGTATTCAGTTACCATGTTTTTGTAATCTTTGTCGTAAGTTTCTTGAATTTTCTTCATTTGATCTTGCGCTGTTTTCATTTCTGGCATAGTTGTCATTAATGCTTGAACATCTATATGAGCAACTTTTGATTGAGCTGAAACTTGCGTTCCAATGAAAAGTACGATTGCGATTGCTAATGTTTTTAATTGTTTCATTTTTAATTTTAAAATTTAAGTTATTTAATCTTTATTCTCTGTTTCTGTTTTGGTTTCTTTTGCTTTTTTAGCTGCTTCTTTATCTTCAGCTATTTTTTTCTTTTTCTCTTCTAATGCTTTTTTACGCTCTTCTAATTTTTTGTTTCTTTCGTCAATTGCTTTTTGTCTTATTTCTGCAGGCGTAGGTTTTTTTTCTTCAGTAGTAACTTTTTCTTCATCACTATCTTTTACGTCTTCTTTTTTATCTGACTCTTTTTTGTCTTCAGAAGTTTTATTTTCAATTACTGTGCCATTTTTTTTAGCATCGCGTTCTTCAAGTAATTTTTTTCTTTTTTCTGCTGCATCAGCTTTCTTTTGTTCGTTAGCTAATTTGCGTTCTTCAATAAGTTTTTCTCTTGCTAATTTTTTTTCTTCTAAGATTCGTTGTCTTTCTGTAAATGCTGGATTTTCTTCAATACCTTCTTCTAAAGCCTCTTTTGCTTCTAAAGCTTTAAGTTGCTTTTTAGACATTTCTTCTCTTTTTTGAGAAGCAGTTAGTTTTTTTACAACAAAATCACTAATATCATATTTTTGAGCAGCAAATAACATGGTTAAATCTGAAGATTTATCAAAAATAAAATCGTATTTTCTTTGTTCAGCAACATCTTGTACGATAGTAAAAATCTGATCTTGAATAGGTTTAACCAATACCGATTTTTGAATGATTAAATCTCCTTTTGGTCCAAAACGTTTTTCTTGATAGTCAAGAAGTTCTTTGTCTAAATGAGCAATTTCTTCTTCTCGTTCTTCAATTAATTCTTTTGTTAATAAAACTCTTTCTGTTTTTAAAGCGTCTTTTAACTTCGTTATTTCTGTTTTTTTAACTTCTATTTCTTGCTTCCACTTTTGAGCTTTTTGCTCTAATTGATTATTTGCTTCTGCATAATCTGGTACCTTTTCTAAGATATATTCCATATCTATATAACCAATTTTAACTCCTCTAGCGGTTTGAGCGTTAGAAGAAAAAGAGATTAAGGCAAGTATAAATAACAGTTTTTTCATTTTCAATTTAATTTTGTTTAGTGGTTGAATCTGTTTGGATTCAACTTTTATAAATGTCAAACGTAATAAATAGTAAAATATTTTTACGAATTTAACAAAAAAGTACTAACAAACCTTAAAATTGTTGTCCAATAATAAAGTGTGTTTGCCAACCACTTTTAATAGTTTCTCCTGGAATGGCATCAAAACCATGAGCAAAATCAATTCCTAACAATCCAAATGCCGGCATAAATACTCGTAAGCCAACTCCCGCCGAACGTTGAAGTTTAAACGGGTTGTATTGTTTAAACGTATCAAATGCAGAACCTGCTTCTAAGAAACTTAACGCGTAAATAGAAGCTGACTGATTCATTGTAATAGGATATCTTAACTCCAGTGAAAATTTATTATAAATGGTACCACCATCTAATGATGATAGTGAATTATTTGGATATCCTCTTAATTGAATTACTTCTCTTCCATCTAAAGCAAAGTTTGCTAGACCATCTCCACCTAAGAAGAATCTTTCAAATGGAACTAAACCTCTATCTGAATTGTATGCTCCCATGAAGCCAAATTCAGCATTAGTTCTTAATACTAATTTTTCATAGACTCTAGTATATAAATCTGCTTTGAATTTAATTTTATAGTATTCCAACCAATTAAATCTCTTTTGATCTACTTTTCCTTGGTCTACTGCTGCATCGGCTGGATCATCTACTACAAAAACACTAGCAATACTGCCATTAGGATTGTAGTTTGCGCCAATATAATCGCCTGGAATTGGTAATCGTCCATCAACTTCCTGTGTTGTGTATACTCCTTCAACGTAACGTAATTTATATTCATTTAAATTTTTTAAATTTCCATAATCAATACCATTGAATAAAGAATATGGTAAAGTAAATTTACCCGAAATACTAAATTCAGAACCTGTTGTAGGGAAAATTGGATTTACACCTTTACTGTTTCTTGATAAACCAATTGTATAAGCTAAGTTTCTTGAAGCTCCATCTCCGAATGTAAATAATCCCGTGTTATAATTATTCAAATCATAGTATTGAAATGATACTGATTGAGATAAAACAAAATAATCATCCGGAACAGTAAGTCTTTTAGCTAAACCAACCGATAACGAAGTAATATTGAAACTTTGATCTCTATTTACATCTCTCGATCTTCCGTTGAATAGGTATTGTTTACTATGGGATAATGATGTTGAGAAGCTAACTGGTTTTTTTCCACCAAACCAAGGTTCAGAGAATGATAAACTATAAGTTTGAAAAAACGAACTTCCTTGTAAACGTAATGACATTTTTTGACCATCTCCCATAGGAAGTGGCTTGTAGGCGTCTTTTTTGAACATTTTTCTAGCTGAGAAATTATTGAACGATAAACCTAACGTTCCAATAAATCCTCCACCTCCATAACCTCCTTGCAATTCAATTTGACTAGAACCTTTTTCAACTACGTTATATTCAATATCAACTGTTCCAGCTTGTGGGTCGACATTTTTAAAATCGGGTTTAATTGCTTCAGCGTCGAAAAATCCTAATTGGCCAATTTCACGAATAGAACGAATTAAATCTTCTTTGCTGTATTTTTGTCCCGGTTTTGTTCTAAGCTCTCTGTAAATTACATGGTCGTTTGTTTTATCATTTCCAACCACTGTAATTTTATTAAAGTAGGCAATTGGACCTTCAGTAATTCTTATCTCAAAATCGATAGTGTCGTTTGCTGTTCTAACTTCAACAGGGTTAATGCTAGAAAATAAATAACCATTATTTTGGTATAAGTTTGTTAAGTCTTCCCCGTCAGGTTTAGTTTGGTCTGCTATTCTTTTTTGAAGAATAGTACCATTGTAAACGTCTCCTTTTTTAATCCCTAAAATTGAATTAAGCTGACGTTCTGTATAAACGGTGTTTCCAAGGTATCTAATATCACCAAAATAATATTTTCTTCCTTCTTCTAATTTTACTTTGATAGAAACAGTATTTGAATTTTTATCGTAGGTAACAGAATCAGATATGATTCTCGCATCTCGATTCCCTTTTTCTTTATATTTATCAATTACAGCGGTTAAATCTTCCTTGTATTTTTCTTTGATATACTTTGATTTTTTGTAAAATCGGATTGGATTACGTTGTTTTGTGTTCTTGAAAGCTTTTTTTAGTTTAGCATCACTAATTTGACTATTTCCTTCAAAATCAATGTTTTTTACTTTAACTTTGTCACCTTTGTCAATGTTTATAACCATTTTAACTTCGGTAGCCAAACTGTCAGGAATTGTGTTTATGCTTACTTTGGCTTGATAATATCCTTCCTTTTTGTATTTATTCTCAAAGTAGTTTTTTGTAGTAGTAATTAAATTTTCGTTAACTATTTTTCCTTTTTTTAAATCGGCTTCTTTAGTTAATTCTTCAATTTTACCTTTTTTTACACCTTGTATTTTTATATCAGATAGTTTAGGTAACTCATTAATATTAAGTTCTAAAAAGATACTGTCTCCTTCGATTTTATTTACATAAAAATTTACATCTGAAAATAAACCTAATTTCCATAGTTTTTTGATGGCAGTACTAATGTCTTGTCCAGGGACAATTATTTGTTGTCCTTTTTCTAATCCAGTAAACGTGGTTACGGTTTGTTCGTTATAACTTATTTTTCCTGTAACATCAATTTTGGCTAAGATATATTCTTTACCACTTTCTAGTTTTGTGTCTTGAGCAAAAAGTGAAGAGCTATATAGTATTGTAAATAGTGTAAATAATTGTAATCCTTTTTTAAACATCTTTTTAAGGTATAATTTGTTCGCTTGTTTTTCCAAATCGGCGTTCTCTTTTTTGATAACTAATAATTGCTTCATATAAATGGTCTTCTGAAAAATCTGGCCAAAGTACATCTGTGAAATAAAACTCGGCATATGCTATTTGCCACAACAGGAAATTACTTATCCTATGTTCGCCACTGGTTCTAATCACTAAATCTACATCAGGTAAATTGTGTGTGTAAAGATGCTGATTAATAATTGATTCGTCAATAGCCTCTTCAGAAATTATATTATTTTTAACTTTGTTCGAGATTTTTTTAACAGCTTGAATAAGTTCTTCACGAGCGCCATAACTAAGTGCCAATGTGAGTGTCATTCTAGTGTTTTCGGCTGTTTTGTCAATTACTTCTTGTAATTCTTTTTGTACACCATCAGGTAAATTTGTTAAATTTCCAATGGCGTTTAATTTTATATTATTGGTCTGTAAAGTCTTAATTTCTTTCTTCAAAGAAGATACTAAAAGCTTCATTAAGGTATCAACTTCAAGTTTTGGTCGATTCCAGTTTTCAGTTGAAAAAGCATACAAAGTCAAGTTTTTAATTCCTAATTTAGCACATGCTTCAACTGTTTTTCTTACTGATTTTGTGCCGCTTTCGTGTCCAAGCGCTCTAAGCAATCCTTTTTGTTTTGCCCATCTTCCGTTGCCATCCATTATAATTGCTAAATGGCTAGGTAAATAATCAGTATTTATATTTTGTAATAATTCCATTTTATTCTGCGCAAAAACATGGGTTTTGCCCAAATGTATAAGTTAATGTTAAACCAGTAAATACATACCAATCGTTACTGTTTTTATTTCCAAAGCGTAAGCTTTCAAAGTTATCGTTCTCTGGATTACTTCCATCTAAATTATCTGTAAAAGTATATCTAAATCCTACTTCAGCACCTATAATAAAATTTTGAAATAATCTAGCTTTTAATCCTAAAACCATTGGAATTGCAAATGTACTGCTTTGATAGTCTTCTCTGCTATTATTGTCTAAAATGAAAATTTCATCATATATGAAGTAACTCAATCCTGAATAAACATAAGGAGAAAATTTTGGATCTCCATCATGTAAGTCAAAATCCATAAAACTGAATTCTAAACCGGCAGAAAACTCTTTTACACTATTTTCAAATGAATTTCCTCTTAGATATCTGCTTGGGACATCGCTATCAATGTCTTTTGCAGATAGTTTTCCTTGAGTGTAAGAAAATCTATATGCGTGTCTTGGACTTCTGTTCCACTTATATACTATTCCAATTGAAGGCTCATTCGGAGCAATATAATCAGTAGGACCAATATCACCTATGTAATTGGTTCCGCCAACAAAAACACCAAGTTCATTAATCTGAGCTTGTGAATTAATTCCGCAGAAAATCAATACAATATAGAATAAAAAGTGCTTCATTTTTTGAAATAGTTTGCAAATATAACAATATTGACTACTTATCCCTATTTTAAGGATTTTTTTTGTTGTTTAATTGTACTTGAAAACGCTAAAAAATGAAAAATAATATAATTTGTACTATTAATTTCTTTTGTCTTCTCCCCAAAGTAATTTTTTTCTGATAGTATTTAGGAAAGATTCTTCCTTAAATTCAATTATCGAAATGGTAAAAGGTGATTTTTTAATTCGAACAATCGTATCTTTTGAAACCGCAGAAATTCTCGAATCTAATGAAATTAAAAATTGTTCTTCTCTTCCAGAAATTCGAAGTTCAATTTCCATGTCATCTGTTATAACTAAAGGCCTTGCGTTTAAGTTGTGTGGTGCCATTGGAGTTATAACTAAGCTTTCTACGTTTGGCGTAAGAACTGGTCCGCCGCAACTAAGTGAATATCCTGTTGAGCCTGTTGGAGTTGAAACAATCAAACCATCTGCCCAATATGAAGTAAGATATTCTCCATTTAAATAGGTGACAATCGTTATCATCGAAGTAGTATCTTTTCTAGCGACAGTAACTTCGTTTAAGGCAAAATCTAATTCGCTAAAATTATCATATTCTGGTGTAGTTTCAATGCTTAATAGTGTTCTTTTTGAAATTGCATAATCATCATTAAGTAATTTTTGCAAAAGCGTTTCAATATTTTCAAATTGAATAGTTGCTAAAAACCCTAATCTTCCAGCATTTATTCCAATAATCGGAATGTTTTTATCTCTAACAAAAGTTGCTGCTTTTAGAATAGTTCCATCTCCGCCAATACTAATTAACGCTTTGAAATCGGCATCTAAATTATTGTAATTGGAATAGGTTTCGTACTCTTTTAAAATGATATTTTTTTCTTTAAGACTAGCTAAAAAACTCGCTTCAAAAGCAATTGTAATAGCATTTGATTCTAAAAAAGTAACTACTTTTTGTACGATTTCAGCGGTACTGTTTTGGTAATATTGGCCAAATAACGCTATTTTCATTGTTGTCTCTTTTAAATGTTCAAGTATTTATCTAAATAATCAGAGCGTTCTTTTAAACTGTTTAAGTAAGAATCATCTTGATGTTCCGAAATAATTTCATATTCATAACGTCTGAAAGTTTGGATAATATCGTTTAAACCGCTTTGGCTAATTTTTACAGTAATTTCTACTTTATTTCCTACTACATTCGAAATAAATAAACCTAAGATCTTCGCATTATTACTCTCGATAATTTGAGCCACTTGACTCATAGAAAATTTATCTGTTTCTTTTTCTACGACGATAATGCCACCTTCTTCTTTTAAGAAAGGAGTTTCATGGAAAAATCGAATAACATCTTCTAATTCATAATAACCTAAATAGGTGTTTTTGTCGTCTAAAACCGGAATCAAATTACTTTCATTTTTAGCAAAAATTTCCAACACATCAAGCCAAATCGTGGAAGTGCGAACAAAAAAGCGTTCAAAATGAAAGCGAGTTTCGTTTACAATGGCATCGCTATTTAAAAGTTCAACGTTCTCTTTACTCACGCATCCTATATATACACCGTCTTCTGTAACTGGGAAATGTGTGTATGGAAATTCCAAAAACAAATCCTGAGCTTCAGCGATAGAATCGGTGTGCTTTAGAGGTTTTATTTCGTTATTTATGTAGCTTGTAAGATTATTCATTGTGGATGTGATGAAAATATATCGCAAAATAATCAAAAAATACCACATGCTAGCTAACTTATACTTTGTATTTTTGTATAAATTAAAAATTATTATGACAAAGTTATCAGTAAATATTAATAAAATAGCTACACTTCGTAATTCAAGAGGAGGTAATGTGCCTGATTTATTGAAAGTTGCAAAAGACATTCAGCAATTTGGAGCAGATGGAATTACCATTCATCCAAGACCAGATGAAAGACACATTCGTTATCAAGATGCACGCGATTTAAAATCGGTTGTGTATACCGAATATAATATTGAAGGAAATCCGCAACACAATTTTATTGATTTGGTTTTAGAATGTAAGCCAACTCAAGTTACTTTGGTGCCTGATGCTATTGGTGCTTTGACTTCAAATGCAGGTTGGGATACAGTTAAACATCAATCGTATTTATTAGAAGTAATTCAAGAATTTCAAAGAAACGGAATTAGAACTTCCATTTTTGTAGACGCTGATGAAAAAATGATTGAAGGAGCAAAAGCAACTGGCACTGAACGTATCGAATTATATACCGAATCATTCGCTCATGAATATGGTTTGGGAAACAAAAGCGGAATTGAACCTTATGTAAAAGCAGCTATCAAAGCGAATGAATTAGGATTAGGAATCAATGCTGGTCATGATTTAAGTTTGGATAATATTAAATTTTTTAAAGATAATATTCCAGAATTGCTTGAGGTTTCAATTGGGCATGCTTTAATTGCTGAGTCGTTATATTTAGGTTTAGAAAATGTAGTGAATATGTATCTTCAAAAATTAAAATAAGATGTTGTTGTACTCAAGAATAGAAGGCGAAGGCAAGCCACTAGTAATTATTCACGGTTTTTTAGGAATGTCTGATAACTGGAAAACATTAGGAACGCAATTTGCTAATGAAGGTTTTCAAGTACATGCTTTAGATTTAAGGAATCATGGAAAAAGTTTCCATTCTGAAGATTTTTCATATGAAATCATGGTTGAAGATGTCAAACAATATTGCGAATTTCATCAATTAAAAGATATCACAATAATTGGGCATTCTATGGGCGGAAAGGTTGCGATGCTTTTAGCTACAACTTATCCCGAATTGGTTTCCAAATTAATTGTGGCTGATATTGGTCCAAAATATTATGCGCCACATCACCAAACGATTTTAACAGCATTAAATGCAGTCGATTTTTCAAAAAAACCAAGTAGAGCTGAAGTGGAAGAACTAGTTTCAGGTTATATTAAAGACTTTGGAACAAGACAGTTTTTACTTAAGAACTTATACTGGGAAACTCCAGAGCAATTGGCATTCCGATTTAATTTAAAAGTTTTCAATGAAAAAATAGAAACTATTGGAACGGCTTTACCATTTGAAAATGTTTTTTCAAAAGCAACATTGTTTTTAAGAGGCGATAAATCAGATTATATTTTAGATAGTGATTTTGAAACTATTTACCATCATTTTCCAATGGCGAGGATTGAAACAGTTAAAAATGCAGGACATTGGCTGCATGCTGAAAATCCAAAAGATTTTTATTCATTCGTACTAGATTTTATTAAATAAAACACCTAAAAAATTATGCATGCATAATTTTTTAGTTAAAAAAATTGTAAAATTCATATTTTGTTATAATTTTGAAGTATTGATTATAACAAACAAAGAAAAAAACTAACACATTTTTACATTATGAAAAAATTACTTTCTTTAACATTATTGGCTTTGGCTGGCTCTACTGCTTTTGCAGGTGGATATAGAGTAAGCATTCAAGGACAAAAGCAATTGGCTATGGGGCACACGGGTGTTGCTGTGGTGAATAGTGCAGAGGTTGCTTTTTTCAATCCGGCAGGGATGGCTTACTTAGATAAAAAATTCAACTTATCAGTAGGTGGAAACGGATTATTTGCAAACACAAAATTTCAAAACTCTCAATACAATTGGGAAGCAGAAACTAAAAACGTTGGAACTCCATTTAGTGTTTATGCAACTTATAGATTAAATGATTGGTTTACGGCTGGTTTAGCGGTTTATACTCCTTATGGTAGTGCTGTAGAATGGGATCAAGATTGGCAGGGTTCTCATTTAGTAAACAACATCGATTTACAGGCTATCTTTGTTCAGCCTTCTGTTTCTATTAGAGTTGGAGAACATTTTAGCGTAGGAGGTGGTCCAATTTTCGCTACAGGTTCGGTTAATTTTAATAGAAATGTGGATAGATCAACTACAAATTTGGATGGAGAAAGAACAGATTTGACTATTGAATCAAAAGGAATTACAGCTTGGGGGTATACTGCAGGTTTTATGTTTAATCCAACTGAAAAATTACGTTTAGGAATGAATTATCGTTCTGAAATTATTATGGAAGCTAGAGATGGAGATGCTACTTTTACTCATGAGCCAGTTGGATTTCCTTATTCAGACACACAATTTGATGCAGATTTACCATTACCTGCAGAGTTAACAGTAGGTTTATCTTATGAATTTACTGATAAATTTTTAGTAGCTTTTGATTATAACAGAGCAATGTGGAGTGCATATGATGCATTGGTTGTTGATTTTGCTAACAATACTCCTACTTCTTTTAATGCTAGAAATTACAAAGATGCAAGTACTTACAGAGTAGGTATGCAGTATGCTGCAAATGATAAATTTACTTTCAGAGCAGGTTGGTATTTTGACGAAAGTCCAGTACAAGATGGTTATTTTGCACCAGAAACTCCTAGAAACGATTCTATGGGATATACTGGAGGTTTAACGTATCAAGTAAATAGCAAATTAGGTGTTGATTTTTCATTCCTTTATTTACATTTTGATGAGGTTGACAATTCTTATGATTATGTTAGCGACGGAAGTAGTTTTGGTGGTACATATAAATCAGTTGTATTTTCACCAGGAATTGGTATCACTTACGGGTTTTAATTTTTAATATTTGAAAGATGAAAAATAAATTTATATACTTAGCTATTTTAGCTGTTGGTTTCGCTTCATGTGAGCCAGAATTTGAAAACGAAGTAGGTGCAAATTATACTGCAGGTGACGCGGATTTCACAACTTATGTGGCTGTTGGAAATTCTTTAACAGCAGGTTACATGGATGGAACAGTTTCTCGTGTAGGACAAACTTATTCATTTCCTAATCTATTAGCACAACAATTTGCATTAGTGGGTGGGGGAGAATTTACACAACCTTCTTATGCTGAGGATACAGAAAATTTAGGAGGGTTAATGTTATCAGGAGTTCAAATTGGAAGTACAAGATTGGTTATTGATGCAGGGCAACAAAGACCAGAAAATATAGTGGGTACCCCAACAATTCAAGTTACTAACTTTCAAAGAACTGCATATAATAATATGGGAGTGCCTGGAGCAAAATCATTCCATTTATTATCTAACACTTATGGAGATGTTGCTGGTGTTGTACCTGGAACAGCAAATCCTTATTTTGTAAGACATGCAACTTTACCAACAGCAACAGTTTTAGGCGATGCTATGTCTAAAAACCCAACATTCTTTACGAATTGGATTGGAGCAAATGATGTTCTAGCGTATGCAACTAATGGTGGCGCGCAGTCAGATGGAGTGACTCCAGCTTTAGATCACAACACGACAGGTAATATGGATCCTGCTACTTATGGTGGAAATGATATTACGAATTCAAGTGCTTTTGCAAGTGTTTATTCTACTATAATTAACACTTTAATTTCAGGTGGAGCTAAAGGAGTTGTAGCGACAGTTCCAAGTGTAACATCTATTCCGTATTTTACAACAATTCCTTATAACCCAGTTCCTTTAGATAATGCTACAGCTTCTCAGTTAAATGGTGCTGGTGGATATGCAAGTTATAATGGTGGTTTAGATTTAGCTTTCTCAAATGGTTTAATCACTAATGTAGAGAGATTGCAAAGAAAAATTAATTTTGTTGCTGGACAAAACCCTGTTGTGATTGTTGATAGTGATTTAACTAATTTGTCTGGGCTTGGATTACCATCATACAGAATGACTACTGCACAAGATTTGATAGTGCTACCTGCAAGATCTGTAATTGGTACCGTTGTAGGAGGGAATCCTGCAATGATTAATGGTGTTAGTGTGCCGTTAGCTAATAAATGGGTTTTAACATCTAATGAAAAAACAAAAGTTGCAAATGCTACTGCTGCATATAATGCTGCTATTGTTTCAATTGCTAATGCTAATGATTTAGCAGTAGCTGATATGAATGCGATTATGAATCAGTTGATTAGTGGTTTAAGAGTTGAAGATGGAACTATCTATACTGCAAATTATTTCTCTTCAGCTACTGCTAGTACTGTTTTATTCTCTTTAGATGGTGTTCATCCGAATCCACGTGGATATGCAGTTATAACAAATGAAATTATTAAAGTGATTAACAGTCATTATAATGCAAATTTACCAATATATTCTGCAGCTAGTTTTCCAGGTATTAATATTGTGCCTTCAAACTAAGTTTGATATAAATATTTAAAAAAGGCATCATTATTGATGCCTTTTTTTGTAACTTTAAATTTCTAAAAAAGATAAAAATGAATTTAATAATTAAACTTTTTATTAGTACAGTTGTAGTTTTTGTACTTTCATATTTTTTACCAGGTGTGCATGTCACTAGTTTAACAGGGGCTTTAATGGTAGCTGTCGTGTTAGGTTTATTAAATACTTTTCTAAAACCAATACTCGTGCTACTTACTATCCCAGTTACCTTTTTTACATTAGGCCTTTTTTTATTAGTAATTAACGCAATTATCATTATAATTTGCGATTATTTTATAGTCGAATTTAGTGTTGATGGTTTTTTAGATGCCTTGTTATTTAGTATTTTATTGTCAATTACTCAATCAATTTTGAATAAAATCTTTATCGACGAAAAATAAATTTATAGCGAATTGAATTTCAATAAATTAAAAACTTGTTTGGGTTGTAAAAATTCTATAATTTTGCAACCCAAATTTTATGGTACTTAAATAAACAGATAATGAACATTACAAAAACGCAAGTTGATGCATTAAATGCTATTGTAACAGTAGCAATCACTAAAGAAGATTATTCGGATAAAGTAGAAAAAGTATTAGCTGACTATAGAAAAAATGCTGCTATTTCTGGTTTCAGAAAAGGAGCTGTTCCAATGAGTTTAATCCAAAAACAATATGGTAAAGCTGTTTTGTTAGAAGAAGTAAACAAAGTATTACAAACTTCTCTTAATAACTATTTAACTACTGAAAAATTAGATATTCTTGGAAATCCACTTCCAAAAGTAACAGATAGTATCGATTGGGATGCGGAAAATTTTTCTTTTGATTTTGAGTTAGGTTTAGCACCTCAGTTTTCAGTTGATTTAACAGCTAAAAACAACGTTACAAAATTCAACGTTATTGCAGATGATAAAATGTTGAATGATCAAGTAGAAAGAATCCAAAAACAATACGGAAAATTAATTTCTCAAGCAGAAGTAAAAGCTGACTTTGAAGTTAGAGGAACTTTTACAAACGAAGAAAAAGGAATCAATGCTCCAGCAAACTTTGGTTTAGATATTTTTGCTGATAAAAAAGCTGCAAAAGCATTCATTGGTAAAAAAGTTGGTGATGTTGTAACTATCGGAACTAAAGGTTTATTCGATGACGATCACAAATTAATGGATTACTTAAAAGTAGGTCATGATGATGTTCATGGTTTAGATATCAATGTTGATTTTACAATTGAAGAAATTAATGAAATTGAAAAAGCTGAATTAAACCAAGAATTATTCGATAAATTATTCGGACCTGGAGTTGTTTCGTCTGTAGAAGAAATTAAAGCTAAAATCAAAGAAGACGCTGAGGCACAATTTGCTCAACAAGCGGATCAAAAATTCTTAAATGATGTTACTGATTTCTTAATTGAAACTACAAAATTTGATTTGCCAGAAGCTTTCTTAAAAAGATGGATTCAAAATGTAGGTGAAACTCCTTTAACTGCTGAACAAGCGGAAGAAGAATATGCAAAAGCTGAAAAAGGATTACGTTTCCAATTAATCGAAGGAAAAGTAATGGCCGATAATAATTTACAAATTACTTTCGAAGATTTAAAGGCACATACTGCTGAATTAATCAAGAAACAAATGGCGCAATTTGGTCAGTTAAATCCTTCAGAAGAGGAAATTGATGGAATAGTTGCTCGTGTAATGTCTAACCAAGATGAGGTAAAACGTTTATCAGAGCAAGTAATGAGCGAAAAAATGTTAGGTCTTTACAAAGAAAAAGTAAAAACGAAAACTAAAGAAGTTAATTACGAGCAATTCATTAAAGAAATGTACGGAGAATAATATCTCACAAAAAATAATTATCTTTGAGCGTCAGACTAGTTTTGGCGCTTTTTTATTGAAGACATTTCTTTCATAAAATAAAAGATAACCTTTTAAAATTATAATGTTTTTTAGTTCAACCCATTTAAACTTTTAAACGCTTAAACATTTAAACAAAAAATTATGAACTACGGAAAAGAATTTAAAAAATATGCTACTAAGCATCACGGAGTAAACAGTTTATATTACGATAAAATTGTTGGAAGTATGACTCCGTATATTATTGAAGAACGCCAATTAAACGTAGCTTCAATGGACGTTTTCTCTCGTTTAATGATGGATAGAATCATTTTCTTAGGAACTGGAGTTGATGATTATGTGGCAAATATTATTCAAGCACAATTATTGTTTTTAGAAAGTGTTGATGCTTCCAAAGATATCAGTATTTATATCAATTCTCCAGGAGGAAGTGTGTATGCTGGATTAGGAATTTATGATACAATGCAATTCGTAAAACCTGATGTAGCTACAATTTGTACAGGAATGGCGGCTTCAATGGGTGCTGTTTTATTATGTGCTGGAGCAGAAGGAAAACGTTCGGCTTTACCGCATTCAAGAGTCATGATTCACCAACCATCTGGAGGTGCACAAGGTGTAGCAACAGATATGGAAATCAACTTGAAAGAAATGTTGAAATTAAAAGATGAATTGTATGAAATCATTTCTAAACATTCTGGACAATCGTTCGAAAAAGTGCACAAAGATTCTGAGCGCGATTATTGGATGATTGCTGCTGAAGCAAAAGAATACGGAATGATTGATGAGGTTTTAACAAGATAATTAATTTAAAGTTTCAAGTTTCAAGTTTCAGGTTTTATAACTTGAAACTTGAAACTTGAAACCAGAAACAAAAAATGGCTAAAGAAGTATTAGAGTGTTCATTCTGCGGAAGGAAAAAGCCTGAAACCAATTTATTAATTGCAGGGATTAATGCGCATATTTGCGACAAATGTATCGAACAAGCCCACGGAATTGTATTGGAAGAATTAAAACAATCGGGTAATTCCAATTTGGTTGCCGATTTGATTCTGTTGAAACCAAAAGAAATTCGTGCGTTTTTAGATGATTACGTTATTGGACAAGATCAAACTAAAAAAGTAATGAGTGTGGCTGTTTACAATCACTACAAACGTTTGATGCAAATTCAATTAGAAGACGAAGTTGAGATTGAAAAAAGTAACATCTTAATGGTGGGTCAAACTGGAACTGGAAAAACATTGGTAGCAAAAACCATTGCTAAAATGTTGAATGTTCCATTGGCTATTGTGGATGCAACCGTTTTAACCGAAGCGGGTTATGTAGGTGAAGATGTTGAAAGTATCTTAACTCGTTTGTTACAAGCAGCAGATTACGATGTGGCTAAAGCCGAAAGAGGAATTGTATTTATTGACGAAATTGATAAAATTGCTCGTAAAAGTGATAATCCATCAATTACGCGTGATGTTTCCGGTGAAGGAGTACAACAAGCGTTGTTGAAATTGTTAGAAGGTACGGTTGTAAACGTACCACCAAAAGGAGGAAGAAAACATCCCGACCAAAAATTTGTCGAAGTTAATACACAAAATATCTTATTCATTGCAGGTGGTGCTTTCGACGGAATTGAAAGAATTATTTCAAAACGTTTAAACAGACAAGCAGTTGGTTATAGTTCTTCTATTGGAACAGACCAAATCGATAAAGATAATTTGCTACAGTATTTGATTCCGAAAGACGTGAAGGATTTTGGATTAATTCCAGAAATTATTGGTCGTTTACCAGTTCTAACTCATATGGATCCTTTGGATGCTGAAACATTAAGAGCTATTTTAACTGAGCCTAAAAACGCTTTAGTAAAACAATACAAGAAGTTGTTTGAAATGGATGAAGTTACCTTGGAAATTGAGGAAGAAGCTTTGAATTACATTGTAGCAAAAGCTTTAGAATATAAATTAGGAGCCAGAGGTTTGCGTTCGTTATGTGAAGCCATTTTAACCGATGCTATGTACGAATTACCAAGTTCTGAAGATAAACATTTACAAGTCACAAAAGAATATGCAGAAAACAGTTTGAGTAAAAACTTATTACAACGTTTGAAAGCAGTTTCTTAATGAAAGTAATAGAAACAAAAAGGTCGCCAATTGGCGACCTTTTTTTGTGATTAAGCATTTTTCTTTTGCTCTATTGTTTTTGTTTGTTTGGCGTTGCAATATCTTTTTTGACAACTCCATCCGCTTGAACATGATGTTAATAATACTACTGTTGATAAGGCTAATACTAAAGAGATTTTTTTCATTTTTTTATTTGTTTTTAATTGTGAGTGTACTTTTTTATTTAACGATTTTGAATTCAACCCTTCTATTCGTTTGGTCTTGTTTAGCTGAACATTTCTCGCATTTTTCTAATAATTCGCTTTCTCCAAAACCTTTGTAGGTTAACTGAGATGCAGGAATTCCTTTTTTAATCAAATATTGGTAAGCTGACTTTGCTCTGCTTTCAGATAATGTTTGGTTATAAGTTTCAGAGCCTTTACTATCCGTGTGAGCATTGATTGTAATACTCATATTAGGATTGTTTTTTAAAACTTCAACAATTTTGTTCAAAGACAATTCTGATTCTTTTTTAACACTAGATTTATTAAAATCAAAATAGATGTTTTCAATTACAATCGCATCATCAGTAACTACAGCTTTCTTCTGAGTTAAAGCAATATTTTTATCTGTATCACCAGTCGCAATGTTTGTTTTCTTAGTTTCGTAACCATCTTTCATAACTTCAACGTTATAAAAAGTTAATGGTTCTAAAGTTAATTTGATTTTACCATTGTTATCAGATTGTGTCTCTGTTAATTTAGTTCCAAATTCATCTGTAACTACTACAATAGCGTTTGGTAAAGCTGTTTTAGTAACTTCTTCAACAATTGTGTAGTTGAAATGTAAGTTTTCTTGTTTTTTAATTTCGAATTTTAAAATATCAAAATTACCAGATTGTTTTTTATCAGTAGAAATATAACCTTTAGAAGGCGACGTCATTACAAAAGCAACATCGTCTCTTCTAGAATTTAAATCAGTTCCTAAATTCATTGCGGTTAAGAATGAATTATCAACGTAAGCCGATCTAAATACATCATAACCACCTAAATTTAAGTGACCTTTTGAAGAAAAATATAAATACTTGTTGTCAGAAGACATATATGGGTATTTTTCATCATCAGCTGTGTTTACATTTGGACCTAAATTTACTAATTTACCAACTGTTCCGTCTTCAGCTATTGTAGCTTCGTAAATGTCAAATCCTCCAAATCCACCAGGAATATTTGATGCAATATAAATTTTCTTACCGTCAGGAGAAACACTTGGAGTTTCAGCTGAATATTGCTCTGGAACTACATTTAAATTAGTAATGTTTGTCCATTTTTTAGCATCTTTTTCGTTAAGAGTTGCTTTATGTAAGGTAAATAATTGTTTGTTGTTTGGGTTTTCTTGAGTATAGAAAATTGTTCTTTGATCAGAAGAAAATCCAATTGAACCTTCATCATTTTCAGAATCTAATGCTTGAGAGAAAAGTAACGGGAATGATAAGTTTCCGTCTTCTTTTACATCTACACAATATAAATTATTGTTTGGGGTATTAGTTATTGGATTAACTGTTACATCAGCATGTCTTCTTTTTTTGTTAGACAAAATGATATATTTGTTTTTAAAGAAAGTAGTACCTATTTCGTTTAACTCTGAATTGATACCTGTATCACTAATAATGAAACTAATTCCTTTTGTGTTTTTGTTAATAGCATTTACAATTGCTTCAGCTCCTTCTGAACGTTTTGGTTCTTGTCCAAAAGATAAAAAGCTTCCTAAAAGTAAAATTATTGTAAGGATTTGGGGTAGTCTCATAAATTTAATTGCTTAAATAATAATTAGTTAATGATTCGTTAAAACGCGTGCAAAATTAGTGTTATTTTTATTAAGCAAACACAAAAAAATACTTTTTTGTTATATTCCCTTCCTTTTTTTCGATAAAATGCAAAAAAAATCGATTTACTGCATTATGTGTAAATCGATTTTGTTATGAATTCTGTAATTATATCCGTTTAACAGCAGTGTGTTTTATCAAATTCTTTATGAATTGAGTTGTTTTTGATTTTTTCTTTAGAATTCTCACATTTTCTGTATGGTCCACATTTATAGCGTCTTGGCCCGCACGAAAGAGTCGTAACAAGTAAAATCAATAAGGATAAAAGTAAGGTTTTATTTTTCATACAATTTTATTGTAAAGCTAATAGACTTTCTAAATACAATCTTTCATTTGAAAGTCTAGGGATTTTGTGTTGACCACCTAATTTATCTTGCTGTTTTAACCAATCATAAAACAATTGTTCTCTCGCAACATTTAATACTAACGGATTTAGTGTCATATTGTTGTAGCGTTTTGCCTCGTAATCTGAATTTACTTGCTGAAGGTTTTCATCTAAAACTTTTCTGAAATTTTCTATGTTTTCTGGCTTGGTCTTAAATTCAATGATCCACTCGTGAGCTCCTTTCTTTTTCTCAGTCATGAAAATAGGAGCAACGGTATAATCAGTGATTTCGCAATTAAATTCTTTACAAGTTTTAGTAATAGCAGCATCGGTATTTTCAACCATTAACTCTTCTCCAAAAACATTGATGTGATGTTTGGTTCTTCCGGTAACTTTAATTCGGTACGGACTTAATGAAGTAAATCGAATCGTATCGCCAATTAAATAGCGCCATAAACCTGAATTTGTAGTGATTACTAAAGCATAATTCTTGTTCAATTCTACTTGATTTAATCGAATAACGCGTTGGTTTAATGTACCAAAAGTATCCATCGGAATAAATTCGTAGAAAATTCCGTAATCTAACATCAATAATAATTCGTTAGAATCATTTTGGTCTTGAATGGCAAAAAATCCTTCCGAAGCATTATAAATTTCGTAATACTTGAAACTCTCTTTTGGAAATAATTTCTTGTATTGTTCTCTATACGGGTCAAAATTTACACCACCATGAAAATACACTTCTGCATTTGGCCAAAGCTCTAATAAGTTAGATTTTCCAGTGGTTTCTAATGCTTTTTGAAGTAAAACCAACATCCAACTTGGAACGCCTGCCAAACTCGTAACGTTTTCGTTTATGGTTTCATTGATAATTGCTGGAAGTTTGGTTTCCCAATCGCCCATTAACGATATTTTACTGCTTGGTGTAGAGCTAAATTCGGCCCAGATGGGCATGTTATCAATCAAAATTGCTGATAAATCACCAAAAAAAGTATTGTTGTTTTCGTATAATTGTTTGCTTCCGCCCAAACGCAAACTCTTTCCAGTAAACATTTGCGACTCTTCGTTGTTGTTCAAGTACAAACATAATAAGTCTTTACTGGCTTTGTAATGGCAATTTTCTAATGCTTCTGAACTTACGGGAATAAACTTGCTTTTTGCATTAGTTGTTCCGCTCGATTTTGCAAACCATTTAATATTGGAATGCCAAAAAACATTTTGTTCGCCTTGTCTGGTTTTTTCAATAAGAGGTTCTAATTCTTCATAGCTAGAAACAGGAATTCTTTCTGAAAAAGTAGTATAACTCTTCATAGAAGAAAAGTCGTGTTTTTTTCCTATTTGTGTATTTTCGGATGATTTTATAAGGCTGAAAAGTAACTCTTCTTGCACTTCATGCGGATATTTTAAAAACAATTCCATTTGATGAATTCGCTTTTTTAAAATCCAAGTGGCAAAAGAATTTATTATTTGTAATGGCATTTACCTATTGCTAATTTTGAATTATTAAATTGGAATAATAACTTTACCAAAAATAGTATTTTTTTCAAATAATTGTACAAAAAAGAAAATCTTTACACGAAATGATATATCAAGGCACACTTTCAAAAATGCAAACCGAATTTGGTAACCCAATTCAGTATTATTTGGTTTTTGAAAATAGTTTTTTAAACATCAACCAACTTTTAGGAAAAGACATCGAAATTGAGTTTCAAGGCTATCAATGTTTAAATTGCGGAAAAGCCAAAAAGATTTTTCGTCAAGGATTTTGTTACGATTGTTTTATGAGCAGCCCAGCAGTAGGCGATTGGATTATGAAACCCGAATTAAGCACCGCTCATTTAGATATTGAAGATAGAGATTTAGCATACGAAAAGCGTGTGCAATTACAACCGCATGTAGTGTATTTAGCTTTATCGAGTGAAGTAAAAGTAGGAGTTACAAGAAAAACCCAAGTGCCAACGCGATGGATTGACCAAGGTGCTGTGCAAGCTATTCCAATTGTAGAAGTGCCAAATAGATATTTAGCTGGAATTACAGAAGTAGCATTGAAAAACCATTTTGCAGATAAAACCAATTGGCAAAAAATGCTAAAAAACGAAGTACCTAACATGGACTTGATTTCAGAACGAAATAAAGTATTGGATTGGCTACCCAATGAAGTGAAAGACTATTTCCCAAAAGAAGAAAAAATCATTCAACTCGATTTTCCAGTTTTACAATATCCTAAAAAAGTAACAAGTTTGAATTTAGATAAAACCCCAAATTTCTCAGGAAAATTAGCTGGAATTAAAGGACAATATCTACTTTTTGAAGACGGAACCGTTTTTAATGTAAGGACGTATGAAGGATATGTAGTGAAAATGAGTTTGTAAAACAAAACCCTTTCAAATTTGAAAGGGTTTCTTTTTATAATTTACAACTTTGTATTTATTCTTTTTTCTTTTTTCCGCCAAATAAATCTTTTATAGCGCCAGTTGCTTTATCCTTAACCGTGTTTTTGATTTCTTCTTTTGGAGTAGTTTTTGGTTTTGTAGTATCTGTTGCTGTTGTAGTTCCAGATGCATTATTCTTAGTTCCGCCAATTAAATTACCTAACGCACTTGTTCCTTGATTTACCAATTTATCTTTCTGCATTTTAACCAATTGTGTAGTCAAATTCGTAGTTGATTGTTTTAAATCAGTATTGAATTTAGGTTGCGAAAAGTTACCTGTCATTAATCCATTTACTGGAATACTTGTGATTTGTTTTTGGTCGGCAGGCGTTAATTTTGCAATTAAATTAGTTACGTCTTTTCCTAAATATTTCACAGGAACATCAAATTTTAAATTGTAATTCATGCTTTGATCAAATCCATGCGTTCCGCCAACATTTACTGTTATATCTTGGTATTTGATATCAAATGGTTTAACATTCACTTTTCCATCTTTAAAAGATAAAGCTGCTTTTACATCGTTTAAGTTTACTTTACTCATATCAATGAATTTCATGTTTGAACTCAATGCAGTCAACATTGCTGAGTTTTTATCATTAACCGTAGTTGAAAGTAACTGCCCAAATAAATCACCCGAAATAGTTTTTAAATTTGGTGTCATGTCTTGTTGTAAATCACCCGATAATTTAATGGTCGAATTCAATTTTCCGTTAATCACACCAGCAATAGGAGCAATCGATTTTAGCATGTCTAGTTGTGTGAAAGATTCAGCAATATTTAATTTGTCTAAACCTAAATTCATGTTAAATGTTGGTGTTTTTCCTTTAGTTGAAACCGTTCCAGTTAAACCGATATTTCCACCAAAAATGCTCATTTTTAAATTATTTAAGGTTACCGCTTCATCACGAATTACCATGTTTCCCGAAACATCTTTTAGATTTAAATTATCATAAACTACAGTTTTTGCTTTAGCTGTAATGCTACAATCTAAGAATGAAGGAATTTTAACAGCTTCAGTAGTTTTTTTACCTTCTTCTGTAGTGGTCGTAGTTGGTGCCATGAAGTCAGAAACTACTAATTTTGTCGAATTCATATTGAAATTTCCTTTCAAGATTTGGTTTTTGAATACAAATCCATAAAAGTTATCTAACGTTCCTGTTACTTGTAAATCGGATGTTCCTGTTTTGGCATCAAATTGATTCAAACGGATTTGACTCGGATTAAATGCAACGGCAGCTTGATTGATTTTGAAAGGTTTCGCCATTTCTGGACCTTCGTAATTGAATCCTGTTAAACTTACAATTCCAGAGTTTTGAATGTTTTGATATTGAGAAGTTTCAACTGATTTCATATCAAACTTCGTTTTTACATCGGCTTTTAAAATTCCGGTTAACGGTTTGTCTAATTTTACTGGATAGGCTTTGGTAACATTCGCTAAATTGATAGTCCCTTTTAATTCGGCATCAACTAAAGCATTTGTTGCGATGTTTCTAATATTCGCTTTTGCATTAAACACATCTTGGTCTATTGAAAACGAAAGTTTGTTCAAATTCACATACGTGTCGTTCATTAAACCAGTTTCGTTGATAATATGAGTATCAATTACGATGTTTTTAACCGATTTTGGTAAATCTGGATATTGGAAAGACGCATTATTGGAAGCAATTTTTACATCAAAAGCAGGAATCGTGGTTTCGGTTAAATTACCTTTTACTTTTCCGTCTACCGAAAATTGTCCGGTTGTTTTTACTTTGTTGATATCGCCTGAATAAGCTGCTGGAATTAATCCCAAGAAGTTTTTGAAATCAGATGTTGGGGTTTTAAATGTCAAGTCATACGTTTGACCCGCTTCCACCATTTGAATAAATCCGTTGAATTCTAATGGCAATTGATTGATTAAGGCTTTGTTGTCTTTGAATTCGTATTTACTTTTTTCTAAATCGATTCCTAAAATGGCATCTAATGAAATGGCAACATTGTTCATGTAGTTCATTTTGTCCATATCAAAAGATAGTTTTGCTGTGGTTTTAGTTTCTAAATCTAATTTTTGAGCAGCAAAATTTCCTTTTCCTTCATGATTGATGCTGTCTAAAACCATTTTCATTTTAGAACCTTCATCGATGTAAGTGAATTTTAAATTTTCTACTTCATAATTCTGAATATCTAAAGCAAAAGGTTTGCTATCAGAAGGTTTTTTTTCTTCATCTTCTTTTAATGCAATGTCAAAATTTCCTAAACCATCTTTATTAAAAATGATGTTTACAATTCCGTCAACTACACTAAAACTTTCTAAATTCATTGCTTCGCCATCACCTTTAAAAAGTTCTTTTACACTCATGGTTACGTTGGTTTCACCAGCATATAAAAGGGTGTCTTTTTCAAAAGGTGCTTTTGTAATAATGCTCAATTTTTCAATCGTAACATTGGCTTGCGGGAAACTTTTGAATAAACTTAAATCTACATCTTCAAACGCGATGTTGGCATTTACATTTTCGTTCAAAGTTTTAGCAATCATTTCCTTGATTTTATCTTTGAATAAAAAAGGCGCAGCTGCCAATGCGATGATGGTTACCAAAAGAAATATCCCAAGTCCTTTTAAAACTTTCTTTAACATAATTGTATTTTTTGAAGTGAATTTGATTTAAGCCTTACAAAATTAATACCAATTGCCTTAAAATCTATTAATTTTGTGTGAAACTTATAAAAAAAATCCCAAAAACAAATTGCTTTTGGGATTTTTATAAGTTTCAATTTTAATTAGTTTATTACAATTTCATAAGGCATTATGGCTTGAATACCTTTTCTGCTTTTAACACGTTTGATTTGTTCTAGCATTTGGAAACCTTCTTCGCCTAATTGTTCTTTTAGTAATTGTTCTTTGGTTTTAAACATCGCCATTCCGGTAAAATTAGCTAACATATCTTCAAAACTCTTTTCGTATTCTGGATAGTTTTCTGTTCTGTAAGAAGACGTTTTTCCAAGTTTAGCTGCGTATTTGATTGCTGCATCTAAACCTCCGATTTCATCAACTAAACCAAGTTTGTGAGCATCAACACCAGTCCAAACTCTTCCTTGTGCAATAGCGTCAACTTGTTCTGTTGTCATTTTTCTGCCATCTGCTACACGTTTTAAGAAAGTAGCGTATGTTTTTTCAATGCTTTCTAAAACAAATCCTTTGAAATTTTCGTCTATTGGCTCAAAAACACTGTATCCGCTTGCGTTTTCATGTGTTTTTACTTGTTCGGCATTGATTCCGATGTTTTTACCTAATTGGTTCATGTTGGGTAACATACCAAAAACTCCAATTGAACCTGTAATCGTATTTGGTTCAGCGAAAATTCTATCCGCATTAGCTGCAATATAATAACCGCCTGAAGCCGCATAATTTCCCATAGAAACTACAACGGGTTTTACTTTTTTAGTGATTTCGATTTCTCTCCAAATCAATTCAGAAGTTAAAGCGCTTCCTCCGGGACTATTTACACGTAAAACAATCGCTTTTACATCTTTATCACCACGAGCTTCTTGTAAAGAACGTTTGATTGAACCTTCGCCAATTACATTTACATCGCCTTCACCACCTGCAATTTCACCTTGAGCATAAATTACAGCAATAATGTCATTTTTAGAGTAATCTTCAACTGTAGAAGATGCTTTTTTAGCATAATCAGTAATGCTAACAATATCGTATTTTTCTTTTTTGTCTACTTTCAATTTCGCTCTAATCATATCATGATACTCATCTTCATAAGCTACTTTGTCGACTAATTTATTAGCTAGAGCTAATTCTGGAGTTCTTGCCCCTAGAGTATTGGCTATAGCATTCAATTGAGCAACTGATAATTTTCTACTTTTAGAAATATCGGCAACAATTGTATTCCAAACAGAGTTCAATAAAACCGTCATTTGTTCGCGATTTTCCGGACTCATTTCTTGTGCTAAGAATGGTTCTACTGCACTTTTGTATTTTCCATGACGAATAACTTCCATTTTTACACCCGATTTCTCTTGTAAATCTTTCATGTATATAATTTCAGAAGACAGTCCTTTGAAATCAACTTCTCCCATTGGATTCAAATACACTTGGTCGGCTACCGAATTCAAGTAATATTCGCCTTGCGTATAATAATTTGCATAAGCATAAACGAATTTGCCCGATTTTTTAAACTCTTCTAATTTATCACGAACGGCTTTGCTTTGCGCTAATCCTAACTGTGATTGATTATTTAAAATAGAAATTCCTTTTATTTTGTCATCGGTTTTAGCTGCTTCAATAGCATTTAAAATATCGGTAACACCATCATGATGCGCTTCAAAGTAATTGAAGTCTTTGTAATTTGTTTTTCCTGCGTAGTCTAAAGATACTTTTGATAAATCCAATTCAATAACCGAATTCTTTTTTACACTAACAGTATCTTCGCCACTTCCCGCAATGGCACCAATGATTATAATTCCGAAGAAAAAAATCATGCAAAAAATAAATATACCTACAATTGTAGCTAATACATTTCCTAAAAATCTCATTTCAATTTATTTATTAATTACCTAATTAGTAGTTAAAATCATAAAATTGTTACATGTTCATAAAAAAACAAGAAAGGTAAATTATAAGTCTAAAATTGTTTGTTATTTTGCCAATATGAGTCAGCATCAAGTCATTTTATCATTAGGAAGTAACCAAGGCAATCGATTAGAAACGATTCAGTCTTGTATTGATTTGATTCATAATGAAGTAGCAACAGTTATAAAGGTTTCTAAAATTTATGAAACACCAGCTTGGGGTTTTGAAAGCGAACCTTTTTATAACGCTGCGATTCTAATTCACACATCAAAATCAGCTCAAAAAATTTTGAAGCAGGTTTTAAAAGTAGAGAAGAAGTTAGGAAGAGTTCGTTCCAAAGATTCAGGTTATCAAGCTCGAAATATAGATATTGATATCATCGCTTTTGATGAAGAAATTATATCTACCGAAACCTTACAAATTCCGCATCCATTAATGCAAAACAGAAAATTTGTGTTACAACCGATGATGGACTTGGGATTGAATTGGGAACATCCAACTTTAAAGAAATCTATCGCGCAACTATTACTTCAAACAGAAGACAAAAGCGAAATAAAAGCTGTTCATTCTATAATTTCTCCAATTGAAAAACTCCAATTACAACAATTCAATTATATTGCTATTGAAGGAAATATTGGCGCCGGAAAAACCACTTTATCAACCAAGTTAGCAGAAGATTGTAATGCTAAATTAGTTTTAGAACGCTTTGCAGACAATCCGTTTTTACCAAAGTTTTATAAAGATCAAAGTCGCTACGCGTTTCCTTTAGAAATGTCGTTTTTAGCCGATAGATATCAACAATTATCCGATGATTTAGCGCAATTTGATTTGTTCAAAGATTTTGTAGTGGCCGATTATCATATCTTTAAATCATTGATTTTTGCCAAAGTCACACTTCAAGAAGACGAATTTCGTTTGTACAAAACCATGTTTGACATCATCCACAAAGAAATGCCAAAACCTGATTTGTATGTGTATTTGTATCAAAACACCGACCGTCTTTTGGAAAACATCAAAAAGCGTGGCAGAAGTTACGAACAAGAAATTCCAGCAGATTATTTAGAAAAAATCAATCAAGGCTACTTAGATTACATTAAAACACAAACGGATTTGAATGTGTTGATTATTGATGTTTCGGATTTAGATTTTGTGAAAAAACAGGAGGATTATGTTTTTTTGCTGAATGAGATAAATACTAAGATTAGAAAGTATTAAAATCTAGTCTTGTCAAGCTGAATTTATTTCAGCTTCTAAAAGTCGAGATGCTGAAACGAGTTCAGCATGACAAATTATGAGTCTTTTCTCTTTATTCTTTGTTCTTTTTTCTAGCGAAGCTTTTGAAACAAATCCCAAATTACAATTCCAGCACTCACCGAAATATTCAACGAATGTTTACTTCCTAATTGCGGAATTTCAATCACGCCGTCACTTAAATTAATAGCTTCTTGTGAAACACCTTTTACTTCGTTTCCAAAAATTAAAGCATATTTTGTATTCGTTTCAGGATTAAAATTGTCCAACATAATCGCATTTTCGGTTTGTTCCACCGAATACACTTTTACATTTTCTTGTTTCAATTGATTCACTACAGATAAAACGTCTTTTGCATGTTCCCAAGTCACGGTTTCAGTAGCGCCTAGAGCTGTTTTGTGAATTTCTTTGTTGGGTGGAGTAGCCGTGATGCCGCACAAATAAATCTTTTCAATCAAAAAAGCATCCGAAGTTCTAAAAACCGAACCAATGTTGTGTAAACTTCTAATATCGTCTAAGATTACAATAATGGGTGTTTTTTGAGCTTCTTTAAACTCGTCGATGTTTTTGCGTTCTAATTCTGCGTTGGCTAATTTTCTCATGCTGCAAAAGTAAAGATTAATTATAAAACTTTAAAACTTGATTTTTGAAATTGATATTGTCATTGTCTTTGAAATTATTACCTTCGCAATCATACTTAAAATTTGAAATTGTGGCTAAAAAATCTGCAGCAACTCCCGATAAAGCACCCAAGGAAACGCCTTTAATGAAGCAATACAACGAGATAAAAAACAAATATCCCGATGCCTGTTTGTTGTTTCGTGTGGGCGATTTTTATGAAACTTTTGGAGAAGATGCAGTGCGTGCAGCTGGAATTTTAGGCATTACCTTAACCAAGCGTGGTGCAGGTTCTGAAACCGAAACGGCGTTGGCGGGATTTCCGCATCATTCCATAAATACCTATTTACCCAAATTAGTCAAAGCCGGACTTCGAGTTGCTATTTGCGACCAATTAGAAGATCCAAAAATGACTAAAACGATCGTGAAACGTGGTGTTACGGAATTGGTTACGCCTGGAGTTTCGATGAATGATGAGGTATTGCAATCCAAGTCAAACAACTTTTTAGCTGCGGTTCATTTTGGGAAGAAAACACTTGGTGTAGCATTTTTAGATGTTTCTACAGGTGAATTCTTGGTTTCGCAAGGCAATGAAGAATACATCGACAAATTATTGCAAAACTTTCGTCCGAGTGAAATTTTAATCCCGAAACAATTTAAAAATCAGTTTAATTCGGTTTTTGGTGATGATTTTCATACGTTCTTTTTGGAAGATTGGGTGTACAAAGAAGATTATGCGTTAGAAAGTTTGACCAAACATTTTCAAACCAATTCGCTAAAAGGCTTTGGTGTTGAAGAATTAACTGAAGGTTTGATTGCTTCAGGTGCGATTTTGTATTATTTGTCGGAAACACAACATAACAAGATTCAACATATTACCAATATCCAACGTATTGCCGAAGATGCTTACGTGTGGATGGATAAATTTACCATTCGAAATTTAGAATTATATCACAGTTATAATCCAAATGCAGTAACGCTTTTAGATGTGATTGATAAAACGCTTTCGCCAATGGGAGCAAGACTTTTAAAACGTTGGTTGGCGCTTCCGTTGAAAGATATTTCAAAAATAAGAAGTCGTCATGAAGTGATTTCGTATTTGAAAACCAATCCAGAAGTTTTACAGCAAATTCAATATCAAATCAAACAAATTTCCGATTTAGAACGTTTGATTTCAAAAGTTGCTACTGGAAAAATTTCGCCAAGAGAAGTTAATTTCTTAAAAGATTCGTTAGATGCGATTATTCCGATTAAAACATTGGCTTTAGAAAGTTCAAATGAAGCTTTAAGAGTTATTGGTGATAGTTTACACGCTTGCGAGTTGTTACGCGAAAAAATCAAAACGACCATTCAAGAAGATGCACCAGTAAGTGTTAATAAAGGAAACGCAATTGCTGTTGGAGTTCATTCCGAATTAGATGAATTAAGAGCGATTTCTTCAACTGGAAAAGGTTATTTGGAAGAATTAGAACAACGCGAAAGCGCTGCTTCGGGTATTCCTTCGTTGAAAATATCGTTCAACAATGTTTTTGGTTATTATATAGAAGTTAGAAATACACATAAAGATAAAGTTCCAGCGGAATGGATTCGTAAGCAAACCTTAGTGAATGCAGAGCGATACATTACGGAAGAATTAAAAGAATACGAATCTAAAATTTTAGGCGCTGAGGAAAAAATCCATCAATTAGAATCACAGTTGTTTGAGCAGTTGGTGAATTGGATTGCGACTTATATGAAACACGTTCAGTTGAATGCGAATTTAATTGCACAATTGGATTGTTTGACTTCTTTCACTCAATTAGCGATTGATAATAAATATGTTTGTCCTGATTTAGATGAAAGTTTCGATTTAGAAATTAAAGAAGGACGTCATCCTGTTATTGAAAAGCAGTTGCCTGTTGGTGTGCCGTATATTTCTAATGACGTTTATTTGGATAGAGAAACCCAGCAAATCATCATGATTACCGGTCCGAATATGTCGGGGAAGTCAGCTATTTTGCGTCAAACGGCTTTAATTGTGTTAATGGCACAAATGGGAAGTTTTGTTCCAGCAGAAAGCGTGAGAATGGGTGTTGTGGATAAAATTTTCACCAGAGTAGGAGCAAGCGATAATATTTCGATGGGTGAATCAACTTTTATGGTGGAAATGAACGAGACCGCTTCCATTTTGAATAATATTTCTGAAAGAAGTTTGGTTTTGTTAGATGAAATTGGAAGAGGAACGTCAACCTATGACGGAATTTCAATTGCTTGGGCGATTTCAGAATATTTGCACGAACATCCAAATAAGCCGAAAACACTTTTCGCTACACATTATCACGAGTTAAATGAAATGGAAGTTACGTTTGACAGAATTCAGAATTTCAATGTTTCGGTAAAGGAATTAAAAGATACCGTTTTATTCATTCGTAAATTAGTGAAAGGCGGAAGCGCACATAGTTTTGGTATTCACGTAGCAAAAATGGCGGGAATGCCTCAGATTGTGATTCAAAAAGCACAAAAACTATTGAAGCAATTAGAAAAAAGACATTCCAGCGAAGAATTATCCGGAATTAAATCGGCTAATGATGAATTGCAATTGAGTTTTTTCAATTTAGATGATCCACTTTTGGAAGATATTAAAGAAGAAATCATGAATATCGACATTAATACTTTAACGCCAGTCGAAGCTTTAATGAAGCTAAACGAAATAAAACGAATGTTGGTTAAAAAATAATTTCAAAATAAAATATTCGTTATCAAAAGGTTATGAAAAAGTTTCAATTTTTATTTAAAAAGTACTTGCAAGAATAAAAATATGTACTATATTTGCACTCGCAATACGGAACAAGTATGGCGACGTTCTTTAAGAGATTACAATACGAAACGCGAAAATAGCTCAGTTGGTAGAGCGCGACCTTGCCAAGGTCGAGGTCGCGGGTTCGAACCCCGTTTTTCGCTCTATACCAAAATATTTGCTTGAGTGGTGGAATTGGTAGACACGCTGGACTTAAAATCCAGTGGGTAGTAATGCCCGTGCGGGTTCAAGTCCCGCCTTGAGTACAAAAGCTCCGAACATTGTTCGGAGCTTTTTTTGTTTATAAAATTCTCCATTTAGAATTTTCTGTTATCTTTAAAGAATTCTTTATAAAATTATCAATCACAGCTATGGGTACATTTGTAATCGCACAACGATTAAGTGGAGTTTATAAATATGAGTTTGTTTCCAGAAAAGGGAAAACTATTTTTACAAGCAACGATTTTGAATTGCGTTTTGAATGTGAAGAAGAGATAGAAAAACTTAAATGTTCTTTAGAGCGTTGTGTTTTTATGCGTTTTAAATCGTCTAGCGGGAAGTTTTTCTTCCGATTGATATTGGATGAGCATGAGGTGGCAGTAAGTAGAAGATATACTACACAATTGTTGCTTCAAAAAGGGATTGATGAAATCATTAAGTATGCAGATAAAGCGGAGTTTTTAGACTTTTCTTCTGCTGAAGATATATTTGGGCAATCAGAATAAAAAAAGTCCCGAAATTCGGGACTTTTTATTGTAAAAATAATTAAAAATTATTTTTTTACTTCTTCTTTTACAGCTTCAACAGCAGCGTCAGCAGCTCCTTCAACTTTAGCAGCAGCAGAATCAGCAACTACAGCAGTAGAGTCAGCAACAGTTTCAATAGTTTCAGTTACTTCAGTAGCAGTAGAATCAACCATAGTTTCTGCTTCAGCAGCAGCTTCTTTACAAGAAACGAACATAGCAGCAACAACTGCTAAACTTAATACAACTTTTTTCATTTTGTTTTAATTATAAAAGGTTAAAATTTTTTTGAATAGAATTTCACTATCCTGTATTTTTTTATATTTAAAAAAAAGCCCCACATTGTGGAGCTTGATTTTTTCTGTCAGCAATAAATTACTTAGCAGGTGCAGCTTCAGCAGCAGGTGCAGCAGTAGCAGCAGAATCAGCAACTACAGCAGTAGAATCAGCTACAGGAGCTTCTTCAACAGCAGGAGTTTCAACTACAGTTGAGTCAACAGCTGGAGTTTCTTCAGCAGCATTTTCTTTACATGATACGAACATAGCAGCAACAATTGCTAAACTTAAAACAACTTTTTTCATCTTACTAAATTATAAAGGTTAATTATTAATTCGGAGCAAAGATATAAATTTTTTAACATGTCAAAATATTTTTAGACATTTTTTTTCATTTTTTTTCTCTGGATTCCGAAATGCTTTATTTCAAATGGCGTGCCAAACTTTTTATTTTTAAAAATATTTGTAATTATTTGGCTTTTTGAGACTTAGGATATACTATCGTCATCTCCTCTATAAGGTTTTTCGCACCTGCAAATTTATCAATCACAAATAGAATATAACGAGCATCAACCATAATGTTTCTGCATATTTCAGGACTATAATAAATGTCACTCATTGTGCCTTCCCAAACTCTATCAAAGTTCAATCCGATAAGGTTTCCTTTTGCATCTAAAGCTGGACTTCCTGAGTTTCCTCCTGTAGTATGATTTGTTGCTATAAAAGCTAAAGGCATTTTCCCGTTTTTATCGGCATATCTTCCGTAATCTTTCGCATTATACAAATCGATTAATTTTTTTGGAACGTCAAATTCGTAATCGCCAGGAATATATTTTTCGATAACTCCATCTAAATAACTTACAGGTTCGTAAATTACAGCGTCGCTAGGTTTGTAGCCTTTTACTTTTCCATAAGTTACACGTAATGTACTGTTCGCATCAGGAAAAATTCTATCGTTAGGGAAGAATTCCATAATACCTTTCATGTAGGTTCTTTGTAATGCAATGTTTTTCAAGTTAATTTCATCAAACTTAGGAGCTACATTTTTTTGGTAACTATCTGCAATCGATTTTACCAATTGATAGCCTTTATCTTGATTTAATCTTTCTAAAACCGATTTAGCATCACCATTTAGTAATTCTTTCAAACTATTCAAGTTAGTTAATTTTGAAGAACCAAAAACACTAGCAGTTAAAGCTGAAGCATTAATATTGTTTAAACTTTCAGGTAAAAACTGTTTTGGTGATTTTGTAGCATACAAATTGATCAATTGTTCAAAAACTTTCTCATCAACTTGAGCGCTGTAATCTTTATATAAACCTTCAAATCCCGAAATTAAATTGTTTTTTCTATCATTGAAAGCTTGCTCACCTTTTGTGTTATAAACTTGCTCCAATTGATACAAACGGTATCCAAAAGATAAAATTTCTGAATTACGCAAAACAACTTCAGTAAAGTAATCTCTTGCAATAGCGTATTCTCTAATGTCTTTATAGTTCTTCTCGAAATCAGCTAAAATAGTTCCGTATTCAGCTTGTTTTCCAGCCTTGTTAACTCTTTCTTGGAATTTCTTTTCAAAATCTTTTTTAACAGCAACCGCATTTGATTTTTTTAAACCTTTAGTTTCACCAATCCATTTTTTCCAATAGTTCGCAACACCTGCGTATTTTGAAGCGTACTGAATTTTAATTGCATTGTCTTTTCTCATGAAACCATCTTGTACTTTTAAAGCGGCATCACGAATTTCAATTTTTGCTGGATTTAAATCATTTACAATTTGTTCCACTGCGAATGATGGCAAATATTCTTGTGTTCTTCCCGGATAACCCATTACCATGGTGAAATCGTTTTCCTGAATTCCTTTTGCAGAAACTGGGAAAAAGTGTTTTGGTTTATACGGAACATTGTCTTTTGAATAGTCAGCAGGACGATTGTTTTTATCAGCATAAATTCTGAATAATGAGAAATCTCCTGTGTGACGAGGCCAAACCCAGTTATCAGTATCCGAACCAAATTTCCCAATTGAACTTGGTGGTGCTCCTACTAAACGAACATCTTTAAAGGTTTCGGTTACAAATAATAAGTATTGATTTCCATCGTAAAAAGCACGAATCATTGTTTCTTGCCAAGCTTCTCTGGCATAGCTTTTATTTAAAGCCGCAATATTTTGTTGGATTTTCTTTTGTTTATCACTTTCCGAAGGAAGATTTAAAACACCTTCAAAAATTTTAGTAGTTACATCTTCAATTTTAATAATGAAGGTTACCGTTAAATCTTTGTTTGGTAATTCTTCATCCATTTTGTAAGCCCAAAAACCATTCGTTAAATAATCGTTTTCTACAGTAGAATGACTTTGAATGTTGTCATAACCACAATGGTGATTGGTTAATAAAAGTCCTTTTGGCGAAATCATTTCCGCTGTACAACCGCCATCAAAATGAGGAACGGCATCTTTTAAGCTGGAATTATTTACCGAATAAATATCATCGGCACTAATTTTCATTCCCAAAGCTTTCATTTCTTTTTCGTTGGTTCCTTTCAATAGAGAAGGAATCCACATGCCTCCTTGTTGCGCTTGAACTTGGAAAACAACTAAAACAAGTAGTAATTTTAAAAATTTCATAGGTATAATTTTATTTAGTGACTTTATACTTCATTAATTTTCGATTGTGAAGTTCAAAATCGTGTGCAAGATACAATTTTTGTGCGTTTTCGTTATGTGGTTCGACTTCTAAATACAGTAATTTTAACGATAATTTAGGAACTTCTTTCTGAACAAACTGAATAGCTTCTTTCCCAATTCCTTTTCCACGAGCGGTTTCTTTGATGAATAATTCGTCTACAAAAGCAATTTTTCCACCATATTCGAAACTGAAAATAAATGTTAGAATGATGTAACCTACAATTTCATTTTCGGAATAAATCAGCCAAGATTTTCCAAGATGTTCATTCGAAATAAATTCCCGAAACAAATTTTTAGTTACTTCAACATTCATTGGATAATTATCAATTGCATAAAAATCCTGCATCATTTGAGTGATGGTTGAAATGTCTGTTATTTCTAATGGTTTGAAGGTTGTCATTAGTCTGAAATATGATTCATAATCGTTTTAGTCGCTCCTTTATTCATTTGAACAAATGTGCTGCAAATGTGCCCTTTTTCTAATCGTTCGTCTTCGTTGTGAAGTAATAAATCAAAAGCTTCATTTAATTGGGTTTGATTCTGAATCGAAATACATCCTTCCATATTTACTAATGCGGTAGCTTCAGCAAAATGCGAGTAATTTGGGCCAATCACAACTGGAACTCCAAAAGTCGCAGGTTCTAAAATATTATGAACGCCAGGATTTCCAAAACCACCACCTACATAAGCAATATCGGCGTAGGAATAAATTTTGGTTAAAATTCCGATAGTGTCGATAATGAAAACGTTAGAATTTGATAAATCAACATTATCTTTTTCGGAAAACAAAATCGTTTTTTTAGTAATAACATTTTTCAATTCCTGAATTTGTTCTGACTTAATATTATGTGGCGCAATAATAAATTTCACTTCATCTGAACTCTGATTGATGTATTTCACCAATAAACTTTCATCTTTTGGCCAAGAACTTCCAATGACTATTGTGATTTTATTGTTTTTAAATTGTTCGATGAAATCCAATGAATTATCTCGTTCTAAAATGGAAACCACTCGGTCAAAACGTGTATCGCCAGAAACTTTTACGTTATTGAATCCAATACTTTGTAGAAGGTTTCTTGAGCTTTCATTCTGAACAAAAAAGTAATCAAATGTTTTTAAGGCATTTCTGTAAAATCCGCCATACCATTTAAAAAACGCTTGATTTTCTCGTAAAATTCCCGAAATTAGATAAGTCTTTATTTGTTGTTTCTTAAGTTCGTTTAAATAGTTTGGCCAATATTCATATTTGATAAAAAATGCCATTTCTGGATGAACTAATTCAACAAATTGTTTTGCATTCGAAATCGTATCTAAAGGCAAATAAACTGTAACATCAGCAATTGCATTGTTTTTTCTGACTTCATAACCCGAAGGTGAAAAAAACGTAACCACAATTTTATGTGTTGGAAATTGTTCTTTTATTGCTTCAATTACGGGTAAGCCTTGTTCGTATTCACCTAAAGAAGCCGCATGAAACCAAATCGTTTTATCCGAAGTTTGAATTTTATTAGCTAAAGTTTGAAAGGTCGATTTTCGTCCATCAACAAAAAGTTTCATTTTCGGACTAAAAAGCGCTACAATCTTCAAAAGTTGGGCTGCTAAAAGCGTAATTATGTTGTATAGAAATAGCATAATTGAATTTTATGGTGCTAAAATACGTTTCTTTTTAAGTTAGATAAAATTTGTACTATAGAATTTCTTATTTTTGCTAGACTTAATTTTATTCCAAATGAAAAAATTGCAAATGGTTGACTTAAAAAGTCAATACGAAAAAATAAAAGAAGAAGTAAATGCTTCTATTCAAGAGGTTTTAGATACAAATACATACATCAACGGACCTTTGGTTCACCAATTTCAGGCCGATTTAGAAAAATATTTGGGAGTAAAACACGTAATTCCATGTGCTAACGGAACCGATGCGTTACAAATAGCCATGATGGGATTGGATTTGAAACCAGGTGATGAAGTAATTACTGCCGATTTTACATTCGCTGCAACAGTAGAAGTGATTGCGTTATTGCAATTAACTCCAGTTTTAGTGGATGTTGATATGAACAATATGAATATTTCGCTTGACGGAATTCGTAAAGCCATTACACCAAAAACAAAAGCAATTGTTCCCGTACATTTATTCGGTCGCGCTGCTAATATGGATGCGATTATGGAAATTGCTCGTGAACATAATTTATACGTTATCGAAGATAATGCACAAGCAATTGGAGCTGATTACACTTCAAAAGATGGTTCTAAAAAGAAAGTAGGAACTATTGGTCATGTAGCGGCAACTTCTTTTTTTCCATCTAAAAACTTAGGTTGTTATGGCGATGGTGGTGCAATTTTTACTAATGATGATAAATTAGCGCATATTATCAGAGGCATCGTAAATCACGGAATGTATGAAAGATATCATCATGATGTAGTAGGTGTAAATTCTCGTTTAGATAGTATGCAAGCTGGAGTTTTGAAAGCAAAATTACCACATTTAGATACTTATAACAAAGCACGTCAAGATGCTGCAAGAAAATACAGTTTGGCTTTGGGTGTAAATCCTAATATTTGGGCTCCAACTATTTGTGAATCGTGCGATTGTCATGTATTTCATCAATATGTAATCCGTATCTTAAATGGAAAACGTGATGGTTTATTAGAACATTTACAAGCTAAAGGAATTCCTTGTGCGATTTATTATCCAATTCCATTACACAGTCAGAAAGCGTATGCTGATGCTCGTTACAATGAAGCTGATTTTCCAGTTACTAACCAATTGGTAAAAGAAGTAATCGCATTGCCAATGCACACGGAGTTAGATGACGAACAAATTAAATTTATTACAGATTCGGTTTTAGAATTTGTTTAATTCATATTGAGAGACGCTATTTATCGCGTCTCTCAATTTAATAAAAAAGAATGAAAATACTGGTTACAGGCGGTTTAGGATTTATAGGGTCTCACACAGTTGTTGAATTACAAAATGAAGGGTTTGAAGTAATTGCAATCGACAATCTTTCTAATTCATCTATTGATGTTTTGGACGGAATTGAGCGAATTACAGGAAAAAAACCTTTGTTTGAAAATATCGATTTGCGAGATAAATTGGCTGTTCAAAATTTCTTTTCTAAATATCTAGATATTTCAGGTGTCATTCATTTTGCTGCTTCAAAAGCAGTAGGAGAAAGTGTTGAAAATCCGTTGTTGTATTACGAAAACAACATCAATTCTTTAGTGTATTTACTTCAAGAATTACAGAAAAAAACTGAAGCTCATTTTATTTTCAGTTCTTCTTGCACAGTTTATGGTCAAGCTGAAAAAATGCCAATTACTGAAAATGCGCCTATTCAATCTGCGATGTCACCTTACGGAAATACAAAGCAAATAGGTGAAGAAATCATTACAGATGTTGCTAAAGTAACCAATATCAATTCTATTTTATTACGCTATTTTAATCCTATTGGAGCGCATCCTTCAGCTGAAATTGGCGAATTACCATTAGGTGTTCCTCAAAATTTAGTACCGTTTATTACACAAACTGCATTTGGGCTTCGCGAAAAACTATCTGTTTTTGGAAATGATTATCCTACACCAGATGGAACTGCTATTCGCGATTACATTCACGTAGTAGATTTAGCAAAAGCGCATGTAATTGCTTTGCAACGTTTGTTGAATAAACAAAACTCAGAAAAAGTTGAAACATTTAATTTAGGAACCGGAACTGGAAGTTCAGTTTTAGAAGTAATTACAGCTTTTGAAAAAGTATCCAATCAAAAATTAAATTATCAAATCGTAGGTAGAAGAGAAGGCGATGTAATAGAAGCCTATGCAAATACCGACAAAGCAAATACTGTTCTAGGTTGGAAAGCACAATCTACTTTAGAGGAAGCTTTAGCAAGTGCTTGGAAGTGGGAACGGAAAATCAGGAATAAATAAACAAAAGTTAAAAATCCTCTTTTTTAATAATTAAGAAAACCAATCTTTTATTCTTTTCGTAACTGCAAGTAATTAAAACTTACAGATTATGAAAAAGACACTACTATTAGTTACAAGCTTCTTATTTACTTTAAATGTATTCTCACAGGTTGGAATTGGAACTACCAATATTCTAAATGGAGTTGAATTCCAAATCGAAAGCAATTCAAGAGGATTATTAATTCCTAGAGTTGCTCTTACGGCTACCAATGTTGTGGCACCAGTTGGACCAGCACCTATTGCAATAGGAGTTCTAATTTTTAATACGGCAACTGCTGGAGCTGGAATGACTGCAGTTTCTCCCGGGTTCTATTATTGGTCAGGAACAGAATGGGTTGCTTTGAAATCTAGTCCATTAGCAGCAAGTCAAGATTGGTCTTTAACAGGAAATGCGGGTACCAATCCAAGTACTAATTTTTTAGGAACTACCGATAATCAAAATTTCCAAATTAGAACAAACAATACTAATCGAGTTACTATTGAAAACGACGGTCAAGTTATTTTTGGAAACAATACGGCTCCAAGTGCTAATACGTTAACAACAATTAATGCTGGTGCTGGACAAATTGGTCTTTTTGTAAATAGTAATAATTCTGCTAGAACCATTCGAGCTTTAAATGCAACTAATACACAATTTGTGATTGATGGAGGGAATTTAGATCCAAATGGAGGTAGAGGTGTAATTGGAATTAGTGCCGCTTTAGCTGCGAATGCTACATCAACTGTTATGGGAGTTTTAGGAGTTGGTGGAAGAACAACTTTTACAGAATTACCAGGTGAATCGGTAGGAGTTTCTGGTCAAGGGACTACAGGTTTGCATGTTAGAGGTGTAGGGAAAGGTGCTGGAGTAGATTATTTTTCAGCTTATTTTGAATATGATCAAGATGATAACTTAAGTACAAGTAATGGTCCTTTTGCCAGAATTGCAGGTAAAGATGTTAACTATTTCACAGGAAGTACAGCAGCAAGACGTGATGTTACTTATGGAGGTTATTTTGATGCGAACACATCTACCACTGATTTTGTTTTTGTAGGAGCAAGAAATAACAATACTTCTTATAAAGTTTTAGGTGGAGGTTCTTTATCTACTATGGTTGAAGATAGAAATGGAAACAATAGAATTCTTCACGCAACGGAAACACCAGAAATTCTATTTGAAGATTTTGGTACAGGAAAATTAGTTAATGGTGAAGCTTACATCAAAATTGATGAGTTAATGAGCGATCATATTTTTGTTGATGATAAACACCCAATGAAAGTTTTTATTCAATTAGAAGGCGATTGCAAAGGAGTTTACGTTACTGAAAAAACAAAAAATGGTTTTAAAGTAAAAGAATTACAAAACGGAAAATCGAATGTTTCTTTTTCTTGGAATATGGTAGCCAATAGAGCAGATGTACTTGAAAAAGATGGTACAATAGCTTCAAAACATGTTGACGTAAGATTTCCAATTGGACCTAAAAAATTAAATCAGGAAAAATCGGTTGAAAAGAAATACGAAATAGGAATTAAGTAAAAAAAGAATCCCAAGTAAATAAGCTACTTGGGATTTTTTATTACTCTTCAACAGATTCTTTTACTTTTTTAGCACCTTTTTCAACTTGTTCAGCACCTTTTGCAATAATTACTTTTGCTTTTTCGCCTACTTTTGATGAATCAATTGCTTTTTTAGCTTTTACTTTTGCCGAATCTGCGGCTTGTTTTAAATCAGCCCCAACAGCTTTAGAAGCTTCTTTTACTTTTTCTTTTGTTTCTTCTTTACAAGACAATAAGACAGCTACAAGTGCAATTCCTAAAAATATTTTTTTCATGGTTGAATTTGTTTTATGAAAATAAAGTTACAAAATTAATGCCAATTCGATCAAATAATTTTTAATAGTAAATTAGGGTCTGGACAATTAGCTTCATAAAAAGCAAGTGTTTTTCCATTACAAACTCCAGGATAATCACCAGTTTTTCCTTCCATATCTATAATGATTTGAAAATGCAAATGAGGAGCATAGTCGCCATTAATTGGTGGTAAACCTAAAGTAGCAATTTGTTCTTCTTTTTTTACGATGTCTCCAACCTTTTTTCCATTCAAACTCGTTTCACTTAAATGACCGTAAAGGGTGTGGAATTTAATTCCTTCGACTTCATGTGCTAAAATCAGGGTTGGACCATAATCACCTAAAGCGGTATTATTTTGAAAACTGTGAATCGTTCCATCTAAAGCTGCGTGAATTGGAGCTGATTCATTAATCCATAAATCTAATCCGATGTGAATATTGCGTTCGTCTGAATTCGTGTTTTTAAAAACCGTACTTCTTTGGTATAAATTTCTGGTTTCAATATAACCGCCAAAAGCAATTTTACCTTGATTTTTATCTAAATGGTTTTGTATGAAAATTTCATAATCTTGAGCTGTTTCTAATTTGTGATGCTTTAATTCTGAATTCGTTATTGATAAATTCAAAGGAACATATTCAGAATAATCAATTTCAGGAGCAATAACTTTAGCCGCTTCAATTGATTTAAAAAGTGCAATTATATTTTCCATGTTTTTCTTTTTCCCAAAAATAAAAATTCCTCACGAATAAAACTTCATGAGGAATTCAATTTTAAAAGTATTTTATTAATTTTTAAGCTGAAATCGTTTCAACCTCTTTATCGATTTTATTTACTAATCCTACTAATACTTTTCCTGGACCAACTTCTGTGAAACTCGTTGCGCCATCGGCAATCATTTGTTGTACCGATTGTGTCCATTTTACTGGAGCAGTTAGTTGAATGATTAAATTTTTCTTGATTTCATTTGCATCAGAAACCGCACTAGCAGTCACATTTTGATACACTGGACAAATTGGAGTTGAAAAAGTAGTAGCTTCAATCGCTGCCGCTAATTCTTCTCTTGCTGGTTCCATCATTGGTGAGTGAAATGCGCCACCAACAGGTAAAATCAAAGCACGTTTTGCTCCAGCTTCTTTCATTTTTTCACAAGCTAATTCTACCGCTTTGTATTCTCCAGAAATCACTAGTTGTCCTGGGCAGTTGTAATTTGCAGCTACAACAACACCATCAATCGATGCGCAAATATCTTCTACAATCTTATCTTCTAAGTTTAAAACAGCAGCCATTGTTGAAGGTGTAATTTCGCAAGCTTTTTGCATAGCAATTGCTCTTTGTGAAACTAATTTTAATCCGTCTTCAAATGATAAAGCACCATTGGCAACTAATGCAGAAAATTCACCTAATGAATGTCCGGCAACCATTTCTGGTTTAAAGTTGTCTAATGTTTTTGCTAAAATTACCGAATGTAAAAATACCGCTGGTTGCGTTACTTTCGTTTCTTTTAATTCCTCTGCTGTTCCTTCGAACATGATATCGGTGATTCTAAAACCTAATATTTCATTAGCTTTTTCGAATAATTCTTTTGCTACTGCCGAATTTTCATATAAATCTTTTCCCATTCCTGAGAATTGAGCACCTTGACCTGGAAATACGTATGCTTTCATAAATTTTGTTTCAAGTTTAAAGTTTCAAGTTTTTCTTGAAAGGCAAAAATAACATTTTTATTACAATTCGATTGAATTTACAATTTCCAATAATTGATTTTTTAATTCTTCGTTTGTGATTCCTTTTTCTGAATCAAAATTATCGTTGAAACTTGGTAATGAAAAACTACCTTTCACAATGCCACCTTGAAACGGGAAACGTTTAGTAGCAATATCTAAAACTGAACTTCCACCACGAGCACCAGGAGAAGTAGCTAATAATAACATTGGTTTTTCTTGAAAAGTTTTAGCATTAATTCGAGAAGACCAATCTAATATGTTTTTAAATGCTGATGAAAAATTTCCATTATGTTCAGCAAAGGAAATTATTATTAAATCAGCACTTCCAATTTTTGCATAAAACTCTTGAGCTAACGGATGAATCCCATTTTCTGCTTGTTTGTCAACAGAAAAAACGGGCATTTCATAATCGTTCAAATCCAAAATTTCTATCGATGCATTTTGAAATTGATTAGCAGTATAAGTAGCTAATTGTTTATTAATAGAAGACTTGCTTGATGAAGCTCCAAAAGCGATAATTTTTTTCATTAATTCAAAATTTATTGTTCCATTGGAATTTCCATCACTAAAAACTTCGCAGCTGTATTCGCCTTGATTTCAATTTCATTAGTTGCCCAAATTCCAATGGCGTCTCTTCTTTCTATTTTTTCGCCATTTACTTCAATTTCACCTTCAATATTCATGATATAAAATCCGTTTCCTTCTTTTTTCAAACTTAATTTTTTTGAAAAGTCCTTGTCAAAATCACTTAAATAAAACCAAGCATCTTGATGAATCCAAACCCCTTCATCATCTGCATTTGGTGATAAGATTTGCGCAAAGTCATTTTTTTGTAACGATTGGTCTAAAGTTATTTGTTGGTAACGAGGTTCCACATTTCTGTATTTTGGAAACAACCAAATTTGAAATAATTTTGTATGTTGGTCATGATTTGGATTGAATTCGCTGTGTTGAATTCCAGTTCCAGCACTCATAACTTGTACATCGCCAGTTTTGATGGTTGCGGCATTTCCCATGCTGTCTTTGTGGGCTAAATCGCCTTCCAATGGAATGGTTATAATTTCCATGTTGTCATGCGGATGTGTTCCAAAACCCATTCCGGCAGCAACAGTATCGTCGTTTAAAACGCGCAACATCCCAAACTGAATTCTTTCAGGATTGTACCAGTTAGCAAAACTAAAACTATGGTAAGCGTTTAACCAACCATGATCTGCATGTCCTCTTGAATCTGCTTTGTGTAAAACTGTATTTTTCATAATGTATAAATTTAGTAATTATTATGATACAAATTTACACCGATGAATAGGGAAGGGCACTTAACCTAGATTAAGAAATTATTTTTTCAATAATCTAGCTTTCATTTTACTAAAAAACTCAGGTGTAACGCCAATGTAAGAAGCGATATGTTTTTGAGGAACTTTCTGAATCAAAGTAGGATATTTAGAACAAAATTTTTCAAAGCGTTCTTCGGCTGTTAAACTTAAATTATCCATTAAGCGTTCTTGATGAGACACTAAGGAGTTTTCGGCTAAAATTCTGAAAAAGCGTTCTAATTTTGGAATTTCTTGATAAAGTTGTTGTTGATTTTCTTTAGTAATAATGACTACTTCAGCATCTTCTAAAACTTCTAAAAATAGATTGCCAGGTTTTCCAGAAATGTAGCTGTACATGTCGCCAATCCACCAACCTTCGCAAGCAAAATGTAAAACGTGTTCGATAATGTTATCATTAATATTGAAACTTCTCAAAATTCCTGAATTCACAAAGTAAGTGCAAGTAGCTACTTCGCCAGCACTTAATAAAATGGTTTTGGATTTGAATGGTTTGGTTTCGGTTTTAGACAAAAATAGTTCTTGCTCTTGTGGAGTTAAAGCAACATGTTTGGCGATATTTTCTAGAATCGATTGCATTACTTCAAAAATACAATTAAATTTTGGTATTCAAGAAAAGAAAAACCGATGCGGTTAACATCGGTTTCTATATTAATGAAAGTGATCTTCTTCAATTTCGAATTCGGCATCTTTTTCCCAAATTTCCATTTCACAAGGTTTGCAATTGAATTTTAGTTTGTATTCCAATTCGCCTTGTTTCAAAACTAAAGGTTCTTTTACTTTTTTATCCATGTTTTCACGATGGTATTTTGGGCAACGTTCTAATTCGTATTTAATACAATATTTAGTAGTCATTACACGCGATTTTCCAGGATCCCATTGTAATTCGAATGCTTTTTCAATTTCGGTTACTCCGTGACGTTCGTAAAATTTACGAGCGGTTTTGTTGGCAACATTGTACATGAAATCCAGTTTGGTTTCTGGATAAGGATGTGATGTTTTAACAATTTGATGTTCATGACGAACATAATTTTTCAAACGAATTTCCGATAATTGTTCGTAAACCGTTCTTCGCATTTCATTGATTTTTGAAATAGGTAAAAACCAATTTCCAGAAAATTCAATCGTAATTTCATCAGCAGTATAAGGTGTAAAACCAGTTTTTGCTAAGTTAGTTTTGAAATTTTCTGCTAAAGATTCGTTGTTTTTTGTTTGTTCTTTTGGGTGAACCAAATTTACAACGCTTACATTTCCATCTTCATCTGTAGCGATTAATTCAAAACCAGTTTCGTTTTCTTTTAACACTAAAGTTGTGCTAATTTTTCGAACCGCACTGTCTTCTCGTTCTACTAACTTAATGAAAGCGGCATCGTTATTTCTATAAATGAAAGTACCTTCTTTGATTTCTTTTAATACGTTTGGATATATGATTCCGTTTTCGGCACGGTTTACGTAGATTCCTTCGGCTTCGTTGTTTTCGTTGATGAAACACAATCCGTCACCATTATTTAATAATTCGCCATTTTCAATTTCGTATGAATTTCCAACGGTTTTAATTAATTTTCCAATGTATTGCCCTTTTGATTTTGGACTTTCCCAAGAACCAATTGATTGATGTCTTTCGTTTACAAAATAATCGGTATAACCACGATTAAAGGTTCTATCTAATGAAGAGTCAAATAAATACGTACATTTTCCAGAAGAAGCTTTAGTGTATTTGTCACTATTTTCGTTTAAGAAAGCATCTAATTTCTGACGCAAATAAGAAACGTTATTTTTTACATAAACGATGTCTTTCAAACGACCTTCAATTTTAAAAGAAACAATTCCGGCTTCTACTAAATTTGGAATTTGATTAGAAACATCAAAATCTTTAATCGAAAGTAAGTGACTATTTTTTATTAAAGTGTCGCCGTTTCCGTCAATAAGATTATAAGGTAAGCGACAATTTTGAGCACAAGAACCTCTGTTTGCCGAACGTTCGCCATTAGCAACACTCATATAACAATTTCCGCTAAACGAAACACATAAAGCACCCGTAACGAAGAATTCTAATTCTACATCAGATGCTTCGCTGATTTCTTTGATTTGGTGTAAGTTCAACTCACGTGCTAAAACCACACGTTTGATTCCAGCATCCGCTAAGAATTTAATCTTATCGGCATCACGATTATTGGTTTGCGTACTGGCATGCAATACGATAGGAGGTAATTCCATTTCCATAATCGCCATGTCTTGAATGATTAAAGCGTCTACACCAATATCATACAATTTCCAAATCAATTGACGACAAGGTTCTAATTCATTATCATATAAAATCGTATTGATAACCACAAAAACCTGAGCGTTAAATAAATGTGCATATTTAACTAATTCAGCAATATCTTCCACAGAATTGGTAGCGTTTGATCTTGCACCATATAAAGGAGCACCAATATAAACCGCATCGGCACCACTGTTTATAGCAGCAATTCCTTGTGTTAGATTTTTTGCAGGCGCTAAAATTTCAATCTTCTTCTTCATTTGTAAAGCTTTAATTATTCGGGATTTGCCGAAAAAAAGTGTGCAAAGTTCTTATAAAAAATCCAAGATTTCTAATTCTAAATTGATTTTTTTGGTAAGTGATTGAATTTAGCTAGGTAGAAAACAAGAAAAAGGTTCTCAAAAAAACGATTTTTGTCAAGCTGAACTTGTTTCAGCTTCTCAATTAGATTCCGAAACGAGTTCGGAATGACAAAGTGTATTTTGAGAACCTTTTATTATGATTTAAGAAACAGCTTCTTTAATTCTTCTCATCGCTTCTGTTAATAAAGCTTCGCTGGTTGCGTATGAGAAACGAATACAATTTGGATTTCCAAAAGCATCACCAGTTACAGTTGCAACATTTGCTTCTGCTAATAAGAACATTGAGAAATCAGTTGCATTTTTGATTTCGGTACCTTTTACAGTTTTACCAAAATAGTAAGACACATCAGGAAAAACATAAAACGCTCCTTCTGGAACATTCAATTTGAATCTCGGAATTTGGTTTACTAATCCAACAACTAAATCTCTACGGTTTTTGAATGCAGAAACCATTTCGTTTAATACGCTTGGATCAGCTTCAACAGCAGTAATTGTAGCTCTTTGTGCAATAGAATTCGCTCCCGAAGTAACTTGTCCTTGAATTTTTGTACATGCTTTTGCGATGAATTCTGGAGCTCCGATGTAACCAATTCTCCAACCCGTCATAGCAAATGCTTTCGCAACTCCATTAACAGTAATCGTTCTTTCTAACATTCCTGGAATAGAACCGATGCTACAAAATGTTCCTGAAAAGTTAATGTGTTCGTAGATTTCATCAGAAACTACATATACGTGTGGATGTTTTTCTAAAACTTTAGCCAAAGCTGTTAACTCTTCACGGTTGTAAACAGAACCACTTGGATTACAAGGTGAACTGAACCACATCATTTTTGTTTTTGGTGTGATGGCTGCTTCTAATTGTTCTGGTGTGATTTTGAAATCGCTTTCTACAGAAGTAGGAACTTCAACAGGAACTCCGCCAGAAAGCTTGATAATTTCGAAATATGAAACCCAATATGGAGCAGGAAGAATTACTTCGTCACCATCGTTTAACATTACTTGTGCAATGTTGTATAATGATTGTTTTGCTCCAGTTGAAACTACAATTTGTGATGGTTTGTAGTCTAAATTATTATCTCTTTTGAATTTTTTGCAAATCGCTTCTTTCAATTCTAAGTAACCTTCTACTGGAGTATAAGTACTGTAGTTTTCGTCGATAGCTTTTTTTGCAGCTTCTTTAATGAAGTCAGGTGTGTTGAAATCTGGTTCACCTAAACTAAGGCTAATAATGTCTTTTCCTTGTGCTTTTAATTCTCTTGCCAAAGCCGCCATTGCTAAAGTTTGTGAAACGGCTAAGTTGTTGATTCTGTCCGATAACGGGTTCATTGTGTGTTAGTTATTATAGTTAATACAAAAGACGCGATTCCTCGCGTCTCTTACTTTATTTATGCTAATTGTGGTTTTCTTCCTAAATCTCTCAAATGTTTGAAGTGAGATGCGATTGCCGCTCGAGTCGTTTTGAACTCGTGATACGGTAAGTTACATTCCGCTGCTGTTTGTTTTACAATTTCAGCAATTTTGTCGTAGTGTATATGACTAATGTTAGGGAAAATATGGTGTTCAATTTGGTGATTTAATCCACCAGTATAATAATTTACAATCCAGTTTTTTGGTGCGAAGTTTGCCGTTGTGAACAATTGGTGAATCGCCCAAGTGTTTTCGATTTCTCCGCTTTCATCTGGAATAGGATTAATAGTGTCTTCTACTACGTGAGCTAATTGGAATACTACACTTAAAATTAATCCAGCAGTATAATGCATTACTACGAAACCTAAGATAACTTTCCACCAAGTAACTCCTAAAACCATTGGTAAAACTAACCAAATTGAAAAGTAGATTATTTTTGTAATCACTAATGTTGTCCAAAGAATGGTTGGTTTTTTGAATTCACCATACGATAAATTTCTTTTTAAGTAACGTTTCATTTGAAGGAAATCAGTAGTGATTGCCCAGTTGAACGTTAATAATCCGTATAAGAAAACAGAATAATAATGTTGAAATCTATGGTGACTGTACCATTTAGCCGTTTTTGAAAAACGTAAAATTCTTCCCGCTTCTAAATCTTCATCGTGACCAATGATGTTGGTATACGTGTGGTGTAAAACATTGTGTTGTACTTGCCAGTTGTAAACATTTCCGGCTAAGATATAGATACTTCCACCCATTAATTTGTTTACCCAAGATTTGTTTGAATAAGCACCGTGATTACCATCGTGCATTACATTCATTCCAACGCCAGCCATTCCAATTCCAATTACTACGTTTAGCAATAAATAAGTCCAAAACGGCATATCCATTGCAAGTAAAAAGAAGTATGGTGTTAGGAAAAGACCAAACATCACAATGGTTTTCAAGTGAAGTTTCCAGTTTCCTGTTTTGTCAATTTTATTTTCTTTAAAATAATCGTTTACTCTTTTATTTAATGTTCTGAAAAATTTCAGATTATCTTCTTTTGAGAAAATCGGGGTTGTTGTACTCATAAATATTCTATTCAAATTTCGTCAAAGATAATTATTATAATTTTTTCATTTATGATATTCGTCATTTTTTATTCACCAAAAAGCGTATTTTTGTGCAAAATTTAACTAATGGAAGAGATTTTAAAGCAATTTCCTGATTTATCTGATAATCAAATACTTCAGTTTCAAAAATTGCAATCGTTATATGAGGATTGGAATGCGAAAATTAATGTGATTTCAAGGAAAGATATCGACGAATTATACACGCGTCACGTTTTGCATTCGTTAGGAATTGCAAAAATTATTGAATTTCGTCCCGGATCTAAAATTATGGATGTAGGTACAGGTGGTGGTTTTCCTGGAATTCCATTGGCGATTTTGCATCCAGAAGTTGATTTTTACTTGATTGATGTAATCGCGAAAAAAATCAAAGTAGTAAATGAAGTTGCTGCTGGTTTAGGATTAAAAAACGTAAAAGCCGAACAAAAACGTGCCGAATTAGTCAAACAAGAATTCGATTTCATCGTAAGTCGCGCGGTAACCAATATGCCTGATTTTGTAAGTTGGGTAGATGATAAAGTTTCGAAAAAACAAAATCACGAATTAGCCAACGGAATCTTATATTTAAAAGGAGGCGATTTAACCGAAGAATTAAAAGCTTTCCCTAAAGCAACAGAATATAATTTATCGGATTTCTTTACTGATGAATTTTTTGAAACTAAGAAAGTAGTGCATTTGCCTTTGAAGTATAAGAAGTAGTGATTAGTGAAAAGTAATTAGTGATTAGCTAAAAATAAAGAAACCCGATTTTCAATTGAAAATCGGGTTTCTTTATTTTGTACTTCGTACTTCTAAACTCGTACTTTGATTTATCCTAAAAACGGATATTTATAATCTTCTGGTGTTACGAACGTTTCTTTGATAGTTCTAACAGAAGCCCAACGCAATAAGTTTTGAGATGAACCTGCTTTATCGTTAGTTCCTGAACCTCTTGCGCCTCCAAATGGTTGCATTCCTACAACAGCACCTGTTGGTTTGTCGTTGATGTAGAAGTTTCCAGCTGCATTTTGTAAAGCAACCGTTGCTTCTTCCACCGCATAACGACATTGGCTAAATACAGCACCTGTTAAAGCGTATTCTGAAGTTTCGTCAACTAATTTTAATGTTTCAGACCATTTGGCATCTTCGTAAATATAAATTGTAACTACTGGTCCAAATAATTCCGTACACATCGTATTGTATTTTGGATTTGTAGTTAAGATAACCGTTGGTTCAATGAAATAACCTTTCGATTTATCATAATTTCCACCCATGATTATTTCCGCATCACTATCGTTTTTAGCTTGGTCTATGTAACGCGCTAATTTGTCAAATGAAGCTTCTGAAATTACAGCTGTAATGAAATTACTCATATCTTCTGGCGAACCCATTTTCATCGATTTCAAATCCGCTTCTAATTTCGCTTGAACGGCTGGCCATAAACTTTGTGGTACATACACACGAGATGCGGCACTACATTTTTGTCCTTGGAATTCAAAAGCACCACGAGCAATTCCTACTGCAACTTGTGCTGGATTTGCTGATGGATGTGCAATAATGAAATCTTTTCCACCTGTTTCTCCAACGATTCTTGGATACGTTTTATAAGTAGCAATGTTGTTTCCGATAGTTTTCCAAATGTCATTGAAAACGCCAGTCGAACCTGTAAAGTGAACTCCAGCTAAATGTGGACTTGATAAAACTACGTCAGAAACCATTCCAGAATCACCCATTACCATATTGATAACACCATCTGGTAAACCTGCTTCTTTGAAAACTTGCATGATTACATTAGCAGAATATACTTGTGTTGCAGCTGGTTTCCAAACCACAACATTCCCCATTAACGCAGCACTTGAAGGTAAATTTCCAGCAATAGCAGTAAAGTTAAAAGGAGTAATTGCATATACAAATCCTTCTAATGGTCTGTATTCAACACGGTTCCACATGTCTGATGTTGATGCTGGTTGGTCTGCATATATTTTAGTCATGAATTCTACGTTGTAACGTAAGAAATCAATCAACTCACAAGCCGAATCAATTTCTGCTTGGTGAATTGTTTTTGATTGAGCAATCATAGTAGCCGCATTGATTTTAGCGCGGTATGGACCTGCTAATAATTCTGCTGCTTTTAAGAAAATTCCAGCTCTGTTTTCCCAAGCCATTGCTGCCCATTTTTTACGAGCTTCTAAAGCAGAAGTAATTGCTTTTTCAACTAAAGCTCTGTCTGCTTGATGATAAACACCTACGATATGTTGGTGATCATGTGGTGCCGACATTTTTTTGGTATCGCCAGTTTTAATTTCTTCGCTACCAATATATAAAGGAACTTCTACTTGAGAATTCCACATTTTTGTATAAGTTGCTGCAACAGCTGCTCTTTCAGGAGAACCTGGTGCGTACGATTTTACGGGTTCGTTAACCGCTTTTGGTACATTAAAAAATCCTTTTAACATGGTTTTGAATTTTAGCTTCGCTCAGTTTGGACAAAGTCCTTGAGTGAAAATTAGACAATTTTGTGTGTTGATTTACGGGTTTTTCGTAAACGAATACAAAAATACAAAGTATATTTTGAATAATCGATAACAAAAGTTACTTAGCTGAAATGAAAGTTAATTAATAGCAAAAGGAGCACTTAGCTTGAAAGTAGGGATAATTACTCTAAAGCTTCTAGTTGAGGTAAAGTTTACCATATTGAAATATCCTTTCATAGCGCCAATAGGAGAAGAAAGTAAGCATCCAGAAGAATAAGTATAGCTTTCACCTGGCTTGATAACGGGTTTTTTTCCAATTACACCTTCGCCATCTACAACTTCAACATTGTTTAATGCGTCGTAAATTTCCCAATGACGTGTAGTTAATTGAACTGAATCTTTACTTTGATTTTCGATAGTAACATGATACGCAAAGGCAAAGTGAATCTTATAGTTTTTGAAGTAAGTACCTTCAAAACTAGTTAAAACTGAAATCTTTATGCCTTTTGTAATTTGACTTACCATATATTAAAATAGAATTATTCCTATGAGCATCATTACTAAAGCGCAAATACTTAAGAATAAAAAGAATAGCGGATTCAAAATTAAGAATTTTAAAACAGTTATCCAACGGCTTTGTTGATAAAAATTTCTTAAAGATTTGTAGAAATATATCGGAAATATAAATGCAAATGAAATTCCAGAAATAAAGTAAGTTAGTTCTTCGCTTATTAATTCAATAAAATTGAAAATCATCATACATAAAAATATGAAGGTAAAAAACGTATATGCAAAGACTAAATGTTCTGTGTAATTAATTTTTCTTGAATAAAAAACCAACCAAAACATAAGTGTTAGTATAGGTAAAGAAAGAAAAATAAAGAAAGGAAGTTTTTGATAAAAGTAATCGAAAATTTCACTTTCAATATCATTTGATTTAAAAAGTTTAGATTTATTAAATAAAGTTTTAGTAGAAAAAGTGACTTCGTGTCCTAATTCTTTTAAAGCTTCTTCGGTTGTTTTCTAGGGATATTTTCTATTGAAATTTCGAAATGAAAGAGCGGTGTAAATTAGTGGTTTAAATCCCGAAGAAATATTTTCATCTATAAATTGTTTGGTATAAATAGAGTCTCTGCTATATAGTACTTCTTTTTTCTTTAAAATATTAAGTATTGGTTTTGAATTTGGGTTTTTACTGATTACACTATTTGATAAACTATCTATTTTTTCTAGGTCTTTTTTCTGATTTTGAGTTAATTCATTATCAGAAACTAAAGGATCAATATTGTTTGGTTTCTTATCTCCTTCTGTTAAATTAAAAGTAATAAATAAAATTATTGAAACACTTAAAAACAAACGAAACGGATTGGCATAGGTATGTCTTTTTCCTTCGTTAAATTCGCGAGCTAAAGCGCCTGGTTTTGTAAAAATCGAAATTATAGAATTGCGTAATCTAGAATCGTAAGCGTAAAAATTAGCAAAAAACTCTTCAATAAAATCTTTTATCGTTAACTTTTTTGTAGAATTTAATTGGCCGCAATGGTGACAATATTTTTCGCTAATATCTAACGATGTTTCACAGTTGATGCACTGAGTTCCTCTGTATTTTATATCTTTTCTGCTCATTCTTAATTTCGGATAACTTCGCTGTTTGTGTTTGCAATTCCAATTACTCTATCGTATCGGTCGTTATTTCCTCTATAATATACAATTGCAGTATAATTATTTTCCGTTTGAAAGAAATTGCCATCAACAGCATTTTCGTAATCTACTTTTCCAGATTTATCGGTAATAACGTATTGGTAATTGGTAAATCCTTGCTTTAATAAAATTGCTTTTTCGTACAATCCAGAATTTTTGTCGAATTCTAATTTATATTCATCAGTTAAAGCGTAATTGTTAAACATGCCAACCACATAAATGTTTTTATCTAGTAAATTAGGCGTATTTAAAGCGAAGTAAACCCAAGAATAATCGGCTTCTATTTGTGAATTTGCAGTGTTGGCATTCTGAATAAAAAAGTTGCCATTAATATCTGGAAAATAGGTGTAAGGCTGATTTTTTCGAGGTGTATTTACATACAAATAGGTGTTGTAAATGTTGTCTCCAGAAGTTACTTTTGCTACTGTGTTATTAGTTCCTCTGATTATTTTGTTGTCAATACTATAGGTTTCGTTACCAGCCCAAAATTGAGTTTCCTTATTATATCTGTAAATTAATTCTGAACCTAGAGTGTATTGTGGTTTAATGTTAGAAATACTGGTTTTCCAATTTCCATTTTGAAAAAGAGTAACTTTTACATTCTGAATCGGATTTTGTAGAATTCGATCACCATAATTTATTGTCATTTCGATGTTTTGCTTTCCATCTAAACTGTCAAAATCTCTCGCTCTTCTTACCAAAAGTCCAACAGCAACTTGTTCTTCATAAATGATAACTCTACGAGAAAATACAATTTCGTTTTCATCATTTAAAACAGTAATCATATAATTTCCGCTTTTCGTAATTTGATTAAATCTATTAGGAAAAACTTGTTTATAATGAGAATACAATTGTAGCGTATTGAAGGAGTTTTCGTAAGTAATGATACGTTGATTGTCTATTCCATTCAAATATTCTACTTTTCCTAAATCGGATGGTGCAGACCAGTCGTAATTGTATTGCGTAATGGTGTAGTAATAATCAGCTTCGTCTCCGTATAAATCATCAAAACTCAATTCAAAAGTTTCACCAAGTTTAAAAAACGGAATAACATTGTTACCATTTACACGAAATGAAATGGTTTTGATATTAAATGAAGGTTCTTGTTCAATTCCTGATTGTGAGAAAATAAATTGAAAAAAGAAAAAAGAAATTATAAGTGCAATTTTGTTCATTTTATTCCTATAAAGACGTAAAAATAGTAAAACTTTAGGTACAAACGCAATTCCTTTTAATTTATTAGTAATTTATAATTTAGAATAATTATAAATAAACCAAATCTCCGCCTTTATTTTTGGTAAGGTGCTATGTATTTGATTAAATTTGCACGTTTTATAGTAAATTTTTTAACAATCATATCTTCAAAAATATGTCAAAAGACATTCGAATTAAAAAAGGTTTAGACCTTAAGTTGAAGGGTGAAGCGGCTCATAAGATAGCTGATACCACTCGCTCGAAAGTCTATGCTGTTAAACCTTCTGACTTCCACGGAGTAACTCCGAAAATGGTGGTAAAAGAAGGAGATAACGTTAAAGCGGGAGAAGTAATTTTCTATTCTAAATCAGATGAGAAAGTTAAGTTTGTTGCTCCTGTAAGCGGAAAAATTCAAGAAATCAAACGTGGTGAAAAAAGAGTCATTTTAGAGATTCTTATTGCTGCTGATTCTCAAGATGTTTTCGTTGAGCATAGCAAGAAAAATCCTAACGATTTATCAACAGAAGAAGTAAAAGCACATTTGTTAGCTTCGGGTTGTTGGCCATTTATCAATCAACGTCCATATGATGTGATTGCTAATTCAGCTGATTCGCCTAAAGCTATTTTCATTTCAGCTTATGCAACTGCACCGTTAGCGGCAGATGTTGAGTTTGTTTTAGAAAACAAGTTGCAAGCGTTTCAAGTTGGTATCGATGCTTTAGCAAAATTGACAACTGGGAAAGTTCATTTGTCTGTAAAAGGTAAAGGAAAATCAATTTTCAAAGACGTTAAAGGAGTTTCTTTACACCAAGTGTACGGACCACATCCTGCTGGAAATGTTGGTGTTCAAATTGGAAAAATTTCGCCTATTAATGCAGGTGAGAGAGTTTGGACAGTTACACCTCAAGATGTTGCAACAATTGGTGAATTATTTTTAACTGGAAAATTCAATGCTACAAGAACTGTGGCTTTGGTAGGATCTGAAGTTAAAGATGCTCAATACTATAATGTAATTTCTGGTGCGGCTATTGCTGACTTAGTTGCTGGTAAAATTGAAGGAGATAACGTGAGAGTTATTTCTGGAGATGTTTTAACTGGTGCTAAAGTAAAAATGGATGGAAATTTAGGTTTCTTAAGCAATACTGTAACTGTTATTCCTGAAGGAAATGTTTACAGAATGTTTGGATGGATGCCATTCGCTTCGCCAAGTGTTCACAGTGCATCAAGAACAGGTTTATCATGGTTAATGCCAGGAAAAAAATATGCACCTAACACCAATTTGAACGGTGAAGAAAGAGCTTTAGTTGTAACAGGAGAAATGGAAGCAGTAATGCCTCTAGATATTTTTCCAATGCAATTATTAAAAGCTTGTTTGGCAAGTGATATCGATAAAATGGAAAGCTTAGGAATTTACGAAGTAGCTCCAGAAGATTTTGCTTTAATTGATTATACTAACACATCTAAATTAGAAGCGCAACAAATCATTCGTGAAGCTCTTGATTTAATGATTAAAGAAGTAGGATAATAGCTATGAAGTTTTTAAGAGATAAAATAGACCAAATTAAAAAGCCTTTTGAGAAAGGGCAAAAATTTGAAAAATATGCACCAGCAATTAATGCATTAGATACCTTTTTATTTGTACCTAATCATACTACAAAGCATGGAGCTCATATTAGAGATGCTGTAGATTTAAAGAGAACCATGATTACTGTGGTTTTAGCTTTAGTTCCAGCATTATTATTCGGAATTTATAATGCAGGTTACCAACACTTTATTCAATTGAACGATGGTGTTTTACCTTCATTTATGGATATCTTTTTACACGGATTGTGGAAAGTATTACCAATGATTATTGTATCGTATGCAGTAGGATTAGGTATTGAATTTGCTTTCGCGATTTTTAGAGGTCACGAAGTTAACGAAGGATATTTAGTATCTGGTTTGTTAATTCCAATGGTTATGCCAGTTGACTTACCTTTATGGATGTTAGCTATTTCAGTAGCTTTTGCAGTTATAATTGGTAAAGAAGCTTTTGGAGGAACTGGAATGAACATTTTCAACCCAGCTTTATTAGCGCGTGCTTTCGCATTCTTTGCTTATCCTACATTTATGTCGGGAGATAAAATTTGGGTTAGTGAGGCAAGTACTACTGATGCAATTTCAGGAGAAACTATCTTGGGAGCTTTAGCAAATGGAAAAGAATTACCAGCTCAATGGGATTTTTGGAATTCTTTTATTGGATTAATTCCAGGATCGATAGGTGAAACTTCGGTTTTAGCTATTTTAATTGGTGCATTTATTTTGATTGCAACAGGAGTTGGTAGTTGGAAAATTATGGTTTCTGGAGTAGTGGGAGCAGCATTAACAGCAATGATGTTCAATGCCGTTGGTTTAACAGCTTTAATGAACTTTGATTGGACAAATCATTTAGTAGTTGGAGGTTTTGCTTTTGGTATTGTATTCATGGCAACAGATCCAGTTTCTGCAGCCCAAACCGATAAAGGAAAAATCATCTACGGTTTATTAATAGGATTCTTTAGTATTATGATTAGAGTTTTCAATCCAGCTTACCCTGAAGGAGTAATGTTAGCTATCTTATTAATGAACACTTTAGCGCCAACAATTGATTATTTCGTAGTAAATGGAAACATTTCTAAGAGAAAGAAAAGATTGGCTAAGTCTAAACAATTAAAATCTGCATAGTCATGAATAGAGAAAGTAACGGATATACGTTTTTGTTTGCGACTGTAATGGTAGTGTTAGTAGCTTCTGCTTTGGCATTTGCTGCAACTGCACTTAAGCCAGACCAAGACGCAAACATTAAGAAAGAGAAAATGCAGTACATTCTAAAATCGTTTGGAGTAGCTGTAGATAGAGATGCTTCGGAAGTAGCATATAAAAAACACATTATTAGTGAGGTGGTTTTTGATGAGAACGGAAACGAAATCAGTAAAGACGCTTTTACAGTTGATATCGCTAAAGAAAAAGGGAAATTCCCAATTTTCAACGCTGAAAAAGATGGTAAAAAATTCTATGTTATTCCAGTAAGAGGAATGGGATTATGGGATGCTATCTGGGGTTACGTTTCGGTTGACGAAAACTTAAAAGTTGACGGTATTGTATTTGACCACAAAGCAGAAACTCCTGGTTTAGGTGGTGAAATCACACAAGATTATTTCCAAAAAAGTTTTATTGGTGAGAATGTATTTGATGCTAACGGAAACTTACAAGGTTTAAAAGTAGTTAAAGGATATACAGGAAAAGATGATAAAGCAGATGGTGAAGTAGATGCAATTTCTGGAGCAACTTTAACAGGAAATGGTGTAACCGAAATGTTAGTTAGAGGTTTAAAACCATATGAAAAATATTTAAAATCTAATAAAAAATAATCGTCATGGCAGATAACAACAAAGAAGGATTATTTTCAAAAAGTAATATTAAATTAATTACGAATCCATTTAATGACGATAACCCAGTAACGGTTCAGGTATTAGGTATTTGTTCAGCTTTAGCGGTAACAGTTCAAATGAAAAATGCCTTTGTAATGGCACTTTCAGTAACTGCTGTTGTAGCTTTTGGTAACGTAATTATATCATTATTAAGAAATTTAATTCCAAGTAGAATCCGTATCATTGTTCAGTTGGTTGTAGCAGCTGCTTTAGTAATCTTGGTTGACCAAGTTTTAAAAGCATATGCTTATGATATCAGTAAGCAATTATCAGTATTCGTAGGATTAATTATTACCAACTGTATCTTAATGGGACGTTTTGAAGCATTTGCTTTAGGAAACAAACCTTGGCCTTCATTTTTAGATGGTTTAGGAAACGGTTTAGGATACGGAATCATTTTAATGGTTGTGGCATTTTTCAGAGAATTATTAGGTTCAGGAAAATTATTCGGAATTGAAATTCTTGGAAACTCTGTTGAAAAAACAGGATTATATGGTACTGGATATGTTAATAACGGATTCATGTTATTAGCTCCAATGGCCTTAGTTATGGTAGGTATCGTAATTTGGGTACAAAGAGGAATTAACAAGAAATTAATCGAGAAAAAATAATAGCTATGTTTGAATATATCAATATATTTTTAAAATCAGTTTTCATTGATAACATGATTTTTGCATACTTCTTAGGAATGTGTTCATTTTTGGCCGTTTCTAAAAAAGTATCAACAGCTATAGGTCTTGGAATTGCTGTAACCTTTGTACAAGTAATTACGGTTCCATTAAACTATTTAATTTATCACTATGTTTTAGGTGCTGGTGCATTAGCTTGGTTAGATCCATCATTTGCTGAATTAGATTTAAGCTTTTTAACTTTCATTTTATTTATCGCTTCTGTAGCAACAATGGTACAGTTAGTAGAAATGATTGTTGAAAAATTTTCACCTTCATTATATAACTCATTAGGTATTTTCTTACCACTTATTGCAGTAAACTGTGCTATCTTAGGAGGTTCATTATTCATGCAACAAAGAGTTGATGGTGGAACTTACTCTTCATTAGGACACGTTGTAACTTTCGGATTTGCATCTGGATTTGGTTGGACAATTGCTATTGTGGCAATGGCAGCTATCCGTGAAAAAATGGAATATTCTAACGTATTAGCGCCGCTAAGAGGTTTGGGTATTACTTTTATCTTAACAGGTTTAATGGCTATTGGTTTTATGAGTTTTGGTGGAATTGATCTTAACGCATTAAACAAAAAACCAGAAGCAAAAGTAGTAACTCCAGCTCCAGCTGTTGTTGAAACTCCTGTAGTTGATTCAGTTCAAGTAGCTGTAGATTCTGTAAAAGTAGATTCAACTCAAGTAGTTAAATAATAGTATAACATTAAAAATTGAACTCATGTTTAGTATAACAGAATTAATTACATATTCAATTTTAGCTTTCTTAGTGCTTATTTTACTAATGGTGTTTATGCTATTATACGCTAAATCAAAGTTGGTAAACTCAGGTGCAGTAAAGATTAAAATTAACGGTGAAAACGAAATCGAAGTAGGTGGAGGAAGTACGCTTTTAACTACTTTAGGAAATAGTAAAATCTTCTTACCATCAGCTTGTGGTGGTGGAGGTTCTTGTTTACAATGTAAATGTAAAGTATTAGAAGGTGGTGGTGAACCATTACCAACAGAAATACCTAACTTTTCACGTAAAGAATTAGCAGACGGATGGAGATTAGGATGTCAAGTTAAAGTAAAACAAGACATGGTAATTGAAGTGCCAGAAGAAATTTTTGGTATTAAAAAATTCGAAGCAAAAGTATATTCTAACTACAACGTAGCTTCTTTCATTAAAGAATTTATCGTTGAGTTACCAGAAGATATGCACTACGAAGCGGGTGGATATATCCAAATTGAAATCCCTAAATGTGAAGTAAAATTCTCAGATATGGATATTATGGCGCACCCAGAAGAACATCCTGGTGATCCTGAAAAATTCAAAGCTGAATGGGATAAGTTTAAATTATGGCCATTAGTTATGAAAAATGACGAATTGGTTGAAAGAGCTTACTCTATGGCTTCTTACCCTGCAGAAGGAAGAAAAATTATGTTGAACGTTCGTATTGCAACGCCTCCTTTTGATAGAGCTACAAACGATTGGATGAAAGTAAACCCAGGTATTGCTTCTTCATACGTTTTCTCAAGAAAAGCAGGTGACCCAGTAGTAGTTTCTGGGCCTTACGGAGAATTCTTCATCAACGAATCAGAAGCTGAAATGTTGTATGTAGGTGGTGGAGCTGGTATGGCACCAATGCGTTCTCACTTGTACCACTTGTTCCGTACAGTTAAAACAGGAAGAAAAGTTACGTATTGGTACGGAGGTCGTTCTAAACGTGAATTGTTCTACACAGACCATTTCAGAGCGTTAGAGAAAGACTTTCCAAACTTTAAATTCTATTTGGCTTTATCTGAACCACAACCAGAAGATAACTGGAAAGTGAAAGAAGGAATCGACGGAGAAGGTGACGGATTCGTAGGATTCATTCACAATGTGGTAATTGATAATTATTTATCAAAACACGATAATCCAGAAGATATTGAATTGTATTTCTGTGGTCCACCAATGATGAACAAAGCAGTTCAAAAAATGGGTGAAGACTTCGGGTTAGATCCAGAAAACATTAGATTTGACGACTTTGGAGGTTAATCCAAATTTTAAATACCAAAACCGATTCAGAAATGAGTCGGTTTTTTTATGCTTTCAAATAGAATAACTACCTTTGTATCATGGAACCATTATCACTTCAAGACTTACATCATTTGGCCATGAATCACGTGGGAAAAGAACTCGAAAAACAAGGGTTTGAGTTCATTGCTATTAACAGCCAATTGAAAAAACATCCGCAATTTGTTTGTGTTGATAAACCTACGAATACTTTACATTTTGTGATGGTGCAAGCCGTTACGTATCCTGATAATCCTGCCGAATACGATGTGTTGTTTATGGAAACCTTCATCAATCACGCTAAAGGGAAAAAAGCTAAAGTGCTTTATGCTGGAGTTGGTTTTGCCAATGCAGATGATTTCGAAAAGCCGGTTTTTAAAAATCAAGATTATATTTTAAATTATGAAGGAATTAAAGAGATTTTATAGCGTTCTAGTTGTTGCAGTTTTATTTATTTCATGTGATAAAACCTCAGATTTTTATACCATTCAAGGCGAAGCGCAAGGAAGTACGTATTCCATCAAATATATTTCAAACGAAGAAAAAGTAACTAAAAATCAAATCGACTCGTTGTTAACTGCTTTCGATTTGTCGCTTTCAACGTATCGTCCAGATTCTAAAATTTCTAAAATCAATTCAGGAGATTCAACAGTTGTAGTAGATGATTTTTTTACAGAAACATTCCAACTTTCGAATCAAATTTATAAAGAAACGAAAGGTTTGTTTGACCCAACAATCGGTGTTTTAGTAAATGCTTACGGTTTTGGTCCAAACAAAAAACAAGAGGATTTATCTCAGAAACAAATAGATAGTTTGTTGCAATTTGTAGGTTTTGATAAGATTGCTTTAAATTCAAATAAAACCATTTCAAAAAAGCATCAAGAAACTTTTATCGATTTTAATGCAATTGCACAAGGTTATTCCGTTGATGTGGTCGTAAATTATTTAAAATCGAAAGGAATTGAAAATGCAATTGTAGAAATTGGCGGTGAATTATTCGCTTTAGGAAAAAACACGATTGAAAATAAAAATTGGGTAGTAGGAATCGATGATCCTTTACAAAAACCGGAAGAACGTACTTTAATTGCCAAAGTAAATTTAGAAAACTTAGGAATGGCAACTTCAGGTAATTATCGTAAAGTAATGATTGACGAAGTTACAGGGAATAAATTCGTACATATCATTAATCCAAAAACAGGATTGGCACAAAAAAACAATGTATTAAGCGCTACTGTTTTATCTAAATCTTCTGCTATTTCTGATGGTTATGCAACTGCTTTCATGTTAATGAGTTTAGATGAAAGTAAAGCATTTTTACAAAAACATCCAGAGTTGTATGTAATGCTTTTGTATGCTGATGCTAACAATAAGATGCAACAATTTACAACGGATAATTTCAAGAAATTAATTAATGATAAATAGTAAAAAAGGCTTTCAATTTGAAAGCCTTTTTTACTATTTATAACAAACCGGAATAATTTCTCCTTTTGCTAAACAATATTTTTCTACTAATTCGGGAGCAATTGTTTTGGTGTAATCTACTTCTTCTACTTTAAAACCAATGCTTCTTAGTTTATCAAAGTAATCTCTTCCGTAAACTCTCACATGGTCATATTGCCCGAAGATTTTAGCTCTTTCTTTTGGGTCAGTTATCGAATCATCTGCAAAAGTGGTGGCTCTTGATAAATCTTGTGGAATTTGAAAGATTCCCATTCCGCCTGGTCTTAAAACACGATATAATTCTTGCATAGCTTTCGTGTCATCTGGAATATGCTCCAAAACGTGATTACACAAAATCATATCATATGAGTTATCTTCAAAAGGTAAATTACAAATATCTGCTTTTACATCTGCCAAAGGCGAAAATAAATCGGTAGTTGTGTAATCTAAATTTGATTGTTTTTTAAAACGCTTGTAAAATTCTTGTTCAGGCGCAAAGTGTAATACTTTTTTTGGAGCAGTAAAAAAATCCGTTTCGTTTTTTAAATACAACCATAATAAACGATGTCTTTCCAATGAAAGCGTACTTGGTGATAATACATTGTTTCGTTGTGTTCCATAGCCATAAGGTAAAAACATGCGAAAGCTTTTGCCATCAATAGGATCCGTAAAACGACTTCCCTTTAATAAAAAAGCCAAAATAGGACGCACTACAATACTCAATCGAATCAATATCGGACGAGGAATAGTGTTTAATATAAGTTTAAAAAGTTTTTTCATTTCATTAAAGTTATGGCGTATAAGATTCCAATTAAAAGAGAAACTGCAATTATTATTCCCATGTATAATCCAAAGAAAAGTAATAGATATTTTATTCCTGAGGCAATACTTTGTTTTAAATTTTGATTATATAATTCTTTAAAAGCGTAAAGTGTAAAAAATATGAATAAAAACAAAAATAGTATAGAATAAGTACCAAAACTCATTCCTAACATATTTACTAAAATAACTTGTAATACTAATGATATAAACCCTAAGTTTGTTTGTAAGTAACTATTAAATACCAAATGTTCGAAGAAATTATGACCTCTTTTATTGAATATAATGTAACTAGTCAGCGCATATATAGGGATTAACATTAATACAAAAAAGTTGTAATAACTCATTAATGATTCCATATAGCTTTTCATAAAGCCATTCATGTCAAATTTAGGCGCATTACTTGAGGGATTTGTCGAATTATAGCCTTTTGTAAAACCTTCTGAATAATCCATGATTATTTCCATTGGGAAAAATTTATAAAAAAAAACAGCTATCGTAGCATATAAAATTATATAAGAAAAAGGATGAAAATATTTTTTTCTGGCACCAGAAATATAGGCTTCTAATACATCTTTGGGATTTTTAAACAAACCAAAGAAAGTTCTCCAAAAATTATTATCCCAACTAAAAAAAGGACCAATAAATTCTTCCCAAGTCCCTTTTAATGAAAGTCTGTCATCAACTATTTTAGCACCACAATTTGAACAATATTGTGCGGTGTTTTCATAAGGATTATTGCAAGTTTTACAATTCATATATTAAAAGAGTTTGTTATAATATTAATGGTTTTTGTCTCAACCCATCTTCTTCGTTACTCACAATTCCTAAAGCATCATAGATGTAAGCAAAAGTGGATAACAATTCAGGTTTTCCGTTTACAATGGCAACATCGTGTTCAAAATGTGCACTTGGCTTTCCGTCGGCAGTAGTAATAGTCCAGCCGTCTTTATGTTGTTTGATGTTTTTAGTTCCCTGATTAATCATTGGTTCAATTGCGATAACCATTCCGTTGACTAATTTTTTTCCGCGACCGCGTTTCCCATAATTAGGAACTTCAGGGTCTTCGTGCATTTTTCTACCTAAACCATGTCCGCATAATTCACGAACCACACCATAACCATGACTTTCACAGTATTGCTGAATTGCATGTCCGATATCTTCTACACGATTACCTACTTTAGTTTCGCGAATTCCAACGTATAAAGATTCTTTGGTAACTTGAAGTAGTTTTTTAGTTTCTGGAGCAACTTCACCTACTTCAAAAGTGTACGCATGATCGCCATAAAAACCATTTTTAAAAGCACCACAGTCTACCGAAATGATATCGCCATCTTGCAATGGAACATTGTTAGGAATACCATGAACCACTTGTGTATTTGGACTCATACATAGCGAGTTTGGGAATCCGTACATTCCTAAAAATGCAGGCTCAGCTCCGTGCGAACGAAGAAAATCTTCCGCTAATTTATCTAAATATAAAGTAGTAACGCCAGGTTTAATTTCCTTAGCAATCATTCCTAATGTTTTTGAAACAATCAAAGCACTTTCGCGCATCAATTCAATTTCTTCTAAGGTTTTAATTACGATCATAATGCAAAATTTCGAGGCAAAAATACAAATTCAAGTTCAATTTCAATTTCAAGAATAACTTTAATTTTAAATCTCAATCTATTATGTGATAATTCGGACATCTAACTTCTAAATTTAAAATGAGAATTATCATATTTTATGCTTAAATTCCAACATAAATTTGCAGTTTAAATTTCATTAGGTATGGGAAAATATGTAACCGCAGCGGAAGCTGTACAAGTAGTAAAAAGTGGCGACAGAGTTTATGTTCAAGCCGCGGCAGCTACACCAACAATCTTAACAAAAGCATTAACCGATAGGGCTTCTGAGCTTAGAAATGTAGAAGTTTGCCATTTACACACCGAAGGCGATGCGCCTTATGCTAATCCTGAATTAGCAGAGAGTTTTCACGTGAATTCTTTTTTTATTGGAGCTAATGTTCGTCATACGTTAAAAGCGGGAAATGGTTCGTATACACCGGTTTTTTTGAGTGAATTACCATTGTTGTTTCGTAAAAATGTAGTAAAATTAGATGTGGCATTTATACATGTTTCGCCTCCAGACAGTCATGGCTATTGTTCGTTAGGTGTTTCGGTTGAAGCTTCGGTAGCAGCTATTGAAAATGCAAAAATTGTTATTGCTCAGGTGAATCCACAAATGCCAAGAACTTTTGGAGATGGAATTCTGCATGTTTCGGAAATTGATTATTTAGTAGAAGTTAATATTCCAATTTATGCTCACGAAGTAACCCCATTTACCTCTGAAGAAGAAAAAATAGGAACTTATGTAGCTTCATTAATTGAAAATAAAAGTACACTTCAAATGGGAATTGGTTCTATTCCAAATGCCGCTTTGAGTAAATTAACCAATCATAAAGATTTAGGATTACATACCGAGATGTTTTCTGATGGTGTTATCGATTTAATTGAAAGTGATGTTATCAATTGTAATTATAAAGGAACGCTTAGAGGTAGAGCATTGGCAACATTTTTAATGGGTTCGAAACGTTTGTACGATTTTGTAGATGACAATCCGTTTATAGAAATGAAGGAATCTTCTATGGTAAATGATACTGCTCGTATTAGAAAAAACCCAAGAATGGTTGCTATTAATTCGGCTATAGAAGTAGATTTAACAGGTCAAGTTTGTGCCGATTCTATCGGAAGTACTATGTATTCTGGAGTTGGAGGACAAATGGATTTTATTCGGGGAGCATCATTAAGCGAAGGTGGAAAAGCAATAATTGCTCTGCCTTCGATTACTAAAAGAGGTGAAAGTAGAATTGTGCCTTATTTAAAACAAGGAGCTGGTGTTGTAACTACTAGAGCACATGCCCATTACATTATCACCGAAAATGGTATTGCTGATTTATATGGAAAAACTTTAAAACAAAGAGTTAAAGAGTTAGTAAGAATTGCACATCCTAATCATCAAGAAGCAGTAGAACGTGCTTACTATGAAATGACAGGTTGTAAATAAACAAGAACTAAACTATAGAAAGGGACAATCGAATGGTTGTCCTTTTTTGTTGAAAAATTTCTATAAAATTAAAAAATTATCAAAAAACTAACTTTTTGATTTTGAATTTTTTAGCTAATAAGGCTTGTTTTTGAAAATAAACCAAACTTTAACCTTTTGGCAACATTAAATAGTCTACCTTTGTAAGGAATTAAATTTTTCATAGATGAACATTTTTGTAGGAAGTCTTCCTTTCAGTGTAGAGGAAGCAGATTTAAGAGGTTATTTTGAAGAGTATGGAGCTGTTGAATCAGTTAAAATTATCTCTGACAAATTTACCGGAAGAAGTAAAGGATTTGGATTTGTTGAAATGGCTAATGATGCTGAGGCTCAAAAAGCAATCGACGAATTAAACGGTGGAACTATCGAAGGTAGAAAAATCGTTGTTAACAAATCTGAACCAAAACCAGAAGGCGAAAGAAGAAGCTTCGATCGTAACGCTGGTGGAAGTAGAGGCGGTTACTCTAACAATAGAGATAACAACTCAAGAGGTCGTTACTAATATATTTTTTGGATATAAAACGAAAAAAAGCCTTCGCATTGCGAAGGCTTTTTTATTGCTCTATTTTTTCATTTATCGGATTAAACTAAAATGTCCTTTAAATTCTTTAGTAATATTATTTTTTGTGTATTCAATTGTAAACCAATAATCTGTTGATGGTAATAGTTCATTGTTGAATGTTCCATTCCATCCATTGCCATTCGGGTCAATTTGTTTGATTAACTTTCCATAGCGATCAAAAATTCTTATGATTGCCAAATCTAAAGCGCTACTTCCTTTAATATTCCATGTATCATTGTAGCCGTCTCCGTTTGGAGTAAAATAATTAGGATAATCTACGATAGTAAATGTTGAACTAACATCGCCACAACCAAATTTATTGATAACGGTTAAAGTATAGTCGCCGCCAGGAATGTTAGTGAACACATTGCTTGACTGAAAATATGTTCCATCAATCGAATATAAATAATCATTAGATGTTGGAGTTACGATTGCTGTTACTGTATTATCCGTTCCAAAAGCGATTAATTCATTTGGATTAATTGTAACGGAATTAGGTACTATCGAATTTTGTGTGCTAAGATTAAATGTAGACGAACAATTGGCTGCATTAGAAATGTTAGTAACCACTACCGAATATTGTCCAACAGTTGAAGTGGTAAATGAAGTACCTGTTTGTCCAATAATTTCATTTCCAGCTACTGCATCATGACCATTGTACCATTGAAAAGTGTAATCTGTGCTGTTTAATTGCGTTTTTATTTCAACAGGATATGTAATATTATTTAGTTGGTCAATACAAATAGTGTACGGTTCGTTTAAAAGATAATTTACCGGATAAGGTCTAACATATAAGTCCAATTCCAATATTTTAAAACAAGCAACTCCAGTTTCGCTATCAATATTAGTTCTGCTATTTAATCGAACATATATTTTTTGAAAATTGATAGTTGTATTTAAGAAATTACTTGGTGTAGTTATACGATTTGTATTCGCGTTTGCTAAAGCATCTGGTAATTCTGTATAATATCTAAAATTTATTGTATTAATTGGTGTCGAACCAGCCATCTCAATTTCTCTAGAAGTCAAATCAAAATAGTCAAAACCAGAATCGTTGCATAATTCCATTTGAGTTGGATTAGAATTGCTTCCTGGCAAAGCCATTACAACAAGATTTAAAGTAGTAAATGCTTCACAAGAATTATTAGTAGCATCAACAACTTTACAAATTATAGTTGCTGTGGAACTTGTGTAATTATCAGGTGTTGTAATCGGATTATTTGCTAGTACGTCAGCATTATTAGCATAAAACGTAACTAGATAGTTTAAATTCCCATTAGTGATTTGATTAATTCTACTATTTAAATCAAAAGTAGCAGCAACATCACCACAAAGACGAATAGGTGAAGGTTGTGCAATAATTGGATTTGGGAAAACCGTAATAGTAAAGTTTACAATTGAAGTACATCCAGTTAGTGTATCAAATAAACGAGCAAAAATTGTGCGATTTCCTAATGTCAATGGAAGAGGAATATTTTTATTTATAAAAAAAACATTGTCTCTAGCATTATCAAACGTATTGAAATAAGAAACAGTAACAGAAGGATTTTGTCCTGCTAAAGCTTCACCATCCTTAGCGTTCAATAAAAACGAATCTAAAAGACAAACGGATTCATTATTTACAATATTTTGTAATGGCGCTTGTGTAACAATCACTTCAAAAGTACCAATTCCTTCACAACTTTGCGTTGTATTTGAAATTACTCTAGTGAAAACAGTTGTAGTTCCAACTGGAATTTGGCTTAAATTAGTAAGTCCGTTTAAACCTGTTGAGGCATCAGATGTATTTAAGTGAAAAGAAATACTTACATCAGAACTAGCAAAATAAGTGTTTTTAATTAAGATACGTTGAGCATCAAAATTTACAAACCCATAGTTTTGATTGATTTCTGGGCAAACTGCTGGAATATTTGGATAGTTAGCAACACTTGTTGGATTAATTTGAAGCACAAAACTACCAACACCCGCCGAAGTACAATTTGGAGTCACATTTTCATTTATCGCTTTTACATAAATGGTTTGTAAAAATGGAGATGTAGTATTAACATGATTCGTAGGATTAGTTATTAACTGTGTTAGTCCAGCGTCAGCATAGAAATTAAGGGTTAATCCAGGAGTGTTATTCGTAAAATAATTATAAAGTTGTAATAAGTTAGTTTCAGCAATTCCATCAAGAGTATTGTTGATGTAGTCACATTGTTCTAAAGTAGTTAAAACCGAATTAATTACAGGTAAAGCATTAATAGTAATTGAAACTGAATTTGAGGTATTTGTACAAGTTCCTTGTTCGGTGGTTTCTAAATAATATTGTACCGTAGTATTAAGTGTTTGATTAAATTTAGTTACGGTATAAGTCGAATTATTTGCTCCAGTTATGGCAATTCCATCTCTAAACCATTGATAAGTTAATCCAGAATTTATACTTGCATTTGCATTTGATGAAGTAATAATATAGGTGTCTTCTTCGCAAATTGTAGTATCTGTTGCAATTTGAATGTTAGGATTAGCAATGATTCGTATTACATTTGAATCTGTTTCCGAGCAAGGTGTATTGATAACTTTTACAAAGTAGTCGCCTGGTAGAGTTGGAGTAAACGTGTTTGTCGTAGCTCCATTTATAAGGATGTTATTACGATACCATTGATAACTTAAAACATCAATAGTAGCATTTAAATCCACATTATTAATAATATTTGATGATAATATTGGGTTTGTATTCAAGCAAACGGTATTAGAATTTGAGATACTAACATCAGGTTTTACATGAAATTTTAAATTAACTTCGGATTCACTCACTCTTAAACCAGTTAAGCTTCCTGTTGGATTTACGGTAATATCATAAGCTGTTGTAACTACTTTATAAATGCCACTTTCTGAAACAATTAAACTGTTGGTTGAAGTTGTTGAATTAGAAACTGCATTGATTTGAATATTATCTTTAAACCAAGTGTAATTAAACCTTAAGTTGGTAGGAACGCCCGGAAAATCAGAAATATCTATTGTAGCTACTATTTCTTTAGTATCAGGTTTGCAATAGTCTAAATTGGTTAAAAGAGAACCATCAGTGTTGTTTAAGGTTACTGAAGATAAGAAATCACAATTAGTACTTCCAGATCCTCCAGTTTGTGAAACAGTAATGTTTCCAGCTTGACCTGAATAATTGTCAATTACAATTACATACAAATCACCGGCATTGCTATTTGGAATATTTACAGTTTCAACATTGTCTGGTAAATAACTACAATCTACTTCGTTAGCAGTGTTTAATTGATTACAAATGTTGTTTAAGTTTTGAAAAGGTCCCCATAATACAAAATCAACATCGGTACCATTACCCGCTAAATTTTGTTGACTAATTTGTAGTGTAACATCTCCTGGGGTGTCAATTTCAATAAAAAACCAGGTAGGACCAACATATTGTGTTGGAATACAGGTTGAAGTAAAACTTTCTCCATTTCCACCAGTAGAGCTGCTAAAAGGAATACTTGTTGCACAAGATTGATATGCTGCAGGATTAGCCGCCAATTCAGCACAAGATGATGCGCCTCCTTGACTATACGTTTTTAAACTAAAAAACAGAAAGAAAATTAATAAAATAGAAACAGTTTTTTTCATGATACTTGTTTGGGGTTGCTAATTTATTAATTTTTATGCAGATAGTTATAAAATCAACAGATTTACTCTGTTTTGTGCATTTTATTGCGGATTGGCAATAGTTTTATACAACCCAATTATAGCATTCAAATAACGGTTTTCTAAAGCAATTTCATTAATTTGTGAGCTTACCAAAGAATTCTCTCTTGAATTAATTACAAACAACGAACTTTCTCCCATTTCAAATAATCGGTCTTCAGCATTCAGCAATGTGGTAAAATCTTTTACTAATTTATTATTGTAGTCTTGCTGTTTTGCAAGTGAAACAATTTCTTGCTGTTGTGCAGTGATTTTGTTTTCCAAATTTTTTCGTTCAAACTGCAAGCCAAATTCTGAATCCTGAATTTTTAAATCGGCTAATTTTAAACTACCGCGTTCTTTTCTTAAAAATATAGGAAACGCAAAATTTACGCCAATTTTATAATCTTCAAAACGATAATTGTCAATGTAACTTGGCTCAGATAAATAATTATAGCTCAAATCTAACTTAGGTAAAAGTGCATTTGCTTTTAATTTCCGATCTACTTTTAACATCGCAATTTTAGCATCTAACGCTTGAATTTTTGGATGATTTTCTAAATCAATTGTTCCTAATTCGTTAATTTGTAAAACTTCTTTGATTGTTTTCGATAACGTTATTTCAGGAAATAAATTGTCATTCAGTTCTAATGGAATGTTATTTTCTAACCACAAATAGTTAGACAACTCTAATTTAGCTTTAGTAAATTTTAGTTTGGCTTCTTCTAAATTTAATCTACGAGTTTTAACAGCAATTCCCGCTTCTACACTATCAATTGCAGGTTTATCTCCTTCTTCAATTAATTTTGAAACACCGTTGTAACGAATTAAAGCATTTTCTAAATAGGTTTCATACAATTTTACTTCATCAAAACTTCTTTTCCAGTTGACATAACTCACTGAAGCTTCATAAATTACTTCAACCGCTTGTAAATTTCTTTCGGCAACGTTTAAATTTCTTGCAATTTTGGCTTTTCTCAAATCAGCCATTCGTTGATTAATGAATAAACCTTGTCCTAATGGAACTGAAATTCCTAACGAAGTTAATCCGCTATTTGGTAAGGTGTTTTCTGGATTTACGTAAATTCCCTCGGCGTTATCAAAACCTGCTTTTAATTCAATTCCGTACCAAGTTGGTATTTTAAAACTGCTGTTTAAAATCGAATAATATTCACTGTCTTTGAATTGTTTTTCACTAAAATCAACTTCAATCTTCGGGTCAAAAGCCCCACGCGCTTGCATTAAATTGGCTTGTGCTTCGTTGAGCTTTAAATCGGCTTGTTTTACTAACGGATGGTATTTTTTCACATAACCTAAAAATTCATTGTAGGTAAATTCGGTTGGTGAATTTTGTCCCAATAAACTCAGTGAACTACAAATGAAAAGGAAGATGTAAAATAGTTTCGGTTTCATTATTTCTTAGTATTTTCAGTTGGTGTTGGTTGGTAAAAATTAGGAGGAAAACCATTCAGTGTTCTCCAAATTTCAAACCAAATTGGGACATCGTCTAATAATGCTATAGTTTGTGTTCCTGCTCCAATGCTTAATTGATTTGGCCATACTTTATCTGATTTGTCGGGAGCAATTAGAACACGATATTTTCCATTTTCACTTATAAAATTTTCTTTAGCAACAATAACTCCTCCAAATGTTCCATACGAAGCACCTGGCCAACCACTAAATACAATAGAAGGCCAGCCGTCAAACCATACTCTGACCTTTTCTCCTTTGTGAATTAATGGAAAATCTACAGGATTAATATATGTTTCAACCGCAATATCAAAGCTTGCAGGCATTATACTTACAATTGCGGTACCTTCTTTAATAGTTTCGCCAATTCCACTTTGTAAAGCACGGTTAACATAACCATTTTGAGGCGCTACAATGTAGTACATTCCATTTCTAATTTGATAATTTCGGTATTGATTTTTTAATTTATTAACTTGAGCTTCAGTGTCAAACTGTGTACTTAAAGCAGTTTGTTTATCGCTACTAGCCTTTGCATTCTTTTCATCATATTCAGCCCTAATTCTGTTTAGCTCCATTGTTGCATTAAGTACCTCGTTTTTACTGGTAATATATTTATTTTCTTGTGTAATTATTTTAGCTTCGGTTTCTTGCAACTTCATGCGTTTTTCTTCCACGTCGGTCATTGGTTTTAAACCTTCTTTGTTTAAATTTATTGAACGATTGTATTGCGTTTTAGCAATTTTAAGTTGGGTTTTAGTAGCTTCAAAATCAATACTGTCACTTTGGACTTTTAAATACGACTGTTTTAATTTGTTTTGAGCTTGTTTTAATTTAAGGCCTTTTTCGTTTTGAATAGCACCCATTTGATTTTCTAGTGCCTTTACCTTGTCTGCATAGGATATTACTGCATTTTCTTTTGCGTTTAGTTGTTTACCCGTATTTTCAACTAAATTTGGATCTAAATAATCTTCTTTAATTTCCGAAATAAACAAAATAGTGTCGCCTTTTTTTACATAGTCACCTTCATTTACATACCATTTTTCTATTCTTCCTGCAATTGCTGATTGAACGGTTTGTGGTCTTTGATTTGGTTTTAAAGTAGTCACCGAACCTGCACCAGAAACATTTTGAGTCCAGGGCAAAAACAAAAATAGTAGTAAAAAAATACTCAATACCCATATTGTTTTTTTAACTTTTAGGTATCCTTTGTTATCTTCAAATATTTTAGTTGATTTGAATTGAGTGATATCAATCCATTTTTCAACGCCATTTTCTGTAATTTTTAACATCTTATTTTATGGATTTAATTTTACCTTTTTCAACTGTAATTATTTTAGTACATTTTTCTTTCCAATAATTTGCTTTTGCAATTACAACAAGTGTCCATGGTTGTTCAGGGTCTGTTAGCCATTCAATTATCTCTCCGGCAGCATACTTGTCTAGTTTATCTACGGGTTCTTCAAAAAATAATATTTTAGGTTTGGTGATGACAGATCTAGCAATTAATATTTTTTGAATGGATGCTGAGTTAATTCTTTTTCCTTCTGAAAGCATAGGTGTATCAAGTCCTTGAGGTAAAGATTTAATTATTTCCGTAAGTTTCAATTTATCTAAAACTTCAGTAACTTCTTTTTTTGTAATTGCCGGATTATTACAAGTTATGTTTTCTAAAATTGTTCCTTCAAATGGGCTATCATCAATTGTAATAACACCAATTTTTGATCTAAAGTCTTCTATACAATATTTCTTGTAATTTACATCGTTAATAAAAACGCTACCAATTGATGGCTCTAAAAGTCTTGAAAGTATTCTAAGTAAAGTTGTTTTTCCAGAACCGTTTTCTCCTTGAATTAAAATTCTGTCTTTATTATTTATGATCAAATCGACTCCTTTAATTACAGGATTTTCATTATCAGGAAATTGAAAATATATATTTTTAGCTTCAATTGTTATTTCTTCATTTTCAATGAAATACTCTGATCCTGATTTAGATATATTTTCTCTTTCAAGTTCTAAGTCTACAACAGTACCTAATTTTTCTAAGGAAGTAGTTACGTCATAAAAAAGCTCTAATCCATAAAATAATTTTTCTACAGCGTTTATAATTGTGATAATTATAATTTCTGCAGCAACAAATTGGCCTATATTCATTTGTTGTTTTAATACAAGAATTCCACCAATAATTAATAATCCAGCAGTTATAAGTATTTTAAAACCTGTTAATTGAATAAATTGTTTTTTTAATACATTAAAATGGCTTTCACGGTTTATTAGGTATTCACTAACGAGTCTGTCATTTTTATGCATCGAAAAATTAAACAATGAACTGTTTTTAAAGCTTAAATGATTTCTCGCAATTTCCTGAAGCCAGTGTGCCACTTTGTATTTGTATTTTGACTCTTTTAAACTTGTTTCTAGCCCATCTTTAAAATTTATTTTAAAAATAAAATATAGTAATATTAATAAGATAATTCCAAAAAAGATAAAAAACGAATGATATAAAGATAAAAGCAAGATTCCGAAAATAATTTGCAACGCTGCTGTTGAAACTTCTAAAATTAATTTAGAAAATCCTTTTTGAACAGAAATTGTGTCAAAAAAACGATTAGCTAATTCAGGAGGTGAAAAATCGTAAAGTTGGTTGAATTTTATATTTGGAAAACGAAAGGCAAATTCGAAAGAAGATCTTACAAATATTTTTTGCTGCAAGTTTTCGGTAATCCTAAACTGCATGATTTTAAGTATTCCAACAAACGCAACCCCTATAACAACTCCAAATACTAATACAATCCAAGACGTACTCACTTGTCCAGCTTGGATAAAATTTACAATGGATTGGATACCTAAAGGGATGGATAAACTTATTAATCCTGCTAAAACAGCATAAATAAGTAATTGATAAACATCTTTTTTATCGGCTATTAATAATTTTTTAAATCGATCTATTGGGTTCATGCTAATATCTTTTTTGTCATATCTGTGTAGAATTCAGTTGCGCATTCCTTTTCAGATAAGTTAGTGATAGTTTTTAAATGATTTTTTAAAAAATGTTGATGAAGTGCGCCTTCCACAATACTTGAAGCTAAGCTTTTTGCGTAAGGATAATCTGGATTCACTTCTTTTATGATGTCAATTAAACGATTGATAACTCTTTTGTAAACTAAGAAAAAACCTTCTTTATTTTCGTTGTCTACTTCTTTAGTCATTAAGGTTTTAGTAAATTCTCCAACGATTATTCGATTTAGAATTTCTTCATTGATGTGTGGAGTTGTATTATCGTCAACTACATTTTCAGTTACGAGTCTAATAGCTTTTTCTAATTTTTCAATCGGATTTGAAACATTAGTAGTGGCAAATGCCAAACGATATTCAATCCATGACCAATACCATGAAGTTAAATATACTAATAATTTATGTTTGTTTTCAAAATAACGATAAATAGAACTTTCGTTGGATTGAATTTTCTCTCCAAGTTTTTTAAAAGTAAACGCTTCAAATCCAATTTCATCAATTAGTATAATGCTGTTTTTTAAGATATTACGGCCTAGTTCTGAAGTTTCAGGATCTTTAACGTATAACTTTTCGTTAATGGTTATTTTTAAATTAGATAGTAAATTTTGCATTTTGTAATATTTTACAATGCAAATATAATAGTAATACTATCATGATGTAAAAGTTTAACTTTTATTTTACAATTGTCGAGTAAAAAAAAAGAGACTCAAATGAATGAATCTCTTTTAGTTTTTCTTTTTTATAATAATGAATGACAAGTCATTACGGCAGGTTTTTCAATTCCAATTAAATCTAATATCGTAGGAGCAATGTCTCCCAAAACACCATTATGTATTGTTTTTAAATCTTTATCCACTAAAATAATAGGAACAGGATTGGTTGTATGCGCTGTGTTTGGTGAGCCATCAGGATTTATCATCGTTTCGCAATTTCCATGATCGGCGATGATAATTGTGGTATAATTATTTTCTAAAGCGGTTTCAACTACTTCTTTTACACAAACATCAACAGCTTCACAAGCTTTAATTGCAGCCGACATCACTCCAGTATGTCCAACCATGTCGCCATTAGCAAAGTTTAAACATACAAAATCAACTTCACCTTTTTTCAATTCTGGAACTAAAGCGTCTTTTAATTCAAAAGCACTCATTTCAGGTTGTAAATCGTAAGTAGCTACTTTGGGAGAATTTTTTAAAATACGTGTTTCACCTACAAAAGGTTCTTCTCTACCACCAGAAAAGAAAAAGGTTACATGCGGATATTTCTCGGTTTCGGCAATACGAATTTGTTTTTTATTGGCTTTTTCTAAAACCTCACCAAGTGTTTCAGTAATATTGTCTTTGTCGTAAATTACATAAACATTTTTATACGTGTCATCATAATTGGTCATAGTTACATAGTACAAATCCAATTTGTGCATGTTGAATTCATGAAAGTCTTTTTGGGATAAAACTTCGGTTAATTCTCTTCCTCTATCGGTTCTGAAGTTAAAGAAAATCACCACATCTTCGTCTTGAATTTTCGCTATTGGATTGTCATTCTCATCAACCATAACAATTGGTTGGATGAATTCATCAGTAGTATCTATTGCGTAACTTTCTTTTATACTCGCGACAGCATTCTTTGAGTGAGTTCCTTTAGCATTTACTACTAATTCATAAGCTAATTTTACTCTTTCCCAGCGTTTATCTCTATCCATTGCGTAATATCTTCCAATTACAGAAGCTAATTTTGCATTGGTGTTTTGAAGATAATTTTCTAAATCTAAAATATAATTAGCTCCAGATTTCGGATCTACATCACGACCATCTGTAAAAGCATGAACAAACATTTTTTGAACACCACTTTCTTGAGCAGCATCAATTAAACCTCTTAAATGTGAAGTATGCGAATGCACACCACCATCTGAAACTAATCCTAAAAAGTGAATGGCTTTATTGTTCTTTTTAGCATAATCAAAAGCGTCCATAAGTGGTTTTTCTTGACTCATGGATTTATGTTCTACTGCTAAATTTAGTTTGGCTAAATCTTGATATACAATTCGTCCAGCGCCTAAATTCATGTGACCAACTTCTGAATTTCCCATTTGACCTTCGGGTAAACCCACGTTTAAACCATCGGTTCTTAGTTGAGCATTTGGGTATTTGGTGTATAAACTATCAATAAAAGGCGTGTTGGCGTTGTCTATAGCAGAAACTTTTGGATCTGGAGATTTCCCCCAACCGTCCAATATCATTAAAATTACTTTTTTGTTCATTTTTGTGTGTTTGTACAAAGATAAACAATTGGTAAATTTCTGAATGAAAAAGCGACTTAAAATTACGAAAACGATTAAGTGATTTATCCTTTTTTAATCCAGTTTTTGGCTTGGTTATAATCAATAAAATAACGAACGCTTACCGATAAAACATGATTCAAATTGTCTTCAAATAAGTTGGAAAAGTTGGAGCCAAAATCTTTATTTATAGTTCTATCAAAAGTACCTGCGTTGTTTCGGTATAAAATTGACATTTGACTTCCTGGAGCAAACCACCAAGAATAGGATAAGTCTAAATTCCAAGTACTAAAGTTTGAGTTTCGGTTACCTGTATAAGTTGTATTGGTTGATAAACTTCCGTCTTCATTTAGATTATTGATTTTGTTGTTTTCTGCTAATGACCAATAATGTCTAACCGATAAATTGAAATTCATTACACTACTAATTGAAAATTTACTCGATATTGAATTGGTATAAGTATTTCTGTCTCTTCTTGCAAAAATAATATTTGAACCTTCAAAATCTATAAAACCAATATCATTTTGTTGTTTGAAATAATCAAAACTATATACTAATGAAAATTTGTCGTTAAAACGGTATCTTGGACTAATGTTTATTCCAGCTTCATATCTGTTTTCATTTATTACATGGGTAATGAATGGATTAATATCTAAAGCAAATTTATTGTTGTAATTAGATGAAAAGTAGAAAAAACCACCGGCATTTCTAGGGTTTACGAAATATCTATTTGCTACTCGTGGTTCGTAGTAATCATAATTTTCAAACGGATTAAAATTTAAACCGCCTCCAAAATAATGATTTTTCTTATTTGTTGAATTTAAGTTTACATTAAAATTACTTGCCTGAATTTGATTTGTTGGTGTGTAAAATTCAAAGTAAGAATTAAGGTTGATTCTGAAAGTGTTAAACGTTTTATTTGGATTTAAGATGCGATAGTTTGTGTTTCCAGAGAAAGAATAATAATTGGTTCTGAAATTGATTCCTAAATCATTAATTTCAAAATCTTTTGACATGTATTCACTACCAAAGCTATATCTAAATTTTCCATTTGTTTCTGCAAAATATAAAGAAGCATTATAACCATTTTTGTTTTCAACATCATTAATACTACTCGATTTTAATCCTCCAGAAAGATTGTATTTATTGGTTTTATTATTCAAATCGAATAATAATCCAGTTACATTAGCATCTCTAAAACTTCCATTTCTAGTAACATTAGTGTTTATAAAAGTCACTGATGAATTTTGATTAAATCGTTGATCAAAAACCATTACATTGTAATTTGTCAATGGTGAAATTTCTACTTGTCGAGTAGAATTATCAACAGAATTTGTTGCTGTTGCCATTGTTTTTTCGGTAATAGCATTTAAAAATCCAATTCCTAATCCATCTTTATCACGACCCGAAATTTTTAAAGCATTGACTAAGTTGATAGCGCCAGGACTTTCTACTGATTCGTTTTCGGCAATGTTTAAATTCAAATCTGGAGTTTGTCCAATTCTTCTTGAGTATAATAAATTCCCTTTGCTAAATAAGTCGGTTCCTTCGGTAAAAAAAGGACGGTTTTCATTAAATTGTTGTTCGAATGGACCTAAATTTAACACCACATTATCAAATTTAGTTTGACCAAAATCAGGAACTAAAATCGCATCTAAAGTGAAAGCATCGTTTATTCCGTATTTGACATCCAGTCCACCTTTTAATTCTCCTTTAGTTTTTTGAGTTTCACTTCCGGAAAGATAAAATGAAGAATAAGGAATTAGAAATAATCGAGTAGGTGTTTTGATGTTTTCAATTCCAGTTAAGAGTCCAGCTTGCTGCGAAATGGCTCCGATTTTATTGTCAATTGGACTCCAAGTGTATTTTTGACGTTCTCTTCGAACTTCTCTGAAAAAGTTAAGTCCCCAAATTTGTTTGTCTTTTTCAGGAAAACGTAGCGCGGCATAAGGAATTTTCATTTCGATGACATATCCAAAATCGGTAATTTTTGCATTGCTTTCCCAAATAGCATTCCAAGAACCATCTTCACCTTCTGAAGATGTGAAATTAGTATCGACTTGTCCATTGGCCGCGGTTACAAAAAATCTAAATTCTTGCTGACCATCATTGTAACCATTTATAAAAATTCCAAAAAAATCAGAAGTGCCAATTTCGTCTCGTTCTACTAATTCTTTTAAAATTTTTTCTGGATTTGGATCATATAATTTTGCACCTATATAAACCGCGTCATCAGAGTACAAGATTTTGACTTCAGTTTTAAATTCTTCAGGAATTGGTGTTCCGTTTTTAGGTTCTAAAGAAACGAAGTCGGTTGCAATTTCTGCATCTTTCCATGAAGCTTCGTTTAATTCAGCATCAATTGAAATGTTTTCAGTTGTTTTTTTCGTCGAAACACTTTTTTTAGTTTGTGAAAACGAAAAAAGAAAACTTGCTAAGCAAAAAAGAATTGTTATACTGAATCTATTTATCATGTAAAAAATTTTGGTCGCAAAATTATAGTTTTATTATATAGGTCTACTTTTTTTATATAATGTTTAACTTTTGTGCGAATAATCGACGAAAGGTTAAAATTTTCGACAAAATGCATTAAAAAGTTTGCAGGTTTAAAAAAAATAAATATATTTGGCAAATCACAACAACAATATAACTACTAGATTAACAATGATTTACAGAATTTTGCCCCTAATTTTATTTTGCGTTTTTTCGTTCAAGCCTTTAAATACAACGGAAAATAATAAAAATGAAGTTAAATCTACTGATCCAAAATTAATTGCTGCAAATGCGAAAGCAACTTTTGAAGCTAAAAGTAAATCATTTTACACTGTAATTGATGCTAATGGATTTTCTTTACCAACTTTTGAAAGCTTTATCGCAGCTTTTGAAGGGTATGAGCAATTGAAACAACAAGGTAAAATAGAAAACGAAATTTTAACGATTGTTGATTTTAGTTTATCATCTTCTCAAGAAAGAATGTGGGTTATTGATATGAAAACACAAAAAGTGATTTTAAAATCGTTAGTTTCTCATGGTAGAAATTCGGGTTCTGAATTTGCAACTGATTTTTCAAACGCTAATGAATCATTTAAAAGTAGTTTAGGTTTTTATGTAACAGGAGAAACGTATACCGGAAAACACGGATTATCATTACGTTTAGACGGAATGGAATACGGAATAAATGATAATGCTAGAAATAGAGCAGTTGTAGTTCACGGAGCAGATTATGTAAGCAAATCATTTATTAAAAATACAGGAAGATTAGGAAGAAGTCAAGGTTGCCCTGCTGTACCTTACGAAGTTCACAAAGAATTGATTCAAACTATAAAAGGTAAATCGTGTATTTTTATTTATCACCCATCAAGAAACTATGTAGCGAAATCTAAGTTAGTTTCTTAGTTTCTGAAAAAGGACTTTATCGAGTTCATAAATGTCATCTCTAAATTGAAGTTTGTCATTTTCTATCCAACTCGTCCAATAAAACAAATATACATTCACAGTGTCTTTAACGGACACTGTTTTTGTTTTCTCTAATTTTATAATGGAATCAATTTCGTTGTTGTCCCATTTGTTAGGATTGGTTTTGGTTAAAATTTGTTTGGTTAAAACCAATGGATTTTCCACTCGTACACAACCTGAACTCAATGAACGATACGTTTTTACAAAGTATTCACGATGATTTGTATCGTGTAAATAAACTGAATGGCGATTAGCAAAATTAAACTTAACCAACCCCAAAGAATTATTGTAACCTGGTTTTTGTACGTATTTGTAATTGTTAGCTCTGGCTGGATTCCACTCATACGGACTTACTTCTTTTCCTTGACTGTTATAAATTGTTAGTCTTCGCGAAGGGAAATAATTTCGGTTTCTTGATGCTTCCGGAGTTAAATCTTCTTTAATGATAGTAGGAGGAATGGTCCAAGTAGGATTGAAAACAAAATTAGAAAGTTTTGAGCTCAAAATGGGCGTTTTTCTTTTAGGTGTTCCTACTACAATTTTGTGTGAAGCTACTGTATCATTATCAATTACATAATGTAACATGTAATCTGGAATGTTTGCTATTAAGTATTGTTTTCCTAAATCTGAAGGATACCATTTCCAACGTTCTAAATTGGCAAATATTTGTTCAATTCGTTCGTTTTTAGTAGTGTTTAACGCTCTAAGTGTTCCAATTCCTATAACGCCATCTGGAGCCAATCCATGACGAGCTTGAAAACGTTTTACTGCTTTGAGTGTTAAAGTGTCGTAAGCCCAAGTAATGATGCTGTCTTTGTTTTTATAATCTTTCCAATAAGCCAATCTCTTTTTAATTTTTACCATTTCGGGTAAAGTGTCGTTTACAACAATTTTATTTTTGACAGCAATTTTTTCAAAGGTTACATTGGGAAATTTGTCTATTTCAAATAAGCTTTTTTTAAGTGATTGATAAACAATGTGATTGGGTTTTAAATCTTTAAAGGTTGAAGCGATAGTTTTTTCTTTTACACCTTTTTCTAATAGCGGGGAAAGTGCAATTTCTTTTGGTTTTAAATCCCAATCAGTATATAATTCTTTTGGATTTAATTTCCCTTTGTGCAAATGATTGGCTAGCTTTTCAAAGGTTTCAGTTAGTAGAATGTCATATTTTACAATGTCTTCATCATTTAATTTAGCTCTTTTACTTTCTAAATCTTCAATAATTTTAATTTCATAATCGTTTGGATTTAATCCATCTTCGTAACAAAATTTAATTTCATTAATTAAATCTTTTCGGTTTTCATCTAGATACCAAATTTCATGAAAATTAAACTTTTGATAATACAATTTCAAACTATCTGATTTTTCTGAAAGTAAGTCGGGATGCACAGGTCTAATAATTACATTTAAAACCGTGTCTTTAATAATGCTATTATCAAAAGCAACAGGTAAAGCTTCTTTTTTACAAGAAATAATAGAGAGAATAAGAAGTAGAAAAGTAATTTTTTTCATAGAGAGCAGCAATTGTGATATAAATGTAAGAAGAATTATTGAATTAATTTTTCCGAATTTTCTTATACATAGCAAAATGAATGCCAACATCTGGAATTAAAAAAGAATCTCCTATAGTAGTATAGCCTAGGTTTTTGTAAAAAGGAACTGCATTTTCTCGTGCGTTAAACCAAATTAAATCGGTATTCAAACTAATGCAATGATTTTCAGCTTCTTTTACTAATTCAGCTCCAAATCCTTTGCCTTGAAATTCTTCTAAAACCGCCATTCCTCTAATTTGAAATTGATTTGTTTCTGAGAATAAATCATTTTTTTCTTTAAAAATTGAAATAATTCCAATCAATCGCTCATTTTGATACAATCCGAAATGAACAGTATTTTCATCATCATCACCTTTAAACTGACAAGTTTCGATAGGCTTTCCTTTTCTTAAAACTTCATGTCTAACAGGATAAGTGTCAATTGAATTGATTTTTTTTATCTCCATAATTGTATAACTTATTAAAAGCTAATCATTTAGTAAAATGTGTTTATTCTAGTGTAAAGTTAGTGCAATTGCTTCAAAAAAAATATTTAAAAAAATTTGCAATTAAAAAAACTTTTGAAGTATATTTGCACCCACCAAAGAAATACATACAACTCCTATGAAAATTAGAGTTTTTGTAATTCAAATGCGGAAGTAGCTCAGTTGGTAGAGCTCCAGCCTTCCAAGCTGGTTGTCGCGAGTTCGAGCCTCGTCTTCCGCTCCAAAACAAGATAAAGTTTTAAAAATTATCACCTGCGGAAGTAGCTCAGTTGGTAGAGCTCCAGCCTTCCAAGCTGGTTGTCGCGAGTTCGAGCCTCGTCTTCCGCTCCATAAAAAAGCCTTGCAATTGCAAGGCTTTTTTTATTTTAATTCGTTTAGTTCGGTTTCAGGTGCAACTTCAATTGGTGTTTCATTTCTTTTGAAAATTCGAGCAGTTAAAGTTCCTTTCAATTTTACAGAATCTCCTTTAACTTCTAGCCAACTTCCTTCTCTCAATCCAACAACTGGTTGCGGATTAAAATGGTGAAATTCATTAATTCGGGTTTCGCGCGTTTCTCCCATGTGCGTTGAACCTTCAATAGGATCTAAATAATGGGGATTAATGTTAAAAGATACAAATCCTAAAGTTCTAAAACTCGGAGGATATACAATTGGCATATCATTAGTAGTGCTCATAGTTAAACCACAAATGTTACTTCCAGCGCTAGTTCCTAAATAAGGTGTGCCGTTTTTAACTACTTTCTCTATAGTATCAATTACATTGTTTTTGTATAATTGACTTACTAATAAAAACGTGTTTCCTCCTCCAGTAAAAATTCCTTGTGCTTTTTCAACTGCTTCAATTGGATTTTCAAATTCGTGAATTCCTTTTACTGAGATGTTAATTTTGGTAAAAGCTTCACTAACTTTTTTTGTGTAATCTTCATGTGAAATACCACTTGGTCTTGCGTATGGAATAAAAAGCAATTCTTTTACGTTCGAAAAGAAAGATTGCAATTCAGGTAATAAATAATCTAAATAGTCGCCACCATGTAAAGTTGATGTACTAGCAATTATAATATTTTTCATTAAATTAATTTTTTACAAATTTATCAAATTGTATTAACATAAGTTTATCATCTCATTAGGATTTCATTTTGAAGAGAACTAATTACATTTACAATGTGATAAGATTTCATTTATGATAAAAAAACTATTTTTCTTTTTTTTACTAATTCCAGCTTTTGTTTTTTCTCAGGACGTCTCCATAATTAAAGGTAAAGTTGTTTCTGAGTCTTCACTATTGGAAGGAATTCATATCATTAATTTATCAAAAAAAAATGGCGTTGTTACTGATTCAAGAGGTTATTTTGAAATAAGTGCAAAAATTTCTGATACGCTACAATTTAGCGCAGTTAATCTGAAAGCAAGAAGATATGTGTTAACTACAAATGATTTTTCAAAAGATTTGGTTTTTGTAAAAATGGAATCGCTAATTACAGAATTAGATGAAGTTGCTATCATTCAATATAAAAATATAAATGCAGTTGCTCTTGGAATTGTGCCAGCTAATCAAAAAACATATACTCCTGCAGAACGTAAATTAGCTGCGGCTGGAGATTTTAAGTGGTATAGTCCATTATTAATTCCTTTGGGAGGAATGAGTGTTGATGGATTATTAAATTCAATTAGTGGAAGAACTAGCATGTTAAAGAAAGAATTAGTGGTTGAAAGAAAAGAAATGCTACAACTGAAAACTTCTGATTATTTTGAAAAGAAATATTTTATTGAAACACTAAAAATTCCAGAAATTTATGTTGATGGGTTTCTTTTTTATATAGCAGAAAATGAAAGATTTGCTAGAGCTATGAAAGACAAAAATAAAACAATGGCGTCTTTTGTATTATCAGAGTTAGCAGTAGAATATTTAAAACTTAATGAACTTGAGATTTCTAAAATCAAAGCAGATGAAAAATAAAGGTCTTTTTTGTATATTCTTTTTGTTTGTTCAAATTTGTTTTGGACAACACATTGAAAGAAAAGTTTTGAAAGGAAGAATTGTTGCCGACTCAATAGAAGTTGAAAATTTAACGATTTTTAATATTACTTCAAATGTTGGAGCAGTTACGAATGTAGATGGAAAATTTTCTATTAAAGCTAGAGCTACGGATACTTTGTTTATTCAAGGAATTTCATACGATTCCAAAAAATATGTTTTAACCGATAAAGATTTTTGGTTAGAAGAATTAGAAATTAGATTACAAGTAAGGGTTACAGAGTTAAATGAAGTAGAAATTACTCCCTATACACTTACTGGAATAATAGAAGAAGATATAAAACGAATTCAAGTTTATGGAGATGGTTTTGCAAAAATTGATGCTAAAAAAGTCATGTATTATGAAGATGATGTTCGTTTAGGAACACCTGTAAATACGGCAATGCCAAGTCATTTTGCGCCCAATGGTTCAAATTTTAATTTTCTTGCCATTGGAGCTGGATTAGTAAGTTTATTTGTAAAAGATAGAAATCCTAAAAAGTATTCAGAACAAGTTTTTGAAGAACGAAGACAGCGAGATATTCAGTCTAAATCTTTTTCTGACCATATGTTTGAGCGTTTTTCACATAATTTTTTCGTAGAAACTTTAAAAATAAAGCATGAAGATATTCCATTGTTTTTGCAATATGCTGAAATGCCTGCCAAAGATTTATCATTGTTTTTAAAATCTGAATATGAATTACAGCTTATTCAGTATTTAACCGATAAAGCAAAAGCATATAAATTAGAAAAGCAAAAGGAATAATTACTATTTTTACCCAATGAAGAAGAACCTGTTACGATTTGTCTTTCCAATCATTATCGTTGTGCTGTTAAGCTCTTTTGCTTGGCATAAATTTTATGTTTCAGTAACCCAAATCGATTATGTGCCAAGTAAAAAAAGGATAGAAATTACGCATAGAATTTTTATCGACGATTTAGAAAAAGCTTTGGAAAAAAAATACAAGAAGAAAGTATATTTGACTTCTAAGAAAGAGTTGCCCGAAGCTGAAACCTTAATCAAAGATTACTTAAAGGAAAACGTAAAGATTTCCATCAATAAAAAAGCACAAAACCTTGAATTTTTAGCTCGAGAAGTAGAAGGTGATGTGTTAATTTTTTACACTAAAATTGCCATTTCAAAAAAAATAAATACCTTCGAAATCTTTAATTCATTACTAACCGATGTTTACAGCGAACAACAAAATATTGTTCATGTAAATATTAATAGTAACAAAAATAGCTTTTTGTTTACTAATAGTGATGCGCAACAAAAAATAGTCTATTAAAAGAAACTGAATTACCATGAAAAAGTCAATTGTACTTAGTGCTTTTTTAACTTTAGCGTTTACATTCGGAGCCTTGGCTCAAGAAGTGAAAACAGAAGAAAAAAAGCGTGAATTAGGACATTATAATGAGAATAAATTCCGTCAAATGTATGACGAAATGGCTACTCCTAATATGTTCAGAACGGCTTCTGGAGCTCCAGGACCTGCTTATTATCAGCAAAAAGCAGATTATAAAATGAATCTGGAATTAGATGATAAGAACAAAAAATTATATGGTTCAGAAACGATTACCTATTACAATAACGCAAAAGAATCGTTAGAATATTTATGGGTACAATTAGACCAAAATATCGAAAGACCTGATTCTAAAACACCTTTGGTAGAAAGTCAAAATATGGACAAGGCCATTTCAACAAGTGGTTTTGCAAAAAAATACATGGGAAGCCCTTTTCAAGGAGGTTTTAACATTGAGTATGTTAAAGATGCTAAAGGAAATCCAATGAAATACACCATCAACCAAACCATGATGAGAATCGACTTGCCTAAGCCATTAAAAAATGGTGAAAAAGTTTCTTTCTCAATCAAATGGTGGTACAATATTGTAAATTACATGGAAGGAGCTAACAACGGTCGTTCTGGTTATGAGCAGTTTCCTGATGGAAATCGTTTGTTTGTAATGGCACAATTTTCCCCAAGAATGGCTGTTTACAATGATGTTGAAGGATGGCAAAACATGCAGTTTTGGGGTAGAGGTGAATTTGCTTTAGTTTTTGGAGATTACGAAGTAAATATCACAGTTCCTGCTGACCACGTTATGGAAGCAACAGGAGTTTTACAAAATAGAAGCGAAGTTTTCACCGCTGAACAAGTAAAAAGATGGGAATTAGCGGAAAGAACTTTTGATAAACCAGTAGTAATTGTTACTCAAGAAGAGGCAGTTGCAAAAGAAAGTAGCTTTTCAGACAAAAAGAAAACATGGAAATTTAAAGCACAAAACGTTCGTGATTTCGGATTTTCAACTTCAAGAAAGTTCATAATTGATGCAATGGCAGTTGATTTACCAACAAACAAACCATTAGCAATTTCTGTTTATCCAAAAGAAGCTAATCCACTTTGGGGAGATTTATCTACAAAAGCGGTAGCACATACTTTAAAAACATATTCACATTTTACATTTGATTATCCTTATCCAAAAGCAGTTTCAGTTTCTGCAGAAGATCAAGGAATGGAATATCCAATGATTTGTTGGAATTACGGTCGTCCTGACGAAAAAGGATTTGTAAGTGATAGAATTAAATACGGAATGTTAGGAGTTATTATCCATGAAGTTGGACATAATTTCTTCCCAATGATTGTAAATTCGGACGAAAGACAATGGTCATGGATGGATGAAGGTTTAAATACATTCTTGGAATATTTAACAGAAACTTCTTTTGATCCAAATTTCCCTGCAACAAGAGGTCCAGCTAAAAATATTGTTCCTTATATGAAAGGGAACCAAAAATATTTAGAGCCTATTATGTCAAACTCTGAGAATATTTACCAATTTGGTGCTAATGCTTACGGAAAGCCAGCTACAGGTTTAAATATTTTAAGAGAAACTATTATGGGAAGAGAATTGTTTGACCATGCTTTCAAAACGTATGCGAATCGTTGGAAATTCAAACACCCAACACCAGAAGATTTCTTCAGAACTATGGAAGATGCTTCGGCTGTAGATTTAGATTGGTTTTGGAGAGGTTGGTTCTATTCAACAGATTATACTGATATTGGAGTGAAAACAGTTAAACAATATTACGTTTCTACTGAAGCTTCAAAAGAAACTCAAGCAATGTTTAATAGAAGAGGAAGAAAAATTAGCGATGGAGAACCAATGTTGTACTTAGTTGCTGAAGACGCTCCAGATTTTAAACCTGAATTGAAAAAAGCAATGGACGTAAATAGTGTTCAAGCACTTTCTGATTATGTAAATAAAAATTATACGGCAGAAGAAAAGAACGCTTTAAAATCGCCTAAGTATTTCTACGAAGTTGAATTTGAAAAACCAGGAGGATTAATCATGCCAATCATCGTAGAGCTTCAGTTTGAAGACGGAACGAGTGAAACGCAAAAATTCCCAGCTCAAATTTGGAGAAGAAACAACGACACTGCTAAACGTGTTTTCGCAACTGAGAAAAAAGTAGTAAAAATTCAAGTAGATCCAAAATTAGAAACAGCTGATATTGATGTTGAAAATAATTATTGGCCTAAAGCAGAAACAGTGTCAAAATTTGATACGTTAGAGAAAAAATAAGTATTAAGACTATCTTCGGATAGTCTTTTTTTTTGATTACTTTAAGATAAAGTAGGTATAAAACTTTGTAACTTTGCGAAGTTAATTTTCAAGACAATACGTTATGTTTGGAATAGGTGGAGGTGAATTGTTTTTCATCATTTTAGTTGTTTTAATGTTATTTGGGTCAGATAAGATTCCAGATATTGCTCGTGCTTTAGGAAAAGGTATGGCGCAATTAAAGAATGCCACTAACGAGATTAAAAGTGAAATTCAGAAAGGTACTCAAGATGCTGGTTTGGATATGAACACTTTAACAGGAGGCGTTTCAGATGAAATAGCAAAAGCAAAAGAGGGGATTACTAAAATGGTAAATCCTATTGAAAACATCAATTTAGATGTTCAAAATCCGATTGAAAAAGTAAAAGAAGATATTGAAAGCATTACCGGACCTGTAAAAAGACAATTGTAATTTGGAACAGTTAATTAATCTAGATAAAGAATTATTTGTTTTTTTAAACGGATTAGGTTCAGAACCATTTGATGGTTTTTGGAAAATTATTACCAAACAAATCTATTGGTCACCACTTTTCGTTGGAGTTTTTTATCTCATTCAAAAGAAAGTGGGTTGGAAAGGTTTAGGAATTATCATACTTTTTTTAGCGGCCTTAATAACTTTTACAGACCAAATCACCAATCTTTTCAAATATTCCTTCGAACGTTTGCGACCATGTAACAATCCCGAACTTGATGGAACAATTAGAGAAGTAATCACAAGAAAATCATTTAGTTTTTTCTCAGGACATGCTTCTAATTCATTTGCTTCTACAACGTTTGTTGTATTAATCCTACGCAAATATTATAAACACACTTATTTGCTGTTTTTGTTTCCATTAATTTTTGCTTATAGTAGAATATACTTAGGATTGCACTATCCAGCCGATATTTTAACTGGTTATGTGTTTGGGGCAACTTTCGGATTTGTATTTTATAAATTGTACTTGTTTTTTGGAAAAAAATACAATTTCATTACAGAACGCGACTAACCGTCAGTCCATCACGAATAGGAAATAAAACCGTTTCTACTCTTGGGTCAGTGTTTAATAATTGATTGTAGTCTAATAAAACAGGTGTGCTTTTATCGTTAGGTTTTACTTCTTCCAAAACTTTTCCGCTCCATAACACATTATCCGATAAAATAATTCCACCTTTATTCATCATGGGAACTATTAAGTGAAAGTAATTTACATAATTTTCTTTATCGGCATCAATAAAAACCAAATCGAATTTTTTATTTAAAGTTGGGATAATATCAACGGCATCGCCTAAATGTTGAAAAATTTGGTCTTTCCATGGCGAAGCGTCAAAATATTTTCTTTGAAAATCAACCAATTCTTCTTCAATATCAATTGTATCTAAAGTTCCGTTTTCAGCTAATCCTTCTGCTAAACACAAAGCAGCATAACCTGTATACGTTCCAATTTCCAAAATATGTTTCGGACGAATAATTTTAGAAAGCATACTCAAAACTCTACCTTGAAAATGACCGCTCAACATACGAGGTTGCATGATTTTTTGGTAAGTTTCTTTGTTAAGTTTCGCTAATAATTCAGGTTCCGCTTGTGAATGATTGGCAACGTAATCTTCTAAATCTTCTGATATGAAATGCATATGAAATCAAATTTTGACAAAAATACAAATTAACAATTAAACGATTTAACATTTTAACCTAACTTTGCACCATGCAAATCGAGAAAAAAGACATACGAGCACTTACTAAAGAACAATTGCGTAACTTTTTTGTTTCTAACGGAGACAAAGCATTTCGTGGTAACCAAGTTTACGAATGGTTATGGCAAAAACGCGCACATACTTTTGAAGATATGACCAATGTGTCTAAAGAAACGCGCGCTATGTTAGAAGCTAATTTCGTAATCAATCACATCAAAGTAGATACTTTACAACGTAGCGAAGACGGAACTGTTAAAAATGCGGTTCGTTTGCATGATGATTTAATCGTTGAATCGGTTTTAATTCCTACAGAAACTCGAACTACAGCTTGTGTTTCTTCGCAAGTGGGTTGTAGTTTAGATTGTAATTTTTGTGCAACCGCTCGATTAAAACGCATGCGTAACTTGGAACCAGGAGAAATCTATGACCAAGTAGCTGCAATTGATAACGAAAGTCGTTTGTATTACGACCGACCGCTATCAAACATCGTTTTTATGGGAATGGGTGAGCCTTTGATGAATTATCCAAACGTGATGAAAGCGATTGATATGATTACGTCTACCGAAGGTTTAGGAATGTCGCCAAAACGTATTACAGTTTCTACATCAGGAATTCCGAAAATGATTAAAAAAATGGCAGACGATGAGGTGAAATTCAAATTAGCAGTTTCATTGCATTCTGCTGTGGAGGAAATTCGAAACGAAATCATGCCATTTACTAAAAACTTTCCTTTAACCGATTTGCGTGAAAGTTTAGAGTATTGGTACAGAAAAACCAAAAGTAAAGTTACTTACGAATACGTAGTTTGGAAAGGAATCAACGATGATAAAAAATCGATTGATGCATTGGTAAAATTTTGTAAATATGTTCCTTGTAAAGTAAATCTTATCGAGTACAATCCTATTGACGACGGCATGTTTCAACAAGCCTCTGAAGAAGCAACAAACGCTTACATAACTGCTTTAGCAAAAAGTAATATTGTAGCAAAAGTGAGAAGAAGTCGTGGAAAGGACATTGATGCAGCTTGCGGCCAATTAGCGAATAAGTCTTAAAATTCAATTATTGTAATTTTTGTGCTATAAAAAGGTGTAAGAAATACATGTTTTTTTGTAAGAAACAGTATCTTCGTACAACTGAAAGGTTTTTTTATTAAAGAAATAAATTTCAGTTTCAACAAACACACATCTATTATTATGATTAAGTACACCTTATTTTTTCTACTTTTTTTTACATTTAGTTTTTCACAGGAGAACATCACAAAAGGAATTATTAAAGATGCAGAAACAAAAGAAACAGTTCCTTTTGTAAATATTCTTTTTAAAGATAATTCGGGAAATTTGACTGGTACGATGACAAATGAAAATGGTGAATTTTCATTACAACACATCAAAGAAGTTGAGATTAGTCATATCAATTACGAAACCAAGAAAGTCGTGTTTTCAACTAAGGAAGTTGAAATTTATCTAAGTCCAAAAGTGTATGTTTTAGATGAATTAATAATCTCAAATGTTTCAGGTAGAGATTTTTTGAAATCGTTAATAAAAGACGCTAAAGTTCGTGCCGTAAAAAACACTAAGTTAACTACATATGGTAGAGAAATTGTAAAAATTAACAATCAGTATACCAAGTATTCAGATGCTAAAATGGATTATTTCATAAAGAAAGGAAATGGAAAATCGGTTTTACAAATCAATCAAAGTAGAGCTATAAAATCCAATTTGCAAGATTCAACCAGTTCTGTTTTGAATGGAATGGATTCAGCCTACAATGTAAGAGATTATGTAAAATATGCTTATAATTTTGATGGAATTGAAAATCTTATCAAGAGTAAAGAATACACTTTTGATCGATATTTAAGAAGAGATGCATCAGGATTTGAATACGAATTCATTAAAATAATTCCGAATGCAGATAGCGATGAGTTATTATACGAAGGTTATGTTATCGTAGATAATAAATCCAATAAAATTATTGAATTTAAGGTTGAAATAGCTGAATCTCATAAGAAAAATTCGAAACTTAAAAATATATTAATTGCTAAACTAAAACTGAATGACCAATCGGTTTGGTGTAAATTTAAGTTTGTAAATAACCAATATGAATTGGTTTACTATAAAAGTAGTTTTAATATTTATATTCAAATGGGTAAAAAAATACACGACAATGTTAGTGGGACTTTTGATTTGTTGGTTCTTGATAGCAAAAACGATGTAGAAATACCAGAAAAAGGTTTTGATGGAAAAACTATTTTTGAAGCTGGCACTAATTACACAGAGAAATTTTGGAAAATGAACAATATTTTTCCTTTAAAAGAAAGCGAACAACAATTTGTTGATTCTATTAAAAATTAATAGGTTTTCATTCTAAAAAAATTAAAGAGATTTCGATAAAGTTCGGAGTCTCTTTTTTTATAATCTTTTGCTAAACTTTTGACTAACGAGTTTGTTTTTGTATTTTTGAAATCTAAATGAAAATAACCGAACAAATAAAGCTACCTATCGCAAATGAAATGGAACTCTTTGAAGAGAAGTTTCGCGATTCCATGTCTTCAAAAGTGGCTTTATTAAACAGAATCACACATTACATAGTAAATCGAAAGGGAAAACAAATGCGACCAATGTTTGTTTTCTTAACCGCTAAAATGGTTTCAGGTGGCTCAATTAATGAGCGAACGTATCGTGGCGCTTCGGTTATTGAATTAATTCACACTGCAACTTTAGTACATGATGACGTAGTTGACGACAGTAACAAACGTCGTGGGTTTTTCTCTCTAAACGCACTTTGGAAAAACAAAATTGCAGTTTTAGTAGGTGATTATTTACTTTCAAAAGGTTTATTGCTTTCCATTGATAATAACGATTTTGATTTGTTAAAAATCATTTCAGTCGCAGTACGAGAAATGAGTGAAGGCGAATTACTTCAAATTGAAAAAGCTCGCAGATTAGACATCACAGAAGATATTTACTACGAAATTATCCGACAAAAAACTGCTACTTTAATTGCAGCTTGTTGTTCGCTTGGCGCATGTTCTGTTGCTCCAGAAGATAAAGAAGTGGTCGAGAAAATGCGAAAATTCGGAGAACTTATCGGAATGGCGTTCCAAATCAAAGACGATTTATTCGATTACACCGATGATGCCATTGGAAAACCAACCGGAATTGACATCAAAGAACAAAAAATGACTCTACCATTGATTTACGCCTTAAATAATTGTTCGTCAAAAGAAAAAAGTTGGGTAATCAATTCGGTAAAAAACTACAACAAAGACAAAAAGCGTGTCAAAGAAGTTATCCAATTTGTAAAAGACAAAAACGGATTAACGTATGCCGAAGAAAAAATGGTGCAATTTCAGCAAGAAGCACTTTCGTTATTACAAGAATTCCCAACATCTACTTATAAAGATTCCCTTATTTTAATGGTAAATTACGTTATTGAAAGAAAAAAATAATTTTTTTTCTCATTTCGTACAACCATTTTAAACTCATTCTCGTCTATATAATTAGAAGCGAGATTCTGAATTCTATTTTCTGAATTCTAAATTTTAAAAATGAAAGTAATTCAACTACATCAAGAAGAAAAACAACTCATTATGTTGGCTGTCGAAAATAATCGACAAGCACAACAGCAGATTTATGCTAAGTTTTCTTCCAAAATGTTAAGCGTGTGTCGCCAATACATAAAAGATATTCATCACGCAGAAGATGTAATGATTACCGGATTTATGAAAGTGTTTACCAATCTGAAAAATTTTGAACACAAAGGTAGTTTTGAAGGTTGGATTCGCAGAATTATGATCTATGAATGTATCGATTTTATTAGGGTGAAAAAGAATAATTTCAATCACCAAGATATAGATGATGTTACGGTAAGCGAGAATGAATCGGTGTATGAAATGGAAGATTTTTCGGTAGATGACATTCAAAATATGATTGACAATTTGCCCGATGGTTATAAAATGGTGTTTAATTTATATGCGATTGAAGGTTACAAACATCAGGAAATAGCCGAAATGCTCAAAATAAGTGAAGGAACATCAAAATCGCAATTATCACACGCCCGAAAGTTATTGCAACAACAAATCACCGACTTAAAAAACAAATTAAATGGAACCAAATAAAATAGATAATCAAATAAGAGAAAAGCTGAATGCTAGAGAGATTCAGCCTTCTGCTCAAGCTTGGGATAGATTGGATGCTATGCTTGCGGTTTCGGAAGAAAAAAAGCCAAAGAAAGGTTATGGTTGGTTTTTTGTAGCCGCTTCTACGATACTTTTTTTCGGATTGGGATTTTTCCTTTTCAATTCAAACGAAACAAAGGAAATTAATAATTCAAATCCGATTGTAACAACAATTAACGAAGTGATGGATTCAACCGAAGCAAATAAAATAAATCAAATTTCAGTTGAAAAAGAGCAACCCGTTTTAGTTCAAAATGAAGTAAATTATTCAAAAACTGTAAGAAATAAAAAATTAGAAGAAAGTAAGGAATTGATAAAAGAGGAGAATTTAACTAAAGATAATTCATCATCCATCACCCAACACCCATCAACTAACAACTACAAATACGTTTCGCCTGAAAATTTATTGGCTGAAGTTCAAACAGGAGAAAAAGTAATTACATCGGATAAAAAAATAAGTCCAAAAGCTAAAATGAAAGTAGATGCTAATTCTTTACTAACAAACGTTGAAAAAGAATTAGACGAAAATCACCGAGAAACTACTTTAGATAAATTAAATAGAAAGTTTAAAGATGCTAAATCAGCTTTAGCGAATAGAAATTACGAATAAACAAAAATCATCATTAATCAAAAATCAAACAGTCATGCAAAAAATTATTTTGTACACAATCGTTATTGTCTTTAGTTTAGTAACTAAAGCAGTTGCGCAGGAGTTAGAAACTATAGAGAAATCAACCGAGTGGATTGCTCGTGGAAGTAAGCCAGAAAGTTATGAAATGGGTTTGTTGAAAAAATCAACAGATAAAGCGCAAAAAGTTTTTACCATACGCTCTATAGATGAAAAAATAGAAGGTTTTGGAAATTTAATGCAATCGAGTAAGCCTGATTTATATTTAGGAAAAACCATTAAAATGTCGGGTTATGTTAAAAGTGAAAATGTAAAATCTTGGGCTGGCCTTTGGATGCGAATCGATTATTATAACGATAAAGTTCTTGCTTTTGATAATATGCAAAATAGAGCTATTAAAGGTACAAATGATTGGACTAAATACGAAGTTGTTTTATTTGTGCCTCAAGATGCAACAGATTTTTCTTATGGTGTTTTGTTGGATGGAACAGGTCAAATTTGGTTCAAAGACATACAACTTGAAATTGTAGATGATTCTATTCCAGAAACGGGAATTACAAAAGGCAGAAATTCAAAAAGTATTTCATTTGAAGATAAAGCGAAAGCAATTGCAAACAGTATTGAAATGATTACCACTGAAGAAAAAAACGCTTTAAAAAAAGAAGTTGAAGCTATTGATTTAAAAGTAAAAGAAGGGGAGATTTCAGCTGAAAAAGCTCAAGATTTGAAGTCTAAAATTGCTCAAGAACGCGCCAATAATATCGAAACTAAAGTAGCAATTGAAGAAGCTAAATTAGCTCAATTGGTTCAGGATAAAGTAGATGGTAAAATTTCTGATTCTGATGAAAAGCCAAAAAGAGGTGGGACTAAGATTGTTTTAGGAAGCAATAAAGACGACTCTATTGGAGAAAATAAAACCGAAATCAATTTTGGTTCAATGAAAATATACAATGGTGAAAAAGACAAAGCTGAAAAAAGATCAAAAAGAACCACATCACAATTTGTTTTTGCCTTTGGTTTAAATAATGTGATTACTGATGGAGAAAATTTAGAAGATTCAGATTATAGAGTTTGGGGTTCGCATTTTTACGAATGGGGAGTTACGTATAATTCAAGAATTTTCAAAAACAACAATCTGCTTCATGCTAAATACGGACTATCATTGATGTATAACAATCTTCGTCCAACTGATAATCGTTATTTCGTTAAAAATGGTGATCAAACAGATTTAGTTACATCAACTGTAAAATTAGATGATTCTCGTTTTAGAAATGTGTACTTAACAGCGCCTTTGCATTTAGAATTCGATTTTACACCTAAAAAACTTTCAAAAGACGGAACTAAAACATATTTCAGAACGCACGAGTCAGTTCGATTAGGAATTGGAGGTTACGGTGGTGTTCGCATCAAATCAAAACAAATTTTAAAATACGAAGTTGACGATATTAAAGTAAAAGAAAAACAAAAAGGAGATTTCAATGTTTCTGACTTTACATACGGCTTGAGTGCATATGTAGGATATGGACAAACCAGTCTATATGTTAAATATGACTTAAATCCGATGTTCAAGAACAATAATATAGATCAAAACAACGTTTCATTAGGATTACGCTTTGATTTTAATTAGATTTAGGGTTAAGTTAAGTTCTCTGTTTAAAAAAGCACTTCAGCCATATGAAGTGCTTTTTTGTTTAAATGATTTTGGCGCTAATAGCTATATTTTTCAAAAACTTTGTAACTTGCCACTTCAAATTTACAGTTATAATTTTGTCAAGCTGAACTTGTTTCAGTTTCTAAACAATTCAACAGTTTAATACCTTAGCATTAAGATTGATATCAAAAGACACCATAGAAAAAGTATTTGAAACCGCCCGAGTTGAGGAGGTTATTGGTGATTTTGTACAACTCAAACGTGCAGGAAGTAACTTAAAAGGATTGTCTCCGTTTGTGAACGAGAAATCGCCTTCGTTTATGGTTTCTCCAGTAAAGCAAATTTGGAAAGATTTTTCATCTGGAAAAGGCGGAAATGCCGTGACTTTCTTAATGGAACACGAACATTTTACTTATCCAGAAGCTATCAAATATTTAGCAGTAAAATACAATATCGAAATCGAAGAAACGGTTCAGTCCGATGAAGATGTAGCGCAAGCCAATGAAAAGGAAAGTATGTATTTGGTTTCCGAATTCGCTCAGAAATATTTTCATCACACTTTATTAGAAACCGAAGAAGGAAAAGCCATTGGGTTATCCTATTTTAAAGAAAGAGGTTTTACTTCCGATACAATTAAGAAATTTGGTTTAGGATATTCACCAGAAACTTGGGATGCTTTTACTAAAGAAGCACTCGGGAAAGGTTATAAATTAGAATATTTAGACAAAACCGGACTTTCCATTGTTAAGGAAGACAAGCAATTCGACCGATTCAAAGGTCGTGTGATGTTTCCGATTCAGAGCATGAGCGGTCGTGTTTTGGGTTTTGGTGGTCGTATTTTGACCAATGATAAAAAAGCAGCAAAATACCTGAATTCGCCTGAAAGTGATATTTACCACAAGAGTAAAGTTTTATACGGAATTTTCCATGCGAAGCAATCTATCGCTAAGCTGAATAATTGTTATTTGGTGGAAGGGTATACCGATGTTATCCAAATGAATCAGGCCGGAATTGAAAATGTTGTGGCTTCATCTGGAACAGCTTTAACGCCCGATCAAATTCGCCTAATCAATCGTTTAACGCCAAATATTACGGTTCTTTTTGATGGTGATGCTGCCGGACTTCGAGCTTCGATTCGTGGTATCGATTTGATTTTGGAAGCAGGAATGAACGTAAAAGTATGTACGTTTCCTGATGGAGATGATCCAGATAGTTTTGCTCGAAAAACGTCTTATGAGGATTTATTGCACTATTTCGAAGATAATGCGAAGGATTTCATTCAGTTCAAAGCGTCTTTATTGATGCAAGAAGCAAAGAATGATCCAATTAAAAAAGCAGATTTGATTCGCGATATGGTCATCAGTATTTCTAAAATTCCAGACCGAATTAAAAGAGAAGTATATATTAAGGAATGTTCTAGAATCATGGATATTTCCGAAGATGTGCTTTTTAATACGTTAGCGCAATTAGTCAAAAAGGATTTATCAGAAGCTAATAAACAATACAAAGAGGAGCAAAAAGCTTTTGAAGTTGTTAAGAATGATATTTCGCAGCCTACAGCTAAAGTTGATATTCAGTACGAATTAGAACATAAAATCATCCAAATTTTATTGTTGTACGGAGATAAAGAAGACACCTTTGAAGATACTATTTTAGCTCAAAATGAAGATGGTGAAATGGTTGAAGTTAAGGAGCAAAATAAATATAAAGTATACCAACGTATTTATCTGAGTTTGCAAGAAGATGAGGTAGAATTGGCTAATCCAGTTTTCAAAGCAATTTATAACCATTTGATTGCTTACTATAATGAAAATGAAGCTTTTGAATTGGATAAATATTTGATGCATCTTCCAGAAGAATTAGCGCAAGAAGTTACCACGGTTCTTATGAATGAAGAGCGCGAAGTGTTACATAACTGGGAAGTACAGCAAATTTATGTAAAACAGAAAGAAGCCACCATAAGCCAATACGTAACCGAAACGATTATCACATTGCGCTGGTATTTGGTCAATAATATTATCGACGATTTGAAAAATAATGTTTCAAACGAAGAGCAATCTGATAATTCAGAAACATTAGAAATGGTAATGGCTTACTTGGGGCTTACGCATATTTTTTCTAAAAGCTTAGGTCGAGTTTTATCCAGATACAACTAAATTACGTCTAAATCTTTCGCTTTTTTCAATAAATCTACAAGGTTGGTTACATTTAATTTGGCTAATAAACGCAACTTATATGTGCTGATTGTTTTTTCATCCAAACCTAAAATTTGAGCTACTTCTTTGTTTTTCTTACCATCGTTTAGGTAACGAAGTACTTCAATTTCTCTAGTAGATAATTTTTTGAACAAGCGTTCCGATTTTTTTCCTTTACTCAGCATTTCTATGCTTTTCTTAACGGTTTCACTGAAAACAACTTTTCCTTCCGATACTTTTGCAATTGTAGCTTCTAGTTCTTTTAAATCACTTCGTTTAGAAACATAGGCCGAAACACCAGCTTTGATAGCTGTTGGCGCATACATTTGTTCGGAAACGTTAGTAAAAAGTACAATTTTAGTTTCGGGAAAATCTTTCAATAAACTTTTAATATCTCTAATACTAGATAGACCTTCTAATTCAACATCAAGAAGGAGGATGTCATAGCGTTTATTATTTAAAACATTAAGTAATGACTCTAAGTTTTTAGCTGATGCTACAACTTCCATTCTGCTGTTACCTTGAAAATACGATTGTAATCCTTGGGATACAACGGGTAAACTATCTGCGATACATATTTTAATCATAACTAAAAAATTACATTATTCATAATATACTCTCAAAGTTACTAAAAAAAATGTAATTACTTGTTAATTATAAATATAAAAATTAAATATTTTTAGGAATTTCACAGATCGGAATCGGTTTCATCTTGTGTTGATTGATTGTATTGAGTCTTTTGAAGATTTTAAAAACTTCAGCTTCTCTTCCTGAAAAATCTTCCACGGTTTTGCCGTTTTCTATTTGAGTCATGGCCCATTCTAATTCATCATAATTCGCGCCTATTTGATCTTCATCGCTTCGGTCATCACCAAACAAACCATCTGTTGGTTTTGCTTTTAAGATGCTTTCAGGTACTTCTAAATGTTCAGCTAATAATCGTACTTCGCTTTTTACTAAATCTGCAATAGGACTAATGTCAACGCCACCGTCGCCATATTTTGTAAAAAATCCTACACCAAAATCCTCAACTTTATTTCCAGTTCCAGCTACTAATAATCCGTGAATTCCAGCAAAATAATACAAAGTAGTCATGCGTAAACGAGCACGTGTATTGGCTAATGATAAATTCAAAACGGCTTCATTATCTGAAGAAGGAACTTGATTTTTAAATGTTTCAAAAATGGGAGTCAAATCGGCTCTTTCATTAAAAACATTTGGGAAACGTTTTTTTAATTGGTCAATATGTTCGTTGGCTCTATTTACATGGCTTTCCGCTTGATGTATTGGCATTTCGACACAAAGTGTTGGTAAACCTGTCTGCGCGCAAAGTGTAGAAGTTAATGCGCTGTCAATTCCGCCCGAAATTCCCACAACAAAACCCTTTACTTTTGCGTTAGTAGCATAATCGAGTAACCATTTTACAATATGTTGGTTGATTTTTTCGGCTTGGAACGTGTTAGAATTTGTCATTTTTTTATGAAAATTTATTAGTCGATAACTGTATATTTGCAAACCAAATTAGTTTTGATAAAAATATAAAAAATACGCTATATGAAGCAATTATTATTTGTCCTTGTTGCGATTACTTTATTTTCATGTAAAGATGATAGTAAGGTGGAAGAAGCGGTAGCTAAAATTCCAATTGAATTTAAAGTTGAACGTTTTGATAGAGTTTTTTGGACTTCAAAACCCGAAGATTTGCAAAAAGTTAAAGCACAATATCCTTATTTTTTTCCATCACATATTCCAGATTCAACCTTAATTAATAAATTAAAAGACCCCTTGTTGAGAGAGCTTTATGGGGAAGTGCAAATGCAATATCCTGAACTAGGAAAAATTGAAACTGATTTAGAAAAACTATTTGCTCATGTGCAATATTATTTTCCAAAAAACAAAACGCCACGCGTAATCACGTTAATTAACGAAGTAGATACAGAAGGCAGAGTTTTTTACACAGATACATTAGCTTTGATTTCTTTAGATTGTTATTTAGGAAAAGACCATCGATTTTATGTCGATTTTCCAGAGTTTAAAAAGCCAGAAATGGAACGAAATCAAATTTTGCCAAATTTAGTTACTAGTTTTTGTTATGGAAAAATCGCTTCACCAACAGATAGAACTTTATTGTCTGCTATGATTTATTATGGAAAGGAATTATATATGAAAGATAAATTAATCCCAGATTATTCGGATGCTGATAAAATAGGATATACAGATATGCAAATTAAGTTTTGTCAAGAGAATGAATATTTCATGTGGAGTAATTTAGTTGAGAATAAATTATTGTTTGATTCCAATCCTAAGAATGAATTGCGATTTATAAAACCGGCACCATTCTCAAGGTTTTATATAGAAATAGATAACCAAACCCCAGGAAGAGTTGGTCAATGGCTAGGATGGCAAATTGTAAGAAGTTATATGGAAAACAATGATGATGTAACTTTAGAACAATTGTTAGCAATGGATGCTAAAACCATCTTTGATAACTCAAAATACAAACCAAAGAAGCAATAAATATGAAAACATCAGATATAAAAATCACCGTAGGTTTAGACGAAAATAACGTTCCTGATAAATTGTTATGGACAGCACAAGATGGCGGAATTGAGCAAGAAGAAGCAAAAGCTTTATTATTATCTGTTTGGGATAGCAAAGCAAAAGAAACACTTCGTATTGATTTATGGACTAAAGATATGCCAGTAGACGAAATGAAGCAATTCTTCCACCAAACTTTAGTTGCAATGGCAGATACATTTCAACGCGCTACCGCCGATGAAAAAATGTCGGATACGATGCGCGATTTCTGTGATTACTTCGCCGAAAAAATGGATTTGAAAGCATAAAAAAAGTCGCTAGAAATAGCGACTTTTTTGTTAAGGTTTGCTGTTTTTTCGTTTGAATAAATTTTTACTCGGATAAAAATTGATACCAAAACTCCAATAACTATTATTGATACTATGTTTTGAAACAGTATTTTCAGAAACGTATAGGTTTTGAGTTGTGGTTGTGCTTTCAAACAAACTTCCAGGTTCGTAATGATATAATATGTAAGGATTAATTAAAACATGTTTTGTTTTAAATTCCATTCCAATAGTTCCATTGATTCCAAAATAAAACTCACTTTCTTTAGAGTTTCCATTTTCAGTATAACCGATTTCGGTACCATCTTCATCTATAAAAAATAACAATCCAGATATTGGGTCTTCAGGATAAAAGAGTATTTCAGGTCCAATACCAAGGTAAGTATTTAGTTTTGCTTTTTGTGTAATATATAAATTAAAAGTTGAATTTAATTTTAATTGACTAAAACCATAAAGTATAGTTTCCGATTTATAACCTAACGGGTCAGGAATATCTTCTCCTTTAAAATTAGATTTATTTGTTAGGTTATAATTTCTTAACTGTAATGAAAAAAGTATATTGTATTTTGGTTTTGTGATTTTATAGTTTAAACCAAAATTAAAAGTCATGATATCTTTATATTCATAATCAACAGCGTTTTTCTCATTTTCAGTACTGAGAAAATCACTACTTAAGTTGATTCCAAAACTATAGTATTCAGTTCTGTTTTCTTGAGCATTAGCTTTACTTGTAATAGCATTTGTAAACCAAAGGCTTACAAATGCTATCAGAATTTTTTTATTGAATTTGACCATCAAAATAATCGATTTTTTTAATTACGTCATTTCTTCTTTTGTGAACCCCTGATAATTGGTTGTCTAAAACTCTAAAATACATATCGGATGGTCCTTTGTGTTTCTTTTTTACCTTACTTCTTTTTCTAGTTTTTAATTCAGTTAAATCTCTTAAAAAACCACATTCTCTCCAATCAGCGAAATAATTTAATCGATTATAACTTCCTTCAAATCCTGCTGTAAGTGTCGTTTTGCCTCTAGTCCACACACCAGCTTTTTTTCTGTAGTATTTAGTTTTAGATTTAATTTTACTACTTTTTGAAGGGCCTGGGGCTCCTCTAAAATCTTTCATTTTATCAACAGTTTTAATTCGTGTTTTACTGCCAGTTCTGAAATATTTTCTATGTGTAACACCACCTTTACAATCAGGTGCTTGCGGGTTTTCAGTAGTTTTTTCATCAAAAACTTTTACATTTGGGTTTTCATTAGGGACAATACCAGTGGCATTTATTTGCTGTAATGCTTGAAAGTCGTTATTGTAAACTTCAATGTAGCCCCACTCAAAAAACTTATAAATAATATAACCATCCTCTTTGCTTCCAATTATAACTTCAGCTCCTTCATTTAATAATACTCTTTCAGAATCTTCTTCAATAAAGTGGTTGTCAGGGTCTTGGTTTTCATCCCATTCTCCATCTCCTTGCAGTGCAAGCCAATTTGTTTCCATGTCAAAAATCTTTCTCCATAAAGAACAAAACTTTAAATCATTTTCAAATTCTCTTAGAGGTAAATCCTCATCAAAACCTATGGATTCGCCATATGCTTCATACTGTTCGTCTGTTAATAATGGGTCAGCGCTGTTTTCAAATGCATCACAATGTACATCGATAACATCGTCAATTTTGTCAATTGTTAAATAATATGTTTCCCAGTCTGGAAAAATAAGAATGTTGTTTTCACAACTACTACTTAAGCCATTGTCAATAAAGGTAGATTCTACATTTTCATATAAAGAACTTTGTCTTTCTGCTATTGTAGTATCAGAAATTTTGTTTTCTTTTGACAGGTCATTGCTTTCACAGGCAAAGAATAATCCTGTTACTAAAATTAAAATTTTTTTCATGTAAGTTTGATAAGTTTTTAAGAATTAAAATTTGTTATTATTTAATGTCGTTTAACTAAAACATATTCGACGTTGGGTTATCAGCCTCTCTTTTTTGATTTTTTGATTTTTTTAATTTTACTTATCAAAGTTATTGAACGTTAATTTATTTCAGTTACAGATTTTCTGTACATTTTCAATTATATTTTTCAGTGTTTATTGACTTTTTTATTTTTTTATTGATGGTTTAGTAAAAATAAAAAGCATAAAACCTAATTTTATCTACTTTTAAACAAACCCATTATCTTTAAAAATATCTTCATTAATTTGACCGATATACTCTAAAATCCCTTCTTTTCCTTTGGCTTCCAAAGATGAAGTTACAAAATATGGTGGCATTTCAGCCCAATCTCCAGCTAGTAATTGTTTCTTGTAAGCTTCCACATGATTGTTGACTTTGTTTTTTCCAAGTTTATCCGATTTGGTAAAAATAATCGCAAACGGAATTTCGCTTTCGCCTAAATATTCCATGAATTCCAAATCAATTTTTTGAGCTTCTAATCGAATGTCAATTAAAACAAAGGCGCAAACTAATTGTTCTCTTTGCTCAAAATAATCCATAATAAATTGTTGGAAAACGGCTTTAGTTTTCTTAGAAACTCTTGCATAACCATAACCTGGTAAATCCACTAAAAACCAATTGTTGTTGATTTTAAAGTGGTTGATTAACTGTGTTTTTCCTGGTTTTGATGAGGTTTTGGCCAAATTTTTATGGTTCGTCAACATGTTAATCAAAGATGATTTTCCTACATTGGAACGACCAATAAATGCGTATTCAGGTAAGCGGTCTTTCGGACACTTATCTACTTCTGAATTACTAATTACGAATTCGGCGGTATTAATTTTCATATGCTATAAAATAAAATTCCCCAAAAAGGGGAACTATTATAAATTCTTCTTTTGTAACCAATCAAACAAAATTTGATTGAATGCTTCTGGATGCTCCATCATGGCAGCGTGCCCACATTTGTCAATCCAAAATAACTCCGAATTTGGTAATAATTTATCAAACTCTTCTGCAACATTTGGCGGTGTTACTTTATCATTTCTTCCCCAAATAATACATGTTGGTGTAGTCATTTTTGGTAAATCTTTTGCCATGTTATGACGAATAGCACTCTTTGCAATTGTTAAGGTTTTAATCAACTTAATTCTATCGTTAACTGTTGCAAAAACTTCATCAACAATTTCTTTTGTTGCTATTTCTGGATTATAAAAAACGTCTTCAGCTTTCTTTTTGATGTATTCATAATCACCACGTTTTGGATAACTTTCACCCATTCCGCTTTCATATAAACCTGAACTTCCAGTAATTACTAATGCTTTTACAAGTTCTGGATACATTTTAGTAAAATACAATCCAATGTGTCCACCTAACGAGTTTCCGACAAGAATTACTTGATCAAATCCTTTATGAACTACAAAGTCTTTGACAAACTTGGAAAAGGCTTTGACGTTGGTTTTTAAAATATTTTGCGTGTAAATTGGTAATTCAGGAATCACCACTTTATATCCTTTAGGAGGAAAAAAATTAGCCACACCATCAAAATTACTTAGGCCGCCCATTAAACCATGAAGTATGATTATTGGAGTTCCTTCGCCAGCTTCAAAATAGGTGTATTTTTTTTCTTTTCTTAACATAAATTCCACTTAAGGTATTAGTTCTAATGATTGACAAATATACTATTTTATTAAAGAATGAAAAGAAAAATTTAACAGAGTTGTTTTTAAACTTTTACAGCTTGTAAAATGTTAGTTATCAACAATTTTAATGGTTTTTTACTGAAAAAGGATGAAATATTGAATTTTCATTTTTCTACATGAATTCTTCTTAATTCTTGATTTTGCAAATATTCTTTTGTTAAAAGTGGTAAAGCAACTTTTGAAATCTAAAAACTTATTAACAAAGTGGTAGTTTGTGGTAAAAAGTGGTAAAATTTTTCTAAATTTGTCCTTATTCTAATCGAAATAAAAAGTTGAAAACATTAATCGGAACATACGAATGTAAAGTAGATGCCAAAGGAAGGCTGATGCTACCTACGTCGCTAAAGAAACAATTGGGTTCTTTAGAGGAAGGTTTCGTGTTGAAACGTTCGGTTTTTCAGCCTTGTTTGGAGTTGTTTCCAATGAGTGAATGGAATAAAATGATGTTGAAAATCAATAAACTAAATCGTTTCAATAAAAAGAATGACGATTTTATTAGAAGATTTACAGCAGGAGTTAAAATGATAGAGATTGATGCAACAGGGCGACTTTTAATTCCGAAAGATTTAGTGATTTTTGCTCAAATTGATAAAGATATTGTGTTGAATTCGGCTATCAATATCATCGAAATTTGGGATAAAGATAAATACGAAAATGCGATTGAAAACGCTACTGATGATTTCGCAGATTTAGCAGAAGAAGTAATGGGTAATTTAAATGACGACGAAGATGGAATATCATAATCCAGTATTGTTAAAAGAAACAGTTGATGGATTGAATATTCATCCTGATGGAGTGTATGTGGATGTTACTTTTGGTGGTGGCGGACATTCGAGAGAAATTATGAGTCGTTTAGGAGAAAACGGAAAATTATTCGCTTTTGACCAAGATTTAGATGCTTTGAAAAATGCTATTGATGACGAGCGATTTACTTTAATCAATGAAAATTTCAGATTCATAAAGCGATTTTTACGTTTTCACGGAATTAAGCAAGTGGATGGTATTTTAGCCGATTTAGGTGTTTCATCACATCAATTTGACGTTGCTGAACGTGGTTTTTCAACTCGTTTTGATGCGGAATTGGATATGCGAATGAATCAAAAAGGCGATATCAGTGCTTATCATGTGGTTAACGAATACGATGAGCAAGATATTGCAAGAGTTTTGTTTGATTATGGCGAATTAAAAAACGCAAGAGCTATGGCAAATGTAATCGTAACAGCTCGAAAAGATAAAGAAATTAGGAATTCTGACGAATTAAAAAAAGTGCTGGCTAAGTTTTTGCCAGGACATAAAAGCAATAAAATTTTAGCCCAAATATACCAAGCCATTCGTATTGAAGTCAATCAGGAAATGGATGTGCTAAAAGAATTCTTAGAGCAATCATTAGAAATTCTAAAACCAGGCGGAAGATTGAGTGTTATCTCATATCACTCATTAGAAGATAGATTGGTAAAGCGTTTTGTGAAAAACGGCATGTTTGAAGGTGAGCCAGAACGTGATTTCTTCGGGAATTTTGAAGTTCCTTTTAAAACCATCGAAAAACTAATCGTACCATCAGAAGAAGAAATTGCAATCAACAATAGAGCAAGAAGCGCAAAATTAAGAGTAGCGGAAAAAATATAACAGAATGAAAGACGGAATTTACAGTTTATTAAAAGCCAAGTTTCTTATTAGTGATGACGCTCTTAAGAACTGGAAGTTCATTGTTTTTCTTGTGGTTCTTGGAATGTTTGCTATTGCAAATAATCATCAATACGATGCAAAAAATTACCGAATCACCGAATTAAATAATCAAGTTAAAGAATTGCGTTCAGAGTTTGTAGATCGTCGTTCTGAATTGATGAAATTAAAAATGGAATCTACGGTAGCTAAGAAAATGGAAACACGTCAAATTCTGCCTTCAGAAGTGCCTCCTGTAAAAGTTGTTGTTGAAGATAAAGAAAGTAAAAAAAGTTTTTGGGATAAATTAAAAATATGGCAATAGAAGATAAGAAAATATCGTATCGCATGTATTTTGTAGCTGTTATGTTTTTCATAATGGCTGTATTTATTTTGATTAAACTGAACAATATTCAATGGGTTGAAGGTAATTATTACCGAAAATTAGGAAAAGAAAGAACGGTTAAGAATTTTCCAATTCCAGCCAACAAAGGAAATGTTTACTCGGCTGATGGAAGTTTGTTAGCAACATCAATTCCAGAATACACTATTTATTTTGATGCGGTGGCACCTACACCAGAATTGTTTAAAGAGAATGTTCAAGGACTTTCTGATTCACTATCGGTTATGTTTGGAAAATCATCCGGGCATTATCAAGCGAAACTACAAAAAGCAAGAGCTAATAAAAGTCGTTACGTTTTCATTGCAAAAAAGTTGAGTTATACTGAACAAATGCGTTTGAAAACTTTCCCAATGTTCAATAAAGGTGCGAACAAAGGCGGATTGATTATTGAGCAAAAAATTGTGAGAGAACATCCAATTGGATTAGTAGCAAAAAGAACCATTGGTTACGAACGTTCAAACGAAGATGGAAAAGGTTTAGAATATGCTTTTCGCGATTACTTAAACGGAAAGAACGGGCATCGTATGATGCAAAAAATTGCTAAAAATCAATGGAAACCAATTAGCGATATCAACGAGAAAGATCCTCAAGATGGTTACGATATTATTTCTACGATTGATGTTTACATTCAAGATATAGCGCACCATGCTTTATTAAAACAATTAGAGTATTACAGTGCTGATCACGGATGTGTAGTGGTTATGGAAACCAAAACGGGTCACATAAAAGCGATTTCAAATTTAGGAAGAGCAAATGATGGTTCATATTATGAAACACAAAATTACGCTATCACTGAATCTCACGAACCAGGTTCTACTTTTAAACTAGTAGATTTAATTGCGGTTTTAGATGATAAAAAAGCAGATACAAGTAAAATTTATGATTCAAAAGGCGGTATAATCGAATATTACGGTCGTAAAGTAAGAGATTCAAAACCTGGTGGTTATGGTAAAATTTCTCTAGCAAGAGGATTTGAGTTGTCATCGAATACAGTTTTAGTACAATCGGTTTATGACAGTTATAAAAATAATCCAAAGCAATTTGTAGATAGAATCAACAGCTACGGATTGAATAAGCCTCTAGGTTTACCAATAAAAGGTGAAGGAAAGCCAGTTATTCCACAACCAGGAACAAATCGTTGGTCGGGAGTAGCATTACCTTGGATGGCGTTTGGTTACGGATTATCAGTAACTCCATTGCAAACTTTGACATTATATAATGCAGTTGCAAATGATGGAGTAATGGTAAAACCAATTTTCGTTAGCGAAATAAAAGAATGGAATAAAACCATAAAAAAATACAATACCGAAGTTATCAATCCGAAAATCTGTTCACAAGAAACATTAGATAAAGTACAAGCCGTTTTAGAAAATGTAGTAAAAAGAGGAACAGGTTCTAAGTTGTATTCGAAAGATTTTTCAATGGCAGGAAAAACAGGAACTGCTCAAGTAAATTATAAAGACAAATCGAAATTATATTATGCTTCATCTTTTGTAGGTTATTTCCCTGCGGATGAACCTAAATATTCTTGTATCATCGTGGTTCATAAACCAAATGTTGCCGCTGGATATTACGGAGCCGATGTTGCTGGGCCAGTTTTCAAAAGAATCGCACAAAAAATATTTACTGATTCTCCATCAACAAATCATGTGAAAAATATCGATGCTAAAGTAGTTTCACAAGAGAAAAGCTACGCAGAATATTATAAGAAAGCAGAAAAGGAAGAGCGAGTTGTTCCAAATGTAAAAGGAATGGAAGGAATGGATGCTGTAGCCTTGTTAGAAAATTTAGGGTTAAAAGTAAAAGTAATTGGTGTGGGAAGAGTGAAAAAACAGTCACTAACATCAGGACAAGCTTTTAACAAAAACCAAACTATCATAATCGAATTATCGTGAAGCAATTAAAAGACATATTATATAAAGTAGGAATTGAAGCAGTTCATGGAGCTACCGATATTACTATTTCAAAAATTGAATTCGATTCAAGAAAAATTGAATTGAACGATGTTTTCGTAGCTATCAGAGGAACACTTTCTGATGGTCATGACTATATTGAAAAAGCATTAAGTCTAGGTGCTGTTGCGGTAATTTGTGAAGAATTTCCAAGTGTAATTGTAAACGGTGTTACTTATATTAAAGTAAAAGATTCTAACGAAGCTTTGGCTTTTTTAGCAGCTAATTACTACGAAAATCCTTCTGAAAATATAAGATTAGTTGGTGTTACAGGAACTAATGGTAAAACAACTATTGCTTCTTTATTATACCAATTATTCAAAAAAGCTGGTTATAAAGTAGGATTATTATCAACTGTTAAAATCATGGTTGACGAACAAGAATTCAAAGCTACGCACACAACTCCAGATTCATTGGCGCTAAATTTTTATTTAGATCAAATGATTCAAGAAGGTTGCGAATTTTGCTTTATGGAAGTTTCTTCGCACGGCGTTCATCAAAAAAGAACGGAAGCGTTGCGTTTTGAAGGTGGAGTTTTCACCAATTTATCACATGATCATTTAGATTACCACAATACGTTTGCTGAATATCGCGATGTAAAAAAATCATTTTTTGATAATTTACCTAAATCAGCTTTCGCAATTACCAATATCGATGACAAAAACGGATTGGTAATGCTTCAAAATACAAAAGCTAAGAAATTAACTTATGCTTTAAAATCGTATGCCGATTACAAAGCACAAATCTTAGAAAACCAATTATCTGGATTATTGCTAAAAATCAATGATAACGAAGTTTGGGTAAAATTAATTGGTTCTTTTAATGCTTATAATTTATTAGCCATTTACGGTGTAGCAGTCGAATTAGGAATCGAAAAAGTAGAAGCCTTGCGTTTACTTTCAGAATTAGAAAGTGTTTCAGGGCGTTTTCAATTTATTGTTTCCGATTCAAAAATTACGGCTATTGTAGATTATGCTCACACACCAGATGCATTGGAAAATGTATTAAAAACGATTGAAGATATTCGTACAAAAAACGAACAATTGATTACAGTTGTAGGTTGTGGTGGCGATAGAGATAAAACCAAAAGACCAATTATGGCTAACATTGCTTCAACCATGAGTGATAAAGCCATTTTTACATCAGATAATCCAAGAACCGAAAATCCAGAAACGATTATCGAAGAAATGGAAAAAGGAGTAGAACCTCAAAATTTCAAAAAAACAGTTTCTATTTTAGATAGAAAGCAAGCCATCAAAACCGCTTGTCAATTGGCAAATCCTAACGATATTATTCTTATCGCTGGGAAAGGTCATGAAACCTATCAAGAAATTAATGGAGTCCGTCACGATTTTGACGATTTACAAATAGTTACTGAATTATTACAACAATTAAACAAATAAAAGCCAACAATTAACCTTTAAAACTAAGCAAACAATATGTTATACTACATCTTTCAATACTTAGACAAAGCCTTTGATGTTCCTGGAGCAGGAGTTTTTCAATATATTACTTTTCGCTCGGCATTAGCTTTTATTTTGTCGTTGTTAATTGCTACGATTTACGGAAAAAAAATCATCAACTATTTGAGAAACCAACAAGTGGGTGAAACGGTTCGTGAACTTGGTTTAGAAGGGCAAACTGCAAAAGCAGGAACGCCAACAATGGGTGGAATCATCATCATTTTGGCGACTTTAATTCCAGTTTTGTTATTGGCTAAGTTGAATAACATTTACATCATTTTATTGATTGTAACTACAATTTGGATGGGAGTCATTGGTTTTATTGATGATTACATTAAAATTTTCAAGAAAGATAAACAAGGTTTAAAAGGAATTTTTAAAGTAATTGGGCAAGTTGGTTTAGGCCTAATTGTAGGGACAGTTTTATATTTTAGTCCAGATGTAACCGTTAGAAAAGATACTTTAACTTCAAGAGTAAAAATCGAGAACAACATCAAACCAGCCGATTTAGAAGAAAAATCGACAGCAACCACTATTCCATTTTTAAAAAATAACGAATTTGATTACGCAGAAGTGTTATCGTTCATGGGCGATGATTACAAAGATTACGCTTGGTTGATTTTTATTCCAATGGTAATTTTAATCATCACAGCAGTTTCAAACGGCGCCAATCTTACGGATGGTATTGACGGTTTAGCCGCAGGAACTTCCGCAATTTCGGTACTGACACTCGGTTTGTTCACTTTCGTATCAGGTAATATCATTTTCTCTGATTATTTGAACATCATGTATATTCCAAACTCGGGTGAAATGACGGTTTACATCGCAGCATTCGTTGGAGCTTTGGTTGGATTTCTTTGGTACAACGCTTACCCAGCTTCAGTATTCATGGGTGATACCGGAAGTTTAACTATTGGTGGTATTATCGCTGTAATTGCAATTGCTATTCGTAAAGAATTAATGATACCTGTAGTTTGTGGAATTTTCTTAGCCGAAAATTTATCAGTAATTATTCAGGTGAGTTATTTTAAATACACTAAAAAGAAATTTGGTGAAGGAAGAAGAATTTTCCTAATGTCACCATTGCACCATCATTATCAGAAAAAAGGATATCACGAAAGTAGAATTGTAACACGCTTTTGGATTGTCGGAATTCTATTGGCGATTTTCTCACTTGTTTCTTTAAAATTAAGATAAGATGCGACTGGTAGTTTTAGGCGGAGGCGAAAGTGGAGTAGGAACCGCCATCTTAGGAAAGAAAAAAGGATACGACGTTTTTGTGTCGGATTTTGGAAAAATAAAAGAAAATTACAAAGAAGTTCTTACCATTAATGGAATCGCTTGGGAAGATGAAAAGCATACAGAAGAATTGATTCTGAATGCCGATGTAGTAATGAAAAGTCCAGGAATTCCTGAAAAAGCACCAATCGTAAAAAAGCTAATTGAAAAAGGAATTTCGGTTATTTCTGAAATCGAGTTTGCCATTCAGTTTACTGACGCTACAACAGTTGGAATTACAGGAAGTAATGGAAAAACAACCACAACACTTTTGACGTATCATTTGTTAAAACAAGGTGGATTAAATGTAGGATTAGCAGGAAATATTGGAAAAAGCTTCGCTTGGCAAGTAGCCGAAAACAAGCACGATATTTATGTATTGGAATTGAGCAGTTTTCAGTTAGACGGCATCATCAATTACAAACCACATATCGCAATTTTAACCAATATCAGTCCAGATCACTTAGATAGATATAATTACGATTACAGTTTATATATCAATTCAAAATTTAGAATTACAAAAAATCAAACAGAAGCCGATTATTTGATTTATGACAATGAAGACGATGCGATTCAAAATTGGCTAAACAAGAATACAATTAAAGCAAATAAAGTTCCTTTTTCATTAACAGGAAAACCTGAAAAAGATGGAGGATTTATAGAAAATAACAACATTAACAGCACTATTAAAAACGAAATATTTACTATGCCAATCAACGAACTAGCACTAGAAGGAAAACACAACATCAAGAATGCAATGGCAGCAACTGCTGTAGCACAATTGTTGAATATTAGAAAACAGACCATCAGAGAAAGTTTGACTAATTTTCAAGGTGTAGAGCATCGCTTAGAAAAAGTATTGAAAATTCAAGGTGTGCAATACATCAACGATTCTAAGGCTACGAATGTAAATTCGGTTTTTTATGCTTTGGATAGCATGAGTACACCAACGGTTTGGATTGTAGGTGGTGTTGATAAGGGAAATGATTACGATGAATTGATGCCATTAGTTCGTGAAAAAGTAAAAGCAATCGTTTGTTTAGGTGTTGACAATACAAAAATCATCAATGCTTTCAATAATGTGGTGGATGTTATGGTGGAAACTACTTCAATGTCTGAAGCAGTTCAATTAGCACAACGTTTAGCAGAAAAAGGAGATAGCGTTTTGTTATCACCAGCTTGTGCAAGTTTTGATTTATTTGAAAATTACGAAGACAGAGGAAAACAATTCAAACAAGCAATTTATAATTTATAATAACATAAAGAAATGTTTGATATCATTGGTAAAATAAGAGGAGATAAAACCATTTGGGCTATAGTTTTTCTATTGTCCCTAATCTCGTTTTTGCCAGTGTATAGCGCTAGTACAAACCTAGTTTACGTTATTGGAAAAGGGACTACGATAGGGTATTTGTTCAAACATTTTATACATGTAATGTTGGGTTTTGGAATCATATTTTTTATTCACAAAACGCCTTATCATTACTTTAAAGCACTTTCTATTTTCGGAATTCCGTTAGTAATATTATTATTAGTTTACACCTTATTCAAAGGAACAGTCATTGATGGTGCAAATGCCAGTCGTTGGATACAAATTCCTTTTATAGGTATTGGTTTTCAAACGTCTACATTAGCGTTTATCGTGTTAATGATATATGTAGCACGCTATTTAGCTAAAGTAAGTGATAAAGAATATTCGTTTAAAGATTCCTTATTAGAATTGTGGGCGCCAGTTTTTGCCGTTTTAGCGTTAGTGCTTCCAGCGAACTTTTCAACAACTGCTTTGATTTTTTCAATGGTATGTATGTTGGTTTTCATTGGGCAGTATCCAATGCGATATCTCGGAATTATCATGGGTGCAGGAATTGTGAGTTTGACCATGTTCATTTTGGTGGCAAAAGCTTTTCCTGATGCGATGCCAAACCGTGTTGATACTTGGATGAGTCGTATTGATAGTTTCTTTGATGACAAACCAAACGAAGACGAATACCAAATTGAAAAAGCAAAAATAGCCATCGCATCCGGTGGGATAAAAGGATTAGGTCCAGGAAAAAGTGTCCAGAAAAACTTTTTACCTCAATCTTCTTCCGATTTTATTTTTGCCATAATTGTGGAAGAGTACGGTTTAGTAGGTGCTGTCGGAATCATCTTTTTGTATTTACTATTGTTTATCCGATTTATAATTGATGCTCAAAAAGCAACGACTTTATTCGGAAAACTATTAATCATCGGACTCGGATTTCCAATTATATTTCAGGCGTTTATCAATATGGGAGTTGCAGTGGAATTACTTCCGGTGACAGGTCAGCCTTTGCCGTTGATTAGTAGTGGAGGAACTTCTATTTGGATGACGTGTATTGCGATTGGAATTATTTTAAGTGTGACAAAGAAAGAAGAAGAAGTAGCATTGGATTTAGAAGAAAAACGCAAACGTGATGAAGCGTTACAACAAATTATTGATGCACAAGTAGCGTTAAATGAAGATAAAGAAGCAGATGAAAATCAGCAGAAAATAAACGATATTAAAAGTTCGATTAGAGAATCTTTAATTGAAGATGAAAACGGAGATGTGTTAGTAAACGGACAAAATCCGATGAACGCAGTTTTAAATAAAAGATAGATGAAAAATCCAAGATTCATAATTAGCGGTGGCGGTACAGGTGGACATATTTATCCAGCCGTTGCGATTGCAAACGAATTAAAAAATCGTTTTCCAGAAGCGGAGTTTCTTTTTGTAGGTGCCAGAGATAAAATGGAAATGCAAAAAGTACCTCAAGCAGGTTACGCAATCAAAGGATTATGGATTTCAGGAATTCAACGCAAACTGACTTTGGATAACGCAATGTTTCCTTTAAAGTTGGCTTCGAGTATGTGGAATTCATTCAAAATCATCAAAAGTTTTAAGCCTGATGTGGTTATTGGAACAGGTGGTTTTGCAAGTGGTGCAGTGCTGAAAGCAGCGTCAATGTTGAATATTCCAACGGTAATTCAAGAGCAAAATTCATATCCAGGAATTACTAATAAATTATTAGCAAAAAGAGCAAATAAAATTTGTGTGGCTTACGAAAATTTAGAACGATTTTTTCCAAAAGATAAAATGATATTAACTGGAAATCCAGTTCGTCAAGATTTGATTAATGAAGCGAGTAAAAGCGAAGCTATAGCTTATTTTAATTTAGATGCGAATAAAAAAACACTTTTGGTTTTAGGCGGGAGTTTAGGTGCTAGAAGAATCAACCAATTGATTGAGAAAGAATTGGATTTTCTATTGAGTCAGAACATTCAAATCATTTGGCAATGCGGAAAATTATATTTAAACGATTACTCAAAATATAATGAGAAAGACAACGTTCAAGTAGTAGCGTTTATTGATAGAATGGATTTGGTTTACGCTGCTGCAGATGTAGTAATTTCTCGTTCAGGAGCATCATCTGTTTCTGAATTGTGTATTGTGGGAAAACCAACGATTTTTATTCCGTCACCAAACGTTGCCGAAGATCATCAAACTAAAAATGCTAAAGCAATTTCAGATAAAAACGGAGCCATTTTAATCAAAGAATCTGAATTAGAAACGCAATTTGAAACGATTTTTTCTGATTTAATTTCAAACGAAAGTAAGAAATCAGAATTAAGTCAAAACATAAAAAAATTAGCTAAGCCAAACGCAACAAAAGATATTGTTGAAGAGATAATAAAGCTAATAAAATAATATTTCAAGGGCAAGTTCAATTACAAGAACAAGCTCAATAAAAAAGTAAGTAATAAAAGTTTGAAATTGAATTTTGAACTTGAAATTGAATTTGAAAAATGAATCTAAATCAAATACATAACGTTTATTTCATCGGAATCGGAGGCATCGGAATGAGTGCTCTTGCTCGCTATTTTCAATACATTGGAAAAAAAGTAGTGGGTTATGACAAAACACCAACGCAGTTAACAGATGAATTGCAGGCAATCGGTTTAGAAATTCATTTTGAAGATAATATCGGTTTAATTCCAACCGATTTCTATGTAGAAAATACATTAGTAATCGTAACGCCAGCGGTTCCAGTTTCGCATTCCGAATGGAATTATTTCATTGAAAGAGAATACAATATTAAGAAACGTGCTGAAGTTTTAGGAATCATAACAAAAGACACCTATTGTTTCGCAGTTGCTGGAACACACGGAAAAACTACAACATCAAGTATTTTAGGTCACGTTTTATATGAAAGTGGTGTTGATGTTACTGCTTTTTTAGGCGGAATTGTTGAAAATTATAATTCTAATTTAATCGGTTCAGGAAAAACAGTTACGGTGGTCGAAGCGGATGAATTTGATCGTTCATTTTTGCATTTACATCCTAATGTTTCTTGCGTTACTTCAATGGATGCGGACCATTTGGATATTTATGGCGATGCAGCAAGTATTGAGGAATCGTTCAGAGAATTCGCAGCTAAAACTTCAAGTGAAAATTTATACGTAATCAAAGGATTGCCACTAGAAGGAAATACGATTGGAGTTAACAATGATGCTGATTTTTCGGCTCAAAATATCCGAATTGAAAATGGGTTTTATGTATTTGATGTAAAAACACCAACTGAAGTAGTTCAAAATGTGAAATTTGGATTACCAGGTCATCATAATTTGACTAACGCATTATTAGCTTTTGCCATGGCAAAATCTTATGGTGTTTCAAATGAAAAAATCATTGCAGCATTAGCAAGTTTTAAAGGAGTAAGAAGACGTTTTTCATTCCAAATTAGAGAAGAAAAATTAGTTTATATTGATGATTATGCACATCATCCAACCGAAATTAACGCGGTGCATCAAGCGGTTCGAGAATTATATCCAGGTAAAAAAATCATTGCAGCTTTTCAACCACATTTGTTCAGTAGAACGAAAGATTTTGTAGATGGTTTTGCAGAAAGTTTAAGCAAATTTGATGAGATTTTATTATTGGAAATTTATCCGGCTCGCGAGTTGCCAATGGAAGGTGTGAATTCGACTTGGTTGTTGAATAAAATTAACAATCCAAATAAGAAATTAGTAAGCAAAGACGAGTTGTTCACAGCTTTTGAAAATTCAGATGCTGATGTGTTCATAACTATTGGTGCTGGCGACATTGGTGAGCTTGTAAAAGATCTAAAAAAAGCGCTTCATGAAAAGAATTAATTGGCATACTATTCGCTTGGTGTTAATCATTTTTACAATGATTTTCCTTTACTCTTTTTCTGTAAAGAGGAATAGTGAGCGCAAAATCAGTAAGATAGACATCAAATTCGAGTCGAATGAAAATATGTTTTTAACACATGAAATGGTTAATAACTTGTTAATACAAAATTTGGGAGGTACATCATCAATTCAAAAAGATAAATTAGATTTGAATACTTTAGAAACTGTTCTCGATGATCACGAGATGATTGAAAAAGCACAAGTTTTTTCAACAGTAGACGGATTTCTAAATACGCGTATTACTCAAAAGACCCCAATCGTAAGAGTTATTACTGATAATGAAAGCTATTATCTTGATTCAAAAGGATATAGAATGTCGTTGTCGGAGAATTTTTCAGCACGAGTTCCGTTAGTTACTGGCGAAATAAGTGAAGAAAATTGCAAGCCGTTTTTGTTCTTATTTAACGAAATCAAAAAAGATGATTTCCTAAGTAAAAATATTACTGGCGCACAGGTTATGGCTTCAGGAAATGTGGTGTTAACCAACAGAAGTTATGATTATAAAATAGCATTTGGGAAACCAATAAATGTTGAAAAGAAGCTAAAGAATTATAAAGCGTTTTTTCATCATGCTATAAAAGATACATTGATTAAAAGTTATAAAGAGGTAAACGTTATGTTTACACAACAAGTGGTTTGTAAGAAATAGTTAGAGTTATGAACAAAGACAACATTGCAGTAGGATTAGACATTGGTACAACTAAAATTGTAGCAATGATAGGGAAGAAGAATGAATACGGAAAGCTAGAGATTCTTGGAGTAGGAAAATCTAAAAGCTTAGGTGTTCATAGAGGTGTTGTAAATAATATTACACAAACCATACAGTCAATTCAGCAAGCAGTTGCTGATGCGGAGAATGATTCAGGTTATAAAATTAATGATGTTGTGGTAGGAATTGCTGGGCAACACATTAGAAGTATTCAACATAGCGATTACATCAGTCGTCCAAATGCAGAAGAAGTAATTGGAGATGCCGATATCGATGCATTGATTGGTCAGGTTCATAAATTAGCGATGTTGCCAGGTGAAGAAATTATTCACGTGTTACCACAAGAATTTAAAATCGACGGTCAAGCCGAAATTAAAGAACCTATCGGAATGTACGGTGGAAGATTAGAATCTAGCTTCCACGTAGTAGTAGGTCAAGCAGCTTCGATTCGTAATTTAGGAAGATGCATCAAAAGTGCCGGATTAGAATTATCTGGATTAACACTTGAACCATTAGCTTCGGCTGATGCAGTATTAAGTCAAGAAGAAAAAGAAGCAGGAGTTGCTTTGATAGATATAGGTGGTGGAACAACCGATTTAGCCATTTTTAAAGATGGAATCATTCGTCATACAGCTGTTATTCCTTTTGGAGGAAACGTGATTACGGAAGATATTAAAGAAGGATGTTCAATCATCGAAAAACAAGCAGAGTTATTGAAAACTCGTTTTGGTTCAGCTTGGCCAGGAGAAAATAAAGACAATGAAATTGTTTCTATTCCTGGATTAAGAGGTAGAGAGCCAAAAGAAATTTCATTAAAAAACTTGTCAAAAATCATTCACGCTAGAGTTGTGGAAATCATTGAACAAGTATATGCTGAAATTAAATTGTACGGACATGAAGATCCTAAGAAAAAACTTATTGCAGGTATTGTATTAACAGGTGGTGGAGCACAATTGCAACACATCAAACAACTGGTAGAATACATCACTGGAATGGATACAAGAATTGGTTATCCAAACGAGCATTTAGCAGGAGATTCAGACGAAGAATTGTCAAGTCCATTGTATGCTACAGCAGTTGGTTTAGTAATGAACAGTATTAGAAACAATACAAAAAGTGCTACTCCATTAGTAGAAATGAAAAAAGAAGAGCCAGTAGTGGTGGCTCGTCCTCAAGTTGTGGTTGAAGAACCAATTATTGAGGAAGAAAAAGAGGAGCCAAAAGCTACTCAACCTATCAAAACAGAAACAACGGATGATAGAATCAAACGTTCGTTTTTTGATAAGTATATAGATAAGATTAAAGAATTTTTAGATAACGCAGAATAAAAGGAGATACTATGTCAGAATTTGGAAACATTTCATTCGATTTACCTAAAAACCAATCTAACGTAATTAAAGTAATTGGCGTTGGAGGTGGAGGTAGTAATGCCATAAACCACATGTTTAAGCAAGGCATTAAAGGTGTTGATTTTATAGTTTGTAATACTGATTCTCAGGCATTGCAAAATAGTCCAGTACCAAATAAAATTCAGTTAGGTGTTAACCTTACCGAAGGATTAGGTGCGGGTGCAAACCCTGAAGTAGGTCAACAATCTGCAATAGAAAGTATCGCCGAAATTGAGAAAATGTTGGATAGCAACACCAAAATGGTTTTCATCACTGCAGGAATGGGTGGAGGAACTGGAACTGGTGCAGCTCCTGTAATTGCGCAATTAGCAAAAGAGCGAGACATTTTAACAGTTGGTATTGTTACGATTCCTTTTCAATTTGAAGGAAAAGTTCGCTCTGAGCAAGCGTTAGCTGGAGTAGAACGTTTACGTAAACAAGTAGATTCTTTAGTTGTTATCAATAATAATAAATTACGTGAAGTATACGGAAACTTAGGTTTCAAAGCAGGTTTCTCAAAGGCTGACGAAGTGTTAGCTACTGCGTCAAGAGGAATTGCTGAAGTTATTACGCATCACTATACTCAAAATATTGACCTTAAAGATGCTAAAACCGTGTTGTCAAACAGCGGAACAGCAATCATGGGTTCTGCAACTGCAGCAGGTTCAGATAGAGCAAAACAAGCAATTTCAAGCGCATTAGATTCTCCATTATTAAACGATAATAAGATTACAGGTGCTAAAAACGTATTGTTGTTAATTGTTTCTGGAACTGATGAAGCTAACGAAATCACAATCGATGAAATCGGAGAAATCAATGATTTCATTCAGTCTGAAGCAGGTTACAACGCAAACATCATCATGGGTGTTGGTGAAGAAGAAGCTTTAGGTGAAGCAATTTCGGTAACGGTAATTGCTACAGGTTTTAACATCGAGCAACAAGCTGAAATCGTTAATACGGAACCTAAGAAAATTATTCATTCTTTAGAAGACGAACAAAAAATTGTTCACGAATTGTTGAATAAAACTATTGCAAGTCTTCCGGTTAATGAGCCAATTTTTGAATCACCAATTGAAACAGAAATTAAAGCTGATATCATCAATCCTATTTGTGATGAAGTGGTAGAACAAAAAGTTGTTTTTACTTTAGAAGAAGAAGTTGAAGAGCCAGTTTTCGAAATTCATACACCAGTAGCAGCAATTGATTTAGTTCCTACAACTGAGTTTTTAAAGAATATTGATGTAACTTTTGAGGTGGTTAGCCCTAATTTAGCGCCAACTTTCGAAATCATTACACCTCAAATCAGAGAAATCGAAGTAAAAGATCCAGAATTTGTTGTAGCAACTGAAGAAGTGAGTTTTTCTTTGGATTTATTCGCTGCAAAAGAAGAAGTTAAAGAGAATACAATTGTTTTCGAATTAACGCCTGAAACACGTGCTATGGAAGTAAAAGATCCAATAAACGTTGTTCCGGTTACAGAAGTTAATCAAAACGGAATTATCAAATATTCGTTAGAGGATTATTTAGAAAAAGAAAACGAATTAGTAGCTTCCAAGCCAGTCGAAATTGTAGCTGAACCAATTGATGAAGAGTTAAACTTCACTATGAAAACGAATGTTCAAAAATTTGAAGATGCACATCAATTAGACAATACGTCGCCTTTAGAAATGTCAATCGAAGATACATTAAAACTTAGAGCCGACGAACGTAAAAGAAAAATGAAAGAATTCAATCATAAATTCAACAATAGTGCTTCGCAAATTGATGAGTTTGAAAGAATTCCTGCCTATAAAAGAATGGGGTTTGATGTAACATCTACACCAAACACTGCTAGCAATCAATCTAGAATGTCTTTAGGAACTGATAGTAACGACGATATTCAATTGCGTTCAAACAATTCATTCCTACACGATAATGTGGATTAAATCTACAACAAACTAACCTACACTAAGAAACCCGAAGAGCAATTTTCGGGTTTTTTTATTACCTTTGCACCATGTTTGTAAAACCTTTTTCTAGAGTTTGGACATAAATCAACTACAATAAATAAAAAATACAATATGAGTTTAGAAGCAAAAATCATGGATCACATGAAAGAAGCCATGAAGGCAAAAGATAGTGTAGCTTTAGAAGCATTAAGAGCTATTAAATCGGCAATTATTTTAGCTAAAACAGAAGCTGGTGCAGGAGATGGTTTATCAGAAGATCAAGAAATCAAAATGTTACAGCGTTTAGTAAAAATGCGTAAGGACAGTGCAGAAATTTTCACGACACAAAACCGTCCTGATTTAGCAGAACCAGAATTGGCACAAATCGCCGTAATTGAGAAGTTTTTACCAGCTCAGTTATCAGAAGAAGAAGTAGAGGCGGTAATCGCTAAAATCATAGCTGAAACAGGTGCTACAGGTATTGCTTCTATGGGAAAAGTTATGGGATTAGCTTCAGCTCAAATAGGAGGACAAGCAGAAGGAAAAGTAATTTCTGGAATTGTAAAGAAATTATTAGTTTAAATAAGAAGAAAGAACAAAGATAAAAGAGCAAAGATTGAGGTCTTTATTCTTTCTTCTTTGCTCTATTCTCTTAAAAAAGGCTTCGTAGTTCAACTGGATAGAATATCAGATTTCGGCTCTGAGGGTTGCAGGTTCGAACCCTGCCGAGGTCACTTTCAAAGCATATTTATAAGGCTTAACGTTATTTTTAGTCAACATTTAGTCAACCGATATATAAAAATATAGTTTTCTACATTAAAAATGTTTTAACTAAAATGATGTTTAATATTAGATTGCTGAATAAATTAAGCAAAAAAAATCCTATCAGTTATTTGATAGGATTTTGCTTTTTATATAAAGGCAACAGAATAAAATTTTTTGTTTTTAATACATTGCAAAAACTATTAAACAAGCATTGCAAAATTATAATTAAAACTTTGTTACAGTCATTGCCTTTAATAACTGGGTTGTAATATCATAAAATATAAGCTTTGCAACAACAATTTTCTATTTTTGCAAAGCAATTGAAATAATTTATTTATGTTAAATTACTTTTCTTATTTCGTTCCAGTTGCAATCTACTAAACCAAACGTTTCAATTAGATTCCAAATTTCGGGTGTGTGTGTTTCAAATTCGTTAATAATATTTTCGGTGTCGGTATAAATAATTTCATGTTTTTTATTTTTTTCAGCTTCTTTTTTTTCAATAAGTAATACATCTGCAAAATCTGTTCCTGCTTCAAAATTCGTATTTTCGAGCCAATCATTAACAATTATATCAAAACCTAAGATATTGAGTTCTGTGGCTTTTTTAAACCAATCTGCATACTCGCTTTTATCAGGAAATGCAATAATTTTATATTGCTTAATTGGTTTCAGATTTTCATATTTAAAACCTTGTTTACTTCCTGTGGCTAACCAAATATATTGAGGTTTAAATATACTCATCATAATTGCTGTTTTTTCTCCCTCAACAAGTGCAATGGTTTTGGCATTACTTTCATTTATTAGGTGCAAACCGAATAAACATTGATTAAGATTAAAATCATTGATTGTTTTGGTTCGTTTTAAAATACTATGTACCCAATCTATTAAGCTTTTGCCGTCTTCGTTTTTGTGTCGTTTGCCAGTTTTTGAAACATATTGTAAAATTTTACCAGCGTGAACCTTTTGCAAATTATCAATTTGCCAAAATATTGTAGCACCATTCCAACGCTTTGATGTTCCTATCAAATATTTTAGTATTGCTTCTTTTACTTCAGTTTCTGTAAAAATGGTTTTTAAGAACTGGATAAAATTATTTTCTTTGTAATTCCTACCACTTTGACTTACTAAATCGAAATTATGAAAACTTGGTTTTGGTTTCGGAATATTAACCACTTCAAAAGGATTATTAAACTCGCCTGTTGGTGTGTTATGAAAACCACAATTTGTTTCACGGTCGCAACGTCCAAAATCTTCATTCAAATAGTTTCCTGTTTCCGTTTCTTTATATTTTACAAGGGTTCGTTTGTTGCATTTTGGACAAACAAACTTTTTACTGCTTTTATCTAAATTGTATTTGTATTGTTTCATCGCATTTAAATTTTTACTGTTCACGGTGTTCATACTGTTCACACTGTGAACACCGTGAACAGAATGAACACTTTACAACTTTAAATATTTATTTACAGTCCCAACTGACACACCCAATTGAGTAGCAATTTGCCTTTGGCTTTTTCCTTGTATGTTTAATTCCTTTACTTTTTCAATGTTTGTTTCACGGTCTTTATCAGTATATTGTTTTAGGTGTTCACGTTCATTACCATAACCAATAAACTCAAATTGTAAAAAATTATATTCTTTATTTATATGACAAATACAAACATTATCTGTATCAAATACTTGCTCACAATTACGTTGTTTAATTTGTTTGATATATCTTATTTGCTTGTCTTGGTTACTTTCTCCAATAGCAAAGGAACTATCACAAAAATTCATAAGCATTTTGCTTCCTGACAAATCATTTCTTGTAATTGGCTTTGATAAATCTCTTTTTGGCGTGTGTGCTAAAATCAAAATTGAAAGTGAGTACTTGCTTTTTAATTCTTTAAGTTTTTTCATTAATGGTAAAGCTTCTTTTGCTTTTTCATTATCGGTTTTTAAGTAGGTGAGATTGTCAATAATCAAAACCTTTGAATTAGATTTTAAAAGACTTTGCTCGATTGACAAGATAAGAAAGTCATCAAAATTTTGATTAATTGGTAAATCAGCATCGGTATTGATTTCTATTCTTAAAAAATTATTGTCAAAGTTGTAATTTTCGGTATAATCTTTTGAATATCTATTTTGAAATTGCTTATCCGACAATTCAAAATCAAAGTAAAGAACAGACTGTTTTTGAGTTTCAATTTTGAACCCAATTATATGTTCTGACTTACTTATGCTGTTGCCAATTTGAACTGCTAAAATTGATTTCCCTAAATTGGTATCAGCAAACAAAATACATATTTCACCCTCATACCATAGTTGACTAAAAAGCATCTTCGGTATTGGTCGGTTCTTTGCTTCCTCCATCCACTCATTAGCTGTTTTTATCAAAAATAAACCGTTTTCTGTTGTCTTAACTTCGCATTGCATTGCTTTGTCAATTACATTGCTAAAATCGGTTAAACCAATTGCCTGTTTATCTTTATCCATATTGCTATGAATTAATTGACTTAACCGCTTCTAAAACTTGTTTTCTGCTATAATACACCCTGTTTCCTATTCCACTACTTAATAGTTTACCACTACGAGTATGTTTCCATAAAGTCGTGAAATTTATACTCAAAAGAGTACAAACTTCTTTTCGGGTCATTAAATCGTTTTCGGGTTGTTGTGATTCTTTTGTTGCTTGAGGTTGCAACAATGGTTTAAGTGCTTCGGCTAATTGTTCAATTGTGATGCCGTTTAATAAAATTTGATTCATTTTTCTTATTTTTTAATTAATAAGAGCAAATGAACTTTAGGTTTATTTTGGGTTTAACCTAAATCGTTTCTTTTAAATTTATTCCAATTCGGATTAATTCTTTTTCTACTTTTTCAACAGCCTTTAATGAGTTCATTGGGTTGTTCGTTTGCGAAACAGAATTATTGACAATAGGATTAATCATTGGATAAATAGATGATGTTTTTATTCCAGTAATACCAGATAAAAAAGATGCTAAACTATGTGTGTTTGTATTAAATGGTGTTTTTGTTCTTAAAAAATCAATTATTCCCATTTTTTGCAAATAAATTATTTTTTCTCTACCATTAGTTTCACTTAAATCAATTTCTACTTCATCAACTTCTGTTTTTCCATATTTGCATTGTGCAATTTTCACCCGAATAAAAGCAATAACTTCTTGAAATTTATCCATATTCACAATAATTCCTCCGTAAAGTGCTCCTTCAAAATCTTGATGGCTTACAACATGAGCATTATTATAAATTTCTAATTGATATTCAAAAAAGTCTAATTCTGTTTTTGCGGTCGCTAAAATAAATTCATTCAGTAAATATTGAAAAGTACTTTTATATTCTTCAACGGTAAAGCAAATTGATTCGTTCATATTATGGATATATTCTGTTTATTTTATTTTAGTTTATTTCAAAATTACTTTATAAATCACCAAAATAGAAAAAAATATTCTTGTTCCAGCGATTATATTATAAATTTATTTTACAATTGGATTCATTCAAATTAAATTATTTTTTGACATATTTTAAATGTAGAAAGAAGTTCTTTGAGAAGTAAACACAATATTTTTTTTAAATATAATGCAAAAGCAACATTATTTAGATTGAGTTTTTATAAAATAAAAAACCCAGAGCAAGTCTGGGTTTAAATTATTTTTTTAGAGTGCACCATTAATGCTATGAATAATAAGGCACTTTGTATAGTGCAAATGTATATATACATTTTGAATAATACAAATATTAAGAGTTAATTTTTCTATAACCTATTTCTGTCGCTATTATGTTGTTAATCACTTCATTATCAGAATATTCTGAAAATATTTTATCTATTTCTTTTTCAATATCAAGTTTCCTGTTGTCTGATATTTTGCCTAAAATGTATAGAATTACTTTCATCGAATCATCTAAAGAACATCTGTTTTGACTATTAAAATTAATGTCTGGAATAGCAGAAATACTTTTAGGTAATTTTAAATCATACAAAACACCACCATGAGCGCAAACATTTCTAACATAAACAATTGTTTCCATTAGATTAATAAATTTTTGCAGATTTTGAATACCATACAAATTAGAAATCCTTTCTTTTATTGCAGTATCATTTAATTCTTTAAAAACCTTTAATATTGCACCAAAAGTAAAAAACTCTAAAGTTTTCCAAGCTGGTGCATATTTATCATTGATATATTTTTTATGATGCAGTTTTATAGTTTTATTATTTTTCTTAAAATCATCATTGTAATGCAATTCTATTGAATTAATAAAATCTGAACTAATAACTTTTGGGTCAATAAACCAAGTTGGGGAATTTTTATTAACGTTTGAAACATAATAGACTACTTTTGTTCTAAAGTTTATTTCTATCCTATTAAGGCATTTTAATAACAAGTTTCTTAAATCTACATCAAGATAATATAATGAAACAGCATCAGAAAATTTAGTACCATCTTTAAATTCATGCTTTCTGTTTTTTTCAAAAGGATTCCAATAAAAACCTAATCTGTAGTAACCAATGTCTAATAAAATTTCTTTTACTTTTTCTTGGTCATAATCTAAATTCATACCTCTTTCTTCAAGTCTTTTTATTTGTTCTCCAAAACTTGTGGCTATATTTCCCATACTTCTTAATTTCTATCTTACAAAGGTTGTGTTTTATTATATCAAATGAAAGTCAAACTTATTCACAAACAAATACAGTTTTTAACAATAATTTTTTTAACTATTCTCATCAATTACAATAACTTAAACACTACAAAATCAAATATCAATAATAAAGCTACATCATAAATTGAAAATTCAAACTTAAATGTGTAATCGACTTTTTTTCTTAAAAGTTTTTAAAAAACTTATTAATTCCTTTTATCATAATTCTGTTTTAGATTATATATTGTTGTTTCTATTAATATATTACCATTTAGAAATATACTTTTTTTCATTTCTAATTCCCCTAATAACCTTATCGAAGTTTGAGAAGTAAATAAAACTTAAAAAAATTGAAAACGATAAATAAATTATTAAGAGTATGTATAATTCCGAACCTGATAATAGTATAATTGAACTTATAAACATTAATAAGTTTGCCGAAAAAATTCTAATTACGTGCCATTTCATTGTGTCGGAAAATCCTCTTGAGTACGAATTAATAATAGTAAAATCATCAATAATGAATAATATAATAATATTTAGCAAACTAAAATAAACACTTTTAATATTATTTATATAAGCTATTTCTGAAATTGCAATATTAATTATGTAAAATGAAATTTGAGAAAAATATAAAGTTTCTCTATCATTGAAATCAATGATACTATAAGGATTATAGAAAATACTTCTTTTTGAATAATTCTCCTTTAACTTTAATGGAATAAAACATATAACTATAAAATATACAATTTTTTCCTCAAGTACATTTTTGTAAAAGTATATTAAAAAACTATAAAGAATGATTATTGATGCAAATCTTATAGGTAGAATTCCAAATATATTATCATAAGAAATAAAATCTTTAAAGCTTGAATTATTTATTGAATAAAAAGCGTTTAAAATTGAATATATACTTAAAAAAAGACCAATACAAAGAACAAATGAAACAAATAAATATTTAATAAAATCTATTTTAATGTTTTTTTCTTCACCATAAGATGAGTTTATTTTCAAAAACCCATTGTTTATTAAAAAGAAGAAAGATGTTACAATTACAAAAGAAAAATAAACTCCTTTTTTAAATAATAAACTTTTATTAATTAATTCAATATTATACCAATCAAATAAACTCATTTTATTTTCCAAAAAGTAAGTATCTAATTGATAAATACCAATAAAGACATACTTAAAAACATAAAAGACAAATACAAATGAAACTAATCTGAAAACAATATATTTTAAGTTTACTACTATACTACTATTTGTAGTATAGCTGTATCCAAATTCTGTTTTTAATCGCTCATATCTAAAAACAATTATTAATAAAGTAAAAGCAATCGCAGGTATATAATTTAATTCAAGTATGCCGAGTTTCTTTATAATAAAATAAATATCCTTAAAACAAGGAACATCTTTAAAAAATATGATTATTAAAAAAGATAAAAAAGAAGAAATCTTGATTGTATTAAATATGTTTCTCACATTAAAAAGATAAAAAAATCTATCTAAAATTCTTCCATAATTATTTATTCTAAACTCATTAAAAATTTCAATTAATACTATTGCAACACACAAAAAAAACACATTATCTAAAACCATCTTACCCTTTAATTATTCTCAACAATTTCTATTTCTTCCTCATTCAATCCATACAACTCATAAACCATTGCGTCGATTTGTTTGTCCGTTGCAATGATTTGGTTTTTTGTTTCAACGGCTTGTTTTTGGTAGGTTTCAAAATACTCTTGAACTTCATCTTTTTGTACTGCTGACAATACAATTTTGGCTTTTGCCAACTCCGCAAAAAAGCTTTGCAACGATAATTCGTACCAAGTTTCAAGTTTTTTAGTTGGCTTTTCTAAACCATAATCCCTTTGCAACATATTAATAACTTTAGCCTGTAGCTGTTGTAATGTTTTGTTTTTTTCAATCATTAAAACCGAAGCAACTGATAAATTTTCAATTGTCTTGCTGTCAGCTTTTTGGATTGGTAAGTTTTTTAATTCATTGACTTTTATTTTAGGAAATAAATCATCTTCTTCAGAATAAAATTTTCTAAAGTAAAAACCAAATAATTTACTATTCAATAATGCCGTATAGTATTCTAATTTTTCATTTTTACCAATAAAGTTTGTGCAAACATAAAGTGATTGGTCTGCGTAATATTTTTCATCATCTAAAAAAGCAAAAAGATAGTCGCTTATTACTTGTCTTACTAATATTTTTGGTTGTTCGAAATAATGTATTGCTTTAGGTGACATTAGCCACTTACCCCATTTAATATAGTTTTCTTCCCATAAAAAAGAGTACCTCTTAACTCCTTTTCCTTTAATTTCTTTTTTAAAATTATCATCTAATTTAATATTTGAATGATAAATTTTATTTTTAACATCTTCAACGGTTAAAGGAACGCCAAGCAGATTTATACCATAATTTGCTTGATATGGTTTAAACCCATTTGAAACGTCTAATTTATCCGACAACTTATATTCTGCTTTATTTACTTTTTTTAATATCTCATCAATTTTGTTGTCAGAGGCAAATGAAATCAAATAATTTTCATTATGAATCCAATCACTTTGTTTGAAGTTATATTGAGTCATTAAGTCCTGTCCAACGAGAACCATATTATCTGGTTTAGGTTTATTTATTTCGATAATAAAAATCGATGTTTCAACATTTGCGTCTTCAAAAATAATTTGTCTATTGAAATTTATTAAGTTCTTTATTGTTGTTTTTAAAATCAATATTTCCCTTAGTTTTTTTGCGTATTTATTAGATAGCCAAGCATTTGGAATAATAAACCCAATAACTCCATTTTGTTTTGTTAATTCATTTATAGCTTTTTCAGAAAAAATATAATAAACCTCTGAATGTCCAATAACAGAATCGTATTTTTCTCTATAATAATTAATTGAAACTTCATCTAATTTCGCACCATAAGGCGGATTACCAATAATCACATCAAAACCTCCTTTCGCAAATACTTTAGGAAAAGCATTTTGCCAACTAAAAGCTTTATTACCAGCTACATCTACATTGTCAATTAACGAGTTACCACATTGTATGTTGCTGTTTAAATCGTTAAGCTTTCGGTTCGGTTGTGCGGTGCGTAACCAAAGAGCCAACTTGGCAATTTCAACACTTTCTTCGTTTAGATCTACACCAAAAAGGTTGTTTTCTAAAATGCTTGTTGCAATATCACTTAACACAAAGGTATCTCCAAATAATTTAGCTTTTAGTTCGTCAATATATTGGTGTTCTGCAATTAAAAAATCTAAGGCTTGGTTAAGAAATGCACCACTACCACAAGCAGGGTCGCAAATAGTTAGTTGCAATAACCAACTTCTATAATTTTCTACTTTATCAATTAAAGCTTGTAAAGTTTTCTTTTGTCTTTTTTTGTCTGTTGTGTAATCTTCATCTGCCAATTGCAATTCGGTTTTCTTTTCCTCACACAACATGCCAATTGTATTTTCTACAATGTATTTGGTAATGTATTTTGGGGTGTAAAAAACGCCGTCTTTTTTACGTTTGGTTTTCGTTTTGTCAATAGTTCCGCCCTCTAATTGTGCTTTAATTTCGTCTAATTCATTTAACGAATTTTCAAAAATATGCCCTAAAATATTTACATCAACTTCGCTTGCAAAGTCGTAATTGCTTAAGTTTTCAGTGTGCTTAAATAACAAAGCATCGTCAATTTTAATGTTGTCTAAAATATCGTCAGCCTTAAACAATCCACCATTATAAGCGAAAATTTGGTGTTCTTCAATAGTGTGCGATGCTGTTTGAGAAAAGGCTGGTAATTGTACTTTTGCACCACTATTTAAATCGTTAAAATATATTTTATATCTATCATATAAAGAAACTTCAATACGCATTGTGCGTAAATTTTGCCATTCTTTATTGATACGAAAAATTAAATTGGTTGGTAATAAGTTTCGGTCTTCGGCAAAGAAAATAAACAAAAATCTATCTAATAACTTTTGCGATTTTTTAAAGAGTTCAATCGGTTCATATTGTGGATTTAAAACCACTAAATTTTGATATAATTCTCTTTTAAAAAGCGAATAATCTTTGTATAGTTTTTTGGTAATAACGTCTTCTTGGCTTACCGATTCATCTTTAATAGTTTTTGCAATGCCTTTAGAAAGGTTCTCGTAAGCTAAACATAAATACAATAATTCAAATTCGGTTTGTGTCAATTGAAACAAATTGAACTCTAAAAACTCAATAGCATTATCAATATAAAATCGGATTTTTTCAAAGTTAGAAGTAATCACATAAACGCAATCGGGTTGGTTGTTTTTATATCCAAACGCTTGTGTTTCAATTTTACCTAAGTCGGTTGTGTTTGTGCCTTTTAATTCAATAACTGCTTTTACTTTGTCCTCAATAATAATTGCTCCATCAGCTTTTTTGCTGTCTTTTACGTTTTTATATTCGGTAGTAAGATTAAATTTTATTTCCGTTGAAGATGCTGGCTTGGTGTAGCCTAATATCTTAACAAACAAGTCTTCTAAAAACTCGCCTTGATATTGTTCTTCTTTCAGACTTTTAATATCCTCTTGAACTTTTAAATTTAGGAAGTGCTTTTTATAGGCTTCCCATTTTTGCAAAAGCAAAGTTGAGTTTTGATTTTTTAAGTATTTGGAAACTACGGAATTTTGAAATAATGGCATTTTTATAAGTTGCTTAATTGAGAGTACAATTTATAAAAATTTAATTGTTAAGTAAAATATACTTATTAACAAACCAACCATTGCAAAAACGTTGAAAAAGCATTGCAAACGTATGTTTTAGTGCGTTTTATAGATGATAAATGTTGAAATGTCCGTTAATTGCTTTGCAATGGAAAAGCTTATTTATTTGAAAATGTATTGCAAAGCAGTTTAAATACTAAGTTTCTATTTAATCAAATGAACTAAAACTTCATCCTCTGTATTCTAACCGCATTTAAAATAGCTAATAACGCAACACCTACATCTGCAAAAACGGCTTCCCACATTGTAGCTAAACCACCTGCTCCGAGAACTAAAACAATTGCCTTAACACTAAATGCTAAAATGATATTTTGCCAAACAATTTTTTTGGTTTGTTTACCTATGTTTATTGCCAAAGGTATTTTGCTTGGTTTATCGTCTTGAATAACAACATCAGCGGTTTCTATTGTGGCATCGCTTCCTAAACCGCCCATTGCAATACCTACGTTACTTAAAGCAACTACAGGTGCATCGTTTACACCATCGCCTACAAAAGCTACGGTTTCATTTTTAGCTATAATTTCTTTGACTTTGTTTACTTTATCTTCTGGAAGTAAATCTCCGAAAGCATTTGTAATTCCAAGTTTTTGAGCTACAAATTGTACCACTGTATCTTTATCACCACTTAACATTGTGGTTTTTATTCCTAAAACTTTTAGTTTGTCAATTGTGATTTGTGCATCTTCTTTTATGCTGTCTGCAATAGTTAAATAACCCACAAATTTTTTATCGTAAGCTACTGCAATTAATGTGTAAACAATACTTGTCGGGTCAATATCATAAGTAATAGAAAATTTATCCATTAGTTTGAAATTTCCAACTAACAATTCTTTTCCGTTTACATTGGCTTTTAATCCGTGTCCCGATATTTCTTCTACATCTTTTAAAACTATTGCACTATCAATTTTACCAACAAATTGATGAATGGCGGTTGCTACTGGATGTGTACTTTGACTTTCTAAAGCATTAACCAGTTGCAAAATATCGGCTGCATTGAAATCGGAATTAAAAACAACTTCTTGAACTTTAAAAACTCCTTCGGTCATTGTTCCAGTTTTATCCATTACAACATTTTGAACCGAAGCCATTACATCAAGGAAGTTACTCCCTTTGAATAGTATTCCGTTTTTTGAAGCTGCACCAATTCCTCCAAAATATCCTAAAGGAATACTAATAACTAAAGCACAAGGACAAGAAATAACCAAGAAAATTAATGCTCGATACAGCCAATCATTAAACTGATAATTCTCTACAAAAAACATTGGTAACAAACATATTGCAACGGCTAAAACAACTACAATTGGAGTGTATATTTTTGCAAATTTTCTGATAAATAATTCTGTTGGTGCTTTTTTAGAAGTTGCATCTTGCACCATTTCAAGAATTTTTGATAATTTACTATCTGAATAAGCAACTGTAACTTTTACTTGACATACCGAATTTAGGTTTATCATTCCTGCTAAAACTGTTTCCCCTTTTGCTTTTGTATCTGGTTTACTTTCTCCTGTTAATGCAGCCGTATTGAAAGAAGATGTATCAGAAAGTAATTCGCCATCTAAACCTAATTTTTCACCAGCTTTAAGTTGGATAATATCGCCAATTTTAGACATTGAAGCTTTGATTGTTTTAGCCACATTATTTTCTAAAATAGTAACCTCGTCTGGTCGTTGGTCGAGTAATGTTTTAATGTTTGCTTTTGCTCTTTGAACAGCCAATGTTTGGAATATTTCGCCAATAGCATAAAATAACATTACAGCAACACCTTCAGGGAATTCAGCTATCGCAAATGCTCCAATCGTTGCAATTGACATTAACAGAAATTCTGAAAACACATCACCTTTTCTAATACTTTCAAACGCTTCTTTAAGTACAGGAAACCCAACAGGAATATAAGCTAAAACATACCAAGCTATTCTTACCCAACCTGTAAACCAAGATTGTGTAAAATAATTATCAAAACCAATTGCAATCAATAATAAAACAAAACTTATTATTGCTGGTAAAAACATTTGAAACGTTGATTTTTCCTCGCTTGAATGGTCGTGGTCGTGTCCGTCATCATCAGAATGATGTTCGGTTTTTTTATTTATTTTTTCTTCTAATGAGCAACAAATTTGTTTTCCTTGCTTGTCGTAAATGTGCTGATGTTCCATAATATAATTGTTATGAATTCGAATTTAAAATTTCTTTAATATCTTCAGGTATTTCCATTACTTTTAAAGGTGGTACATTTGCACCACCTGTATTACCTACTGGAATATGACCAACAAATGATTTTACACCACCTACCAATAATCGTGGAATTTGACCAATAATTTCTTTTGAACTTTTTATCTTAATACCAAACTGCAACATTTTCCAATGTACAAATGTGTGTTCATAAGGATGTTTTTGCCCAATAATATGGGCACGCTCCAAATGATACCAAGCAGTTTGTAAATTATCTTGCTTTAAATTATCCTTAACGGCTTCTAACTCTTTTTGATAAAAAGGAATTAGTTTATTTGGCATTTTGATATTAAACTTCATACCTATGCTTTACAACAACCATCTAAACTTTCATAAGCTTCTGTGTCAGCTTTTACTTCATCTGCATCATATCCTAATTTAGAAATACCTTCTTTAATTGCTTGTAAAGTGGTTTTCTTTGAATTATAATAAATTGTAAAAGTCATTGCTTTATCATCTAATTCATACATCTTAACACCTTTTATTTTAAGTATTTCTGTTTTGAATTTTTGACCGCAGGTTTCACATTCCTTACAATGATCACAATGTAAAAAAGTTTTGATTACAGCTTTTTGGGTTGTTTTTTGAGCTGAAACAAAATTTGAAAAGAAAAATAATGATACAACTAATACGATTAATTTTAAAACTGAATTTTTCATATTTTATTTTTTTAAATTAATGATTATGTCCGTCGTGGTTTTCTTTTGAATGGTCATGTCCTTCATGATTTTCAGTTGCATGGTCGTGCCCTTCGTGATTATCTGCTTTGGCTTCAATTAATTCCATTTTACAAACTGGACAAGTTCCTTTTTTATCATAGGTTTTACCTTTTTCACAATCCATAGGGCATTCATAAGCTGCTTTATGAGCTTCTCCTTCTTTGTGATTATGACCTTCGTGTTCTGTTGTAACTTCTGTTTTTTCATTTTTATTACAAGAAACTACACTTAATGTTGCAATGGCAAAAGCCAAAATTAAAATTGATTTTTTCATGATAATTTTATTTATTTAGATGAATTAATGTTGAATATTATTAATGTGCGTGTCCGCCACCGCCTTCACTTTTTAGTAAATGACTTTGTACATAATACGCTCCTTTTAGTACAATTTTTGCATTAGGTTCTATTTTTTGAAGTAATGTTACTTGTGTATATCCTAATTGCGATGTACCTGTTTTTACTTCAATACGTTGGAAATGGAAAGTTTTTCCTTCAGCTTCTTCGTGCTTGTCACCATCTTCGTGATTATGTCCTTCTTTTTCATCGTGAGCAACTTCTTCTTTATGACCTTCTTCTAAAACAAAAATAAACTCTCTACCATCTGCTTTAATAATTGCTTCTGTTGGTAAAGCTTTAACAGTATTTGCTCCTGCATCGATAAGTGCATTTACATACATTCCTGGTATTAATTTTTGTTGATTATTTGAAATATCAGCGTGTACTGCAACTGATTTTGTTTCGTTTTCAAAAGATTTACCAACGCTAAATATTTTTCCATTAATTTCGGTATTATCTTGATTGGTCAAAATAAAGCGAACATTTTGACCTTGTTTTACTTTAAATAAATCTTTTTCATACACTAATAAATCTACGTGTAATTTAGAATTATCAACTATATTCATTAATGGTTTACCAGTTTCTACATTACTACCAATTTTAATATAAATCTCTGTAATATTTCCTGAAATTGGCGCAAGTACTGGCACTGTAGCCGTAGTATTTCCACTGCCACTAATGTGCAAAGTATTTAGTTGTTTTTGCAATGAATTGAATCTTGCTCTCTCAATTTCATAATCTGATTTAGTTTTTTGAAAAACTTTTTTAGAATTTACTTCTTCATCACTTAATTTTTTTTGTCTTTCAAATTCTAATTTTAAATACTCTAAATTACTTTTTGAAGTTAAATAAGCTTCTTGAATTTTGGTAAACTCAGGACTTTCAATTGTTGCAATAGTTTGTCCTTTGCTAACTCTTTGTCCTTCCATTACATTTATTGTTTTTACAATTCCTGTAGTGAAAACTGATACATCAGCTTGATTTTGAGGTGGCAACTTCGTATATCCATTTGCCTTAATTACTTCGCTTAAATTTTTATCTGAAAAAGTACCTAATTCTATACTTGATGCTTTAAACTGAGCTTCATTTAATTCCACTTCTTTAATTGTTGTTGGTTCTTTTTCGTCCGAATGACTTTCTTCCGTATGAGCTTCGCCATCTGTATGTACATGTCCATCACCTTCAGTATGACGCAAAGAAAAATATAAAATAATAGCAAGAATTATTGCTCCTACTATTGATGCGTATATGATATTTGATTTTTTCATTTTATTTTTATTATTGATTGATACTATATTGAATTGTAATTATAGTTTGATTATAATTATAAATCGCTTCGTTATAATTTAGCTGAATTTGACTTGCAGTTTCTATACTCTGAACATATTCTACATAAGAAATATCTCCGTTTTGATACCCTTTTGTTGCATTTTTGATTATTAAATTTGCATTTGGTAATGCTGTGTTTTTATAATAATCAATTAACGAACTATATGTAATTAATTGTTCGGATTGTTGTTCTAAATGGCTTTTAAATTGCTGATTTATATAGTCAGCATTTTTCTGTTCACGTTCAATATTAGTTTTTGCAGCTTTCGCTCTTGCAATATTACTTCCTGCAAATAACGGAACTGCAATACCAACTGAAAATCCTTGAAATTGTGGTGAATTATTATAATAGGTTGATGTTCCGTTTACATCTTGATTACCTGTTATAGACTGTAAAAAATAACCCACTGAAAAGTCTGGATATAATGCAGATTTTTCTACTTTATGGCTTGCCTGTGCTATTTGAACTTGTTGATTTGCTAATTGAACTATTGGGTTTTGTTTTACCATTGTAGTATCAACTTTTGCAATAGCGGGATATGGCACAAATGAAGTATCTATTGCCATAAAATCAGTTTTTAGGTCTAAAATTACTTTTAGCTTTGATTTTTCAATTGCAATTTGTGTTTTATTTTGCTTTATTTTTTGTTCTAATTCTTGTTGCTTTGCCAATGCAATTGTTTTTTCTAAAGCATTTGTTTCACCTGTTTGAAACTTTAAATTAGCAGACTTCACAAATTTTTGCATTACTATATTTTGCTTTTCTAAAACGGTATTTTGTTTTTCGTAAAATAATAAGGTATTCCAAGATTGACGAATTGAATAGGTTATTTCTTGCTTTGAAACCCCTAATTTAGTTGCACTGGCATTGCTATATGCTGCAAGCAAGGTTCTTTTAGCACTTATTTGAAAAGGATTAAAACTTTGACTAATTTGAAAGTTTTTATCTTGAGCTTGCGAATTTATTTGCCCAAAAGTACCTAACAATTCCGTTTTAGGAAGTTCAAATGCTGTTTTTTGCATTTGTGATTGCATTTTTACTTCTAATTCTGAAGCTTGAATATTTTGATTGTTTTTTAATCCAATTTCAACTGCTTGCTTTACATCAAGCTTTTGAGTTTCTTGTGCAGTTACAGTAAATGAACCCAATAAAAAAGCTATTACTAAAGCCGAATTATTCATAGTTTTTCTTTTGATTTTTATTCCTTTTTCAAAATATAAATACAGAATAGGTAAAACTATTAATGTTAGTAAAGTAGCCGTTATTAATCCACCAATTACAACAGTTGCTAATGGTTTTTGAACTTCAGCACCAGCACTACTACTTATTGCCATTGGTAAAAACCCAAGTGAAGCAACGGCAGCTGTTAATATAACAGGTCTTAATCTTACTTTTGTTCCTTCTTTTATTCTGTCATATACATTATCCATACCTTGTTTTTTAAGTTCATTAAAATACCCTATTAAAACAATTCCGTTTAATACGGCTACACCAAAAAGGGCAATAAATCCTACACCTGCTGAAATACTAAACGGCATATCTCGTAGCCATAAAGCTACAATACCACCAATGGCAGATAATGGAATAGCTGTAAATATTAATAACGATTGTTTAATTGATTTGAATGTAAAATAAAGTAGCACTAAAATTAAACCTAAAGCAACTGGCACAGCAACAGAAAGTCGTTTGTTAGCTTCAATAAGATTTTCAAATTGACCACCATAAGTAGTATAATAACCTTCAGGTAATTTTAGTTTTTCGTCTAATTTAGCTTGAATAGTTTCTACAACCGTTTTTACATCAGCACCACGAACATTGAAACCTACAACAATTCTACGTTTTCCGTTTTCACGAGAAATTTGCATTGGTCCATCTTCATATTTTACATCAGCAATTTGTTCTAAAGGTATTTGACTTCCAGACGGTAAGGTTACGAATAGAGCTTTCAAATTTTCAATATCTTTTCTGCTATCATTGTCTAATCGCACTACTAAATCGAAACGTTTTTCTCCTTCATAAACAACACCAGCCGTTTCGCCTGCAAATCCCATACGAACAACTCTGTTTAAGTCGCCAATCTTTAATCCGTAAAGTGCTAATTTGTCTTTATTATAACGAATTGTTATTTGTGGCAAGCCAGCAACTCGTTCTGCTTTAGCATCTGAAACACCTTCAATACCATTAATTAACTGTACAACTTCTTCACCTTTGCTAACTAACATATCAATATCATCACCAAAAATTTTAACTGCAACGTCACTTCTTACACCAGTCATTAACTCATTAAAACGCATTTGAATAGGCTGAGAAAACTCGGTAAATGCACCTGGAATATCAGACAAAGCATGTTCCATTTTTTCCATTAATTCTTCTTTGGTTTCTGCTGAAGTCCACTCGCTTTTATCCTTTAAGAGAATAATCATATCTCCAGCTTCAATAGGCATTGGGTCTGTAGGAATTTCAGCCGAACCGATTTTGGTTACAATCATTTTAATTTCTGGAAACTTATCTCTTAAAATTTGTTCTGCTTTTGTAGTTGCTTCCACTTCTTGAGATAATGAACTACCCGAAGCAATGATTAAATGCGTTGCAATATCACCTTCATCAAGTGTGGGAATGAACTCACCACCTAATGTATTAAATAAAAATAATGAGCCTATAAATAAGGCAATAGCTACACCAATAATTGCTTCTTTAACTCGTAATGCTTTTTCTAAAATAGGTGTATAGAAATTGTAAATTGCATCTATTATTTTATCGCTAAAATTCTTTTTATGTCCTGTTTGTTTTTTTAATGCCAAAGCTGACATCATTGGAACATAAGTTAATGACAATATAAATGCTCCTAATATGGCAAAAGATACTGTTTGTGCCATTGGTCCAAACATTTTTCCTTCGATACCTACTAATGCTAAAATAGGTAGATATACAATTAAGATTATTATTTCACCAAAAGCCGCACTACTTCTAATTTTTGCAGATGCTTTATACACTTCATCATTCATTTCTTGAGTGGTGAGTTTTCCTTTATTACTGACTTGGAGTCGATGTATAATCGCTTCAACAATAATAACAGCACCATCTACAATTAACCCAAAGTCGATTGCTCCTAAACTCATTAAATTACCACTAACTCCAAAAAGTTTCATCATTGAAATGGCAAATAATAAGGCTAATGGAATAACTGAAGCTACTACTAAACCAGCTCTCCAATTACCTAACAATAATACTAAAATGAAAATCACGATTAAAGCACCTTCAATAAGATTGGTTTGAACCGTAGTAATAGCTTTGTCAACTAAAACTGTTCTATCCATAAACGCCTCAATTTCTACACCTTCTGGAAGTGATTTTTTGATTTGTTCCATCTTTTCTTTCACAACCTTAACAACTTCGCCACTGTTTTCGCCTTTAAGCATCATAACCATTCCTGATACTTCTTCGCCTTTTCCATCTTTTGTAACCGCACCATATCTGATACTACTACCTATTTGAACATTGGCTACATCACGAATAAGTATTGGTATTCCGTTTTGATTTTTAACTACAATTTTATTGATGTCGTCAATACTACTAACCATTCCCACACCTCTAATAAAATAAGCATAAGGTTTTTTATCTATGTATGCACCACCTGTATTTTCGTTGTTATTTTCTAACGCATCAAAAATTTCTGTAATTGTAGTGTTCATACTTTTCAGCTTATCAGGCTGAACAGCTATTTCATATTGTTTAAGATTTCCACCAAGCGTATTCACTTCAGCAACACCTTTTGTACCGATTAATTGGGGTTTTATAATCCAATCTTGAATGGTTCTTAAATCTGTTGCATTGTATTTTTCTTCAAATCCTTTTTTAGGAAATACTACATATTGGTATATTTCACCTAAACCTGTACTAACTGGTGACATTTCAGGTGTACCAACTCCTTTTGGTATGGTGTTTTCGGCTTCTTTTATTCGTTCTGTAATTTGAGCTCTTGCCCAATAAATATCTATTTCTTCTTTAAATACAACGGTTACAACACTTAATCCAAAACGACTTATTGAACGAAGTTCAACAATATCAGGAATTGATTTAACTGATTGCTCTATTGGATAGGTAATAAATTGCTCTACTTCTTGTGTTGCCAAAGTAGGCGAACTTGTAATAATTTGTACTTGATTGTTTGTAATGTCTGGTAATGCATCAATTGGTAAAGTATATAGTGAATAACTACCAACGATAACTAATACGAGTGTGAAAAGCCCAATAATAAATTTATTATTGATACTAAAATGAATGATTTTATCTAACATTTTTATTGTATAATGAATTAATAAACAGAGAACTGTTTTTCTTTTTTAAGTTGTTTAAAAGACACAACTTGTTAACCCGAAATTACTCGGGCTTCATTATACTAACTGCGGTGGTTGCCAAATACTTCCGAAGAAATTTGAAAAAGAAGCTGACTTATAAAAAGAAATAGAAGATTTTATTTCTTGAAATTGCACTAAAAATTGAAAGGATTGAATTTCTAAAAACGTTAATGTTTGTTGACCACAACAATTGCAAACACAAAAAGGAGAACATAAATCGGTTTCTTCGTCGTGAGAATGGTTATGTTGTGAGCTACTTTGTGATTGTGATGATTTACCTAAAACATCATTATGCTTATCTGCACAAGGATAGGCAGTAAGCATAATTATATATATTGATAATATGATGTTTAGTATTTTCATTGTTGTAAAAGTAGTATTTTTTTACAAAAAATAAAAATAATTACAATTTGTGTTTTTAATTTTAAAAATAAGTAGAAATTCCTAAACTATATCCATCGGTAATTGATGGTGGATTTCCAAAAATATCGGTTTGTTTTTGCAATCTATAATTAAGTCGTATTACAGTTGCAATGGTATTGCAATGATATGATTTAACAATTGCAATGCCATTGCAATGATTTTCTACTCTCTTTTGTAGTGAATTTAAAAAGAATAAATATTGAAATGTCAGTTAATTGTTTTGTTGAAATATTAAATGTTACTTATTACTTCCATTTGTGGAGGTGTTTTTTTTCTTGATACTAATTTACTGAATAATTCCGCCATATGAAATGCGTTGTCATAAGTTGTTTTTCCGATGTAAGCTAAAAATACTTTTTCTGTTCCATGCCCTGTTATATTCATTAATACTGGTGTTGGAATAAGTCCGTAAAAATTAGTTGCAAAACTCCTACGTCCAACGTGTGATGTTATGAATTTGTGTTTCGGCAATGTTTTTATTGTTGTTGCTCCTCTACTTGTTGCTTTATTCCTGTCAGTTATAGGTTCATTTATTTCGGCAATTTGGCAAACAAGTTTAATGTATTTGTTATAATTTACTAATGATAAATGATAAGGCAAACCGTTTTTAATAATTTCTATTGCTTCGGGCAACAAAGGTATTGCAACTATTTTTCCTGTTTTCTGTTGTTTTAGTTCTATTATTTTAACACCATTTAATTCTTTAAAGTTGTCGCTTGTAATATTTAATAAGTCGCCACCACGTTGCCCGATTAAGCAACTTAATAATAGCCATTTTCTGGCGTTTATTAATGCTTTTTTATCTATTTTGGCAACTTTAATTTTTTCCTGTTCATCTTCGCTTAAATAAATAATATTTTCAGGTTCTTTAGTTTCGGATATTGCTTTTATGTTTTTTATTTGATTAGAAATTTCAAAATCATTTTTTTCAGCATCTAAACAAATTGTTTTTAAGTTTGCAATGTTTTTGCCTACATAATTTATAGAGTATTTTTGAGCAAACAACCATATTTTAAAATTCTCAACAAATAGTAAATTTATGTTTTTTACTAATATTGATTTACTGTTAAACTTTTCTAATTCGTAACGTATTATTGTGTTTTTGAATAGCTTTAAGTTTTGAATACGTCCATTGCTTAATCCAGTACCATTTTTTCCGTTTTCTTTGTATGGTGCTTCGTCAATATATTTTTGTGTGTATTCTGTTAATTTGTCAAGTTCTAATTTAGGTTTTTTATTATTGAATAAATCAATTTGAAATTGTAACCAGTCGCCTGTAATTTCTTCGCCAGCACTAACAGCAATATTGTAAGCATCATTTATAAAAACAGCTAACTTATCAAGCTTTGATTTTAAAGCTTTTGTTTCTTCACTTTTTTGTATGGGTTGCCCTTTATCTTTACTCCAATCTTTAGCGTTTATAATAAAACCTGTTTTGCGTTTTAAGACAGTTGCTCTATTTATAGAGTACCGAGCATAAATATTAGAAATTTCGCTTTTACTTTGAAGTAAAAATTTTATCTTCGCCATTATATTTTAATTTTTGTACAAAACAAATATAATATATTTAGTCAACATTTAGTCAACGAAATGCGAATTTAAACAAATTTCAATAAAACTGAATGAATTAAAAAACTCGTTAAGCTTTGATTTTATTGTATTTTTACGTTTTATAAGTTTTACGTAAATTCATAGGTTCAGTCCCTGCCGAGGTCACAAATAAACGTCAAGATTTCTTGGCGTTTTTTTTATTTTTTGCGTTATTTGTAAATATGATAAGTACACAAATTGGATCAAATCCAGAAGACAAATACGAGCTATTTTTGGGCGATTATATTGGAATGTTTATTCTATTAGCGCCACTGATAGGTTTGTTTCTATTCTTTTCGTTTTATGTGGTAGAAATTATTTATTTGCGAAACTATAAAAAACCTTTAGTGGTTTTTGCAAATATTAGTTTTAGAGATTTAAACGACAATCAAAAACAAATTTTAGATAATAATTTTCATTTTTATAATAGGTTAAAACCGCGCTACAAAAGATATTTTGAACACAGAGTAGCGAAGTTTATGTCGAATTACGAATTTGTAGGACAGGATATATCCGTAACCGATGAAATGCGAGTGACCATTTCAGCAACTTATGTAATGTTAACTTTTGGTATGAGAGAATATCTAAATCCATTATTCAAAACCATTGTGATTTTTCCGGATATTTATTATTCTTCTCAAACCGAAAATTATCATAAAGGAGAGTTTAATCCAAGATTAAAAAATATTGCTTTTTCTTGGAAACATTTTAAAGAAGGAATTGATGTAACGAATGATAATTTGAATTTGGGGTTACATGAATTTACGCATGCATTTCATATCCAATCTTTAAAAAGTGATAAAGTTACTTTTGTTTTATTTAACGAATCGTTACAAAGTTTATTTCGAATCGTTTCTAATCCACAGATGAAACAAAAACTTATTGATTCTGGATTTTTAAGAGATTATGCTTACGAAAATCAGTTTGAATTTGTTGCTGTATTATTGGAGTACTTTTTTGAGTCACCACAGGAATTCAAGGCAAAATTCCCGGCTATATTCTTGAAAGTCAAGCATATGATTAATTATAATGAAAAGTATTTTATTTCATCTATAGTTTAAAATACTGATATCTATCATGTTTTTGTGCCGATATATTGAGTAACTTTATGTCATTAAATATAAGGTTATGAAAAAGTCAGTCCCGGTGTCATCAATTATGACAAAAAATGTAGTTAAATTAAACCTTTCTGATGATTTAACTAAAGCTGAAATATTATTTAAAAAACTTCATATCAGACACATTCCTGTAGTAAATGGTAATATTATTATTGGTATGTTAAGTTATACCGATTTGTTGCGTATTTCGTTTGCAGATGCTATTGATGATGATGAAGATGTAGTAGATACTACGGTATATAATATGTTTACAGTGGAGCAAGTAATGGCTAAAAAAATAGTTTCGATTTCTCCTGAAACCACTATTAAAGAAGCGGCCCAAATTTTATCGACTAAAGAGTTTCATGCGCTTCCTGTTTGTGAAGGAGAGTTGTTGGTAGGGATAGTCACAACAACTGATTTAATTAAATACTTAATCGATCAATATTAAATTAAAAAGCCTAACATTTTGAAGTGTTAGGCTTTTTTGAATTATTTTGTTATTTGTTTTAAATCTGTAATGGTGGCAATTGGGTCTTGAGCTCCAAAAACATAACTTCCAGCTACTAAAACATCAGCTCCTGCATCAGCTAATTGTTTTGCGTTTTTATTGGTTACGCCGCCATCAATTTCAATTAAAGTGGATGCGTTTTTTCTATTAATTAATGCTTTTAGTTTTTCAACTTTAGCATAAGTGTTTTCAATGAAAGATTGACCTCCAAAACCAGGATTCACACTCATAATACACACTAATTCTATATCTTGAATCACATCTTCTAATAAATCTACGTTAGTGTGTGGATTTAAAGCTACTCCAGCTTTCATGCCTTCTGCTTTGATTGCCTGAAGCGTTCTATGTAAATGAGTACAAGCTTCGTAATGAACTGTTAAAACATCAGCTCCTAATTTTTTAAAAGTTGTAATATATCTATCTGGGTCAACAATCATCAAGTGAACATCAATAGTTTTTTTTGCGTGTTTGTTGATTGCATCTAAAACAGGCATTCCAAACGAAATGTTTGGAACAAAAACGCCATCCATGATGTCAATATGAAACCAATCCGCTTCACTAGCATTAATCATTTCGATGTCGCGTTGTAAATTAGCAAAATCAGCTGCAAGAATTGATGGAGCAATAAGTGTGTTTTTCATGTTGTAGTTATGTTGTTTGTTGCAGATTTCAAAATTCTTTGTTCAACATTGAATGTTCAATCTTTTTGCAAATGTACAAATTATAAACTTTTATTTTTTGAATTTTGAATATTCAACTTGGAATGTTGAATTTTGAAGTTTTAAAAAAAAATAAAACCTCGGTAATCAGCCGAGGTTTCAATCATCAATCAAAAAACGAACAGTCTTAGACTGTTGTTGTCTTTATAGTGTCACACTGAGCTTGTCGAAGTGTTATCCTAAATATGTTTTTAATATTTTACTTCTAGAAGTATGTTTTAATCTTCTGATAGCTTTTTCTTTAATCTGACGTACACGCTCACGAGTTAAATCGAAAGTTTCTCCAATTTCTTCTAAAGTCATTGGGTGCTGGTCACCTAAACCAAAGTATAAACGTACCACATCAGCTTCTCTAGGAGTTAATGTTTCTAATGCTCTTTCGATTTCAGTTTGTAATGATTCGTGAATTAATTCTCTATCTGGATTTGGAGATTCACCTGAACGTAAAACGTCGTATAAGTTTGAATCTTCTCCTTCAACAAGTGGAGCATCCATTGATAAATGACGACCAGAGTTTTTCATAGACTCTTTTACATCATTTACAGTCATATCTAATTCTTTTGCAATTTCTTCAGCAGAAGGTGGACGCTCATTAGATTGTTCTAACAACGCATACATTTTGTTGATTTTATTGATAGAACCAATTTTGTTTAATGGTAAACGAACGATACGAGATTGTTCTGCCAAAGCTTGAAGAATCGATTGACGAATCCACCATACAGCATATGAAATGAATTTGAATCCACGCGTTTCATCAAAACGTTGTGCAGCTTTAATTAATCCTAAATTTCCTTCGTTAATTAAATCAGGAAGTGTAAGTCCTTGATTTTGATATTGTTTTGCTACTGAAACTACGAAACGTAAATTAGCTTTTGTTAATTTTTCTAAAGCGCGTTGATCTCCGGCTTTAATTCTTTGTGCTAATTCTACTTCTTCGTCAGCAGTAATAAGGTCAACTTTTCCAATTTCTTGTAGGTATTTGTCTAAGGAAGCGGTTTCACGATTGGTAACCTGCTTGGTAATTTTAAGTTGTCTCATTGAATTTTTCTCCTTACTTTTTAAAAGTTCTAGTAGTTATACGTAGCAGGTTGCAAAAAAGTTACAAAAAAATAAAATAAATTTAAAAACCCCAATTCAACTAAATGAATCGGGGTTTTTTATGAACTAATATTTAAAGTATTAACCTTGTGGGGTATCCTTTTTTTCAATAGGTCTTTCTTCTCTTGGAGGTCTAGGTAAAAGTGCTTTTCTAGAAACTTTTTCTTTTCTAGTTTTAGGATCAACTCCTAAGTATTTTACCATAAATACATCACCCATGTTTACAACATCAGTAACATTTTCTGTTCTTTCCCAAGCTAATTCAGAAACGTGTAATAAAACTTCGTTTCCTGGTGCCTGAGTATATTCTACAACAGCTCCAAAATCTAACATTTTAATTACTTTCACTTCGTAAGCTTCTCCCATTACTGGTTTGAAAATGATAGAATCAATTTTAGCTAATACTGCAGCAATACCATCAGGATTAGTTCCTAAAATTTCAACAACACCTTGCTCATCTACTTCATTAATTACGATAGTTGTTCCAGTAGCTTTTTGTAATTCTTGAATTACTTTTCCACCAGGTCCAATTAATGCTCCAATGAAAGCTCCAGGGATGGTTCTTGTAATAATTTTTGGTGCTTTTGGTTTTACTTCAGCTCTTGGAGTTGCAATAGTTTCAGTGATTTTTCCTAAAATATGTAAACGTCCGTCGCGTGCCTGACCTAAAGCTTGTTCCATGATGTCGTAACGTAAACCATCAATTTTGATGTCCATTTGACATGCTGTAATACCGTCAGCAGTTCCAGTTACTTTAAAGTCCATATCTCCTAAGTGATCTTCATCTCCTAAAATATCAGACAATACAGCGAATTTCTCACCATCAGTAATTAATCCCATAGCAATACCAGAAACTGGTTTTACCATTTGAACTCCAGCATCCATTAACGCCATTGTACCAGCACAAACCGTTGCCATTGAAGATGAACCGTTAGATTCTAATACTTCAGAAACGATACGAATTGTATAAGGACAATCTGCAGGGATCATGTTTTTTAAAGCTCTTTGTGCTAAGTTACCGTGACCTACTTCTCTTCTTGAAGTTCCTCTTAAAGGTTTTGCTTCACCAGTTGAGAAAGGAGGGAAGTTATAGTGTAAATAGAATTTTTCTTCACCTTGTTCAGATGGAGAGTCTATTTGGTTAGCTTCTCTTGAAGTTCCTAAAGTTACCGTAGCTAATGCTTGAGTTTCTCCACGTGTAAATAAAGACGAACCGTGAACAGAAGGTAAATAATCTGTTTCACACCAAATTGGTCTGATTTCAGTTGTTTTTCTTCCGTCTAAACGAATACCTAATTCTAAAACTACATTACGAACAGCTTCTTTGTTGGTTTTGTAGAAATATTTAGATACTAAATCTCCGTCAGCAGCTAATTCTTCTTCTGTAAATAAAGCTTTTACTTCTTCTTTTACTTCAGCAAATGCAGCGCTTCTTTCATGTTTAGCCGAACCAACTTTTGCAATTGCATAAATTTTATCGTAAGCCGCAGCTTTTACTTTTTTGTAAATTTCTTCGTTTTCTTTCTCACCTTCATACGTACGAATTTCTTTTTTACCAAAAGCAGCTTGTAAACGTAATTGTGCTTGAATTTGAACTTTGATAGCTTCGTGAGCAAATTTGATAGCTTCTACCATTTCTGCTTCTGAAATTTCTTTCATTTCTCCTTCTACCATCGCAACAGAATCCATAGAAGCTCCAATCATCATATCAATGTCTGATTGTGCTAATTCTTCTCTGCTTGGATTGATAACGAATTTTCCGTCGATACGTGCAACACGAACTTCAGAAATTAAGTTATAAAAAGGAATGTCTGAAACAGCTAATGCTGCAGAAGCTGCTAATCCAGCTAATGCATCTGGCATAACGTTTTCGTCATGCGACATTAATTGAATCATTACTTGTGTTTCAGCATGGTAATCATCTGGGAAAAGTGGACGCAATACGCGGTCTACTAATCTCATTGTTAATACTTCGCTGTCACTTGGACGCGCTTCTCTTTTGAAGAAACCACCAGGGAAACGACCTGCTGCTGCAAATTTTTCGCGATAATCAACCGTTAACGGTAAAAAATCAACACCAGGATTTGATGTTCTTGCAGAAACTGCTGTTGCTAATAACATGGCATCGCCCATACGAACAACAACAGATCCATCTGCTTGTTTGGCTAATTTTCCAGTTTCGATTGTGATGCTTCTTCCGTCACCTAAATCGATAACTTCTTGGAATACTTTTGGAATCATAAATTTTTTAATTCTAAATTAAACAAAGGGTCAGTTGTGTTGTTGTTGTGTGTGTAGTTGTTTGTAACCCAATGAAAAACCAAACTTTTTCTGTCAATATAAATAAAACAAAAAGGGGCACGAAGCCCCTTTAGTTGATTATTTTCTAATACCTAATTCTTTAATAATCTCACGATATCTGTTGATATCTTTCTTTTTTAAGTAATCAAGAAGACTTCTTCTTTTACCTACTAAAAGTACTAATGAACGCTCAGTGTTATAATCATGACGATTTTTTTTCAAGTGCTCAGTTAAGTGAGTAATTCTGAATGTAAATAATGCGATTTGCCCTTCAGCAGATCCAGTGTTTTCAGCTTTTCCTCCGTGTTTAGCGAAAATTTCAGCTTTTGTTTCTTTAGACAAGTACATGCTAATATTATTTTAAATGATTATTATGTATGAATTGTATTGTTGCAATTCGGATGCAAAGATAAAAATAATTTAGAATTATGGATTATGAATTCAGAATTATTTTCAAATAAAAAAATTAAGCTATTTTGTCTATAGCTTTGAAGGCTCTTTTTAATAAAAATGGTGTTGCTAACGTAGTTATAAGCCCCATGATAACAAGCATTGAAAAGATTTCAGTATTTATAATACCAGCTTTGTAAGCAATATTAGCAATAACTAATTCCATAATACCTCGGGCATTTAACCCAAATCCAAGAGCTATTGATACTTTGTGGTCTAATCTTGCAAAACGTCCACCAACGTATCCACCAATAATTTTTGATAAAAAAGAAACGGCAATTATGGCAAATAATAATGGATAATTTTCAATGGATGAAAATTGAAATTCTAGCCCAATTCCTGCAAAGAAAATTGGAGCTAAAAATCCCATCGCCATACTGTTTGTGGTATTGTGAAAAGTATTTAAATGTTTTTCACCTACCAATTCTTTCGAAATTAGCATGGAAGCAAAAAAAGCACCAATAATAAAATGTAATCCTATGCTTTCAGTAATAGTGGCAAAAATCAAAATAAAAACAAAGAATACGGCAAAAAGAGATTCTTTTCCTTTTAATACTGAAAGTATCTTATTGAGTTTGTTTTCAATTAAGTTTTCTTCTCTTGATACATTTCGGATGACACGATAGGTAGCAATAACCAAAATTAAGAAACAACTTAGTTTTAAAAGTGTTAGTAAAGTGGCATTAGTTATGTTAGCAAACGTTTGTTCAACATCTTTAATGTCTAATAAAATTCCTAAAATTGTTAGTGCAATTACATCATCAAAAATAGCAACCGAAATTATTTTTTGTCCCACCGACGAATTCAGTTTGCCTAAATCCATCAAAATTCGAATACTAACTGGTAAAGCTGTAATGGCAACACACAATCCAATGAAAATGGTTGACATCACATCTAATTCGAAATAACGACCCACAAAAAAACCAGAAGTAATCGGAATAAAAAAGGCTAATAATGAAATTACAATATTTCGACCTTTCATCGATTTTACGATTTCGTCCAAGTTAATTTCTAAACCAGCAATGATAACCAATAAGAAAACTCCTAATTCAGAAATTACTTTTAACTCTTCGGTGCGATGAATGAAATTTAAAATCGTTGGTCCTAAAAGTACACCAGCTAAAATTTCACCAATCATAGCGGGTTGTTTAAAACGTTCCATGATTTCGCCAAAGAATCGAGCTAATACTAGTAATAGCAATAAATTAGCAAAGAAAGGAAGCTCTAAACTTGGGACATTAAATTCCATAAATAGCGAGAGTCGAATTAGTTATAATCACGACAAATGTATAAAAAAGAGTCAAACTTTATTTATAACTTAAAATAATTTTGCGACTTCTTCATTAACAAATTCTAAAAAGCGTTCATCTGCTGCTGTAAAAGGGTCTAAAACATGTGAATCAATGTCAATTTGTCCAATATTAACTCCGTTAACGAATAAAGGAACCACAATTTCTGATTTTACAGTAAAACTACAAGCAATATAATTATCTTGAGCTTTAACATCAGGAACCACAAAATTTGCATTTGATTCCGCAACTTGTCCGCAGATTCCTTTTCCAAATGGAATAACAGTATGGTCGGTTTCGGCACCTACGTAAGGACCTAAGTGTAGTGTTTTAGCTTCGTGATTTGCAAAATAAAAGCCCACCCAATCATAATAACTAACGTTATCACTTAATAGCTGGCAAATTTCTTTCAGCTTCTCATCGCGAGTAGCATTTTCTTTTTCAATAATGCTTGAAACAATTGGTTTTAATTCTTCAAATGTCATAGTTGTATTTTTTTTACAAAAGTATTTATTCTATACTATAAAAAAATCTATATTTTTGTTAAAAATGCACGTTTTGAAAAACACAATTAATCAATACAAACCTTTTTTTGCTTTTTTAATTAAGTTTTTACTTTTTTATGTGGTCTTTACATTTATTTATAAAATGTATTTGAGTCAATATGATGTGGCAAAAAATGAGGTGGATTATTTTACAGAGATCGTTTCAAATCAGACCAAACAATTTATGTTGTTTTTTACTGATAATGCACAATCTATAAAGCATCATAAAGAACCTTCGTTGAAAATTTTCTACAAAGAAAAATATGTGGCAAGAGTTATTGAAGGCTGTAATGCAGTAAGTATAATGATCTTGTTTGCAGCATTCGTTTTTGCCTTTTCAACTCAGTGGAAAAAAACATTGCTTTTTATAGTTTTTGGAATTGTTTTAATACATGTTTTGAACGTTATTAGAATTGCATTATTGTCTTTTGCATTGTATTACTATCCGCAATATGAAGAACTTTTACATGGCACTATTTTTCCTCTTTTTATTTATGGAGTTGTATTTGTTTTGTGGATTTTATGGGTAACCAAATTTTCAGGCTATGTTAAGAGAACTAATTAAAAATAAAAGGAGACTTTTTTTTATAGGATTAGCGCTCTTGGGACTAATTTTAGTTAGAGCATTCGAAGATAATTTGTTTTACGATCCCTTTTTATCTTTTTTTAAAACGGATTATCAAAATAAACCGTTACCCGATTTGAATTGTTATTTACTTTTTGGAAACCTGCTTTTGCGATATGCGTTAAATATATTTTTCTCTCTGATTATCATTCGATTACTTTTTAATGAAAGGAATTTAATGCTTTTTTCAGGCTATCTTTTTATTTTTTTGTTCGTTATTTTGGTTATCGTTTTCTTTGGATTACTTCATTTTTCTGACCAACCTGATTATTTGATTTTGTTCTACATCAGACGTTTTTTAATTCAGCCTTTATTTTTAGTACTTTTTATTCCGGCTTTTTATTATCAGCAGTTAACTCGCTAATTTTTTGTATCTTTATGTAATAATCTTTTGATTATGAAAGTTACAAAATACTCAGGTGAATTAGTTCATTACGATGAACAGAAACTAATTAATTCACTCCGAAAATCAGGAGCTGACCAAGCTATGGCAGAAACCATTGTTAAGGAAATTGAAAGCGAAATGTATGAAGGCATTTCCTCGAAAAGAATTTATAAGCGTGCTTATCAGCTATTAAAAAATATTTCTAATGTACATGCGGCACGTTATAATCTAAGAACCGCCTTGTTAGGTCTTGGTCCTGCTGGATTTTTCTTTGAGAAGTTTATTGCTAAAGTTATGAAAGAGCAAGGTTTTCAAACTAAAGTTAGCATTACACTAAATGGGAAATGTATTTCTCATGAAATTGATGTTTTGCTTCTCAAAAACGATATAGTTTCCATGATTGAATGCAAATTTCATTCAGGGCAAGATGCAAAAAGTGATGTAAAAGTTCCGATGTATATCCTCTCTCGATTTAATGATTTGAAAGATAAAAAGTACGATTTGTTTTCGGCGAAGCGAAGTATTTCAAAATGTATCATTGTAACCAACAACAAGTTTACCACAGATGCAATTCAGTTTGGAGAATGTTCGGGTTTGAGTATGTTGAGTTGGGATTATCCTCAAAAAAACGGAATCAAAGATTTGGTTGATCGTTTTCGAGTTTATCCTGTAACTTGTTTAACCACTTTAACCAAAGCAGAAAAAGACCAATTGTTGATTTTAGATTGTATTACCATAAAGGATTTAATTCAACATCCCGATTATTTGAAAACCATCGAGTTAAGTCATAATCGAATCAAAAATGTTTTAAAAGAAGCGAATCAATTAACAAATTAAAGCAAAAATCATGAAAATTCATTTTTTAGGCGGAGCAGGTACTGTAACGGGTTCAAAAACGTTAATCGAACACAATAATCTTCGAATTTTGATTGATTGTGGCATGTTTCAAGGAATAAAATCACTTCGCGAATTAAATCGCGAACCTTTGTCTATTTTACCTGAAACGATTGATTTTGTATTGCTTACTCACGGACATTTAGATCATTGTGGTTGGTTGCCTAAATTGGTAAATGAAGGTTTTAATGGAAAAATTTTCTGCACACGACCTACAAAAGAAATTTCGCGATTGATTTTGTATGATAGTGCTAAAATTCAGGAAGAAGAAGCCAAAAAAGCCAATGAAGAACATTTCTCAAAACACGACCCAGCCGAACCTTTGTATACTGAAGCCGAAGTAGATGCTGTAATTCCGAAGTTTAGAGTTGTGGAAAAAGATTTGGATGTGAAACTCGATGATGATGTTTCTTTCAAATTCTTTTATGCGAGTCACATTTTAGGCGCTTGTTCGATTGAATTAACCATCGACGGAAAAGTGTTAGTCTTTTCAGGAGATATTGGTCAAGATGATGATGTGTTGATGTTTCCACCTAACAAACCTCAAAAAGCCGATTATGTTTTTTTAGAAAGTACGTACGGAAATCGCCTTCATCCACAAACTAATGCTTTGCTTGAATTGGAAACCATCGTAAACAATACATTCAACAAAGGCGGAACGGTTGTAATTCCTAGTTTTGCTGTAGAAAGAGTACAAACCATGATGTATTTGATTTGGCAATTGAAAAAAGAAGAGCGTATTCCAAATATGCCTTATGTTATAGATACTCCAATGGGAATTAGCGTTTTAGATGTTTTTAAAGATAATCGCACCTGGCATAAACTTTCTTTTGAAGATTGCGATGAAATGTGCAAAGTTTTTACACTAATTTCTGATTACAAAGACAGCATGAATGCCGTTTACGATAAGCAACCAAAAGTAGTTATTGCAGCAAGCGGTATGATTACCGGCGGAAGGGTTTTGTCTTATTTAGAACATTTAATTGATAAACCAGAAACAACCGTAACACTAGTAGGTTATCAAGCAGAAGGAACTCGCGGACGAAAATTACTAGAAGGCGCTCAAGAAATTAAAATTTACGGAAAATATTATCCTGTTTTGGCGAATATTATGCTAATAGAAAGTTTATCCGCACATGGCGACCAAAAAGATTTGCTGAATTGGTTATCTGAATTGGAAACTAAACCAAAAAAAGTATTCTTAGTTCATGGCGAAAATGAAGCTGCAGATGAATTGCGATTAAAAGTTCAAGAACAATACGGTTTTGATTCTCAAGTTCCGTTTTTAGGGCAAGTCGTTGAAATTTAGACTAAAATTAACGTAAATTAAAATTCAATTTCCTACTTTTGCTCCGATGAATTTCAGAAAACACATTAGTATTGTATTAGCTTCCTTAGTATTGCTTGCCAATTTAGGACTGAGTTTTGCTGTGCATTATTGTAAAGATGAAATTGCATCGGTTTCTTTTCAATATCAAGAAGACGAACCTTGTGTTGAAGATGTAAAATCATGTTGTGCAAAAGAAGATTCTCACGATTCTTGTTGTTCAAACAAATTAATCAAAGTTGAAAAGAAGACTGATGATATATTGGTTAAAACTTTGCAACTTGATTTAGAACAAGCGGTTTTTAGTACTGATTGGAAACCAAACTTAGTGGTATTTAATTCAGTTGTTACAACATCAAATGAAGTGGCTTTTTACTGCGATTCTCATGCACCGCCACTCTACAAACTCTACTGTCAATTAGTTTTTTACGCATAATTTATTGTTTTTTATTCTGTAAATCAAAGAATTAATAACAATAAATAATCTTATTATGTTTAAAAAAATAGCGTTTTTGCTATTCTTTGTTTCTCAATTTATTTATTCACAAGAAACCATAAAAGGAATAGTAACAGACGAAAATAATCAACCTTTATTAGGCGCAAATGTGTTTTGGTTCAATACCGCAATTGGAACCACAACAGATGGAAACGGAAATTTCTCTATAAAAAAATCTCCCGAAACTACTTTTTTAGTAGTGAGCTACATTGGATTTGAAACTAAAAAAATAGAAATTACTTCAAGCACAATCTCTGTGGTTTTAAAAGAAGTCAATGCTTTGAAAGAAGTAACGATTACCAAAACCAAAAAAGGAACCGAACATTCCTTATACAAAGTTCAAAATATCCAAGTAATGGGGCAAAAAGAGTTGCTTAAAGCGGCTTGTTGTAATCTATCGGAAAGCTTTAGTACTAATCCATCAATCGATGTTAATTTTTCGGATGCCGTAACAGGAAATCGTCAAATTAAGATGTTAGGTTTAACCAGTCCATACATTTTAATTGCGGAAGAAAATATTCCTTCGGTTCGTGGCGCTTCGCAAGCTTACGGATTGTCTTTTGTGCCAGGAACTTGGGTAGAAAGTATTCAAATTACTAAAGGAGCAGGAAGCGTAATTAATGGTTACGAAAGTATTTCAGGCCAAATCAATTATGAAGTTTTGAAACCTTCTAACGACATTCCGTTTTTCTTAAATGCGTATGCTTCGCAAGATGAACGTTATGAAATCAATACGCATTTCAATAATAAATTTTCAGATAAATTGAGTTCGACATTGTTTTTACACGGAAATACACGTGTAGGAAAAAATGATATGAACGACGATGGATTTTTAGATGGTCCAATCGGGAAACAAGTTAATATTTTAAACCGTTGGCAATATAATGATGCCGAAAATGGTATTGTGAGTTTTTTAAATGTTCGCTACATGAACGATGAAAAACAAGCTGGTGAAATGAGTTTCAATCCAGATACTGACAGATTAACTACAAACGCTTGGGGAAGTGAAATCAACACCGAGAAAATTGAAATTTCAAATAAAACAGGTTATGTGTTTCCAGATATGCCCTATCAAAGTTTTGGATTTCAGAACTCGTTTCAATCACACAAACAGGATTCGTATTTTGGTTTAAGTCAGTATGATATTCATCAAAAAAGTTTTTATTCGAATTTATTATTCAATTCGATTATTAATAACACAAAGCATAAATTCACAACAGGTTTAAATTTCACTTACGATGATTATAACGAATTCGTAGCTGTGAATTTTAATCGCGATTTTTCAAGAATTGATAATTCAGTTGGTGCTTTTTTTGAATATACTTTTGATAATACCGATAATTTCAGTTTGGTAGCTGGTGCAAGAATTGATAATCACAATCGTTTAGGAACTTTTATCACGCCAAGATTACATATTCGTTATAATCCTTGGAAAGAAGCTGTAATTAGAGCTTCAGCTGGAAGAGGAAAACGTGCAGCTAATATTTTTGCTGAAAACCAACAATTGTTTGCTTCAAACAGAAGTTTTTCAATCTTGAATACGGATGGAAAATTATATGGATTAAATCCTGAAATCGCATGGAATTACGGTTTAAGTTTTATCCAAAAATTCAAATTAGCAGGAAAAGATGCTGAGGTAATTTTAGATTACTACAGAACAGATTTTCAAAATCAAGCGGTGGTTGATGTGGATCATTCGCCACAAGAAGTGTTGTTTTATAATTTAGATGGAAACAGTTTTGCGAATTCATTTCAAGCGGAATTTTCTATTGATTTGATGACACATTTGACGTTTAAAACGGCTTATAAATATTACGATGTGCAAACGCAATTCACAAGAGGACAATTGGAAAAGGCATTGCAAGCAAAACATAGAGTTTTCGGAAATTTAGCCTACGAAACACATATCAAAGACAAAGGGCAACAATGGAAGTTTGATGTAACATATAATTGGTTAGGCGAACAACGTTTACCTTATACGCAATCCAATCCAGCACAATATCGTTTGGATGAATATGCACCAGCTTTCGGAACGTTGAATGCTCAAATTACTAGAACGTTTTCAAGTACTTTTGAAGTGTATGTTGGAGGAGAAAATATGACGAATTACAAACAAATGAACGGAATTGTTCAAAATGAAAACCCTTTTGGTACTTATTTTGATAGTAGTATGATATACGGACCCACTTTTGGTGCCATGTATTATGCTGGATTGCGATTTAAAATTAAAGAAAAGAAAAAAGACCAAGATGACCACATTCACATCGAAGGCGAACAACATAATCATTAATTAAACTGAAAATAAAATGAAAAAAATAGTAGTAATAATTTTATCGAGTCTTTTTTCGCTAACAATGGTAGCTCAAGAAAAGAAAAGCAAAAACAAAAAAGTGGAATTCAAAGTAGCAGGAAATTGTGAAATGTGTGAAAAACGTGTTGAAAAGGCTGCTTTTTCTGTAAAAGGAGTAAAAAGTGCAGAATGGCACGCTGATCATGGAGATATTCATTTGATTATTGATGAAACAAAATGTTCTGCTAAAGATGTAGCAAAAGCAATTGCTGCTGTGGGTCACGACACCGAATTTGTAAAATCAAAAGATGAAGATTATGATAAACTTCATGGTTGTTGTAACTACGAAAGAATAGAGTAACAAAAAATCCGATTAGAAATTTCTAATCGGATTTTTTGTTAAAATTATTTGTAATTTAAATTGCTGAATCAAAATATACTATACATTTGTACTTTCTTTTAGGTAGAAAGTGAAACCAATTTTGAGCAATAGTAAACGACTATTTTTTATTTTTCCATTACTCGCAATATCAATGTGGGTTTTTGGTATTGGTCAAAATTTAAATTCGATTCCAGAATTTTCGTATTCTAAGTTTTCACAAGAGCATAAAAACAAAGAAATTACCAAGGTTACACATTCAAGTTTTGAAGAAGGTGAAATTATTATAATTGAATTAGAACCTGAAATTGAAACCGATATTGAATGGTTTGGATTTGAAAACACTACCTATAATTTCAATTTAACACTTAAAGAAAAGAAAGTTCAATTTCAAGAATTTTCTAATTTTTACTCAAAAAAAATAATTCCACTTTACGATTTATATTGTAATTGGAAATTCCATTTGTCTTAATACGATAATTATTTTTTAAGATTTCAAGCCTTTTGAAATCAATGATTCATTTGTATTAATTCAATTTCATTATAAAATGAAAACACAAAATGTTGGTTTTGATGAACACAAAGTGCTTCATCACTTAACCCATTATTTACCAGCACAAAACCCGTTGAAAGACTTTGTGCATCACAATACATTACACGCATTTCAACATAAAGAGTTTCACGAAGCTTTAGCAAAAGCTAATGCAATTTTTGGTTATAAGACCTATCTTTCTTTGGTAGAGTTTAGAAGCAGATTTGCTAAAAATGAGATTAAGGAAAACGTTTTAGACTATATCATTTCGAAAAATAAAGGAATTGAAAATGTAGAATCTTGGAAACATAAATTATTACACCAACCTTATGATGAATCCGTTCAGTCAAGAATAGGAAATTTACGCGCCAATTGGAAAAAAGAATATGCTATAAATCTTGAAAAATCAACTCATAGTTTATTGTTTAGAGTTTTGTGTAGCTATTTAGACCAAGGAATTGCTATGTGGAATTTTCCTGAAAACGAAAACGGTTTTCTTAACTCAATAATTGCTTTAGAAAAAAATACAGCAACTGGAATTTTTACCTCAAAAAGAGTAAAAGAATTACTATTCAATAAGGTTTCAATAACACAGTTGTTAGAAATTGTAGTTGGAAAAGAAGAGTTGTACGAATATTATTTGTTTGATCAGCAATTTTCGCATCCAGGTTGGAGTGGTATGATTGCTACTATTGAATCCAACCCAAGTTCACTTTTAGACAGCAAACCCATTACTTTTGAAGAACTAGTACAATTTGAATTACTATTAGAGATTGATGTTTTAGATAAAAAATTCAATAGTAACTGGTCGCCACTAGGTCTTAAGGTCAGAGCAGAAGAATATCATTTGTTTGATGCTGTAAAATATAATGAATTATACGAAGTTTTATCACTTTGGCAACAAGCTTTTGAATTTAGTTTTTACGATGAAGTTTTATCTGGAGTAAAAGAAGTAAAAGAGATTTATACTTCAGAAGAACCAAGTTTTCAAGGAATGTTTTGTATGGACGATAGAGAATGTTCGTTTAGAAGACATGTAGAACATATCGATAAACAAGCAGTAACTTTTGGAACAGCAGCTTTTTTTAATTTTGAATTCTACTTTCAGCCTGTTGGGGGAAAATTTCACACAAAATTATGTCCTGCACCTGTAACACCTAAATATTTAATTAAAGAAGAACATAGAAAGAAAAAACAGGCTAAAGATTTGCATTATCACAAGCAATCTCATTCATTATTATTTGGTTGGATAATTAGTCAAACTTTAGGGTTTTCTTCGGCATTCAAGTTGTTTTTGAATATTTTCAAACCTTCGATGTCACCTGCAACTACAGCTTCTTTTAAGCATTTGCATAAAAAATCAAAATTGGTTATTGAAAACAATAACAATGAAAAAGTTGACGATTTGCAAGTTGGGTTTACCATTGAAGAAATGGCAAATAGGGTAGAAGGATTACTAAAAAGCATTGGCTTGGTACAAAATTTCGCTCCAATTATTTATGTAGTTGGTCATGGCGCAACAAGTGTAAATAACACACATTATGCGGGTTATGATTGTGGGGCTTGTTGTGGAAGACCAAGTTCGGTAAATGCAAAAGTAGCATCCTATGCGGCTAATCATCCAAGTGTGAGAGCTATTTTGAAAGAAAGAGGAATTAATATTCCATCAGAAACTCAATTTTTACCAGCTTTACACGATACCACGCGTGACGAAATCGCATTTTATGATGAAGATATTTTGAACGATGTAAATAAAAAGTTACATCATGAAAATGTAATCACCTTTGATATAGCTTTAGCAAATAACGCAAAAGAACGTTCCAGAAGATTTGATACGATTGATTCAACCGAAACAATAGAAAAAATTCATGAAAACGTTAAAAAAAGAGCTTTTTCTTTATTTGAACCTCGACCAGAATTAAATCATGCTACAAACGCCATGTGTGTTGTAGGAAGAAGAAGTTTGTCGAAACAATTGTTTTTAGATAGACGTTCTTTTTTAAATTCGTATGATTATCAAATTGATGCTTCGGGTGATTATTTAGCCGTAATTCTGGGTCAAGTAGCGCCAGTTGCTGGAGGAATTAATTTGGAATATTATTTTTCGAGAGTAGACAATCAAAAATTAGGCGCAGGTTCAAAATTACCTCATAATGTAATGGGATTAATTGGTGTTGCCAATGGTATTGATGGCGATTTGCGCCCAGGTTTGCCCAGTCAAATGATAGAAGTTCATGATCCAATTCGATTATTAGCGGTTGTTGAGCATTATCCAGAAGTAGTTAAAAATGCGATTTCTAAAAATCCAGCTACTTATGAATGGTATAAAAACGAGTGGTTACGATTAGCGGTTGTTCATCCAGAAACGAAGCAAATTTTTGTTTTTGAACAAGAAGAATTTATCGAATATCATCCAATTCAAAAAGCTAGTCATATTGAAAATGAGTTAGCATTAGCTGAAAAAACAAAGGAAAATCTTCCGGTTGGAATTCTAACAAACGCTTAATATCATGGAACATATACTTCAATATTTTTTATTAGTACCTTTTTTAGGGTTTGTCGTAAGTATCTTTTTACCAGAGAAAAACGAAAAATTAATATCTGGAATTGCTTTCGGAACGGTTTTTATTCAATTTTTGGGATTGATATTATTTATCGTTTTTTGGATTATTAACGGTTCAGAAGATTTGAATTTAAAAGAAATAACGCTTTTGAAGACAGATCATTATGAGTTTTTTATCGATTTCTATTTTGATAAAATTGGCGCTGTTTACTTGTTTGTGGGTGCTTTATTAACCTCAATGATAACAACTTATAGTCGTTATTATTTGCACAGAGAAAAAGGATACAAACGTTTTTTTAATACTGTTTTGTTTTTCTTTTTTGGTTATAATTTGGCCATTTTAGCAGGTAATTTCGAAACCTTATTTATTGGTTGGGAAATCATCGGAATTTCATCATTTTTATTAATCGCATTTTATAGAGAACGTTATTTGCCAGTAAAAAATGCATTTAAAGTGTTTTCAATTTACAGAATTGGCGATGTTGGATTACTACTTACCATGTGGGCAAGCCATCATTTATTTCATGAAAATATTACGTTCATGAAGTTGAATAATTATGAATTGGTTAACGAGCATTTGCAAAGTCATTCATTTATAGGTGTTTTTATAGCACTATGTTTGGCTTGTGCTGCTGCGGCAAAATCGGCTCAAATTCCGTTTTCATCGTGGTTGCCAAGAGCAATGGAAGGACCAACACCTTCGAGTGCAATTTTTTATGGTTCATTATCTGTGCATTTAGGAGTTTTCCTGATGTTACGAACCTATCCATTTTGGGAACATCAAACCACTATGCGAATTGCTATTGGTTTAATGGGATTTACAACTAGTATTGCAGCTTCATTTATGGCGAAAGTACAATCTTCAGTAAAAAGTCAGGTAGCTTATAGTTCTATATCACAAATTGGAATTATTTTCATAGAAATAGCATTAGGATTTGAAACTTTGGCACTAATTCACTTTGCAGGAAATGCCTTTTTAAGAACGTATCAATTATTAGTTTCGCCATCTGTGGTGAGTTATTTGATTCGAGACCAATTTTACAATTTTCAACCAAAAAGTAAAAAACCTAATTTCTTTTTTCCAAAACGAATTGAAAACACTTTGTATATTCTTGCTTTAAAGGAATTTAACTTGGAAGGTTTCTTGAATTTAGTGCTTTGGAAACCTTTAAAAACAATCGGAAAATTATTAGATTTCTTAAATATAAAAAGAGTGTATTACTTTTTTATTCCGCTTTTTGTATTGGGCTTTTTAGCTTATAAATTCAAAGTAGATTTGCCACAACAACTTATTTCGGTTTTGCCAGAAGTTTTTGCGTTTATTGGATTGGTATTTGTTTTTAAATCCTTTTCAGAAAGAAAAAGTCCGTTTTTAGCATGGATATTAATCGTGTTAAATCATTTTTGGATTGCTTTAGCCATTGTGTTCAACGACAAAGTTAGTGTAAGCGAAATTGCCTTTTATTTAGCAGGAATTATTCTTGCTGGAGGCATAGGTTATATTGCTTTGCTTCAGCTGAAAAAAATAGAAATGCGCATTTTAATTAGTCAATATTTAGGACATGTTTATGAACATCCAAAATTTGCTTTCTTTTTCTTATTGGCAACACTTGGAATTACCGGATTTCCAATTACTTCAACCTTTATTGGCGAAGATTTGATTTTTAGTCACATCGGTAGTAATCAAGTTATACTTGCCTTTTTTGTAGCATCAAGTTTTGTGGTTTCAGGTATTGCTGGAATCCGAATTTATGCACGTTTATTTCTTGGTCCTCATGTAAAAACTTACCATGAGTTGCCTTACAAATCATCATAAAATTAGTTGAAATGACTTCAAAAATAAAAAAATATATACCTGCTGATGGATTGGCAGGTTTAAAAGAGAATTTTAAATCGGATGCAATTTCTGGTTTTATAGTGTTTTTATTAGCTTTACCTTTAAGTTTAGGAATTGCAAAAGCTTCAGATTTCCCTCCAATCATGGGATTAATTACTGCAATTATTGGTGGTTTAGTAGTTTCGTTTTTCATGGGTTCTCGCTTAACGATTAAAGGACCAGCTGCCGGTTTAATTGTTATTGTTGCAGGTGCTGTTGCCGAGTTTGGTCAAGGAAATAACGATTTAGGTTGGAAATTAGCCCTTGGCGCGATGGTTGTTGCCGGAATAATTCAAATCCTTTTCGGTGTTTTGAAATTAGGTAAGTTAGCCGATTTCTTCCCGCTTTCAACTATTCACGGGATGTTGGCTGCTATTGGTATTATTATTATTGCTAAACAAATTCCGGTTTTATTGAATGATAATCCTGCTTTAGCTAAAGGAATGGGGCCAATTGAATTGTTATTAAACATTCCCAAATTCATCATCAATTTAGATACAAAAGCTTCGATTATTGGAGTGGTGAGTTTGGCAATTATGTTGGGCTGGCCATTCATCAAAAACAAATCTATTAAGATGATTCCTGCGCCTTTGGTTGTGTTGTTATTTGCAATTCCATGTGAATTATTTATGGATTTTGCACACACAGAACCACCGTACGCTTTAGTAAAAATCGGAAATTTAGTAGATAATATCAACTGGAATGTCGATTTTTCAGGAATTAATCAAACCGGATTATTCATTAAATATGTAATTATGTTTGCTTTGGTTGGTACGTTAGAATCGTTACTAACCGTAAAAGCTATCGATTTGTTAGATCCGTTCAAAAGAAAATCCAACACAAATAAAGATTTAATCGCAGTTGGAATTGGAAATACGCTAGCTGCTGTTTTAGGTGGTTTGCCAATGATTTCTGAAGTAGCTCGTAGTTCTTCTAATGTTAATAATGGTGCTAAAACACGTTGGGCAAATTTCTTTCACGGATTTTTCATTTTACTTTTTGTTTTATTAGCTGCTCCGTTACTAGAAATGATTCCTAACGCAGCATTAGCGGCCATGTTAATTAGTGTGGGAATTAAATTGGCACATCCAAAAGAATTCATGCATATGTTGCACATTGGAAAAGAACAATTGTTCATTTTCACAGTTACTGTTTTGGTAACTTTATTTGAAGATTTATTACTTGGAATTGCCGCAGGAATGTTGGTTAAAATGATTATTCATGTTGTTAATGGCACGCCAATTTCCTCTTTCTTTAAAGCGCCTACAGTTGTTTCCTTTGTGGATAATGAGTACAAAGTTGAAATTAATAAAGCCGCTATTTTTTCTAATTATTTGGGAATCAAAAGAAAATTAGAAGAAATTCCGCCTGGATATCAAGTAAGTATTTGTTTGAAAAAAACAAAATTAGTAGACCATTCGGTAATGGAAAATTTGGAGCATTTTAAACATGATTATGAAGCACATGATGATGGAGGAACAGTAACTATCATTGGTTTAGAAAATCATAAACCCTTATCTTTGCACCCAAAAGCTTCAAGAAAAAATCTAATTGCAGAATAAGGATGAAAAATATAAAAATGCGCTTGCTGTTCTTTATCGGAATAGCGAGCTTATTTACTGTGAATATTAGTTATGCACAAGTAAAAGAAAGTAATAACGATATTTGGTTGCATTATTTTGGAAAGAATATGATTACAGAAAAGTTTTCATTTTCGTTTGAAGCCACAATGCGATATGCTAACGGATTTTCTGAAAAACAGCAATATTTTATTCGTCCTTCGGTAGATTATCAATTTACTAAAAAGTTTATGGGAAGTGTTGGATTTAGTCATTACAATACCTATTCTTATGGAAATCCGGCGATGAATAAAATTAGCATTCCTGAAAATCATTTTTGGATTCAAGGAACGTTTGTTCACAACAGTGGACAATTAAAAATCACACACCGATTACGAGATGAATTTCGATATGTTGGAGTTGCTAAAGCACAATCGAATGGTGATTTAGAAATAGATCATTACGATTATAGAAACCGAATGCGATATATGCTTTTATTCAATTATCCTTTGATAAAAAGGGAAGATGCAACTAAATTATTTGCGTTGTTTGGCGATGAGGTTTTTGTGAATATTGGTTCCAATGCAGGAAAAACGTTTCTAAATCAGAACCGATTGATTGGTGGAGTTGGGTATAATTTTGATAAAAATCATCAAATGCAATTGAGTTACATTCATCAAAATATTTGGAATTTTACGAACACATTTCAGGAAAGTAATCCAACAGTAAGACTAACTTATGTAACTAATTTCGATTGGAGAAAATAAAAATAAACCCCGATTTGAAATTTCAAATCGGGGTTTATATATTTCGTACTTTTTACTTCGAATTACATCATGCCTGGCATTCCTCCGCCCATTGGCATACTTGATGATTCTTCTTTGATGTCTATTAAAGCACATTCAGTAGTTAAAATCATTCCAGCTACAGAAGCTGCATTTTCTAAAGCTACACGTGTTACTTTTTTAGGATCAATAATTCCAGCAGCTAACATTTGAACATATTCTCCTGTTTTTGCATTGAATCCGAAATCGTCTTTACCTTCGGTAACTTTTGCAATTACTACAGAACCTTCACCACCAGCATTTTCAACAATAGTTCTCAAAGGAGATTCAACTGCTTTATTGATGATTTGAATTCCGGTTGCTTCGTCTGCGTTTTCAGCTTTTAAGTTTGCTAATGCAGCTTTTGCTCTTACTAAAGCAACACCACCACCAGCAACAATTCCTTCTTCAACTGCTGCACGAGTTGCGTGTAAAGCATCGTCAACACGGTCTTTTTTCTCTTTCATTTCTACTTCAGAAGCCGCACCAACATATAAAACAGCAACACCACCAGCTAATTTAGCTAAACGCTCTTGTAGTTTTTCTCTATCGTAATCTGAAGTAGTTGTTTCAATTTGTGATTTAATTTGGTTGACTCTAGCTTTGATATTTTCAGCATCTCCAGAACCGTTTACAATTGTAGTATTATCTTTATCAATCGTAATGTTTTCTGCTGTTCCAAGCATGTCTAAAGTTGTATTTTCTAATGAATACCCACTTTCTTCAGCAATTACAGTTCCTCCAGTTAAGATAGCGATGTCTTCTAACATAGCTTTTCTTCTGTCTCCAAAACCTGGGGCTTTTACAGCAGCAATTTTTAAACCACCACGTAATTTATTAACTACTAAAGTTGCTAACGCTTGTCCGTCAACATCTTCAGCAATGATTAACAATGGTCTTCCAGATTGTGCTACTGGTTCTAAAACCGGTAACAATTCTTGTAAATTTGATATTTTCTTATCGTATAATAAAACGTATGGATTGCTTAATTCGGCAACCATTTTATCAGCATCAGTTACAAAGTAAGGAGATAAATACCCTCTATCAAACTGCATTCCTTCTACAACATCTACATAAGTATCCGTTCCTTTTGCTTCTTCAACAGTGATAACGCCTTCTTTTCCAACTTTTGAAAAAGCTACCGCGATTAAATCACCAATAGTTTCATCATTGTTAGCCGAAATAGAAGCTACTTGTTTGATTTTTTCTGATGAATCACCCACAGCTACTGATTGTTTGCTTAATTCTGCTACAATAGTTTCAACTGCTTTGTCAATTCCTCTTTTTAAATCCATCGGATTTGCTCCAGCAGCAACGTTTTTCAAACCTTCTTTTACGATAGCTTGTGCTAAAACCGTAGCAGTTGTTGTTCCGTCTCCCGCTAAATCATTAGTTTTTGAAGCTACTTCTTTAACCATTTGAGCTCCCATATTTTCTAATGGGTCTTGTAATTCGATTTCTTTTGCAACAGAAACACCGTCTTTAGTTACCGTTGGTCCGCCAAATGATTTTGAAATAATTACATTTCTTCCTTTAGGTCCTAAAGTTACTTTTACTGCATTTGCTAATGCATCAACGCCACGTTTTAAACCGTCGCGAGCTTCAATATCGAATTTTATATCTTTTGCCATTTTATTTTTTTGTTTGAATGTTTAACGTTAAAATGTTGTTATTTAATCTAAGATTAAAGAATAGCATAAATTTCATCTTCTCTCATAATCAGGTAATCTTTACCTTCATATTTGAATTCTGTTCCTGAATATTTTCCGTATAAAACTGTATCTCCAACTTTAACAGTCATAGTATAGTCTTTTTTGCCATTTCCCACGGCTACTACAGTACCTTTTTGTGGTTTTTCTTTTGCAGTGTCTGGAATGATAATTCCTGAAGCTGTTGTAGTTTCTGCTGCCAAAGGAGCAATTACTACACGATCTGAAATAGGTTTAATGTTTAAGGACATGGTTGTATGTTTTATTTATTAAAATTAATTTGTTGCTTGTTGTTTTTCAGAAATTGTGCCAAAGCGATTTTCTGACAATTTTTCGGTAAAAAAAATGCCAGCACTGACATGCTGGCATTTTATATATATTGTCAATTCTTATTTTGCAGAATCAGTTGCAACTGGCGCTGGTGTAGCAGCAGGAGCAGCTTGTTTAGTAGCTTCTGGAGTTGTAGGAACTGTTGTAGTAGGAACAGTTGTTTCATCTTCACCTAATACTTTAGAACCAGATGCAGCTCCATTAAAACTTAAACTAGAAAGTAAAATTAATGCAATTAAAATTCCTCCTAACGTCCAAGTACTTTTATCTAAAAAGTCTGTTGTTTTTTGAACTCCACCTAATTGTTGGGAACCACCAAATGAAGAAGATAAACCTCCACCTTTAGGGTTTTGAACCATAATAGCTAAGATTAATAAAAAACAAACAATTGTTATCGCAATTAAAAAACCTGTGAATCCCATAATTAATTATTATTTTGTTGTAAATTTTTGATTTCGTTTATTCGGTCTGCAAAGAAACTACTTTTTTCTGGATATTTCAAAATTAATATTTCATAAGCTTGTATCGCTTTTGTATATTTTTTTTGTTCCAAATACACTTTGGCTAATGTTTCAGTCATTAAGTGTGTAGGCTCTTCAGTACTTTTGCTAATATTTGCAGGTGGTTTGGTCGTTTCTTTTACTGGAGCAATTTTTGGATTGGCTTCAATAAATTTATCGATTATATCTAATTTTTTTTGCTTTTCAGGGTCGTTTTGAGTATTTTTTTCTTCGATTTCACGCTCAATTGGACTGAATTTTGTCAATTGTAACCATTCTTGAAAGGAATGTCTTTCAGATGGTGTAAATGGTATCGGTTTGCCAATTTCTAATTTTTCCTCTGAAGTTTTTTCTATTACTTCAAGTTCAACTTTTTCTTCTTCAATAGCAATAGTTTCTATTTGAGGTAGTACAATTACTTCTTCCATGTGATGTACTTCAATATCCATTAAAGATCTTTGAATTTCATCAATCTTCTCTTGTTGGATTGCAGTAAAATTATCCGAAGTTATAAATTCAAATAAAATCGTTCTATCAGTAGTGTAAGCAGCTGTTTTTTTTAATTCGTAATTGTATCTAAAACTTTCCTGATTGAACAATCCTTTTAAATGTAGAGCGCGAGCCGACTGAAAATACGGAAACTGTAAAACTACATTCTCTAAAGCAATGGTTTGCTTTTCGTTAATGGTTTCAGGCTTATTTAAAAGATATGTTAAATCGGATATGTTCAAAATTTACAAATTAATTACCATTTGGCTAATGATTCGTTGAAAATATCTTGCGTGATTCTCTCGAAAATTACGTCTAATGCCGTTGTTAATTGCGAACCTACTAATTGCTGATTGGCATCAAAATCATAGAAGAATGAAAAACGTTTTTCAAAATTATCGTCTTCTTTATTTCTATTGCTAAATCTTACGTTTACAGAAATAGTCAATCTGTTTTGTGCTGCTCTTTGATCTGCAGTTGCAGTCATTGGCGTAATGCGGTAATCTACAATTTCACCTTCGTATAGTAATTCGCCACCTTGAGAAACTAAATTTAGATTTGTTTGATTTTGTATTATCTCTTGAAGTTCAATCGTAAAGGTTCTTTCAATTCCAGGCTCCACTAAAGGTGCATTGTTTTGAAAGTAATTTACTTGAAATGTTTTAGCATCTACGGGCTTTGCACCTGTAAAATTATAAACTCCACAACTGTTTACAAGTAGTGAAATAGTGATGCTAAAAACAATTATTAAATATCTCATTATAAATCGTATTGTTTGATTTTTCTATAAAGTGTTCGTTCTGAAATGCCTAATTCATCAGCCGCAGCTTTTCTTTTCCCTTTATTGCGTTCTAACGATTTTTTGATTAATTCAATTTCTTTCGCTTCTAAACTCAATGTTTCTTCTTCATCAACGGTTTCTGCAAATAAATAATTTTGATCATCGTCTTCGTCTTCAAATTCTTCTTGCATCAGATTATTTTGATTCGGAAGCATTTCCACTCTTGGTTCTTCTTCAAAAATAGCATTTTCTTCGGGTTTACCGTAAATTTTCTGAATTAATCCTTTATTCGCTTCTTGTACTTTTGAACTTCCGTTCTGCATTAATTCTAGAGTGAGCTTTTTCAAATCGTTCAAATCACTTTTCATATCAAAAAGAACTTTGTACAAAATTTCTCTTTCGTTACTAAAATCACTTTCCGATTTTTTAGTTCCAATTACCGAAGGTAAATTTGCATTTTCCTGTGGTAAATAGGAGTGAAGCGTTTGCAAAGAAATCTCGCGCTTCGTTTCTAAAACAGAGATTTGCTCAGCAACATTTCGTAACTGACGAATATTTCCACTCCATCTGTATTTAATCAACAATTGAATGGCGTCGTCATCTAATTTTATAGGAGGCATTTTGTATTTATGCGCAAAATCAGCAGCAAATTTTCTAAATAACAAATGAATGTCATCTTTACGTTCGCGAAGTGGTGGCAACATAATGTCTACCGTGCTCAAACGATAAAATAAATCTTCACGAAACTTTCCTTTTTCAATGGCATCAAACATGTTTACGTTGGTAGCAGCTACAATACGAACATTTGTTTTTTGCACTTGTGAAGAACCCACTTTGATGAATTCACCATTTTCTAAAACACGTAATAAACGCACTTGAGTGGTTAAAGGTAATTCACCAACTTCATCTAAAAATATAGTTCCGCCATCGGCTACTTCAAAGTAACCTTCACGTGTGTTGGTTGCTCCAGTAAACGAACCTTTTTCGTGACCAAAAAGTTCACTGTCAATCGTTCCTTCAGGAATTGCACCACAGTTTACTGCAATATATTTCCCATGTTTTCTGTGCGAAAGCGAGTGAATAATTTTTGGAATACTTTCTTTTCCAACACCACTTTCACCTGTTACCAATACCGAAATATCCGTTGGAGCTACCTGAATGGCTTTCTCCACGGCACGATTGAGTTTTGGGTCGTTCCCAATAATTTCAAATCGTTGTTTTATAGCTTGTACTGATTCCATATAGTTTGTTTCAGGTTTCAGGTTTCAGGTTTAGAAAGTTAACTTGGAACTTTTAAACTTGAAACTTGAAACAAAAAAATTAATTCATTATTTCAGAATAACCAACCGCTTCTCCAATTAAAGTTGCGGCTGTACAGTCTGTGATTTTTACCATTACGAATTCGCCTACTTTGTAATTTTCTTTTGGGAAAACCACTACTGTATTTTGAGAATTTCTTCCACTCCAATGCGCATCAGAACGTTTAGATTCTTTTTCAATCAATACTTCTACTTCTTGTCCAATAAAACGTTGCGTTCTTTCTAATCCGTGTTTTTGTTGCAAATCTACAATTTCGGTTAACCTACGTTTTTTGACTTCTTCTGGTACGTCGTCTTCCATTTTTCTGGCAGCTAAAGTTCCAGGACGTTCTGAATACGCAAACATAAATCCGAAATCATATTTTACATATTCCATCAAACTCAGAGTATCTTGATGATCTTCTTCTGTTTCTGTTGGGAAACCAGCAATCATATCTTGAGACAATGAAATATCTGGAATAATTGAATATATTTTATCAATCAACACCATGTATTCTTCACGCGTGTGTTGACGATTCATTTCTTTTAGAATTCTAGTGCTTCCACTTTGAACCGGTAAGTGAATGTAGTTGCAGATATTATGATGTTTTGCAATAACGTGCAATACTTCTTCATGCATATCTTGCGGATTCGAAGTCGAAAATCTAAAACGCATTTTTGGAAACAACATCGCACATTTGTCTAACAATTGCGCAAAATCCATAGCCGTAGCTTTTTGCATTTCAGTGGCTTTGTCGTAGTCTTTTTTCAAACCACCACCATACCAAAGGTAACTGTCTACATTTTGTCCTAACAAGGTTACTTCTTTGAAACCTCTATCGTATAAATCTTGAATTTCGTCAATAATACTTTGTGGTTCACGACTACGCTCACGGCCACGTGTAAAAGGAACAACGCAAAACGTACACATGTTATCGCAACCTCTTGTAATTGAAACGAAAGCATTAACGCCATTACTATTTAAACGAACAGGAGAAATATCGCCATACGTTTCTTCTTTTGAAAGAATTACGTTGATGGCATCTCTTCCTTCTTCAACTTCTGCTAATAAATTTGGTAAATCTTTGTAAGCATCGGGTCCAACCACCATGTCTACAATTTTTTCTTCCTCTAAAAACTGACTTTTCAAACGTTCCGCCATACAACCTAAAACCCCAACTTTCATGGTTGGATTGATTTTCTTTACAGCGTTGTATTTTTCTAAACGTTTACGAATCGTTTGTTCCGCTTTATCGCGAATAGAACAAGTGTTAACCAAAACTAAATCGGCATCTTCTAAGTTTTGAGTTGTATTATATCCGTTTTCATAAAGAATAGACGCCACAATTTCGCTGTCCGAAAAATTCATTTGGCAACCATAACTCTCTATAAAAAGTTTTTTTGTATTTCCTTCTTTTTGGTCAAGCACTAAACTCTGACCTTGTTTTTTCTCGTCAATTTCCTTTTCCATATAAAGATTTCCTTTAAATCAATCCGAATAATCGGATTGCAAAGATAATACTAAATTATAAAATCTGACAAGATGGCAGAAAAGGTTTAACATGAAATTTTTAAATTATTTTTTGTTCTAATTCTAAGTAGCCGTTTTTCGTGGTTTTTACACCTATATATATAGGAGCAATTTGACCTATATTTTGGTTAATTGTAGGTAAAAAAATACTCGGGATGTTAAAATTTAAAAAAAACCTATACTTTTGCGATTCAAAAAAATGTGAAATGGCAAAGAATTTAGTAATCGTTGAGTCACCAGCTAAGGCAAAAACCATCGAGAAATTTCTGGGAAGTGAGTATCAAGTAGAGTCGAGTTACGGCCATATTGCCGACTTGCCTTCGAGAGAAATTGGTGTAGATGTAGAAAATGGTTTTAAACCGAAATATGAAGTTTCTGCCGATAAAAAAGCATTAGTGACCAAATTAAAAGGATTAGCTAAAAATGCCGAAATGGTTTGGTTAGCTTCCGATGAGGACCGTGAGGGAGAAGCAATTTCTTGGCACTTATCTGAAGAATTAAATTTAAAGCCTGAAAAAACAAAACGTATCGTTTTTCACGAAATTACGAAAACGGCTATTCAAAAAGCAATCGAAAATCCGAGAGGAATTGATTACAACTTAGTAAACGCACAACAAGCGCGTAGAGTTTTAGACAGATTAGTAGGTTACGAATTATCTCCTGTACTTTGGAAAAAAGTTAAAGGAGGATTATCGGCTGGTCGTGTACAATCGGTTTCTGTTCGTTTGATTGTAGAACGCGAAAGAGAAATTCAAAATTTCAACCCAGAAGCATCGTATAGCATTACAGCAGAATTTACAAATGAAGCTGGAAAAACATTTAAAGCAAAATTACCAAAGAACTTCGCTACTAAAAAAGAAGCAGAAGATTTCTTAACTAAAAATATAGGTTCATCTTACAAAGTAGGAGATTTAGAAACCAAACCAACAAAAAAATCACCAGCAGCGCCTTTTACAACTTCTACGTTGCAACAAGAAGCAGCGAGAAAATTGTATTTGCCTGTTGGAATTACCATGCAAATTGCACAACGTTTGTACGAAGCCGGACTTATAACTTATATGAGAACGGATAGTGTAAACTTATCGCAAGAAGCAATGGCAGCAGCTCAAGCTGAAATTACAAGTTACTACGGAAAGGAATTTTCGAAACCAAGAAATTTTAATACCAAATCAAAAGGAGCACAAGAAGCACACGAGGCAATCCGTCCAACGGATATGTCGCGTCACACAGTTGATATTGATAGAGACCAATCGCGTTTGTATGATTTAATTTGGAAAAGAACGTTAGCTTCTCAAATGAGCGATGCCGAATTAGAAAGAACCAACGTAAAAATCGAAGCGAGTAATCATTCAGAAACCTTTACAGCAACTGGAGAAGTTATCAAATTTGAAGGTTTCTTAAAAGTGTATTTAGAAGGAAACGATGACGATGATGAAGAACAAGAAGGAATGTTGCCTGCTTTAAAAGTTAATGAAAAGCTTATAAATAATTACATCACGGCTACGGAACGTTTTTCGCGTCCGCCAAGTCGTTACACAGAGGCATCTTTGGTGAAGAAGTTAGAAGAATTAGGAATCGGTCGTCCATCCACTTATGCACCAACTATTTCTACGATTATTGCTAGAACCTATGTTGAAAAAGGAAGTTTTGAAGGTCAAGAAAGAAAATACACGCAAATAGTTTTAAAAAATAGCGAAGTAAAAGCGCAAGTTTTAACCGAAAATGTAGGTTCAGACAAAGGAAAATTAGTTCCAACTGATATCGGAATTATTGTAAATGATTTCTTAGTAAAAAACTTTGGAACTATTTTAGATTATAACTTCACTGCGAAAGTGGAACAAGATTTTGATGAAATTGCAGAAGGGAAAGTGGATTGGGCTAAAATGATGAACGATTTTTATAAGCATTTCCATCCAAATGTAGTTGATGTTGAAAAAAATGCGGATAGAGAAAGCGGTGAACGTATTTTAGGAGTGCATCCTGTTTCAGGCAAACAAGTTTCAGTTCGTTTAGGAAAATATGGAGCAATGGCTCAGATTGGCGATATTGATGAAGAAAACAAGCAATTTGCAAGTTTACGTCAAGATCAAAATATTGGAAACATCACGTTGGAAGAAGTATTGAATTTATTCTTACTTCCAAAACAATTAGGAACATACAAAGGAGAAGAAATTGAAGTAAATAATGGTCGCTTTGGACCTTATGTTAAATTTGGAACCCAATTTATTTCATTGCCAAAAGGCGTTGATCCAATGGATGTAACCATGGAAACGGCTCAAGGTTTAATTGATGAAAAAGTGCAAGCTGATGCGCCAATTGGAACTTATGATAATTTACCAATTCAAAAAGGTGTTGGTCGTTTTGGGCCATTTATCAAATGGAACGGAATGTTTATCAATGTAAATAAAAAATATAATTTTGATAATTTATCTCAGTCAGATTTGAATGAGTTAATCGAAGAAAAACAACAAAAAGATATTGATAAAGTACTTCACGATTGGAAAGAAGAAGGGATTAAAGTAGAAAAAGCACGTTGGGGTCGTTCGGTAATTACAAAAGGAAAAATCAAAATTGAATTAAGCAAAGATGTTGATGCTGCAAAATTAACATTAGCGCAAGTTCAGGAAATGATTGAAAAGAAAGCTCCAGCTAAAAAGACTGCGACTAAAAAAGCACCTGCAAAAAAAACAACAGCAAAAAAGAAATAGTAAATGGTATTCGATTTTCTACAACCGATAAGCGAATCTTTTGAAAACTATCTTCAAACCTTATCCAGTCAATCATTGGGTAAAAAAGTAGTATTTCATACACAAACCGATTTTCCTGTTTTAGAAGGTGTTTCTATTGCTATTTTTACGGTTAATGAACATAGAGGTAATGATAAAGAAAATGAGGATTATTCTTTTGATGCTTTTAGAAAAAAATTCTATGGAATGTTTCCAGGGAATTGGAATACTTCAATTGTAGATTTAGGAACTATTGAGGCAGGAGCCAGCATTGAAGACACTTATTTTGTGGTAAAAAGTTTGATGACAGAGCTAATCAAGAAACAAATTATTCCAGTTGTTATTGGCGGAACTCAGGATTTGACTTATCCAATGTATCGAGCTTATGATAATTTAGATCAGATGGTGAATTTAGTTTCGGTAGATAACCAATTTGACTTTTCAAAAGAAAATAAATTAGATAAGGATGCTTATTTATCAAAAATAATAGTTGAAGAACCGAATAATCTATTTAATTTCAGCAACTTAGGTTTTCAAACATATTTTAATTCGCAAGAAGAAATAGATTTAATTGAAAAATTATACTTTGAAGCTTATCGTTTAGGTGAAGTTTCAAATAATATAGCGGTTGCAGAACCTGTTTTTAGAGATGCTGATTTAGTGAGTATCGATATGAATTCAGTGCAATCTTCTTATTCTGGTAATTTTGAAGAGTTTAATCCAAATGGGTTTACTGGGAAAGAAATATGTGCTTTGACACGATATGCTGGAATTAGTGATAAAGTGACTTCGTTTGGAATTTTTAATTTTAATCCAAATGGTCACGAAGTTGTTTTAACAGCTCAGATGCTGTGGTATTTTATTGAAGGTTTTTGTTTTCGCTCAAATGAGTATCCATTTGGAACAAAAGAGCATTACATTAAGTATATTGTTCCAATAGAAGATGAAGAATTAATCTTTTATAAGAGTAATAAAACCGAAAGATGGTGGATAGAAATACCATTTTTAACAAATGTTAATAATAAATTAAAAAGAAATACGTTATTACCTTGCACACATGAAGATTATTTAGCAGCTTGCGAGCAGGAAATTCCAGAAAGATGGTGGAAAGCCCAAAGAAGGAATATTTTGTAAAAGTTGTTATTTTTCAAAGTGTTAAAGCAATGTTAACGCAGGTGTAATGCCAAAATTCAATATTTTTTGCACGTTTTTTAAAAAAATGTTGTTTTTTTCAAAATTATTGAATAGGTTTACGCCCTTAAATAGAAATTACATTTAACCCAAGTTTATATGAAGAAGTTTGTTGCATTTTCAGCAATTTTGTCATTATTTATCAGTTGTGGTAAAGGCGATAAAGGAGAATTAGTAGGAGTTAAAGGGAGGAAATGGCATCCCGAGAAACCTTACGGAATGACGTTAATCCCTGGAGGAGCTTTTATTATGGGTAAAGCCGATGATGATTTAGCTAACATTCAAGACGCGCCTACTAAGACAGTTACGGTTCGTTCATTCTATATGGATGAAACGGAAATTACCAACAGCGAGTACCGTCAGTTTGTTGAATGGGTGAAAGATTCAACTATCAGAACTCGTCTAGCTATTCTTGCAGATGAACAAGGTCAAAAGCCTGGTACTGGTGGAGGAAAAGGTGGAAGCATTGGTGATTTTGCCTTTGCAGACGTTGATCCTGCGAAAATGACTCCATACGACAAGTATATGTATGAAAATTATTACAGTGTAGGAACTGATGATGATATTTATGCTGGAAGAAAATTAAATAAAAAAATAAAGGTTATCAAAGAACCTAGTAAATATCCAGATGAATTTTATGTGGAAGTTATGGACTCAATGTACTTACCTGAGTCTGAATCATACAATGGTTTAAAAACTATTGATGCTTCTAAGTTAAAATTCAAATACAATCAAGTAGACTTAAATAAAGCTGTTAAGAAAAAAGGTCGTAAAAATTTCTACGAAGATGCGCCGCCTATTGAAATTTACCCAGATACAACTGCTTGGATAAAAGATTTTGCTTATTCTTATAATGAGCCAATGCATAATGATTATTTCTGGCATCAAGCTTACGGAGAATATCCTGTAGTAGGTGTTTCTTGGAATCAAGCAAAAGCATTTTGTGCTTGGAGAACAATGTATAAAAATGCATTTATTAAAAAGAAAAAAGGAAGAGATCAAGTAAACTCATTCCGTTTACCTACAGAAGCAGAATGGGAATATGCTGCTAGAGGCGGAATTGAAGGTGCTACTTACCCTTGGGGAGGTCCTTATGCTAAAAATGACAGAGGTTGTTTTATGGCTAACTTCAAACCAAATCGTGGAGATTATGCTGCTGATGGTGCTTTGTACACTGTTGAAGCTAAATCATACGAGCCAAATGATTTTAACTTATATAACATGGCGGGTAACGTTTCAGAGTGGACAGAGTCTTCTTACTATGCTGAAGCTTATGAGTTTGTTTCTACAATGAATCCACATGTTGCTGATAAGAAAAACCAAAGAAAAGTTGTTCGTGGTGGTTCTTGGAAAGATGTTGCTTACTTCTGTCAAGTTTCTACTCGTGATTATGAATACGCTGATTCTGCAAGAAGTTACATCGGATTCAGAACTGTACAAGATTACATGGGTACAGCATCAACAGGAAACAGTCCTAAATAGTATTTAACCAATTTTATTATATAATTAACTTAACTAACTAAAAATTTATTTATTATGGCATTATTAAGCAAAAAAATGATGGGATTCCTTTACGGAATGGGAGCGGCAGTAGTAATCGTTGGAGCATTATTCAAATTAATGCACTGGCCAGGTGCAGGACCAATGCTTGTAATCGGTTTATTAACTGAAGCATTAATTTTCGCATTATCAGCATTTGAACCAGTAGAACATGAATTAGATTGGTCTTTAGTATACCCTGAATTAGCTGGTGGTGAAGCTAAAGCAAAAGATAAAAAAGAAAATCCAGCTGACGCTCAAGGTTTATTATCTCAAAAATTAGATAATATGTTGAAAGAAGCTAAAATTGATGGAGAATTAATGGCAAGCTTAGGAAACAGTATTAAAAATTTCGAAGGTGCTGCTAAATCAATTTCTCCAACTGTTGATGCAATGGCTGGTCAAAAGAAATATGCTGAAGAAATGTCTACAGCTGCAGCTCAAATGGAAGCTTTAAATAACTTATACAAATTACAATTAGATAGCGCTTCTAGAAATGCTACTGCAAATCAAGAAATTGCTGATAACGCAGCTAAATTAAAAGAGCAAATGCAATCAATGACTTCAAACATTGCATCTTTAAATGCTGTTTACGGAGGTATGCTTACTGCTATGAGTAACAGATAATTAGTTTTATCAAATTAAAGAATTATTAATTAAAACTAATTTAAAGAAAAAATGGCAGGAGGAAAATTAACCCCTAGACAGAAGATGATTAACCTAATGTACTTGGTTTTCATCGCAATGTTGGCATTAAACATGTCAAAAGAAGTATTAACAGCTTTTGGTAATTTTAATGACAAGTTTTCAGAATCTAATAAATTAACTGAGCAATCTAACGCTACTTTATTATCTGCATTAGATACTAAAGCAACTGATGAGCCAGCTAAATATGCTGAACCATCTAGAAAAGCTAAAGAAGTTGCAAAAATCTCTAAAGATTTTGTTGCTTTCTTAGAGACGGTTAAAGCTGAAGTTACTGAAGGTATTGAGCCAGATGAAACTGGTAAATTACCTTTCGAATCTATGGACAAGTCTACTATCGACGAAAAATGGTTTGCTGGTGATGGATATAGCCCAAGAGGAACAGAAATTGTTTCTAAAATTGACAAGTATGTTGCTGATGTTAAAAAAGTATTAGGTAATGACGTAAAGTATATTCCTTTTATCAAAGAAATTGAGAAAAAATTCTCAACTGCTGATATCACAAACAGAGAAGGTGTAAAACAAAAGTTTTTAGATTATAAAACTAAAGGTTTCCCTGCAGTATCTACATTAACATTCATTACTGCTATGCAAAATGACGTTAAAAATACTGAAGCTGGAGCTTACAATTTATTCTTAGGTAATGCATTACAATCTGCTGCATCTATGAAAAACTTCCAAGCAATTGTTGTATTAGATAAAAATGCATATTTCGCTGGTGAGCAAGTTACAGGTAAAGTTGTTTTAGGTCGTTATGATGCTAATACAGTACCTACATCATTCAAAGGTCCTGGAAAAATTGAAAACGGTCAAGCAGTTATCTCTATGACAGCTGGTGGTATCGGTGAACAAAATATCTCTGGAGAATTTGGTTTCTTAGAAGATGGAAAAGAAATTCCATTAAAATTCGAAGGTAAGTACGTTGTTGTACCTCGTCCTAACCAAGCAATTATTTCTGCTGATAAAATGAATGTTGTTTACCGTGGAGTTCCTAACCCTATTTCTATTTCGGTTCCTGGTATTGCTTCTAACAAAGTAAATGCTAGTGCTCCTGGAATGTCTAAAGTAGGTGATGGTAAATTCATGTTAAAACCAGGTTCAGGTAGTGAAGTTAAAATTAACGTAAATGCTACAATGCCTGACGGTAAATCAATGTCTAGTTCTCAAGTATTTAGAATTAAAGGTTTACCTGCTCCAACTGGAAAAGTTGGTGGTTCTGAAAAGAATAAAGGACCAAAATCTAACTTAGAAGTTTGTTCTATTACTGCTGTTATGGAAGATTTCGATTTCCCTGTAACAGTAAACGTTACTCAATTTAACGTTAAAGTTCCTGGACAACCTACAATTGTAGTAAGTGGTAATAGAATGGATTCTAGAGCTAGATCTGCAATTGCAAAAGCACAAAAAGGTGATGTTGTAGTTATTTCTGAAATCAAAGCTAGTTTTACTGGTATTGATCAAATGGCTAAGAAAGTATCAATTTGTACTTACGAAATACAATAATTTAAATTAATTTGAGTTTATCTTTTTAAACCAAATAAAAAATGAATAAAATGAATTGGAGAAATAGTATTGCAATTTTAGTATTAGGTTTAAGTGCTACTACTTTTGCTCAGTCAAACTTATTAAATGCTAAGACACCTGATCAAATCGGGAAAAAAACTGAAGCTGAATTAAGTGCTGACAATGATAAACCGTTGCCTTACGGCTATGTTCATGATAGAGATATCTTAATGGGAAAACGTATTTGGGAATTTGTTGATCTTGATGAGAGAGTAAACTTTCCACTTTATTTCCCAGTTGAAGGTGATGTTATGTCTTCACCTGATAGAAGACCTCTTTATAATGTATTAATTAATGGAATTAAAGAAGGTAAAATAACTGAAGTTTATGACTCAAGTTATTTCACAACTAAGAAAACTTTAAAAGATATCGAGTCTTCATTATATACTGTTGATACTACTGATGTAGGTCGTGAACAAATGAATGAGGATATGGAAGCTTACCGTAAAGGTACCAAGAAAATCGATGAGGAGTTTATTAGAAAAACTGAGATTGAAGCTTATGATGTAAGTGCTTATCGTATTGTTGGATATTGGTATTTCGATAAAAGACAAGGTGAGTTAAAATACAGATTATTAGGTATTTGTCCAGTAGTTCCTGATGTTTTCTCTAAGAAGAATAATGATGCTGAATTGGAATATATTGATTTGTTTTGGGTTTATTTCCCTTCAACAAGAGATATATTACATGAAGCAAAAGCTTTCAATAATAGAAATTCTGCAATGCCTTTTTCTTTTGATCATTTGTTAAACGCTCGTCGTTTTAATGGTATGATTTATTTAGAAGAGAATGTTTATGGTGATCGTAAAATTGCTGATTACATGAAAGAAAACTCTCAAATGCAATTGTTAGAATCAGATCGTGTAAAAGAAAAGATTCGTGACTTCGAACAAGATATGTGGAATTATTAATAATATTTCTCCAATTTCATTTAAAAAAACTCTTACCATTGGTAAGAGTTTTTTAATTTTACACCATGATAGATTTTATAATCGTTGGAAATGGTTTAGCCGGAATTTCATTTGCGGAAATAGCTTTGCAAAACAATAAATCAATTTTTGTTTTTGATAATAATTCGCAACCTTCATCACGTGTTGCCGGAGGATTATATAATCCTGTGGTGTTAAAGCGTTTCAGTGAAGTATGGAAAGCAAAGGAACAAATTGATTTTGCTTTTCCTTTATACCATGAAATTCAATCCAAATTGAATGTCGTTTTCGATTTTGAATTACCCATACTTCGTAAATTGTACTCAGTTGAAGAACAAAACAATTGGTTCCAAGCTGCTGATAAACCAAATTTAGCTCCTTTTTTAGATGCTAAATTAGTTACAAGTTCTTATGAAAGCATTCAATCTCCATTTCACTATGGAAAAGTGAATCATACCGGTTATTTAGAAATTTCAACTTTGATTGAAGCCTATTCTAATTATTTAAAATCACTAAATAGTTTTTCAAATGAAGGTTTCAATTATACTGAAATTGAATTTTTAGATAATGGTATCCAATATAAAAACATACAAGCCAAGCACATCATCTTTGCTGAAGGTTTTGGATTACACGCTAATCCTTATTTTAATGATTTGCCATTAGATGGTACAAAAGGAGAATTATTAATTATCAAAGCTCTAAATTTAGATTTAGATGTTGTGATAAAGTCAAGTGTATTTATACTTCCGATTGGTAATGATTTGTATAAAGTAGGAGCTACTTACGATTGGAAAGACAAAACAAATACTCCAACTGAGCAAGGAAAACAAGAATTGGTTGACAAGTTAAAAGAAATTATTTCTTGTGATTTTGAAATTGTTGAACACTTTGGTGGCGTACGACCTACAGTTAAAGACAGAAGACCATTAGTTGGAACACATCCTGAGTTTAAACAACTGCATGTTTTAAATGGTTTAGGAACGCGCGGCGTAATGCTTGGTCCATATTTAGCCAATCAATTATTTCAACATATTGAAAACGATATTCCTTTGGAAAAAGAAATTGATATTATAAGATGTTATAAAAAAAACCGAAACTAATTTGTTTCGGTTTTTTGTTTATCTAAGTGTAGCTTTCTTTTCGCCTTTATGTTGTTTCCAATCTTTGTCGTAACTCATAAACATATTAATCCATATGTTTCTTGATAGTCTCATGATTACGGGCATAAAAACAACTAGAGTAATAATAATAGCAATAAAATTGTTTACCAAATTCTTTTCTCCAACAAAGAAATAGGTGATGATAAAAGCCGCTACACCAAATGCAATTCCTAAGGCATAACTCACATACATAGCACCATAAAAAAATGAAGGCTCAATTTTATATTTGGTTCCACAATGGCTACAATTTTCGTGCATTTTGTACACATTTAGAACATTGTAAGGATTTTTGTCTAAATACATGCTTTCTTCATTGCAAGTTGGACAACTTCCTGTTAAAATACTATTTAATTTGGATCCTTTTTTTAACATTTGCAAAATATTTTACACAAAGGTACAATAACTAACTTTCTGATGTGTAACAATTATTACATATAACAATTTGTTTGATGAATTTTGAGTTTATTAGATAGTAACTTTTAAACACATAAACAATTAAACAGTTAAACTTATTAAATGCTAAACATACATAATTTATCGGTTTCATTTGGTGGAACGTATCTTTTTGAAGAAGTAACTTTTAGATTGGGTTCTGGCGATAGAGTTGGACTTGTCGGAAAAAATGGTGCTGGAAAATCAACCATGTTGAAAATTTTAGCCAAAGATTTTGCTCCAGATTCTGGTCAAATAGCGACAGAGAAAGAAGTGAAAATGGGATTTCTTCGTCAGGATATCGATTTTGTAAAAGGAAGAACCGTTTTAGAAGAAGCATACCAAGCTTTTGAAGAAATTAAACGTGCCGAATTCCGAATCGATGAAATCAATCACCAATTAGTAACGAGAACCGATTATGAAAGTCAAGAATATTCTGATTTGATTGAGGAATTGAGTGATGTAACCCATCATTATGAAGTTCTTGGTGGTTATAATTATGTAGGTGATACTGAGAAAATTCTATTAGGTCTTGGATTTAAAAGGGAAGACTTCGACAATCAAACCGATACTTTTTCAGGAGGATGGAGAATGCGTATCGAATTGGCAAAATTATTATTGCAATCAAACGATATTTTACTTTTAGATGAGCCAACAAACCACTTGGATATTGAAAGTATCATTTGGTTAGAAGGTTTTTTACGAAATTTCCCAGGCGTAGTTGTAATCGTTTCGCACGATAAAATGTTTTTGGATAATGTTACGAATCGTACCATTGAAATTTCATTAGGTAAAGCTTACGATTTCAACAAACCGTATTCTGAATATTTAGTGTTACGTCAGGAAATTCGCGAAAAGCAATTGGCAACGCAAAAAAATCAAGCTAAGAAAATTGAAGAGACTGAAAAGTTAATTGAAAAGTTTCGTGCCAAAGCATCAAAAGCTTCCATGGCGCAATCTTTGATTAAAAAATTAGATAAAGTAGAACGAATTGAAGTCGATGAAGATGACAATTCGGTAATGAATATATCGTTTCCTGTTTCGCAAACGCCAGGTAGAGTTGTTGTAGAAGCAGAACATGTTACCAAAGCCTATGGTGATAAAACCATTTTAAAAGATATTTCGCTTTTAGTAGAACGAGGAAGTAAAGTGGCTTTCGTTGGTCAAAATGGTCAAGGAAAATCAACGTTTATGAAAGCAATCGTAAACGAATTTGAGTACGAAGGTTCTATTAAATTAGGTCATAATGTACAATTGGGATATTTCGCTCAAAATCAAGCGGAATATTTAGATGGCGAAATTACTCTGCTACAAACTATGGAAGAAGCAGCAACTGATACGAACCGTTCAAAAGTTCGCGATATGTTGGGTTCGTTTTTATTCCGTGGTGATGATGTAGAGAAAAAAGTAAAAGTACTTTCGGGTGGTGAACGAAATCGTTTGGCACTTTGTAAATTGCTTTTACAACCAATAAATGTTTTGGTAATGGATGAGCCAACCAATCACTTGGATATTAAGTCTAAAAACGTTTTAAAAGCCGCTTTAAAGCAGTTTGAAGGAACTTTGTTGTTGGTGTCTCACGACCGTGATTTCTTGCAAGGGATGTCCAATATTGTGTACGAATTTAAAGATCAGAAAATCAGAGAATATTTAGGCGATATCAATTTCTTCTTAGAACAGAAAAACGCCATGAATATGCGTGAAATTGAAAAGAAAGAGGTGGTTTCGAATGCAAATACAAATAAAGCAGTTAAAAACATTTCTTACGAAGACCAAAAGAAAGCTAAAGCATTGCAAAATAAATTGAGTAAAATTGAAAGCCAAATTCAACAACTAGAAAAAGATATTCAATTAGACGATAAAGCATTGGCTTCAAATTATGACAAACATATTGAAGATGCTACTTTTTTTGCCGCTTACGAAAAAAAGAAAAAAGAGTTGGAACAATTATTAGAAGATTGGGAAAACGTGCAGTTAGAAATTGAAATGGTAAATAGTTAATTGCAATACAAAATATTATAGCAGTTAAGCAACAAGAATAAAATGACTATGATTATGATAATCATGGTCATTTTGTTTTTTCTTATGAAAGTACCAACAGTCCCCTTCATTTTGTCAATTTTATAATGTGGTAAAATTGTAATAATTAAAATCAAGAACCAATACGTCAAACAACGTATTTTTTTAAATAAGATTGTTCTTCTTGGCTTTTTGAACGGCTTCTAGCTTATTGTGAACTTGAAGTTTTGTGTAAATATTTTCAATATGTTTTCTGACCGTTGCTGGAGATAAAAATAAGTTTTCGGCAATATTAATATAATTCAATCCTTTGCTAAGTTGCTCTAAAACATCGATTTCTCTAGCTGATAATTTAATGATTTCTTCTTCTTTTTTATTGTCTAAATCAATTGGATTACGAAGTAATTTTAGAGTTTTCAATGCAATGGAAGGATTCATGGCAGCGCCTCCGTTTAAAGTATCAATAATACCTTCGTAAAGGGTTTTTGGTTCTACTTCTTTTAGTAAATAACCATCTGCTCCAGCTTTGATAGCATTAAAAATATTCTCATCATTATCAAAAACAGTTAACATGATGACTTTAATGTGTGGATATTTGTTTTTTATGATTTCAGTGGCTTCAATTCCGTTTAGAATAGGCATATCGATATCCATTAAAATCACATCGATATTATGATTGTTACTTATTTTAGTCAGTAAATCAGAACCATCTAAAGCTGTAAATTTTATCTGAATTTCATCAAAAAAAGAAAGTTTTTCCTGAATAGCTTTTATTAGGAACGTATTGTCGTCTACGATAACCGTTTTGATAATTTTTTGCATTTTTTGATGATTAGTCAGATTAAACTTCGTTTTGATTAGGTAAGCTTAGATAAATTTTAGTTCCTTTTTCGCTAGCTTCAATATTGAAATTTCCTTTTAATTCGGAAGCTCTTTTTTTCATTGTATTAAGTCCGTTGCCAATTTCGGTTGTAGTCAAATCAAATCCTTTTCCGTTGTCAGAAACCACAATAGTTATTTTGTTGTCAGATTCGATAAATGAAACATCAATGTGTGAAGCATTCGCATGTTTGATAGCATTATTAACTGCTTCCTGTATTAAACGATAAATGTTCATTCCGTCTCTAGAAGTGAAAGATTGAAACGACTTTGTATCAAAGTTAAAATTAAATCGAATACCATTTAATGAAAGTTGGGCATTATCGATAAAATTTGAAATTCTTGTTTTCAAATCTTCAATGGTAATTTCTTCTTTGTTCATGGCCCAAATCGTATCTCTTAATTCATAGATAGTCTCTTTAGTAAACGAACTAATATTGTTTAGTTTGTCTTCTAACTTTGGATTTCCATCGGCAAAAGCATATTTTAAGGAATCTACAGACGAAATAATAAACGTAAGCTGCGCACCAATGTTATCATGCAAATCTCTCGAAATTTGAAGTCTTTGTTCCTGAAGGCGATTTTGAGTTTCGATTTTCAGTAAAGCATCTTTTAATTCGTTTTCTTTTTGCAATTGAAGGGTTTTCATTTTTTGATTTTTCAACACAAAATAACCAACGATTATGGATAAAATTAGAAGAGAAATAATGATTACTATGTAAGTGTTTTTAACCGCTAAGTTGGCTTTCTGTTCTAGAATTTCTTTCTCTTTTCTTTCGGTATCAAATTCAGTGTCTAATTCAGCTTGTTTGATTCTAAGATTAATATTTGAGATACTATCTTTATAAGTCGTATAGTTTTTGAAATTGTCTAAAGCGGTTTTGTAATCTGAATTTAATTCATATAATTCGGAAAGTTTTTGATAATTATCTTGAGTTAAATAATTGTAATTGTAGGCTTTACTTTCATTTAATGCCTTAGTGAAATATTCAATTGATTTTTGATTGTTTTTAGTTTCAAAAAAGTAATATCCATAAAAATTTAAATTTTCTGCAATTCCAATTTTGTCATCAATTTCAAGTCGTATTTGATAGGCTTTATCTAAATTTTGTTTTGCTTTTGCAAAATCTTTTAACGTTAATTGAAGCATTCCAATCTTATTCAAACTATATGGAATTCCAATTTTATCATTCGCTTTTTCTTTTAAAGTCAAGGATTTGTTATAGAATAAAAAAGCACTATCGTACTCTTTTTTCATTTCTTTTAAAACGCCATAGTTGTCATAAATACCTCTAAGTTCGTATTCTGTATTGAATTTTTCGCCAATTTTTAGTCCTTTTTGCATGTACATGATACCAGAATCCAAATTACGTTTTCTTAAATGATAACCGTAACTGGCATAAAGTGAAGCTACTTTGCCATTTTGCTTTAATTGATTAAAGTTTTCAATGGCAATGAAATTATATTTTGAGTGCAAATCATACTTGCTTTGGTAAAAATAGCAAAGCGCCATTTTTTCATAACTGGTGGCAATTCCTAATTTATAGTTTTGTTTTTTTGAATCGGCTAGAACTTTATTAAACAGCTGTAATGATTTAGTACTATTCGCAATAATATCATCAAAAGGCATGTTGTTGATGGAGTCGATTTGTTTTTTAGAATAGGTTTGACTCCAACTAAAAGTAAATAGTTGAGAAAGAAGTAAGACGATTATGTATGTTATAGTGTTTTTCATTATTAAATTCATTGTTACTATAAAAGTATAAAAATCAAATTTAAAGTACGTTTAAATTAATGTAATACGTAAATAAGATTATAAATATTTAATAGTAAACAAAGTAAAACGAATAGTCTAAAAAGAATGACAAGCAATTCTTTCTTGTGACTCAATGATTCGATGGAAAGAAATAATTTAGACATAATTCAGGTTTATTAATTACGTAAAATTCGTTTAAAATAAGGCGTTTTCCTATACGACATTTGACGTATTTGCAAAAAAAAGAGTGGATTGATATTACTTCAACCCACTATGATTTGTAAACCTAAAATAATTATTTTATAAGTTTTGCTGTATCTTTATCTAAAGATAAATCAAGAGCTGTCTTGTAAAGACGCAATGCACTTATTAATGATTTTTGTGTAAATCCACCATCAGTCCAAAAATAATAATAGTACGTTATTGTATTTGTGCTTTCTGAATAGTACGTTTTAATTAATGCAACTTCGGCGTTTAATTTGTTTATTAATTCTAAAACATCTCTTTTAGGAGCGCCGTCAACAAGATTGTAAACGCTACTTAATGTAACATATCTTTTATTTGAATCAATGTCCAAATAAATATTATACGTGTTTTTAATTTTAATGTACGTGTCTTTAACTTCTAAAACTTCAATATAAGCATTATCAAAAGTTTCTTTTAAAAAAGCAGGAGTTACTTCAGCGGCAGTTACTAACTTTTGAGCTGTTGCAAATTGAACAGAAATTAATAAAACAAATAAATAAAATAGTGTTGAATTTTTTAAAGTTTTCATGAGTGTGAATTTTTATAATTATTGATAAATCAAAATTCACAAAAAAAGGAAATATAGGAAATACGACAATTGCCGTATTTTAACAAAATTTTATAAAAGGGTGCTGATTTTGAATGGTTTTAATTTTTAATTCAAGCTGATGAAGAAATTTTTGATGACTTTCGGTATTTGGATTAAAAGGTCGGTGCTTTAATCCTTTTTGAATGGAGCAAATGTCATTCATCAAACCAAATTGTGATTCCGAAATGTAGTTTTCAAAGAATTGAATCCAAATATAATCAACAGCTGTTTGATTTGGATGTAACATGTCTTCAGTATAAAAACGATAGTCGCGCAATTCATCCATCATGATTTCGTAGGCTGGGAAATAGATATTGTTCTGAGTTGTCAGTTCGAGCGAAGTCGAGAATTTCCGATTTAATACCGAATGAATAGCAGCAATCAAGTGCGCTTTACTCAATGTGTTTTCAACAAATCCATCTTTAATATGACGAACAGGAGAAACAGTAAAAATAAATTTACAATTTGAATTAACCGAATGTACTAAAGAAATAATGCTTTCTATACTTTCTTCAATCTGTTGAATAGAAAGTAATTCTTTTGTAAATTCTTTTTGCGTCACTTTATGACAATTAGCGACAATTTCATTAGATGCAATGTTTCGATACACCCACGAAGTTCCTAATGTAATGATGATGTGAGTTGAATCACTTAAATGTTTATTTGTTGAACGGATTAAATCGTTTAAAGATTCTAAAAATGCATCTTTATCCGAATTTGATAATTCGGAATGAACTTCAAAACAATGCCACAAGTCATTATGAAAGAAAATATCGTTTTCGGTAAACTTTCTTTTTTCAACAGATCGACGAATTAACTTTTCTAATGAAACCGGATTGAAAATAATGCCAAACGGATTTGTAGTCGCTTGAAACTTAAAATAGTCAAATTTCTCACCCATATTCTCCGCAAAACAAGAACCCAATAACATGATTTTCGAATCGTAATCAATTGGAAAGCTGCTTTTTTGAATGGGTATTTTGGTAGTAAATTGCAAATCATTTAGGTTTAGACCTCAAATTTAAACTACTTTTTATAAAAAACGAGTATTTTTACTCAAGATTTAATACCATACAAATGATTGAAAAAGAATACATCGAACCTAATGAAGGTTTTACTCAAACGGTTGTAGTAAAAACAGGAAATTTTAAAACACTTTACATTTCTGGACAAATAGGTGATGGTGCAAATTTAGAAGCACAAACCATTGCCACATTTCAAAATTTAGAAAAGCAACTTCAAAATTGCAATGCTACTTTTAAAGATGTGGTAAAAATGAATACTTATATCGTAAATTTCAATCCCGAAGTAGATTTGCCAATATTTAGAAAAGTTAGAAAAGCCTTTTTAGGAAATGAAAATTATCCAGCAAGTACTTTAGTTGGAGTGGAAAGTTTAGGAAGAAAAGAATGGCTGATTGAAATAGACGCGATTGCGGTAATAGAATAAAAAAATCCCGATAAGTTTTTGGCTTAGCGGGATTTGGGTTTATTTTTTTTCTTCTGCTTCTAGCTCTTTTTTTGAAGCTTCGATTTTTTGTTCCAATCCTTCAATTTTCTTTTCGGAAGTTTTAATTTTTTCAGAATTTTTCTCAATCTTGTCAAGAGTCTTGTCAATCTCCTTATTTATTTTATTTGTTTTTTTTGTTTTCTCTTCTAAAGAAAGGTCCTTGTTGTTGTCAATTTCAACTAATTCCTCTGTTAATTGGGTCAGTATAATATCTAATTCTTCTTGTTTTTGTTCGAATTTTTCCCTTTTGGTTGTTTCATTAACTAATTTTTCTTCATTAGAAACTACTCTATTTTGTAACATTCTCATCATTTGCTGCTGTTGCATCATTTGATTATGTTGACTCATTAGTTGATTATTAATTTGACTATTTGAAGGAGGTGATGGAAACCTCTGTGAATGTGCCAAAAAAGGTAAGACCAATAATAAAGTTATTATAAATTTCATTTTTTTATTTTAAAAATTCAACCGCTTTCTCAATCGCCTCTTTAATTCCAACTACATTTTTCCCTTTCCCAGATGCGAAGAACGGCTGCCCACCACCATTTCCGTCGATTAGTTTTCCTAATTCTCTGATGACATTTCCAGCGTTTAATCCTTTTTCGGCAACTAGTTCTTTTGAAATATAGCAGTGAATATTTGGGGCGTTATCTTCAATCGAAGCTAAAAATACAAATGCATTTGGTTTAGAAGTTCCAATAGCTTGTGCCAAATCTTTAGTCGAACTCATAGATAAATCTACTTGTTTTGCTAAAAATTGGATTCCGTTGATTTCTTGGAAATCAGCAACTAGCGTATTTTTTAATCCCTCTATTTTTTCTTTAACTAATTGCTCTAGTTGTTTTTTCAATTTTGCATTATCATCTTGTAACGAAGCCACTGATTTTAAAACATCTTGTGGATTTTTTAAAACTTCTTTGATTTCCGCTAACGTGTTTTCTTGCGAAGTGTAAAAATCTTTTACTGCATCACCAGTAATTGCTTCTATACGACGAATTCCTGCAGCAACAGCTCCTTCTGAAACAATTTTGAAATGCCAAATTTCAGCGGTGTTTTTCACGTGAATTCCACCACATAATTCTTTGCTATCGCCAAATTCAATCATACGAACATTATCGCCATATTTTTCACCAAACAAAGCCATTGCACCTTTATCTAATGCTTCTTTGATTGGAATATTTCTATGTTCTACTAATTTTAATTGTGCTTCGATTTGTTGATTTACACTTGCTTCCACCTGACGCAATTCTTCATCAGAAACTTTACTGAAATGAGAAAAGTCAAAACGCAAATAATTCGGATTTACTAACGATCCTTTTTGCTCCACATGCGTTCCTAAAATGTTTCTCAAAGCCAAATGCATCAAGTGCGTAGCCGAGTGGTTTTTAGAAGTCGAAGTTCTTAAATCGGTATTTACTTTCGCTACAAATCCAGCTTCAATATTTTCTGGAAGTTGTTTTGCGAAATGTAATATTAAGTTGTTCTCTTTTTTCGTGTCAATAATTTGAATGGTTTCATTTGCCGAAACCAACGTTCCTTTATCACCCACTTGTCCACCACCTTCAGGATAAAATGGCGTGTTGTCTAAAACAATTTGGTATAAAACACCATCTTTTTTAGAATCTACTTTACGAATACGTGTAATTTTTACTTCATTTTCAGTTTTATCATAACCCACAAACGTTTCCACATTTCCTGGAATTAAAACTTTCCAATCTTCCGTAGAAACTTCAGAAGCTGCACGTGAACGCGCTTTTTGTTCTTGCATCGCCACATTGAAACCAGCTTCATCTAAATCGTATCCTTTTTCACGAAGAATTAAGGCTGTTAAGTCAATTGGGAAACCAAAAGTATCGTACAATTCAAAAGCTTTTGCGCCAGAAACTTCTTTCCCTGAGGTTTCAGCCATTACGTTTTCTAATAATTGTAATCCTTGTTCCAAAGTTCTTAAGAAAGACGCTTCTTCTTCACGAATTACATTGGTAACCAATTGTTGTTGCGATTTGATTTCTGGGAAAAATTCGCCCATTTGATTCGCTAACACTTCTACCAATTTATTAATGAAAGGTTCTTTTGTTCCTAAAAACGTAAATCCGTAACGAATAGCACGACGTAAAATTCTACGAATTACATAACCTGCACCAGTATTCGATGGTAATTGTCCATCAGCAATTGCAAAAGCAACCGCACGAACGTGGTCAACTATTACACGAATGGCAATGTTGGTTTTGTTTTGTTCTTCTGATATATTTTTAACTTCGTTAGAAGTATACTTTAAACCTGTAATTTGTTCTACTTTTTCAATAAGTGGTGTAAAAACATCAGTGTCATAGTTGGATGTTTTTCCTTGTAATGCCATACACAAACGTTCAAATCCCATTCCAGTATCTACGTGTTGTGCTGGTAATTTTTCTAGTGAACCATCAGCTTTACGGTTGAATTCCATGAATACGTTGTTCCAAATTTCCACTACTTGTGGGTGGTCGTTATTCACTAAACTTTTTCCAGAAACTAACGCTTTTTCATCTTCCGTACGTAAATCAACGTGAATTTCAGAACAAGGTCCACATGGTCCTTGGTCGCCCATTTCCCAGAAATTATCTTTTTTATTTCCTAAAATAATTCGGTCTTCGCTAATTAATTCTTTCCAAATATCCCATGCTTCTTGATCAAACGGAACATTCTCATCCGGATTTCCTTCAAAAACAGAAACGTATAAATTTTCTTTCGGAATTTTATAGACCTCCGTTAATAATTGCCAAGCCCAATTGATAGCTTCTCTTTTGAAATAATCGCCAAAAGACCAGTTGCCCAACATTTCGAACATGGTGTGATGATAAGTATCAAAACCTACATCTTCTAAATCATTATGTTTTCCTGAAACACGAAGACATTTTTGCGTATCGGCTATTCTTGGGCTTTTTGGAGTTCCATTGCCTAAGAAATATTCTTTGAATTGGGCCATTCCCGAGTTGTTAAACATCAAAGTTGGGTCGTCTTTTAAAACGATTGGCGCAGAAGGAACAATTAAGTGTCCGTTAGATTCGAAGAATTGTAAAAACTGTTTACGAATGTCTTGTGATTTCATATATATAATATATTTTTTATCGGTATTATATGGTATCGCATTTTTTTAGCTGTGTTTGTTGCACAAACTATTTTTTAGTTGCGATTTCATTATCAATTATTTAGTTCTGATTTTAATTATTGATTTTGGTAAGAATTTGGAATTAGATTTTCGAAAAATATCCCAACTAAAAAATAAAATAGCTTTAGAATGAAACATTTCTTAAATTTGTTCGTATAACCTATGTCAATCAATAAATTTGGCACAAAAATAGTATATTTTCATTTATGTCGAAGGTAAAATATTATTACGATTCAGAAAATTTAGCCTACAAGCGTATTCAGACAAGAAAAAGGAAGAAGTTTGGCTATGTTGTCTTGTTTTTGGTGTCTTCGGCTTTGTTTGGATTCTTGATTTTTTTGCTATTGATTAACACCAGTTATTTTGAAACGCCAAAAGATAAAATTCAAGCGAGAGAAATTGAAGCTTTAGCTTTAAATTATAAGGTTTTGAATAAGAAACTGGATTTGATGAATGAGGTTTTAGAAGCAATTGAAAATAGAGACAATAATATTTACAGAATATATTTTAATACAACTCCAATTTCAGAAGAAGAACGAAAAGCAGGTTTTGGAGGTGTAAACAGATACAAAGATTTGCAAGGATTTAATAATTCGGAGTTAATGGAAAACACAACAAAACGTGTTGATATTTTGACGAAAGAATTGGTAATTCAATCCAAATCGTTAGATGAAATCGTGGCTTTGGCGAAACAGAAAGAAAAGTTGTTAGCGGCAATTCCGGCAATTCAACCGGTTAAGAATGAAGATTTAAAGCAAATGGCATCAGGTTTTGGTTATCGAAGCGACCCATTTACGAAAATTAGAAAGTTTCATTACGGAATGGATTTCACAGCTAGAACAGGAACACCTATTTACGCCACTGGAGATGGAGTTGTCTATAAAGCAGATGCTTCGTTATCAGGGTATGGAAACCATATTCAAATTCAACATGGTTATGGCTACAAAACCTTGTATGCGCATTTAAGCAAATATAAGTGTCGTCCTGGTCAAAGAGTAAAACGTGGAGATATTATTGGTTATGTGGGAAGTACAGGAAGAAGTCAGGCGCCACATTTGCATTATGAAGTGTTTAAAAATGGAGAACGAGTAAATCCGCTGAATTTCTATTACGGAAGTATTTCGGCAAAAGAATATATAGAGATTTCAAAATTAGCGAATCAAGAAAATCAATCATTAGACTAATGCATTTAGAATTAGCACCAGACAAAAGATATTACAGCATTGGTGAAATAGCCAAAGCTTTTAACGTAAATGCCTCCTTAATTCGTTTTTGGGATAAAGAATTTGATATTTTAAAACCAAAGAAAAACGCCAAAGGAAATCGCATGTTTACACCAGAAGATGTTAAGAATTTGCAATTGATTTATCATTTGGTAAAAGAGCGCGGATTTACATTAGAAGGTGCCAAAACACATTTGAAAGAAGGTCAGAAAAAAACCTTAGATAAATTTGAAATTATCAGCAAATTAGAAACAATTAAAGCTCAATTGAACACAATTAAAAATCAACTATAAACAATTAATTAAACTTTAAACTTAAAAAAATGATGAGAAAATTTTTGCCTTTTATTATCGGTGGTGGATTATTGTTAATCCTTGTATTTTGGTTCTTTAGTATCAAAAACGGAGCCGTTCGTGTAAATCAAGAAGTAAATAAAGAATGGGGAAATGTAGAAACTTCGTACCAAAGAAGAAATGACCTTATTGGGAATTTAGTTAAAACGGTTCAAGGTTCGGCTGATTTTGAAAAATCAACTTTAGAAGCAGTAATCAAAGCGCGTTCTGAAGCGACTTCTGTAAAAATTGACCCAACGAATATGACGCCAGAACAATTAACACAATTCAATCAAGCGCAAGGAAATTTAAATAGTTCTTTGTCAAGATTATTGGTAACTGTCGAGCAATATCCTGATTTAAAAGCAAATCAAAACTTCTTGAAATTACAAGATGAGTTAGCTAGTACAGAAAATCAAATCTTAACAGCAAGAACACGTTTTAATGAATCGGTTCAAAAATACAATAATTACATTTTGGTTTTCCCTAATTCAATTTTCTTAGGAAACTACAAAGAGAAACCATATTTCGATGCAGTTGCAGGCGCTGAAAAACCGGTGGATGTAGAATTTGATTTCAATAAAGAGAAAAAATAATGTCAAAAACCGAAGATTTCTTATCAAAAGCAGAAGAACAAGAAATTGTTCATGCTATTGTTGAAGCCGAAAAAAACACTTCGGGAGAAATTCGTGTGCACATAGAAGAACATACAGAAAAATCACCTCTTGAGAGAGCTCAGGAGGTTTTTTTTGAATTGAAAATGGACGAAACACAAGATCGAAATGGCGTTTTGTTTTACATATGTGTTTCCGATAAAAAATTTGCTATAATTGGCGATAAAGGAATCAACGAAGCAGTAGAATCTGATTTTTGGGATTGTACAAAAGATACAGTAATTGCTAACTTTAAAGAAGGCAACTTCAAGAAAGGCTTGGTAGAAGGAATTCTTAGAGCAGGCGAAAGATTGAAAAAATATTTCCCATTTCAATCAGATGATACTAACGAATTGTCTAACGAAATCTCAAGAAGTTAATATGAAAAAGTTATTTTTATTTGTATTAGCTTTAAGCGGAATGATTGTCCAAGCGCAGTTTACCATTCCTGAAAAGCCTAGTTTTCAAACGAGTGTTTACGATTATGCCGATGTTTTAAATCCGCAAGAAGAAAAAGAGTTAGAGAATAAATTGGTTCGCTATTCTGATTCTACTTCTACTCAAATTGTAGTAATTTCAGTTGAAGATTTAAAAGGAGAAGATATAGGGATTTTAACACCAAGATGGGGGCAAGAATGGGGGATTGGTCAAGAAAAAGAAGACAACGGAATTCTAATTCTTTTAGCAAAAACCGAAAGAAAAATATGGATTGCACCAGGATATGGAGTAGAAGATAGGTTAACCGCTGGAATCAATGGGGAACTTATCCGAAATGTCATTATTCCAGAATTTAAAGCTGGGAGTTATTACAACGGTTTAGACAAAGGTGCCGATGCTATTTTTGAAGTTTTAAAAGGAAAATACAAAGGTTCTAGAAAAGAATCAAGTAATCCTTTACCATTCATCTTAATTGTAGTTTTTATTATTATTCTGTTAGTTTTAGCTTCCAGAGGAAATAAAGGTGGTGGAAATTTTAGAGGTGGCGGCGGCTTAGATTTAGGCGACATTATTATTTTAAGCAGCCTAGGTAGAAGCGGTGGCGGTTTTGGTGGTGGCGGAAGCTTTGGCGGTGGTTCATCAGGAGGATTTGGCGGCGGCTTTGGTGGCGGCGGTTTTTCAGGTGGTGGCGCTGGCGGAAGTTGGTAGTTAAAATTAAACCCACAATATTGTCATTCCGATGAAAGAGGAATCTCCTACGAAGTAGGCTTACTTTGAGCAAAGCGAAATCGAACTCTTCTTTATCTTTGAACTTGTACTTGAAACTTATATAAAAAAACTCGTTAGTGTTTGCTAACGAGTTTTTTATTGTGTTATTAATTTTTAAAAATTATGTTTGTTTAATTTTTGTATTAAAAGATTAAACAATATCTTTACAAAAAATTAAGAGTATGAAAGCATTAATTATTTCAGTCCTTTTATTGATTGCTTTTTTTGTTTTTAAGCAACTAGATCCTTTGAGCCTAACATTTTTAAATGTTGCTATCATCGGTACTAATGTAGTTTTACTTTATTTGGTTTTCATTTCTTTAAAAGAACTTTTCTCTTCCTCAAAAAAAATAAATTATTAGTTAATATAAAATAGTAGCTTTTTAATAAAAAAATATAAATAGATTAAACAAAAAACTCGTTAGCAAACACTAACGAGTTTTTTTGTTTTTATTATTTCTGTCTGAAATAAATATCAATTGGAACGCCACTAAAATTGTATTGTTCTCTTAATTTATTTTCAATAAAACGTTTGTATGGATCTTTTACATATTGCGGTAAGTTAGCAAAAAACACAAACTGAGGTGTTGGTGTTGGCAACTGCATACAATATTTAATTTTTACATATTTTCCCTTTAAAGCAGGAGGTGGAGTTGCTTCAATAATTGGCAACATCAACTCATTGAATTTTGAAGTCGAAATACGTTGTTTTCTGTTTTCAAACACTTCAACTGCTGTTTCTAATGCTTTTAATAAACGTTGTTTGGTTAAAGCCGAGATAAAAAGAATAGGCACATCTGTAAATGGTTGTAATTCTTCTCTAATCTTTCTTTCGTAATCACGTGTAGACATGGTGTCTTTTTCAACCAAATCCCATTTGTTTACTAAAATGACAACTCCTTTACGGTTTTTCTCAGCCAACCAAAAAATACTTTGATCTTGACCTTCAAATCCACGAGTCGCATCAATAACTAACAAACAAACATCACTGTGTTCAATAGCTCTTACCGAACGCATTACCGAGTAAAATTCTAAATCTTCTTTTACTTTCGCTTTACGTCTAATTCCGGCAGTATCTACTAAGTTGAATTCAAATCCAAAACGGTTGTATTTCGTATCAATTGCATCACGAGTAGTTCCAGCAATGTCGGTTACCACAAATCTATCTTCGCCAATTAAAGCGTTGATGAAAGATGATTTTCCTGCATTCGGTCTTCCAACTACGCAAAAACGTGGTAATGGTTCCACTTCTTCGGTAACTTCTGGCATTTCAGGTAATACTTCGACTAATTTGTCTAAAAGTTCTCCTGTTCCGCTTCCGCTCATTCCCGAAATCGTGTAATATTCTCCTAATCCTAAGTTGTAAAATTCTACAGCGTCTTTTTCACGCATAGCATTATCTACTTTGTTAATTACTAACAAAACAGGTTTTTTAACCTTACGAAGTAATTTAGCCACTTCGTCATCCATAGGTGTAATACCTTCTTCCACATCCACAATAAAGATAATAGCATCTGCTTCATCAATAGCTAATTCTACTTGACGACGAATTTCTGCCTCAAAAATATCGTCCGAACCTTTGATATAACCTCCAGTATCAATTACAGAAAACTCCTTTCCGTTCCACTCACTTTTTCCATAATTTCTATCACGTGTAACACCGCTTACCGAGTCAACAATAGCTTCTCTTCGCTGAATTAAACGGTTAAAAAATGTGGATTTTCCAACATTTGGTCTTCCTACAATGGCAACAATATTATTCATAATCTTATTTTGAATCGGCAAAAGTACGATTTTTTTTGGAGCTTTTTCCAGCTATCCACTACAACTCCACAATTTTAGCTCTTTTTTTCTAAATTTATTCGGTCAGCTTCTAAGGTCGCTGTCCAAATAAAAAGAAAAAATAGGTCAAAAATTTGCGGGGTTTTCGTTTTTATCTGGGCTAGGGTGTGAAATTTGTTCAACATTTGTTAAAATTGTATATATTAGCTTTAAAATCAGAAGAAATGGAGCCTGAAAAAAGTATTGCGCTACGTCCTAAATTTGAAGTCGAATCAAAAAATAGTGTCGATAAAATTTTAGAAAAAGCAAAACAGCTAAAAACGGAACTCAAAGCCGATTACCAAATTAAAATAATCGATGAGCATTTGTATTTCTATTTCAGTAAAGAGAAAAGAAAATACTATTCGCCTTTTTTGCATTTGGAATTAGAAGCCAATGAAGATAAGACAACAGTAAAAGGGTTATTTGGTCCAGAGCAATTGTTGTGGACGCTTTTTATGTTTCTACATTTTATCATTGCAGGATTGTTTTTAGTATTCGCTATGATGGCTTACACACATTGGTCGCTAAAACAATCCACGGTTTTAGATTTCAGTATAATGGGAATTATGGTAGTTTTTTGGTTTTCGCTCTATTTTATGGCACGATTAAACAGAGAACGCGGTGTACCACAAATGCACGAATTAGAAGATTTGATGTATAAGGTTTTGGAATAAAAAAACCTGATGAACATTCATCAGGCATCTTTTATCTTTATTATTTGCTCTTTTTGCTTATTTCTGGTTATACCCAAAACGTTTTAATTGGTAAGCACTGCTTCTCCAATCTTTATTTACTTTAACGTAAGTAGCTAAGTGAATTTGTTTACCAAAGAATTTTTCTAAATCTTCTCTTGCTTGAATACCCACACGTTTTAAAGCGGCACCTTTGTGACCAATGATAATTCCTTTCTGCGTATCGCGTTCCACCATAATTACGGCACGAATTCTAATAATGTTATCGTCTTCGATAAATTCTTCTGTTTCAATTTCTACGGCATATGGAATTTCTTTGTCGTAGTTCAACAAGATTTTCTCACGAATGGTTTCGTTTACAAAGAAACGTTCTGGTTTATCGGTTAACGCATCTTTAGGATAAAATGCTGGAGAAACCGGAAGTAATTCGATAATTCGATCAAAAACGGTTTGTACATTAAAATTCTCTAAAGCTGAAATAGGAAAAAGTTCTGCATTAGGTACTTTTTCTTTCCAAGCTTGTACTTGTTCTTCTAGTTGTTCTTGGTTCGATTTGTCAATTTTGTTTAATAATAACAAAACTGGGATTTTAGAATGGATAATTTTATTAAAAAACGCTTCGTCTTTTAACTCTTTTTCGCCAATCTCAACCATATACACTAAAATGTCAGCATCTTCAAAAGCCGATTTCACAAAATCCATCATCGAATTTTGTAATTCATACGCAGGTTTAATAATTCCTGGCGTATCTGAAAATAAAACTTGAAAATCATCTCCATTTACAATTCCTAGAATACGGTGTCTTGTAGTTTGTGCTTTCGATGTGATAATAGAAAGACGCTCTCCTACAAACGCATTCATAAGTGTTGATTTTCCTACATTCGGATTTCCAATAATATTTACATAACCTGCTCTGTGCTCCATTTCAATATATTTATGGGTACAAAGGTAGTGATAACGCCTGAAATAGTAGAAAGAAAACATTATTTTTAAAAAAGTCTTGTAATTTTAAATAAAGAGTGTACCTTTGCACTCACAAATCGCGGGATAGAGCAGTAGGCAGCTCGTCGGGCTCATAACCCGAAGGTCACAGGTTCGAGTCCTGTTCCCGCTACTAAGAATTTATTGAATTACAACCGTACATCGCGGGATAGAGCAGTAGGCAGCTCGTCGGGCTCATAACCCGAAGGTCACAGGTTCGAGTCCTGTTCCCGCTACTAAGAAGCTTCACAGAAATGTGGAGCTTTTTTTATGTAATTAATTCATTAATAAATGGTTATGTTTTTATTTATTGTTTTAGTTTTTTGGCTTGATTCAATATTAAAACACTACTTTTGCACCTTTATTTTAAAATAACTATGAATCCAAAGAAAATTGCCGAGTACAGAAAGTTACTTGATGTTACCAAAACAGCTACGCTGAAAGAATTAAAAACCATTTACAGAAATAGTATGAAGGAAGATCATCCTGATACTATTGCTGATCCAGTGGAGCGTTTAGCTGCTGAGGAAAGAAGTAAAAATATTATTGAAGCATACCATTTTTTGGTTAGTATTGCTCCTGAAACACAAGAAAAAAACAAAGAAGTATATCAAAAAATAACTTCAACTGTAAATATCCAAGATTTTTATATGGATAATGGAGTATTGTATATTTCGTTTTTAGACGGTAGTAATTACGAGTATTTTAGTGTGCCAAAAGTAACGTACATTAAAATGGTTAATGCAGAATCGCCAAGTCGTTTTGCAAGAAGACACATTTACAATGAGTTTTTATACCGCAGTGCAAGCAAAATCGTAGCTGAATAAACAATTGTTAAAAAAATATTCCTATTTTTGATATACTAACCAATAAACTATATCAATATGGAAATGAATTATTTAGCTGTTTTAGTAGCTGCTCTATCAAGTTTTGTAGTTGGATTTGTCTGGTACAATCCTAAAGTTTTTGGAACGATTTGGATGAACGAAATCGGGATGACCGAGGAAAAAGCCAAACAAGGAAATATGGCAAAAATCTTTGGATTGACTTTTGTTTTTGCTTTTATGTTAGCATTTATGATGCCAACATTGGTAATTCATCAAATTGGGGCTTTACAATTAGCAAGTGGAAACGAAAAAGATGAAGCCTTTTTAGCTTACATGCAAGTACACGGTCATATGTATAGAAGTTTTGGACATGGAGCATTACACGGTTTTTTTGCATCTTTATTCATTGCAGTTCCTGTAATTGCAACAAATTGCTTGTTTGAACAAAAATCATTTAGATACGCAGCAATAACTTCTGGTTATTGGATTGTTGTAATGACAATAATGGGAGCTATTATTTGTGGCTGGAAATAAAATAAATTTTAACATTTAATTATATAGGAATCGCTCTACATTTGTGGAGCGATTTTACTTTTACATTGGACAGAATTTCATTTAAAATATACAATTCAGTTAAGGAATTACCTGTACTTTGGGACATTGTGGCTCAAAGTAATGTTTTTCTACAAACACCTTATCTATCTGTGCTTGAGCGCTCGGCTCCTGTAAATATGGAGTGTTTTTATATTGGTATTTTTGAAAAATCGGAATTAATAGGTGTTTCTTTAGCACAATATTTAGATTTGAATAAATTGGAATCTTTTGGAGAAAGAGACAAATCGTTTAAAATTGCTATTCGAAATTTTATTTTTAAAAATTTTGCTTCTCACACGCTTTTCCTAGGAAATAATATGATTACAGGTCAAAACGGATATGCTTTTACGAAAGAAATTGATTTTGAATGTATAAGTGATATTCTAATTCAAAGTGCCGAAGAGATTACGTTATACTTCAAGAAAAAAGGGATAAATATCCACTTAGTTTCCTTTAAAGATTTTTACGAACATTGTTCAGTTGAACTGAAGAAGTTTCGTTTTTCTAATGTATACGAGTTCAATACACAACCTAATATGATTTTCTATTTGGATGAAAAATGGAAATCAGAAGACGATTACATAGCGGCACTTTCAAAAAAATATCGTGACCAATTTAAAAGAGCTCGAAAGAAAAATGATGGAATCATTGTTAAAAATCTTTCTTTCGAAGAAGTGGTTCAGCATGAGGATACGATTTATGATTTGTATCATTATGTTGCTAAAAATGCGCCTTTTAATACGTTCTTTTTAGCAAAAAATCATTTTTCAACTTTAAAAGGACAATGCGGTAATCGTTTTCAAATTTTTGGATATTTTTTGAATGATAAATTAGTTGGTTTTCATACGTTATTGCTTAACGAATTTACATTAGAAACCTACTTTCTGGGTTATGATGAAACCATTCAAAAAGAAAATATGCTGTATTTGAATATGTTGTACAACATGACAAAATATGGAATTGAAAACGGATTCAAAAAGATTATTTTTGGTAGAACAGCTTTAGAAATAAAGAGTTCAGTAGGTGCGTCACCGGTTCAAATGTCGGGATTCATTTATCATAATAATAAATTAGTGAATAAATTTATTGGTAAAATCTTCAAACAATTAGAGCCAGAACTTCATTGGCAACAACGTCATCCTTTTAAATAAAATACGGCATATTACGTATATAATCTAAAAAGGATTAAATTATATTTGTAAAGTTAATACAATCTAATCTTTACAATTATGCGATTTACTTTTACTCTTTTAACTTTTTTTCTTGTTACAACTTTTGGATTTGCTCAAAAAGCACTTTTCAATGATACATTTCAAGATGATACTAACAAATGGACATATAATGGAGATGGATTCGACTCAAAAGTTGATGACGGAAAACTAATTTTAGAAAATAAGCATGCTACTAATTCTAAGTGGCGCTACATTTCAATAACTCAAAATACCGAAGTGGTTGATTTTGATGTTGAAGCTACAATAACTTTGGATAAAACACCAAATGATTATGCTACTTATGGTTTGGTTTGGGGAATGTATAGTGATAATTCAGATTATAGAGTTGTGCAATTATCTGCTAACAAGCAACTACAAGTTTATCACTATTATAGTAAAGAGTTTCACTATGGAAAAAAATGGGCGGCTTCTAAGAATGTTGGCGGTAAAGGAAAAAAGAATAGAATAAAAGTTGAAAAAAGAGCAAATATTTTTAAAGTTTACATTAATGATGTTTTAGAATATCAGACAGGTGAAAATGCTTATTACGGCTCTTTGTTTGGATTTATTGTAGATGCGGGTGTTACAGTTGAAGTTGAAGATTTAAAAATAACAGAACAACCTTTTTCAATCAAAGTAGTTGAAGAATTCAATCCAAACTTGAAAATGGTGAAATTACCAGAAACGATATCTAGTTCCACTATAGAAGAAACAAATCCAGTAATTTCAGCAGATGGGAGTATCTTATATTTTGATAGAAAAGATAACCCATTGAATATAGAAAGCCCTAAAGATGATATTTGGTATTCGATAAAAGATAAAAACGGAAAATGGTCAGAAGCTAAAAATATTGGTCGACCATTAAATAATCGCGACAACAATTTTGTTATTTCATCTTCACCTGATAATAATACATTATTGTTGGGAAATAAATATGCATCAGATGGTGTTTCACCAAATGGAGGTGGCGTTTCAATTGCTCAAAAAGGACAATCGGGATGGGAAATTCCGAAAGATGTAGTTATTGAAGACTTTGTAAACACAAATTCATACGTTGGGTATTTTCTTACTAACGATAATAAAAACTTGTTAATGACAGTAGAGCGACCTGAAGGACTTGGGGAAAAAGATATTTATGTAAGTTTTGTAAAAGAGGATGGAACCTTTTCTAAACCTAAGAGCTTAGGTAATGTAGTAAATACTTTTGATGATGAAGCGAATCCTTTTTTAGCGTCAGATGGTAAAACATTGTATTTTGCTAGTAAAGGTCATCCAGGCTATGGTTATTTTGATTTATTTGTAACTAAACGATTAGATGATACTTGGACAAATTGGTCTAAACCAGAAAATTTAGGAAATATTATCAATTCAACTGGTTATGAGTTAAGTATTTTTCTTTCTGCAAAAGGAGATAAAGCCTATATTGGTAGACAAAGAGATATTTGGGAAGTTGACAACACTGTAAAGCAAGATCCGGTTGTCTTAGTAAAAGGAAAAGTTTACGATGCTAAAACCAAAGAAATTTTAAGTGCTAAAATCGAATACAATAACTTAAAAACAAACAAAATGATTGGAACAGCTATTTCTGATCCAAAAACTGGAAGTTACTCAATTGTATTGCCTTACGGATTTAATTATAGTTTCATGGCAGATAAAGAAAACTATTACGCCATCACTCAAAACGTTGATTTATCTAATTTAAAAGAATACAAAGAAATGGAAGTGGATTTGTATTTAACACCAATTGAAAAAGGTGCGATTATTCGTTTAAATAATATATTTTTCGATTCTGGAAAATACGATTTATTATCAGAATCATTTGCTGAGTTAGATATTTTATTCGGATTATTAAAAGACAATAAAAATATCAAAATTGAAATTGCTGGTCATACAGATGCAGTTGGTTCTGATGTTGCTAATATGGAATTGTCTAAAAACAGAGCAAACTCAGTTCAAAAATACTTGATTGGGAAAGGTATTTCTTCAGATAGAATTGTAGCAAAAGGATACGGAGAAACCAAGTTTATTGCGCCAAATACAACCGAAGAAGGAAAACAATTAAACAGAAGAGTAGAGTTTGTGATTTTAGAAAAATAATTCGAGGAACTTTTCTATCTTCGTGTAAAATTTAAAACATGGCACGAACAAGTTCTACCGAAACCGCAATAAAAAATATGCTCATTCCATTAGTGCAAGCTATTGGCCGCTCGGGAAAGTTAATTTACTTGTTGATTTTTTTGATCGTTGGGTTTTTGGGGTATCAGTTTTTTACAAAAAAATCGAATACAACGACAATTGAATACGATACCAATTTGATTCAAGTTCAAATTAAAAATGTTGGAAAATTAGTAGTAACCGAAGGACATTTTGCCGAAGTTTTAACGTATAAAGACAAAAAAGAAACTTATATTCCAGGGTTGTCTTTCGACAAAAAAGCATTGGTTGTTATAAATGCAGATGTTACGGTTGGTTTTGATTTGAGCAAAGTAACGTATGATATTGATGCAAAAAATAAAATGTTAACCATTACCAATATTCCAAAAGAAGAAATAAAGATTAGTCCCGATTTTAAATATTATGACACTGAATCTTCTACTTTTAACGAATTTACAGGTGAAGATTACAATAAGATAAATAAAATTGCAAGAGCAAATTTGGCTAAAAAAATTGAAAAATCTACGCTAAAAACTAATGCTCAAAATAGATTATTGAGCGAGCTTTCTAAAATGTTGATCGTAACAAACTCTTTAGGTTGGACATTATCTTACAAAGGAAATGTAGTAAAAAACGATAAAGATTTAGAATTAAAAATAATCGATTAAAAAGAAAGTCCCGATTTAATCGGGACTTTCTTTTATAATTTACTTTCTAAACTTTGCCAACCACCACCATTGATGCAATCAATTCCGTGTTGTTTTAAAATAGAAGTCGCTTGACCGCTTCGCATTCCAGAACGGCAACATGCAATTACTGGTTTATTCCATTTTTTGATGGTTTCGATATTTCCGTTTAAAACTTGTAATGCAATATTTTTTGAACCTTTGATGTGTCCGTCTCTAAATTCTTCTGGCGTTCTAACATCTAAAATAAAAGCGCCTTTTTGAACATATTCTTGCACCTCATTGGTTTTATTTCCTAATCCTAAAAAATCTAAAATACCCATAATTGTTTCTTTTTTTGACAAAGATATAGCTGATTGAAAATCTTTTCAGTAACAAAAGTTACTTTTGAAATTTGAATGATTTAATAGTGTGATTCTCTATTGTTTTCTATGATAAGTGAAACGACTAAAATCAACGCCAAGTTAAATCTATTGTGTCTATGTGTTTAAACAATCCCTTCTTTCTCAAAAATCAATTCTAATCCACCGTCAATTAAGTGAGCAACTTCTGGGCGATTGGTTTTAACTTTTTCTAAATGATTTAAAACTTTATCCACTAAATCCGAATTTCCTTCTTTTTTAGCTAATTCAGCGATCTCAACTGATAACAACCAATCGTTAGGATGTCCTGCAGAAACCGAAGCAAATGCTTCTTTTAAAGTGGTAGTCGCAGGTTTTCCTTCTCTAATATTACGAACACTTAAGTAAAGTTTTTCTAATTCTTCTCTTTCAACAGATTTTTTCTGTTTGATGGTTTGCGATGAAGGTACGTGATTAATCATATCAAAACTATTCACATCTGCAGGTCCTGAAAAAGCAGAAATTACTTTTTTGCCTACAGCCATATCGTAAATTCCCCATTCTGGTTGGAAAAGAACAGTATCGTTATGAGTAACCGTACAATTTTTGAATTTAATCAATAAAATTTCACCTTGTAAATTACGAGAACCTGTGATGATTTCTCCTGTGACTTTGATATTTCCTTCAAATTCTAAAGTAACTTGTTCGCCTTCGTAAATGTCATACGCACGTAAATCTCTCGGACTCATCTCCTCAATAGCCAAGTTGATGCCTTTTAGTTTTCCAATTGGCGAACCAAAACCTTCTGCATGATATTCTGTTCCGTGACCTACTAATTCTTTTTCTCTGTACGAAAGCGCCGTTTTTCCTGTTGTTTGAACATAAACCGGTTTACCTTCATTTTCAATTACATTAGTAAAAACTCCTGAAATTTGAATTCCCGTACTCAATTCAATTGTTCCTAACGATTTTGAACTGATTAATTTTTTAACTCCAGATAATCCTCCTGTTCTCAAAGCCATAGTATTAGCAAATTCTTCTAAAACCGAACTTAATTTAGCAAAATCAGGAGTAACATATAATTGTGGTTGAGGTTTTGTAATGTCAAAACTTTGGTCTGCCGCTGAAATATCATACGGGATTTTCTTCACGTTATCGGTCATACACCAAGCACTTTCTCCAATCGAAGAAAGTAAACCAGCGCCATAAATTTTTGGGTTATCCACCGTTCCAATCAAGCCATATTCAACTGTCCACCAATGTAAATTTCTTATGCGCGACATTTCTGATAATTCGCCCATATTATTCTGTAAGAAATCAACTTGCTCTTCTGCTTTTTTGATTTCAGATTCAGGAGTATCTTCTGCTTCTTTCAAAATAGAAAGCAAACGAATGGCTTCGTATAATTCATAATCACGAGAAGAGGAAATGGCTTTACAACCAATTTCACCAAAACGTCTTAAATATTCTGCATATTCCGGATTGGCAATAATAGGAGCGTGGCCAGCACCTTCGTGAATAATATCGGGAGCGGGAGTGTATTCAATGTGTTCTAATTGGCGAATATCGCAAGCAATAACTAAAACATTATACGCTTGAAATTCCATAAAAGCGTTTGGTGGAATAAATCCGTCAACGGCAACTGCAGCCCAACCGATTTCTTTTAAAATACGATTCATTCCATACATATTTGGAATGTTATCGATTTCTAAACCTGTTTTTTCTAAACCTTCTAAATAAGAATTATGCGCTACTTTTGAAAGATAAGACACATTTTTGCGCATTACATAACGCCAAACCGCTTGGTTTATTGGTGTGTAATCATCATAAACTTGAGGTTTAATGAATTGTTTTAAATGCTTTGGTAATCTGTCAATCAGCGGATTGCTTTCAAAATGCGTTTCCATAATTTTACTTGTCATGTTTGAGGTAAAATTACGAATTTTTCAGAAAGCAGGAAAGCTTTTTAACGATTTGATACCAATTGCAAATTATCAATCTGCTTTTTCAACAGGAACTGAAGGTTCAATTTTTGGAATACTATCATTTGGGACTGTTTTTGGACCAGGTAGACCTTCGCTTGTATTAATTGGAGTTACACCATCAACATATTCAGTTTCTTCTAAATCTTCTGATTTTCTTCCTAATTTAATATCTGGATTTTCTTGTGTTCCCAAAACTTTAATTGGAATTCCTAAAATACCTAAAGGTGGTAATCCAATTCGCATTTTTAAGTTTAATTTTCCGTCTAAACTGGTTTGTCCTTCGAAACGCAATCTAAAACCAGCTACTTTAAATTTGAAACGTTCAATAGTTACGATATTGTTCTTGATAGTAGTTTTTATATCTACTTTAGAAATATCTGGATCTTTAATGTCAGGATTTTCGGTTTTAGATGAAACTACATTTAATAATTTAAAGCCTTTCATTTTTACTTTCTTCACTGATAGTGTTCCACTTCCTTCTAAAGAAGGCATAATGGGTTCCATTTGATTGTTTAAAACACCTTTTATCGAATAATTTAAACCAACAATTCCTTCAGCACTTTCTGCAGCGGTTACGATTTCTCGGAACATTTTAATTTCGTTGTAAGCGCGTTTAATATCAAATTCAGAAGCATTAATTTTATAATCGAAATAGGCTTTTTGTGTGCCTTCGTTTTTATACATCGCTTCCATTTTTGCAGTTGCTCCAATGATGCCAAGTGTTCCGTTTGAAAGTTGTAAGGTTCCGTTTTTAATGAGTATATTTCCTCTTAAATTTTCAATAGTAACGTCGTCGTATTGTGTTTTTACGGCATTAGTTTGGATAGAAACATTCAAATTGGTTGGAATTTCAACTACTCCGGAAACTTCTGTTTTTTCAGTTTCTTCGTCAGTTTCATAAGTTGTAGTTGGAATAAATTCGTTTATGTTTAAGAAATTCGATGTAAGATTGAAGCTTCCTTTTAAAATTTGATTTTCTGAAAGAACAAAATTGATTACGTTTTCTAAATTCCCATTCATAGCAATGTCTGACGTTCCATATTTTCCATTGAAATTAGAAAAATTCATCTTGTCTTGATTAAATGTGAATAATCCGTTTTCAATTAAGAAAGGTTTTGCTAAATAATCACTTGTGGTTTTGATGTTTTTTACTTCAAGAGTTCCGCTATTTTTTAAGTTGCCAATTCTTCCGTTGGAAGCATCGCTTTGTTTTCCTGCCAAACTCAAATCAGCTTTGATGAAACCATCTACATCCAATCCTTTTTGCGAGAAAACTTTGTAAATTCGAGCAACGTTTAAAGTTCCTTTCGCTTTTACATCGTAATTAATATCATCAAAATTTTTAAACGAAGCATTTAAGTTAAAAGGTTCGCCTTCAAAAGTGAAATTCGCTGGTGAAAGTATAAAAGAGGCATCTTTGAAATTACCTGTTGGACTATTCAAATCAGCTTTTAAATTAATATTCTGAATTGGTTTCGGATAATAAGCAGTTTTAATTAATCCGTTTTTGATTTCAAATTTTCCTTTTGTAATAGGGAATTTTTTATCTTCTTTGCTGTAATTTCCTTTGGAAACAATATCTGCATCTAAATTTCCAGCTAATTTGAAATTCGGAATTTGAAGCGCATTACTCAAAAAAGCCAAATCTAATTTCGATTTTACTTTTGAGTCGATGGTTATCTTTTTTCCAAAACCATCCGAAATTAAAATCGCACTTAAATTATTCTTATTAACATCAAAGTACAAAGAGTCTAATCGTACTTTAAGCTGATTGATGTCTAAATTTGGTAATTTTGTATCGAAATTCAAGAAAATATTCTCCACCGGATAAGGCGCTTTCGTGTGTTTTACATAACCATCTCGTACTTTTATATTGAAATTTAATTCGGGACTTAAATTCTCTGAAGCAATATATTTCCCTTTTAAAGTTAAGAACGCAGAAGTTTTTCCTTTCATTTTGGTTTCAGTCATCCAAGAAACATATTCAGCAGGTAAAGCCGTGAATAAATCGTCAAGATTACTGTCTTCCGTTTTTAATTTGAAATCCATCTGGTAGCCGTTTTTCAAGAAATCGAACAACCCAGTAAATTCAACAGGCAATTTGTTAATCACCAAATCATTCTTTTCAAAAATAAAAGAAAGTGAGTTGGTATTGATTTTTGTAATTAAATCGGCTTTTACTTTCTTGTTTTTCAAGTATTCTTTTTTGTCATAAGCAAAGCTTAAGCTGTCAATTTTTGCCGAAGTTTTTAAGTTGAAATTCGATTCTAATAAGTCGCCTTTGCCTTTATAATTGAAACCTTTTGCTTCAATTAAAATCTTTGTAGATTTATCATTATAGACTAATTGACTGTTGCTGATTTGGATGTTTTCTAACTTTAAAGAAGCACTTTCAGAGGAAGTTGTGGTGTCTTTTGAATTTGATTTGTAAATGTTATAATTAGCTTCTCCTTTTTGATTAACCAAAATATTGATTTTAGCATTATCAATATAAATTTCTTCAATTTGAGTTTGGTTTCCAAAAACAACACTCCAAACATCGATTCCAAAACCGATTTCCTTTGCAGAAACCAAAGATTTATTTTGATATGGTTTTGATCCGTTAAGATTTAACTCATGCAAGGTTAAAGTTAATGAAGGAAAGTGTTTAAAAAATGACAATTCAGAATCGTTAAAGTTTAGTTCTCCTTCTAAATTTTTATTGGCTAAGACTTTTACTTTTTCAGTAATAGTATCGGCAAAAATTATAGGTAATATCACAAAAGTCAACAAAGAGATTGCAAAAGTTATTCCTGTTATTTTTAAAATTTTAGAGAGAATTGTTTTCTTTGATTTTTCCATTTTTTATAGCTGTATCGAGATATGGCAAAATTACTACAAAATATTATTTGTAAGATTTAAAAAAGATAAAAAAAGAGCTAGTATTAAACTAACTCTTTTTTTATTAACGTTTCATCGTAAAGTGCGCTTTAAACTGTTTAGCGACTCCATTTTCTGTGTAATCTAATGAGAACCAGTAATCTGTTGACGGAAGTAATTCTTGATTGTATGTTCCATCCCAACCCTCGCTATCTTCTGTAGCGCTTAGTTGTTTTATTAATTTACCATAGCGGTCAAAAATGTATAACTTAGCATCTGCTTGATTCAAGCCACTAATGTTCCAAGTATCGTTGATTCCATCTCCATTCGGTGTGAAATAATTTGGATAGTCGATTATGGTAACTATTTGTGTCATAAATGTACAACCTTCTGTATCAATAACAGTTACTAAATGTTCGCCTGCACTTACTCCTGTAAACACATTAGAAGACTGTAGTGGACCTTCGTCTAACGAATACATCAATGTTCCTGAACCTCCAGTTACATTTACTGTAATAGTAGCGTTGTCACTAAAATATTCACTTTGAACAACTGTCATTGAGGTTGCTGGAAGAGTTTCTGTTACAGTTGCTGTAGCACTTGCCAATAATGGATCTGATGAACATCCTGTTAACCAATTCGTAGCTATTACACTATACGTTCCTGCTTCATC